>NZ_LT960611.1:2400000-3788452 GCF_900233005.1 Vibrio tapetis subsp. tapetis
AAGAAACTGCCATCACATTGCTGGTTGAGCATTCAGCCATGATAAAGCGCCCTATTTTAGTGGTAGATGGTCACTATCATCTTGGATTTAAAGCTGATCAATACTCAGCCATTTTTAGCTAACAAGGAACATCAAGGATGACAGATAGCCCGGTATTGGCACTTGCCAAAGATCTTATTAGCCGCCGCTCGGTAACACCGGAAGACGCAGGTTGCCAAGAATTAATGATCAAACGATTAGAAGCGATTGGCTTTAAAATCGAAGTCATGGAATTTGAAGACACACTCAACTTTTGGGCGCGTCGTGGTACAGAATCCCCATTGTTTGCTTTTGCAGGCCATACAGACGTTGTGCCCGCAGGTAACGAAGATCACTGGCATACCAAACCATTCGAACCAACCATCATAGAAGATCACCTTCATGGACGTGGCGCAGCCGACATGAAAGGATCTTTAGCTTGTATCATTGTCGCTCTGGAGCGCTTCATTGCTGAGCACCCTGATCATCAAGGTTCTATCGGCATGTTAATCACCTCGGATGAAGAAGGTCCATTTATCAATGGTACGACTCGAGTAGTCGATACGTTGATGGCGCGTGGTGAAAATATCGATATGTGCATCGTAGGCGAACCTTCGAGTACTCATCACGTTGGTGATGTAGTGAAAAATGGCCGTCGAGGCTCCATCACCGGTGATCTTAAAGTGAAAGGTGTACAAGGTCATGTTGCTTACCCACATATTGCGATAAACCCTGTTCACTTATCTCTATCTGCACTGGCTGAACTTGCCTCTACCAAATGGGATGACGGCAACGAGTTTTTCCCGCCGACGAGCTTTCAAATCCCGAACCTACACGCAGGCACTGGTGCATCTAATGTGATCCCTGGCGAATTCAATGTTCAATTTAACTTCCGTTTTAGTACGGAACTGACCGACAGTGAAATCCAACGCCGCGTACATTCCATTCTCGACTCTTATGGATTTGAGTATGACCTAAAGTGGACGTTAAGCGGCCAACCTTTCTTAACCGGAACGGGTAAATTACTTGAAGCGGTAGTGGAAGCGGTAGCGGAAGTGAATCATCAAAAACCAGAACTGCTGACCACTGGCGGCACATCCGATGGTCGTTTTATCGCGAAAATGGGTGGGCAAGTCATAGAGCTTGGGCCAGTCAACGCCACAATTCACAAAGTAAACGAATGCGTAAGCGTAGCAGATTTAGAAAAGCTGACTGACATGTACCAAAAAACCGTCGAAAAGCTGCTCACTAAATAATGCAGTAAAAAGCCAAATAAACCGAGAAACAAGATGAATCCCGAACAACTGACCGGCAAATCTATGGGGCATTTGATAGAAGTATCGACCCATACTCAAACTTTATTACTTCACCATCAAATGAAGCAAGCTTGGCTGTCACTCTACAAAAAAGCCAAACAAGACGGGTTTGAATTGACCATTGCCAGTGGTTTTCGGGATTTTTCGCGTCAGCGTGCAATTTGGAACGGAAAATTTAGCGGTGACAGAGCAATTCTCGATGGTCATGGCCTGCCACTCGATACCGAAAAGCTCAACGATGATGAAAAAATCTCTGCCATTTTAAGATGGTCGGCACTACCTGGTGCCAGTCGTCACCATTGGGGCTGCGATATTGATGTTTATGCCAAAAATCGGCTTCCTAATAACACCCAGCTTATGCTCGAACCATGGGAATACGATAGCGGCCACCAGCACGAGTTTAAAGCTTGGATGGAGCACTCATTACCTGAGTTTGATTTTTTCTTCCCTTACGATGTATTCAGAGGTGGCGTCGCCGCAGAGCCTTGGCACATCAGTTACGCACCGGTTTCAGTAACAGCCATCGAATTATTAACGCCTGAAATCATTGAGGCGGCATTAATGTCTGATCCCATTTTAGGTCAACAAAGCGTGCTAAGCTGTTTAAATGAGATCTACCGAACCTACGTCACTAACATAGGAGACGCATAATGGAATTCTTAACCAATCCTTGGGTCATCACGATTATCGTACTGGCCGTGATTATCGGTAACATTATGGTGCTCAAAAACACTGCCAATATGAAATTTGATAAACCAACTCGATCATCACAAGATCTCGATCGTTTAAATGAACTCGATAAGCAAAGACACGAAGACGAAGAAGAAGAGCAAAAAAAATAGGACACCCAAAAGGTATCCTATTTCTCTATACAACTCGCCAGATATACTATCAGCGTTTATTTTTCAGCGTTGCGGTCAATCAATGTCGCAATCACCGGAACCATCTCAGCAAGTACTTCTTCATTAACAGGTTTACCTGATGAATTGGTAATATTCACCGATGTACGGTTGTCTAAATCCCCCATTAGGAACTCAAACTTACTGCCACCCATGTCAAATGGTTTCACACCAACACTCTGCCAGAATTCATCATTTGGCTCTGCGTATTTAACCTTAATAACACCTTGAGATTGATTTCGCTCTTCAACCTCAAAACCCATTTTCGGTAAAATATCAGGCATCAAGCGCCACAATACATCGTAAGGTGTGCGAGCAATAATCACGGGTAAACCGCTGCGATCTTTACCCATAGAAATCGGGATATGCTTCACGAGTTCTTCTGCGCGTTTTTCCGCTTCAAAACGAAGGTTTTGATCATAGGCAGACATCACTAAGTTGGTCATAAGCGTGTTGTAGCGAGCACGGTTTGCCGTTGATACAGGCACAACTTTGTTGCCTTCACGCCAATCGATCAATTCGATTTTATAACCAAAACGACGATTGGCTTCAAAGCGTTCGATCTTATAACGAGAACCAAGTTCAACATCTTCATCTTCTGAGTTCCAAGTAACCCAGTCTGTTTCGATCAGTGAATCTGTTTGAGTGCGAACCCCAGTGTTATGATGATCAATCATAGCCAGAGTGGTTTGCCACACTTTGTCACTCTCTTCTTTTTTCACCAACCAAAGCGTGATCAAGCCATCTTTTAGTTCAGTACGCGCACCAGGAATGAGTGACAGCACTTGTTGAGGAGGACGGATATCAACCGCTTTACCTAATTCACCATGAAAATCGCCAGAGGGGATATCAAAGTCTGGGTAAAATTGTGGGGTCGCCTCTTCAGGAAGCACCATCTGTTGAAGTGATGGCGTTTCAAGATAAGAGAAATCATCTTTGGCTTGTCGGCGATCCGATGGATCACTCGAGCAAGCGCTTAGAACAAAAACAGCCAGTGAACCTGTCACTAGCTGAGCAGAAAGCTTCATCAGTACTCCTAATGCTTTCAAGGGAGCAAGCCGCCCCCCTATTCAATATATTTAGATAATGCCAGCATCGGCCATTGCTTGGCGAACCACTTGTTGAGCTTCTTCAGTTAGCTCTACTAATGGTAAACGTAAACCACCATGGGCAATTAAACCAAGTTGTAGTGTCACCCACTTAACTGGAATTGGGCTCGCTTCTACAAACAAGTTTTTATGCAACGTCATAATGCGTTGATTGATGATTTCCGCTTCATCAAAGTTGCCTTCAGCCGCCAACTTAAACATGGTTGCCATATCAGCAGCTGCAACATTTGACGTCACAGAGATAACACCTTGACCACCCTGTTTAACAAACTCTAGGCCTGTTGCATCATCACCACTTAGTAAGATGAAATCTTTGCCACAAAGTTCATGATGTTTTTCAATTCGTGACAGATCTCCCGTTGCATCCTTAAGAGCAACGATTTTATCAAGCTTTGAAAGGCGAGCGACCGTATCAGGAAGTAGGTCTACTGCAGTACGCCCTGGTACGTTATAAAGAATGATAGGCACATCACTGACTTCAGCAATGGCTTTATAGTGTTGATACAAGCCTTCTTGCGTCGGCTTATTGTAGTACGGCGTTACGCTAAGTACGGCAACAATGCCCGAACCTTGCAATAATCGGCTGAACGTCACCGACTCATGAGTTGCATTTGCACCCGTGCCCGCGATAACAGGAATACGGCCATCAGCATACTCAACTGTCTTTTGGACGACTTTGACATGCTCTTCAATAGTAAGTGTTGCCGATTCACCTGTTGTTCCCACAGCTACAAGTCCGTCTGTGCCGGCAGCAACGTGATATTCCACTAGTTTCTTCAGGCTATCGTAATCGACTTCGCCTTCTTCATTAAATGGGGTAACTAGCGCAACTAAGCTTCCTGAAAACATGTCCATCTCCTTTTCAAATTCATTCTTCATGGTACTGTAACATCCCAAAGAAACACAAGCGTTCATGAGCTGTTAGATGACAAACTCACGTCAATATTTGGCGTTAATACCATTTCCTTGAACTATCTCGCCCGAAAACACCGCTTTAAGTAGATAATTATTCAAGCGCCTTAACTACCTACGCTAATTTCCTGTGCTACCATGCAAAATAACATCCACAAAAAATCTGCATATCATGCCACAACATTTAGTGATTACCGCCGTTGGCGAAGACCGTCCAGGTATTAGCAATTGCATCACCCACCTCGTAACAGAAGCGGGATGCAATATCATCGATAGCCGCATTGCACTGTTTGGCAATGAGTTCACCCTGATTATGCTACTTTCTGGCAACAACAACAGTATCGCTCGGGTAGAAACGAGTTTGCCACTCATCAGCCAGCAGCACGACCTAATCACTATTGTGAAGCGCACATCGCCTCATACGCAGAGCGACAATGTATATCGCGTAGAAGTGTTTGTTGAATCTGAAGATAAATTAGGGCTCACTGAAAAGTTCACAGAGTTCTTTGCCGAGCGTGGCATTGGTATTTCGACTTTAAGTGCACAAACGATCAGCAAATTAAAGCTAGACACTAAACAAGACCAGTTTCATATTACTCTTGTGGCTGAAGTAAATAATGACTGCAATCTCATGCAGCTTGAAGAAGAATTTCAAAGCTTATGCAGCGAATTAACGGTGCAAGGCTCACTTAATTTTATAAAAAACAGTCAATAAGCATAATAAAGAAAGGAAAGCTCAATGAATACCTTAACCGCAGGCACCCCAGCTCCTGCCTTTTCACTTTTAGACCAAGATGGCAATACCGTTTCTCTCGCAGATTTCGCAGGTAAAAAAGTCCTCTTTTATTTCTACCCGAAAGCAATGACACCAGGTTGTACTGTTCAAGCTCAAGGGCTTCGTGACACCAAAGCGGAATTAGACGCCCACAATGTTGTGGTACTTGGCGTAAGCATTGATCCAGTAAAACGTTTGGGCAAATTCATTGAACGTGACCAACTCAACTTCACCCTGTTATCTGATGAAGATCACGCAGCAGCAGATCAGTTCGGTGTTTGGGGGAAAAGAGATTCACCCCTGAATAATTTTAATGACAGAAAACCTTGACTATTTTTTATGACAAATCTATCTTTGATATGTAGGTAACATATTGAGGGTTGTTTTGTGATAGAAACACATGAGGAAAAACATTCTGATATTTATGACGACTTCCGTTTACTATCCATTGAGGTAGATACGTTAGCAAAACTAAAAGTATCAGAGAGTGTCAGTATTGAAACTGGAATGGTGACTTATTCCCCTTACCTTTCCCCTTCTAATCTAGAATCACGCCTAAAGAAAACAGATATTATCATTGCGCCCGATGGGAAGGTTGTTTACCCACAATCTCTTTACCTTGTATCTAAACTACGTGGTGAAGAGGCAATCAAGGATACTGACTCAATTGCAAAGGGCTTACTGGCTTTTACTCGTTACTTAGATTCCACCCATCAGCCCCAACTTGACGAAAACGATAATCAAATACAACCTGAATATTTAACTTATAAAACATTATCGAAGTATGAAGAAGAAGGTGCACCTTGGCGCTTTGCTGAACACCTTTTAGCTAACTGTCGCTCTAAAAAAAATGCAACTGGTAACGAAGCGTATTCGCTTAACTCTGCAAAAAGCTATATGGGTGCTGTCATTGGTTTTTATAAGTGGATGCAAAAATACGGTTACATCAAGAATGACAATGATCATATATTGACACACTTTAGCAAAGTGGAAGGTTACGAAGGTATCAATCAACACGACGTGCTTGGTCATACCAAGTTTGGCGCAAAGCGACTCTATGAAGTATCAAACATCATGAAGATGTTTCCCAAAAGCGATCAAACACCTACGTATAAAAAGTTGAAACCTATGCCGTTCGATCATAAGGAGCTGTTCTATCAACATCTAGATATATTACCAAAGACTATTTCCTTGATGCTTAAATTATGCGTGGAGACAGGAGCAAGAGTTGATGAAGCTACCCATTTCCCTGCTCGTAATATTGGTGACAAGGATTGCAGTGGACTAGAGGTGGTGCCAGTACACATCACACACACCAAAGGTAGTAAGCCACGCACCATTGAAATCCCTATCGCACTATATGAAGAATTAGAGCAATACAAAGAAAGTAACCAGCGGCAAAAGAACCTAATTCGACGAAAAGAGCTGATTGATTCTAAAAAAGAACAAGATACTACTGAGTACCTTTTTGTCTCCAACAAAGGGCGACCATATACAGAAAATACTCTAGAAGTGCATTTTGGGGTGCTGAGACAGCACATTCGAGCAATAGAGACGAGCTGGTACTATCGAATCCATGACTTGCGTTCGACTTACGCCACACATTGGCTTTGGAATGAGTCTCAGAAACGACAGGTTGTTTATGATTCTTTGATGGGTGAATTAGCAGATCTAATGGGACATGAAAGCACATCAACTACAGAAAAATACATTAAGTTCATGAATAAATTCGACATCCAATTAAGAGTCGCAAGGAATAAAAACCGCAAGATAAACGGAGGGTGGTAGCATGGCAAAAAGCCCACTTTCTAAAAACTCAAAGACAGTAAAGCATATTAGAAATAACAAAAATGTCACTGCGTTACACCTTACTATTCCCTATAAGGGTTCCAAAAGCAGGACAGTAACCGACTTTGATGTATCACACTTATTACACGTTGGTGCAAATAGTTATAATGACAAAATCAAAAGCCGTACCTCTTATTTGAGAAGCTTTTGCAAACAAGCCCATAAGTATTTTGATAATGGAAAGTCTGCAAGAACCGTCACTGGAAATTACGAGACATTACGAGCTTACATTGCCTTTTGCGACGCTTTAAGCGTTGACCCTTTTAGCGAAGTTGGCTATTTGAAATACGCGGGAAATGATGGTGAATTAAGAAATCGCATTAAAATGTACCACCCATCAAAAAAGCTCTGGGAAATGAGTCACGGTGATAGGTTAGGCATCAAAGAAGTCTCAGCATCGATTATCACTTCATCTCTTCGCACATCACTTGTATGGTGCGGACTCCCCTCAGAATTATGGGCAACCCAGCACAGAGGGTTTACTGGCGAAAGAACGCCATACAAAGGCTACTCAAGTTTTGAAGAAAAAACACTTGTAACACGGTTGAGTGAGTTATTTTTCACCTTAGCTCCGCAGCTCATTGCAGCTAAAGAAAAAAATCTAGCCCTGCCTGACGAACTTCCTGTCGTTATTGATTTCGAGGGACACCAAGAAGTAATTTCAATTCAAACCGCTTTAAAAACTCAAACACATGGTCAAAGCAAAAATGGGGCGTCTGTAAAACCTTCCGCTGCGTTTAATCTAACGATGGGAGCGGCCTATCACTTGATATGTTTTTTTACCTCATTGAACGATAGCGACGTACAAAGCATTGCCCATCCAGTTACGATTCAGACTAGTGAGCGGGATAAAAGCTTACAGGTGGTCAAAGTGTCGAGCTTTAAAGCACGAGCAAACAAAGAGGTAGACGCTGTTTTTACCAATGAGAGCTTCGATGTTGATAAGCGTGATGGAGTAAAATTCATTAAAACCCTTGAGGCACTTTCAGCACTATACGGCGGTGACGCAGAAGGTTCAGAGTTACTATTCACTCTTAATAACCAAGGAGAGAAAAACGGCTCCTTTCATGTAAACGAAATAAACAAACATCTAGTAGTGGAGTTAAACCTGCTCTCACCCACTCGGAAATCCTGCCTTCCTTGGTTTAAAGAGCTATTTTATAGCTATCGAAACCAACATGTTATCGAGTTAACCAAAGAAACTAATGAACTTGGTAGAGTCAGTATAAGTAAAGTAGCTCGCCCTTGCTCAAAAGCAAGCTCAACACATGGCGCAACTAATGCCGCCTATTGCATTTTATCGTGCTACACAGACTTGTCACTCAAGGGCATTTTACTACCACTTATTTATTCAGAGAAAAATTCCGATGGCAAAATCCTTGTTTCGTTCAATTACCGAAATGGTGACAGTAATAGCTTCTCTATTTCTACTGCGAATAAGCGTGTTATCCAAGATATTGAACAGTTCGCCACAGAGTTGGCAGATAAGCAAAAATCTAAAAATCATGAGCGATTGTTGCTCAAACGAGGCAATAGCAAACAAGCTCCTAGGGACTGGGATGGAGTTACCCCTATTTCGTCCAACCTAATGAATACGTGGTCAGTTGAATCAGGTGAATACTTCATTTCACTCCAATCGAGCCGCTGGCGAGAAATGACCAGTAACCAAGTATATTCCAACAGCGGTAAAAGTGGGGTTCAGAGTGTCCTTCAAAACCTGCTTTCGACCATTGACAAACATTATGTTAATGGTGATCCGACTCTCAACAAAATAATCATCTCACAAGCTATACAAGTCATAGAACATTTAAATGACAACTCGACCTTAGAGCAAGCTAAATCTGCGATTGCAGCCAAGCTTGGTATTACCATGCTTGCGCATGAAGAATGGGAAAAGAAACAAGAAGAAAAATCAAAAACCAACCCAAATGGCATTTATTGTAATGGTGAGCAAAGTATTGAAGGGCGCAAAAGTACGCAGCGAAAAACCAATAATGCAATGAAATTACCATTGCCATGCACTGAATACGATATGTGCCATAAATGCCAATCGGCCAAAGCCGTCGATGAGGTTCAATCTATCTATAAACTTATTTCTTTCATTGACGTGTTGAAAGAATCCTTAAACCAGTACCCCAATGCGAAAGAGGAAGTCCACGAAAAAATCAAAGCTTTTGAGTTCACTCTGGACGGAGCAAGTAAGAAGGTATACGAAGGTGCCATGGCATTATTTTTGAAAAACGGGCGTCACCCTAGAGTATCAACTGACCATGCTATTTTAGGTTTATACCGATAATGAGGAGCTAGCCATGATAAAGCTACCTAACGTAGACAGACAAAGTGCCATTGTAAAGGCGCAAAACAATGTTGGTATCTACACTAATTACCTGAATGACGTATTAAGGCCTGCAATAAAGAGGGGGAAGTTGGATGAGCTTGAAGTGCTAGATATTGGATTTAGCGTCACTGGCGAATCGCTGGGTAAAATTGGGGACAATGCCGCATGGCGAAAACTTCAAGACTTCTTTGAGCCAAATGCTACCCAAACATCCACTATAGACTTCACGCTTAATGGAAAAGTGATGGAGCGTAACCTCAGGATTCAATTGATAGCGCTTGCTTTAAAGATGATGTGGTTATCGTCCAAGGATTACTCCTTTCTTTCCATCTACAAGACTGTCGTTATCTTAAAGAAATTCGTTCCCGCTCTTTTAAGTGAAGGTTACAACAGCTTTGAATTTTTAAGTTTTGACCTATTAGAGTCTTGGGTGTTGAGCGACTTCACTGATATCGACTTCGAGCGAGATACAACCTATATAGCTCTCAACAAGCTGCGATCTGAGGCCAAAGGCCTATCGTTTGAGATTAACTTTGAAAAGAAATTAGCGGCATCCGATTTTGGTTTAGCCCTTAAAGAAACTGAACAATATACAGTTATGCCGCAGAGATTATATTGTTTAGGACTTCAAAAATCAGAAGCATTAGTTAACGAGTTATACCCAATTCGCGATCAACTAAGCAAGCTAGCCGATTACATTACTACCTATTATGACAAAGCCTATCTAGAGTATGCAAAGTACCTTATCAGCGATGAGGCAATATTAAAAAATGGCGGGCTTAAGTGGTATTTAACTAAGACAGATAAAGGTAATAAAGAAAGAACAACTGACTTTCAATCTGCTTTTCTCGCACTAAGTAATCCGACACAAGCAACGACCCTTGAATTACTATACAGGCACAAGCCCGTAATACGCCTTGAATACGCTGACAACTTCCATCCAGATAGAACATTGAAGGTTGGTAACAGAGTAGTTATAGGCCTTAAAGAGGCACGATCATTATTTAAACAACTCAACGGCGTTTGCCTATGGGCGTTAATGTCTAGAACGGGAATGCGTATTGATGAAATCTTTCACCTACATACGACAAATGGGTGCTCAGAAGAAACCATATCCAAGCAAATCATTCATATTATTCATGCAGACCTGTCAAAAACGGCCAAAGGCTCCCAATCAAAGCAAGATGAGTTTGTGACTACAGAGGTCGGAAAAAAGGCTTACGAGATTCTACAAGCGCTACATTCACCACTTAGAAAGCGTCATTCTGATAGCAAAACGTTTTTCCATAAGGTAACGGAGGACTATGCAGCTATTACTAAAGACCAACTTGGAAAGCATATTGCGAGTTGGTTTGAAGGCACATTGGCAGAAAAACTTGTGTTAACCAATGACGATATAATTGACTTGAAGATTTCCGACCCTAACCTTTCATTTAATGTGGGTGACGACTACGAGTTCTCAGGACACCAGCTTCGCCGTTCGTTTGCTTACTACCTTATCGGCTTCGAGCTTTGCGCGTTTCCACAACTCAAGCAACAGTTCAGCCACGTATCAATGGCAATGACAAGGCATTACGCTAAGAATGCCAGTAAATTCCAGAAAATCAGAAAGCAAAAACAAAGCTTGGCTTGCGCTATTGATGATGAAAGGGTTGATAAAAAAGCGCAGATCTACCTAAAAATCTATAAGAAGCTGGCGAATAAAGAACGCGTTGCTGGAGGTAAAGGTAAAGAGTTCACCAAAAACATGATGAAGGCTGAACGCAACCTGTTCAAAGATAAAGTCGATGACGACATGCTATCGCTCAATTACTGGAAAAAACAAATCCGAGATCAGAAACGTCACATCCATGCTGTAGCCCCTGGCGTTTACTGCACTTCAACAAGTTGCAGCCTGCGCACACAGGTCAACCTTTTAGAATGTGTAGACTGTAAAAACGACTACATTGTAGATGCTGTTTTTGCGGAGGCTAAACGCAAAGAGGCTGAAATCAATATGTTATGGGATATTGAGCATGATGAGTTAACGCCTCAAACAGCAAGTGAAGCATATATCAAAATCACCGCTGCCGAGCGAATTATGAATGACTTAGATATAACTTATGAACCTGTTGAAATGCCACTTGAAGTAAAGGAACTTCTAATACCTTTCGGAGTAACTGCGTAATGACACAAGCTACTAAAAACAAGCTAATAAGAGCCCTAGAACGACTGTTAGAGAGTAAACCTGAAAATCGCGAGCTAAGAAAAAAAAGCCGAGAAGGCAAACTAAAAATCAACAATAGCACCGTCGAGAAAGAAGCAGGGCTTTCTGTTGGATCACTGCGCAGGCATGAGGATGTTCAAGCTATGGTGAAGAGTAAATCACTCGAAGCTCGCGTGGCTCAGGATGACTCAAACCAATCACCTATTGATGTATTACAAGCGGAAGTGAAACAACTGAAAAACGATAAAACTCAAGCAAATAAAAAGAAAAAAGAGTATCTAGATCTCGCTAGATGCCATGAGCAAGCATTAGCTATACAAGCTGCTAGTCACTTAAAGATGGTTGAAGAGCTTATGGATATGTTACATGAAAGTGAGCGCGAAAAAGCGATGGACAAGGTAGTTAAAGCAAGGCCAGATAATCTTATCAAAGGTGATTTTAGATAAAAACATCCTGTATAGTGTAATCACTAGACAGGACAGATAGTTATTGATAAAAATGAACACTCTAACGAAACAAAAATGCACTAAAAAGGACAGAGTGAAGAACTCAACGACACATAACATTAATTTAGAAAGTAAGGATTAAACCGATGATAATCGAAGCTGGACAAACTGCACCAGATTTTACTCTGAATGACCAAGACAATAACCCAGTGACGCTCTCTGAGCTTCAAGGAAAGAAGGTACTGCTCTACTTCTACCCACGAGCTTCAACTCCTGGATGCACAATTCAGGCTCAAGGACTGCGTGACACTAAAGCTGAATTAGACGCCCACAACGTTGTTGTGCTTGGTTTAAGCCCAGACACCCCGAAAAAACTGACGAACTTTATCAACAAGCAAGAGCTAAACTTCACTCTGTTAGCCGATGAAGAACACAAAGTATGTGAGAAGTACGGTGTTTGGCAACTCAAAAAGTTCATGGGGCGCGAAAATATGGGCGTTGTAAGAACAAGTTTCCTGATTGATGAGTCAGGCAACCTTGAGCATGTATTTAACAAGTTCAAGACCAAAGATCACCATGAGGTCGTGTTGGACTACCTAAACAGCAAATAACCTTCTATGAGCTACTAACTATCTACTTTGGGAGCAGACATGATTGGCTACATTCGAGTATCAGATTCACGAAAAGCAGATGGCGAATCTCAAAGAGAAGCTATCAAGGCATACGCTAATAAACGTGGCATATTCATATCTGACTGGATTGAAGAGCATGTATCTGCTTCCAAGACAGAACTGAGTGATAGAAAACTATCTTCACTTATAGCTTCACAACAAAGCATCATCGTATCAGACATCACTCGACTTGGGCGCAGTAAAGTTATGGAACTAGTCGGCGCTATCGGCCAGATAGCCTCATACGGTGAACTACATTTGGCATACAACGACACCCTCATAAACGCAAAGAACGCCGACAATGCAGAAATCATTTTTACCGTTATAGGGGAATCTTTTGCTAGTGCTGTAGAGGCTCAGAAGCGCTCTGAGAGGGCTAAAGCAGGCCACGCTAAACGTAAGGCTAAAGGCTTACCATCTGGTCGTCAGAAGGGGCAGAAAGTTAAATCAAAACTTGATGAACACACCGCCTATATATTGAACCTTATTGATAACAATACCTCCAAAGCTGGAATTCTAAGAAAGCTTAAAGAGCGTGGCGTATCGATTTCCAGAAGTCGATTTTACTCTTGGTTAGAAGCTCGTGGGCTTCATAATAAGAAAGCTGAATTTCAGACTGATATGTTCTTAGAGCAAGTATAGATTACTTTAAGCACCCCACTATCTGCCCCATTTCGTTTAATTATGCTTTCCCCGCTGGCTTCCTTATTCTGACGTTTTTCCCGATTGGGTGTTTTATTCTGACGTTTTTCCCAATTGGGCGTTTTATTCTGACGTTTTTCTCAATTTCGAACTGAGAACTTACAGTGAGACAGAAGTGGCTTAGAGCCAATATTCTAAAACGTTTGTATCCAGAGACGGGCCAGATCGATCACCACTAGTACCGCCTTTGCCCTAAAAGTTGGAGTAAAGTTACGCTTAACATCTCATTATCGATGCTTGCCATAATAAAGCTAATGTATAGGCGAATGGCAAGACCTGCCCCTCACTTTAAGTAGCTAATCTTTGACTTAAAACAACTGAATATGAGCGCGGTGGGATATGCGTTTTACCTAAAGTATGCAAAAATGTTTTTCTATACAGGAATATAGAAGCAAAATCTGTTCCTCCATACTGAGCAACTTTAGTGGCAATATGTCACAAAGTTTAAAGGTGAACAGCATTGTCTGATGAAGTTGCTATGAGGGTTTTGATTAAGGTGAAGCTTTGAGTAAAAGAAAAAAATCAGCTAACTCGGGTATTGATGCTTTATTGGGGTTCGAGTTTCAGCGCAATTGTGCGCTGTACATACTCCTGAACGAATATAATCGATTCAAAGGAAGAGAGTTCTTTCTGAGTATTGAACATCATGACGACTTCCTATTCTGCTACAGAACAGACTGCCGCAGCAATATCGAAGAAGTGCATTCTTATCAGGCCAAAAAGCTTTCAGGCAAGGTCTGGACGATAAATGAGCGTTTCTCTGAAGTGATAGCTAAGATGCTTGAAGTTGGAAACGACCTCAGAAACGACCCAGCGCCTAAATGTCAAAGCTATACTCATGAGCTAACGTTTGTATCCAACTCCGACATCGAGCTTAAATACACGCCGAATAAGCAAGAAAAGGATGATGGAAAAAAGGAATTATCAAGCCTCCTTAACGAGCAGAACTGTAAGTGTAAATACGATTCCTTTCCTGAAGATATCAAAGACAAAATCACCAAGAAAGTAGACAGTTTCTGTAGCAAGGAAAAACTTACTTACCACAAACCTGAACTCGATAATCTACATATCCAATGGGTAGATTTTCCACGGACAAAGAGTGCACAAAAAGATTGCCTAGTCGGGCTAATGAGTAGGAAGTTTCCACATGTATCAGATTCTTTCGCTGCCGTTGAGTTGCTTCTTAGCCTGTTTAGGGAAGTTGAAGTCATTTACAACCAAGACAAAGTTATTACCTTACTTGACAGTTCTAAGAGGGTTGAGGGCGATGAAATCAAGAAAGCGATTGATATCATTGAAACAGACCAAAAGACATTCCAGCTATGGAGAGAGCACTCAACAGAATTAGCCCGTAAGTTTCGAGTTCCTATAGGTATCCAAAATAGTCATGAAAACTATATTAGGAACACATTTGAACTTTTAAAGGACATGATGAATAACGAACATCAGATAATCAAAAGCTTTGTTAAGGACAATGACTACTCTATGGACTACTACAGCCATGAAGAAATGTTTGAGGCATACGTTTCTGATATTAAAAGTAAAAATAGCATCAATCTAAGAGATATTGATATTTTCTTCTGTACTTTATGCGCATTTGTAGAGCAACACGGTGAGGCCTTGTAATGAACACAACAATTACGTTCAACAGATTATTTGTCAGCTCAGAATCACATAATTCTTGTTTCAGTAAAGAGTTTTCACCTGGTGTAAACATAATTAGTGGACGCAACACATCAGGTAAAAGCTCTTTGATCCAGAGCCTATTGTATGCGTTTGGTGTGAATGACGTTAGAGAAAATTTAGATGAAATTCTCTCATATCAGCCGACTTTCAGAGTAGACCTTACTAAGAAAATAGGTGGTATTGAGGAATCTTATACCATAGTAAGAGACTCAAAATCCATCTATGTCAAAGAGCCAAATGGGAAAATAGTTCCTTTCCATGGAATAGATGCTGATAACAGTGTTGAGCACGTTAGACTAAAGGACTACATAAGAGATTTAGTTGGATTTTCACTTATTCTTGAGCAAAAAGGCGAACTAAAATCAGCTCCACTCGAAAGCATGTTTTTGCCATATTATATTTCTCAGTCTGTCGGCTGGGTATATTTGCGCGAGTCATTCTCTAATCTTCAATATTACAAGGGATTTAAAGACGACTATTTAGACTATTACCTGGGTATAAGTAATAGCTTTGATCGCGTAGAGCATAGAAGGTTAACAAAGGAAAGAGATCGATTATCTGCTGATATAAACAATCTCAAACGATACAGTAAGAAAGCAGAGTTCCAATTTTCTAACTTGGTCGACGAAGCGTTTGGCGAGCAAGCAGAAGCCTATATTGAAAATTACGTTGTAAAGTCAAATTCATTAGAGGAGGAAAGAAACCAGTACATAAAGCTTTGTAATGAACTTTCTCTATTGCAGAATCACCATAAAATCCTAAAAAGAACCAAGAGAAATATCAAGAAACAGAATTACAACGATATTGATCGCTGTCCAGCCTGCACGCAGGTTCTGTCATACTCTCTTGAAGGATTGTACAGCCATTATCAAAAATATAATGATACTGTCGAACTTGAGTCTCACATTACAGATAAGCTAATCGATAAAAAATCCAAGATAAACTCGTCTAAGAAGAAAATGACGACTATCGATAATGAAATTTTTAATGATTATGGCGTACTTTTGGACAAAAACGTAGACGGAGTTACTTTTGAACAATGGGTGACAAATAAAGCAAATATTACGCTATACAAGCAAATGCAAGCAGATATTGAGCACTCGGAGAGCGAGTTAGAAGGCGTTAAACACTCTCTAGGTTCTATGGTCACAGAACAAGAGACAATCTTCTCACGAATTAGGAAGGAAAAGGCATTCGAGAAGATATTTACAGAGTACACATCACAGTTAGAGCTGAAACCTTTAACCGACTCTCGGTATCTGGATTTGTATAAAATTCATTCTTTCCCTCGTCAAGGTGTTGAACTTCACAAAACCGTCATGGCTTATCACTTTGCTTTAAACGCTATGATAATGAAATCGAAAACAGCCCATAGACTACCATTCTTGCTTGACGCTATTCTCAAGGAGGATATTGATGATACTAACTTGGCGACTATTCTGTCATTTGTTGGGAAGAATCTGCCAAGTGATACTCAGACGTTTGTGTCAATATCAGAGCATGTTAAAGGCTCTAGCCCTGAAGAAGGTGAAGAAATTAAACCTATCGAAAAAGTTAGAGTTAAAGAAGTTCAAAACGCATACTTCCCGACTAACTCTAAGCTGTTCTACGTAGGCGATGGAAAGATAGAGCGTGGTTTTCTTTCTCAATCACTAAAAAATCATCAAGAACTTCATGAAGATACCATCGATATAACTGTCATCTAAACAAACAACTGAGATGTAGTTCTCCACGGAAGACAATGGGACAGTTGGCACTTCGCAACTCGGAACTGCCCCAAACTTTTATAGAGCGTCCGAACCGACTCTCACGAATGCTCTAGAACAGACCAAATTAATCTAATCCATGTGGTGGGGTGGAGAGCTATACGGAAATGTTCCGTCGCTTTTTCCCGAAATTTTCTTTCGATTCACACAACAGGTTTATACTGGTTGAGTTTCATAATGAATGACAGCAATATGGAAAAAATCAGTCTATAAAGCATTAGGTTTTTGAGTTTAGCAGGAGTTAGGTAACATAAATGAAATCAATTTATTTAGACTGGAATGTCTTTCAAGACTTGTTTCAAACACGCAGAGGTCAAGAGTTTAATAGCGCTATACAGTCTGTAAAAAGAAAGTATAAAACCCCATTCTCATGCGCTCATATGCGTGACTTGTCGCGTTGTCGTAGCGAAGAATATGTAAATAAGGATCTTGCTGAGACACAGAGGGTTTCTGATGGTTACTGTGTAGGTTTGTCTCAGAACAATGAAGATGTTTTAATTGAAAGGGTTCCAATTAAGCAAGTTTTTGATGCAGTAAAAGAAGACTCTACTATTGCAGGTCAAAGTGTCGCTAGCTTTTTACCTTTCGATGAGTATGAAGTAGCTGTAGATGAACTGTCATCTGATAATATTGTTGTTCCTTATCTAGACAAAAATGGAAGGAAAATGTCCCCGAAGCTTTTAATGGATTTTGTAGAAGCTTTGAGAGTTGACATACTAAATGATCATAGAATTCAAAAAAAATTTAGAGCTTCACTGAAAGAAGTCATGGCTTTAGGTAATCCTGCATTTGCAGCCATAGAAAATATGCCACTTTATAAGTATTGGTTATCTACAAAGGAAGAAATAACAGAGAACTTTGAAAGTATCGTGAATTCTTTTCTTTCAATTACAGGGAAAAGTACCGATACGATTCCTTTTGGTGAAAAAATTACTACCTCATATAACATTTTAGTTTTCTTTCCAGCATATTGGGAAACCATCGATAGAAGAAACAATACAAATAATGTAACGACAGATGCTGAACATGTTCTTCTGGCATCAAGTTCTAGGTATTTTGTCTGTGGAGACGAAAAAATGGTTGAAAAGGCTTCAATTGTATACACAACATTTGGCATAAAGACCAAAGTCATGACGCCAGATATGTTCATGAGGACAGTGAAAGTAGAGTAAACCTAACAAACGCCTCAAGAGGAGTTAGGCGCTTTGGCACGGTGTGTGCCTCATACATTTTCTCAAGGATATCGAAATGGTCTTAATATATGCAGTTTAAACTTACGTCTGGATTTATAATTTTTTTAGGATCGTATTTGCCACTAGCATTAATTCTAGCAGTGCAAGACATACCTATATCATGGTGGAGTAATTCATTTTGCGATTTTTCTGACATAGACAATTGCTTATTTAATCCGTTTCAACATCCATATTTTTCAATTATCTTCATTGTTATTAGCATCATTTCGGTAATCATTTCAAACATATCTTTGAAAAAAATCTCCTACCCTTTTGATGGCGAAGTTAAAAGCTCAAAAACAATTCCGAATGACATTATTAATTACGTATTTCCTTACGTAGTTTCATTTATGGGGATAAGTTATGACGCTCCTGAGAAAATGTTAGGGTTCGTGGTGTTTTTACTGTGGATGTTTGCAATTACTTATAAGTCAGGGCAAATAATAATGAACCCGATTTTATTAATGTTTGGTTGGAAATTATATGAAGCAAAAATTGTAATAAATGATGAAGAAAGGGACGTTCGAGTATTGAAGAAAGGATCTCTAACCCCTGGTAATTATAAGTTTCAATCAATTCAAGACTTTTACATTTCAAAGGATACAAACTAATGGATGCTGAATTTCAATTATTAAGAGCATTTGACTTTGCCAATGCAACACCACATTTATGGGTTTTTAAAAATAGTAGGTCACAGGAAAAATTTAGAACCTTTTATGTTCAAACGGAAACTGATCTTAATCGGCAATTTAAAACATTTGTAAATACGGAAATAGAGAGAATTACAGAACATTCTCCATATTCTTATATTGCTCAGACAAATGAAAACAGTTGTCTAACTCTAGATTCTACAACAACAAATTTTTCAAATTTGAAGGCACTAGTTGATCGTTTAGAACCAGAGCATCGAATAAATGATAGCAATGATTTAAAAGGTTCTAATGGCTACGTAGTTAAATACATAGCAAATGGTGTGACCGTATATGCAGTGAAAAGATCTACCTCGACTTGGAAAACTTCATATCCTAATAAGTATATTAATATGGTGTTTACAAATGGCGAACTATCAGGTGTAGTAGATAATAGTTTCTCGATTGAAAAGAACTTTGATTTTTATGTTATTAATAATGTTGCATTTATTGCGAATAAGCGCGGTTTCGAATCATCTATGAAATATCGTGAGGCATACTCACAGGCATTTACGCAACTACAACAAAATCCTTCATTTAGTAATTTATTCTCTGATTTACAGCCTATCGTTGAATATGTTGGTACTAATTCAATGCAGTTACGCCGAATGGGAGTTATTGAAGATAAAAAGGTCTACACGAGCCCCAACTTTATAACAAAATTAATGGCTATAAATACAGCTAGAGGTTGGGGGCTTAACTTTGATTTAGCAAATAACACTATTGTCCCTTGTGCTGAAACAACAAGTACTATCCTTCAAGTTCTCTTAGATCACCGCTTAATGAGTGAAATAACCGCAAATATTTACGATGTGCCAGATGCCGTTCAAGTGTAAGTGTTGTTAGTGACAAAGTTCAAATTTCTATTCAAGCTAGGACAATGCTAGAAGCAAAAGGAATGCTTAAAGGTGTAGCCAGAAAGCACCCAAATGCCGACATTAATTCCTTTCTAGAAAATGCTCAGGTTAAATCTACATATAGCCCTGAGATGATGAAATTTAAGCTAAGTTTTGGTGGTACTGACGCAGGGCGTTCTATAGTAAAGTCTGCGTTAGCAGTGGTTAGTGATGCCAATCAATCTACGGGAATGTGTCAAAATGCAATTTCATATTTGACAGCCAAAAATGCCGAGGCTTGTTTTGGCTATTACTATGTTAGAGACCTAATATCTAACCGCCCTACAGGGGTTCCATTACACTGTTTAGCGGTGCGAGGTGATCAGAAAACAGGCTTAATCTTTTTTTATGCAGAATACTTTGGCATGCAACGAGTTGTTGGTTGTCTAGGTCAAGGAGAGTCATTCTCACCAATATGCAATAGATCCTGTTTCTGGGACAGAACTAGAATTAAGAGTTGACCTAGATCTTTCTCTTACTGAAATACAAGATGCTTATGATTATAAAGCTATACCTGAACAATCTATTGAAAATGTAATAGCTTCAATTGTCCCTAGTCACTTGCAGTTGCACTCTGAGCAAGAAAGAACACTAGTAATTAATGTCGCCTTACAAAAAGCATTTGAGGAAATAGGGCTAAAGGAAGGGGGATCAGATATTACCTGAACATATAGGTAAATTGTCGTCTGTTGTCGCTGAAGAAGTTCTGCCTCTCATGATACATCAATTAGGTATAGGCCAGCAGTAGGACGTATAGAGCAAACGACTATCATACCTTTGCCTTACCCACACTAATCCGCTAATTGCTAAATTAGCAAGAACACAACACGGAAATGTCCAGAGACGTTACACCAAAACACGTTTCCATCGGCTCCTAAGCGTAGTTTTGAATTGCATCGATTGGTTCATGAGTTAAGCTCATGGGGAGTTTCTTACCAATTCTTAGTGAATTTAAGAATTCTTAAAAGGAAGAGTATTAGCGTCCAATGATGTGGCGACTATTCACACCAAATATTGATAATCTTGTAGTATTAACTAAATTTTTATGACAGATTTTCACTTGAATAATCGTCAAAACAGCCCAATTTACAAAAAATTATGACAACTGTTATAATTAGAGTTAAAAAATAAAATCAACCAACTTAACTTACTGTTAAATATAGATTTTTTAAATAATCGTCAAAAATAAGGTCTTAGAATATTTCCAAGGGTAGAAATTCATGGGCAAAGTGTACGATGGCCTTCACCGTATCAGCTTCCTAATCAATGAAGAAGGCGTGATCGAACATGTCTTCAATAAGTTTAAAACCAAAACTCACCATGAAGTGGTTTTGGATTACTTAAACCAAGCTTAAGCTTCGATAACCAAAGTTTAAAACCAAAAACACCTCGCACTTGGCGAGGTGTTTTTGTTTCAACAGTCTTCCAACAAGAAAGCTACTCTTGCGGCAGGTTTTCTTTGTCTGGCTTCACGCCACCGTCTGGCAGTGCGTTAATAACCGCTTTGACGAGCGTCGCCAATGGAATGGCAAAGAACACGCCCCAGAAGCCCCATAGTCCGCCAAATACCAGTACGGCCACAATGATGGCGACTGGGTGCAGATTTACCGCTTCAGAAAACAGTACTGGCACTAATACGTTACCATCAAGTGCTTGGATAATACCGTATGCGATCAGTAAGTAATAAAATGGAGGCGTTAAACCCCATTGGAACAAACCGACAATGGTAACCGGTACGGTAACCGCTGCAGCACCTATGTATGGGATCAAAACAGACAAACCCACAGCAACGGCAAGAAGCACGGAATAGCGCAAATCTAGAATCGCGAACGTGAGGTAACTTACGCTACCCACGATGAGGATCTCCATCACTTTACCGCGAATGTAGTTCGAGATTTGAGTGTTCATCTCACGCCATACTTTGGTCGCAAGACGGCGATTTTGAGGCAGGAAACCACTTAGGATGTCCAACATTTCTTCTTTGTCTTTCAAGAGGAAAAACACCAGAAGAGGCACAAGAATTAGGTAAATCGCGAGCGCGGCAATGCTGACTAACGAAGCCAGTGAACCTTTAACGACACTTTCGCCCATTCCCAACGCTTTGGTTTTTGCTTTCTCAAAGATGGTCTCAACAATGTGCATATTCGCCAATTCAGGGTAATGCTCTGGCAACGTTGAGATGAATTTTTGCAATCCGTTATACATATTTGGGATATCGTTAACTAAGTTCCCGACTTGTGTCCAAATGGTTGGTACTAAACCAAACACGGCTAACAAAGCCAGCCCGAGGAAAACCAATACCACAATAGGAACGGCAAAACTGCGAGACACACCAAAACGGCTTAACTGATTAACAGGCCATTCTAACAAGTAGGCTAAAACGATCGCCACCAATAAAGGCGTAATCAAACCACCGAAGAAATAAATCGTGGCAAAACCAAACAGCAGAATTGCAACCAAACTCACAGCGTGAGGGTCAGAAAACCGGCGTTTATACCAACTGGTTACCATATCAAACATGGGGGGACTGTCTCTCTTTTTGAACGGTTAAAGTCGAAATTAAGTCACATTCTTCCAGCTGAACGGAAAAGGAGTGCGCTTGGAAGTATCGTACCATATCATGCAAAGATTGCTTATCAGTAACTAAGATTGAAGCTCGTTCACCATCTTGCATGTGCGCACAGAAGCGTTTGGCTCTTAAAAGCGCCATAGGGCAACGCTCTTCACATAAATTCAGTGTTCGGTCTTCCATTCTTTATCTCGGCGCTTATGATAATCGCAGCATTGTAATGCTTAACGGGTGATTGTTCTTCCTTTCATTAGCGAAACTTGCCATTATTTGGATAAATAATATTGCTGTCGCACTTAGTTTTGCTGCGACACATCAGCGAATAACCCCTAAATCATTTATCATTGACAGCAAATACGCTCAAAATGCGATAATAAAGAAGAAACCATATCAGTGACTTGTAGTCCAAATAACGATGGATCTCTATTAGAATAAAGCAGGGTACAACGAAACCTTATGTATAAACGCTCTCGCTCCACATTATGCTTATGTATTGCTGCTCTTCTTAGCAATCCAGTACAAGCTCAAGATAGCCGCTACGAATTACCCGATATTGGTACTGCGGCAGCGTCTACGTTGACGATTGATCAAGAATTACGTTACGGCGATGCTTACATGCGCATGCTGCGTTCAAGTCAGCCGATTGTTCATGACCCAGTACTAAACGAATACATCAGTAATTTGGGGCATCAGCTCGTTGCTCACGCCAATGACGTGAAAACACCGTTCCACTTTTTCATGATCCAAGACCGTAACATCAACGCCTTTGCCTTTTTTGGTGGCTATGTCGCTCTACACTCTGGATTGTTTCTCCATGCCAAGTCAGAAAGTGAGTTGGCCTCTGTTGTGGCGCACGAAATCGCGCACGTAACACAACGCCATTTAGCTCGCGCGATGGAAGCACAAGCAAACCGTTCACCGGCAACTATGGCAGCGTTAGTTGGGTCATTATTACTTGCAATTGCTTCCCCACAAGCCGGAATCGCAGCAATTACTGCGACTCAAGCTGGCGCAATTCAAGGCCAAATAAACTACACGCGTGCAAACGAAAAAGAAGCCGACCGATTTGGCATAGTTACCATGTCTAAAGCAGGGTTCGACCCTCATGATATGCCACGATTTTTTGGCCGACTTGCCGACGAGTTCCGTTATGCCAGCAAGCCACCCCCTATGCTATTAACGCACCCATTGCCTGAAGATCGTATCACCGACTCCCGAGCGCGTGCTCAAAGCTACCCACCACTGCGCCTTGGCCCTTCGCTAGAATACCATTTGGCTAAGGCTCGAATTGTGGCACGTCATGCTGGCATTGATAGCGAAGCCGCGATCGACTGGATGGATCGTCGCTTGAAAAAGGCCTCAGCAGCGTTAGCCCCGACCTATCGTTACGGTAAAGCTTTGGCGTACTTAGATACCAAAAAACTCGACAAAGCGGAACCTATCTTATTGGAGCTGTTGAAAACAGAACCCAATAACAACTTCTATTTAGACGCCATTGCCGATTTATACCTCTATAAAAAAGAATATCAAACGGCCATCGACATTCTTGCCAAGGCGCTGGATAAAAAACCAAACAATCCGGTACTGACGATTAACTACGCTAACTTGCTCAACGAAAGCGACCAAGTCGATAAAGCGGTTCGTATTTTACAGCGCTATACCCATGACTACCCAGAAGACATTAACGGCTGGTCACTATTAGCCGATGCCCACCAAAAACTGGATAATCCAGACGAAGAACTTGCCGCAAAAGCAGAAATATTTGCTCTAAGAGCAAACTGGACCAAAGCAATACAAAATTATAGCGAAGCCAGTCAACTGGTTGATTTAGGAAGTCTTAAACAAGCAAAATACGACGCAAGAATCGACCAATTAAGTGTCGAGCGCGATCGATTTTTTGCTCTTCAAAACTAGGAGAAAGTTATGTCAGTCGTCATTTATCACAACCCTCGTTGTTCAAAAAGCCGAGAAACTCTGGGCTTACTGGAGGAGCGTGGTATTGAACCTAAGATCGTTAAGTACTTAGATGAAAGCTTGAGCACCTCGCAACTAAAATCTGTATTTGAATTACTTCAACTACCGAGTGTACGTGACATGATGCGCACCAAAGAGGCCGTATACAAAGAACTATCTCTTGGCGAAGCGAATGTCACTGATGAGCAATTGTTTGAGGCTATGGTGAGCAACCCTAAACTTATTGAACGCCCAATTGTGATTGCAAACGGGCAAGCTAAATTAGGCCGCCCACCAGAGCAAGTACTCACCATTCTTTAGGTAACACTCAAACCGGAACGATTGGTATTGAGTGCAATGAACTCAATACCGAATGTCTGATTAACGGAGTAATCATGTCAGAAAAGAAAACAGCGGGTTATCGCTACCTTGCGTTAACGGCAAACCTTGCTCTTATTGCTTGGGTGGCATTGTTGCAATCGGTCATATCCCCTCATCCAGACATCAATAGCGTTACCTTAACCATTGCTTGGTGCATCCCTTTGTTATTGCCTTTGCGTGGTATTTTAGCGGGTAAAGCGTATACCCATGCATGGGCAAACTTTGTTTTGATGCTGTACTTTTTGCACGCTTTAACGCTCATTTACGTAGACGGAGGTGAGCGCCTATTAGCCTGCATTGAGTTATTCATCACAAGCGTCGCTTTTGTTGCTAATACTTTATATGCTCGCGAGAAAGGCCGTGAACAAGGCTTAAAGCTCATTCGTTTATCTGAAGTAGAAAAACAAGAAAAAGCTAAGTATGGACAAAGTGAAAACAGCTAACATCTAAATAACTGGCTCTGTTATTTAGATCTATGTATGGCTGAATAGTTTATACAAAAATGGCGGCCAGATTGGCCTAATGCCACTCGCTTAAGAGCGAGTGGCATGTTTATTGGGGTATCGGGCTGGCTTTTTTAAAACCGCTCTGGGGTATGGTTTCCTTTTCCGTTTCTTGGGGAGAATAAGCCGCTTCCCATTGTCCCTGAGAGCTTTTAAGTTTTTTTGTATCGCTCCTGGACTTCGAGTGTCGCTCGCCCAAATCATCTCATCCATAATCAAAAATAAGGCATTAATGAAGCTGATCCGTAGAGGCTCAACTTCATGTTGTTTAGCCATCTCAGCCATTTCCAGCCTCACGATGTTATAGCTGGTTAATATTCCCCATAGCTCCTGATATATCCCGACTTTTTCTTACTTCGTAATGTTGGTTTGTTTTGTAACTGATACTGCTTTAGTTCGCCGTAACTGCGTTCGATTTCCCAACGCTCCCAATACACTTTAACTAAGTCATCAAACAGATAGCGCTCAGGGCATAAGCACGAAGTAATGAAGCCTTTGATTTCACCTTTAGGGGTTGGAATTAGAATAAGGCGTGCTTGCCATCTCTTGCCAAGATAGGGAGTCTGCTTTTGAGCTTGTGGTGAAACAGGCATCTCAATGAGATGATCATAATCAGTATAACTCTCGATTATGTCATAGCGCATTTTGGTTTTGATTGGTGTTAACCAGTGGCTGTTACTGCTAGCACCCTGCCAGCTGGTAAATAACTCCGCAGAAGTGAACCCTCTATCAAAAAGTGTTAATGAGTCATCTGGTGCTGACCCCACAAGTTGTTGGGCATATGATATTTCACTGTTTGTTACTGGTCCAAAAGCAGCATCGGACACAAGGTGGCTACGTGTAGACATTAATGTTACTCCCAACACGCTTGGAAATGATGCACCTTTTTGAGCAAACCCAAAATGCTGATTTTCTTCGGTATTGTGAGTTTTGAAATACGTTCCATCGACACTAAGAAGCTTTAAGCCACAAACTTCGTCAAAGTCTGATTGTTGCTCCCACTGTTGGGCTGTAGTTTTAAATAAGTAACGCATAGGTTTATCGCCGAGGCGTTCTTTCCCCTTGATAATACTGCTTGTTGCCATAGGTGTGAGTTCACCATCTACATCAGGGAATGCTAACTCCAACTTGTCGCAGACATCTTGAATGGAGCGATTACGTTGGAGCCCAATCCCTAATACTAACCAAACAGCTTGCTCTGCGGGGAGGCGTCGCTTTCTGAGCGATACTCGTCCAGTTTGTTGAACAGCTTCTTCAACCCATTCCCAAGGAATGTGTTTATTAAACACATCGATTGGACGTTCGTGGCAAAACTCTGCGGTAACCTGTAACTCTTTTGAAAACTCAGACATAAAAAATCGGCCGTAACTTACGTTACGACCGATTATGAGGCCTCTGGAGGATCGTTCAAGTAGCTAAACGATCGGCATTAGCCAGATTGGCCGCCATTTTTATCATTACTGCTTTGCTCGTAACTGGCTAATAGAAAACTTACCCAAGCCACTCATAAACGAGTGTTGCTTTGTAAATATCCTCAACAGCGTCTGTGTCTTCAGCTAAAGTTTCTTCTGCAGCAACACCTTCTGCACTATTCACGCCTGTATTTGAATCGAATCTAGAAACACTCGGTTCATTATTAGTGGCAGGCGCAACGGCCGCGTCAGGTTCATTGGAATCCACCAAAACGGCTTCTGCATTCACTGTATTAGCTTCATCGACCGGTTGGCTTTCTATCAATTCAAATTCCGGCGTCATTTCGAACTTCTGCACTTGCTTAAAGTTACTCAGCTCTCGCTCAAAGTCAGCTTGCGCTGCTAGCAAATGAACCCTAAATGTAATGCCCGTTGCATGAATCTTCATGACATCAACCGTTGCCACAGAGTTTAACCCTTTAAGCAAAGACTCTAAGTTAAATAAATCGGAGGCATTACTCACGTCCAAAAATTCAGTCAGTACATATTGAGTGGAACTATCAGACACTTGTACTGCACTTTTGCTAGAGAAGTAGTCACTCACTTGATCCACAACTTGCTCGAGCACTGGATCAACGGCTCCTGATAACTGGCCGGTCATTGGCGACGTTTGCTCACTAACCATAGCTTCAGGTTTTTGATCATACAGCGTCCAGCGTACTGACGTGCGATTAGATAAATGTTGTATTCTCACCACCAGCACTGCATCTGCCGGATAACGTGTGCTGGCATTGCTGATAGGAGTAACAAAACCACCCCAAAGATCTGGAGCCGAAATTCCCGTTACATCATCAAAGTCCCCTACCGGAACCGTGATAGGCAACCCTCGAGTTTGCGCATGCTCTGTAATTTGAGTAACCGCCCGTGAACCACTTTGCTCCCAAGCAATCTGCCGTTGGTATCGGTCTTCTTCAACCACCCATACCAATACATTTGAACGATTAGGTGTCCAATATGGAACCGCCGCTTGGGTTAACAAGCTCTGAACTTGTCTTGGGTTAAAAGCCATCACTAAACTAGGTTCACCCGCAATAGAGCCGGTTCCAATTTGAGACAGATACTGACCACTACTACGTAGCGCTTTGCTTATCACTTCATTGCTAGCGACAGACTTCTGCCCGGAAGCTTTAATCAATACTTGCTCTAGCCCTTGAGCTTGAGCGGCCGCTTCGGCTTTATCTTGCTTGGGCAAAACAACTTCCGTTTTGAATACATCAACTTTGGTTAATGCATGGCTTGGTAGCGACAACGCGCATAGCAACAAACAAGCAATTCGATACATAAAAATTCTACACTAATGAATGAACTACAAATGATAAGCAACTCTTGGTTCATCGGCAAGCTTCATCCTACGTTCAACGCCTCTTTGTCGAACAACTAACACAGAATTGACGCGACTACTTTGCAAACTCAATTGCATTTACTTGATCTATGTATAATTGCAAACGATTGCTAAATGCTAATATCTTGCGAATTTTGTTTACAGGACCCAGTCACATGTCGAATATCCTACAGGGAACTCAAATGCTATTTGTCGCTTTTGGCGCATTAGTTCTTGTTCCATTACTTACCGGCCTAGATCCAAGCGTTGCTCTTTTTGGCGCAGGTGTCGGCACCCTATTATTCCAAGTTATTACTAAGCGTAGCGTACCCATTTTCCTTGCTTCTTCTTTTGCGTTTATTGCCCCTATCATGTTTGGTGTGCAAACGTGGGGCATTGCGTCGACGATGGGTGGCCTAATGGCTGCGGGTGTTGTGTACGTACTCATGGGTGCCGTAATCAAGGTTAAAGGTGTTGCCATCATCCATAAACTTTTGCCTCCCGTAGTAGTGGGGCCTGTGATCATGGTGATTGGCCTTGGCCTTGCGCCCGTTGCGGTCAATATGGCATTAGGTAAGACAGGCGATGGTGCTGTACAGCTCATTGATGGCAATGCGGCGTTAATCATTGCCTGCGCGTCATTATTTACAACCATCGCCATTAGTGTTTTTGCCAAAGGTTACTTAAAGCTTTTGCCAATTTTTGGCGGCATCTGCGTTGGTTATGCACTGAGCTTATTTTATGGCGTGGTTGATTTCACTCCAGTCGCTCAAGCGAGTTGGTTATCTATGCCCAACTTTACTTTTCCTGAATTTAACATCAACGCCATTCTCTTTATGATCCCTGTCGCCATTGCACCTGCCGTCGAACACGTGGGTGATATGTTGGCTATTTCGAATGTTACCGGGAAAGACTATTTGAAAAAGCCAGGCTTACATCGCACCATAGCGGGCGACGGAGTAGCAACCATTGCCGCTTCTATGCTTGGCGCGCCACCTAATACGACATACAGTGAAGTGACTGGCGCTGTAATGCTTACTAAGGCCTTCAACCCTGTCATCATGACGTGGGCTGCGGTAACTGCAATTGTACTGGCGTTAGTTGGGAAGTTGGGCGCTTTGTTGCAAACCATACCTGTTCCGGTAATGGGTGGCATTATGATCTTGCTGTTCGGTTCTATTGCAACCGTTGGTCTTAATACACTGATCAAGAATAACGTCGACCTACACAAATCACGTAACCTAGTGATTGTAGCGATTACCTTAGTATTTGGTATTGGTGGCATGGCTTTCGGTATTGGCGAGTTTAGCCTACAGGGCGTGAGCTTATGTGGCATTGTCGCTATTCTTCTGAACCTGATTTTACCCCATGAGTTGGGTGAGAATCACGTTGTTGATAATGCTCAGATGGAAGAAGATTGATTGAAAAGCGAAGTGCTAGAAGCGAAGTACTAAAAGCTAAGTGCTAAAAAAAGGAAAGCCACAGTGCTTTCCTTTTTATCGTGTTTTCGACTAACTAAGTTAGTGAGTCAACATCATCGGTTACTTAGTACCGAAGATCTTATCGCCTGCATCGCCAAGACCAGGAACAATGTAGCCTTTGTCGTTTAGCTTCTCATCGATTGCAGCTGTGTACAGCTCAACGTCCGGGTGCGCTTTTTCTAATGCAGCGATGCCTTCAGGAGCAGCAACAAGAACCAAGACTTTAAACAACTTACAACCTTTCTCTTTCAGAAGATCAAGAGTGGCGATCATTGAGCCACCAGTTGCAAGCATTGGATCGACAACCAAAGCGATACGCTCATCAATGTTAGATGCCAATTTATTAAAGTAAGGAACTGGCTCTAGTGTTTCTTCGTCGCGGTAAATACCAACAACACTGATACGTGCGCTTGGCATATGCTCTAAAACACCATCCATCATGCCTAAACCCGCACGAAGAATTGGCACTACCGTTACTTTTTTACCCTTCAGTTGATCAACCTCTACCGGGCCATCCCAACCATTAATCGTAACGCGCTCTGTTTCAAAATCTGCGGTTGCTTCATACGTTAGCAAGCTGCCAACCTCAGTAGCAAGCTCACGAAAACGCTTTGTGCTGATGTCACCTTCACGCATTAAACCAATTTTATGCTTAACTAGAGGGTGTTTCACTTCAACAACTTTCATTCCCAACTCCGACATTATTTTAAATAAACCTTCCGATTATACACATAACTAGAATGAATTTCAGAATATGTGTCACTAAAAAAAACTCGCGCAAACGTTTTCCTTTTCTGGTCAACCCCTGTTAGAATAGCGCCGTTTTTCACATCCATTTAAGTTCGAGGACTATCCCGTGAGCGGTAATAATTCTTCCCTAAGCTACAAAGACGCTGGTGTTGACATCGATGCAGGTAACGCACTAGTAGACCGTATTAAAGGTGCTGTAAAACGCACTCGTCGCCCAGAAGTAATGGGTGGCATTGGTGGCTTTGGTGCCCTATGTGAACTTCCAACTAAATACAAGCAACCTGTGCTTGTTTCAGGCACAGACGGTGTTGGTACTAAACTTCGCCTAGCCTTGGATATGAAAAAACACGACACAATCGGTATCGATCTTGTGGCTATGTGTGTGAACGATCTAATCGTTCAAGGCGGCGAACCGCTATTCTTCCTAGACTACTACGCAACAGGCAAACTTGATGTTGATACAGCAGCAGATGTTGTTTCAGGTATCGCTGAAGGTTGTGTGCAAGCTGGCTGTTCATTAATCGGTGGTGAAACTGCTGAAATGCCAGGTATGTATGAAGGCGAAGATTACGACGTTGCTGGTTTCTGTGTTGGTGTTGTTGAAAAAGAAGACATCATCGATGGCACAAAAGTCGCGGCAGGTGATGCCCTGATTGCTGTCGGCTCAAGTGGCCCACACTCAAATGGTTACTCTCTTGTTCGTAAGATCCTTGAAGTATCAAATGCCGACCTTAATGAAGAATTAAACGGCCGTACAATTGGCGACCAATTACTTCAACCAACTAAGATTTACATCAAATCAGCACTTAAGATGATTGCAGAGCACGATATTCATGCTATCTCGCACATCACAGGTGGTGGTTTCTGGGAAAACATCCCTCGTGTACTACCTGAAGGCACAAAAGCCGTTGTTGATGGCAACAGCTGGGAATGGCCGGCTATCTTCTCTTGGTTACAAGAGAAAGGTAACGTAGAAACACACGAAATGTACCGCACCTTTAACTGTGGTGTTGGCCTAATCGTCGCACTGCCGAAAGATCAAGCAGACGCTGCTGTTGAGCTGTTAAAAGCTGAAGGCGAAAACGCTTGGGTTATCGGTGAGATTGCAGACGCAAAAGCTGACGAAGAACAAGTAGAGATCCGCTAAATTATGAAAAATATCGTTGTCTTAATATCAGGAAGCGGCAGTAACCTACAGGCCATCATAGATGCTTGTAATGACGGTCAAATCTTGGGTAAAGTCAGCGCTGTTTTTTCTAACAAAGCAGACGCTTACGGATTAAAGCGTGCTGAACAAAGTGGGAGTGATGCCCACTTTGTAAATCCAAAAGATTTTGCTAGTCGAGTTGAATTTGATCACGCGTTAATGCAACACATCGATAACTATCAACCCGATATTATTGTGCTTGCTGGTTATATGCGTATTTTGTCAGCTGAGTTCGTAGAACACTACGTAGGCAAGATGATCAATGTCCACCCTTCCCTTCTGCCTAAGTATCCGGGTCTTGATACCCATTCTAGAGCAATTGAGGCAGGCGACACAGAACATGGCACCAGTGTTCACTTCGTGACCGAAGAGCTCGATGGTGGTCCTGTTATCTTGCAGGCAAAAGTCCCAATATTTTCTGGTGATACTCCAGAATTGTTGCAAGATAGGGTACAAACTCAAGAACATCAAATCTTCCCGCTAGTGGTTCAATGGCTCGCTCAAGAGCGTTTGTCCATGAAGGGCGGAGATGCGATGTTAGACGGCAAAGTTCTAGAAGATTCTGGCTACGCTCAAGACTAAAAATAGTTGATATAAAAAAGGTCAGTGCATGCACTGACCTTTTTTTTGGCTGTTACGGAGTTCGCTATAGCGCTTGTGTTGGAGCTTGACTGGCAGGTTTTGCCGCGGCAAATGGGACATTTTTCAATTGGTCTGCATTACCCAAAACTAGCTCACCATAATGAAACACACTGTACTCGCCTGGCTTCATACGATGCCAAGATTCGTTATCAGTTAATGGTTGAGTAGCAATCACTGAAACCACATCGTTTGGTGTTGTTTCCTTTTTAAAGTCAATCGTTACGTCTTCGTCGATCAAACTGGCTTTACCAAAAGGAGCACGTCTTGTTATCCAATACAGATGGTTAGTACAATACGTTACGACGTATTCACCATCGCTCAGCAGCATATTAAACACACCAAATTGCCTAAGCTCATCACAACACTGAGCTATGTACGCAAACGCTTCGTTCATGTCTGTCGGTGTTTCAGGGTAGCGCGCTTCTAAGCGACGCAATAACCAACAAAATGTGAGCTCGCTGTCTGTTTGGCCGACCGGTCGAAAACGCCCGGACTGGAGCTTCTCATCGTAATCACTCAGCTGGCCATTATGGGCAAACGTCCAATATCTCCCCCACAACTCACGAGTGAATGGGTGAGTATTTTCAAGATTAACTTGCCCACGATTAGCCTGACGAATATGGCTAACCACCGCACAGCTTTTGATCGGATAGTTTTGTACTAGCTCAGCAATCTTAGACTGACAACTTGGATTAGGGTCTTTAAAAGTACGAAAGCCCTTACCTTCATAAAAAGTGATACCCCAGCCATCACGATGAGGGCCAGTGTTTCCGCCTCTTTGAATCAAGCCTGTAAAGCTGAAACAAATGTCCGTTGGCACATTGGCGCTCATTCCGAGCAACTCACACATAATCCTTTATTCCTCTTACGCCATCTCTTTTTCGATCAGTTGAATCACGATATGAATGATTTTGATGTGGATCTCTTGAATACGATCAGCATAGCCAAAATGTGGTACGCGAATTTCAATATCCGCTAGCCCTGCCATTTTACCGCCATCTTTGCCTGTCAACGCGATAGATTTCATGCCTTTGGCTTTTGCCGCTTCAATGGCTTTTAAGATGTTGCCAGAATTGCCTGACGTAGACAGACCAAATAACACATCACCTTTTGAACCCACCGCCTCAACATAACGTGAAAACACGTGATCATAGCCAAAATCATTACTTACACAAGAGATATGACTAGGATCAGAAATGGCGATACCAGGGTAGCCGGGACGGTTTTCACGGTAGCGCCCTGTTAGTTCTTCAGCAAAATGCATCGAATCACAATGCGAACCACCGTTACCACAAGACAGCACTTTACCACCTTGTTTAAATGAATCAGCGATCATCTTCGCCGCTGCTTCGATTTGGGCAATATTTTTATCATCAGAAAGAAACGCCTGTAACACCTCAGCCGCTTCATTAAGTTCACTTCGAATTAGATCTTGGTACATAGGATATCTCTTACTGTTTTAGTTTGAGCTACTGAATCATTACGATCCTGCTATTACCTGAGTTTACCTATAAATCTTCATCAGTGTCGACATTTGCTTGCCGTTCCTTGCTCTAGTTAATAACAAACATCCATAAATGATTAAGTTAGCACCACTTTTGCTCACTGCCCCCTTACTCAGATCACTTTTTGAACACTTTAGGGTTTTACATTTGCTTAACACTTAGACTACAATCAGACTACTGGTACGACCACTGAAACATAATTACTATAAAAAACGTCAAACGATAAGGACTACAAAAATGGATATTTTGCTCTCTACACTTGGTATCTTGCTCGCGATAGGAATCCCCCTATATCACCGCTCTTCTTTGTTCAAATCTCTAGGTTTGATTGCAGCGGTAATGGCAGTCGGTAGCTTTTTTGGCACCATAGGTCCAATTGCTTGGGTTGTGTTCATTGTTGCCGCTAGCATTATCGCTATGCCCGCTCTGCGCCAGTCACTTATCAGTGCCAAGGCTCTGACCGTGTTTAAAAAAGTACTTCCAGCAATGTCGACCACAGAAAAAGAAGCGCTAGATGCTGGTACTGTGTGGTGGGAAGCCGAATTATTTAGAGGCAAGCCCGATTGGCGTAAACTTGAAGAAATCAAACCTTCTGAATTAACACAAGAAGAACAAGCCTTCATTGATGGTCCTGTTAATGAAGTCTGTGCCATGACTAATGACTATCAAGTCACTCATGAGTTGGCCGACTTACCACCGGAAGTTTGGCAGTACTTAAAAGATCATAAGTTCTTTGCCATGATCATTAAAAAGAAATACGGCGGCCTTGAGTTTTCTGCATACGCCCAGTCTATTGTTTTACAAAAACTCACTGGGGTTTCTGGTGTGCTGTCTTCTACCGTTGGCGTTCCTAATTCATTAGGCCCTGGCGAATTGCTGCAACATTATGGTACGACCGAACAAAAAGACCATTACCTTCCAAGACTTGCTCAAGGTTTGGAAATCCCATGTTTTGCACTTACCAGCCCAGAAGCTGGGTCTGATGCGGGCTCCATCCCTGACTTCGGTATCGTTTGTAAGGGTGAATGGCAAGGGCAAGAAGTACTTGGCATGCGATTAACGTGGAATAAACGCTACATTACTCTTGCCCCTGTAGCGACAGTATTAGGTCTCGCATTCAAACTGCGTGATCCTGATGGCTTACTTGGTGACAAACAAGATCTAGGCATTACTTGTGCACTTATCCCAACAAACATGGATGGCGTAGAAACAGGAAACCGTCACTTTGCTCTAAATATCCCATTCCAAAACGGCCCTACACGTGGTGAAGATGTGTTTGTACCACTGGATTACATCATCGGTGGCCCAGAGATGGCTGGCCAAGGTTGGCGTATGTTAGTCGAGTGTCTAAGTGTCGGCCGAGGTATTACTCTGCCTTCCAACGCAACCGGAGGCATTAAAACCGCAGCGCTTGCAACAGGTGCTTATGCTCGAATCAGACGTCAATTTAAGCAACCGATCGGCCATATGGAAGGTATTGAAGCTCCTCTAGCTCGATTGGGTGGCAATGCGTATGTTCTGGATGCCGCAGCGAAACTTACTGTAGCGGGTATCGATTTAGGGGAAAAACCATCGGTCATCTCAGCCATTGTTAAATATCATTGTACTCACCGTGGTCAACGCAGCATCATTGACGCGATGGACATCGTCGGTGGTAAAGGTATTTGCTTAGGCCCTTCAAACTTCCTGGCAAGAGCCTACCAAGGCGCACCGATTGCTGTAACGGTAGAAGGCGCGAATATTTTGACTCGCTCGATGATCATTTACGGTCAAGGTGCGATTCGCTGTCACCCATATGTTCTAAGTGAAATGGAAGCAGCTCATTCAGACAGCAGCGAGGCACTGGCAAACTTCGACAAAGCCTTGTTTGGCCATATTGGTTTCACCATGAGTAACCTAGTACGTAGTATTTGGTTAGGACTGACCGATGGTCGCGGTTCTGATGCCCCCACCAGCGATGAAACTCGACGTTACTATCAACAATTGAACCGTTACAGTGCCAATATGGCTTTGCTGTCAGATATTTCAATGACGGTTTTAGGCGGCTCTTTGAAACGTAAAGAACGCCTTTCAGCACGACTTGGCGACATTTTAAGTCAACTTTACTTAAGTAGCGCAACATTGAAGCGTTTCCAAAATGAAGGCACGCAAAAAGAAGATCTACCACTGCTTGATTGGGGTCTTCAAGACAGCCTGCACCAAACGGAAGAAGCGATTGACCATTTCTTAACGAACTTCCCAGTCAAATGGATAGGCCGAACACTACGAGTGTTAATCATGCCGTATGGCCGTGTTCGCAAGCTACCGTCTGATCAGTTAGATAGTAAAGTAGCGCTCGTGCTACAAACGCCAAGTGCTACTCGCTCTCGCTTGGGTCAAGACCAATACCTTGAGCCAACACAGCACAATCCAGTAGGAAAGATTGAAGAAGCACTTAGCGTTATTTTAGCGGCAGAACCTTTGTTCTTTAAAGTGTGTAAAGCTTTAGAGCAACGCCGCCCATTTACTCAACTCGATCACGTCGCTCGACTTGGACTTAAAGAAGATATTTTAACGAAAGATGAGGCCGACTTATTGATCTTGGCTGAGAAGCTACGGTTAGAAACCATTAACGTTGATGAATTTGAGTTCGATGAACTAGCGGCTCAATCAAAGTACCCAGCAGCCTCAATGGATGCCGTGGCTTAATCGAGCCGGAGCCTATTAAAACCAAAATAGCCACATTGCAAAATGTGGCTATTTTTTTATGGAGTCATACTCAGTGATTCACTCACATCGCTCCTATTTGGCACTGCGCTTATTTTAGTCTTTCGGTGGCATCGACAATTGCATTTCAGGTATTTGTTGACGTTTCATTTTGATTTTACGCATCACAAACCACACTATCAGCCCGATAACGAACACCGCAATATTGCCTATAATAAGAATCAACATTCCATTGAAACGCTCTTCCTCACGCTCAATTTCACGCAGCTCTTTTTCTTCTAGCAGGCGCTTCTCTTCTTGCGCCTTTTTAAACGCTTCCATGGACTTCTCTACATCCACTTTCTCAACAATACTGAATGACTGTTCTCTAAAGTGAAAAACGAGCTCACGTCCCGTTGCCGCTTCGGTCGCATATGCCGACCCACTCCAAGTATGCTTACCCGGTAAGCTATTATTGGGAAGCGCAAAGTAAGCTTTGGTTCCGGCTTTTTCAGATTGCCCCTGAGTGATCATCTCTAACCCGTCAGGAGAGGTCTGCTCTACTGTGACGGCAATAGATCCCGGAGCAATCACGCCTTCTTCACCGGTTACGGTAAAGTTATGCTCTTTGTCTTCGCTGCGAGCTTGCGCGAATGCCGCCGTTAAAGGAGGCGGGTACACCAATACAACTTGCTCAACTGCACGTAAGAACACGCCATTACCAGAGGTAACACGAGCACGGTATTTGCCCGGTTCAATATCGATAGGAAGCTCAACCGTAAAGTTGCCATCACCCGCAACTTCATCCAGATTACGGCCGTCGTCCTCGAACGTCCCTAACACTTGAGGAATTGGCCGAGCGTCTGCCGATAACGAGGCTTCGTTTTCTAGATATTTAGTAAAAGTGACGTTCAGATTAACCCGTTCCAAGAAGTCTCGTAAATTCAGAGGAGCCCCATTTTGCTCAAGGCGGGCGGAGAACTTAAGGCTCTCATCCATATATAGACGTTGAGGAAAGCTATCTACATTTAAAGTTAGGTTGGAGATAATTTTAATATTATTTTTTGGATGAACCTTACCAATCGCTTGCCAAGGGCCTCGCATTGGATCGTCGATGGAAATAATATCCATACCAGGTTCTTCATACCAGCGTACGTTCTCTGGATGCTGCCATGCGTAGTACTTAGTCCCGTCTGGACGAACAAGCACCACCGACTGGGAACGCTTTTTTCGATAAATAACAAATGAGGCTTGGGATATTGTTGAATCGATTCTAAAACGATTATCCAATAACGACTGGGTCGTTTCCGTTTCTGCTCGGCTTACGCAGCTTAATAATACGACACACAAACAAAGCAAAATCCGCAACATATATTCTCCCAATTAACGCCAAAGGCAAGCGCCACTTTTTTCAACCAAGTCTAAACGCTCATTGTGCGCAGTTATTTCATCGGCCGATGCGTGTAAAACTTTAAGGGCCTTTCTGCCACTGGCAACGCGGACAATTTCTTCACTGCCGTCGCTATTTTCTCCACTGTTGAATTTCAGGTCGGTTTGACCACCCGTCATCAACAAGTAGACATCTGCTAGAATTTCAGCATCGAGTAAAGCGCCGTGTAAGGTACGGTGCGAGTTATCAATACCGTAACGATCACATAAAATATCAAGGTTATTACGCTTGCCTGGGAAGATTTTCTTCGCCATGTCCAAGGTATCGGTTACTTTACAGTACTGCTCTGTCTTCCCTATCTTAGGGTCAAGCATACCAAATTCGTGATCCATAAAGCCGACATCAAAGGGCGCGTTATGGGCAACCAACTCTGCGCCATCAATGAATTCTAAAAATTCTTTATGCACGTCTCGGTATTCTGGCTTATCCACCAAAAACTCATCGGTAATACCGTGGACCAGCACCGCTTCAGACTGAATCGCTCGGTCTGCTTTGAGGTAAACATGGAAATGTCGCCCCGTAAGCTTACGGTTTATGATCTCAACCGCACCAATTTCAATGATTCGGTGCCCCATGTAATGAGGGCCAGATTCAGTATTCATACCGGTGGTTTCGGTATCGAGTACGACGATGCGGTGTTGCTGGGGATTGATACTGGTATTCATAATGATTAATGTGTCAGACTATGTGAATGAATGTACAGGGTTGATGAATGTACAGTTGCCGAATTCGTTAATAGTATCAAATGATGACCAAACAAGTAGAAATTTTCACAGACGGCTCGTGCTTAGGTAATCCAGGCCCTGGTGGCTATGGTATCGTGCTGCGCTACAAACAGACAGAGAAACAACTCGCTAAAGGCTTCGCTCTCACCACCAATAACCGAATGGAAATGATGGCGGCTGTTGTCGCACTAAGAGCCCTTAAAGAACCTTGCGATGTCATATTAACCACGGATAGCCAGTATGTCCGTCAAGGTATTACTCAGTGGATCCACAATTGGAAAAAACGTGACTGGCAAACATCAGCCAAAAAGCCAGTAAAAAATGCAGATCTGTGGCAAGCGCTAGACAAAGAAACCGCTCGGCACAGTGTCGATTGGCGCTGGGTAAAAGGCCACGCAGGCCACCGTGAAAACGAAATCTGTGACGATATAGCAAGAGCTGCCGCAGAAGCACCAAGTGAAGATGACGTCGGCTACGAACCCAATAGTTAAAAACTGTGTAGTTAAAGACAATGCAGTTAAAGACCGTCCATTAAAGGCTAAGTGAGTATGTCGCCTAGCCTTTAGTCTATACGCGTGTCGTTGGTTTTCATTCGATAGTTGGCACCAAGCGGCGATAAGCTGCGTTTTAATCGCCAGTGTGGCTTTATGGGTTTAAGTGGGTAAGTCCGTTTACGTGCAACGATAAAGTACGAGCTACCAAATGGCGTTAAACATTGACCGACACCATTCTCAAGCCAAGTCCACATTGGTCGGTAGCGTTTGAACGGAAATAGTGCATAGCAATCCGAATGCACGACTTCATAATTCAATAGACCAAGCCAATCTCTAATTCTATTAGGCGTATACATACGACCGCTCCACGGCAAATCATTTTTCCGCCATGGCAAAATACTGGACGCCCCAATCCAACTAATTGGGTTGAACCCTGTTAGAACTAAATAACCGTCGTCTACCATCACTCTATCAACTTCTCGCAACAGCCGGTGAGGATCATTACAATAGTCCAACTGATGCGCTAACAAAATGGTATCGAAGCTTTTTTCAGCAAACGGTAAGTCATATGCGTCTGCAATGACGTTATGTAACGGGTTGGTGATGTCCACTTGAACTTGATGCTGTATATTGCAGTTGCAAGTGGTAATCTCACAGCTGAGACCGCCTAGTTTGAGCATATGATAGCCAAAGAATTTTGGGCACCATTCATCCAAGCGCATCTGAATTGATTCAGATACCCATTGACCATTACTCATTTGTTGCCAAGAATGGGGTTGTTTCAGTTTTCGAGAGGTGCGTGCTGGCTTCATTGATTTTTTCCGCCTCAATATCTGGTGAACGGAGTTCCAAATATGTTAACCATCAAAAGCATACCTGCATTTAACGACAATTACATCTGGCTGATCAAAAATAGCGATCAACGTTGTGCCATTGTCGATCCTGGAGATGCGAAACCTGTCTTAGAGTATTTGCGCCAACATCAATTGGATTTAGAAGCCATATTAATTACTCACCATCATAACGATCATATTGGTGGTGTCTCTGATCTCATCATGGCTTTCCCTAATGCCAAGGTCGTTGGCCCAGCGTCTGAGCCTATCCCTACGTTAACAACCCCTGTTGAAGACGGTGACCAACTAGACTTATTTGGCGAAACTTTCCTTGTACTTGGCCTGCCGGGCCATACCAAAGGTCATATTGGTTATACCGGTGATGGTAAACTCTTTTGCGGTGACGTCTTGTTTTCTGCAGGTTGCGGCAGAGTCTTTGAGGGCACACCCGAACAGATGTTTGACTCAATTAACAAAATTAATGCGCTTGCTCAGGAAACTGAGATTTTTTGCGCACACGAATACACCTCAAGCAACGTCGCATTTGCTTTAGCGGTAGAGCCAGACAACGATTTATTACGTCAATATCGTGATGATGTTATTCGACTACGCGCCCAGGAAAAGCCAACGATTCCGACCACGCTTAAGCAAGAGCGTTGGATCAACCCATTTTTAAGGTGCAATCAGAAAAGTGTGATCAAATCTGTCGCAAATCGCACTCTAGATACGTCACCTGTTGCAGTATTTACTGCTCTTCGTGAGTGGAAGAACGAATTTTAACGATTTCTTACTTGTCACTCATAATGAATGACAAGTATTATCTCCAGCCGTTAATTAAAAAGGCTGGAACAATGAGAGTAAAGTACAGTTGGGTGTTAGCACTTGCGCTAACAGGCTGCCAACTCACCCAACAAGAACCCTCCACGACTCAAAACTCCGAGACGAATACACCTTCAACGGAACCCTCGTCTACCGCTAAAGTCAGCAAGCCAAACGCATCCATAGCGCAAACCAAGCCTGTTCCAGTGGTGACCCCACAGACTCAAGAAGATGTATGGCAACGTATTGCGATGCAGTTAGAGATGCCCATTCCAGATCACAAAACGGTGGACTACTACCGTACTTGGTACATCAAACACCCAAATCACCTGAAAACGGTGTCACAGCGTGCTGAACCTTTCTTACATTTAATTACTGAAAAAATTGAGCAACGTGGCTTACCACTAGAGTTGGCCTTATTGCCTATCGTAGAAAGCTCTTTTGACCCGTTCGCCTACTCTCATGGCAGTGCCGCGGGTTTGTGGCAATTTGTGCCAGCAACTGGCAAAGCTTATGGGTTAGATCAAAACTATTGGTATGACGGACGTCGTGATGTTGCGGCAGCAACTGACGCCGCGTTAACTTTCCTTGAATCTCTTAACAAGAGGTTTGACGGAAATTGGGATCACGCAATTGCGGCGTATAATAGCGGAGGCGGCCGTGTAAATAGCGCCATCCGAGCTAACAAAAAAGCCAACAAACCTATCGATTTTTTCTCACTCTCTTTACCAAAAGAAACCAGTGGCTACGTGCCTAAGTTACTTGCGCTAGCGGACATTCTAGCCAATCAAGAAAAATACGGTGTGAATATACCGCCTATTGCGAACAAGCCAGTGCTCGCAACGGTTGACCCAAAAGAACAGCTTGATCTCGCGATTGCCGCACAATATGCAGGCCTTTCAGTGAAAGAGCTACAAGGCTACAACCCAGCGTACAACCAGTGGGCAACCTCACCTAATGGCCCTCAACACTTACTGCTACCTATTGAAACTGTCGATAAATTTAACAGTGAAGTCCGCAAAAACAAGGGCAAAGGTCTTAAGTTAGTCCGCTACCAAGTACAATCTGGTGACAGCCTGAGCGTACTTGCTAATAAATACAACACCACAACCAAGGTCATCCAAAAAGCGAATGGCCTGAGTAATAACACCATTCGCGTTGGGCAGCACCTTATGATCCCTACGTCGACTAAAAATGACGCGACGTATGCGCTAAGTGCCGACAACCGATTAGCAAAAACCCAATCTCGCTCACGAGGTAAGTACAAATTTACCCATACTGTGAAAAGTGGTGATAGCCTCTGGTCGATCGCTAAGAACAACAAGGTTTCCCATCAATCACTGGCAAAATGGAACGGTATGGGACCAAAAGATACACTGCGAATTGGCCAAGATTTGGTTATTTGGAAAAACTCCAATGAAGGCGCCATTATTCGTACGGTATTCTATTCAGTTCGTTCTGGCGACACCATCAGCGGTATTGCTTCTAAGTTTAAAGTCAGAAGCAATGACATCGTGAAATGGAACTCACTATTAAAATCTAAGTACTTACAGCCCGGACAAAAAATCAAGCTGTACGTCGATGTCACCAAGGTAAGTGTATGACCCCGTCTAGTAATCCATTCGCTATGCTGCTCGATATATTTCGAGCACCAACAGCTTGTTTCGCCGCTTTATACCAACGAGGAATGTGGGGCTGGTGGCCTTACTTAATTTTGATCCTCAGCCCATTTGCATTCTGGGGAAGCTATTTTGATTTGGTTAACTTTGCATGGTTAAAAGCCGAGCTGGTTATTCAAATGTCAGAAGTAGCACCGGATCAGATTAAACTGATTGATGCGAATACCATGCTTGCAACTGAAGTAATTCGTAATATCGCAGGCCGATCATTTACAATTTTACTCTTGGCATTTTGGTTCAAATTAGCCACTCAAGGTAGCCAAGTACAAATAAGCTATTGGAAATGGTTTGCTGTCTGTAGCGTCATTCTATTCCCTGCGATTATTGGTGACTTTGCCAGCTACGTAAGTGTTCTGCTAAAACACGGACAGGTTATGTCGTATGCCGCCGATCTCAACAGCCTAAACGGACTGCTTAAGTTACCTTTAACCAACGAATGGTCAACATTTGCAAGGTCATTCCCGCTATTGATGCCATGGTATATCGTTCTCGGTTACGCAGCACTTGGTGCTCTTAGTACGATTGAAAAAGGCCAAGCATTGGTTATCTCGGCCCTTCCTTGGGTCGGTTACTTCCTTTGCTGGGCAATCATTCTTCTTGTAAGCTAAACGTAGCAAGCAAAGGATTATGATCAGAGGCATCCGTAGAGGGTGCCTCTGCGGTTTCTAGCACCAAATCTCGATAATAAATATGGTCTAAAACCAAGCCTGTAATAAATTGCGTACGATGATCCGGAGAAAATGTCACTTCATTCATGGATAGCGACGCCATTAAATCCTCAAGCGTTTCAGTTCTCTCTTCACTCCAAGTATTAAAGTCACCAGCCATTATCATGGGCCCCTGATGCTTGTTTACCGCATTCCTAAGTGCCACCAGCTGCTCTTTAAATTCCAACGTACCCACAGTAAAGTTTATTGCATGGATATTAATAACCGCTAGGCTCTGACCATTTGAAAGCCCATACGTCGCGTAGAGCCCAGATTTAGGTAATCGAAGCCAAGGCTCCTTTTGAATGAACGCGCACGCTTTACTTGGCATTTGAGTGGCGAGGTTCAGAACTCCCGTGCTCGTTTCAAACGCACGAAAAGCGCTGACATGATTGCTGGCCCACTGCTTGGTTTTTAGCCACCCGATAAAACCGGTATCTAAACTTGCCTCTTGTAACAAGATAAGTTGAGCATGCTTAGAAAACCTCTCCAACTCTTGCTGCCAATTGTCTCGGTTCTGCTTATAAATATTCCAAACAAGAACAGAAAGCATGCCTTGTTCATCAATGAACTGATCAGGTTTTCCTTGATAACAGACCTGCTCTTCTAGACTTTGATTCGCTTCAAAAGAAATCACTTGGGGTTTCAATGGCACGGAAAATATCAAATGATACGCAAGGGGTATCGCGGCCATGACCAAACCTAAAGTAACAAGGGCTCGTTTTTTCATTTATCTACTCGTACAAAAAAGGAGCTTGCGCTCCTTAATATCAATTCGAATCTAGACACGGTTTAATCAAGGTAAATTGAACCACCGTGCATTGGTATCCTAACACGAGGATTCAAAAACCAAAGATTAGATAGCGTCTTCATCTTCTTCGCCAGTACGGATACGCACAACACGCTCAACACTGGTGATAAAGATCTTACCGTCACCAATCTTGCCCGTTTGAGCCGTCTCAATGATCGTATCAACGCATTGCTCAGCGACATCGTCGGTCACCACAATCTCTAGCTTCACTTTAGGTAAAAAGTCTACCATGTACTCTGCACCACGATAAAGCTCAGTATGGCCCTTCTGGCGCCCAAACCCTTTCACTTCAGATACCGTCATGCCGGTAATGCCAACCTCAGCCAGCGCTTCTCGTACATCATCAAGCTTAAACGGCTTAATGATGGCTTCAATTTTTTTCATTGTAGTCCCTTAACCTGTCAGTTTTCCTTATTATTACTGATATCAACGCAATAGCCAATCAGGTGGCTTCCATTTTTTGCATTAAACACCAAGCACAGAACAAAAATGCACTAATGTTTATCAGTAATATGGCTGTGTTTTTAATCAACTCTTCGCCGCCTGTTCCTAGGTTCAATACTCCTGAGAACAAGGTTAAAGCCGGTATGAAAAATAAAACCGGTATGTAGCCCCATGTTTCCTTTTTGTATAACCCGACAAGCGCCACTATTCCACTGAACAAGGTGATCAGCATAATAACCGCAGGAATCAAGCGTAAACTTGTTAAAGCGAGTGCTTGTACAAAAAGATGAAAATGAGATACAAGATATCCAGCAACGATAATCGCCATCACTCGATCAAATGATACTCGCTGAAAATAAGAATAATCGACATTCATAACAACACTCCCTGTTGGATCTGAATGAAATATAAGTGGCTCACTGCCTAATTAATGGTAGGACAACCCCATCCGAGCGTTGTTCAACTTATCTACCCTTTTACTGACTGTAGAAGAGTATCAATCAATTATCAAAAACCTTGTTGTTTGAAAATGTAACGAATGAATACGGTCTATCACCAACAATATTCGATTGTGATAGACCTGATTTTATATAATTCTACTTAAGACTAGCGAAGTAAGCGGCTAGGTTTTCAATATCAGTATCACTTAGCATAGCGGCTTGCATTTGCATAACGGCTGCTAAACCGCCGTTACGTTGCTTCGCTTTGTACGCTTTCATTGAATCCACTAAGTATTTTTCGTTTTGGCCTTTAAGGTTTGGGTAACCCGGAATAATGGCAATGCCATCAGCACCATGACAAGCAGCGCAAATTGCTGCTTTGGTTTTACCCGCAGCCGCGTCACCAGCGGCTAATGTTGAACCACTCATAAACGCCAAACCAAGAACCAGACCCACTACGACTTTCTTCATCACTTCACCTATTCCATTATCGGTAGAATTATCATGTGATTGTGACACACAATGTGACTATTTATACCAAATTAGCTCACATTCTTGCCCAGAACAGTGACGTGTAACAAAAAGGTTCCCTACCGCGGCAATCCTGTCTCCATACATCAAAATAGGATATCTTTTACGCAACCAAGTCGGAACGCCGTACTCTTGGAACAATTTCTTCAATTTTCTGCTGTGTTGTCGTGTCATTGGGTGAGCCGATAATCCTTGCGGTTCAAAGTGTACCCATACTTTTTCATTGTCGATCGGTGCCCTAAGGGTCAATAAAGCGTCTTCTCTTCTCTCTCTTAATATAAGTTGGCCCAAGCCATCGGGAAGCGAACAAGCTTGGTTGAGCACTAAGTGTTGCTGCCAAAGTGCAAGGTCTTGGTAAGTTTCCACCCAATAGAGACGAGATTGAAAACGGCGTATTTCACCAGCTTTCAAGGCTAATTTAGGGTTGGCATCAGCCTGACTTAACGCTACCTCGCTCCAAATAAGACTCAACTGCTTTCTGCTTGGCATTCTCACTCGCAGTCGCGCTAACCACATTCGCAGCAGTTGATGGCGCGCTATTTCTGATTGAGATGCAAGTAAGTCAATCACAAGGCTGCCATCACGATGAAGGCAAGCCTCTAGTTTCTCAGTCAAAAGTTCATCGAGTAATGCTTGTTGCTCGGCACACAATTCTGCACTACGTTGAACTGACGCCTCAATACTAGGCCAACGCTCGGTTAATTTTGGCAGTATGGAATGCCGTAAAAAGTTTCGATCATAACGTTGGTCTTGGTTGCTTTCGTCTTCGTTCCAGTTTAACTGGTGATGTAACGCATAATCTTCAATTTCACGCCGTGATTGAGTAAGTAACGGCCTAACCAACCAACCCGCCTCAAATGGCATAACCTGAGCCATACTGGATAAACCTTTCGGACCACTGCCTCGCTTAAGCGCTAACAAAAAGGTTTCAAGCTGGTCACCACTGTGTTGCCCAGTTAACAGTATGTCTCCATCAGAAACATGAGAGCGTAGTGCTTGATATCTTGCCTCACGCGCAATCTCTTCGAGGCTTTCACCTTGCGGCAGTGCCAAGTTCACCCTATGGCTAAAAAATGACATGTCTGAAGCCATGCACCACTGCTTACAACGCTCAAGCCACAGATCGGCATTTGGACTTAAGCCATGATGAACATGGACAGCACAGCATTCTACAGCCTGATTTTCAGCGCGATATCGAATCAGTAAATCAAGCAACACACGTGAGTCAACGCCACCGCTCAAGGCCAAAACGATTCGGTGACCACTTTGGCGATTGTCGTGTAGAATTTGTGAAAAAGCAGAATAAAGCACAAAAACCTCAAATATAAAAAAAGCGAGCATAATGCCCGCTTAATCATATCCTATTCGCACCCTTGGGTTAACAGTAACCGTAGCTCATCAAACGTTGGAAGCGACGCTCAAGCAATGTTTCTTCATCAAGCTGTTCTAGATCTTCTAATTGCTTAAGTAGCGTTGCTTTCATGTTCTCAGCAACAGCAATCTTATCACGGTGGGCACCACCTAGTGGCTCCTCAATGATTTCATCGATCAGTTCAAGCTCTTTAAGACGAGGAGCAATCAAACCCATCGCTTCTGCTGCTTGCGGGGCTTTGTCTGAATCACGCCACAAAATAGACGCGCAGCCTTCAGGAGAGATAACAGAGTATGTCGAGTACTGAAGCATGTTCACGTAATCACCGACACCAATAGCGAGTGCACCGCCTGAACCGCCTTCACCAACCACATTACAGATAACAGGAACGGTTAGGCTCGACATTTCTTTTAGGTTGGTTGCAATCGCTTCAGATTGACCGCGCTCTTCAGCACCAACACCTGGGTATGCACCCGCGGTATCAATAAAGGTAATGATTGGCATTTTAAAACGCTCTGCCATTTTCATTAAACGTAGCGCTTTGCGGTAACCTTCTGGTTTTGGCATACCAAAGTTACGTAACACTTTTTCTTTGGTTTCGCGGCCCTTTTGGTGACCAATGATCATCACTGGACGACCTTCTAAACGAGCCATGCCGCCAATAATCGCTTTATCATCGGCAAAAGCGCGATCGCCCTTTAGCTCGTCAAATTCAGTAAATACGTTTTCAACGTAATCTAACGTGTAAGGACGCTGAGGATGGCGTGCCAGTTGAGCAACTTGCCAAGCACCAAGATCACTGAAGATTTTCTTTTTAAGCTCTAAGCTTTTATCTTCTAGTTGCTTGATCTCTTTATCTAGATCGACAGCAGTATCACCACCGTGACGAGAGACATCACGCAAGGCTTCAATCTTAGCTTCTAGTTCTGCAATTGGCTTCTCAAACTCAAGAAAATTCGGGCTCATCTATGAATCCTTTTATCTACCCTCGCTTTATTAGCGACGGGTCTTTAGTTAAATTCCAGTTCTACCTGACCTTGGCCAAGTAGCTGCTTTAATTCGTCGATCAATGTGTCGTTTGGCGTAACTCGCCACTCTACACCAAGAGCAAGCCGCGCACGGGCATCGTGGCGTTGGTAGTAGACATTGACTGGTACGGTTCCCGCTCGATGAGGTTCTAGTATCTGACTAAAACGCTCAAAAAATTGGCTATCTATTTGTTCTTCTAAAATAGATACGGACAACGCACGTGCGTATTTTTCACGGGCATTTCCAAGATCCATGACATCTCGCGCCGACATTTTAAGGCCACCGTTAAAGTCATCAAAGCTGACCTGTCCGGAAATGACCAAAATTTTATCTATTTCAAGAAGTTCAGCATACTTTTCTAATGCATCAGAGAATAGCATGACTTCCATTCGAGCTGAACGATCGTCTAATGTCATCAAACCGATGCGAGTCCCTCGCTTAGTTGTCATTACTCGGGCTGCAATAACTAGCCCTGCAATGGTTAGCGACTGATCTCTTCGTGTTGGCTGAGCATCATTTAGTCGACAACTGGTATACTTAGCAAGTTCCTTTAAATGCGCATTAATGGGATGACCAGTAAGATACAGGCCTAATGTATCCCTTTCGCCTTCTAACCAAACCTTTTCCGGCCACGGCGGTACTTGTGTATATTTTTGTTCTACTTCTTCTGGCGCGTCGGTTAACACACCAAACATATCGGACTGACCAAACGCTTCAGCCTGATGGTGTTGGCTGGCAGCTTTAACTGCATCGTTAAGTGATGCCATCATTGCAGCACGATGAGGACCAAGCCTATCAAGCGCGCCCGCGTAAATCAGTTTTTCGATAACGCGTTTGTTTACTTTCTTGATATCAACACGAGCACAAAAGTCAAACAAGTCCTTAAAATAGCCACCTTTGTCTCTGGCGGCAATGATATTTTCTATCGGACCTTCACCTACCCCTTTAATTGCACCGATACCATAAACAACCGCGCCGCTCTCATCAACATTGAAACGATATAAACCAGCATTGATGTCAGGTGGTAGCACTTTCAGCTTCATTCTGATGCATTCATCAACCAAGCCAATGACTTTTTCCGTGTTATCCATATCGGCGGTCATTACTGCCGCCATGAACTCCGCAGGATAATGCGTTTTCAGCCAAAGAGTCTGATACGAAACCAATGCGTAGGCCGCTGAGTGCGATTTGTTAAAACCGTACCCTGCGAATTTCTCTACTAAATCGAAGATCTTCATGGCGAGTTCGCCATCAACGCCATTTGCTATGGCGCCTTCTTCGAAGATAGTACGCTGTTTCGCCATTTCTTCTGGTTTTTTCTTACCCATAGCACGACGAAGCATGTCCGCCCCACCAAGCGTATAACCAGCCAATATTTGGGCGATTTGCATGACTTGTTCTTGATACAAGATAATGCCGTACGTGGGCTCTAGAGTTTCTTTTAGCGTTTCATGTTGCCATTTTTCATCTGGATAAGAGACCGCTTCTCGCCCGTGTTTACGGTCGATAAAGTTATCTACCATGCCAGATTGCAAGGGACCCGGTCGAAACAGAGCCACCAATGCGATAATATCTTCAAAGCTATCCGGTTGCAGGCGCTTGATCAGATCTTTCATGCCTCGAGATTCGAGCTGGAATACCGCTGTCGTTTCCGAGTTTTGTAACAGATTGAACGACGCTTGATCGTCTAATGGAATCGAATCAATTCGAACAGGCTCTTTGCCTTCGCGCTTTAATCTAGGGTTAACCAGGCCTAAAGCCCAATCAATAATGGTTAGTGTCCGTAACCCCAAGAAATCGAATTTAACCAAACCTGCCGTTTCAACATCATTTTTGTCAAACTGGGTAACAGGGAAGTTACCATCGGCATCGCAATATATCGGGGCAAAGTCAGTAATGGTAGTGGGGGATATAACAACCCCCCCTGCGTGTTTACCGGCGTTACGTGTACACCCTTCCAGAATACGGCACATATCGATAAGCGCGCGTACTTCTTCATCGGCTTCGTATATTTCTGGCAGTTGTGGTTCCGCTTTGAAGGCTTTCTCAAGAGTCATGCCCGGCTCTGGTGGAACCAGCTTTGATATACGATCGACAAATCCATATGGATGACCCAACACACGGCCAACATCTCGAATAACCGCTTTTGCCGCCATGGTACCAAAGGTAATGATCTGAGATACCGCATCTCGGCCATACATTTCAGCAACGTGGTCTATAACTTGATCTCGTTTATCCATACAGAAATCGATATCGAAATCGGGCATGGAGACACGTTCTGGGTTCAAGAAACGTTCAAACAGTAAATCGTATTCAAGTGGGTCTAAGTCTGTGATGTCCAGGGCGTATGCCACTAAGGAACCGGCACCAGAACCACGACCAGGCCCAACAGGCACATCGTTATCTTTAGACCACTGGATGAACTCCATTACGATAAGGAAGTAACCCGGAAAGCCCATTTTGTTGACAACGTCGAGCTCGATTTTCAAGCGCTCATCGTATTCTGGTCGACGCTGTAAACGCACTTCTTCATCAGGGAATAAGAAAGCCAAGCGACGCTCTAGCCCTTCTTCTGATTTTTTGACCAAGAAATCTTCAATCGCCATCCCTTCCGTTGGAAAGTTAGGCAAAAAGTACTCGTTTAAACGGACGGTAACGTTACAACGCTTAGCTATTTCGACACTGTTCTGTAGTGCTTCTGGAATATCAGCAAAAAGCTCACACATTTCCTCTTCAGTACGCAGGTACTGCTGAGCGCTGTAGTTTTTTGGTCGGCGAGGATCAACCATGGTGAAGCCATCATGGATCGCTACACGGATCTCATGGGCATCAAATTGTTCTTCATTTAGGAACACCACTTCGTTCGTGGCGACAACAGGCAAATCTGTCTTTTCGGCCAAATCTAACGCAAAGTGTAAGTAGCTCTCCTCGTCAGCACGACCTGTTCTGGTTAATTCTAAGTAAAAACGATCAGGGAAGTACTGCTGGTAAAAGGCAACACATTCTTCAACTAAGCTGTGATTGCCTTTTAATAACGCTCGGCCAACCTCACCAACACGCCCACCTGATAAAATAATCAAACCTTCGTTATGGTTTGCCAACCACTCTTTATCAATGACAGGTTGGTGTAAAACATGTCCACGCTGGTAAGCTTCAGAAATCAACAAGGTTAGGTTGTTGTAACCTTTGTTATCGGTAGCTAGCACCGTTAGTTTGGTCAACTCATCGCCAAACTCCGCAGATTGCATGGTAAAGTCTGCACCAATGATCGGCTTGATACCGCAATTCGTCGCTGTATTATAAAACTTCACCAAACCACAAAGGTTGGTAAAATCTGTCAGCGCCATTGCTGGCATTCCATATTCTGCTACTTTCTTCACAATAGGTGGCACTTTAGAAAGGCCATCCACCATTGAGAAGTCGCTGTGGATTCGTAGGTGAATAAATTTAGGGTCAGACATGTAACGGTCCTAAGTTAAAGGATAAGTGCTAAGTGCTAAGTGCTAAGTGCTAAGTGCTAAGTGCTAAGTGCTAAGTGCTAAAGGCTAAAGGCTAAAGGATATAGAATAAAAGCGAGATTGAAAACGATGTGCTGATTTTAGCTTTGCACTTTCGCTCTTTTACTTCGCTTTTAGTACCTCGCCTCTAGTACTTCAGTACTTATTCAAGCCCTAACGCTCGCTTTACTGGTTTAAAACTTTTGCGATGCTCGCCGATAACACCATGCTGTTCAATGGCTTCAAAGTGGGCTTTAGTTGGGTAGCCTTTATGTTTCGCAAAGCCAAACTCTGGGTATTCTTTATCCAGCTCGTCCATTTCAGCATCGCGCACAACTTTGGCGATGATTGAGGCTGCACTTATTTCGGCTACTCGTAAATCGCCTTTTACAACCGCTAACCCTGCCATTGGAAGCTCAGGAACGCGATTACCGTCGATGAGTGCCAAGTCAGGTTGAATTGATAACCCCCCAATAGCACGTTGCATTGCGACCATAGTCGCTTGAAGAATATTGAATTGATCAATTTCTTCTGGAGAGCATCGCCCGACAGACCATGCTAACGCTTTTTCTTTGATCTCAGGGAAAAGAGCCAAACGTTTTTTTTCTGACAGTTTCTTGGAATCGTTCAAGCCTTCAATCGGATTATTAGGATCTAAAATAACCGCAGCCGTCACGACATCCCCCACCAATGGCCCACGACCAACCTCATCTACACCTGCAATCAGTTGGTATCCTTTAGGATATTCAAATGGAGGGAGTTCTTTCACAGGCTTTTTAGGTTTCGGAGCAATTTTAGTCATTTTATTTTCCAATCAAATTGAGTACTGCAGCTGCTGCTTGCGTGTCGGCGTCTTTTTTTATCCACTGGTGCATTTCATTGAATGTTTCAATTAACGCCGCATTGTCACCAAATAAGGCATGCTCTAACGGAGGATATAGGTTTTCGACATTGCAATCGTCTAAGATAAACTCTCTTACTAGCTCTTTACCGGCCATAATGTTAGGCAAAGCGACGTGCTTAGTAATCGCCAACTTTTGCACTATCCAACCTGTTAGCTTATTGACCTTATAACCAACCACCATGGGTCTTTTCAACAGCATGCACTCTAAAGTAACGGTACCCGACGCCAATAAAACCGCATCTGATGCCGTAATGACATTACGGGCCGTATCTTGCACTATGGTAAAGTCCAATTCAGGTGCGTATTGCTGCCAAATTTGTTCGAACTGTTGTTTACGTTTCTCGTTTACCGCTGCGACAACAAAGCCAACGTCAGGATGTTGTTTGTGTAACTTTTGGCACGTTTCGATAAACGGTTGTGAGATAAGGCCAACCTCCCCGCCACGACTCCCCGGCAACACGGCTAACCACTTTTTACTTTGTTCTAAATTGAGTAACTTTCTCGCCGCTCGTTGATCCGATTCCATGGGGATAGCGTCAGCAAGTGTATGACCAATAAATTCACACGCCACTTGGTACTTATCATAAAACGCTTTTTCAAACGGCAAAAAAGCCAAAACTAAGTCGGTTGCTTTATCTATTTTAAAAATGCGTTTTGGACGCCAAGCCCACACCGAAGGACTTACATAGTGCACGGTTTTTATTCCAGCTTTTTTTAAGTCTAATTCGACACGCAAGTTAAAGTCTGGTGCATCAATACCAATAAATACGTCTGGCGGATTTTGAGTAAATTCTTTAATGAGGGCAGCTTTCACTTTCAGTAATCTAGGCAGGCGACCTAATACTTCAACCAGCCCCATTACGGCCAACTCTTCCATATTAAAAAGTGACTGGCACCCTTGTGCGATCATCTTAGGGCCGCCAATACCGATGAACTCAGCATCTGGATATCGCAGCTTTACGGCTTTGATAAACCCTTCACCCAGCGTGTCACCAGACAATTCTCCGGCAATAATACCGATTCGTAATGGTCGCTTTGTTGTCATCGAATATACCCTATCTAAAAACACAAAAAGATCGCCATGTGAGTGGCGATCTTTACATCATTCCGAATGAGCCATGGGGTTAGCGAATAATACCACGCTGTGTTTTACCCAAGAACTCTAGGAACTGTTTCACAACTGCGTACTCTTCAGACTCAGTTGCAATTTCGATTTTTGCTTCTTCAAGCGTTAAGCTTTCACGGTATAGCTTTTTGTAAGCACGACGTACCGCTTTGATTTCATCTTTCGTAAAACCACGACGTTTCATCCCTTCGATATTAATACCGAATGGCTTACAGTGGTTACCTTGTGCCATCACAAATGGTGGCACATCTTGAACAACAATAGAGCCTCCACCGACAAAACAGTGGGCGCCAAGTGTACAAAATTGATGCACGGGTGACAGCGCCGTCAAAATCACAAAGTCTTCAATCGTTACGTGACCAGCTAAGGTGGCGTTGTTACCAAGAATGACGTTATCACCCACCACACAGTCGTGTGCGATATGAGCATTAACACAAAAAAGGTTATCACTACCAACAATAGTGGTGCCTTTGTCTTGAACGGTACCTCGGTGCATCTGTACGCTTTCACGAATGATGTTACGGTCACCAACAATCAAGGATGTATCTTCACCGCTGAACTTCTTGTCTTGGCACTCTTCACCAATGATAGCAAAAGAGAAAATGCGGTTTTCATTACCAATCTTGCTTGGACCTTTGATCACAACATGAGACATGATCTCGTTGTTTTCGCCAATCTCTACGTCACCTGCAATGTAAGTAAAAGGCCCAACAGTCGTGTTAGCACCAATTCTGACATTACCTTCAATGACCGCTGAAGGATGAATTTGAGCCGTTTCATGGATCATATTAAAACTCTCGACGTGCACATTTTAGTTCAGCAGAACACACCACATCACCGTCGACTTTTGCCACACCATTAAACAGTGCAATACCACGACGTTCTTTAATGAATTCTACTTCGATGACTAATTGATCACCAGGCATAACTGGCTTACGGAATTTAGCTTTATCAATACTAGCGAAGTAGTACAGTTCGTTCTCAGCAGGTGCGCCAAACGTACGGAATGCAAGCAAGCCTGTCGCTTGTGCCATTGCTTCTAGAATAAGCACACCAGGAAAAACAGGAAGCTTTGGAAAGTGACCAGTAAACTGAGGTTCGTTAACAGATACATTCTTCAGACCAACCAAGTATTTGCCTTCTTCGAAGTCTGTAACGCGATCAATCATTAGGAAAGGATAGCGATGTGGAAGAAGTTCTTGGATCTCCGTGATATTCATCGTTTTCGTTTCAGTAGTCAAAGTCATATTCCTATTTATGTATTCTAAATAGTTTATCTTTTAAGACAAACTAAGGCCCGCAAACTGCAGGCCATTAAAAGTTGAGGCAGATTAATTATCTCGTTTCTCACACGCTTTTAGGCGGCGATCGAGCTCTGCTATTTTGTGGACTCTAGGGACCATTTTACGCCATTCTTTATTTGGCTGTACTGGCACACCAGAGGAATAAACGCCTTTTTCGGTAATGTCGCGCATTACCATCGACATCCCCGTCACGGTAACCTGATCTACGATAGTGATATGGCCATTAACAACAGCGCCACCACCAAAGAAGCAGTATTTACCTATGTGTGTGCTACCGGCAACAATGACGGCTCCCGCCATTGCGCAGCCATAACCAACGTGCACGTTGTGTGCTATTTGGATTTGGTTGTCTAGCACGACATTATCTTCAATGACAGTGTCATCAAGTGTACCACGGTCGATGGTGGTACATGCTCCGATCTCTACTCGATTGCCAACTTTAACAGACCCAACCTGAGGAATTTTAATCCACTCACCTTTGTCGTTAGCGTTGCCAAAGCCATCGGAACCAATAACTGCATTCGCTTGTATCAAACAATCATCGCCAATTTCAACGTTATGGTAGACGCTAACATTTGACCACAACTTGGTTCGAGCACCAATTTTAGCCTGTTTACCAATAAAGCAACCTGCTCCAATGCATGCACCTTCAGCGATTACAGCACCAGACTCAATCACAGCATTCGCTCCAATTGACACTTGGTTACCAATAGATGCATCGCTTGCGATAACAGCGCTTGGCGCAATATCATGGGCTGGAGCTGGCGTCGAATCCAACGCTTGGGCAATCTTTGCGTACGCGACATAAGGGTCCGCGACGACAATGGCATTGCCTGTACAAAATTCGAGTTCTGAGTCTCGAACCAATACAGCACTGGCTTTACAATCTGGAAGCGCTTTACGAAACTTGGGATTAGATAAAAAAGCCAACTGACCAGAGTCGGCTTTTTCTAGTGCAGCAAAACCGGAGATAACGGTTTCGTTATCTCCGTGAAGCTGACCATCCGCAATTTGAGCTACTTGAGCAAGGGATAATGTCGTCATAAACTTATTTTAGTTCTTTAATCACTTTTTCAGAAAGATCCAAGTCAGGCTTTGCGTACTGAAGTGCGCTTGCATCAACAATCATGTCGTAGCCTTCTTTCTCAGCTACTTGACCGATTGCTTTCTGGATCAACTTGAACAATTTTTGTTTTTCTTCATTTTCACGTCTAGCGCCTAGTTTCTCAAGCGATTGACCTTTGATTTTGTACTCTGCTTCCAAACCGGCGATTTGGATCTGCAAATTACGCATGCCGTCATCACCAAGCAATTCACCATCACGACGAGCTTGTTCTACTTTAGTTTTGATTTTTGCTTCCAATGCTTTTAGCTCGGCACCTTTGTCTTTAAATTCAGCTTGAAGCTTTTTTTGTACTGCTTCGCGCTGTGGGAGAGCTTGGAATATTTGTGCAGTATTCACATAGCCAATTTTTTGAGCTGCTTCAGCCGCTTGGGCAAAGAATGAGCTGCTTAATACTACTAGGCTTAGGCCTGCTGCTTTAACGATATTTTTCAAAATTCTCTCCTAACTTAGAACGTTTGACCGATGGTGAATGTAAACACTTCTGTGTTATCACCTTCGTATTTTTTAATTGGGGTTGCCAATGAGAAAACCAAAGGACCCATTGGTGACATCCACTGAATTGCCGTACCAATAGAAGCACGGTAATTGCGTGGATCGGAATAATCGTAATAATATTGCTGACCAGAAGACACACCTGTATCTGGATCTAGGTATTTAAACTCTGTGTCCCATACACTCGCCACATCCACAAACAAACTGGTGCGAATTTGACTGCGTACTTCATCTGATGCAAATGGCGTAGGGAAAATCACTTCCATACTTGCCAGAGCAACGGCGTTACCCCCTACGGATTTGTCTGTCGCCGTATAGTTCGAGTTGTTACCGCCAGATGGGTTTTCATCGTATACCGCTTTCGGGCCCGCTGAATTAGAACGGAAGCCACGTAGGGTCGTAAAGCCACCCGCATAGTAGTTTTCATAAAATGGGAACAGGTTATCGTTATCACCCGACTTACCGTAACCATTTCCGTAACCTAATCGACCGCGCAGCAACAAGGCGAACTCATGTTTTTCAGTTAACGGGAAATACTGCTTCACATCGTACTGCATTTTAAAGTACTGAACGTCAGAGCCAGGTACGGTCATTTTGTAAAATGCCGACTGGTGATTACCGGCTGTCGGGAAGAAACCTTTGTTCAAGTTATTACGAGTCCAATTCAAAGAAAAATCGAAATCATTAACCAACAGACTATTATCGATTACGTTACCGGCCTCTCTTTGCACCTGTAGGAACTTTTCAATCTGAGCATATGGGTCAAGATTGGAGATCTTATTATGGGTATAACCCACACCAAATTCGAAGAAGTTTAATTCATCAAACGGGAAACCCCATGTCAGCCTTGTTCCGTAGCTTTCATTGGTATAATCGACGATGCCCGCTTCAGATGCTTCAAATTGGTTGTAGAAAACCTTACCACCTAAACTCACGCCATCAAGGTTCCAATATGGGTCTCGATATTCTAGGCTAACGTTTTTACGGTATTTATTGGTAGAGGCATTAATGCCAACTCGGTTACCCGTACCAGCAAAGTTATCTTGCTGTAGACCAACTTGGAAACTAATACCTGACTCGGTACCATAACCAACACCAAAGTTTACGCTACCTGAGTTCGCTTCTTTTACGTTATAAACTAGATCGACCTGATCATCAGACCCTGCAACACGAACCGTTTGCACGTCTACTTTTTCAAAGAAACCTAAACGGTTAAGGCGACTTTTACCGGTATCGATTGATTTAGAGTTCAACCAGCTGCCTTCCATTTGGCGCATTTCACGGCGCAAAACTTCATCTTTGGTTGAATTGTTACCTACAAATCGGATATCACGAACATAAATTCGTTTCCCGGCTTCAACATTGATAACTAAGGAAACCGTCTGGTTTTCATCATCAAACTCAGGGATCGTTCGAACTTGTGGGTAGGCATAGCCGGCTTCACCAAGAAGGCGTTTAATGCCCTCTTCTAAGCTGGTTACAGCAGAGCCATCATAGATATCACCTTTCTCGAAGGAGACCATCCGTTTGAATTCGTCTTCTTTGCCTATCAGTTCACCACGGAAGTTCACTGTATCGATAGAGTAAGGCTTCCCTTCATCGATCGTTAGCGCGATATATACGCCTTTTTTATCCGGGGAGATAGACACTTGCGTATTCGTTACTTGGAATTTTAAGTAACCTTGATTCAAGTAAAATGAACGCAGGGTTTCAATATCGCCCGCCAATACTTGCTTTTGATACTTTTCATCGGCTAGGAAATTCCACCAAGGAACATCCACATTAAGATTAAAGCGTGAGCGCAATTCATCGTCAGCAAAAACGGTATTACCTAAGAAGTTGATCTGTTGAATTTTAGCAGAAACACCTTCGGTAAATACGAACTTGAGATCAGAACGGTTACGAGGTAAAGGAGTAACAACGGCTTTAACTTCAGCGTTATATTTACCCACGCTGTAGTAGAAGTCTTCTAAGCCTTTTTCAATGTTACTGAGTGAGGTGCGATCCAGCGCCTCACCAACACGGATGCCAGATGCATCAAGGCTTGTTTGCAGTTGCTCTTCTTTAATCGCCTTGTTACCAGAGAACGAAACACTCGCAATGGTTGGGCGCTCTTTCACTTCAATGACAAGAACATCCCCATCGCGCAGTACTTGAATATCTTCAAAGTTACCGGACTCGTATAAGGCTTTAATAATTTTGGATACATCTTGCTGCTCAACAGTATCACCAATTCGGATTGGCATTTTTAACAACGCTGCACCCAATGCAACACGCTGAAGGCCTTCGATTTTGATGTCTTGAACAACAAATTTCTCTGCACCATTTACCATTGTACTGCCGAGCAGTAGGGAGGTAAGTAGTAAATGCTTGATCGCCATATCTATTCTGATTATTCCTTGCTACTTCTTTTAATGCCAGTTTGCTATATCAATCAGCTGATATCACAGGCGCGTAAAATCGTTAAATAACGCTACTACCATAAGAGACATAATGATTGCACCTCCTATACGGTAGCCAACTTCCTGAACCGCTTCCGGTACAGGTCGTCGTATTACCGCTTCAATGGCTAGGAACAACAAATGCCCGCCATCGAGAACCGGTAAAGGTAATAAATTAATAATACCTAAGTTAACGCTGATTAAGGCCATAAAGCTCAAAAAGTAAACCAAGCCGTAATCTGCTGTCGCACCCGCTCCTTTCGCAATCGAAATCGGGCCACTCAGGTTTTCAATACCCACATCACCTACAATCAGTTTTTTTAACATGCTGAAGGTTAATGAAATAATTTGTCCGGTTTTATCAACCGCTTTCCCAACGGATTCAAATACACCATATTTCAATTCAAAGCGATAATTTTCAGGCCATTCTGCGACTTCCGGTGCAATACCAGCAAAACCGATTAACTTTCCATCTGATACTTGTTTCGAATCAGGGATAAGCTCTGTCTTTACCGTTTGCCCTGCTCTATCGACCGTTATCGAGATTGGAGCATTCGCATTGCTTCGAATCAGCTCAACCACTTGCTGCCATTGAGTAATCTTACTGCCATCAGCGGTAAGGATCGTATCGCCAACTTGCAAGCCTGCTTTTTCAGCCGCCCCACCTTCGCCAATATGCGCTAAGGTTGTCGATACTTCAGGTCGAAACGGTACAAAACCCAGTGTCGACATTGGCGATTCTTTTTCTGGATCAAAATGCCAATCTCGAATGTCTACTTTCTTAACTTGTTCAACACCTATTGCGTCGTCAGATGTCACTGTTAAGGTCATCACATCATCGCCGATATGAGAAATCAGCTGCATGTTAACTGATTCCCAATCTGCGGTTTCGATTCCTGAAACGGCTTTTAGTTCCATTCCAGTTTCAATTCCGGCTTGTGCAACAATAGAATGAGCCGTTACTTGACCAATTACGGGCTTCACCGCAGGCACGCCAATAAGAAACACAACCCAATAAGCAAATAGAGCAAATACAAAGTTAAAAGCAGGACCCGCCCCAATGATAGCGGCACGTTGCCATAACGACTTATGATTAAAAGCGCTCGATTTTTCTTGCTCTGTTATGTCATCAACACGGCCATCAAGCATCTTGACATAGCCCCCTAATGGGATCATCGCAATGCTATATTCTGTGCCATCTTTTCCTGTTTTAGACCAGATCGATTTACCAAAACCGATAGAAAACTTTAATACTTGCACGCCGCACTTACGCGCAACCCAGAAGTGACCAAATTCATGTACAGCGACGAGTACACCAAGTGCAACGATAAATGACGCTAAATTCCACAGTATGTCTGTCATAGTGTTCGCTCAGTAATGTATTGGTTTGCGTAGCTACGTGCCATTTGATCCAGCTCGAGCAAGCTTTCTAAATTATCTAGTGCTAACTGCTGTTGTCCACACAATTTATTCAAAACTTGCTCATTTATGCTAGCAATGTCTGTAAATTTAATTTGTTTTCGCAAGAATGCATCAACGGCTATTTCGTTAGCCGCATTCAAACCTGTTGTGGCATGTTGCCCTTCATAACAAGCATCGATCGCAAGCTTTAAGCATGGATAACGTGAATAGTCCGGCTCAAGGAACGTAAGCTCACCCACTTTAGTAAAATCAAGCGGAGCAACACCGGCAGCGACGCGTTCAGGATAGGACATGGTAAGGGCTATTGGGGTCGCCATATCGGGCTTGCCCATCTGCGCAAGCACTGAGCCATCTTTATATTGCACCATAGAATGGATCACCGACTGAGGGTGAATGATAACCTTTAATTGTTCTTGAGATGCGTTGAATAACCACTTGGCCTCAATGAACTCAAGCCCTTTATTCATCATTGTGGCGGAGTCTACCGAGATCTTTGGTCCCATAGACCAATTAGGGTGCGCGATGGCTTGTTCTGGCGTTACCGAAGCTAACGTTGATACATCTGAATATCGGAATGGACCGCCAGAGCCTGTTAGGAGAATAGAAGAGACACCATGCTCCTCTAAGTTGCAGTGACCCATCTTAGTTTGAATGCTTTGTGGTAAACACTGGAAAATAGCGTTGTGCTCACTGTCTACTGGCAAGAGTTCAGCACCGTATTTCTCAACAGCATCAATAAACAACTGACCCGACATCACGAGGGCTTCTTTATTCGCAAGTAACACACGTTTACCCGCTTGTACTGCTGCCATCGTAGGGATTAAACCTGCAGCACCTACGATCGCCGCCATGACCATATCGACTTCATCCATAGAAGCGACAGCGCACATGCCATCCTCTCCGGACAAAACTTGAGTCCTAGGGCTGATTGCAGCAATGTTATTTCTTAATTGAACTGCCGCTTCTTCACAGGCCATAACAGCAAAGCTCGGTTGCCATTTTGCGCACAACAAAGACATACTCTCAACGTTAGTTCCTGCCGCTAAAGCAAACACTGTGAATTGATCGCGGTTTTGTTCGACGACCTTTAAGGTGCTTGTTCCAATGGAGCCTGTTGCACCTAGAATGGTTAAATTTTGCATTCAATTATGACCGTTTCAGTATGTAAAAAGACAAGTCTCCTTGTCTTTTTAACTATATTAGAAAATGAAGTAGAGCAAGGCAAAGACGGGAAATGCGGCGGTTAAACTGTCGATCCGGTCTAACACTCCGCCATGTCCAGGAATGATGTTACTGCTGTCTTTGATCCCAGACACACGTTTAAACATGCTTTCAACCAAATCTCCAAGTACCGAAATGATAACCGTCACCAATGCAATCAATGACATTGTTACCCAGCTATCAAATTGTAGTTCAAACCATTGGGCTGCGCCCCAACCAACAATCAAGGCAGCAACGATACCGCCAACCAAGCCTTCGATGGTTTTATTTGGGCTTACATGTGGAGCCATTTTAGTTTTACCAAATGTTTTGCCCGCAAAGTACGCACCGCTATCAGCTGACCAAACTAGGAAACAAACAAATAGAACTAGCTTTGCGCCATAGTATTCATCGACACCAGCGCCTTCTGCTCTTAGTAAAACAATACTGGTAAAAAATGGAACAAGCGTTAGCCAACCAAATGCATTACGTAGCAAATTGGAGTGTTGCCACATTCCTACGGACTTAGGGTAGGTAATAGCAAGTAAACTGGCGACAACCCACCAGATAGAGCCAATGGCAAGAATAGCGAAATGCGCGGCGGGTAACGGCTTTAAAAGTTCAGGTTCAAAAGGTAGGAGCACGAGTATTACGGCCATCACAACTGCGGCTGGTATTAAAGCCATAACGCGAGAATTGTGCTTTACAAACTGAGTCCATTCCCAGAAACCGATCATCGTTACTGCTGCGATCGCAGCAATAAAAAGTGGCATTGATAGTTCAAAAATGCCCAGTACAACCAGTGGCGCTAAGATCAGCGCGGTAATAATTCTTTGTTTCAAGCCGACGAGTCCTTTTCTTTGTTATTCTGTCATCAATTGGGTAATTTGCTCACCCGTGCAACCAAAACGTCGCTCTCTGCTTACAAACCAAGCAACGGCTTCTGCCAAGCTATCTTCATTGAAGTCTGGCCAATATTGCTCAGTAAAATACATTTCTGCGTATGCCATCTGCCACAAAATAAAGTTACTGATACGACGCTCACCGCTAGTACGTATCATTAAATCTACTTCAGGTATATCTGACATAGCTAAGTAACTGGTAATCAACTCTTCGTCAATATCATCAACGATGAGATCACCAGTCGCGGCTTCAGCAGCAATTTTCTTTACTGCTTGGGCTATGTCCCACTTTCCGCCATAATTTGCAGCGACATTCAGAACCATGCCCGTATTATTACTCGTCAATGCTTCAGCTTCTGCGATTTTTTTTTGTAAACGAGAGCTAAAACGGGTGGTATCGCCAATAATACGAAGTTGCAGATTATTCTTATGCAGGCGTTTCACTTCTTTGGACAAAACTGTAATAAACAGTTCCATCAACAAATTCACTTCATCTTTTGGTCGACGCCAGTTCTCACTACTGAAAGCAAACAATGTTATCGCTTTTATCCCTAAACGAGTTCCAGCAGAGATGGTTTTACGTACGGCGCTAACACCGGCTTTATGCCCAAAAACACGTGGTTTCCCCTGAGCTTTTGCCCAACGTCCATTACCATCCATGATGATTGCGATATGTTTAGGAAGTGCGTCTGAAATGACTTGAGTGTTCGGCATAGTGAATTAAATGATTAAAATGGGGTGTGATAATACCATATAAAAAAAGCGCTGTGCTAACCACACAGCGCTTTACAACATAAAAGTGTAACAACTGCTTGTTTATGCTTCGATTTAGCTAAAAATCAACATAAACAAAATCAGTCTTATACTTCCATTAGCTCTTTTTCTTTGGTTGCTAAAACGTCATCAACGCTCTTAACTGCAGCATCCGTTAGCTTTTGAATTTCGTCTTGTGCTCTGCGATCGTCATCTTCAGAGATCTCTTTATCTTTCAAAAGACCTTTAAGGTCGCCGTTTGCATCACGACGAATGTTACGGATAGCAACACGACCACCTTCCGCTTCACCACGTACAATTTTAACAAGGTCTTTACGACGCTCTTCTGTTAGCGGTGGAAGTGGTACGCGGATAACAGTGCCTGCAGACATTGGGTTTAGGCCCAGGTCAGACATCAAGATTGCTTTTTCAATAAGAGGAGTTAGCTCTCGGTCAAAAACTGTAATAGCCAATGTACGCGCATCTTCTGCAACAACGTTCGCTACTTGGTTAAGAGGAGTTGGAGCACCATAATACTCAACAGTAAGACCAGAAAGTAAGCTTGGGTGAGCACGACCTGTACGAATCTTTAGCAGGCTATTTCTCAGTGCTTCTACGCTTTTTTCCATGCGCTCTTGTGCGTCTTTTTTGATTTCATTAATCACAATGTCACCTTATTACTTATCTTAGAGAATGCGTAAACTTGATGGGCTTATTCAGCGTCGCTGATAAGTGTACCTTCAGTTTCACCCATTACCACACGACGCAGTGCGCCTGGCTTATTCATGTTAAAGACACGGATTGGCATTTTGTGATCACGCGCTAGAGTGAACGCAGCCAGATCCATGACTTTTAATTCTTTTTCAAGAACAACGTTGTAGTGAAGCTTATCATACAACTCTGCATCAGGGTTTGCTACTGGGTCAGCATTATATACGCCATCAACTTTTGTCGCTTTGAGAACTACGTCAGCTTCAATTTCAATACCACGTAGACATGCCGCAGAATCTGTTGTGAAGAATGGGTTACCAGTACCCGCAGAGAAGATAACAACACGGCCTTGACGAAGCTCACGGATTGCATCAGCCCAGTTGTAATCGTCACAAACACCCTTCAATTGAATTGCTGACATTACACGAGCATTTACGTAGGCACGATGCAGCGCATCACGCATTGCTAAGCCGTTCATTACTGTTGCTAGCATACCCATGTGGTCACCAACAACGCGGTTCATGCCCGCTTCAGCAAGGCCAGCACCACGGAACAAGTTGCCACCGCCAATTACCACACCAACTTCAACACCTAGCTCAACTAACTCTTTGATCTCTTGAGCCATACGCTCCAGAGTGGTTGGGTCAATACCAAAGCCTTCATCGCCTTGAAGCGCTTCACCGCTAAGTTTAAGCAGGATACGTTGATATACGGGTTTAGGATTCGTAGTCATGGCGTTTACCTTTCAAATAAGAGTTGTTGATTAACAGTCATGGATAGAGGTTCTAAAAGCTAAGTACTAAAAGCTAATGTAGGGACACTTCGCGTTTAGCATTTAGCACTTCGTACTTGAACCTTCATTCATCACTGTTAATTTTCGTTTTCTATTCATAAAAAGACCGCAGCCTTGGCTACGGTCTTTTTTTAAACAATACGCTAAGGATTAACCTTTTTGTACCGCAGCAACTTCGTCAGCGAAGCTCATTTCTTCTGCTTTCTCGATACCTTCACCAACTTCTAAACGTACGAAGTTAGTTACTGTAGCGCCTTTCTCTTTAAGAATTTCGCCAACAGTTTTCTTAGGTTCCATTACGAAAGCCTGACCAGTTAGAGATACTTCGCCCGTGAATTTCTTCATACGGCCAACAACCATCTTCTCTGCGATTTCTTGAGGCTTGCCTTCGTTCATTGCGATTTCAACTTGAACCGCTTTCTCTTTAGCAACTACGTCTGCTGGTACGTCTTCTGGGTTAACAAACTCAGGACGTGAAGCAGCAACGTGCATAGCAACGTGCTTAAGTGTTTCAGCATCGCCTTCACCAGCAACAACAACACCGATTTTCTCACCGTGACGGTAAGTAGCAAGTGCAGCGCCTTCAGCGTACTGTACGCGACGGATGTTGATGTTCTCACCAATTTTAGTGATAAGAGCGATACGAGTTTCTTCAAATTTAGCTTGAAGAGCTTCGATGTCTAGTTTTTCAGCTAGAGCAGCAGTTGCAACTTCGTCAGCAAATGCTAGGAAACCAGCATCTTTAGCAACGAAGTCAGTTTGGCAGTTTACTTCTAGGATAACTGCAACGCCGTCAGCATCTTTGATGATGATCGCGCCTTCAGCTGCAACGTTACCAGCTTTTTTAGCTGCTTTCGCTGCGCCACTTTTACGCATGTTTTCAATTGCTAGCTCGATATCACCATCAGCAGCAACAAGCGCTTTTTTACATTCCATCATGCCAGCGGCTGTGCGCTCGCGAAGTTCTTTTACTAGAGCAGCAGTAACAGTTGCCATTCTTAAAATCCTCGGTTGATTCCAATTAAGGTAAAAATCAGGGGCACACATTGGGCCCCTGATGCTAACTATGACTTAACTTAATGAAAGCTAAGTGACTCAGAGTCGCTATTATTCAGCTTCTTCTACGAAACCGTCTTTTTCAGCAACAGCTGCAACAGTTTCTTCGTTGCGACCTTCAGTTACTGCTTGAGCAGCAGCGTTAAGGTAAAGCTGTACCGCACGGATTGCATCGTCATTACCAGGAATGATGAAGTCAACGCCGTCTGGGTCAGAGTTAGTATCAACAACAGCGTATACTGGGATACCTAGGTTGTTTGCTTCGCGAACTGCAATGTGCTCGTGATCAGCATCGATTACGAATAGTGCGTCAGGTAGACCGCCCATGTCTTTGATACCACCAAGAGATTTCTCTAGCTTATCCATTTCACGGGTACGCATTAGAGCTTCTTTCTTAGTTAGCTTCTCAAAAGTTCCGTCTTGAGCTTGCGCTTCAAGTTCTTTTAGACGCTTGATAGATTGACGAACAGTTTTGTAGTTCGTAAGCATACCGCCTAACCAGCGGTTGTTAACGTAAAACTGGTTGCTTGCGATAGCAGCTTCTTTAACAGCTTCAGATGCAGCGCGTTTCGTACCAACGAAAAGAACTTTACCTTTTTTAGCGCCAACTTTGCTTAGCTCAGTTAGAGCTTCGTTGAACATAGGTACCGTTTTTTCTAGGTTGATGATATGTACTTTGCTACGAGCACCAAAGATGAATGGCTTCATTTTTGGGTTCCAGTAACGAGTTTGGTGACCAAAGTGAACACCAGCTTTAAGCATATCGCGCATTGATACAGTTGCCATTTTAAATTCCTCTATGGGGTTAGGCCTCCACGTGCCCCATGCGTCCGACTCTACCTCTCAATATTGAGTAAGTGAGCACCCCGGATCATGTGTCGGTACGTGTGTGATTTAAAGATAATTTATGTAGACCCAAAAACAGCCTCGCCATGTTGGAGAAAACAGTTCTTGGTTCCGGCGCGCTTTATACCATAAAAGAGGGGTTTGTTGCTAGTGAAAAATGGAAAAACAGCCACAGAATCTTGGGCGTTGGGCGTTGGGCGTTGGGCGTTGGGCGTTGGGCGTTGGGCGTTGGGCGTTAAAATATTTCTCTCATCATAAACTCTTGTCAACTCTTTAAAACTTTATGCAAGCCTTTTGCTGATGTTCTTGCCTTATGCCTAGTATCGTTACGATGCCTTGCGCATTTTACCTAATTCCCTCTACTTGTTTTACAATCCCATTCACACTGATAGAATAGCGCGATTGCATTTAAAGAGATTGAGAAAGTAAATGTCTATCAAAATCAAAACGGCTGAAGAAATTGAAAAAATGCGCGTTGCTGGCAAGTTAGCCGCGGAAGTGCTTGAGATGATCGAACCCCATGTAAAAGCGGGTGTTACGACTGAAGAACTCGATCAGATTTGCCACAAATTTATTAATGATAATGGTGCATACCCTGCCCCACTTGATTACCATGGGTTCCCAAAATCCATTTGTACCTCAATCAACCACATCGTTTGTCACGGTATCCCTGCAGTAGCAGACCAAATGGGGTCGACGGGTAAAATGAAACCCGCAGTTTTAAAAGATGGCGACGTCGTTAACATCGATATTACCGTTATCATTCCAAACGATAGTACGGTATCGCTAGAAACTCGCCCTGAAGGCTATCATGGTGATACATCGAAGATGTTTATTATCGGTGATGCTTCTGCTGCAGATAAACGCCTATGTACCGTAACTCAAGATGCTCTCTATGCAGGTATGCGTAAAGTTAAGCCGGGTACAACAGTCGGGGAAATCGGCACAGCTATCGACAAGTTCATAAAAGACAATAACAAGAAAAATCCTCGTATGAAGTATTCTATTGTTAAAGATTTTTGTGGCCACGGCATCGGTAACGAGTTCCATGAAGAGCCTCAAATCGTTCACTACAAAAATAATGATAAACGCAAGCTGCAAGAAGGCATGTGCTTTACCATTGAGCCAATGATTAATGCAGGAAAATTCGGCTGCAGCATTGATAGCGAAGATGACTGGACGGTATACACAGGTGACGGTAAGAACTCAGCACAGTGGGAACACACTATCCTTGTAACAAGAGACGGTTGTGAAGTATTGACTCTTCGTTCAGACGAAACCATCCCACGCTTAATGGTTAATAAATAAGTCATCGATCATTAGTAAACAATATTTATGATGAATCCTAATCCCCAGCCAAGCGCTGGGGATTTTTTTGCATTCTCACTTTGATGTAAAGCCTTAGTTCTTGGCATTCATTGTTTTAGGCTGATACATTATGTGTACCATTTTGACGCTGCATGGAATGCATGAAATGCCTTTTCAATCTCCAATTACATTTACAGACGATCAACTCGTCCCTGATATTGTCCGCGATCAGCTGACACAATTCTCTGACTATCAAAAACAAGAGTTTTTAGCTCATCATCCCGTAACCGATCTTGTATTGGGCCGCTCTGAGTATATGGATTTACTCCTAGCAAGGCTTTGGCAGTTCTATGGTTTCAAATTACACTCAGATTTATGTCTTGTTGCTGTTGGTGGCTACGGTAGAGGTGAACTTCACCCTCTGTCTGATATCGATATTTTGATTCTGTCTGAACAAGATCTGGATATAGAAACGGAACAAAAAATCAGTGAGTTCATCACCTTACTTTGGGATCTAAGGCTGGAGGTTGGCCACGCCGTACGAACTCTTCAGCAATGTGAAGAAGTGGGGCTTGATGACCTAACCGTTGCTACAAACCTACAAGAAGCTCGATTTATTTGTGGTAATGAAGACCGATTCCAACAACTCAAACTCATGGTTCACTCAGAAGCATTTTGGCCTAGTGATGTCTTTTACAAAGCAAAATTGGAAGAGCAAAGACAGCGTCATGCCCGCTTTCATGACACAACATATAACCTCGAGCCAGATATCAAATCAAGCCCGGGTGGGTTAAGAGATATACACACACTAAGTTGGGTTGCTCGTCGTCATTTTGGGGCAACGTCTTTATTCGAAATGAGCCGCTATGGTTTTTTGACCGACGGTGAATATCGAGAACTTTTAGAGTGCCAAGACTTCCTTTGGAGAGTGCGGTTTGCATTACATATGGAACTCAAACGATACGACAACCGCTTAACTTTTGCCCACCAGTTGCAAGTTGCCGAACATCTAGGGTTTAGTGGCCCCGGCAATAAGCCGATCGAAATGATGATGAAAGAGTTTTACCGAACTCTTCGACGCGTCGCCGAACTCAATAAAATGCTGCTAAAGTTGTTTAACCAAGCCATTATTAATGATGGTGAAGAGCTAGTCACTGAAATCATTGACGATGACTTTCAGCGTTGTGGGCAATTTATTGAAGCAAGAAAACCAGCCTTATTTCAAGCACGCCCTGAAACCATTTTAGATATGTTTATTCATATCGCTAATGATTCAACAATCGAGAGTGTTGCGCCCGCAACTCTGAGGCAACTGCGTACCGCTCGCAGACGACTGAACATATTTCTTCATACCCTTCCCGAGGCTCGGGAGAAATTCATGGATCTCGTCCGTCATCCTAATGCGCTGCATCGAGCGTTCCCTTTAATGCACAAATTAGGTGTAATGGCGGCTTACTTGCCTCAGTGGAGTCAAATTGTCGGTCAAATGCAGTTTGACCTTTTCCATGTTTATACGGTTGATGAGCACAGCATGCGCTTACTTAAGCACATTCACTCTTTCAGCTATGCAAAAAATCACAACAAGCATCCTATTTGCTGTGAGGTCTATCCTCGCATTCAAAAAAAAGAGCTGCTCATTATCGCGGCTATTTTCCATGACATAGGCAAAGGTCGAGGGGGAGATCACTCAGAAATTGGCGCGGTTGAAGCCTACAGTTTTTGCATTGAACACGGCCTATCCAAACCTGAAGCCAAGCTCGTATCTTGGCTGGTAAAGCAACATCTGTTGATGTCTGTTACCGCGCAGCGACGTGATATTTATGATCCAGACGTTGTCACTGAATTCGCTAAAATAGTACGAGATGAAGAATATTTAGAATTCTTAGTATGCTTAACGGTTGCCGATATTTGTGCCACTAATCCTGAAATTTGGAACAGCTGGAAACGAACTTTACTTGCCGAGTTATATCATTCGACTCAGCGTGCATTAAGACGGGGACTGGAGAATCCGGTCGATGTCCGTGATCGTATTCGTCACAACCAACAAATGGCATCCGCTCTGCTGCGCAAAGAAGGGTTTGCCGCACAAGAAATAGACCTCCTTTGGCGACGCTTTAAAGCCGACTATTTTTTACGTCATACTCACAGTCAAATCGCATGGCACAGCGAGCACCTTTTACGCCAAGAATCCGCAGATGAACCTCTTATTTTAATAAGCCAAAAGCCGACTCGCGGTGGTACTGAAGTATTCCTTTACGCTAAAGACTCTTCAAAGCTATTCGCGACCGTTGTTGCTGAATTAGATCGCCGAAACTTCAACGTGCATGACGCTCAAGTTATGACCAGCAAAGATAATTTTGCACTTGATACTTTTATGGTACTCGATCAACACGGTGAACCAATAGATGAAACCAGGCACGATAAAGTGGTTCGTCATCTTCTTAATGTCATCAGTAGCGGTAAAGCCACCACTGTAAAGGTACGCCGAACGCCAAGGCAACTGCGCCACTTTAACGTAAAGACCCGTGTTGATTTTATTCCGACAAGAACCAAAAAGCGGACCTTAATGGAATTTGTCGCACTTGATACCCCTGGGCTTTTAGCAAAGGTAGGGGCAACGTTCGCCGCGCTCAATATTGGGCTTCATGCTGCGAAAATTACAACGATAGGGGAACGAGCTGAAGATTTATTTATCCTAACTTCGGAGCAAGGGGGACCGCTATCTGACTCAGAACGAGAGACATTACGCGATAAATTAATTGAAAAAGTCAGTGAACTGCAGCCGGAATAGCATTTCATCCTGTTGTGGGCAATAAGCGCGATCTTGCCCACAACTCTTAATGTTACAGACTATCTACCACAAGTTTTGACTGCTACAGTTTATCTCGTAAACATCACCCAATACTCACTGATGCGAGGTCATATATGTATCCCAACCTCACTGGTTTAGGCATTCAAGATCCTACCCAAATTGAGCGCTATTCTCTAAGGCAAGAAGCCCTAAAAGATGTCTTAAAAATTTACTTCCATAAGCAAAAAGGCGAGTTTTTCGCAAAAAGCGTGAAATTCAAATACCCTCGTCAACACAAGAATGTGTTAGTTGATAGTGGCAGCCATCAATACAAGGAAGTAACGGAAATAAACCGTAACCTCACCTTAGTCATCGATGAGTTGAACACACTCACCCGCCCAGCAAAATCACCTGAGTTGGACACTAAAGCGAAAATATTGAGTGATCTTCGACATCTTGAAAAAGTGGTTTCTGGGAAAATTGCTGAAATTGAAGCGGATCTGGAAAAACTGAAATAACAACTCACGGTAAACATGCGCACGCATAAAGCATAAAGTCGATCCCGGATATCTCGTTCCTCGATTCCGGGATGACGATACTGGCTCGTCCGGCTCTTATTGCCTTACGCCTTAAACAACCCATCCCAGCCAAACTCTTCAAGTAGCTTTTGCCATATCTCATCAAACCCAGCCTTTAAAACCAGAGTTTCGTTTGTGTACGGGTGAACAAAGCTCAACTCAGAGGCATGTAACATCAAGCGGCGAGCATCGTAATTCTCTCGGAACAAGCGATTATGCTTACCATCACCATGTGACGTATCACCAACAATAGGGTGGCGTAAATGAGCCATATGTCGACGCAATTGATGCTTACGGCCAGTTTTTGGTTTCATTTCCACCAGCCCATAACGGCTAGTAGGAAAACGGCCTGTTGAATACGGCACTTCCACTTTACCTAATGGCGCGTATTCTGTGATGGCATCTTTTGCCTCTTTTTCTTGATCGGCAAACTTGTCGGCAATTTTGTCGAGCTCTTCTTTGAGCGGATAGTCTAGGGTATCGCCCTCTTCTATCCAGCCTCTGACTATCGCGTGATACGTTTTCTGCATCTCGTGATTAGCAAACATAGGCGAGACTTTTGAAGCTATTTCACTCGAAAGCGCAAATACCAAGACACCAGAAGTTGGTCTGTCTAAGCGATGGAGAGGAAACACATGCTGGCCGATCTGATCTCGCAGAGTTTGCATTACAAACTGCGTTTCATGACGATCTAACCAAGAACGATGCACTAACATACCGGCTGGTTTATTCACCGCCACTAAGTATTGATCCTGATAAATGATTTCTAACATGGGGTAAACGCCTTATCGAGTTGGGAAATGGTTTGTAGTAATGTTTCCATTTCCGGCTGGTTTTTCCCGACTTGCTCAAAATATGGCAAGATTTCAAACCCAGTAGGTAACGGCTGTTTTTGCTCAATAAGCGCGTTAATTCGAACAATGAAAATCCACTGCAACCATTCGTTAGGCTCTAGGGTATCAATCGCAAATGGTTGCTCACTTGACAGTGCGGCTTGCGATGGAGAACTTGCTTGCCATAGCTGCAAAGCACTCATTTGAGTCTCTAATTGTGCTAACAATGCACTAACTTGGTGTTGAGTTGGCATTTTCGTCACTTCTAACCTTGAAAAATGGCCATAGAGTACCATTTATTGATGAAAGACTAATAGGATAACTCTCCCTGATGGAAACGATTCATACCCTTACTCAACTGCTCGAAAACAGTGGTTGCCAATACAACATTTACGATCTCAGTCGCAGTGTTCAGCCGATCGCAGAAGATCAGTTTAAGCGCATTGAACAAGCCCAGCAGCCTTACCCTTATCCTATTCAGCGCCACGCACAAATCGCTATTGCTTATTGGAATACACAAAAACAGCCGTGGATATGGTTTTTGAAGTTTGAATTAGATGAACGAGGTCTACTTAAACAGTCGAACATCGGTAATTTCATCAAATACGTATTAGAAGCGATGGGCACCCGCTTAGGCGGAGAAGTCAGCGAAGAGCAACAACAAAAGCTGGCAAACAACCCATACACCTTTAAGCCATCCGATGACAAAATGGCCGTTTTTCACAGCCAACTTCGTGCAAGCTTAGATATGCCAACCAGCCAGTACTATGAACACGCACAACAGTACTTCCAAGGTAATTTAGGGTGGGATAACTGGCAAACGATAGGCTTACAAGGCATCACTGATATTTGCGCTCGCTTGAACACAGAACAAAATGGCGTACTGGTAAGAAAAGCGCTGAAAAATCTTCCTACAGAACCGCTGTACGCATTATTAGGTGCTTTAGAACACACCAGCCCATTACCAGACAAGTTAGCAGACAGAATCCATGAACTCACCGCATCAGAAATACACTCTGACGCGCCCGATTTGTTTTTACTGTCAGCACTCATTCGCGCATTATCAGGGGCAGAGAAAACCACACTAACCGCAACAGTGAATGACATTCTAACCAGTCCTAGGCTTAGTCATCAGGAAGTACTTATTGCCATCGCCGGTCGCTGCTGGAGCGCATTAAGCGACGCCAAAGTTGCAGAGCAATTCCTGTTACGCTTAGCGCAAACCGGTAACCAAAACCTCTTTAACCAATTATTTGCTGATCTTGTCATGCTGCCAGAATTGCGAATGGTTTTTCTACCGTTACTGCACAATACTCCGAACCAAGAACTGGCGAGCGCCTTGATTAAACTTCAACAATCAACCAAGGGTGAATAACCATGGCTAACTTGTTTGCAATCCTAGGCTTATCTTTTTTTTGTTTTGCGTTTTGGCAACAACGACGCCAATCTGAACTCGCGAAACAAGCCATCGCAAGGCGTTGCAAACAGCTTGATATTCAACTATTAAGCACCGCATTTGAGGCTCATCGTTTCAAGAACTCAAAAGGGCGTTTTGGCTGGCACACTGTGTACGAGTTTGAATTTTCATCGCTTGGTGATGATTATTATATTGGTGAGTTGACGATGGTGGGGTTTAGGCCTGTGAGCTTTGAAATACCGCCGTATCGGATGTGAGCAGGTACGAGTGTATAGAAAAGATCGAATACAGAGACGGGATACGCCCTGAGATTACAGAGGTGAGATCGCTTCGCTGCTAGAAACTAGGCCGCTTCGCTTCTATAAGAGCAATAATGCCTCTGCTCCAAAAATAAGAAAAGCCCCGATACTTGCGTATCGGGGCCGTAGTCTTACTCGCAGCAATCCGGCTACTAAAAGTGCTCCATGCATCAAATCCTTGATAGCAGCGCTGTGTCCTTCAGCGTAATCCTTTTCATCGCCTTCCTAGCGGTGTCCTTGATCTTATCCTGATCTGCTAACCTTCCTGATTAGCGTGCTCACTTGTTCCTTGAGCGGTGTCCTTGACATCATCCTGATGTTTGTTCCTTGCCTCTATCCTAGAGGAGTCCATTGTCTTTCCTTAGTAGCTACCATCCTAGTAACTATTGAGTCCGTTCAATGTCCTTTTTGCTCCGTGCTGGTTATTCATCCTGAGTAACCGAATCTTCATCCTGAAGATAACCTATTCCGTGGTGTATTCCTGTTCCGTGCCAGCATCCTGCCAACACCTATAAGATTACTGTTTTACCAAAATTGAGCAATGGGCTTTTTAAGGTGACATGCGCCCTTATCAGCACACTTGAAAATCAAATCAAACAATAACATAAGGTTACGTAAAATCACGCGATAAGTCTCATGTTCAAAACCGCAATCTCCTACATCCTTTGTAAGAGATCTCGCACAAACGCTCAAGCCATTACCCTACGACGAAAAATTTGCCACTACTTTGTATTCGGATACACACATAAATGAAAGACTCCGATTGGTTCATTTTATGGAACCATACATCCCACCTACAAATAAAAGTAACTGTAGGTCACCATGATCACACCTGAAACCAAACAAATGAATGCTAAGCAATAATTAATCGTACAAAACACGACACAAGAGCGAATAAACCATTTAGGACAAACATCACGGATTTGTGTTAGCCCTCTCTTTCGCCCAATAAATGGGAATGCCACATTGGCCATTAAAGAAAACCGTAGAATAATACCTGCTAAATCCCACCCCAAAGCTAAGTGCGATTCTATTTCACCGGAACTCTTCTCTCTAAAACGATAATCCTTAACCTTTTGAGGAGTCATAATGAGTAGTGGTAGCCCAATAACAACGCTCCAACAAATCATCACCCCTCCTGAAATCAACAAGATAAATAGTGATGGAGGCCCGATCATATCCATAATCAGTTCAATACCGCTCTCCCATAGATAATGAAACATGATATTTAAGATAGAAAATAGCTATCTATGATTAATATGAAAGTTGATATCAAACCAACGCCGACTAAAACACTCGCTACCACACTAAAGATCAAGCAGCAGTGAATAAACCATGTTGGGCAAACTTCTCGAATCTTGGTTAACCCCCTTTTTTTGCCAAGCCATGGGAAAGCAACACTATGCACTATAGAAAATCGTAGGATGAGAGCGACAAAATCCCAGCCTGATGCCAAGCTTGATTCAACGTTCTTATCCTCCCCCAAAAACCGGTAATCTTTAGCGGCTTGAGGAGTAAGCATAATCAGAGGAAAACCCGCGATGATGACCCAAACTAGAAGTAAACCACCACAAAAAAACATTCCAAAAAATGAATACCGTACTACCGTATCTAAGATCAACTGCAAGATTGGCTACTATTATCGAGGTTACATATAAATATCTAGAATCATGATTACTGTTGATAGCAATATGATTACTGATAAAAAACAAGTAATTGAATAAAAAACAACACTAGAAAGAACAAACCAAGGAGAGCAAAATTCTCTTATTTTACTTAACCCTCGCTTTTTCCCTAGCCAGGGAAAGGCAACATTAGCAATAACGGAGAATCGTAATATAATAGCAACTATATCCCACCCTGTTGCCAAATGTGACTCCACCTCAGCGCAGTCTTTACCTTCAAATCGATAATCCTTAACTACCTGTGGAGTAAGCATAATCAAAGGTAAGCCAGCTAAAATAATCCATGCAATTAATACAGCCCCAGTAACTAAAACACCAAAAAGTGCATAGTGTACTATTGCTTCCAGTATTAAATGCATACTTCTTGATTTACCACATACAAACAACTGTATCGATTTACGCTATTAAAGTGCGTCGTATTCATTGATATTCACTCTGTTTAAATATTGTACAAAGAAAATACAGATAGGCCTTCAAAAACAAAAGAAAGTGGAGGTCAGTAACGCTATTTTATCGACGGGATTAACATTTATCTTTAAAAAACAATAACTAGCACTTTTATCATTAAGAAAATGGTTCACTAACTCATTGCAAGTGAAGAGTTCATGTGCAGGCGTAAGGTATGATTTAATGGCATGTGTATAGCATCTTTACCTATAAAAGCATCAAGACATAACACTAAAAATTTGCTCAATTTATTTTCTTTCAGGCAAAAGAAAAGCCCCGATACTTGCGTATCGGGGCCGTAGTCTTACTCGCAGCAATCCGGCTACTAAAAGTGCTCCATGCATCAAATCCTTGATAGCAGCGCTGTGTCCTTCAGCGTAATCCTTTTCATCGCCTTCCTAGCGGTGTCCTTGATCTTATCCTGATCTGCTAACCTTCCTGATTAGCGTGCTCACTTGTTCCTTGAGCGGTGTCCTTGACATCATCCTGATGTTTATTCCTTGCCTCTATCCTAGAGAAGTCCATTGTCTTTCCTTAGTAGCTACCATCCTAGTAACTATTGAGTCCGTTCAATGTCCTTTTTGCTCCATGCTGGTTATTCATCCTGAGTAACCGAATCTTCATCCTGAAGATAACCTATTCCGTGGTGTATTCCTGTTCCGTGCCAGCATCCTGCCAACACAAATAAGATTACTGATCTGCCAAAAATGAGCAATGGGCTTTTTTTGCGTAGAGATTTACCCCACTTGCAAGTAATCAATAAAAATAAATAAAAACAATAAGTTAAAATATAGCAAGTGATAATCCATAGTGTCAAAAGCGTAATCTCCTACAACCCCTGTAAGAGATCTCTTACAAGGAGAGCAGCTTTTCTCTACTAAATGTCCAATTCAAGCAAAATAGAAATGTGACTTAAAACACATCGCTCCGCCCTAGCCAAACAGATCGGCAACCCTTACTATGTGTTTTTCTCAAAACAAAATGAATTCGGCTATTTTATTGCTCGTTGTTCTTATTTAGCTATGGAGTGCTCATGCTGACTAAAGATGTCACAGAAGAATTGACTGCTGCGATTCAGTCACTGGTTGATCAAGGTAAAGAACCATCGGTCGCTTTGGTAAAAGCGCGCTTATCTACCCCAGTACCAATGCCTGCCATTATCATGGCGTTAAAAGGATGGAAAAATAAGCAACGAATCCCAAAGGTCGAAGTGGCAAGCCCGACTCAAACCGATGCTCAACGTATTGAGCAACTAGAACAGCAAGTTGCCAGCCTACTACTTCGCATTGAAAAACTGGAAAACCAATAATATGAGCTTCAATATCTGGGTAGATGCAGATGCATGCCCGAAAGTTATCCGCGATACGCTTGTCCGCGCGGCGGAACGTACTGGTTTAGAACTTACGTTCGTGGCAAACCACAATGTTCCAGTGCCAAATAGAAACAATATTCATTCCATTCAAGTGCCTAGCGGGTTTGATATTGCCGATAATGAAATTGTGAGGCGCGCAAATAAAGGGGATCTAGTGATCACATCCGATATCCCTTTAGCGGATGAAGTGATTGAAAAAGATGTACAGGCACTAAGCCCAAGAGGCGAGCTTTACACCAAAGAAACCATCAAAGCACGGCTCAATATACGTGATTTTATGGATACAATGCGCTCAAGCGGCGTTCAAACTGGTGGCCCTGCGGCGCTATCACAAACCGATAGACGTGAGTTTGCCAATCACCTTGATCGGATATTAGCGAAAGCGAAGATCTAATAATCAAGCGCTAAGCAAGGTAAAGGCTTAGGTAAGCTAGTGGCATTAGTATTCGTCGCTAATTTATTATTTCGGGCTTCATTGTGTCGACCATGAAGTCCAATAGTGTTTGCCAAGCTTGGCGATGCTCGTCGGTATAAGCTTGTTGAAGGTGCTGCTCAAAAGCATGATGCAGTGCCGTGTTCAGTAGCGAAAAATGCGATTTCTTAACGTTATAGTCGTTATGGCGATGAGCAAGCTGAGTCAGCTGAGTCAGCATTGGCACCAACATACCCATATCTTTCACACCATTAACAGCCACCTCAAGCATCGCAATCAGCTTACGGCCTTGAATGTCCAAATCATTTCTAAATAAAGCCTGTAACCTTGGCTCTAATTCAAACAACTTACCATAGTAGTGCTTTGCAAATTCATGAGGCGACTCTTCCACTTGGCGGTAGCACTCTTGAACTAAATAAATTTGTTGCTCTGATAACACCATACACCAATGCAATCCCTTGAATACTCTTGCTCTAGCGTATAAAACAGGCGGCGTATTGTAAACCGCCTTATTCATACTTAATCTTTAAAGTCCCAAGATAAATTGCTCACAATCATACATTCATCACATTTGAAATCGAACACTCCGTGTATCGGCTGATCAACCGCCCAGTCCCCATCACACACAGGGCACTTACGAGACATTTCAGATTCTTTGCTCGTCCCCGCCACTCGATAGATGTAAAGATAAGTTGGGATACCACTGACCTCTTTCAAACGGCGACATAAATCCCAACCTCGCTTAAACAGTAAGCTCTTACTCGATGAAATCTCGTGTAATGACGGACACTCAACGACAGAACCGTTCATTTGCAACTGATCGCATGCGCTCCAATCTTCTTGCCACTTGATGATTTTCTTGTGATCGCCATTGCCAATAGGAGGCAAATAATAAAGAGGCACAGGAAGGAAATGATCGCCGCAACGAATCGGCGAGCAAGTGTGTAAAAAACTGGTGTACAGAATTTGCCATGAGGGTGGCTGACAAACATCACTCGGATCTGAATTCATATCTTCACCGATGATTTTGATTTTAGGCTGTAATAAACCAAAGTCAGCCAGTTTATTCAGCGCGTGCTTTACCTGCACACTGTGATAATCCGGATGAAGACTATCCTCAGCCGGGCACACCACTCGAGCGGTAAACACACCGCCACTCATACTCACAGGGAGCTCTCGGCCTAGCAATTGACCATTGTATCTCAAGCAATCCAATACATAGTTGATCGCTTTTTCTACCTCTCCCATAGAGGTATCACGGTACACTTCAAACGTTATTTCAGTAATATACATAGCTTACGATTCAACCACAGCGGTAAGTTGCGCTAAAAACTCACTAAGCGAGGGGGCTAACACATCGCGTTTATCCGTGCCCAAGCGTTCAAAGATCACTTCACCTGAAAGGTTACAAATAGAGATCACATCCAGTTCACTCTCCGTCACGCCAATAAACATGGTTGGTTTCAACTTTAAACGACGTTGGGTAATTAAATGACCTAGCATGTTTTCTTGAAGACGTTCAAAGTCTTCTTCACTCCACACTTGAAGCAAAGACAGCGGTTTCCCCTGCCAAGTCGCGTCCATATCCGCACTGTACTGACAACCGTAAAACGCTTTAATGTCTTCATGCAACTCAAGTTCGATCGCTTTTTCAACATTAGTAAAATCAGCAGGCACTTCTTTGGTTACCGGTTTCCAAAGCACGCAATCTTCTAGCGTCGATTCAATGCACGGCGATGCTAAACCTACCAATTCAGTGTTTAGTGGCAATTTTTGTTTGCTGTCTTGCCAAGCAGACAAAAAGCGTTGGCTAAAATCTAATAAGGCTGTTGTAGCACTTTGCGACATAAGGTGGACCTCTTTATTGCCTCTCTCATCAGACGTTAAATGAACGCTATTAATGACAGAGTACGTGGGATTCAGTAAACTTTGGCCTATTCTAATCGAATTTATTAAGCAAGTATGAGTAAATATTCCAACGCAAAAGAGTTAGCAGGCCTAACCCTTGGTCAAAAAACCGAATACAGCAGCCAATACGCACCTAGCCTATTGCAAGCCGTTCCTCGTAGCTTAAACCGAGATGACATCAATCTTGGTGAGGTATTGCCATTTCATGGTGTGGATATTTGGACACTCTACGAGCTTTCTTGGCTGAATGAAAAAGGCTTACCTCAAGTCGCTGTCGGTGATGTAACCTTGCCAGCCACCAGCCCGAACCTGATTGAATCTAAATCATTTAAGTTGTATTTGAACAGCTTCAACCAAACCAAATTTTCTAGTTGGGATGAGGTAAAGTCAGCCTTAATTAAAGATCTATCGGCTTGTGCTGGCGAGCCTGTTGAAGTGAGTATTCAAGCAGTGCAGCACTATGACCAACAACACATCGTACCGATGAACGGGATCTGCATCGACGATCAAGACATTGAGATTACTGATTACGAATTCGATGCTTCAATATTACAAGACTCAACCTCAGATGACGTCATCACCGAATCTTTAGTTAGTAATTTATTAAAATCAAACTGTCTAATCACCAATCAACCGGATTGGGGTAGCGTAATGATTGAATACACTGGGCCAAAAATTAATCAAGAAACCCTACTTCGCTACCTAGTCTCGTTTCGTGAGCACAACGAATTTCACGAACAATGTGTCGAACGTATTTTTATGGACATCATGCAGTATTGCCATCCAAGCTCGCTTACCGTGTACGCTCGCTATACACGACGAGGCGGTCTCGATATTAACCCATACCGCTCAACGAGTACGGCAATGCCCACTCAAAATTTGCGTTTAGCTAGACAATAACACCTCATTGTTCGGAGTATGTAATCAATGAAATGGTTTGCTTGGTCACCTTTTGCCCTTTTGCTTTTTCTATGGACATCATCAGTACAAGCGAAGATTTATACTTCCCCTGTACTCAATGAGGCGGCCAAGTTAGTTGAAATCGATCCTAAGAAGTCGAAATTGATTGCAGAAAAATTTCTTACACAAAGAAAACTTACGGACAAGAGTCTTAAGGGGCCAACGTCACTGCCCCGTGAAGATACCGACACAACACTAAGAACCCCAAACAGCACCATTGATGCTTTTCATGTGCTTGCTCAGGCTGAGTTTTTATTGGGTAAACCCAAACTGGCTCTTTCTCATCTAGAGAATGCAGAAGATCTCGCAACTCAATATCGTCTACCTTTTATTCAGCTCGCGACTAAGTTATTGCGCGCTGATTTACTATGGCAACAAACTCAAGATCCAGACCGAGTAATACCGATCCTCGACGACGTACAAAGCACGCTAAACAAATTGCCCACCGCCACCCAACTCGGACGCGGCCTGTTTTATGAGCTGAGTATGCAAAGGGCAGAGATTTACTCGGTACAAGGCAATCAAGACCAAGCAGAGGAAGCCTTTACCAAGGCACATCAGTATCTAACAGACATTGGTAACTTAGAGATAACCATTGAATATCACTTACTGGTTGGTAAGCACTTTTTACGCTACAAGCGTTACGATAACGCACTGACCGAGTTGCTCACCAGCTACTGGAAGTCCATAGAATCGGATGCCAGTTTGCAACTCGCTAAAGCAAACTATCAATTAGCCCAATTATTCATGCAACGCCAAGTGCTCGATAAAGCTTTGGAGCACTTATCCGGGGCAGCAGATTTCTATGGCAAATTTGAACATTCATTGGTGCTTGCCGATGTCTTAAAACAAATGGCAGATATTTATTTTCTTCAAGGGAAATATAACCTCGCTTTAGTCCACTATTTTAATGTTTTGGACCACGAGTATTTTGCGAGAGATGTTTACGACGTAATTGATTTACGATTAAGTATTGCTGACACTTATTTACAATTATTTAACTTTACTCTGGCTGAGCAATATTTAGACAAAGCCAGAAACCTTGTCACCTATACGGAAATAAAACCGCTTAAGGCTCGCACTTTATTATTAACTGCCACCCTAGCACTGCAACAAAATGAAATCCAAGAAGCCATCGACACCGCGAAAGAAGCGCAGTTTTTAGGCCAAGAAATAAATAACTTTGCGATAATGAAAAAATCATTTCTCGTATTGACGAGTGCCTACGAAGAAAAAGGCATGTATGAAGAATCATTACTGGCTCTAAAAAACTACTCAGCCATTGCCGCAAATCAACAAGAGCGTCTTAGTCAAATAAACGAAAATGTCCTCAGACAACAAAAAGACATCATCGAGCAGTCTCTGCATTACAAGGGACTAGAGGTCGATTTATCTGTCGCAAAAAATGAATACCAACGATTCCAAAAAACCGCATTTGGCCTATTCATTCTGTCACTTATTTTCATTATTCTGTCCATACGCCGTGGTTACATTATCAGTAACTTAACAGAGCAAGTGACGTCGCTTTCCAAAGACTTATTTACTCACACTCGCTCTGGGTTACAAAACCTTAAAAAGCTCAATAATAAATTACCCGGCTCCTTAAAACGAAGCAGTGCTAACTTTGAACAGTGGCAAATGGGCGAGCTGATCAATGAACCTTTTAGTGATCGACTCAGATTCGCAATGTTCGATTTTCCCTTTTTGCGTCACACGTATTTAGCACAAGGATATCAAGCTGGATTAAACTTAGAACGTGCATTTGGCGACTTCATCAGCTCAAAAATATCGGAACCAGCACGTTTGTATCACTTTTCAGACGGCATGTTTTTGTACGTAGAACCTAACACTGACCCTAATACGAATCCGCAAGACATGTTTGATAGAATTGGCAGCTGGATCTCAGATTTTGAGCCCAATAGAAAAATATCACGCAAAGTACGCGTAGGTATGGCAGATTATCCATTCTTACCTCGAGCTTATACGGCAATCAATGATCAGGAGCTAATCGATATCCTGTTGATGTCGACTCACTTAGCGCGAAGTATAGAGAAGAATCGGAATATTGACGGTAGCCAATGGGTGTACTTACGAGCCATAGAAAACGCTCCAGCCGCCAGTTTTGCTACCGATGACATTCGTTCGGCATGTAAGCAAGCACTCAATCAGGGCTTAATAAAAGTACAATCTTCCTACCAAAATGAGGAAGACATCAAAAATTTGACACTGGCCGAGTAATTATTGAGCACTTAGTCATTTAATAAAGTGACGTTGTTAAGTTTTTTGTTATTATCAAGAAACTGTATCCGCCGTCGAAGTGTATTTGGCAACGTATTTTATGAGTGATTTGAATTCTCTTGAGGAAGAGTTACGACTGGAGCTGCATGATCTAAAGTGTAAATTAGATCAGTCGCGACTGTCACAACGTGATTCTTTATTTAAGTTTAAAAGAGAACAAAATGTGCTAAAGCGCATCGTTGCTAATCTTAGCGACGCATGCAAAGGCCAAAACAATGATCTGGATAAAAGTCTCACTTCTATAAAACAAGATTTGGAACAGCAAAAAGATGTCTCAAAGCTAATCCCAAAACTTGTTATCTTAGAAAGGAAGCTAAAACAAAATACGGTGACTATGGAAAGGCAAACGGTTCATTTAAATGAACGAATCAAACACAGTGGTGAAACGCTTCAGCGTATCCCCGGCCTTCCTGCACAACTAAAACGCGAATTACGCAACTTATTGCACTTCCCTAGCAACAAGTTGACCAAAGAAATCGATCAAGCTATCCGCCTGTTAACGCTCTATGAGCGTGCTACCAAAATCATGGCCTCCAATTCTCGTAATAATCTGAACGTTGAGCAGAATGTCGATAATGATCAGCTCAATCGTCTAGCCGATGAATTACAAAACCTGATAACAGAGTTGGACTTTGATGGTGAATCTGGCGATTTGCTCACTGATATTCGAGCAAAACTATTAGTCGGCACTTCACCGACGGATTTGTTCGAATTAATTTTGCAAATACTAAAGCTGGTGATTCAAGGCACTCACTTTGAGCGTAAATCTTCAGAGCAGTTTCTTGATCAGGTGAATGGCTCTTTGGCTGGTGTGCTTAAACACGCGAATAAAAGCTTAGAGCAAAGCCAGTCTTATACCGATCACCGCAAAGGTATGCACAAAGAAATTGGCGACCTAGTTTCTCAAAGTAAGCTAACGGTTGAAACCGAAACCGACTTAGACAGCTTGAAAACAACCATCAACCCATTACTGGATAAAATCAGTTCATTAACGGAACGCTTAGAACACGTTGAAAAACGCGAACAACAGCTCATTGAACGAATCAATTACGAAACCAACCAACTAGAATCCGTATTCGAGCTAACGCAGGATTATCGTAGACGCCTGCAAGACCAAGCCCAGCGTATGTTGCTCGATCCGCTAACTAAGGTGTATAACCGAGCCGCACTAACAGACAAGTTGGAAATTGAATATCGTCGTTGGATTCGCTCCCAACACTCTTTGCGTGTCGTATTAATTGATATCGATAACTTCAAGGCACTGAACGACAGTTTTGGTTACACAGCGGGTGATAAAGCACTAAAAATTATTGCGCGCACCATCAAAAACATAATCAAAGATACCGACACTGTTGCCCGCTTTTCTGGCGAAGAATTTGTTGTATTACTACCCGATCAAGTAGACAACGAAAGCCGAACTCTATTTGCTCGCCTGCAAGCGCAAATAGGAAAGCTGCCATTCAAATTCCGTGATCAACAAATCCAGATCACAACATCAATCGCAAGCAGCACATTCCGAGACTCTGATACCCCAGAAGAAGTCTTAGAACGGTTAAACCTGAGCCTTTCTCGCGCCAAACAAAATGGCACCGATCAGCTCATCTGGCAGTAATCACCGTCTCTTATCCCCCTACTTATATCGTTCTCCATTGACTCCCTATTTCATCTCTCTTTTCTCTGTTACTAAGTGGCGAAATTCATCATTCCTGTGTAAGGTAAATAAAAGGGTAGCCAATATAAAACAATAACTTCCTGCCCATGGAGAACATTATGATTACTCATATCAGCCCTGCAGGTAGTATGGATTTACTATCTCAGATCGAAGTTGAACGCCTTAAAAAAACCGCTTCTAGCGACTTATATCAACTGTATCGCAATTGCACACTCGCGGTTCTCAACTCAGGCAGTCACACCGATAACTCAGAAGAATTACTCGAAAAATACCAGTCCTTTGATGTCAGCGTGATGCGCCGAGAGCGCGGCATTAAGCTCGAACTCAATAATGCCCCTGAACATGCATTTGTTGACGGCACTATTATTCGCGGCATTCAGGAACACCTCTTTTCAGTGTTACGCGACATCGTGTACGTCAACATGCACCTCGCTGACAACCAACGACTCAATCTCACCAATGCCACTCACATTACTAACTTAGTATTCGGTATTTTACGTAACGCTGGGGTTTTACACCCTGGCATCGACCCTAATTTGGTCGTCTGTTGGGGCGGGCATTCCATTAACCCCATTGAGTATCAATACACTCGAGAAGTTGGTCATGAACTGGGATTGCGTGATTTAAATATTTGTACCGGCTGTGGGCCAGGAGCGATGGAAGGCCCAATGAAGGGGGCCGCTATAGGGCACGCTAAGCAACGTTACGACAATCAACGCTATATTGGCCTAACCGAGCCATCCATCATCGCAGCTGAGCCACCAAACCCGATTGTAAACGAGCTCATCATCATGCCTGATATCGAAAAACGTTTAGAAGCGTTTGTTCGCATGGCACACGGCATCGTCATATTCCCAGGAGGTCCGGGAACAGCAGAAGAACTACTGTATATATTGGGTATTATGTTGCATCCCGATAATGCAGAACAACCTATGCCGATTGTCTTAACAGGGCCAAAAGAAAGTGAAGCTTATTTCCGTTCAATAGATACCTTCATTGGAGAAACTTTAGGTGAAAAAGCGCAAAGCCGATACCAAATTGTGATTGATGACCCGGCCAAAGCGGCTCGGATCATCAAATCAGCAATGGATGATGTTCGCGATCACCGTAAAGCAACAGGCGACGCCTACAGCTACAATTGGTCACTTAAAATTGAACCCGAGTTCCAACTGCCGTTTGAGCCTACCCATGAAAACATGGCCGATCTCGACTTACACCTAAACCAACAACCTGAAGTACTCGCCGCAAAACTGCGCCAAGCGTTTTCAGGGATCGTTGCAGGTAATGTTAAAGCAGAAGGCATAAAAGAGATAAAACGAAAAGGGCCTTTCATTATTGATGGCGACCCAGTGTTGATGAAGAAAATGGATGCATTGTTAAGTGATTTCGTTGAACAGCAACGCATGAAACTGCCCGGCTCAGCGTACGTTCCTTGTTACAAAATCGCGGATCAATAAGCCTCAAGTGAACAAGTCGCGATTCTAAATAAGAATGCGACTTCGAATCCAGAGCACAATCCATTATACTTAGGGGCTTAGCCCCTTTTTTATTGTTTGTTATGTCTATTCATCTCGTAATCATCGACGCGCTCAACCTTATTCGCCGTGTACATGCCGTACAGCCTGATCCGACGGATATCGCTCGCACCATAGACACGACCAGCAAAACGCTCAATCGAATTATCGGCGAAAGCGAACCGACTCACATCATTGCTGTATTTGATCACCACGAACAAGACCGAGGCTGGCGAGCAGAACTGCTTCCAAGTTATAAACAAAACAGAAAACCGATGCCAGAGCCATTACTGAAAGGATTAGAATCCATTCAAGACGCGTGGTGGCAACTTGGTATTGATTCCCTATTATCTGAAGGTGATGAAGCCGATGATTTAGTTGCAACACTTGCGACTAAAGTGGCCAGTCACGGTGAAAAAGTCACCATCATCTCTACTGACAAAGGCTACTGTCAGTTACTCTCACCGACACTGCAAATCCGAGATTACTTTCAACATCGTTGGCTTGATGCCCCTTTCATTGAAAAAGAATTTGGGGTTAAGCCTGTACAACTTGCTGATTACTGGGGTTTAACGGGGGTTAGCTCAAGCCAAGTTCCAGGTATTCCGGGGATTGGGCCCAAAGCGGCCAAAGAAATCTTAACGCAATTTGAAACGATTGAACTAGCGGCTAGTAGCGATGAACTCGCGCCTAAATACCGCAAAAAATTTGATGAGCATATTGAATCAGCCCGTACTTGCCGACAAATTTCCGCATTAAAAACGGACATAGAGCTAGGGTTTAACTTACAAGATATTCGTTTCGATAACGCCTAGTGATTCCCATAAAATCACTTCCCCTTACCCACAGTCTAACCTGACTCCCTCGAACTCATGCTAATCGCTTAGTTCGTGGGGCAATGATACCACACCTTCATTGTTCATCATTTATGTTGCGTTTACGTTTCCCTTCACAAGTTAAATAACCACCTTATCAATACCTTACTGCGTACTGGTTATTATTTAACCTAACTCACATCTTTATTAACAGATCTGATTACTTTCATTGTTTAACTCCAAAAACGAGAAACAACAATGAAAAAAACAATATTGCTGACCCTTAGTTTGCTTGCCTCTTTTTCGGTTTTTGCTGAGACATGTGGTCAACACTTAGACAAAGGATTACCGTCTAATAACAGTGATCAAGTACTCTGCAGAGATGGATATGCAGTTGGGTATAATTATCAAACAAAGAATGCCGACTGGGTGGCGTACCACCTAACCAAGGACAGTGTTGAAGCTTTCTACAAACGCAGTAACAATTTTAAAGTCGATACTGAACTGCCAACTTATGCTCAATCCACTCTTGCAGATTACAGTAAATCAGGTTACGACCGAGGTCACTTAGCGCCATCAGCCGCGATGGATTTCAGCAAACAATCCATGCAGCAAAGTTTCTTACTTAGCAACATGTCGCCACAATTACCTGGTTTTAACCGCGTCGGTTGGCGATTACTCGAAGAGCATGTTCGCGAGCTAGCCACTACCTACAATGAACTCTATGTTGTCACTGGGCCTATATTTACGGGTAACGAGGAATCAATTGGCAATAATGTGGTGATCCCAAGTGCATACTACAAGGTCATTCTCGATCCGAATTATGATGAAGCGATCGCCTTTATTGTTCCGCACAGAGATGTATCGGGCAGTGAGCTAGCAGGTTTTGTCACAACGATTGATGCTGTAGAACAACAAACAGGCTTGGATTTTTTCAGTTTAACCAGTGATTCGACAGAACAGAGTATGGAGTCACAGCTCTGGGATATGTGGCCTGTGAACGAATAAGATATGGTATCGGGGGCTACATTAAGAACGTGTTAACTCACGATTCTCAAAAAAAAGAGCAAGAACGGATACCCTGTTCTTGCTCTCATTGTACCTAACAAAACCTTTAATTAATGCGGAGAGATATTCGACAGGCTTTGTACGTGAACGGTAATTTCTTCACGGTCATGGTACAAATGCTTAGCTTGAAGCTTAAACTGAACCTTGTGTTCAATTAAGAATTTCTTCAAGTTTTCAATATCGCCAAGCACTTCATCATAGCGACCTTTCATTGGAAGCTTCAGGTTAAATATCGCTTCTTGAGCCCAACCAGAAATGATCCACTCACCCATTAACTGAGCAACACGAGACGGTTTTTCGATCATGTCACATACCAGCCAAGTTACGTTCTTTCTTGGTGGCTCAAATTTGAAGCCGTCTTCCATGTGGTGCTTAACTTGTCCCGTATCCATCAAGCTGTCTGCCATCATGCCATTATCAATCGCGTGAACAAACATAGAACGCTTAACCAATTGGTAAGTCCAGCCACCTGGGCATGCACCCAAATCTACCGCCCACATTCCAGAAGCAAGACGTGTGTCCCACTCTTCACGTGGAATAAACACATGAAATGCTTCTTCAAGTTTAAGAGTTGAACGGCTTGGTGCGTCTGCTGGGAATTTCAAACGAGGAATGCCCATGAAGAACGCCGAGTTATTTTGTGGCAATGAGTAGCCCACATAACAATGACCTGGAGCCACGAAACACACGTGCGCTTGAGGCTTTTTCGCGTTTTCTTTTTTGAACAACAGGCCTTTACCACGCATTGCTTGACGAAGCGGCACAGTAAATTTACGACAAAACTTAAGCAGCTCTTTCGCTTCATTAGTATCCGGTGTTTCCACCACCAAATCACCACACATTGGCATCGCTTCAATTTCAGACAGAGAGACCAAAATAGGAGAAATGCGGTCTTCTGTTGGCAATTCTTTAAACTCTGCGGCAACCACAAACATCTGGCGAGCAAAAATCAGCGCTTTGAAATCCAATTCTTTGACCAACTTCGCGGCTTCACCAGCTTGGTAGCACTCAAACAATACATAACCTGAGTTTTTTACTACACGTGGAAAGCCAAATACTTCCAGTTGGCTTGCTTTGTCTTGGATTTCTCCAGCACACTCTTTTTCAAAGCCTTGCCGGCAATAAAGCATTAAGTGTTTCACTGACTTACCTCATTCATTTTAAACGCAGAAACAGCGAGTAGAACCCAACCAATAATGAAAAACACACCACCTAACGGAGTGATGGGTCCAAACCACTTAATCCCCGTAAGGGCAAGGGCGTATAGGCTACCGCTAAAACAAAGGATGCCGATAATAAAGCAAATGGCTGCAGATGACAGTCCTTTTTGCGCTTTTTTACCAATATCGAACCGAATAAGTATTGCACAAGCAATCACCATAACGGTGTGAATAAATTGATAGTGAACACCAGTTTCAAATACGCCCACTAAATAAGGAGATAGCACCGTTTTTAGGCCATGAGCCGCAAATGCTCCTAAGCTTACAGCGATCGCTCCAGAAACCCCTGCAAAAGCAAGAAGGTGATTACTCTTCATCATCATTGGCCTCTTTGAGTATTGCTTCGCTGCTGACTGCCTTAATAAAGTTTGCGATGGCCTCGACCGCCAGCTCAATGTTGCCACTTTCGGTATAACCAGAACGCTTACGAGGTTTAAAACCATGATCACCATCGGGGATAAACGAAGTTTGGATGCTAGGGGATAAAGCAAACGCATCAAACTCTTCTTTCTTCCCAAAGGTATCGCGCTCACCTTGTAGAATAAGACAAGGCTTATTAACGGTAGCTAAATGCTCACCTTTATATTTCTCTGGCTTACCAGGGGGATGAAAAGGAAACCCTAAACACGCCACACCAAGTACACGAGGGTGATCCGCTAAGTGGCTTGCCATGCGGCCGCCCATCGACTTACCGCCTATCACTAACGGCCCCGCGATCAGATCGATTTGGTGCTCAAAGGCTTCAAGTAACTTAGGTGCTCGATCTGGTGGGCGTTTTGTGCCCTCACTCATACGCCTTTCCATATACGGAAAGTTAAAGCGGATCACGCGTATACCCTGCTTACTCAGCCCTTTTGCAACTGAAACCATAAATTCATGGTCCATACCAGCACCCGCTCCGTGAGCAAACAGAAAGGTCACGCTACCTGCACCATCAATACGCTGATTATTCTGACCGGATGTATCAAGCGATTCATTAGTAATACTCATTAAATCAGCTCCTGTTGCTCTTTGGCGGCTTTTGCTAACATCCAGTCGCGGAAGGTCGCTATTCGGCCTGTATCTGCTTGCTGTTCATGACAAACTACGTAAAACGCATTCTTAGTCACCAACACTTCATCAAACGGGCAAACCAAACGCCCAGCGTCCATTTCAGGCTTAGCAAGCACATTATTCCCGAGAGCAACCCCTTGCCCATGAACAGCGGCTTGTAACACCATCGTCGTATGACTGAATATTGGTCCATGATTGACGTTGACGTCGTCAATTGCATGCTCTTTAACAAACTGTTTCCACTCTTTACGAGAAGTATCATGTAGCAAAGTATGTTGTTTTAGATCCCCTAATGATTCTAATGGTTTTTGGCCCAACAACAGTTGTGGAGAACACACAGGAATCAAGTATTCTTGATACAATTTATCGGCTCGTAGCCCTGGCCAATTACCTCGGCCATAGTAGATGGCAACATCAACGTCATCTGTTAACGAGCCTTCGTCCATGTCGACCGCTTTAATTCGAACATCAATGTCAGGTTCTTGCTGATTGAAATCGGCCAAGCGAGGCACCAGCCATTGAATCGCGAAACTTGGCGGTAAACTGATGGTTAACGCCCCTTTTTCACTGCGCTCCAATACCTTATCAGTCGCTTCAGACAAAGAGGTGAACACATCTTTTATATCAAGGAAGTAGCTTTGCCCTTCTTCGGTCAATAATAATGAGCGGTTTCGACGGCGAAATAACTTCAACCCTAAAAAGTCTTCTAAGGTTTTTATTTGGTGGCTGACCGCGGCTTGAGTCACAAACAGCTCTTCTGCGGCACGCGTAAAACTCAAGTGACGCGCGGCAGCTTCAAACACTTTGAGAGAGTTCAAAGGGGGAAGACGTCTAGACATGTTTCACCTTTTTAATAAGCATTAGTTTTTATAATCTGAAACATTATAAATTGTCGATTGTCTCTCGGCCAGAGAAATTCTATATTTCACCCCGCAGCAGTTAACCTGAACGGCTTGATTATCCCTGATGATCAATTGGTTAATTTGTTGCGATGTTGTGTTTGCATTAACTCGAAATTCGAGTTGGTAGATTCGTCTGCCACCATGCCTTAGGTTTAACCTACCTGTGGCATACTTCCTGTATTTTTTTTGACCTGTCAGTCAAATTTTAACACCGCCTTCATGGCGGTGTTTTTTTATGGGTGAAAGAAAGGCGGAAGCGAATTATTGATGTAAATAACAGGCGCAGAGTTTGATAAGACCGCTAGGGATTGACGCCTAAACAAGAATTAGCCGTTTAGAGTTAGTATCTGGCAAGATCTATGGGATTACGTTCGCTAGTTTTGCTGCGTTGCGCGCGAGCTTGACGGCGTTTTACGCGAGCACGATCCCTCGCTTTAGGGTCAGCTCCATACCGGTTGGTACCTTTCTCACTGTCTAAAAAAGTAAATACAAAAAGTACAAAGGCTGAAATAGCCGTGAAGAGCAGCCCGATAATCACAGCATCGGTAGCAAGCATACCACCAGAAACCACCAATAGTCCCACCCAACCACCAGAATAGCCAACATCGTGTAAACGACGAACGATAAGAGCAAGCAAAGGAATGACGGTCAGACAACCGTAAATAAATAACACAGGCGGTACGACCGCCATCACACACATCACTATTATGTTTACGAGTGTAAACACCCAATAGTCTCGTCGTCGACATCGGCCTGAAAAGTTAAAACCGTTTTTCCAAAAATCTATATATTCATTCATTACAAACCCATCACTTACTGTTTTGAATAGTTCGCCACAATGACGAACAAACATAGGGTATGGCGTTTGATAAATAATACTATGACAACAGCGCCCCATACGAAACACATCACATAAAACCAGACTTTAGTATGAGATTCCGAATGTTATTGCTTCCATCGGGATACATCGAGTAGGGTGAGGCGTCTCCGCCTCATCCCTCTCACAGAACCGTACGTACGGACCTCGTATACGGCTCATGCACATTTCCATTCAGCATAATGGCTGAACACATATCCTGTCCTAACGTGTTCAAGATTCACTAATCCAAGGTCGTTAAACCATTGATTTGGCATCGAGTAACTGGCTAATGGACTCGCAGCATTTCTCCAACTATCCATACAGATATACCTGAATGACCCTTCGTAACCTAGCTGTCTTAGCCTGCGGTGGAGTCGGGTCGGTTTTTTCCATAATCGTAATTGGACGCTGCGAAGTCTTCGCCTTAACCACGCGGCCAGTTTCTTAAACTCCCTGTTGGCATTCGCTATTCGAAAGTACTGGCTGAACCCTCTCAGAAGTGGATTCAGTTGTTTAATGACTTCTAACAATGGCTTACCGCCATTGCGTCTTGTCACTCGCTTCAACTTTCCTTTGAACGTCGACATTTTCTTTGGCTGAATACGGCTATAATGGCTACCGATTTCTATTCCAAGGAATTTCACACCTTCGCCGCTGTGCGCTATGTGTGATTTGGTTTCGTTCACCGTTAACTTGAGCTGTTTTTCCAGGACCTTCGTTGCCTGTACTTGCGCATTTTCTGCACCTTTACGGCTGCGACAGAAGATCAGTATGTCGTCGGCATAACGGACTATTCGATGTCCTCGCTTTCGCATCTCTTGATCAAACGCATCCAGATAGATGTTCGCTATCAGTGGGCTTATTACTCCACCTTGCGGACTACCTATCTCGGTATGCTGCCACTCTCCATCAACCATTACGCCACTTTTCAGGAACTGTTTGATGAGCTCCAGTACGCTACTGTCTGTGACTCGTTTCTTAATGCTTTTTAGAATAAGCTCATGATCGAGCTTATCGAAGCACTTCGATAAGTCCATATCTACGACGTGTTGCATTCCGTATCGACGGATGAACATCGTCGCTTTGTTTATAGCATCGTGACAACTTCGATTCGGTCTATACCCAAAGCTGGATGGGTGAAACTGCTCTTCGAAGATTGGGGTTAATAGATCATTTAGAGCTTGTTGGACAACTCTATCCCGTACTGTTGGGATCCCAAGTAATCGCACCCCACCATCATCTTTCGGTATTTCTACCCGTCTGACGGGTTGAGGGGTGTATCGCTTGGTTTTGAGTTCCAGAAGAAGTTGATCTAGGTTATCACTCAGATTTTGGGCGTAGTCGCTTAGGCTCTGCCTATCTATTCCGGCCGCGCCTTTCGCTTTCCACACTTTTTTAAATCCTTTATAGAGTCGCTCTTTGTGGAGCAAGTGACCATATAAACTGTAGTAAACTCTCAACTTTTTCCTTTAGATTGTGTGCCGTGTGGGGACAAATGCTCTCTCACAGTGTTGGTGTATTTCACTCCACTCTCTAGCCTTCTAGCTCAATGGCAATTTACTAGAGTGAGTCAGAGTTACTCCCTTGTACGGTTTCTCGCTTCAGTGCTTTGCTTTCACAAAGACCGAGACGGAATACCTCGATAGCTAATCAACTTGTATACCACTGAAAAAAAAACATCTGCTCATCACAGACTTAAAATGTACTTCATCCCTTCGCAACACCAGATTGCTTTTGGCAAAATGTTGTCCCATCAGACGTGTTACTGATGGTCAGCTCAGTTTTATCCTCCACACCATTACTGGGCTTCACCGGCCGAGCTTTACTCACTACTAAGGATTCATCTGCCACCTCGCACCAACATAGATCTTGGCTCTCGCCGTGAGTTTATGCTTCCGACGTTTGCTCGGATGTGGTGTCAGGCTTCCCCAGTTACTGCACTGGCTCCCTGTTAACAATGCCACCCTCAAGCACAATCTAGGTCTGATTGAGTATCGGGCTTCACGCTATTTTGCACGCTTACCCACCTAAATTGCCGAATCAGGTTCACTTTCGTTGTGTACTGTTAACTTCCTATCGCTTCCTTCAAACCCTGCCGTTGGCCAGCAACGCCCTTGCGATTCGGATTATCTTCCCCTCAATCAGGGTGATTTAGGCTTCTTTCAGCCTAATGGGTTTGCCAGCTTCGCTGGGCAAACAAAAAAACCGCCCGTCTTTACGACGAGCGGCTTTCATTCTAGAGCCTTTAGCGCAGAGGCCTATCGCCTGTAACCTGCTCTTAAGGTCTGTAAACCTTCACGTTGCTGTAACCTTGCTCTTGCAAGTACAACGCCTGTAAACGGCTCATAACACCACGGTCACAGTAAAGTAAGTAGCTCTTAGATTGATCCAAGTCGCCAAACTTTGTCGCAAGCTTAAAGAAAGGAATGTGAGCAATTTCTACTCCATCAATTTCAAGCGGATTCGCTTCTTCTTCTTCCGAACTACGAATGTCCAGAACAACCGCATGTTGCTCTACAGCATCAACTTGTTCAACTTCAGGCGCTTGCTCTTTGCTTTCTTTTTCGATGTCACGAATGTCCATCACGCGGGCATTTTCAACCACTTGATCGAGTATCGCAAAATCAAAGTTTTCTTCTTCTGCTTCAAGTTTCGCTTTTACTGCTTTAACCGTTGGCTTACGTGAAATCACACCACAGTATTCAGGCATGATTTTCGCGAAGTCTTCAGTCCCAATTTCACGAGATAAGTCGATGATGTCTTCTTTATCCCAGTTAATCAGTGGACGAAGGATTAAGGTATCCGTTACTCGGTCGATATGACGTAGATTGGTCAGCGTTTGGCTCGATACTTGACCCAATGCCTCACCAGTCACTAGCGCTTGAATGCCAAACTTTTCAGCAATCATGCCACCAGCACGCATAAACATACGCTTAAGAATCACGCCCATTTGGCCGTCTTCTACTTTTTCTAAGATCTCTGCTACAACTGGCTCAAAGTCCACCGAGATGAATTTCACTTTTGCAGAAGAACCGTATTTGTTCCATAGGTAGTGAGAAACTTGCTTCACGCCAATTTCGTGCGCAGGACCACCTAAGTTAAAGAAACAGTAATGCGTTTTTGAACCACGCTTGATGTGTAAGTAGCTAGACACACCAGAATCAAAGCCACCAGAGATCAAGCTAAGTACGTCTTCTTGAGTACCAAGAGGGAAGCCGCCCAAACCTTTGTGGCGAGCAATCACTTGATTCAGTTTATCGTTCGCGATTTCAATATTAACCGTTACTTCAGGGCGGTTTAATTTAACACGAGCAGTTTCTACTGCTTGGTTTAAGCCACCACCAACATAACGCTCTAATTCAATAGAAGAAAAATCGTGCTTACCACGACGCTTTGCACGAACGACAAAAGTTTTGTCAACGATGCGATCACGGCTTAATTCAAGCACTTGCTCGTAGATATCATGCATATCTTTAAAGTCAGACTGCTTCACTTCCAACGAGTGATGGATACCTGAAGTTTGCTTTAAAATTGCCAATACCTGATCAAAATACTCGTCACTTTCAGAAGTCACTTCAATGTGATCACGACGGTTAAATACCGCTACATTTTCAGTATGCTTTTGAATAATAATACGAATATTACATTCTAGAATTCGAGTGAAGCGTTTACGAACAGATTCACTTTTAACGAAAATCTCTGGATGGGGTTTAACAATAAACTTCATAGTTCTTCTTCACTATATCGAAAATGGTATTGCCATCTGGCAATTCTAAGGCGCAGAATTATACACGAGCTATTAAGAATAAAAAAGGCGAGCTATTACGCTCGCCTCTATTCATTACTGCTGATCGCTAAAAAGCGTTACTGCTGAGCCGACACTTCATCACTATAGTGCGGCTTGCCTTGCATAATATTGATTTCTACGCGTCGGTTTTCCAGGCGACCTTCTAGAGTATCGTTACTCATCAACGGTTCCGTATCAGCCATACCTCTTACTCGTAATCGGCTATGGTCAAACCCTTTCACGCGTTCCATTTCATGCGCAACAGAAACCGCTCGTTGTGCTGATAAGTCCCAGTTAGAACGATACAACTCTGATTCCAGCGGGTAGCTATCAGTATGGCCAGAAACTCGAATAATGCCCGGTACGTCTTTCACCAATTCAGCCACTTGTCTAACTAATGGCCTAAACTTAGGTTGTAAGAAAGCAGAACCATCAGGGAATGCGCCACGCTCACGAATACGAATGACGATCTGCTGGCCAAGGCTTTCAACTTCAACCGCACCTTCATCCATTTCTCGCTCTAGCGCTTTTTTAATGCTCTCAACAATGGTTTCGATTTCTTCAGACTGAGATTCTGATTGCGATTCAGACTGTTGCTCCGACTGAACAGACTCGGTATTTTGATTCATTTGCGTTGAGGTCTCAGGGGATTGCCCACCGGTTTGTTTACCAGCATCGCGCTTAGTTCCGCCCGCTCTGTCTGAATCCCCTTCATGAAATTCCAGCGTCTGCTGAGTCATGTCGATAGTTTGCTGCATGATCACATCAATCGGTGTGGGCTCAGGTCTGCCCGGACGAAATTCTTGAGCAATCACACTGGTGCCTTTTGGAATGTCTTTCACTTCCAATTGATTTTGCACACCAAATGCGAACTTCATCGAACCTGCGATTTGCTTAAATTTAAGCACATCCATTTCTGAAAACGATAGCAGTAATACGAAGAAACACATCAACAGTGACATCAAGTCCGCAAACGTACCCATCCAAGCCGGGAGGCCAGGTGGTGGGCATTCACACTTGTCTTCATCATCCATTTCTTAACCCCTATTCGCCGTCAACATCAATAGCACGCTTGCTTTCGCTTAGGTAGTTTTTCAAATAGCTGTCGATTACACGCGGGTTTTGACCATCTTGAATCGCTAACACCCCATCCATGATAAGGCGACGGTTTAAGGTTTCTTGCTCTTTACGTAAATTCAGTTTGTCGGCAATGGGGAAAAACACCATGTTAGACAAAATAGCACCATACAAAGTAGTCAAAAGCGCAACGGCCATAGCTGGGCCAATGGATTTAGGGTCATCCATGTTAGAAAGCATGGCTACTAGCCCGACCAAAGTACCAATCATGCCCATTGCTGGTGCCACATCACCGTAAGCTTTATAGGTAGCGCTACCAAACTCGTGACGCTCATTAGTAAGTGCGATGTCTTTTTGTAAGGTCGCTTTTACTACGTCAGCATCATGACCATCAACGAGTAAATCAATGCCTTTTTGCATGAAGGAATTGGTTATTTCCATTTCTTCTAGTGCAAGGAAACCGCCTTTACGGGCTGCATCAGCCATTTCCACAATTTTAGATATTAGGTCTTCGGGTTCATCCGTTTTAAACATGAATGCTTTTACGGCTATTTTGGTCGCAGCAAAAAATTGCCCCATGGTAAATTTCATCAATACGACGAATGTAGAACCACCCACCACGATCAATATAGACTGAATATCGATAAAGATACCGATACCACCACCTAAAACCATCGCCATAATTACGAAAGCAAATGCGCCAATTAAGCCTATTAACGTTGCTAAATCCACAAAGCACTCCTCATGCTATTTCGTTCTACTATGCACTCAATTCAGATTATCGGCAGAACAAGCTGAATATTTAGCGATTTTTCGCTTTCGACACAAATTCCACGTTCAATTAAACAGGATAGCAATCTATCCGTCGATTAGACATTCGTTTCATCGAAAAATCTGGTCTTTACATTCACTTATTGGCCTAAATGTCTCGTTCTTGTGGCTCGGCAAACATACACATTCTACCAATGACTATAAAAGCTGATATACTGCGCCCTTGTTAAAATTTGTACCCAGACATTTGACCCTATATTTAGCTTAGGGTAACGTGCGGGCATTGTCCTAGAAGCAGAAATTATATGGCCAGTAAGAAACCTGAAAACATGTCTTTCGAAGGCGCTTTAGAAGAACTTGATGGAATCGTCGAGCAATTAGAAAGTGGTGACTTAGCCCTAGAAGATGCGCTGAAGAAATTCGAGCGTGGAATCATTCTAGCTCGCTCAGGACAAGAGAAATTATCTCAAGCAGAACAACGTGTTGCTATTTTAATGCAAGATGACGACCAAGCAGAGCTTACCCCTTTCGAAGTAAATTCTAAAAAAGAAACTGAGTCTGAAGAATAATCCATGACAATGATTTTATCTGCGTATCAAGAGCGTAGTAGTGAGCAGCTCAACCTTTGGTTAGATACATTTCCACACCAGCAGCAAGCCTTAATTCAAGCAATGCGTTATGGCCTATTGTTAGGTGGAAAGCGAGCAAGACCTTATCTTGTGTACATCACGGGCCAAATGCTGGGTTGTGAGCTATCTGAACTCGACACGCCCGCCTCCGCGATTGAATGCGTTCACGCCTATTCCCTTATCCATGATGACTTACCCGCCATGGACGACGACGAATTGCGCCGTGGACAAGCCACTTGTCACATCGAGTTTGACGAAGCGACCGCCATTTTAACTGGCGATGCGCTGCAAACTTTGGCCTTCACTATCTTATCGGAAGGCCGTCTTAACCCGTCAGCTGAAGTCACCCGAATAAAAATGGTGCAAGCGCTAGCAAAAGCTTCTGGTGCTCAGGGGGTGTGCATGGGCCAATCTTTAGATTTAGAAGCTGAGAATCGCGCTATCTCTCTTGAAGAGCTCGAAACGATCCATCTAAACAAAACCGCAGCATTAATCAAATGCTCGGTTCAGTTAGGCGCTTTGGCTGCGGGTGAAAAAGGCTTAGCTATTCTTCCGCAATTAAACAAATACGCTGACTTGATCGGTCTCGCTTTCCAAGTTCAAGATGACATTTTAGACATCATTGGTGACACCGAAACGTTGGGTAAGCCACAAGGCTCAGACCAAGAACTCAACAAAAGCACTTATCCTTCATTGCTCGGATTAGACGGTGCGCAAACAAAAGCACAAGAATTGTTAACTGAGGCACTTTGTGCATTAGAGGCAATCCCTTACAATACTCAGTTACTTGAAGAATTCGCCCGATACGTGGTCGAGCGCAACAACTAACACGATTATAAGCGCTGATAATTATGACTCTTGATATCTCAAAATATCCAACATTAGCACTGGCCAATACGCCCGATGAGCTACGTTTACTCCCTAAAGAGAGCTTATCCACTCTTTGTGAAGAACTGCGTACCTATCTACTAAATTCAGTAAGTCAGTCAAGTGGCCACCTAGCATCAGGCCTAGGTACGGTTGAATTGACGGTCGCACTGCACTACGTGTACAACACGCCTTTTGATCAGTTGATTTGGGATGTGGGTCACCAAGCCTACCCGCACAAAATATTAACGGGTCGCCGAGAGAAAATGTCGACTATTCGTCAAAAAGACGGGTTGCACCCTTTTCCATGGCGAAAAGAAAGTGAATACGATGTATTGTCGGTCGGCCATTCTTCAACTTCTATAAGTGCGGCGTTAGGTTTAGCGATTTCAGCGCAAAAAGAAGACCGTGATCGTAAAGTTGTTAGCGTAATTGGTGACGGCGCGATTACTGCCGGTATGGCGTTTGAAGCCATGAACCACGCAGGTGCTGTCCACACCGATATGCTCGTTATCTTGAACGACAATGAGATGTCTATTTCAGAAAACGTTGGCGCCCTAAGTAATCATTTGGCACAAGTGCTTTCCGGTAACCTTTACACATCAATTCGTGAAGGTGGTAAGAAAGTACTGTCAGGGTTACCGCCAATTAAAGAGCTGGTAAGAAGAACCGAAGAGCATTTAAAAGGTATGGTGGTTCCAGGCACTTTGTTTGAAGAGCTTGGTTTTAACTATATTGGCCCTGTTGATGGTCACGACGTAAACGAATTGATCAAAACGCTGAAAAATATGCGTGGACTAAAAGGCCCTCAATTCCTTCATATCATGACCAAAAAAGGCAAAGGTTACGAGCCAGCCGAAAAAGATCCAATTGGTTACCATGGTGTACCAAAATTCGACCCAACTCATACAAGCTTGCCAAAAAGCAGTGGAAGCAAACCCACTTTCTCGAAAATTTTCGGTGACTTCCTATGCGATATGGCCGCTCAAGATCCAAAACTCATGGCGATTACACCTGCCATGCGTGAAGGATCTGGCATGGTACGCTTTTCAAAAGAATATCCAGAGCAGTATTTTGATGTTGCTATCGCTGAACAACACGCCGTCACTCTTGCTACAGGCATGGCGATTGCTGGCGATAAACCGATTGTAGCGATTTATTCAACATTCCTACAGCGTGGCTACGATCAATTGATCCACGATGTTGCCATCATGGATTTACCCGTGATGTTTGCTATAGACCGCGCCGGTTTGGTTGGTGCAGACGGTCAAACACACCAAGGGGCATTTGATCTTAGTTTCATGCGCTGCATTCCAAACATGGTTATCATGGCGCCGAGTGACGAAAATGAATGTCGCCAAATGCTCTATACTGGGCATCAACATACCGGCCCGAGCGCCGTTCGTTATCCTCGTGGTAACGGTATGGGCACCACCATCGAGTCTGAGTTTACCGCTCTAGAGATCGGCAAAGGTCGTATGATGCGTGAAAGTAGTGCCAAGCAAGATGGTAATAAAGTCGCTATCTTGAACTTTGGTACTTTCCTGCCAAGTGCACTGGAAGCCGCCGAACAACTTGATGCTACGGTTGCGGATATGCGCTTTGTGAAGCCACTGGATGAAGAACTTATTCGAGAGCTAGTTGCTGAGCATGATGTATTGGTAACGCTTGAAGAAAATGCGATTGCTGGAGGCGCTGGCGCTGGGGTTCTTGAGTTTTTGATGCAAGAGAAACGACTGAAGCCAGTACTCAACCTTGGTTTACCTGACAAGTTTGTCGCCCAAGGTACCCAAGAAGAAATGCACGCGGAACTTGGTTTAGACTCTGTTGGTATTGAAAAATCGATTCATACTTATCTAGCAAAATAACGATACCCCAAATACAAAAAAGCACCGAAAGGTGCTTTTTTATTAAGTGCAAGAAGCGAAGTGCTAGGCTCTTAAACCGCACTACTTAGCTTTTAGTACTTCGCCTTTAGCGCTTAAATCCAACCAGCATAGCGCCCGATGAGCCATAAGCTTACGCCCGCCATCACACCTGCAACAATATCATCCACCATGATACCGAAACCGCCGTGTACCCTTTTATCTAGCCAACCAATAGGCCAAGGCTTTACCATGTCAAAGAATCGAAATAATACGAACCCGGTCAACAGCCATTTCCAGTCAGTAGGCGAAAGGTTCAGTATAGGCACGACACTCATGGTAATCCAAAAGCCTGCAAATTCATCCCACACAATCGAGCCATGATCGTGCACGCCCATATCATCCGAAGTTACTTGGCAGATCTTGATACCGATAACACATGAAACAAGGACCGCCAACAAGTATGCAGGAAGAGGCAATTGGACCAAGAGTAAATAAAATGGAATCGACGCCAACGTGCCCATGGTGCCTGGAATTAGAGGAGATAAGCCACTGCCAAACCCGGTCGCCAATAAATGCCAAGGGTTTTTAAGTGAAATAAGTGCTAATGGGTTTGCCATGTTCTATATACCTTTAAAATGGTCGTATCCGGAAAGCTGCCAATCCAGTGCTTTACCATTTCTCTCAAGTTGTAATTGGTCACCAGAACGAATCTGACCGACACACGTTGCTTTAGTGCCTGTCGGAGCCAACAATGTATCCATTTGCCCTTTATGCTCTTCTGGCACAGTGAAGCAAAGTTCGTACTCCTCCCCACTAGACAGAGCCATTCGCAACGCACTGTCACGACTGCCACAATACTCTAGCAATTCATCGGAAATAGGCATCGCATCCACATCTATAATAGCGCCAACCGTAGATGCCTTCATGATATGGCCTAAATCAGAGACTAAACCATCACTGATATCCAAGCATGAAGACGCCACATTACGCAGTGCCTGCCCGGCAAGTAAACGCGGGCTTGCATGGTAATGTCGATATTCTAGCGTTTCCGCATGAGGTTTGTTTCGATTGCTATCATCAAGCACAACTTCAAGCCCAGCGGCTGCGTCACCTAATGATCCAGTAACATACAACCAATCGCCTACTTTTGCTCCATCACGGCGTAATGCTTGGCCTTCAGGTACAAAGCCTTGCACAGTCAGGCTCATACTTAACGGGCCTTTGGTTGTATCACCACCAATTAACTGAATATTGAAATAGTTCGCGAGCTCAAAAAAGGATTCGGTAAACGGGGCTAACCAAAGCTCATCGGGTTCAGGAAGGGTTAAAGCCAAAGAAACCCAAGCAGGTGATGCGCCCATCGCCGCTAAGTCGCTTAAATTAGAAGCCAACGCTTTATGGGCTACCCATGCAGGGTTAGCATCTTCCAAAAAGTGAGTGCCCGCAACCAAGGTATCGGTACTGATGGCGATTTGGACATTAGCAGGAGAAGTAACTAGGGCGCTGTCGTCCCCAAGTGATAACTGAACATCCTTGCGCTGGGTCTGACGATTAACGAAGTACTGGGTTATTAAATTGAATTCACCGGCCATGGTTCACTCTTTATCGTTATTATTTTTAACATTATACAAAAAAGGCCAGCTTAATGGCTGACCTTCTTAACTATATTGTGACGCTTACTTTTTTTTACGTACGTGCGGCGCGGCTTTATCAAGCACACCGTTTACGAATTTGTGACTGTCTTCCGCAGCAAAAACTTTTGCAAGTTCGATCGCTTCGTTAATCACAACTTTGTAAGGTACATCTTCACGACGCGTCATTTCGTACATAGCTAGACGAAGAAGTGCTAGCTCCATCTTATCCAAATCTTGCATTGGACGAGATAGGAATGGACGTAATTTACTGTCTAATTCAGTGTGGCTTAGCACGACACCCGTCAGTAGATCACGGAAGTACGCGACGTCTGTTTCTGGTGCTGCTAGTGCTGGTTCATTAGCTTGATGATCTTCTTCATCATATTTACCACCAGATAAAAATTGCTCTTCGATAGTAGCAACATTTTCTTTTGTAACTTGCCATGAGTAAATTGCTTGTAAGGCAAATTGACGTGCGTTTCTACGTGCGGCTGGTTTCACACTGGCCCCCATTAGGAATCAATTTCTGAAAGAACGTTAATCATCTCAAGCGCGCTTAGTGCAGCCTCTGCACCTTTGTTACCAGCCTTGGTTCCTGCGCGCTCGATAGCTTGATCAATAGTATCTACGGTCAACACACCGAATGCTACTGGAAGACTGTATTCCAGAGAAACTTGTGCCAAACCTTTGTTACATTCACTGCAAACATAGTCAAAGTGTGGAGTACCGCCACGAATAACTGAACCCAGAGAAATGATAGCGTCAAACTTACCCGTTTTTGCTACACGCTGAGCCGTTAGTGGTAGCTCCACCGCACCAGGACAACGAACAACAGTAATATTGTCTTCGTTAACTTGGCCGTGACGCTTTAAAGTATCGATTGCACCAGATAACAAGCTTTCGTTAATAAAACTGTTGAAACGAGAAATAACGATAGCAATTTTTGCATTTGGCGCTGGGAAGCCACCCTCGATCACTTTCATAAGCCTTCCTTTAACTATTTTCATCAAGTGAGAATCGGCGGATTCTAACACAAAAGTGTGAGCAATATCTAATGGAAATTGCCAAAGAACAGAAAAGAAAATAGACCAAATATTCTGCAACCGCCACCAAGCCTTTAAAATAAACAAAAGAGCAAAAACACGGCGGCTTTTGCTCTTTGAATATCCATCGGTTTGGCACTAACTCATTGGTTGTGATTCCCTAGGGACTGACGTTGGCACTTTACTTACAAACGTACTCAACAACGTTCAAGCCAAACCCGCCTAGTGCATGGTAGCGCTTGGAGCTTGAAGATAATAAACGCATATCATGAACGCCAAGATCCGCAAGGATTTGAGAACCCACACCGACTCGGCGTGAGGTACCCTGCTTCTTCGCCATAGTTGGCGCTTCGCCTTTATCTTGCTGTTCAAACGTTTTTACTTTATGAACCAAAGATTCCGTGGTTTCTTCATTACCAAGAATCACCAATACTCCACCTTCTTCACTAATACGCTTCATTGCCGTTTGCAACGTCCAACTGCGCTCGGCGCTGCGGTCTGAATGCAATAGGTCGGTGAATGTATCTTGTAGATGCACACGAACTAATGGTGCTTTCGCTGCATCAACCTGCTCTTTTTTCATCGCGTAGTGAATTTGGTTATCGATAGTGTCACGGTATGTGACCAACTGAAACTCACCAAATTCTGTAGGCAATTGACACTTAGCAACGCGTTCAATTGTGGTCTCGGTATTATTGCGATATTCGATTAGGTCAGCGATTGTGCCTAATTTAATGTCATGTTTTTCAGCAAACACTTCTAAATCTGGGCGCCTTGCCATTGTGCCGTCATCATTCAGGATTTCCACAATAACAGAAGCTGGCTCAAGACCAGCCAAACGCGCTAAATCACAACCCGCTTCTGTATGACCTGCACGCGTTAATACGCCGCCTTCTTGCGCCGCTAATGGGAAAATATGTCCCGGTTGAACGAGGTCTGCCGCTTTGGCATCTTTAGCTACTGCAGCTTGAACGGTAATCGCTCGGTCTGCCGCCGAAATACCCGTAGTCACACCCTCAGCCGCTTCAATAGACACCGTAAAATTGGTGGTATATTGCGCGTTATTGTCTTGTACCATTGGTGGTAGCCCAAGCTTCTCACAACGGTCTTTTGTCATCGTCAAACAAATTAGGCCGCGACCATACATAGCCATAAAATTGATCGCTTCTGGCGTTACACATTCGGCCGCCATGATCAAATCGCCTTCGTTTTCGCGATCTTCATCGTCCATCAGAACGACCATTTTACCTAATCGAATATCTTCTATTATTTCTTGTGGGGTACTGATTGACATTGAATGCTCCTGGTATTAAAGGCAAAGCTCTAACTCCGACGTTCGGAGTTAAAACACTTAGAGTTTAGTACTTAGTACTTAGTACCTATCTACGCAAACCCGTTTTGTTGTAAAAATTCCATTGTCATGCTCGGTTTATCATCTTCGCGAGCACCTTGTAGCAACCGCTCCATGTAACGAGCAAGTACATCAACCTCTAGATTTACTTTTCGCCCTACTTGGAAGTTATCTATGGTGGTTTCTTCGGTGGTATGCGGAACAATCGTCAGCTTGAATGCATTTTTTCTCAGTGCGTTAACCGTTAAGCTAATACCATCTACGGTAATAGAGCCTTTTTCAGCCACGTACTTGCTGATTTCAGCCGGCATTTCTACCCAGAACTCAATAGAACGACCAACATGGTTTCGCTCAACTATTTGACCAACACCGTCAACGTGACCTGATACGATATGACCACCAAATCGCGTGGTCGGCAACATGGCTTTTTCTAGATTCACCTTATCGCCAGCCTGATAATCGACAAAGCCTGTTTTATTCAGGGTCTCAACCGATAAATCGGCGGTATAACGCGTCTCACTAAAATCTACGACCGTTAAACATACACCATTGGTTGCGATGCTATCGCCAAGCTTCACATCGGCCATATCTAGTTTGCCGACTTCTACCGTCACGCTAATGTCTTCGCCTTTTGGCGTAATAGCAGCAAGAGACCCTACCGCCTCTACGATTCCTGTAAACATGTTTTTCTACTCTGTTTCTGGCAAGTTTTGTTTCACCTGCGCGGTAATTCGAATGTCTTGGCCGACCATACGCAAATCACTAATATTAAGACCGATTGCTTCGTTCATTTCATCAATACCAAGTAAATGGATTAAACCTCGTCCATCACTGCCCATTAATTTAGGGGCTAGGTAAACGATCAGTTCATCCACTAGGTTCGCTTTGATCATACTGGCCGCTAAGGTTGCCCCTGCTTCTACCCAAATATGATTCACATTGTGTTGTTCACTAAGCTGCTCGATAGCGCTACGAATACACAACTGGCCGTCTGAATTCAAGGCGATAGGTATATCGCCATTTTCACCGATCGTGACGACTTCCCCTTCTGTATCAAATAACTTGAGTTCAGGAGAGAGTTGATTCTGCCGATCTAATATGGCGCGTAGCGGTTGTCTAACATCACTTTGGGAGTAATCAGCTTGAACATGTTGCGGAAGATCGTCCCAACGAACGTTCAGGGAAGCATTATCATCAATCACGGTTTTGCTGGTTGATAGAATAGCACCTGCTTGAGCCCGGTATTTTTGAACATCTTGACGTGCTTGTGTGGAGGTTATCCATTGACTCACTCCATTATGCAGAGCGGTCTGACCATCTAGACTGGCCGCTAACTTGAGTTGTACGAAAGGAGCCCCAGTCGACATGCGTTTAATAAAGCCTAGATTTAACGCGATAGCGTCTTGTTCAAGTAAGCCGACTTGTACCTCAACTCCCGCGTCTTGCAACATTTGGATGCCGCGCCCAGCCACTTGAGGGTTTGGGTCTTGCATGGCACAAATCACTTTAGTTACACCAGCTTCTATCAAACCTTTTGCACAAGGAGATGTTCGACCATAATGGGAACAAGGTTCAAGCGTAACGTAAGCGGTTGCACCTTTAGCTTGGTCTTGAGCTTGGCGCAATGCATGCACTTCAGCGTGAGGCTCACCTGCACGGAAGTGAAAGCCTTCGCCTACTATTGTTTCATCGCGCGTGATAACACAGCCAACATTAGGGTTTGGGGCCGTCGTATAGATGCCACGCTTTGCCAGTAGCAAGGCACGAGACATCATTTTGAAATCAAAGGGAGTAAACGTCATCAGTCTTCCAATTTAGCGATTTCTTCGCCAAACTCGCGAATGTCTTCAAAGCTGCGATAAACAGAAGCAAACCGAATATAAGCGACTTTATCAAGCTCTTTCAGCTGATCCATCACCAAGTTGCCAACCATTTCACTCGGTACTTCGCGCTCACCGGTCGCTCGAAGCTGAGACTTGATGGTACTGATTGCCAGTTCGATAGCATCGGCACTTACAGGACGTTTTTCTAACGCTCGTTGGAAGCCACCCACCATTTTATCTTCGTTAAATGGTTCGCGATTACCATTAGTTTTAATCACTTTTGGCATCACTAACTCAGCACTTTCAAAGGTCGTAAAACGCTCACTGCATGCTAAGCATTGACGGCGACGACGGACTTGATGACCATCAGCGACCAGCCGAGAATCAATTACTTTCGTGTCATTTTCAGAACAGAATGGACAATGCATATCACCTCCCAAATTATTACTTTAAGTGTAACGGAAACGAGAATCGGAAGGAAAACAAAAAAGGGCTCAAATGAGCCCTTTCATAAACTTGGTGATCGTTTTGTTAACCAAATAGCGCTTCACAGCCGTTCATTCCGACCAAAATCAGCTTCGAACTAAGTAATTGGCTTTACCCACCCATTTATAACTCGTTAGCTCTTCTAACCCCATAGGGCCTCTAGCATGTAGCTTTTGAGTTGATACTGCCACTTCTGCCCCTAAACCAAACTGAGCGCCGTCGGTAAAGCGAGTTGAGGCATTGACGTACACCGCTGCGGAATCGACTGAATTAATGAAACGCTCGGCACTTTCCAGGCTATTCGTCATAATCGCATCAGAGTGGCTCGCGTTATGCACACGCATATGGGTAATGGCTTCAGTAATATCCATCACGACTTTAACGCCCAGAGTGTAGCTCAACCATTCGGTATCAAAATCACCTTCGACTGCTTCGCGAACCGAATCATCACTTGCAAGTATTGCTTTAGCTTTCGGCTCCGCAACAAGTTCGACTTCACCTTTCAACTTGTTGGCAAGCATTGGCAAAAACTGCTTCGCAACGGCTTGATGAACCAAAAGAGTGTCGAGCGCGTTACAGGCTGATGGTCGTTGTGCCTTTGCGTTAATCACTACGTCGAGTGATTTTTCAAGATCGGCACTTTCATCGACGAAAATGTGGCTAATGCCAAAGCCGCCAATAATCACAGGAATGGTACTATTTTCTTTACACATACGATGTAAACCAGCACCACCACGAGGAATAATCATATCAACGTATTGATCAAGCTTAAGTAATTTTGATACCAGCTCGCGATCCGGCTTTTCAATGTACTGGACTGCAGCAGCGGGCAACTGTGCTTTTTCAAGCGCCAATTGAATCACTTTTACCAATTCCATATTCGAGTGGAACGTCTCTTTTCCGCCACGTAAAATGCTTGCATTACCTGTTTTTAAGCACAATGCGGCAATATCTATGGTCACATTAGGGCGCGCTTCATAAATAACACCAACCACACCAAGAGGAACTCGACGGCGAGACAAAGACATGCCATTTTCAAGTACTTTGCTGTCAATTTCACTGCCAACTGGGTCGTTCAAGTTAATAACGTTACGCACATCGCTTGCAATTCCTGCCAATCGCTCTTCATTGAGTAACAATCGGTCAAGTAATGCCTCAGTTAGCCCGGCTTCACGACCAAGTTGAATGTCTTTTTCATTCGCCGATAAAATAGCGGCGCTGTTCGCTTCCAGTTCGTCAGCTATGATAGCCAACGCCTGATTTTTTTGTGCTGTCGATGCTGTCGCAAGGTGGAAAGCCGCGTCTTTAGCCGCGATTCCCATATTTGTTAAATCCACAATAATTCTCCTTAAAGTTTATATGCTTGGTTAGAGCCCAGTTTCTATTCTTGGATAACGACTAAATCATCACGATGGATGACTTCAGAGCCGTATTCATAACCAAGTACCGCACTGATATCCTTACTGTGCTTACCTATAATTTTGTCTAAATCTGTGCTGGAGTAACTCGTAATGCCTCGCGCAACTAACTCGCCGTGAATGTTGCAGACTCGGGCGACTTCTCCGCGAGCAAAACTTCCTTGAACTTTAACTATGCCTTTCGCCAATAAGCTACTGCCACGTCCAATCACGGCATTTGCAGCGCCGTCATCGATGACGATGTCGCCAGAAGCTGCTGGGCCTGCAAGAATCCAACGTTTACGGTTTTCTAACGCTTCAGCTAACGGTAGAAAACGAGTGCCAGGAGGTGTATCGCTCAATGTATCAAAGATCACGTTGTCGCTGCTGCCTGCTGCAATAATCACTTCAATGCCCGCTCTACGAGCGATATCTGCGGCTTGCAGTTTTGTTGCCATACCACCAGTGCCAAGCGTTGTACCGCTGTCGCCAGCTATTTTTCTCAACGTTTCATCAATGGTTCGCACTTCACGAATCAGCTCCGCGTTAGGGTCTTTTCGAGGGTCGGCAGTAAATAAACCCGGCTGGTCAGTCAGTAGGAGCAGCTTATCTGCGCCACACAAAATCCCCACCAATGCCGATAGATTATCGTTATCGCCCACTTTAATTTCAGAGGTCGCCACCGCATCGTTTTCGTTCACGATAGGAATAATACCGTTATCTACTAATGCGTTGATGGTATCTCGAGCATTTAAAAATCGCTCACGATCATCTAAATCTGCGCGAGTTAGCAACATTTGACCAATTTTAATGCCGAATAAATCAAACAGTGATTCCCACGTCTGAATCAAACGGCTTTGGCCTACGGCAGCAAGTAATTGTTTACTTGCCATTGAATTGGGGAGTGTGGGGTACCCAAGGTGCTCACGCCCTGCCGCAATTGCGCCAGAAGAAACCAGAATGACCGAGTGGCCTTGCTGTTTCAATGCAGCACACTGACGTACCAATTCAACCATATGTGGTCGATTGATCTCGAGTGTCCCGCCGGTCAATACACTTGTGCCTAACTTCACCACGATGGTTTGTGATTTAGCCAATTTCCCTTGGGTTTGATTCATTGTCATGTTCGATAGTTTAAAAACAAATAGACCAATGTTGTAACAATGAAGACGTCATTTCACAAGCAGAAAAGGCGCATAAATGCGCCTTTTAATTGAATTAGCCCGAGAAAACTGGTTATTCGGTAACTTTAACTGAATCTGGATGAAGTTCGTGGGTTAATTCAAACTTCTTTTGTAATTCTAATCGCAGCTTCTCATCAAAGCTATCCAGTGTCCGTTGTACTTCAGGTAACGCTTTGGCTGGGACTTTTTTATCAACCCAATTGCCTTCTTCGTTGTATAAACCTAAGTGATAGGTCGCAACAAAATTGGAATCTTGTTTATCAAGTTCCATCCACCATCCCCAAAACTCACGCTCTTCAGGGGATTTCTTATCACTCACGCAAACAGACAGACAATCGAATAGATAATGACCGTCTTCAGACAACGGTTCTCTCAAGTAAGGACCAATAGCCTTTAAGGTCGATAGCAAACGGTAATGGGTTGGACTCGCGGTCACATCTGACATATTGAATCTCCATTTCAATTATTAGAATTCACACCAAGGCATCGAGCCTTAAGTATCATAGGGATCAAATTCCATACAACATTGATGCTTAACTAATTTTTAACAAATGTCACCTAAATAATTCTTCTTCCAGCCATTTTATCGCTAAATCGAGGGATTGCTCATATCCTTGAGTGATACTTTTTGATTGAATTTTCTTCGCCTTGCCATATTCACTGAAGATCGCCACCATTTGGTTATCACTATAAGGACAGATTGGATCATTTTCTAAACCCATGGCTAAAATGGGCACTTTGGTTCGGCGGCTGCTCAAAATTCCTTGTGCTTTCAGCGACCATGCTCCCATTTGTCCCGCTAGGCTATTAATATCAACCGTTGTTTTCCCCAGGCGAGACGCCAAAACATCTAAATACATTTTTGGCATTTCTTTTAACTTGGCGGGTGACGCTAGTATGTCGTGAATTGGCGCGCCTAAGGTGACACACCCTTTTATTTTATCTTGTTCTAAAAATGATAAACGCACCATCGCATTACCTCCAAACCTAAGCCCTAATAGACCGACTTTAAAGTGGTCAACCCAAGGTAATGAAGGCAAGTGCTCCAACACGGCTTGATGCAAACACGATGAGTCTTCACTGAGACTCCAATGGGCACTATGGCCAACAGACGGCATATCAACAGTAAGCATCGCGATATTTTTTGGTGCTAAGTAGTCTCGAAACAGCTTCCACATATCCGTCTGTAAACTGTCGAGTCCGGCACTAACAATGACGACAGGTTGAGGTTTATCCGTTTGTGAAAGGTGTAGGTTAGCAATGATTTTCTTGTTTCTATAAGGGACTTCAATTTGCTTAACAACGTATTTGGTTCTTTTGGCCCCTTCGGCATACGCTCCGTTGGCGAGAGTTTGCGCTTGTAATGCCAAGTTATCATTTTTTAAATGAGGGTAGCCCGCAATGCTAAAACACAGAGCAGCGTTAAACAGTTGGTCTGCACCGTCTTCGCCTTCCATTTCATTACCGCGTTTCTGATGCTGCATCCCTAGCTTCGTCCATTCGTAAGCCCAGTTACCTGAATGGTACCCCATGACGGTATCAAGCCATTCATCATCACTTCGAGAATGAACAGAACCGGCAATACGAGCCAACACCCCTTCCTGCTCTATTGGATCTACACCTTGCCAAATCCACTGTAAACGTCTGAGGTTACGGTACCAAGAGTAACCTCCATTACGTTTCTTTTCCTCTAACATGTCTAGGCTGCTTGGGATGTATTGAGTTAACCCAGAAGTTTCTTTGGCTTGTTTGTGTTTAACAAATAGGTTTTCAGATAGGTTTTTGCTGATTTCTTCGCTCATGAGACACTCAATCGTACTGAAATTACTTATATAGTAATAAAAAAAATGACCCATGGTAGGGTCATTTTCAAAAAATTGGATTTCGGTAGCGTGTTACTTTTTGTTGATAGGGTCAACAAATGTTACAGCCATATCCCAAGGTTGCTCGATCCACGTATCTTGTGGGATGTCGACAATGTACTCATCAACAAGATCAACACCAGCAGGCTTAGCACATACGGTAATTAATTTTGCTTTTGGGTACATCTGACGAACTTTACGAGCGGTATCACCGCTGTCTGCCAAATCATCTACGATCAAGAAACCTTCACCGTCACCTTCTGGTGCTTTAAGTACTGTCATATCACGTTGATGATCGTGGTCGTAGCTTGAGATACAAATCGTATCAACGTAACGAATACCTAGCTCACGAGCCTAAATTGCAGCAGGAACCAAACCACCACGGCTAACACCGATAATGCCTTTCCACTGTTCTGCTGGCATTTGTTTTTCTGCAAGCTGACGACAATATGTCTGCATATTGTCCCAAGTGATGATAAATTTATTGCTCATAATGATTGAAACCTGTTTCGGTCAAATTAACCTGCGGTTAAGACAAATTTTAAGGTGAAAATTGCAGCCATCACCCAAACACTCGATGATACTTCACGTCCCTTGCCACTAAATAGCTTGATTACAGCGTATGCAATAAAGCCTAACGAAATGCCATCAGCGATGGAGAACGTTAAAGGCATAAGAAGACAGGTTACAACAACCGGTGCTGCTTCTGTTAGGTCTCGCCAATCAATACTCACCAAGCCGGAAAGCATCAATATAGCGACATAAAATAGTGCACCTGTCGTCGCGTATGCTGGGATCATACCAGCTAATGGCGAGAAGAATAATGCAAGTAGGAATAAAATGCCAACTACGACCGCAGTTAAGCCTGTTCGACCACCAGCAGCCACACCTGAAACACTTTCAACATAAGAAGTCGTATTTGATGTACCCAATAGCGCACCAATCGATGTTGCTGTTGAATCCGCTAGCAACGAGGCTGTAGAATTTCTCCTCGCCCGTCTCAATTCTGATCCTGCCGCCATTTCATCACGATATGAACTTGAACGCACTAACTCCTTGTGATCTAATCTAAATTATTCGCCACAAGACACGGTTATGCCCAACTTCAAAACCGATTACTCGAACCAAAACATGTTCGTCCCTATCATCATCGATGAACAACTCATCCCCGGAACTATTGAGTATGCGATTTCCCACATTGTCGATAACCACCTCGACCTCTCGCCCTTTGATGCGCACTACCACAACGACAAAAACGGGGCGGCGGCTTATCCACCCTCCATCATGCTTAAGGTTATTTTTTACGCCTATTCCCTCGGCATGTTAACTAGCCGACGCATAGAAAGAGCCTGCATCAACAATGTCACTTTCATGTGCTTATCGGGCGACGAGCGACCACACTTCACCACTATCGCGGCTTTCATCGCACAAATGAAGGACACCATCGAACCACTGTTCACTCAGGTTCTCATGATATGCGATGAACAAGGCCTAATAGGCCGTAACATGTTTGCTATTGATGGCTGTAAAATTTCATCCAATGCCAGTAAGGAATGGAGTGGCACACACGAAGAGCTTCGCCGTAAAAAAGAAAAACTACAGCGGGGCGAGCCAGCGAATTATCGAGCGTCATCAAAGCCAAGATTCGCTCCCAAATGAAGTTATCGAACAAGACCTAAGACAAAAACAAAAGCTTGATAGCAGCGCCGATAAAATAGGTTCATTTCTGGCGAGCACTAAAGACAAATTGGGCAGCAGTAAAAAACCCGTAAAAAGCAACATCACGGACAATGACAGCGCTAAAATGACCACCTCAAAAGGTACGATTCAAGGTTATAACGGCATCGCCATCACGGATGACAAGCACCAAATTATTTTACACAGCCAAGTGTGGGGAAGCGTTGGTGAACAGCAAACATTAAAGCCTGCAGTGCTCGCTTTGAAAGAACAATTAGAGAAGCTACCCAACAGCTCAAAGCGCACCACCAAGTTCACCGCAGACAGCGGATTTCATAGTAAAACCAACCTCAAGTTCCTGTCTGAGACTCCTTATGATTGTTACATAGCAGACACTGGATTTCGCAGCCGTAATCCGCTGTTTCAAAACAGTGAAACCTATCAGACCGAGCAAGCGAAAAAACGAAAGAAACGCTCGAAAACAGGTAAAACCTGTTACTCCATTTCTATGTTCGAGTTCAACCAAGACGACATGACTTGCCGATGCCCTGCAGGAAATATGATGCGGCTGAGCAGCAAGAACGCCGTCATCCGTGGAGAGCGTGGTGCTCAGTTTTGTGGATACCTAAACGACTGCAGACAATGCGTTCATCAACCGCTGTGCATGAGAAAACCGCCTGGCAAGCAAGTCGGTCGACAAGTCTTCTTCATCTACAAAAACACCAAAGACTTTGACCACATGCAAGCCATGAAAGACAAGATTGATAGCCCAGAAGGAAGGCGGCAATACAGTAAACGGCTTGGGTGTGTTGAACCTGTTTTTGGCAACATCACCGTCAACAAACAGATGAATCGATTTACGCTAAGAGGACAAGAGAAAGTGAACGCCCAATGGGCGATGTTCAGCATGCTTCACAACATGGAAAAGCTACGGAATTGCATCATCTAGAGGGTAAAACCTCTAAAATCAGCGAAAAACCCAAATTAACTCTCATCCTGTCGCTCTATCTTTCCTTACCATGATAAAGGCCGCTACCATCGAGCAGTATTTACGCCGTTGCCAGTAGGATTAATGACGATAAAAACATGGGAAATCGGTGAAAAATCGAGAAATTCTACAGCTTCAACGCACGATTAAGACGAGGAATCTTGCCATCTTTACCAATGAAGTCCGCTTTTTGAGCCACACCAACTAACGTGCCTGCGGTATCAAATAGGTCAACGAATAAGAAAGCAAAGATAACCGAAATCATGCCTACTTCAAAAATTGCAGAGAAGTCTAGTTGCATGAACGTCGGTGCTAAACTTGGTGGTGTAGACATGATGCCATGATACTGAACATCACCAAATAGAATGCCTAAAGCCGTCACCGCAAGAATTGCGATCATTACCGCACCTTTCATTCCGCGATGAACAAGTGCAATTGTTAAGAAGAAACCCACCGCAGCTAAAACGGCTGGCAGCGATGTAATTGAACCTAATGAAACCAACGTCGCAGGGTTACCAACAACAATGCCTGCATTTTTTAAAGCGATAAGCGCAAGGAAAAGACCAATACCAGCAGAAATACCTGTTCTTAATGACATTGGTATTGAATTGATCAGCCACTCACGAATTTTGAAGATACTCAAAAGAACGAAAAGAAGACCTGAAACAAATACAGCCGCAAGTGCTACCTGCCACGTATGTCCCATTCCCAGCACAACAGAATAGGTAAAGAATGCGTTCAATCCCATTCCTGGCGCTTGAGCAATCGGGTAGTTAGCGACAATACCCATAACAAAACAACCAATCGCCGCAGCCAAACAAGTAGCGACAAACACCGCATCACGATCCATACCCGTATCAGACAAAATCGCAGGGTTTACAAAAATGATGTAAGCCATGGTCAAAAAGGTTGTAATACCCGCGATAATTTCAGTACGGATAGTCGTTCCGTTTTCATTTAGTTTAAAAAGCTTCTCAAGCATGATCCATTTCCTAAAAGTTAAAAACCAATCTAGGTAAGTAGTGGTAATTACTTATCTAGATTGGCAAAAAGACAATCGATTGCGTAAACGATTGGCGCGAATTATAAAGTTATCAAATAGCAATTTCTAGTGACAATTGAGCTTTTACTCGTATTTTAAGGCGTAAACTGAATACGTTAGCAGCATGATTTTTAGTATGAACAAAAAAATCATATTAATCAACAAGTAAAATCAAAGACAGAGTTAGGCTGTGAATGCGTTGTTTTTAGTATTTATTCAACACTCATGACATTTTTTCGGCGTTAATTGAGCAAGAGCCCATGCAAAGTACCTCTTGATAGGCAATGAGAGGCAGATGGATGATATTCACGTCATTTATAGAAGGGGTAGACTAAGTAGCAGGCAAAAAAAACGCCACTCAAAGTCTGAGTGGCGGTAGAATATTGTCAGCCAAATGGCCGTAAAAAAATTCCAATTATTGGGGTGAACATAAAGTTCAATTCACAAATTCAGATTACAGCTTAGTAACCAAAACCCGCAAAATTTTTGAAGTTAACGGCGTTTGTCACACATACGTATGAAGAAGACCAGAAACTTGCAGAAGACATACCATTCATAATAATCACCTTTTTCAATCAATAAAATTTAGTTTGATTCTCGGTTCCGTGGAGGCGGTATAACGGACTCATCCTTTGAGCATTTTTTCTTCGCTTTCGAAGTTGATTATTAATATACCATCAAGAAAATTAATTACAACAATTAATATGCTTTAGCTCACACTTTTTGCTGAATATTGACTTTAATCAACTACAAACTGTAATTAAATTACAGTTTAGTTATTTGCGAGATAAGTCTGTGTACATCGCTCTCGTTGCTTTATAAATGTGGACTTAAAAGCTGACAGGATGTCTATTATTTGTTACGACTTTATTGCGATTAAGAAAGAGTATCACTACTGCTCGCATGCAGTCAGTGGTATGCTGTTCGGCTCTGAAAGGAACCAATTACGCAGTATATCTGACTAACATTTATTAGTTTACACCCTGCATATTCGGCAAAATAACCAGTTAAGGAGTCATCCGTGTCTGAATTCCACTCTGAAATCAGCCAATTGTCGCCAGCACCGCTATGGCAATTCTTTGATAAAATCTGTTCTATCCCCCACCCTTCAAAACATGAAGAGGCACTTGCTCAATACATTATCTCATGGGCAAAAGAACAAGGTTTAGACGTACGCCGTGATCCTACCGGTAACGTCTTCATCAAGAAGCCAGCAACCGCTGGTATGGAAAACAAAAAAGGCGTTGTTCTTCAAGCTCATATCGATATGGTGCCACAAAAGAACGAAGACACTGACCATGACTTTGCTAAAGATCCAATTCAGCCTTTCATTGATGGTGAATGGGTAACAGCTAAAGGTACTACTCTGGGTGCAGATAACGGCATGGGCATGGCATCATGTTTAGCCGTTCTTGCATCTAACGACATTAAGCACGGCCCACTTGAGGTTCTTCTAACTATTGATGAAGAAGCAGGCATGACAGGCGCGTTTGGCCTAGAAGCCGGTTGGCTTGAAGGCGATATCTTGCTGAACACCGATTCAGAGCAAGAAGGCGAAGTTTACATGGGTTGCGCTGGCGGCATCGACGGCGAAATGACGTTTGATATTACTCGTGAAGCCATTCCTGCAGAGTTTGTTGTTCGTCAACTGACACTAAAAGGCCTTAAAGGCGGTCACTCAGGTTGTGATATTCACACTGGTCGTGGCAATGCAAACAAATTGGTTGCACGCTTTTTAGCGGGTCACGCTGCTGAGCTTGATTTACGTTTGGTTGAATTCCGTGGTGGTAGCCTACGTAATGCCATCCCTCGTGAAGCTTTTGCAACGGTTGCCGTTCCTGCAGAGAACGAAACGAAGCTGGCTGAATTGTTCCAATTCTATACTTCTTTGCTAAGTACTGAACTTGGTAAAATTGAAACGGATATTGTTTCTTTCAACGAAGCGGCAGACACAACTGAAGCCGCTTTCAATGCCGACTCTCAATCTCGTTTTATTGCAGCATTAAACGCTTGCCCTAATGGCGTAATCCGCATGAGTGACGACGTTGAAGGTGTGGTAGAAACGTCTCTGAACGTTGGTGTTATTACGACCGATTCAGATAAAGTAACCGTACTATGCTTAATTCGTTCTTTGATTGATTCTGGCCGCAGCCAAGTAGAAGGCATGCTAACGTCTGTCGCTCAACTAGCGGGTGCAAACATTGAATTTGGCGGCGCTTACCCAGGCTGGAAACCCGATGCTGATTCAGAGATCATGGTAATTTTCCGTGATATGTATGAAGGCATCTACGGCCATAAACCAAATATCATGGTTATCCATGCAGGTCTAGAATGTGGGCTATTCAAAGAACCATACCCAGAAATGGACATGGTTTCTTTCGGCCCAACCATCAAGTTCCCTCACTCGCCAGACGAGAAAGTGAAAATTGATACGGTTGCCCTTTTCTGGGAACAAATGGTCGCGTTGCTAGAAGCGATTCCAGAGAAGAAATAAATAATAGGTTACGGGTTACGGTATTTTTGACTCTAGCCCTGAACTCATCAATGACTTCCCTGTAACCTGTAGGATGAAATCCGTCCTACTTCCTGTTACCTATTAATAAAAAAACCGCTGAAGTCAGACTTCAGCGGTTTTTTATTATTCATAGCAAGCAGCGATTACTCTTCGTCGTCAGACTCAAGGTTGCGCTCTGCCGCTCTTTGCTCGGCTGCTGCAATTTTTGCTTCTACTGCTGCTTCTCTTTCTTTGCGTTGCTCGCCTTTGCGAACATTACGTTCAGCTTGGTGTTGAACAAATTGAGCTAGCTCTTTTTCAGCCCACTCAATTGCTAGTGCTTCTGTTTCAAAACCAGTTTCACGTTTAGATACGGTTGTGCGTCGAGCAGAAACCTGACGAATGATCTCTGCAGACCAGCCGTTACGTTTTTCTACTACTTGGAAATCAAATTTTTTGCTGTTAGCCATTTTCACATTCCTAAGAATTAATAAGGGATCGCATGGCATAACCGTTCGGTGTTGGCCTTGCGCAATTTATACCAGTCCCTTGCAAGCCGCGCATTAGAACACAAATATGTCTAAATTGCTCGTACATTTCTAAGCCTATTTTTCTTTTACATAAAAAAAGAGCACTCAGTAAAAAGCCGCTGAAACATCAGCGGCTTTTGTCATTTTCTTAGCAGAACTTTAATTAACCAATGTTCTTACGCGCATTTTGGAACATACGCATCCAAGCACCATTTTCACCCCAAGTTTCTGGAGCCCAAGAGTTTGCAACCGTACGGAATACACGCTCTGGGTGAGGCATCATGATTGTAGTACGGCCATCCGTCGTTGTAAGACCTGTGATAGCGTTTGGCGAACCGTTCGGGTTATTCGGGTATTGCTGCGTAGCGTTACCTTGGTTATCAACATAACGAAGTGCAACTGTACCTGAATTTTCAATCGCTGTTAGGTGCTCGTTATCACGCACTTCTACGCGGCCTTCACCGTGAGAAACTGCGATTGGCATACGCGAACCTTCCATGCCATTGAAGAATACAGAATCAGACTTCTGAACTTCTACCAAGCTGAAACGAGCTTCAAAGCGCTCTGATTCGTTGCGTACGAATCGAGGCCAGTACTCAGCGCCAGGGATAAGCTCACGCAAGTTAGATAGCATCTGACAACCGTTACATACACCCAGAGAGAAGGTATCTTCACGCTTAAAGAAGCCTTCAAATTGGTTGCGAGCTTGTTCGTTAAATAGAACTGACTTCGCCCAACCTTCACCAGCACCCAATACGTCACCGTAAGAGAAACCGCCACAAGCAACAAGGCCGTTGTACTCTTCAAGTACCGCAGAACCCGTTAGGATGTCGCTCATGTGGATGTCTGTTGCTTCAAAACCAGCACGGTCAAAGGCGGCTGCCATTTCAACGTGTGAGTTAACGCCTTGCTCACGCAAGATAGCCATCTTAGGTTTTGCGCCCTTAGCAATGTAAGGTGCTGCAATGTCTTCGTTCACATCAAAGCTTAATTTAACGTTCAGACCTGGGTCTGAATTGTCTTTCTTCGCTTCGTGCTCTTGGTCTGCACATGCTGGGTTGTCACGCATTGACTGCATCTTATGCGTCGTTTCTGCCCAGATAGTACGTAGCTCAGTACGGTTACGCTTAACAACCACTTGGTCGCCAGACGTAATCACTAACTCATCTGAATCAACAACGTTACCAACAACGTGAGAGCAAGACTCTAGGCCATTTGCCGCCAGCGTTGAAAGTACTTCATCAAGGTCGCTATTACGAACTTGAATCACGGCACCTAACTCTTCGTTAAATAGCGCCGCCAGTGAGTCGCCACCGTTTGCTGATGGAGAAAGCTCAGTAATATTCGCGTTAACGCCACAGTGGCCGGCAAATGCCATTTCAGCCAATGTAACGAATAGACCGCCATCGCCTTTATCGTGGTAAGCAATCACTTTGTCGTTAGCCACTAGCGCTTGAACACCTTCGTAGAAGCCTTTCAACTGCTCTGCGTTGTCTACGTCTGCTGGCTTATCACCAAGCTGCTTGTAAACTTGAGCAAGTGCGGTTGCACCTAGGCGGTTTTTGCCGTTACCAAGGTCGATAAGAACTAAGCTTGAATCTCCTTTGTCTGTACGAAGTTGAGGCGTGATCGTCTTACGAACATCTTCAACACGCGCAAACGCGGTAATAACAAGAGAAAGCGGAGAAGTGACTTCTTTTTGCTCGCCATCTTGTTCCCACTTGGTCTTCATAGACATTGAGTCTTTACCTACCGGAATAGTAAGACCTAGAGCAGGACAAAGCTCTTCGCCGACCGCTTTCACCGCTTCGTAAAGACCGGCGTCTTCACCAGGGTGACCCGCTGGAGACATCCAGTTAGCCGACAATTTAATGTGTTTGATATCACCGATGTTTGTTGCGGCGATGTTGGTGATCGCTTCACCGACAGCTAGACGAGCCGATGCGCCAAAGTCTAGAAGTGCAACTGGCGTACGCTCACCCAGTGACATTGCTTCACCGTGGTAAGTGTCGTAGCTTGCTGCCGTTACCGCACAGTTAGCAACCGGAACCTGCCAAGGGCCAACCATTTGGTCACGAGCAACAAGGCCAGTAACAGAACGGTCACCAATAGTGATTAGGAACGTTTTCTCAGCAACAGTCGGCAAACGAAGAACGCGGTCAATCGCATCGTTCATTTCGATGCCAGTGCGGTCGATCGCTGGGTTATTCGCTTTCAACGTTTTCGCATCACGGTGCATCTTCGGCGTTTTGCCTAAAAGAATATCCATTGGCATGTCGATAGGCGTATTGTCGAAGTGTGAATCTTCTAACTTAAGATTACGCTCTTCTGTTGCCTTACCTACGACTGCGTATGGTGCACGTTCACGCTTACAAATCGCGTCGAATGCTGGCATATCTTTGTCTGCAATCGCCATTACGTAACGTTCTTGAGATTCGTTACACCAAATTTCAAGTGGGCTCATGCCCGGCTCATCGTTTGGTACGTCACGTAGGTTGAAGATACCGCCACGCTCGCCGTCGTCTACTAGCTCTGGCAATGCGTTCGAGATACCACCCGCGCCCACATCGTGGATAAATGCGATTGGGTTATCGTCACCTAACTGCCAACAACGGTCGATCACTTCCTGACAACGACGCTCCATTTCTGGGTTTTCACGCTGTACAGAAGCAAAATCTAGATCTTCAGACGAAGAACCAGAATCCATTGAAGAAGCCGCACCGCCACCAAGGCCGATGTTCATTGCTGGACCACCAAGAACCACTAAGCTTGCGCCTACTGGGATCTCTTTCTTCTGAACATGATCATCACGGATATTACCCAGACCACCAGCCAGCATGATTGGCTTATGGTAACCACGTACTTCTTCACCGTTGTGCGAGTTCACTTTTTCTTCGTAAGTACGGAAGTAACCTAATAGGTTAGGACGGCCAAACTCGTTATTAAATGCTGCGCCACCTAGCGGGCCTTCTAGCATAATATCAAGGGCTGTCACGATACGGCTTGGCTTACCAAAATCCGTTTCCCATGGCTGTACGAAGTTAGGAATTTTAAGGTTAGATACCGAGAAACCCACCAAACCTGCTTTTGGTTTGCCGCCAATACCGGTTGCGCCTTCATCACGAATTTCACCGCCTGAACCTGTAGAAGCGCCCGGCCAAGGAGAAATTGCCGTAGGGTGGTTGTGCGTTTCTACTTTCATCAAGATGTGTGTTTTCTCTTGGTGATAGTTGTATTCACGCGTTTCTGGATCTGGGAAGAAACGGCCAACAGTTGAACCTGTCATTACCGCTGCATTATCTTTGTATGCTGATAACACGTGTTCTGGCGTCGTTTCGAACGTGTTTTTGATCATTTTAAACAGAGACTTCTCTTGTTTAACACCATCAATCGTCCAATCGGCGTTGAAAATCTTGTGACGACAATGCTCTGAGTTAGCTTGAGCAAACATCATCAGTTCGATGTCCGTTGGGTTGCGACCCAACTTGTTTACAAAGCTATCAACTAAGTAATCAATTTCATCTTCAGCAAGTGCCAAACCTAAGGTTACATTTGCTTTCTCTAGCGCCTTACGGCCGCCAGTAAGCAGGTCGACGTCTGCAACCGGTGCCGGCTCAGCAACGGCGAACAACGCATTTGCTTGGTTCTCATCGCTAAAAACAACTTCCATCATGCGATCGTGTAGCACCGCTTTCAGTTCAACGATTTGAAGTTCAGTTAGCGCTTGCTCAGTTTCAACGTAGAATGCCGTACCACGTTCTAGACGTTTAACTTTATCTAGACCACAATTATTAGCAATGTCAGTTGATTTTGAAGACCAAGGAGAAATCGTGCCAGGACGAGGCGTCACAAGAAGTAAAAGACCTTCAGGCTCATGCTCTTGGATGGTTGGTCCGTAAGTCAGTAGCTTTTCAAGCTTCTCAACTTCAGACGCATCTAAGTCAGCCGACACGTCAGCAAAATGCATAAACTCAGCATAAATACCAGATACAGGTAGGCTTAATTCACGACAAAGCTCGATAAGCTTGTTAACTCGAAACTCAGATAGAGCTGGGGAGCCACGCATAATTTTCATGTGCTTAGGTCTCTTTTGCAATTGATTAAGGTGATATTGGAATAAATTCAATCAGTTAGGATTAACACCCAAACTTATGCCAATTTCTCCTCTACGTTTGCGGGCGTATTATAGATTAATTTTTTTGTGACGTAACCATCAAAAGCAACCGTTTGCGCCTTTTTTTTGCTTTCTATCGGAAATGCGCCTTTTTTAAGCGGCTTTTCACTGTTTTATTTAATGGTGCTATGCCACTGATTACGGCTTTGGTATAAAGAAGCCTATGATTTAGTATGAGTATTAAGAATTGAAGATAAAAGCCCCGATTTCTTGGCTATTCTCCCTCACATTTTGGTTGGCAGTTGCCACTGGACTGTCTGGTTGTCAGATCGAATCTGACCCAAAAAGTGAACTAGACCAAATCCGCGAACGCGGCACGCTGCGCGTTGGCACTCTTAACAATCAACTTTCCTATTACATCGGCCCAGATGGCCCTACTGGTTTAGATTACGAGCTCGCGACGCGCTTTGCTAAAAGCCTAGATGTAAAACTTGAAATGAAACCTGCCTATCGCTTGGCGGAGTTATTCCCGGCACTAGAACGTGGCGAGATCGACATGATAGCAGCAGGGTTAAGCCATACTCCTCAACGCCTAAAACAATTTCGAGCGGGCCCAACGTACTACTACGTAAGCCAACAGGTTGTCTACAAAAAGGGACAATGGCGGCCTCGTAACTTAAACCAATTGGTCGAGAGACAAATTCCTTTAGTGGTCGTCAAAGGCTCACATTTTGAAGATAGCCTCGCCAAGATGCAAAAAGATGAACCGGCGATCATTTTTCGGACAGACGATAATTCCGACGTCAATGATCTGATGCTTAAAGTATCGACAGGGGAATTACCTTTAACCATGGCTGACTCTGTCGAGCTTTCATTGGCGCAGCGTATTTACCCCTCTTTAGCTGTCGCCTTTGAAGTTACCGAAGACCAACCTATTTCTTGGTTTATGCGCCGTTCTGATGATGAAAGCCTTTATGCCTTGCTGATTGAGTTTTTTGGTAATTTAAAGCAGTCAGGAAAGTTAGCTAAGCTGGAAGAGAAATACTTTGGCCACGTCGAAAGCTTTGACTACGTCGATACACGAGCTTTCATTCGTGCGCTTGATAAAACACTGCCCAAATGGGAGCCCTTATTTAAGAAGTACGCTAAAGATTTTGATTGGCGTCTCATTGCGGCACTCGCTTATCAAGAGTCTCATTGGAATCCTGTTGCCAAGTCGCCCACAGGTGTGCGAGGCATGATGATGCTTACATTGCCAACCGCTAAAATCGTTGGTGTGACGAATCGGCTCGATCCAGAGCAATCGGTTCGTGGTGGCGCGGAGTATCTACGCCGAATCGTTGCCCGAGTGCCCGACTCTATCTCTGAGCATGAGAAAATTTGGTTTGCGCTCGCATCATACAATGTCGGTTACGGTCATATGATGGATGCAAGACGCCTAACTAAATCTCAGGGTGCAGATCCAGATTCATGGGCTGACGTGAAAGACAGATTGCCTCTGTTGAAAAAGAAAAAGTACTACAGCAGGACTCGTTATGGCTATGCTCGCGGTGATGAAGCTCGTAATTATGTAGAAAACATCCGCCGTTACTACCAATCTATCATTGGGCATATTGATAAGAAGCGCATTATTGAGCAGCAAATTTCAATGGATGATCTGCAAGTGATCGATATTCCTATTTCAGGCGCCAGTGCAACGCTATCACCTGATGCAGATACATCGGCTTCTGCCTCAACATTACCAAGTAAATAACCGCCATTTTTGGTTCGTTAAACGCTTAAATAAGACATGCCACCTTTAAATAGGTGGCATGCTTCACATTTCCGTAATATGTGCCACACATCACCTCTTGCAAAGTAATCATTAAAGCCATACATTAAATTTGTGACTGAAAACATTATGTCACATGATGCCCATTTGATTCATTCAAATTGAATTAACAAGGCATCGTCACTTCTAAGATGAATTCATAGAACGGTAACAAATACCGCCTATAACTAAGGTTCACTTTCAAGTGAAAGAAGGCTTGGCATTAAGCTCATACTTGTACAACATCAAGTAACATTAGAACGTTAGTTGCACTCTACAATGGGAGCAGGAGAAGCTCAGAGGTAATTGATTGTTCAAAGTTTAAAGCCAGTTAGTTAACAGACAACACCGTACTGTAGGCCCACTCCGAGGTTTAACTTTTATGGTGATAATGATAAGGGGAATTTTATGTTCTCTAAAAAAAGGTCGGCAAACCGACTCAAGCAACAATCTGTATCTTCTAACCGTCGTAAGCGCATGCTATCGAATAACAAAAAGAAAGTTATTTGGCGTTGTCGTGGCTTTGCAATGACTCTAGAAGAGTAACAACCCAATTGGCAAACGCCGCCCGGTGTTTGCCTTTATAACCTTTCATCTTCAAAAACCGCTAAACTTCAAGCCCCTAACTCTCTATCGAACAGTACATACTCCCATTACATCGACGCTCAAACAGTACGGTTATTGTTCTCAAGTTCCAACTTATTGGCTTGTTTCAGTGCTTTTTTTTCTTTGCGACGTCTTTTAAAAAATGCCTGTAGCTGCTCTCGGCATGCTTGCTCACACAACCCAGATTCAACTTCAGCATAATGATAGGACGCTTGGCTTTCAAACAGGTTAAGTACACTGCCTGCCGCACCGGCTTTTGGATCGCCAGCACCATAAACCACTCTTTTAACGCGGCTATGCAATAAAGCGCCCGCACACATAGGGCAAGGTTCTAGTGTCACGTACAACGTGGTATCCAATAGACGATAGTTTTGCAGTACCTGCCCTGCTTTTCTCAATACCTGCATTTCAGCATGCGCACTAGCATCGTGAGTGGATATAGATTGGTTCCACCCTTCTGCAATAATTTGGTTGTCTTTCACCAATAATGCACCAATGGGAACTTCACCTTCAGACTCAGCTTGTTCGGCTAGCTCCATCGCTCGACGCATGTAAGCTTCATCTTCGGCACTAAAACTTGGTAAAGGTTGCTCACTCACGGCTTTGTCTCATCGAAGTTGGTTTAAATCGGATTATAGCAATCTCGTTATTCTCTTGCATCGAGTTCTACACCCATAGCGCCTATCACAATACGTCGGACAGATAATCCACTAAGCTTCTTACCTTCGCTGTCAAAAATCGATTGTGAGGATACAAGGCCCAAATTCCCTCTTTCTCATCTTTGTATTGAGTAAGTAACTCTACCAGCTCACCATTCGCTAAGTGTTCTTCAAGATAGTAATCTGGCAACTGCGCAATCCCGAGCCCTTGCAATGCCGATTCCACTAACGCTTTGCCACTATTGCATTGCATTCGGCCTTGGACTTTTAACTGCCGCTTCTCACCATTCTCCATAAAGCGCCAGTAGGCATTACTACCCTGTAAACACTGATGATGATTGAGTTCCAACAAAGAGTGGGGTTCCCCGTAACCTTGTAAATACTCAGGGCTCGCGCACACATGCATTTGCCTAGAGGATAAACGTTTCGCAATGGCACTGGAGTCATCTAAATTGCCTAGCCGAATCGCCAGATCAAAGCCGTGCTCCAATAGATCCAATTTTCGGTTCGACAGCACCACTTCCAAACTCACATCCGGGTGTTGCAGTAAAAACTGATTCAAATGCCGCGTCAGCTTTTGTTCACCATAGGTAACCGGAGCCGTAATCTTAATTTTACCACTCAGGCTCGTACGAAGATCAGTGACCGCTCTTTCTGCTGCATCCAAGCCATCAACTAAATGTCGGCAGTGCTGATAGTAGGTTTGTCCGACTTCCGTCAAGGTCACTTTTCGGGTCGTCCGGTTGAGCAGTTTGCTCGATAAACGCTGCTCTAAACGTCCAACTTTTCGGCTCACCTGAGCAACCGACGTTGAAAGACGATTTGCCGCTTCAGTAAAACTTGCGACTTCGGCTACAGCCACAAATTCAATAACGCCTTCCCACTTGTCCATTATTACCCTCAACACTATATCTAAAACTCACACTGCCTATTATTACATATATGTAATAGTGATTTGCTATTTAGTTGGATTATCAAATCTCGAAAAAGTACTAAACTTCATTCTATATTGAGTCCCCCAGTTAATCGTAAACAACTGACGACTCACTTGGCACCCCAGTGAACTCACTGAGTGAGTGACCAATCATTCTATTCACATTAGGAATTAAGGTATCAATATGACTGACCAATTTATCAAATCACGTGCGGCTATTGCTTGGGGTCCAAACCAACCTTTATCAGTTGAAGAAGTGGATGTCATGCTGCCAAGAGCAGGTGAAGTGTTAGTTAAAATCGTTGCGACAGGTGTTTGCCACACCGATGCATTCACACTGTCAGGCGATGATCCAGAAGGTATTTTCCCTTCAATCTTAGGTCATGAAGGTGGCGGTATCGTTGAAATGATCGGAGAAGGCGTAACGAGCGTTTCTGTTGGCGACCACGTTATCCCACTTTATACCGCAGAATGTGGCGAATGTAAGTTCTGTAAATCAGGCAAAACTAACCTATGCCAAGCCGTTCGTGAAACGCAAGGTAAAGGCTTAATGCCAGACGGCACCACTCGCTTTTACAAAGATGGTCAGCCTATCTATCACTACATGGGTTGCTCTACGTTCTCTGAATATACGGTTCTACCTGAAATTTCTTTGGCGAAAGTAAATAAAGAAGCACCACTGGAAGAAATTTGCCTATTAGGCTGTGGCGTAACAACCGGTATGGGCGCAGTACTTAATACCGCAAAAGTACAAAAAGGCGATACTGTCGCTATCTTCGGCTTAGGCGGCATTGGTCTTTCTGCCATTATTGGCGCTCAAATGGCTGGGGCAAGCCGTATCATTGGTGTTGATATCAATGAAAGCAAATACGAGCTAGCAATGAAGCTAGGGGCAACAGATTGCATCAATCCTAAAAACTTTGATAAACCAATCCAAGACGTGATTGTAGAAATGACCGATGGCGGTGTTGATTTTTCATTCGAGTGTATCGGTAACGTTGACGTTATGCGTAGTGCACTAGAATGTTGCCATAAAGGCTGGGGTGAGTCGGTCATTATTGGTGTTGCTGGCGCTGGCCAAGAGATTTCAACTCGACCATTCCAACTAGTAACAGGCCGAGTATGGCGAGGTAGCGCGTTTGGTGGTGTTAAAGGCCGCTCTGAATTACCAGAAATCGTAAACCGTTACATGGCGGGAGAATTTGGTCTACAAGAATTCATCACCCACACCATGCCACTGGAAAACATTAATGAATCTTTCGACCTAATGCACAAAGGTGAAAGTATTCGTACTGTTATTCATTTCGACAAATAACAGCGGTTAACAATAACAACATACCTGAACTGTCCCGTTTAATGCGATATAAGCGTTAAACGGGAATTCATCGTAATTTTAAAGCGGCAGGTTCCAATGACCATTACTAATATTAGCCAAACCAAAGCCTTTGATGGTTGGCACAAACAATACAGCCACACTTCCCAATCTCTCAATTGTGATATGCGATTTGCGATTTACCTTCCGCCGAATGCCAGTAGCGACAACCCGGTACCTGTGCTTTATTGGCTGTCAGGGTTAACTTGTACCGATGAGAACTTCATGCAAAAAGCGGGCGCTTTTAAAGCGGCAGCTGAACTAGGCATTGCCATTGTTGCACCGGATACCAGCCCAAGAGGTGAAGGTGTTGCCGACGACCCAGACGGCAGCTACGACTTAGGCCTTGGAGCAGGGTTTTATGTCAATGCGACGCAAAAGCCTTGGAGTGATCATTATCAGATGTATAGCTATGTGGTAGATGAGCTACCGAAGCTAATCGAAGCGCATTTCCCGGTGAGTGATGTACGATCTATTTCGGGACACAGCATGGGTGGCCATGGCGCACTGACCATTGGCTTAAAAAACGCGGAGCAATACCGCTCTATCTCTGCATTTAGCCCAATTGTTCACCCTATGCACGTGCCTTGGGGACAAAAAGCGTTTCAAAACTATCTTGGTTCAAACCAAGAAACGTGGAAGCAATATGATAGCTGTGAGCTTATCAAGTCATCTCGTGCCAGTTTACCGATCCTAATCGATCAAGGCGACAGAGATAACTTTTTACTCGACCAACTTAAACCACAATTCATCGTTGATGCAGCAAAGCAATCTGACAGTCATCTCGTATTAAGAATACAACCTGGCTACGATCACAGTTACTTCTTCATCAGCAGCTTCATTGAAGAGCACCTGCGTTTTCATCATCAATATCTAAACGCTTAGTACCAACACTACCGTCTCTGATTGTTGTTATTCGAGCGTATAAAAACGCCCAGCTCATCATTGATGAACTGGGCGCTTTAAATCATGACTGTTATATTGCGAACGGCTGTTCTAAAAGCCCAGTGGAATACCAAAGGTAAAGAAACCAATTAGAACCGCTGACCACAAGGTTAAAAATGCCATTGAGTAAGGCACCATGATGGCGATGACATCGCCAAACGTTAACTCTGGTTTGTACTTACGCATAAATGCCAATACCACCCCAGCATAACTCATCATAGGTGTGATGATATTGGTTGATGAATCCGCAACACGATAAGCCGCAGTCACTAAGTCTGGTGTTATATTTGGGTTTACCTGATACAACATTGGCACAAAAATCGGCCCAAGTAACATCCACTTAGAGGTTAATCCCCCCACAAACAAGTTAATAACCGCGGTCGTTAAAATAAAACCTAACAGCATAAGTGCAGGGAACTGTTGCAAGCCTAAAGACTGCAAGAACGTTGCCCCTAAATACGTCACATAGGTACCTAAGCCAGAGAAGCTTAATAATGCTAGGAAGTTATAACAAAAAAACGTCAGAACCAGAATGTAGCCCATGGTATTCATTTGCTTAACCATCGCAGAAACCACATCTTGCAGCTTCTTAAACTTACCCGTTGCGACACCAAAGAAAATACCAACAACGGCAAACACGAGTGAGATAAGCAAAATAATGTTATCTAGGTAAGGCGTAACCTCACGACCAGCCTCATTGGTATACGTTGCCAGTGGCCCCATTGCCAAGCCATAAATTGCCGCAAGAACCAGTAATAGACCAACACCCGCCCAACGTAAGCCTTTTTTCTCGTTTGCATTCAGCTCGAATTCATCAAAATTAATGTCTTCTGGAAGTACATATGACATTTTTTCTAACCGAGGAGCAACAAAACGCGTGGTTACCCAAGCACCGACTATCGCCAGCAAAAATGTTGAAATCAAGACAAAGAAGTAGTGCATGGTTGCAGGATTAAGCTCTTGGCCGTTTTGACCAACGAAAGGCACGTTTTGTGCCTCAGCAAAGATCTTAGCGTTCATACCTAACACCACATCAACTGGTGTCGCGGGTAATAGGTTTGCGCTAAAGCCTGCAGATACGCCAGCAAATGCAGCCGCCATACCGATCAAGGGGTTTTTACCAAGCCCAGCATACAACAGGCCAGCAAGAGGGATCAGTACTAAGTAGCCCGCATCAGCCGCGATGGAGCTCATAATACCTAAAAAGACCACCAAAAGAGGCAGTAATCGATCGCTAATTTTAAGGCCGACCTTTTTAATCACAGCCGTTAGCAGACCTGAATTTTCAGCAATGCCTACCCCTAACATGACTATCAAGATCACGCCCAATACGCCATGACCAAATGCTAGCCAGTTTTGTAGAAGTGCATTTTCAAACATCCAGCGAAAGTTTTCAGAAGAAAGCATGTTCTTAATCGCGAACTCAACCGACTCCCCACCTTTACCCATAGTTTCAAATGTCACACCATCCATAAGCCCTGTTAACACCAAACAAAAAGTGAACAGAAACATAAAAATGATGACAGGGTCTGGAATTTTTTTCCCTGCCCGTTCGATAAAACCGATCACTCCTGACGATTTTTTTTCCGGCGTGATTGCTTCACTCATAACTTCTTACCCTAAAATTTTAACTACTTCATAAAATGTGCGGCCCGCACAGTATCAAAGAGAAGCAATGGAGTAAAACTTCAACATAGAACACAAAACAGAGCTAAACACTGCAATAAAACAACATAGCAACCAATAACCCCAACCTTAAGAATTGAAACATTGCAGATATAAACGACATACGGTAATTATTAGAATTTTAATTTATATCGTAATTTATAAGGTCCGAAATTTTTCAATGAGTTAGCATTTGTACAGCCATTAATTTGACATAAAAAAACCTCGCATCACTGCGAGGTTTTCAAGTAATCAAACGCTAAATTTACATGGTGTACGTGTAAGGCGCTTGGATACCTAACGGAATACCTAGAGCCCAGTAACCTAGTAAGAAGATAGTCCAACCAATTAGCATAGCAATAGAGAATGGCATCATTAGCGAGGCAAGCGTACCAATACCTGTCGACTTAACGTAACGCTGACAGTAAACAACAACCAGTGGGAAGAACACCATTAGCGGTGAAATGATATTAGATACAGAGTCACCTACACGGTAAGCCGCTTGAGATAACTCAGGAGAAATACCTACCGCCATTAACATAGGCACCAGGATTGGGCCAATCAGTGCCCATTTAGCCGATGCAGAGCCAACCAGCAGGTTCACAGCAGCCGTCAGTAGAATCATACCAACAACCGTTGCTTGACCCGGAAGATCCATCGCTTTCAAACCTTCAGCGCCGTACAACGCAAGCATAGTACCAATGTTAGATTGAGCGAATGCGGATAGGAACTGAGCACAGAAGAACGACATGACAATGTATGCGCCCATCGTTGCCATTGTTTCAGACATCGCTTTGATAACATCATTGCTGTTTTTAAACGTACCCGCGACACGACCGTACACGATGCCAGGAATAATAAACAAGATGAAAATAAGCGGAACAATCGACTTCATTACCGGAGCGCTGAATGAGGTTAGTTCACCTTCTGGAGAACGTAGCGCTGAGGTTTCAGGCATCAAGGCAGCAATCAGTAAACCAATACCTGCAACCATAGCCCAACCCGCGTAACGGAATGCTTTTGATTCAATCGCAGTAAACGTACCTAAATCAGGAGCTGTTTCTGCGTCTTCATCAACCGGTGTTTTCACTAGACGCGGTTCAATAATTTTCTCGGTAACGTACCAACCAATGCAAACAATTAGAATTGAAGATAAACCGGTAAAGAAAATATTTGCTAACGGGTTAACGACATAAGCCGGATCAAGGACTTGAGCAGCGGTTTGAGTAAAACCAGCAAGAAGAGGATCGATACCTGAAGGGATGAAGTTTGCAGAGAAGCCACCAGAAACACCCGCAAATGCAGCGGCAATACCCGCTAATGGGTGACGGCCTGCCGCATGGAATATGATACCACCTAGTGGAATAACCAACACGTAACCAGCATCTGCTGCGGTATGCGATACGATCGCAACCAAAATCAGCATAGGCGTTAGCAGTTTTGCCGGAGTGAAGTTTAGCATCTTCTTGAGGCCAGTCGTGATAAAGCCTGAAGAATCAGCAACACCAACACCTAACATCGCAACCAGAACAATACCTAAAGGAGCAAAACTGGTAAACGTTGTCACCATATTTGCAAGGAAACTCGCAAGAGCTTCACCCGTTAGTAGGTTCTGAACAATAAGAGCTTCGCCAGTACGAGGGTTAATCAGATCAAAAGAAACATTAGAAAGTAATGCTGATGCAACCCAAACTATGACAAGCGCCCAAAAAAACAAGATTGCTGGATCTGGAATTTTATTACCAGCTCGTTCTATACCATTTAAAAACCTGTCCATCATAGACGGTTTTTCATTTTCTACTTGCCTTGCAGCTTCGTTACTCATTAGTAACCTCATTTCGATGTTGTAATGTAAGAGCAGGTTTATATTTTTCTTATTGCCCAATTCGTCAATAACATATTCTAATTAATACCGAGTTAAAAAGCACAAAAATCCATCCAAACATCCAATATCAGTCAAAAGTTTTTATAATTTCATAATTTTGCAACATCATAAAAACAACAATTTAACTAGCACGTATAAAGCACCACACAGAAAAGTTAACTAAGACAAATAATCGCTATTAGTTAGGAGATATACATACAAAATAGCCATGACACATCAAGAATCATATATTTACACTTAGTTACACTTTATTGAAATTCACTGTACTGAGACAACAGACTTTCAAGCTCAACCTGCTGCGTTTTACCAAACCTGTCTTGCCATGATGAAACAACCTGAATTCGCTTAATTGAATGCTGCGTATTGCCAGTACCAGCTTCTATTTTCCAATATAAATGATAACCATCAAGGGTAGTCACGCTGAGATCTGTGATCGAACTGAACGCGATCGTGTTATCTCCTCCGCTAATAGAGCGAGTTCGGAACCACTGCATCTTACTTTGTGCCAAATCTAATGCGATTAAGCTGCGTGTTGCATATTCCGATTGCACAGCCAAGGTACTTTGCATTTTTAATAAACCCAAAACCCCCACACCGAGCAAGAGAAACGAAATCAACACTTCGATAAGGCTAAAACCACCCTGCTTTTTATTCTTTCTGTATGAATTAGAAATCACGCCAACTGCCCTTTTGCCATCGAGGTTGCACTAACTGCGACCGGGCATACTCCATCACATCTCGGTTATAACGCATATTGAGAGAGGTATAGAACAACGCGTAGTGATCGGGTGAATCGAATATTTGCACGCCACTAAAAGTAAACGCACCATGTTGATAAAATGAGGCATTATCTCGAAATTGTTTATCAAAATTATTCGATGCATGATTTAGGTGAGCATAAGCTTGAAACCGCGACCAATCAGACAATTTAGGAGAGTAGCTGGTATTAAAATGCACCATACTGCCTTTAAAAATACCACCTGATGAATCAGATCCCATTAAGGATACGGGACCATCATGAAAGACCAATAGAACCCCATGAGTATTTTGAGAGGCCCCAGTAAGCGCCGAATATTCTGAAGCTTTGATTTCGCACCCTCCTTCAACCCAAATGAACTCATGGCCCGCTTCTATCTGATCCGAAATTACTTTCCCACAGTTGAGTAGTATTTTCGGTGTGCCCACGCCGATGAGTTGCTTAAATTTCCCGCCATCTCTTATTTGTGAATAATTGGCGACGGGCACATTAAAATAGCTTTCGAATGGCTTTATGTTCTGATCTTTTACGATATCGGAGCGTAGGGTAACTCCATTTGTTAGATGTGTCGGTGCGCAGTCTGCACCTTGTGGTTTAAACCCCTGCCATGGGGCATCCCCATGAACAACGCCTTGGTTCACAAGCCCTGCAGCAGTATCAAACTCTTTACGATACGTAACGGCGATGCATTCCCAGCCTTCCGCAGTTAACTTACCGGGATCAGGCGTAGAAATGGTCAGCGACGAATGCATGGCAATATTGGCGCTCGATTGAATCGCCCCTTTAACCCCCCCTCCAACCGATACGCTTTTATGGACAGTCTCGCGCTTGAAGGTAGCGATTAGCTGATAGATCCCGTCCCCTACATCGGCTTTGGTCACAGATACATTCGAGTCACCACCGCATTGATGCCAATTGCTCTGATCCCATTCTCCACTTTTCATTTGAGCAAATGCGCATTCTAGCCCTCCTTCGGCCTGCCAACGTTGTTGCGCAGATTGAACTTGGTTTTTGGCTAATTTTATTTGCAAGAACACTTGCCGATAACTGGCGAGTGACAACATTAAAACAGCAACAAGTAACAAGCTCACCACCATAAGGCTAGATATGCCTTGCTGGCGCTTCATTGCCAGTTCCTTTGTTTAATTGACGTTGTCATTGTGTGCGGGAAACTCCCATCATGCATCGAGGCAGAAAGAGAAATTGATAGAAATGCAGAACTGACTTGACTGCCTAGTCCCGTTTGGGAAATAGAAAAATTCGTCACCTTTATTGTGTTTTGATCCATGAAATTATAGAAACGATGACAGCTATTCAAGCTCGCTACTGCCATCGAATTGGTTGTGCATACTTTTATCGATTGATCGGCAAATTTAAAAAAAACGCTCTCAATTGTATTACCATCAAAATAGCCGTAAGCAAGCGATGATGGCGTTGTATGCCAAACCTTACTCGCACCAGATATAATGGTTACGCTATTTGCAGGCAGTGGACTAAAGCCTGCACGTTGTGCATCTGCAGTAATGTAACTCAGCGTGTTTCGCATGCTATGCAATACAACCAGCTCTTGACTGCGCTGATTCGCGTATCTCGCTCCTGTTAGATACACGCTTCCGATTGTAGAGATAGCAATCAAACTCAGCGACGATGCAATTAGGAACTCCACTAATGAACTGCCAACTTGCCGTGAATGGCTAGCACTTATCATAGCCAAACCCTTTCTCATTCACCCCGCATAACCTAATACGGCCGGTGATTGAATGAGCGATTAATTTGATGTCTTTTGAACCATCATTAGACAAACCAAATGCTATATTGCCATTTTGCTGAATTTTGCCTTTCACACCATCGACTTTGAACTTGTCATTAGGAAAACCGCTAGTCACAAACAAGCGATTGTATGACTGGCCAGATAACTGACTGATAACGTCGCTGGTTACTGTATCTTCTAAATGTAAGCTCAATGTCCATTCGTCATTTTTACTTCCTGAACGCTTAAAATATCCATAGAGATCCCGATTCCGAAATACCGCGTCAGATCGGGCCTGAGCAAAAAATGCATAGAGATCATTTGCTAGTCCTTTCATCTGATGTTTTTCTATAATTTGTCTATATTGTGGGACGAACCCCATCATCAAAACTCCCATGATCACGAACGCTACCAGCACTTCAATTAGGGTAAAACCGCGAGTCATTTCCCAGAACCTTATGAAACTATGAGTATAAATAAAATTGCACTTGCGCGAATGCTAGCACCCCTTAAAAATGAAACGCTAAGTTTGATGGAAGTGTTGGAAATGATTCGAAAAAATGTATGTATGCAAACGGTGATACATCAGAAAGGAATGACATTGATCGAAACCCTGATTGCCGTTGCCATCGTGGGGATCATCTCGATGGTTGCCTACCCTTCTTATAGTCAATACGCTTACAAGGGGCATCGCCACCAAGCGATGGCTGATCTGGTTAAAATCCAACTTGAGCTGGAAAATCATTACGATGGCCGTTATCAGTGGAGCCACATTATATCCGGCAGTCAATGCTCACTTTGTGAAACCCGTAGCGACCGATATCGCTTCACCATTACAAGTGCTGGGGGCTACACCATTGTCGCGACACCACAATCAACTAAGGGTCAAAATTACGACCCGTGTGGTAGCTTAACGTTGAAAGCGAATGGGGAAAGTTTGCCTGAAGGGTGTTGGTAAGACTAGCAAGAGAAGAGTGCGAGACGGGCTGGCCCTGAGAATACGGAATACAAAAAAACCGAGCTAAAATTAGCTCGGTTTTTTAATAACATCAAAATTCTGATTAGCTAGTTAGGTCATCAAAGAACTTTTTCACGCCTTTAAAGAAACCGTCCGATTTCGGGTTATGCTTATTACCCGCTTCACCACCACACGTTTCTTCAAACTCTTTCAGAAGTTCTTTCTGGCGAGCGCTTAGTTTCACTGGTGTTTCTAGAACCAATTTAACGATTAAATCGCCCATTGCGCCGCCACGTACACCTTTAACACCTTTACCACGCATACGGAACATACGGCCTGTTTGCGTTTCAGAAGGCACTTTTAAGTTTACACGGCCATCAAGTGTTGGTACTTCAACTTCACCGCCAAGGGCTGCTTGAGCGAAGCTTACTGGAACTTCACAGTATAGGTTGCTGCCGTCACGCTCGAAGATATGGTGCTCGCGAACGTGAACTTGAACATACAAGTCACCCGCTGGTGCGCCCATTTCTCCGGCTTCGCCTTCGCCAGAAAGACGAATACGATCGCCTGTATCTACGCCTGCAGGGATCTTAACATTAAGTGTTTTTGTCTTCTGCTTACGGCCTTGACCGTGGCATGAATTACAAGGATCTTTAATGATTTTGCCTTTACCATGACAGGTAGGACACGTCTGCTGGACAGCGAAGAAACCTTGACGCATTTGAACTTGGCCATGACCATGACACGTACCACATGTCGTCGCAGATGAGCCTTTTTTAGCGCCACTGCCATCACAAGTATCACACTCAACAAGAGTTGGTACTTCAATTTCTTTAGAACAACCGCGTACGGCTTCTTCTAATGATAGTTCCATGTTGTAGCGTAAATCTGCACCACGTTGAGCACGAGATTGACCACCACCACGGCGACCGCCACCGAAGATATCACCGAAAACATCGCCAAAGATATCGCCGAAATCACCTTGACCATGGCCACCGTGACCACCACCAAAACCACCACCTTGTTCAAAAGCAGCGTGACCATATTGATCATAAGCGGCTTTTTTCTGGCCATCAGTTAGAATTTCGTACGCTTCTTTTACTTCTTTAAACTTCTCCGCTGAAGATTCATCACCCTGATTACGGTCTGGGTGAAATTTCATCGCAAGACGTTTGTACGCCTTTTTAATATCGCGCTCTGATGCATCGCGGGCAACGCCTAATACTTCGTAAAAATCACGTTTTGACATGTTCTAAATCACCAATTTTTTTCTACAAGTGAAACACTTCACTCGCGTGTTTGTATCAATCTAGATAAGGAGGCTGGGGGTTGGGGTTACAGGACGAAAGCAAGCTTTCTACAGGTTACAGTAAAGAGACCAGTTCTCTATACCTGTCCTGTCACCTGTCACCTGTCACCTGTCACCCAATATCTTTATCTAGATTGATTCGTTATCTACAAGATTGCGGGCGTTTGAGTTTCCTCGAACGCCCGCAAGACTATTTATTTAGAAGTTAAAGGGCAAGAATTATTTCTTGTCTTCTTTCACTTCTTCAAACTCAGCATCAACAACATCGTCGTCTTGCTTAGGTTGTTCGCCTGCTTCAGCGCCTTCAGCTTGTTGAGCTTGTTGCTGTGCCATTTCCATCAGCTTTTGAGCTGCAGTCATAAGCGCTTGAACTTTTGCGTCGATAGCTTCTTTGTCGTCGCCACTCTTCACTTCTTCAAGTTCTTTGATTGCTGTTTCAATTTTCTCTTTCTCTTCAGCAGGAAGCGCTTCACCAGCTTCATCCATTTGCTTACGAGTGCCGTGGATCATTTGGTCAGCTTGGTTACGAGTAGTCACTAGCTCTTCGAACTTTTTGTCCGCGTCTTTGTTAGCTTCTGCTTCTTGAACCATTTTTTCGATATCTTCGTCGCTTAGGCCGCCAGAAGCTTGGATAGTGATCTTCTGCTCTTTACCTGTTGACTTGTCTTTCGCTGATACGTGAAGGATACCATCCGCATCTAGGTCGAAAGTTACTTCGATTTGTGGCATACCACGTGGTGCAGCTTGAATGCCTTCTAGGTTAAATTGGCCTAGAGACTTGTTGTAGCTAGCTTGCTTACGCTCACCTTGAAGAACGTGGATAGTTACCGCGTTTTGGTTGTCTTCAGCTGTAGAGAACACTTGGTTCGCTTTAGTAGGAACCGTTGTGTTTTTCTCAACTAGAGCCGTCATTACGCCGCCCATAGTTTCGATACCTAGAGAAAGTGGCGTAACGTCTAGTAGAAGAACGTCTTTCACTTCACCCGCAAGAACACCACCTTGAACGGCCGCGCCCATTGCTACAGCTTCATCAGGGTTAACGTCTTTACGCGCTTCTTTACCGAAGAATTCAGCTACTTTAGCTTGAACCATAGGCATACGTGTTTGACCACCAACTAGGATAACGTCAGTGATTTCGCCAACAGACAGTTCAGAATCCGCTAGAGCAACTTTTAGAGGCTCAAGAGAACGTTGAACTAGGTCTTCAACTAGAGATTCTAGTTTCGCACGTGTCACTTTAACGTTCATGTGCTTAGGACCCGTTGCATCAGCAGTAACGTAAGGTAGGTTTACGTCAGTCTGTTGTGTAGAAGAAAGCTCAATTTTCGCTTTTTCTGCTGCTTCTTTAACACGCTGCATAGCAAGAGGATCATTCTTAAGATTGATGCCTTGCTCTTTTTTAAATTCATCTACTAGGTAGTTGATCATGCGGTTATCAAAGTCTTCACCACCAAGGTGAGTATCACCGTTAGTTGCTAGTACTTCGAACGTTTGCTCGCCATCAACGTTGTCGATTTCGATGATTGAGATATCAAACGTACCACCACCAAGGTCGTATACCGCGATAGTACGGTCGCCTTCTTGCTTGTCTAGGCCGTAAGCCAGAGCAGCAGCAGTTGGTTCGTTGATGATACGCTTAACATCAAGACCTGCGATGCGACCTGCATCTTTAGTCGCTTGACGTTGTGCATCGTTAAAGTAAGCAGGAACAGTAACAACTGCGCCAGTTACTTCTTCGCCTAGGAAATCTTCAGCTGTTTTCTTCATTTTCTTCAGAATTTCAGCTGAAACCTGAGGAGCAGCCATTTTTTGGCCTTTCGCTTCAACCCAAGCATCACCGTTGTCTGCTTTTACAATTTTGTAAGGCATGATTTCGATGTCGCGCTGAACTTCTTCGTCTTCAAAACGACGACCGATAAGACGCTTAATTGCATATAACGTGTTTTCAGGGTTTGTAACCGCTTGACGTTTTGCAGGTTGACCTACTAGCGTTTCGCCATCTGTGTATGCGACTACCGATGCGGTTGTACGCTCGCCTTCAGCATTTTCAATTACACGTGGTGCGTCACCGTCTAGAACAGAAACACAAGAGTTAGTAGTACCTAAATCAATACCAATGATTTTACCCATCAGGCCATCTCCAAAAAATCTAATATTATTTTGCTATACCCCCTAAAGTGGGGGAGGACAAATAGGGATTCAACCCCCTACTCGCAAATATGTTTGCTTCGTGTATGCACCATAAATAAGGGCGACAAGCACCTTTTCAAGGGCAAGGTGAAAAAAAATCGCCTTTTTTTACTACAAAATCGAAAATAATGGCTTGGTAACAATAAAAAGAGGCCACTTAGGCCTCTTTATTGTAAAAATCTTTCCATGTTTGCATCGAAAAACGACGACCTATTCGGCTATTTTGCCTCAACAGGTTCCATTGCTTCTTCTTTGCCAATTTCATTTTCTGATTTTGCAACTATCGTGTTCACTGCAGTATCACCAACAACGTTAGATGAAGTACAGAACATGTCATTGATACGGTCAACTGCGGCAACAATGGCCAAACCTTCTGGTGGTAAGCCTAATTGGTGAAGCAATACGCCTACCATTACAACACCACCGCCAGGTACACCACCAGCGCCAATCGATAGCAACAAGATAGTTAAACCCAGTGTTACGATGTCGGCTGAGTTAATCGGCTGACCAAAGGCGTTAGCTACGAAAATCGTCGCCAATGCAATGTAGATAGAGACACCCGACATATTCATGGTTGCACCAAGTGGTACACCAAAGCCTGCAACAGACTTAGAAACATTCAGTTTGTCAGTCAACGTTCTCATGGTAACGGGAATCGTTGCATTCGAGCTTGCTGTAGAAAGTGAGAACAATACTTGCTCACGAGTAGCACGCATGAACTGCTTTGGTGAAATACCAGTAGTTAAGCCCACAACGGTTGGATAGAAAACGAAAATCCAGAACACCAACATAGCAACAACAAGCGCCACATAACCCGCTACGGAAGCCAAGGTATTCGCATCCAGCGTTGCGCCTAATTGAATCATCAGCGCAAATACACCGTAAGGCGCAAGACTCATCACCAAGCCAACCAGCTTCATCATGATCTCATTGGCCATTTTGAAGGTTTTAATTGCTGGTCCACCACGAGAATCCAAAGCTTGAATCGCAAGGCCTGTCAGTATCGCCATGAAAATGATTTGCAGCATATCGCCGCTAGCAAACGCTTGAATTGGATTGCTAGGAACGATGTTCACAACCAAAGAGAAGATATCCGGCGTTTCTGTTGTCGTTAACGCAACGGTTTCTGAAATGGTTCCAGCCAGGTTTGCCCCCGCTCCTGGTTGAAAGATCATGCCGACCGTTAACGCCGCTGTAATCGCAATGATGGTGTTAAAAATGTACAAAGCAAAAGTTTTGCCACCAAGACGGCCAAAGGCTGAAATGTCTTTTAAATCTACGATGCCACATACGATAGAAACGTAAACCAATGGCACAACCAGTAGTTTGATTAATGAGACAAACATACCGCCCGCCCCTTCCGCAGCACCTAACAAATAGGTGTCCATCACGGTAATACCACTAAACAGATATTGAATTGCAGTACCGATCATCAAGCCGGCAAATAAGCCGATAAAGATTTTTGTTGAGAGCGATTTATCCATCGTCCCACTCCAGGTTATTGTGCTTGTTTATAGTAATTAATTAGTTATTTCTTGCATCAATATGTGCAAGTGGCACGCATAATACACGCCATAACAACAAATGAAAGAATTTATTAACAGAATTATCACAACCAGTTTCACAGTTTTTACACTTAATTTCCCGCGGGTTTAGGAAACAAAAATAGTGTATTTATAAAAATCAAAAACTTGAATGGAATAGTGGTTAGGAAACAGACAATGGAAAAAATAAGATTACGGGGACGGGCCTTGCCCTAAGAATATCGAATGCAAAAAAAACACCCACCGCATACACGGGGGTGTTTTTATCAATCACTAACCTAGAGAGACTGTCTCAATTTCTGTGTAATTGCCTAAACTAAGCCTTAAAGGCTAAGGATAGGCAATATGAACAAGAAAGAGCTTGAAGCTTTCGCCAAGGAAGCAGCAAAAGGAATTAAAACCCCTGAGGACTTAACTGAGTTCAGCCAAATGCTGAAAAAAATTACGGTTGAGGCCGCACTCAATGCGGAAATGGATGAGCATCTTGGCTATGAAAAACACCAACCCTCTAGATCGAATAATAGCCGCAATGGAAAGAGTAGCAAACGCGTAAAAACCGAAGATGGCGAGTTTGAACTCGATACACCTCGGGATCGCCTTGGCTCGTTTGACCCCAAGCTAGTCAAAAAACACCAATCACGATTTACCTCTATGGATGACAAAATCTTGTGGCTCTACGCCCAAGGAATGAGTACGCGCGACATCGTAAACGCTTTCGATGAGTGGTACGGTGCGGAGATATCACCCAGCCTCGTATCGCGCGTCACAAATGCGGTGATAGAAGAAATAGTGGAGTGGCAATCAAGGCCACTCGATGCCATTTATCCTATCGTTTATCTCGATTGTATTGTGGTCAAGATCCGTCAAGACAAGCGTATCATCAATAAGTCGATTTTCCTTGCTTTAGGTATTAACACCGATGGTCAGAAAGAGCTAATGGGCATGTGGATAGCCGAAAACGAGGGGGCTAAGTTTTGGCAGAGTGTTCTAACTGAACTCAATCAACGTGGTGTTGAAGATATCCTTATTGCGTGTGTAGATGGATTGAAGGGCTTTCCTGACGCTATCAATACTGTCTTCCCCCAAACGCATATTCAGCTTTGTATCGTCCATATGGTGCGGAACTCATTGAAGTATGTGTCTTGGAAAGACTATAAGGCGGTGACTGCCGACCTGAAACGAGTGTATCGCTCTACTACAGAAGATGAGGCTCTACTCGAACTGGAGCGCTTTGGCGAAGTCTGGGATGGGCAATATCCGCAAATATCTAAGTCCTGGCGCAATCACTGGCAGAACCTCAACACGCTCTTCAACTACCCAGAAGATATCCGTAGAGCCATCTACACAACCAATGCTATTGAGTCTCTCAATAGCGTGATCCGTAAAGCACTAAAAAAGCGGAAGATCTTCCCTAACGATGAGGCCGCAACCAAAATGGTGTACTTAGCAATCAAAGACGCCAGCAAGAAATGGACGATGCCCATTCAAAACTGGCGTCAGGCTATGAGTCGGTTTATTATCGAGTTCGAGGAACGTCTCGATAAACACGTTAACTAAATGGCAGTTACACAGAATCTGTTACAGCCTCAACCTAGAAGCAGGCTCTGGGCTCTGGGCTCTGGGCTCTGGGCTCTAAACCTTATGCCTTCCGCCTGTAGCCTTCAATCTACTTTATTTAGCAACCATAACCATTGCAGGGCGAACAACGCGGCCGTTAAGCTCGTAGCCTTTCTGCATTACCATCATAACGGTATTTGATTCATGATCAGGGCTCTCTTGAATCGACATCGCTTGATGGAATTCAGGGTTAAACGCCTCACCTTCTGGGTTTAGTTCTTTCAAGCCAAACTTAGCAACCGTGTTAACAAAAGAGCTGTGAGTCATCTCAACACCTTCAAGCAAAGGTTTTACCGCTTCACTTTCTTTGTCAGCCGCTAGAATTGCACGCTCTAGGTTGTCTAGAACTGGCAGTAGCTCTTCAGCAAATTTGTTTAAGGCGTACTTACGCGCTTTATCGACTTCTTGCTCAGAACGACGACGCATGTTGTCTACTTCTGCTTTTGCACGCAATACAGAGTCTTGTTGATCTTTGATTTTCGCTTCACTAGAAAGCAGTGCAGCTTCTAATTGAGCAACTTTAGATTCAACTTCATCTTGTTCTAATTCTTCATTCCAATCGATATCAGCTTCGCCGCCAACAGCTTCTACTTCTTCAGCCATTTCTTGCTGCTTAAGTTCTTCTTCATTAATCTTGTTTTCTTGATCGCTCATGATATCTCCAGAATTCTGAATTCAATTACCTACGCCAGTGTAGTCATACAATAATTTACGACAAAATACTCGCATAGTTCTTCAACTTGCCTTTATTATGGGGACGAAGATTTTTGATTCAAGCACTATAACCCTAACAGAACGGATTTAATCTATGCCAAAGCCTTTTGAAGTGATCGCCATCATAGGTAAACCTCGCGACAAAAAAGCCGTGCAAACCCATAAAGAGCTGTTTCATTGGCTACTCTCTGAAGGGTATCAAGTCGTCATAGATGACCGATTAGAAGACATTCTAACTGATATTGAATCAAAATATTTCAACAGCCTAGTGCATATTGGCGACGAGGCCGATTTAGCCATTGTGGTGGGTGGCGATGGCAATATGTTAGGTGCCGCTCGCGTGTTATCTCGTTTTGATATTTCGGTTATTGGCGTTAACCGTGGCAACCTTGGCTTTCTAACCGACTTAGATCCTGAAGGGTTTGAACAAGCGCTTAGTAAAGTACTTAAAGGCCAATACATTGAAGAAGAACGTTTCTTGCTCGAAACGGAAATTCATCGCCACGATCAAATAAAAAGCCACAACGCAGCATTAAATGAGGCCGTACTGCACCCAGGTCAAGTCGCACGCATGATCGAATTTGAGGTTTACATCGACAATACCTTTGCTTTTTCGCAACGTTCCGATGGATTGATCATTTCGACACCAACCGGATCTACCGCTTACTCTCTTTCTGGTGGCGGCCCTATATTGTCACCAAGCCTAAATGCTATTTCGATTGTGCCTATGTTCCCTCACACCTTGTCTAGCCGCCCATTGGTGGTAGACGGTAACCGCCACATTAAACTGCTCGTGTCTCCAGATAACCGAGGCACACAAGAAATCAGTTGCGATGGCCAAATATCCTTGCCAGTTTCACCGGGCGATGAAATACATATCTATCGCAGTCCAAACTGCTTAAAGCTGATCCACCCAGAAGATTACAGCTACTACCATGTTTTGCGTAATAAACTTGGCTGGTCTAGCAAACTCTTCTAGTGAGTGCTTTCATCATCAGATGAGCAAAGCGTCACGCTAAGTTATGCATTCACTTTCTGAGTAAGTTCACAAAAAAACACCTGTGGAACTTTACTGTATAAAGAAACAGTATATACTGTTTTCTTATACAGTATTGTTCAGTTATACAGGTAAATAAAATGCTGGCTCACTTGAGTGTTAATAATTTTGCTATTGTTAAGTCTTTACAGCTAGAACTCGCTAAAGGCATGACAACCATTACGGGCGAAACTGGCGCAGGTAAATCCATCGCCCTTGATGCTCTCGGCTTATGCTTAGGCGATCGCGCTGAAGCTAACATGGTTCGCCAAGGCGAAGATAAAACCGACATCAGCGCCTCCTTTTTGCTCGATAACAACATCGGCGCAACTCGATGGTTAGAAGACAACGACCTACTTGAAGGCGGTGAATGCATTCTTAGGCGAGTGATCACCAAAGAAGGCCGCTCTCGTGCATTCATTAACGGCAGCCCTGTACCTGCATCTCAACTAAAATCCCTTGGTCAATTACTCATTAATATTCATGGCCAACATGCCCATCATCAATTGATGAAGAGTGATTACCAACTGGCAATGCTCGATCAATACGCCGGACACCTTAGCCTTATCAGTAAAACCAAAGCCAAATATCAAGGTTGGCGTCAGGCAGATAACCATTTAAAGCAACTGATTCAAAATAGCCAAGAAAACCTGGCACAAAAGCAGTTGTTGGAATACCAAATCAAAGAATTAAATGAATTAGCCATTACCGAAGGTGAATTTGCCCAACTCGAACAAGAACATAAACGCCTTGCCAATAGCGGTGAACTGGCGAGTACGTGCCAACAAGCCATTGAATTAATTTACGAAGGTGAAGAAGTTAATGCTCTTGGTATTTTGCAAGCAGCCAATAACTCTCTTATTCAACTTGCCGAAATGGACGAAAGGCTGGCAGAGCTTCCCAACCTGTTAGCAGAAGCCATCATTCAAATTGAAGAAACCAATAACGAGCTCCGTAATTACCTTGATTGCATCGACGTTGATCCTGCTCGCATGGCCTATGTAGAAGAACGTTTTTCTAAAATTATGTCGATGGCACGTAAGCACCATGTTATGCCTGAGGAACTCTACAGCCACCACCAAGATTTACTCAAACAAGTTGAAGCTCTCGATTGTTCAGACGAAAAACTGGGCGCATTAGGCGAAGAAGTCGAACAAAAACGCACAGTCTTCTTAACATCAGCAGACAAGCTTAATAAATCTCGCCTACGTTATGCCAAAGAATTAAATAAGCTCATTACCAATAGCATGCATGAACTGAGCATGGAAAAAGCCAAATTCTGCATCGATGTGATACGCGATGAAAACAACGCATCCCCCCTTGGCATCGATAGCGTCACCTTCTTAGTTTCAACCAACCCAGGGCAGCCCTTACAGGCCATTGCTAAAGTTGCCTCAGGTGGTGAACTGTCTCGTATCTCACTAGCGATTCAAGTGATCACCGCTCAGAAAGTCGATACCCCTAGCTTGATCTTTGATGAGGTCGATGTCGGTATCAGTGGCCCAACCGCTGCCGTAGTCGGTAAAATGTTACGCACGCTTGGCCAGTCAACTCAGGTCATGTGTGTGACTCACTTACCGCAAGTTGCTGGTTGTGGGCACCAACAATTATTCGTTGCTAAGCAAACGAAAGCCGGCAAAACAGAAACTCAAATGCGAAACCTTGACGATTCACAACGCATAGAAGAACTCGCAAGGCTACTTGGCGGCAGCCAGATAACCGACAGCACAATCGCCAACGCCAAAGAATTGCTTATTGCTGCATAGAAAATAGCCGCATAAAACAATCTGCAAAAGTGTTAGCCGACTCACAGCGTAAGCATTGCTTGCGCTGTTTGTCTTTTTAGCATTGCAACTAATCGGTATAACTGTGGTCTCAAAAAGCGGACATCCTAGTAGTAGGGTGAAAACTATTTTTACTTCTTAGCGTGAAGTGATTATTATCATCGTTGAGATTTTTAAATGAACAGTAGAAAGACGTATTTGATATGCAATTAAAGAAGTGGATGGTTGCAATCCCTCTGGCACTGACCATGCTAACCGGCTGTTCAGTCGCAGAGAAATTAGTTTACCGAATTGACATTAACCAAGGTAATTACATCGAGCAAGACTCTGTAAACCAGTTAAAATTCGGCATGAGCAAAGAACAAGTGCGCTACGTACTTGGCTCGCCAATGTTGGTGGAAAACGGCTACCCAAATACGTGGTACTACATTTACCATCACACTAAAGGCCATGATAGCTCGATTCAAAAGAACCTATTTGTTCGATTTGATGACGGAGAAAGACTTGTGAAAGTCGATGGCGATTACACCGCTGGTGACACCTTTTTCGAAAGTATTAACTAGTTTTATCGATTTTTGCTAAATGAAACTTCATTAGCATGACATTAAAAAGCTCGCATACTTCTGCGAGCTTTTTTGTCTTTCATCCAAAACAATTATTCTTTGATCTTTGGTTTACTGGCTTCTCTTGCGGCTTCTTTCTTGGCTTGTTCAGCTCGCTTGCGACGGATCTCTTTTGGATCGGCCAGCAGTGGGCGATAAATTTCGATGCGGTCTTTGTCTTGTATCGTGGTATCTAATTTCACGTTTCGGCTAAAGACGCCCACTTTATTAATGGCTAAGTCTATCTCTGGATACAGGCTCAAAACCCCTGACTGCTCAATGATCTGCTGTACCGTCAGTTCGGCTTCTACTGCCAACTTAAACACACGTTGCTCTGTTGGCAATGCATACACAACTTCAACGTGGATCATATTCGGTTCACTACTCATTACACATACACCTGTCTTGCTCGTTTGGTAAACGCACCAACCATGTTACCAGTCAGCTCATTGAACACCTTACCAAACGCCATTTCAACCAACTTACTGGTAAACTCGAATTCAAGTTTCAATTCCACTTTACAGGCGGAGTCATCCAAAGGCGTGAACTCCCAACCACCCTGTAGGTGCTTAAACGGGCCATCGACCAATTGCATGAAAATTTTACGCCCGACTTCCAGCTGATTCGACGTCGTGAAGGTTTTACTGATACCCGCTTTAGATACGTCAACCGACGCCACCATTGCAGACTCTGACGTTTCTAAAACTCGTGAACCTGAACAACCAGGCAAAAAACTCGGGTAGCTGTCCACGTCATTGACGAGATGAAACATCTGCTCGGCACTAAATGGCACTAATGCGCTTCGTGTTACTTGAGGCATATCACTCACTCTTACATCGTAAAGTCATCACAAACCACGTAATATCGAAGTTTGGTTAGCATAAAAGGATTTCCCTATCTCGGTGCAATCCGTATAATGGCGCTATTATGGCAAAGAAAAAATCAAATTCCAAAGCGGGTAGCAATACCATCGCTCAAAACAAAAAAGCTCGCCACGAATATTTTATTGACGACGAGATCGAAGCTGGCCTAGAACTGCAAGGATGGGAAGTTAAGTCCCTGCGTGAAGGCAAAGCCAACATCGCCGAAAGTTATGTTTATATCCGTGACGGAGAGGCGTTCATTAGTGGTATGTCTATCATTCCACTACAACAGGCTTGCACTCACACAGTAGCGAACCCGACACGTGTTCGTAAACTGCTCATGAGCCGCAAAGAACTCGACAACCTATTCGGTCGTATTAACCGTGAAGGCATGACTTTAGTTGCCACTGCTATGTATTGGTCCCGTTCTTGGGTCAAAATCAAAGTAGGCGTAGCCAAAGGTAAAAAACTGCACGACAAACGTACTGATATGAAAGAAAAAGATTGGGCAAGAGACAAAGCTCGCGTTATGAAGAGCAATCTGCGTTAATCTTAACCACTTAGACTGCATGGCTCTAGACAGGCTAGCCTTTTCTGGTACTATGCAATCAACACTAGGGGCTGATCTAGGATTCGACGGGAATTCTGAAGTCTGAGGTGCATGCCGTGGGGCGGTTGGCCACGTAAAAAGCCGCAAAAAAATAGTCGCAAACGACGAAAACTACGCACTAGCAGCTTAATAACCTGCTCAGAGCCTCTTTGCCCTAGCTTCCGCTTGTAAGACGGGGAATAACAAAGAGTCAAACCCAAACTAGCTAGCGTGGCTTCTCCCGCCTGAGAGGAAAAGCGCGAATTATAATTCAGGATAGCCATTTACTAGCGTGTCGGTTCGCAGGTGGATGGTGAAATTAAAGATCGACTAAGCATGTAGTACCAATGATGAATGATTTTCGGACGCGGGTTCAAATCCCGCCAGCTCCACCAAATTCGTATACGAAGACGTCCTAGGACGTACGAAAGCCCGCTAGACCACTGGTCTAGCGGGCTTTTTTGTGTCTATAATTGTTCGATGTTGTATTACAGCATTCGGAAGTTTTGGTACTAAGTTAAGTACCAAGATCGTTAGTACTCAATTCTCTTGGTACTAACGAGTTATATTGGCTCAAATTGTAAGGTAATTAGATGGCTCGTTCGGTAAAGCCTTTGACTCATACTGAAATCAGTAAAGCTAAATCCAAAGACAAAGAATACTCACTGTCTGATGGTGGTGGACTAATGTTAAGCATTCGCCCTAGCGGAAATAAAACTTGGCTATTAAAGTACTACCGCCCATTCACAAAAAAACGCACAAACCTTACCTTTGGCTCGTACCCTGAAATAAGCCTTGCTCAAGCAAGAGCAATGAGACTTGAGGCACAAACTCTACTAGCTCAAAACATCGACCCTAAAGAACAAAGAGATCAAGAGCTAGTCCGTGGAAAAAAAGAAACCGAAAACACACTCCAAGTAGTCGCATTGCAATGGTTTGACGTAAAGAAAACCCAAGTGACCGAAAACTACGCCACCGATATATGGCGTTCTTTCGAATTGCACCTGTTCCCCTCTCTAGGTAGTTACCCTGTTAGCCAACTCAAAGCCACACAAGCAATCCAAACCCTACGACCGATAGCAGCAAAAGGCTCACTGGAAACAGTTAAACGCCTATGCCAGCGTATTAACGAAGTCATGACCTTCTCCGTTAACATCGGTTTGATCGACAATAATCCACTAGCGAAAATTCACTCGGCTTTTCAGGCTCCCACCAAAAAGCACATGCCAACATTGCCACCAAATGAAATTCCAGAGTTAATGCAAAAACTAAGTCGGGCAAGCATCAAACTAACCACACGCTGCTTAATTGAATGGCAATTGCACACTATGGTTCGCCCTGCGGAAGCTGCTGGGGCTAAATGGGATGAGTTAGATTTTGAACGTGGGCTCTGGATAATTCCGGAGTACCGAATGAAGAAACGCAAAGAACACTCGGTTCCTTTAACTGATCAGACACTCGCATTGCTTGAAATAATGAAACCAATAAGCGCTCATCGAGAGTTTATCTTTCCTGCTGATCGTGACCCGAAAAAACATACCAATGAGCAAACGGCTAACGCAGCTTTAAAGCGAATGGGCTTTTCTGGACGACTTGTTTCTCACGGTCTACGGGCTCTCGCCAGTACTACACTGAATGAGCAAGGCTTCGACTCTGACGTGATTGAAGCGGCACTGTCCCACGTGAACAGCGATGAAGTAAGAAGAGCGTATAACCGAGCTGATTACCTTGAACGTCGTCGTTCACTCATGAGCTGGTGGAGCGAACATATTGAAGCCGCTAGTACAGGTAGCGTGAGCCTTGGGCAAAAGCACTTGAAAATAATAGGTAGTTAACCGTGGCAAACCCAACAGAAATAGATTTACTACAAGCTGAATTTAAAAAAATGAGCCTCTGTGAGATAAATAAACCTCTGATGCATCACTTTGGACAACAGGTAGACTGGAAAGAACCTTGTGATTATGAATTAGCTCTTGCAAGTCAATTCCCAGCATTTAAAACTCTAGAGTTAATTGAAAAGAGAGTTGAAAACAAGCTTCTTTCTGACGCATTAAACAGCATAGAGCTCTTAAGCTTAAAAAACATCCAGCATAACGCCAGCATAGTGAATCAGTCTATTAAACGACTATCAGCTACAGATCGTGACCTTATGCGTTTATTCAGTAATAAAGATATTCAAAATATAATGGTGGCATTAACAAATGTTCACTACCAAACAGCCGCTCATGACATACAGGTTACTTGCTCACGACACGCTTTAAAAAATGCAGCTCGTGCAAAAACAAACAGTAATAACGGTAAAAAAGCAGCCAGCAAGCAGAAGCCAATACATGCATTAATCCAGCATATGTATCAATATCTCATATCAAGCCCTCTGACAGATAACTGCAAGAAAGAATTTATTTACACTTCAATCAATCGACATCTTAATCATTTACTTACTTTAGAGTTATCAAGTGAACATAAAGCATTATTCTCAGCGTACTCAGCCAAAAACGACACCAGCAAAATAGAAGCCCCATCAACAAAGACTATTCAGAAGTGCGTAGCTAACATCAAAATAGATAAGACTATTGGCCGCCCCATCAAGGGAAAAAAAAGTACAGGAATAATTCAAATGGAAAACCACTTAAAAAAAGATTTTCAAAAAAGATAACAAGTGAAATACTATCTAAAAATCAGTAAGTTAACTAAAACAAACCTCCTATAACAAGAGAGAATAGGCAATGCCCTTTCTCTCTAATCACACTACCTTCCACAATAATAACTCCATCAGCTTATCGGACACATTCGAAAACTATGGAGCAACAATGACAGCACAAACTACCCCAATCGACCGCATCGTTCGCGAAGCCGAACGAAAAGAACTCACAGGCCTATCACGTGTACGGGTTTGGGAGCTTGAAAAAGAAGGTCACTTCCCAAAACGAAGAAAGCTAACTCCAAACGGCAATTCCGTTGGCTGGCTGCTATCTGAAATCAATGAATGGATTCAGTCTAGAAGAACAGCTTAACCAACTTATAGCCCCCTATTTGAGTAGCCACATATGAAAACGAACAATTTTGATTACGCCCGAGCTATAACCAAACCTGATGGCATAAAAATCATCAATAAACAAAGTTTGGCTAAGAAGTTAGGTGTGAGTGAATCAACTATCTACCGTATGAACAAGCAGAAAGAATTACCAAAGCCACTGCTATCACCGAAAGGGCGTATTAGAGGTTGGTTGCGCAGTTCCATTGAAGCTTGGATTACGAATAGCCAACGTAACTAAATTGAAATTAGGCTGAACGGAAATGACCTAAATTGAAGTGAAAATTCATCTTTGTTCACTTCCAACAGCCTACTTAACCATCTGATTTACAGAATATAAAGTATGGTTCGAGCCATATGGCTTTGCAGGTTATATATATTGTATGTATCAGATTGCTCTTCACGAATCAAAAAAGCATCTCGCTTATCTGAACTATTGCGGAGAAGAGCAGCTGATTTTCTACCCTCAAGCAGGAGTGATTAAAAAGATATTAGTTAAAAGCTATAAGCAGTTAGACACCATGATGAGCTGCTACTCAAAAGTCAGTGTGGTCTTTCTCCAAATACATCAAAAAGAGTTCACTGAAGACAATAAGCAAATGGCCTTATTTATTAAGAGATTTCAGCAAAGACTTTCAAAGATTTACCCATGCAGATTTGCTTATATTTGGGTAAGAGAACAGGCAAGCGCTCAATCTCAACACTATCACCTTGCCATTATGCTGAGTGGACATCTTTGTCAAAGCACCCGTGGCATTGACCTACTTTGTAAGGATGTATGGGAGCAAATAAACCCATTGAATTTCAGTTTTAAAGTAAGGAACAGAATTTACCGCATTCATCGAACTGATAAACAACACGAATTACGAGCAGCAAGATTAAGGTTGAGCTATCTAGCCAAAATACATTCAAAAACAGATTTTAGCAGCTACACCAAATCATTTGGTACAAGCAGACTAACTTACAACAATGGATATCGTTAAGAGAAAAATATGAAGAATTACACGGAGAATACTCATGCGTAACAAATACAACTGGCCGCTCCTACACAAAGAATTTGGCTGCTATAAAGCGAAAGACCCTGCTCTCTCTATGTCGAGCTTCGCAAGGGCAAAAGGTATACCTGAAAGTACTTTTCGTAAGGGTCTTCTTACCTACTCTCGCAAACTTAAGGCAAGTAACGTAAAAGCACCACGAGTGGCATCGAAGAAAAAAGTAACATTAACGATTACTACGCACTTCGAACTGATCAGCCACTAACATTGCAGAGGTGATCACCGACCAGTGATCACCCGTTTACACCCCATGAACCGAACATTAAACCGAACACAAGGATAACAATGAGCGACTCAACCCACCGCTTTAACCTTTCAACATTGCCCTTATGCGGCGCTAAAACTCGTGCTGGTGGTCGCTGCAAGCGAAGAGGCTCACTCAAGAATGGCAGGTGCAAATTGCATGGTGGTCAGTCTACAGGAGCGAAAACCAAAGAAGGAAAGCTAGCACTTCGTGCGAATGCCATAAAAAGAGATATACCTGAGTGGATGTGGAACGATCACTTTAAGCCAGATGACTTTGTGTTGATAACGCATTCATATAATGCGCTTAGGGATAAACTCACCTCTTCACCAAAAGACTGGAGAGGCGCACTATCACTAATTCAGGAGCATCGAATCCTCTTTGAGTCATTCAAGTACGTCATTACAGAACTCTACGACCATCATGCTCTCTTCTATATTCAAACGGCGCTAGATAGACATTATAAGGCTTCAGAAAGCCAGCACTTGAAATGCCTGCTATATACGAATGCTCCTGAGCTAGGCAGATTCAATGTCCCTATCTCAGACGAAAAAATGGCCTTATTTTTTGAATGTAAACAAACTAAAACAAAGCCTTTCTGGGAATAAATAGCGTGGCTTCCAGTAACTCAAACCACCAGCCCATGCCCGTTAACCTTAAGCCACTCTTTGTGCTCTTGGTAATCGGGCATCACACGTTCGACTTCTTTCCAAAATTGCGGGGAATGATCATGGTGAACCAAATGGCACAGTTCATGGATAACCACGTAGTCCACCACTCGGTTTGGTGCCATCACAATCACCCAGTTGAACTCTAAGTCACCATATGGCGTGCAACTGCCCCAGCGGCTTTTAAACTCTTTAATGCGCACGACGCCCGTTTCTACCCCTACAAGGTTTTCATAGCGGCGAACCTTATCGCGGATTTTCTTTTCAGCGTTGCGCTTATACCAGTTCATCAACGAACGGCGAATGTAGTGGCTTTGGTTACTTGGGTCTGGCACACAGACGGTAATACGTCCGTTCACAAGCTTAGTTGGGCTCAGGTCGCCTTGTAGCACTTTTAGTCGGTAGTTACGGCCAAGATAAGGAAAGGCCTCACCAGAAACGTACTCTTTGTCGCTGCGGGGAGTCGCTTCCAGCTGAATGGCTAACTTTTCAATGATCCACTGGTGTTTGTCTGCCACCAGCTTTTCTATTTTCTCTAACTCTAGCGCTTTAGGCACCACCACTATCACCAGCCCATCTTCAACCTTGATGGTGGCGGATTTACGGCGAGAGGTTCGTGCTACCTCAACATCATAGCCATTGGCTTTGATTCGCTCTGGTGCTTTGCTGGTGGCTTTCATTACTGGTTTACTCATACTGAATAATTCACCGCAGATTACTTATTGCTGAACTTGGTTTTCGCCAAGTCCATAAAGCGTTCTTGGAGAATCGAAACTAAAGCTTTATCACCAAAAGGTTGATCAAGCACCGCTCGCTTAATTTCCTTTTTCATTCGTTTCACTTCATCGGTTTTGTTAAAAAAGTCGATGATTTGGGTTGCTTCATTCAGCATAGCCACCAAGGCTTGAGTAGTGGTTTTGATTGCCTCATGAACCGCTTCCTCTATCACATCACCATCAGTCACATTGGTGACTTCTGCAATCAGGATATTGTAGAAAGCAAACTCGGTTTCCGTTAAGCCGACATCTTGTGCGGCTTGCTGATGGGCATCACCCACATCACCAGTCATCTCCAATAGCAGCTCTAACTGTAGCGCCCATTGGCCTGCTGTTTTCTCGATAATATCGCGTAAGCTCAGTGAACGGTAGTATTCAGGGTCTTCATCTAGGTTGATGTTGATGTGGTGCTTAATGGCGCTTTCAATTTCAGACGCTTTAGACTCGTCGCTTTTATTGGCTTGAAGGCTCTCTTTAAAGTTTGCCGCTAATAAATTTACGGGTTTATTTTTAGGGTCAACACCTGTACTCAATATGTGGTCATCCACCAACTGACGCACCTTTTCACCAATTTCAGACATATCTAAGCCTTCATCACGAAACTTGGTTTTCGCCGCATTGTGAATTTTGCCAAGCTTTCTCATATCAGCAGTAAAAGGTGCAGCCGATTTATCAGGCAAGATGACATTAAGCTGTTTGCCGAACACTTTAAACGCCATGTTGAACTGCGCACGCACGGTTTCATCTTTGAGTGCCAGCACATAATCATCCACATCATCGCTATTAATGCCTTTGAAGAAAGACATCGCACGGGTGTGCATCGCTTTTAGCTTCGGAATTTCATCTTTGAGGTTTTGATATGTACCATCCACATCGTCACTACTGAACATATCTAATGCGTCCGTAAGGTGCGTTGCTAACCCGTGATAATCGACAATGTAACCACACGACTTATTTTTGTAATTACGGTTCACACGTGCAATCGCCTGCATCAATGTATGGTCTTGCAGCTTACGGTCGATATACATCACCTGTGCAATTGGCGCATCGAAACCAGTTAACAGCATGTCTTTGACGATTAAGAAGGCCGTATTATTAAACTTGGCATCTTTAGGGCTAGTACCCGCTTTATCCTGACCAAACGGCTTCTTGAATTGCTCTATGACTGTTTTTTGGTGTTTAGCATCGGTGTATTTAGCAATGTAAGGTTTGTCATTGTGATCACCTGAAATAATCACCTCGGACGGCGGTGCGCCAAGCTCATCCAATGTTTGTTTGAAAATAGTCGCGGCGTGTCGGCTACCCACAACAATCATGGCTTTAAAACCGTCTGGCTGAACCGTTTCTCGGTAGTGCTTGAGTAAATCGATACATACCCAACGAATACGGGCAGGTGCTTCACGTACTGCTCGCTCTACGCCGTATTTCTTTTTGATTTCTCGCTGCTCTTCTTCGCTATAGTCACCGAAGTACTCTTCAAACAACTTGTCGAGAGATTCACCCGCCACTTCCGACTTTACCTCTCGGCCTTGATACAGCAACTTCACCGTTGCGTTATCATCAACCGCTTCATTGATTTTGTATTGGTCGATATAGCCACCAAACGCCTGCCCCATCTTCTGCGTCTTCAATAAAGGCGTACCTGTAAAGCCTACTTTGGGCGCATTCGGTAGTGCAGCTTCAATGGTCATAGCAAGGCCACCAAACTGTGTTCGGTGCGCTTCATCCGCTAATACTATGATTTTTTCACTTGGGTTTAAGTTGGCAAAACCGGCACTGTTGGAATCAACGACAGTCGTTCCATCACTTTTTTCAGCTAGATGTTGAGTTGAGTGACGAGTAGATAACGTTTCTTGTTTGATTTGCTCTTTTTCTAAGTCAGCAAACTTTTGCACCATAGCTGTAACAATATCGGAGCTGTCTTTTTTGAGTAACTCTTTTAATTTGGCGACCGAACCTGCGTTATAAATGGTTTCACTTTGCGCGGCATTGAAGGTATCGGTTAACTGTTTATCTAGCTGAGTTCGGTCGGTAATGAATACTAACTTGTATTGCATTAGCTCAGGATCACGGCGCATCTTCACCGCCAGCATCACCATGGTTAAGGTTTTACCGCTTCCTTGGGTATGCCACACGACACCTGACTTATCTTTCCTGTCTTTACCTGTCTTTAAGCGCTCAATAACCTTATTAACCGCTCGAAACTGCTGGTAACGGGCGACCTTTTTAATGGTGCGGCCATCATCAAGCTCAAATAAGGTGAAGTTCTGCAGAATGTCTAAGAAACTTTGTTTATTGAACATGCCTTGCAGTAAACGCTGCTGCGCTGTCACTTCTGCCAAGCTTTCGTAACTCGGTGCTTGTTCTGCAACTTTGTCTAACTGTTCTTCTAGTGCGTCTTCTGGTTGTTCAATATCCACTTTAGTGCGAAATGCCACCACGTTATTGTGCAGTGATTGCACCGCTAACTGCGCATCGGTAAACGGGTATGCATCTTTCCATTCGCCATAGTATTGGCTAGTGGAGCTAATGGTGCCGACTTTGGCCTGATCGCGACAAGTCGATACCATGAGTTGGTTATACCAAAACAGCTTCTCTGCCCCTTCATCTTCATCTTGATTACGCAAGTTCGCGTAGCGGCGAAGTTGATCAATGCCGTTCTCCATTGGGCTAGAGATATAAGGGGACTTACACTCAATCACAGCCAATGGGATGCCATTAACAAAGCAGACAATATCAGGGATGATATTTTGCGCACCCTCAATTTTGAACTGGTTGGTACACACGAATTCGTTGTTTTCGAGCTGTTCAACGTCAATAAGGGTAACGGTTTGGCCTTTACGGCCAGAGCCAAAGTCTTGCTCTACGGAAATACCATCACCAAACAGTAACCGCCAGAAATACTTATTATATTCCATTAAGCCCGTGCAACTTTGATGCGTGATCGTACGGCAAACACCGCGCAAGTTCTCGTCACTGATCCAAGGGTTGAGTTTTTTCAGCGACTTCTCTAGCCGTTTAATCAGTACCACTTCTCGCAAAGAGGAACGTTCTTGTATAGCAGGATTGCTAGGGTTGGGAGCTAAAGCTTTACCTTGCACATATGTCCACCCTAGTTGTACCAATTGGGCAATCGCTGGCGCTTCTACTTTATCGAATTCGTTGTTTTTCACTTTAGCTACCACCTAATTATGCCTCTGCACCTTCATTCGTCACTGCCTGTGATTGTGCAAAAGCCAAGGCTGCATCAATGTACTCTCTCGTCTTAGAGGCAATGTTCTCGACGGCTTCTTTTTCAAGCAATGCCGACAGTGGCAATTCAAAACCACACGCGACCACAGGGTAGCCCGACTCATCTTTTTTGGGTTTAGGTTCAGCAGAATAAAAAGGATGATCACAGACATTCCATACTTTGTAATACCAATTACAGTCTTGATTCTCAAAAGGCGTGTAGACACTGACTTTTAATACACTTTGTGCATCTTCGACACTGGTAGGTAGAGCGATACCATCAGGCTGATTACCATTTGCCACCTCACTTTGTACGCCTGTATCGGAATCAATCATGATTTCGACTAAATACTCTCCCACTCGGACCTGATTCACATCTTTCACGTTCTTAAATACATAGAAGGTAGACAGGGCTGGCAGCATATCCCATTGCCAACCATCAAATGGGCTCGTTGTGAAACGAGTTGGACGAGCGAACTCTTTAGGCTGCCAAACGTAAAAGTCTAACTCTAAGGCTTTACCCAGTTGCTCTATTGTTGGTAAAAGCCTTTGATAATAAGCTGCAAGCAGTCGGTGGGCAGTTCTTACCTGTGAGAATAGGTCTTCTGTTTTTTGATTATTCATGGGTATTCCTAGGCCAAACCGACAGCGCATCTAAACTGACGGGATTAAAATTATGATGAATGAGCTTTTGATTTGATTGGCTCAGGTTGGCAGGGATAAGTTCTTGATCTAGCTTACTGTCCACTAACCTAGAGTGGTCTAAAGTTAAGCATTCAAAACCGTGATTCACTAAGTCACACCACTTAAAGTTATTGGTTTTGAGCCCATACAAGGCCAAGCCTTCGAGCATGTCGGTTAGCACTCGCCTGTCTGTTTTATTAGCACCTTCACTTGCGAGCTGCTGGATTAACTTATCTGTAACGGCTTGCCACTTGATAGCACCTACAAGCTCAAGTACTGAATTTGGTTTCTTTAGTTGATAAGCCCATTGCTGTGCGTTATGACGATCAATGCGACCAATCGCAAGAAAGTGCAGCGGTAACGCTTTATGCTCATCCGACTGCAAGAATGAATCGACCTCTCTTTGCCATTGGTCGTAATACTGGTCGCCGCCTGCTGGTGGTTTTATTACTTCAACGATCAAATTGCACTTATCGAAACGAATCACTAAATCAGGCTCAACTTGGCGAGATTCACGGCCTTCACCTAGCTCGTACCTCGGCCAATAGTCGATCGATTGAAATGCACCAAACTTCACCTGAAAATCATCAGGCGATAGAGAAAAGCAACTCGCTAGGATTTGAGTTTGAACATCATCAGATAGGTAAGCAAACCGCTCAAAAAAAGTAGACGTGAGCAAATCTTCACGGGCTTTAAACACGCTTGCCCAGCGTACCGAGTCTTGCCCACCGTGCTCAATACGCCCTGCTTTACCGTGAAGAATGGCTTTTAGCATTAGCTGTCTACCTTGACTCGTTTTTTGCCTGTAAGGAGATCTTGCATAAGGGCTTTCTTCAAAGACTTCTTACTGTCTAATACTTTTAACTTCAACGTAATGTTCTCATCTAGCATCTCTAGTATTCTTACTACTTGATTTTGCTCATCGAAAGGCGGTAAAGCTAAAATTATCGACATTACATCTGAACCAGGAAGGTTTGCCACCGTTCCTTTTCGAACAAAAGAATCGACTTGTGATAGCGCTTCATCTGTTTGCATAAAATAGTTGATGTACTTGGAGTTCAGTCCTTTCTTTGGGGTCAATTTAATCGCATATGCACTGGCTATATAAGGAATAGACTGAGACTCAAAAACAGCAGTGGCTCCACAATCAGCTGTTGTGATCATTACCAAGTCACCATGATTTAAAGCGTTTTGAGTAACAAGCTTACTATCTAGCTTTGCAACAGGAACCTGCGAATATTTAATAACCCCATTACTAGATAGGTCTGTTCCCCTAATAGTTTTTACATTCCCAAGTTCATCGTAGTCTTTGGAACTAAAGCGAGGACCATACTTATAGGTATGAAAAATATCTTTAAATTTCACAACCTCCCACTCCTTCGGAATCCTACCCACTGGCGAGTCTTTAAACTCGGCATGCGGCTTACCATCCACACCGACACCACGAGTAAGTAACTCTTGCATCATGCCTGTTTTCAGGTCTTTGAGCTTGTCGATTTGCGCCTGTGTTTTTTCAAGCACCTCATCGACTGAGGTGAGAATTTTGGCGATTTTCTTTTGTTCTGGGAGTGGTGGGAGTAACAGTCGAATTTGGTTTAACGCCCCTTGCGTTATCTTAGGTTGAGCTGAACCACTAGCAATAATGCTATAGTCAATTGACTCTAATGCTTCACACAAATACCCAATATCAACACCCTCTTTTGGCTGTAATACATGTGCGTGATTATTAACCCAAAACTTCCCATTAACTCTGAATGCAAGAGGGAGATTACGTGACAGTACATTTTCACCATCTTCTCCAAGTAGAATATATTCACCATCAAAAATATAATCATCTACATAATCAATAACGCTAGATGCACCGTAATAACGATAGGCACCCTGTCGATTCGCTCTATCTGTAGATTTCAAAGGTATACGTTTTCCATCTAAGTTATTTGCGGCCTCAGATACTAATTTTATACACCATCCTTCAGGAACCAAGTTACTCATAACCCAGCTCCTTCAAGTACCCTTGCATCACCTGCTCGGCATCCGTTACTTGTTCATCAAGTTCATGCAACGACACTTGGTACTTGTCCCACCAGCGTTCTAGTTGAGTGATTACCTTAGCTTCTGCATCCACAGCTACTTCACGAATCTGCTCTTTGCTCTCAATGCTTGGCTTGAATACGTAGTAGTCGTTGTCTTTTTTATCGAATACAAGTGATACATCAAAGTCTTGAATGATCTCTTCTTGAATGTATTCGTCTTCCACTTCACGCACTGGCACACCACCATGCAGAATCGCACGTACATCAAAGATTTCTGCTGGTGGCGAGGTATCGGCATAACGGCGAATATTAAGGTTAAAATCGTTCTCGGCAATTTCTGAAAAGTTCACCACTTTTGCGTAGCGTTTAATATCGCATTTGCTTTCAAATGAATGGCTTTCGAAGGTTTCGACAATCTTGGTGATGTCTTGCTCGCGCAGTTTGTTCTGATTTTTGCCCTCTTCAAACTCAAGCTCTGAGTTGATGAACAGCACTTTGCCTTTACGAGCTGCAACTTTGTTCTTGTTGATGATAAGCAGGAATGCCTGTGCCATAGAACAAACCCGATGGCAGGCCAACCACTGCTTCAAGCAAATCATCTTCTAAGATGCCTTGGCGAATCGCTTTTTCACTAGAACCACGGAATAGCACACCATGTGGCATAACTACACCCACCATACCTTCAGCGTTAGTGCTGGCGATCATGTGTTGGACAAAGGCCAAATCACCTGCATCTTTTGGTGGTGTACCGTAAGGGAAACGACCAAAACCATCGCTGTCACACTCATCTTTACCCCACTTCTTCAGGGAGAAAGGCGGGTTAGCGATGACTCGATCAAAGGTCATTAGCTCACCGCTTTGCGTGTGCTGAGGGTCACGTAGGGTGTCACCCTTGCGAATATCGGCACTTTGCACGCCATGTAAGAACATGTTCATCTTACAAATTGCCCACGTATTCAGGTTCATTTCCTGCCCGTACAGCGATAAGTTAGCGGCGTTTTCTTTGTTTGCTGTAAGGTGATTACGGGTTTGTACCAACATACCGCCCGAACCTGTTGTCGGATCGTAAATACGCATTCCCGCATGTGGTTTTAGTAATGCCACCAGCAATTGCACCACTTCACTTGGGGTATAGAATTCACCGCCCTTTTTGCCTGCACTGTCGGCAAACATTTTGATCAGGTATTCGTAAGCCGTACCCAGCATATCTGGGCGCTCGAAGTCTTCATTACGTAAGCGGTGCTGGCTAAAGTGAGACAATAAATCACGCAGCTTGGCATCTGAGAGTTTGTTTTTGATGTTGAAGTCTATCGTCACCAATACGCCTTCTAGCGCAGGGTTAAACTCTTCAATCGCTTCTGTTGCTTTGTTTAGGCTTTCGCCAATGTTGTGCTTCAAATCTTTAAGTGCAGACCAACGAGCAATTTCTGGCATGAAGAAGGTATCGTCGTACTCATCTTCATCGTCTGCCAGCTCAGTCGCTTGCTCTTCGGTTTTCCCTTTGTCTCGGTAGTACTGAATGACCTTTTCTTGCTCTTCTTCAAAGGCATCAGACATGCGCTTTAAGAACATCATGCCAAAGATATAGTCTTTAAATTCAGAGGCATCCATATTGCCACGAAGGATGTCAGCCGTTTCCCACAGGAAAGACTCAAGCGTTTGCAGAGAGAGTTTGTTGGTCATTGATGTTACCTACAGAATATTAGCTAATCTCGTACATGAGCGTACGTTGTCGTATTGATACGAACAAATATTGGAGCGAATTTTACGTTGAAGTTGCAAGTGGAGCAATCAGAGACCGCAAATAGTGAGTGTACAAATCAACTAAAGTAGAAATTTCATCGTCAAGAGTGATAACATCATTCCGTAACATACTGATTAGCATTTTTATCTTCAATATTTTCATCACCTTGCCAAGGATGTTATCGATGACTGTGAAAGTCTCCCATATCACTCACATCAACAACCTAAACGGGATACTAGCCGCAGATTGTTTATGGTCGGACTCCAAACGTATTGAACTTAACTTAACAAATAAGAATATTGGTTATAACCACATTAAACAGCGACGATTACAGCACCGTGTTGATGCTGCCGCTGGTGGTATGATTGGTGAGTATGTTCCATTTAACTTCTGCCCCCGATCTGTGATGCTTTATGTCATTCATCAAGGTCATGATGATTTCCACGATGGGCAAGAACAGATTGTGCATTTAATCAGTGATACACAAACAATAATGGTCGCTAACCCAAACTGCTTTTTTACTGACATACATGCCGACTTGGCGTTTGCTGAGCAAATCGATGATTTTTCACGATTAAATGAACTCGATTTCAAGAAAATCCATGCTAAATACTGGCAGCAATTTAAAGAAGAAAAGCAAGCTGAATTTCTAGCATACAACTCAGTACCTTGGAATTGTATTCGACAAGTCGGAGTAAAAACGCCAGAATTAGCAGAGAAGGTAAAACTGATTATCGCCAATTCAAAACATCAACCTGAAATTCTGGTTAAGCCAGAATGGTATTATTAGTTGAGTAGCTAACAATGATTTCATACGTTGAAGGAAACATCCTGCACGATCAAGCCGATGCCATTATTAACACCGTTAATACGGTTGGAGTTATGGGAAAAGGCCTTGCTTTGCAGTTTAAAAAAGCCTTTCCTGATAATTTCAAAGCGTACAAATCAGCTTGTGATAGTAAAAAACTCACAACCGGAAAAATGCTGTCTGTTGCTACTCAATCAATCAATGCACCTTTCTACATCATCAACTTTCCAACTAAAGCTCATTGGAAAGGAAAATCTAAAATTGAATACATCCAAGATGGTTTAGGTGCTCTCAAAAAAGAAGTTCGAAGATTAGAGCTAACCTCTGTAGCGATACCAGCTCTAGGTAGTGGGCTCGGTGGTTTGCCTTGGTCTGAAGTAGAGCGTGAAATTCAGGCGGCATTATCCGATATGCCAGATGTTGAGTGGCGTATTTATCCGCCTCAAAATGCACCTAAAGCCGAACAAATGATTAACCGAACACCTAAACCTAGGATGACAATTGGTCGAGCTGCGGTTATCGGGTTAATTAATGAATACCTCACAACTGGATTACACTACAAACTGTCTTTGCTTGAAGTCCAAAAGCTCGTCTATTTCTTGACGGCGGCAGGAGAAAAATTAAATAAAGTCCACTTCCAAAAACATCACTATGGCCCTTATGCTGATGTGCTACGCCATGTATTAGAAAAAATGGAAGGGCATTTTATTTCAGGCTACGCTGATGGTATAAACAAGCCTGACACGTCTATTCAACTAAAAGGTGGCGCAATCAATGATGCTCAATCATTCTTAGCCTCTCACCCTGACACTAAGGAAAACTTTGACCAAGTGACCAAGCTGGTCGATGGTTTTGAGTCACCTTACGGTATGGAGTTACTCTCTACAGTTCATTGGGTTGTGACACAAGAATGCCCTCACAAGGAAGTGGAACTAGAAGATGTAATCAAAAAAGTTCATGGGTGGAGTGAACGTAAAGCGCAAATGAAGCCAGCCCATATCAAAGCTGCTCTAGCACGGTTACAAGAACAGCAATGGTTGGATAGAACGCCTACGACTTACTAAATGAGTTCCCAGTAATTTAGTAAGCACAAAGGCTTCCAATGGGAAGCCTTTCTCGAGAATTAACTATCGATTTAAAAACATCCCTTGATTGACCTTTACATCCAGAGCAATTCTTTTATCCCTCAACAGCATCTCGACGTTTTTCTTAACCTGTTCATTTGGAACAAAAATCTTAAAAAAATCATTAACAGCTACCACGTTTGGCGATAAACATTCGGCCATGCACACACTTTTTGACTCATCATCGTTATAATCTCTACGATTCATTGCTTGCCAATTGATACGATTAAAACCTTCCTCATAATCCAGAACTTCAACCCCTTGGTTTGCTAGAGGATGCCGTGGAATAATACTCCAATTTCTAGCCTGAGCTAGCGTTCTTCTAACTGCAACCAATACAAAATCAGTATCAGGATTATCAGTTTGAACTGCCCCATCAAATGGGTTTCGAGCAAAAAAGTGGAAGGGAACATATCGCTCCAAATTATATGCTTGACGCCCATCCAGAATTTCATGATCTGCAACATCATCAAAATCTTCTAACTCAACTCTTGGTAATAATCCATTATCTAGAATGGATGCTACATTTTCTAAACTAGTAATATGATAAAGCAGTTTTTGGTCTCTAATATCAGCCATGACAAATCCTTAGTACTATCAGTTCAACTTAGTCAGTATGCCGCACCAAAAGAAGGGTTTTAAGGTTTTTACCTATAGTACAAAGGCTCTATATCTCAAAATAGAATTTTATATATTATGAAGTATCAAATTATTTTAGTACCAAGAATGGTACTAAAATCAAAACTCAAACCGAACAGTTACCTTTTAAAACAGAGAGATAGAAGCTTAGTTCAGATGCCGCCAGCACCAAACGTTTGGAAAGGGCCAACTCGCAAGAGTTGGCCCTTTTTTTTGTCTGCTGCTTTTCGTTTTTCACCCAGTGGCCCCCTACTTTCCCTACCTCACGTAATTACTATCTTATTAAAAAACTCATCTCTGTCGATCCAACGCCCTTCTATCATTGCGTTTCAAGGTGCGTAAGACAAAGCTATTTATGTGGTGAAGATACCACCAACAAGAGCTACGTACATCGTCGGGAATGGTTACACCGACTGCATTGATGTGTACCTGTGCCGTAATAAGTAACCACTACAACCTGGCATTGCACATCAAAAAGTGAATGCCATAAAGCTGTTTCTATTTGATGTGGGGCTACTTAATCACATGCTCGCGACAAGTTACCGTGAAATTATGCCTCACCATGTCACCGAATACCCCCACAAGGAGATATCACTTTAAAAATCCCCTTGTGGGTATATGGTGGACTATATCCCCATCAAGGGATATACTTTTATATATCCTTACTAGAGGATAATGAGATATATGAAGTCGCACCTTAACTCTATAGAGGATTGGAATAAATGATATATAGTCCAAAGCAACTCGCTGACATGATGCTCCTAATAAGGCAAAAGAACGGCTGGACTCAATCAGAGTTGGCCAAAAGGGTAGGCATAAAGCAAGCAACTATCTCAAACTTCGAAAATAGTCCTGATAAGACAACACTTTCGACTTTCTTTAAACTTATTCAGGCAATGGAGCTGACACTGAGCATCCAGGAAAAAGCACAAGTAAGTTCACAAGATAGCCAAGATGATGAGAACTGGTAATGCAAAAACTAAACGCATACATGAACGGAGAACTCGTAGGGACTCTCAATAAACAGAAGAATGGTGCTCATACTTTTCAGTATGATAAGACCTGGGTAACCAGTGACAAGTCCCGACCACTATCATTGTCTCTAAAATTACAACTTCCACCTATAACTTCAGACTCAGTCATCAACTACTTCGACAACCTTTTACCTGATAGCCCAAAGGTGAGAGACAGGATCGTAAATCGTTATAAAGCTTCATCTAAGCAGCCATTCGATCTTCTCAAAGAAGTTGGTAAAGATAGCGTCGGAGCTATTGCATTAATTTCTCCTGAACAACCTTACAAAAATGAATCACTCAATTATCAAGTCTTAGATGATAAAAAGTTGGATGCAGTGCTTTCAGCCTACAAATCCGATATCCCCCTCGGAATGGTTGAAGAAGAAGAAGATTTCAGAATATCAGTGGCTGGTGTTCAAGAAAAAACGGCACTTCTATTTCTTGATGAACAGTGGTGTATCCCCAAAGGTAATACTCCAACAACTCATATCATCAAACTACCGATTGGCGAAATACAACAAGCAAACGCAACATTAGATCTTAAAGACAGTGTTGAAAACGAGTACCTTTGCATCGAGTTAGCTAAGGCACTAGGGTTTGCAGTTCCCAATGTCCACATGCTCAAAACTGATAACCTGAAAGCTTTAGCTGTAGAGCGATTCGATAGACGCTGGACTAAAGATAAAGCTAACTTACTCCGTCTACCTCAAGAAGACATGTGCCAAGTATTTGGTATGCCATCATCAATCAAGTACGAACCTCAAGGTGGCCCCGGTATTTCGGAAATCATGAAGCTACTCATGGGTTCAAGTAATGCACTGAAAGATCAGTATAACTTCATGAAGTTTCAAGTTTTTCAGTGGATTATAGGGGCAACTGATGGGCATGCTAAGAACTATTCTATTTATATTGAGAAGGGAGGGAGTTATCGTTTAACTCCATTCTACGATATTTTATCAGCATATCCGCTTCTGGGTGGTCGAGGCCTGAATATTAGAAAAATCAAGCTCGCAATGGGACTCAAAGCGACTAGAGGGAAAAAGTATGAAATTAACAAAATATTACCTCGCCACTTTCTGGATACAGCTAAAGCAGTAAACTTCAGCCAAGATAAGATGCAAAAGATATTGAATGAGCTGAAAGGTGAATTCCCCGAAGCAATCTTACAAGTAAAAGCAAAGCTACCTGAAGATTTCCCTGAGAAGATTTCAGACTCAATTTTTGAAAATGCCACAAAGATACTTTCGAAGATTTAATTTTAATAAAGTATATTTAATACAATTAGTTATATGATCACTCCCGCCAGCCCACCAAACATTTGGAAAGGGCCAACTCGCAAGAGTTGGCCCTTTTTGTTTGTTGCTCTGAATTTAAATGACACTCAGGTACTAGGACTCAGTTATTGAGATAAGGTCTCTTTGATCTCATCAGAGCTAAACCCGTGAGAATACAGGTACGCGTAGGCTTTGCTTTTGTCTTTCGAGCTCTTTAAATCAAAGCGTTTTTTCTCAAGCCTTAGTTGGCAGTTAGCGTAAAAATCGATGCTGCCATCGAGCTCCAGTTTATCCATTTCTTCATCAAATTTTGTCATATCAATCAGTTTTTGCTGTAACTCGCGCTTTATCACTGACTTGCCTTTGAGCTTACGTGCCAGTTTTTCTATCTCTTTTACTAAATCGGCTTTATCAGCTTTGATTTGCATTTTTGATGACAGCGTTGAAGCGACTGGGTGTGCTTTTATGGCTTCTCGTACATCCGACGATTTAAAACCATACTTGATTAGGGTGGCTTGTAGCTTGTCACTTGAAAACGACTCTAGCCTCATACTTGAAAGGCGCTCGTTAATCATGGCTATTTCGCACACTTCATCACGGTCAACGATATGTTGAATCGCTTCCTGAATGGTGGACTCATCCACACCTTTGAGCTTGAGTTGAGTCAAAATAAACTGCCTGCCCTTTTGCGCGTTAAACGCCATTTCGACAAAATTAATCGCAAATTTTTTATCTGACTTTAAATAACCTCGTTCAATCAGATCATTAAGAACGGTATCTATCCACTCTTGATTATCCGTTTTCGCCACCAGCTTTTTTCTTAGCTCATCGATGGTTCTGTCTTTGGCTTCTAAGTGATAAAACGCACTGCCATAAACGTTATCGATTGTTTTTGCTTGTTTAATAGGGCGTTGAAGCTGTAGAATTTCTCGATTTTTCACCGATTTCCCATGTTTTTATCGTCATTAATCCTACTGGCAACGGCGTAAATACTGCTCGATGGTAGCGGCCTTTATCATGGTAAGGAAAGATAGAGCGACAGGATGAGAGTTAATTTGGGTTTTTCGCTGATTTTAGAGGTTTTACCCTCTAGATGATGCAATTCCGTAGCTTTTCCATGTTGTGAAGCATGCTGAACATCGCCCATTGGGCGTTCACTTTCTCTTGTCCTCTTAGCGTAAATCGATTCATCTGTTTGTTGACGGTGATGTTGCCAAAAACAGGTTCAACACACCCAAGCCGTTTACTGTATTGCCGCCTTCCTTCTGGGCTATCAATCTTGTCTTTCATGGCTTGCATGTGGTCAAAGTCTTTGGTGTTTTTGTAGATGAAGAAGACTTGTCGACCGACTTGCTTGCCAGGCGGTTTTCTCATGCACAGCGGTTGATGAACGCATTGTCTGCAGTCGTTTAGGTATCCACAAAACTGAGCACCACGCTCTCCACGGATGACGGCGTTCTTGCTGCTCAGCCGCATCATATTTCCTGCAGGGCATCGGCAAGTCATGTCGTCTTGGTTGAACTCGAACATAGAAATGGAGTAACAGGTTTTACCTGTTTTCGAGCGTTTCTTTCGTTTTTTCGCTTGCTCGGTCTGATAGGTTTCACTGTTTTGAAACAGCGGATTACGGCTGCGAAATCCAGTGTCTGCTATGTAACAATCATAAGGAGTCTCAGACAGGAACTTGAGGTTGGTTTTACTATGAAATCCGCTGTCTGCGGTGAACTTGGTGGTGCGCTTTGAGCTGTTGGGTAGCTTCTCTAATTGTTCTTTCAAAGCGAGCACTGCAGGCTTTAATGTTTGCTGTTCACCAACGCTTCCCCACACTTGGCTGTGTAAAATAATTTGGTGCTTGTCATCCGTGATGGCGATGCCGTTATAACCTTGAATCGTACCTTTTGAGGTGGTCATTTTAGCGCTGTCATTGTCCGTGATGTTGCTTTTTACGGGTTTTTTACTGCTGCCCAATTTGTCTTTAGTGCTCGCCAGAAATGAACCTATTTTATCGGCGCTGCTATCAAGCTTTTGTTTTTGTCTTAGGTCTTGTTCGATAACTTCATTTGGGAGCGAATCTTGGCTTTGATGACGCTCGATAATTCGCTGGCTCGCCCGCTGTAGTTTTTCTTTTTTACGGCGAAGCTCTTCGTGTGTGCCACTCCATTCCTTACTGGCATTGGATGAAATTTTACAGCCATCAATAGCAAACATGTTACGGCCTATTAGGCCTTGTTCATCGCATATCATGAGAACCTGAGTGAACAGTGGTTCGATGGTGTCCTTCATTTGTGCGATGAAAGCCGCGATAGTGGTGAAGTGTGGTCGCTCGTCGCCCGATAAGCACATGAAAGTGACATTGTTGATGCAGGCTCTTTCTATGCGTCGGCTAGTTAACATGCCGAGGGAATAGGCGTAAAAAATAACCTTAAGCATGATGGAGGGTGGATAAGCCGCCGCCCCGTTTTTGTCGTTGTGGTAGTGCGCATCAAAGGGCGAGAGGTCGAGGTGGTTATCGACAATGTGGGAAATCGCATACTCAATAGTTCCGGGGATGAGTTGTTCATCGATGATGATAGGGACGAACATGTTTTGGTTCGAGTAATCGGTTTTGAAGTTGGGCATAACCGTGTCTTGTGGCGAATAATTTAGATTAGATCACAAGGAGTTAGTGCGTTCAAGTTCATATCGTGATGAAATGGCGGCAGGATCAGAATTGAGACGGGCGAGGAGAAATTCTACAGCCTCGTTGGTTGATCATTCTCACCTCGAGTCAAATTCAAAAATAAAGGGGCTTTGGGTTACTCATTACAACATGACTAAACTTGCAGTACCGAGGAAGGCAAAAAAGCCGACCACATCGGTGACAGTCGTTAGTATTACTGACCCTGCTAGAGCTGGATCGAGTTTTAATTTATCCAATACAATAGGGATAATTACACCAAATAACGCAGCGGCGATAATGTTCACAATAATAGCTAATGCAATGGTGGCACCAAGGACAGCAGATTGAAACCAGAGCCCGGCAAGAGCCCCTATGATCACAGCCCAAAGTAGGCCATTAATAGAACCAATACCCAGTTCGTTTTTTAATAACGCCAACCGGTTACCTGGGGCAATTTGGTTTAATGCCATCGCCCGAACCATCAAGGTCAGGGTTTGACTGCCCGCGATGCCTCCCATAGAAGCTACGATAGGCATCAGTACGGCAAGCGCCACCACCTGAGTGATCACATCTTCAAATAACCCGATGGTGACCGATGCCAAAATAGCGGTGAACAAGTTAATACCAAGCCACACACCTCGTTTGCGTGAGCTTTTCAGTACAGGAGCAAACAAGTCGTCTCCCTCATCCATACCCGTACCGGCCATTAAGCGAGTCTCATAAATTTCACGTTGCGTATTGAGTGCAAATTTCCAGTCGATTTCACCGATGAGTGTCTGATCGTCATCGACTACAGGTAAGGCCGATAAGGAACATTGCCCCATCCCTTCAATACCCTCTTGCAAGCTCAATTTACTGCTGAGCGTAGTGACGTGGTCTATCGCTAAGCTATTCAGCTTTACCCCGCTGTCTGCTCTGAGAATTTCGTAATAATTCACCACACCTTTCAGCTGCTTATGCCGATTGATCAAGTAGACTTGCTGTGGCGTATCGTAGCTGTAGCGTTCCATCAAGACTTTGGCTTTGTCTACGGTGATATTGAAAGGCAGGGTAATGACTTTTCTTTCGGCCCAGCGTCCAAGCTCTTCTTCATCGAACTCGTTCGCTTGGTCATACAATTCTAATTCGCTTTTCTCTATTAAGCGTATCGCATCGGCGGTGATCTCTTCAGGTAAAGAATCAGCCCATTCAATCAAGGATAAGTTATCTAACTTGGCTAATGTTAATTTCAATTCAACGTCAGATAGGGACTCGATCACCGATAATCGCACATCTGCACGCATTTCAGTCAGTACGTCGATGTGCAGCTCTAGTGGCAGCAAACGCCAAAGCCTAGCGCGATCTTCAATTGGAAACGCTTCCAAAATTAATGCGACCGATCCGGGCTCCAGCCCCTTTTCAATCAGATCGTTAAGCACCTGACTTTGTGCTGATTCTTCAGTAAGGGAAACCAGTTCAATTTGACGGGATAGTTCTTGAAATTCGCTCACTTAAATACTCTACCTGTAGGACAAAACGCCACGATTAGTTTTGAACAAACAAGCCAACATACTAGCAGCTACAACTTGGATAAACGACTATTCTCTCATCATAACCTAGAGAAAAAACAACGCGCTATGCCTTTAGATTGGGACATACCTTCTAAGCCTCATGCCCTCTAAATTGCTAAGTAGGATTGTGCCGCCGTTCAAGGCGACAAACAGAAAAATAGGCTTCTCCATTTGTCACCTTTACCATCGCGCTATTCTTCGTACCCAGAGAATGTCACACCGGAAAGTCGCGCCATCTCGCGGTGCCATGTGGCCAAATCTTTCCGATTGAATTTGCTTAAGTCATCGTGACCACAAGCCCGAGCCATTACTTGCATTAACTCTGTCGAAGCTTCAAAAAAATTCTTCAATTGATTGGCCGATTTCTCTACATTCAATCTCTGACGAAGATCCGCTTTTTGGGTCGCAATGCCTGCTGGGCAGTTATTGGTGTTGCACATTCTGGCGGCAACGCAGCCAATCGCCTGCATCGCACTGTTTGAAATCGCTACGCCATCCGCCCCTAACGCCAAGGCTTTAACAAAATCCATGGGGACGCGTAATCCGCCAGTAATGATCAGTGTCACTCGCTCACTTGCACCCTGTTGATCCAAATAGCGCCTTGCCCGAGCCAATGCAGGAATGGTAGGTACGCTAATATGATCGCGAAACATTTCTGGCGCAGCCCCCGTACCACCACCGCGCCCATCCAAAATGATGTAATCGGCGCTGGCATCAAGTGCAAACTGAATATCCTCTTCAATGTGGTTGGCACTGAGCTTAAAGCCTATCGGTATCCCTCCCGTTACTTCCCTTACTCGATCTGCGAACTGTTTAAAATCTTCAACCGTAACCAAGTGTGGAAAAGTTGGGGGGGATATTGCAGGTTCGCCTTCAGGGATGCCTCTAACTTGAGAAATTTTTCCGATATTTTTGTTGCCCGGAAGATGCCCACCTGTCCCTGTTTTGGCTCCTTGCCCGCCTTTAAAGTGAAACGCCTGGACCTTGCTCAGTAACGCTTCATCGTAACCAAACTCTGCACTGGCCAACTCATAAAAGTAATGCGAATTTGCTTGTTGTTCCTCAGGTAGCATTCCCCCTTCGCCTGAACATATCCCCGTTCCAGCTCGCTCTGCACCCGTTGCCATCGCAATTTTAGCTTCTTCAGAAAGCGCCCCAAAGCTCATGTCTGACACAAACAAAGGGATGTCTAACGTGAGTGGTTTTTTCGCCTTGGGTCCAATCACTAATTTCGTCGCGACCGGAACATTTTCCAGCAAAGGTTTTCGTGCCATTTGCGCGACCATCACTTGAAGATCGTCCCAGTGTGGTAATAAATGCCGAGGAACCCCCATGGATGTCATTGGTCCGTGATGCCCGAGTTTGCTTAGCCCTTCTCTGGCTAATTGATGAATGAAGGTCACCGTTGGCTCTTCAGCAGTCACTACTGCGACCGGAATATCACCAGCCCCTGCGGTTATGCCGGGGCCAGGTTTTCCCACTTGTTCGGCTGTGAATTGCTTATGACTGCCATCGCAAAACGGGAGGTTCGCGCTATGTTTGCATTGGCAAAGGTAGGCATCACCCGTATCGTCGGCCACGAAATTGATCGGTTTAATGCCGGTTCCTGCATGAGAACCATCACAAAATGGTGGATTTTTTGACTGGCCACAGGCACAAAAATAGTGTTCATCGCCTTTATTTAGGCTGATTTTAATGGGTTTATTGTCCACAACAATCGGTTTGCTCATCACATGCTGTCCTTATAGTTATCAATAACGCATCGTTGTGCGTCTAAGGTAAGCATAGGAAGCAATTGGAAAATGAACATTCGATAAACTGACGGGCTTGTTCAGTTATTTAGAATCCAATAGGCACTGCGGTCTCGCGCTCTTTGATTACATCGCTACAATAGGCCAGTTATCTGGTAATCTATGCCGATATTTATCGGCTCTATCGCACAGCGAATCTTTAAACAGTCAGCACCTACGGATTTATCAATGTATTTAGTTTTGTATTGTCACAACATCGGCATGACCGATTTCTCTTTTTTTGAAACCGAAGATTTTGATAAAGAGGAAGGCTATATTGTTCGAGGCAAGTGGCCAAATGAACAGGCATTTCGAGATTATCTGGTTACAGAGTTTGGCGACTTAGCGAGCTATAAAGTCATTGATTTGATTTGTGATGGGAAGCAAGCTGAAGATTATTCGCAACAAGATCTAACGCTGAAAGCTCAACAAATTTAATCGTCCATATCTTCCGTTTCAAAGCGAGCACGACGCGCTTGTGCTATCGAGCAGTGAGTAACGTCCATCATTTCAGACAGGGTGATGTTTGGGTTTTCGCTAAGTAGGTGCAATAACTGCTCATGCATGCTGAATGTCGGCTTGACCTTAGTCTTTTGATAAATTGAAACCTTATCAATCAGGTAGCCCATCGCTTCTGGATACCCAGCACGCAACGCGATAAGTAATGGCATAATATGCCGGCTTTCCCCTAACAATTGCCAGTTTCGAGAGCGCCTCACTCTTTTTAATACACAGTGATGACTCAACGCTAATTGCTTGGCCTGCTTAACCGTGTCTCCTCCCATACGATGAATCAGCGAGGGTAATGCAATGACGTGTATTTCACTCTTATTGTTGCCTGACATACACCACTCCTCTCTTAAAGGTTTGTCATCTAAATATAACCATCAGGGTTCAATATTTGAGGTAAGATATTAGATACATCCTAATCAATTTCGAATTTATAGAGCATAAAATATGTTAAAGAAACTCATCATTGTCGGTCTCTTACTGGCTGCTACCGGTTGTAGCTTGCAAGCAAGTTCGTCTAACTCAAGACACACGCCGTTCAATGAGCAGTTCTATGTAGAATCTCTGGTCAAAAATAACATTACTGTGGATACAAGTTTAGAGTCAGTCCAATTTCTTTATGGTAAGTATGACCTCAACAACGATGGTAATAACGAATATATTATCCAATTAATCGGCCCTTACTTCTGTGGTTCTGGTGGTTGCTCTACCTATCTATTTGATAACCAGAATAATCAATTAGATTACTTCACGGTTGCCAGTACTCCAATCGCCGCATCTGAAGTCGTCAGTCATGGTTGGCATGATCTTATCATTTGGAGTAATCGCGCCTACCGGAAAATTGAACATACTGGCAAACACTACCCTTCAAACCCATCGGTAGAACCGGAGACAACACTTGAAAACTCAGTGACGATTATTGATACCCATTTACCAATTCAAAAATTAGCATTGCAATAGTACTTTCCCACACGCATGGCTTCACTGACTAAAGGCTCGGTGAAGCCAAGAACGTAACGTCAGCACCTTTTCTTGTTTTAGTTTTTCGACTGGGCAAGCAAAATAAAAACTCTTCTCTGGGTGCAAGACTTCATTACCTATTTGCACCAATAAGCCAGACTCAATATCACTCTTAATAAACTGCTGGTGCGTCACCAACACGCCTAAGCCACTCATGGCCGCTTGAACGGACTGAATCGTGGCATTAAAGCTTAAGTTTTTCTGCCTGTTCGGTATCGGTATTTGATAAGCATCACACCAGTGTTGCCAATCGTCTTGTCTTCTTGGGTTCGTCACATAGATCGCAGCATAACGTTCAAGCATCTCAGCAACAGACAGCTCATCGTCTACCTCTAAAAGTTTAGGGCTGCAAACAAGAACCAAATTATCGTCACCGAGCTTTTCCAAATGATAGTCTTGCCATTCACGCGGGTGGCCATGGATCAGTGCCACATCCACCCCCTCCCGTTCTAAGTCAAATACCATAGGAATATTTGAAATCCGAATATCAATATTGGGGGCTGATCGTTGAAACTCCTCCACTCTTGGTATCCACCAATGCAGTGCTAGCGAGTTGATCATGTTCAGTGTTAATGGGCTGTCGTCATTGCTGCTTGCTAGCTCTTCACTGGCCAACACGATTTGTTCCAACGCAGGGGCGACTTTCTTATAGTATCGACGCCCATCAATGTTAAGTTCAACACGCCTTCCTACACGACGAAATAACGGCCGATTGAGCTGATTTTCTAACGCTTTTATCGCTTGGCTTATCGCAGAATGGCTGACGCTCAACGTGTTGGCCGCCTCCGTCATGCTGCCTAGCTCAGCAACGGCCACAAAGGCATAAATGGACTTTAAAGGAACCAGTTTCTTCATGACCGCCTCAAGATTTAATTGGTAAGTTTTTCTTACACATCATGTCAATATTACTCGCTTTTTTATGTTCTTCAAGCGGTCTAAAATTCAAGCATCATTGAGGAGCTATATTTATGTCGTTATCTGCATCCCACCCAGAGCAAAGCAATCACCAAATGAAGGCCATTACTTTCATGCTTATCTCTACGTTTAACTTGTCACTCACAGGATTGTTAACCAAAAACCTGACGGACATCATCCACTACGACCTACTTATTTTGCTGCGTTTTCTGATACCCGCGCTATTTATGGTCTGGCTGCTCGCCATCACTGAATGGCAGAGTCCGGATAGAGCCACCTTACCCGCGCTCGTTTTGAGGGCGTTATTTATTACCCTCACACAGGTTTGCTTTTTGTATGCACTTGCTCACCTTTCCTTAATGGAATCTGTGGTGCTTTTTAGTACCGGCCCCTTATTTATCCCTTTGTTAGAAAAAATCATCTTTGGTACCCCCCTTAATCACCTCACGATCATCGCATTGCTGATGGCTTTTGTTGGCGTCGCCATTCAATCTGGCATAAAGGGAAATATAGACTGGCGACCAGAGTTGTTGATTGGGGTCGCATCAGGGGTGTTTAATCCAGCAAGCCAAGTGTGTATGTATCGGTCGACGAAAAGCCAGTTATCCTCATTGGCATTAAATACCTGGTGCATGGTGTTCGCCTCGGTCTTCGCTTTTGTGCTATTTGCTGGGTTACAAGGGAACGATATCCTGAACGTACACAATGGTGATTTAAGCCTGTCGACGTTGCTGTTACAAAATGTCGTCTTGGACAATGATTGGATATGGGCGGTCATTGCCGTGCTATTAATGTCGGTCACCACCATTAATACGCAAGTATTTAGGGCGAAGGCTTATCGATTAGTCAGCACAGGTTCAATTTTGGCGCCCTTAATCTTCACTAACCTCGTATTCGCAACGTTATGGCAGGTGATGTTTTTCAACTTCGAATGGCAACCCCATACCATCATGGGCATGATACTGATCGTAAGTGCTACGATGTTGCACAGTTTAGGGCCAAAAGCTCAGCGATTTTGGGTCAATAAAAGCAAAGAAGATCGCCTAAGAAAAGCCGCTTAATCAACAAAATAGCACTGTTGTCCCAGCTTAATGAATTGGACAACAGTGATTCGAGTTACTCTTCGCTCATAAGGTAGGAAATAGCCGAGATCAAGGCTGATACCCCCGCTTCTACTTTACTCCTAGGGCAACCTACATTCAGGCGTAAGTATCCCTCGCCTTCTCTCCCATAGGTATCTCCACGCATGATCGCCACTTTGTGGTTTTCAATGAGACGTTTTTGCAATTCGTCCATATTCACATTCAAACTCGAAAGATCAATCCAAGCTAGGTAGGTACCTTGCGGCACTTGATAGTTAATCGAGGGAAAGGCGTTATTTATCTCGTTAGCCACAAAAGTAAGGTTAGCCTTTAGGTATTGCTTTAGCTCCTCTAACCAAGCTTCGCCATCTTGATAGGCCGTAATGTGCCCAATAACACTTAAAATTGCCGGTGAAGACAAGCCATCAGCGGCTTTAAGTTGTTTGAGGTAAGCATTACGAATCTCCTCATCAGGGATCAAGGCATAAGCGCCAGTCAGCGCTGGAATATTAAATGATTTGGAGCCAGAACTGACCAGTGCCCACTGGTTATCGAGCGCGACTGAAGGCCAAGGTGTGTAACGTTCAAATGCCATATCCATATGAATATCATCAGAAATAACTTTTACGTTATGCGCTAAGCATAACTCGGCCATTTTACTAAGTTCGCGCTCACTCCATACTCTTCCGGTCGGATTTTGCGGAGAACAGAGCAGCAAAACTTTACATTCGGGCTTAGCCAATTGAGACTCAAATTGGCACCAATCAATCTCATAACTGGTGTCGGTCTTTAGCAACGGGCTTGTCAGTAAAGCGCGCTCATTCGCTTCCAGCATATTAGCAAAGGCATCATACGCGGGTGTATGAACCAACACTCCGTCCCCAACACTCGTCCATTGCACAATTAACTTGGCAATGATGTAAATAACCGACGGGCCGTAAACGATACTTTCTGCATCCAGTGTTGCGTCATAACGAGATGCAAACCAATCCAAGATCGCCTGTTTAAAGTCGTCATGATTCCAACGGCTGTAGCCTAATACACCATGTTCTAAACGAGCCTTAAGCGCATTTTGAATGCTCGGCGCCGTCTCAAAATCCATGTCTGAAATAGTAAATGGCAGAAGGTCGGCTTGACCAAAACGATCTTGAACATAGTCCCACTGGGTGCAATAAGTACCGTGCCGATCAACAGTACGAGAAAAATCAAACATGGCAAACTCCAATAAAACGAGATTCAAATACGGAAAATGGGGAGCAAAGCCCCCCAAGGTTATCGCTGTGCTTTGTTATGCTGGCATGAGACTTTGCATCTCATTTTTCACCATATGCACTTGGGGGCCAATCACAACTTGAAGGTTATGATCATCCAGCTTAACAACACCAAGAGCACCGTTCGCTTTTAGCCGAGCATCATCAACCAAAGACATATCTTCAACAGACAAACGTAAACGCGTTATGCAGTTATCAAGCGACACAATATTCGCAGGGCCACCGAGTGCCTCTAAAATGATATCGCCTTTGTAACCGGTCACTTTTTCGCCAGCAGAGGAGATCGCATCTTCAGTATTGTCGATTTCGCGACCCGGAGTTTTTAAGTTGAAGCGTACAATCGCAAAGCGGAACACGCTGTAGTAAACCGCAAACCAAATGGCCGCCACAAGGGGAATTAAGTACCACTTAGTCGCCGTACCTTGCAGTACACCGAAGATAAAGAAGTCGATAATATTGCCATCGGTATTACCAACGGTCACATCGAGCAAGCCCATAACCATAAAGCCAAGACCAGTAAGGACTGCGTGAATAAGGTAAAGTGCCGGAGCAATAAATAGGAACAAGAATTCGAGTGGTTCTGTAATACCACCAACGGTACACGCCACAACGCCAGAAATTAGCAGTGCTTTAATTTTTCCACGATTTTCAGGGCGAGCACAATGGTACATAGCAAGAGCCGCACCCGGTAAACCGCCTAGGAATGTCGGCATTTTACCCTGAGAGAGGAAAGCCGTCGCAGATGGAGAGAAACCATCAACACTACTACACGCGACCTCGGCATAGAAAATATTCAACGCGCCGCTCACGGTATCGCCACACACATCCAGTGTGCCACCCGCTTCGGTAAAGCGGATCAATGCAACCAATATGTGATGCAAACCAACCGGCAGTAGTAAACGCTCACCAGCACCAAACATGAATGGACCAAATGGGCCAGCGTGAGAAATCGCCGTACCGATCGCATTAATACCTGCTGCGAAGAATGGCCATACGAGTGGTACAGCAAGGCCAACAACACCAAGCACGACCGTTGTAATAATAGGAACAAAACGCGCCCCACCAAAGAAAGCGAGTGCATCTGGCATTTTGTAGGTGTAAAAGCGTAAGTGAAGCTTCGCAACAATAATACCGACGATGACGGCACCTAAAATACCCGTATCAATTGAGTCGATACCAATTATGGATTTTACGCCGTAAGCGGCTTCTTGCTCTGCATTACCCAGCACGCCCGCGACGGAAAGATAAAAGTTGATCGATAAGTTCAACGCCGCGTAACCGACAAAGCCAGCAAATGCGGCAACGCCTTTCTCTTCTCGAGCTAAACCAAGAGGAATGGCAACCGCAAACATAACTGGCAAATAAATAAAGGCGACAAGGCCAATTTTCGTCATCCACATGAACAACAATTGCATGGGCATATTGTCTAATAGTGGAATGGTTTCTTTGACTGCGGCGCTTGAAAATGAGCTACCGACGCCGAGTAAAATACCCGAAAATGCGAGCAAAGCGACTGGGAGCATGAAGGTTTTTCCGAGGCTTTGGAAAAACTCCCACAATGTGGTTTTATTCGAAGTTCTAGACATGGTTAACGCCCTCTAAGCGGTACATAGTTTCAGTGATTGACTAGGTAAAACGTTTTATCAAAATCTTGTTAAAAAACGCCATCTCCTCATCCATGTGTCCGCGAGATTTGGCGCTCTAAGTTCTATCTGCCCAAAGAGTAAAACGTTTTATCAGTTTACTAATAGTCCGTAAGTCACAAATTTGAACAAGCAGTTGCTGATATATCTAAGATTAAACTGAGTCTGTGATTAATGATCCATTTTTCAGCCTTGATAAAACGTTTTACTCCATGACGTACTTTATTTTCGATATAGTAGCGACGAGTCGTCAAAAGCATAAGCTGTATAGCCCGCATGAAAAAGAAAGCAGTAAAAATCAATGATGTTGCAAAACATGCCGGTGTATCGGTTTCTACCGTTTCTTTGGTACTAGGCAATAAGGGCCGCATCTCGGAAGCGACCATCAAAAAAGTCAACCAAGCGGTTAACGAACTCGGTTATGTTCGTAATGAAGCCGCAGCCAACCTGAGAACACAGCACTCCAATTTAATTGGCTTGATCTTGCGAGACATCACCGATCCTTTTTACGCTGAGATCACATCCGGTATTAGCAGCGTATTAGAGAAACATGGCTATATGTTATTTCTTGCCCAATACGGCGACGACTCCGACAAACTGACTAAATGCGTAAGATCCATGATCCAGCAAGGTGTTGCCGGTATTGCCTTCAACCCACTCAGAGGCGGGACTTCTCAAGTCATCGAACTGGCAAACAACGCCAGTATTCCCGCCATTTGTTTATCGCGCGCAACAGTGGATGACTCCGTAGACAATGTCTGCCCAGACAATAGCCTTGCCGCAAAACTGGCAACGCAGCATCTCATTGAGCAAGGGCATCGACATATTGCTTATGTGGGGGGGAGCGGCGACTCACTGACGAGAGCAGAGCGGATTGGCGGATACTGTACAACCCTGATGCAATATGGCCTCATGTTCAAAAATGAATGGGTGGTAGAGTGCGATCAAAGCCAGCAAAACGCCGCTGACATCGTCGAAAACTTACTGCATCATCATCCGCAGATAACCGCTTTACTGTGTCACCGTTCAAAAACCGCTATTGGTGCAGTTTATGCCGCCAATAGAGTCAACCGACGGGTTGGTAAAGATCAATACATCGAAAAACAAATTTCTATCATTGGTTTTGATGATGTCCCTGAAGCCCAGTTGTGCACACCTTCTTTAACGTTTACCTCTTCCCCGGCCTATGAGATTGGTAAACAAGCGGGTCAGCGTCTTGTTAACCAACTGAAACATCCACAAACTGGCATTCAAAAGATCATTATTCCACCGACTTTGATTCGAAGAGAATCGGCTTAACAGCGGAACTATCAAACCATCACAATAATGTCAGTAAATCGTTTGCTTACCTTGCCAGCACTGGATTGAGACGGTAAGATCGGCGTGCTTACATTATTAAGCGACACATTAATTATTCTCAGGGCGGGGCGAAATTCCCCACCGGCGGTAAGTCATTAAACGAACGATGATTACATTATTCGTTATCTTGATAAGCCCGCGAGCGCTCGGTACGCCGAGGACAGCAGATCTGGTGAGATTCCAGGGCCGACGGTTAAAGTCCGGATGGGAGAGGATGATAAACACACTGAAGATCTTCAGTGTGCTTGTTTTGGATGCCTATTTTTATGCGTATCCCCCTTCATGTATGCCCTGATTCTGGTATTTATTTATAGAGGTCTACCATGAATCAGAAACAATCATCGTTATTAGAAGAATTCGGCACTCCACTAGAGCGTGTTGAAAAAGCCATTACTGCACTTAAAGCAGGCAAAGGCGTGGTATTGCTAGATGATGAAGATCGTGAAAACGAAGGCGACATCATTTACTCAGCAGAACTGCTAACCAATGCTCAAATGGCACTGATGATCCGCGAATGTAGCGGCATTGTTTGCTTATGCTTAACTGACGAGCAAGCAAACCAACTTGATTTACCACCAATGGTTGTCGATAACAACAGTGCAAACCAAACGGCGTTTACCGTGACCATCGAAGCAAAAGTCGGTGTCACAACGGGCGTCTCTGCTGCTGACCGTGTAACAACGATCAAAACGGCCATCAACCCTCAAGCAAAACCAACAGACTTGGCTCGCCCAGGTCACGTATTCCCATTACGTGCTCGCAAAGGTGGCGTTCTTTCTCGCCGTGGTCATACTGAAGGTACCGTTGATTTGATGCAAATGGCCGGTTTGGCTCCCGCTGGTGTGCTTTGTGAAGTCACCAATGTTGACGGCACTATGGCAAAAACACCTGAACTGGTTGCCTTTAGTAAAATGCACGACATGCCAATTTTAACCATTGAAGACATGGTGAAATACCGCTTAGAAACAGCGGAAAAAAGCGCTTAGTTACACAAAAAGTACTCGTTCTTAAAGCACTTCGCCTACAGTAGGCTAAGTGCTTTTTTTATATTTATTTCAATTAGATATAATTACAACAAGTAAAAGGATCATCATAGGCTAAATACTTAATCATTCGCTACGCTCAACATGTGATTGCAATCAAAGTGATGGCATCCCCAAGGCCGAGTTGTTAAGGTTGTATCAAATCAATATCTTACAGGCCTATTTATGTCCGTTCTTGTCGATGTAAACCAAGTGACGAAAAATTACCAATCCAATAAAGGCAATTCAGATCAAGCCTTACACCCAATCAGCTTTCAGCTACAAGCAGGACAAGTACTTGGCTTACTTGGTCACAACGGCGCGGGAAAATCAACCTTGATTAACGCTTTGCTAGGCAGCCATTTCTGCAATGGGAAGGTCAGTATTTGTGGTTTCGATCCAATCGATGACCACGCTCAAATGATGGAGCATTTGGCCTATATTTCAGATGTGAATGTTCTACCCGAGTGGATGAGTGTAAAACAGCTGATCAACTATACGAATGGCGTCCACCCAAGCTTTAACCGTGAACAGGCAATGCAAGCGCTTGCCAGTACAGACATAAAGCTTACGAGTAAAATCAAACAGCTTTCGAAAGGAATGAAAGTACAACTTCATCTTGCCATCGTCATTGCAACCGATACCAAAGTACTGATTCTTGATGAGCCCACTCTTGGTTTGGACTTATTGTACCGCGATACGTTCTACCAACAATTGCAGCAATGGTTTAAACGCAGTGACAGAGCCCTCATCATTACCAGCCATGAAGTGACGGAAATCGAACATCTGCTTACCGATGTTTTAATCCTCAAGCAAGGCAAAGCCATATATCAAGACAGTATGATCGCGATATCCGAACAATACTTCACACTGCAAGCTCCGCAGCATGTGCACAGTGAAGTAGAAAAGCTATCGCCTTTATCCATTAACGAGCAAGGTGAACAGCTTCATTGCCTGTTCAAGCGAGAGCAAAAACAGCCAGCAGAATCTCTTGGTTCCATTCACCCTGCATCTCTCACTTCACTGTTTATTGCGCTACAAAAGGAGAATCGCTAATGCGCCCTTACCTAGCTATGTTGAACAAAGAACGCATCGAGCATACTTTAATCACTCGCAGCCTATTATTTTTCCTCGTCTGCTCCACCTTGTTATTTGTCAGCTTAATTAGCAGTACGGGTTTGCAAGGTGACGTCTTTATTTCGATGGAATTTCACGGCGATTTCTCCCCAGCCAACATAGACGCTAGCGATGACATCAAGGCCGCGCTTTATCTACTGTATGGCGGCTTATCATTACTGCTATCGGGGCTTTATTTCGCTAAGACGATGCGTAAGGAACGCCAAGAAGGCAGTACGATGTTTTGGCGCAGCATGCCGATATCCCCGCTGCAATTTCACGGTGTAAAACTGTTTTATGGCTTGATCGTTATACCCATGATGTGTGGTGCCTTATTGCTGCTCGCTAACTTGTACCTATACGCCATCAGCATATCAAGTGAGAATCCGCTCGCCTTATTACTTCAATATGACTCTTTGGGCTATGCGCTGATGAGCGGCATAGAGTTCGCGGCTAAAATGTTACTTGGCGTTATTTCGGTGTTTACCCTCGCCAGTATTCTGATGGCGCTTTCTCAACTGACTAATTCGCCTATATTGGTGTTTGTATTTTCAACTTATGTGGCTCAATTTTTTGCGAGCTTGTTACTTGGATTTGATGGTTTAGCCAACTACTTTAGCAGTCTGTACAAAATGCCCTTCTTGATTCTGTTTAATCCAAATCCATGGAGCCCGATTTCAGAAGCTGGCGTGGTGTTTTGGCTTATTTCTATATTGGTGGGCTTACTAGCATTCGCGATTAGCTTATCTCTGAGTCGCACGACTGAGGTGAGTTGGCACAGTTTTAAGCCGAGTAATTTACTGAAATAACCCTCACCTTCCGCGCATTTTTCTCGCGACCTTGGTAAGCAAATTCAATTTGCTTACCAAGGGACGTCCTCGTATCAGCTCACCTTTCTAACATTTTTATAGATTACTTTAAGGATTAGGCAGAAAAGTTGCCATTCCGCTTCTAGTCTTATTAAGTAATTTGTTAGATAGAGAGCTCTCCTATGTCCATTGTTCAGCGCACCATTGCTGGCTTCGCATTAATGTTTGTGTTGTTGATTGCCGTAGCCGCCGTTAACTACAGCAATACCACCAGCATGCACAAGAGATTAAATGCGATTACGCAGCAATCCACCCCTATGGTTATCGCCACTTTTCGTTTACAAACAATTTTACAAGATAGCCACCAAGCATTGTCATATTACGATGCAACTCACGACCTAACCCTGCTTCCTTCTTTGAAGCAAGACTTTCTTGAGACGAAAAATGAGTTTGAAAAAGCCACGCAAACGTTAAAGAATTTTTCTCCCAACACAGACGAACAAAAAAAATTGGATGCCGTTATTAATGCCGCTATTCAGTATTACCAATTTTCAATTCAAGCTATGGGCAGTTACGAGCAAGTTCTCAACAGCAGAGCACAATTAGCTCAACTCAACAGTTCATTTTTGCACTTGGAAGATACCTACTCATGGGCAGCAAATTTACTTTTACAACGCTCGGCCAATAGTCGTTCTTTACAAAATCGTGCAGAACTCATCACCAGTGGTATCAGCCGAGATCTTAAAAACATTCGTCGTATCAACAAAGACACAGATTTAGCCGAACTGAAACAAACCTTAACGGACGATATTAGAGTCGCAAAAGAACGCCTCGCAGGGATCAAGATTGCCGACGATGTAAAAACACGTTTCTTACGTAATGTATCCAAACTAGAGCAATTAGCACTGGCAGAAAATGGACTGCTCAATAGCTCCGCCAACGAAACCTTACACCTAAAACAACAAGCTCAGTATGTTCAACAAGCTGAAAGCCAGATCAATCAAACTCAAGTCATCTTGGGCGAACTGGTTGCGTTAGTGCAAAACTCCGCGTCACAAAGTAGCCTTGCCGCTGAAGAAGCGGCCTCTCAATCAACCGCGACAACCTTGGTGATGGCGTTAATTTCAGCGGTTGTTGCCCTACTTGTTGGCTATACCGTCGCCACCAGTATTCAAAAACCATTAAGAAGGATCAGCCCTGTTCTGCTCAATATGGCCAAAGGTGATATGACGGGCAGAACAGAGTACAAAAGTGCTACTGAGTTTGGTGTCTTGGCTCAAGCCATCGATGAATTGGCGAGCCACACGTCAGGCCTACTGTCAGACATTGGTCAAGGTTCACAGCACTTAGTGAAAGAGGCGGCAAAAACGGCTCAAATCAGTGAACGCACCATGGAACAAGTCGAAGCGCAAAAATCTCAAACTGAAATGGTTGCAACGGCAATATCTCAACTGGAAGTCAGCGCGAGCGAAGTATCTCGCTCGACTGATAACACGCTATCTGAAATCAAACTCGCCAACCAAGCGACTCAAGATGGGCGACAAAAGGTCATCGCCAATCGAGCGACCACCGAGAAACTGGCCGTCGACATTCAAGAAGCGGTTGCTTGCTCAGAGCAACTCGGTCAGTTTTCATCGTCTATCGATAACGTGCTAGATGTAATTCGAAGCATTGCAGAACAAACTAACTTATTGGCGCTCAATGCCGCTATTGAAGCCGCTCGTGCAGGTGAAGCTGGACGCGGATTTGCCGTGGTCGCCGATGAAGTCAGAGCCCTAGCAACACGCTCTCAAGAGTCCACCGAAGAAATTCAAAAAATGATTGAGAACTTACAAACCAGCTCCAAACAGATCATTGAAGTCATGGCTCGTAGCCAAATTCAAACCAATGACTGCGTTGAACAAACCCGACTAACGGAAGAAGCACTTGAAGCCATTACCTCTCGAATGAATGAAATATCTGAAATGTCTTCCCAAATATCTCATGCCACTCAAGAGCAAATCGAAGTGAGTAAAGATGTAGCAAAACACATTAATGGCATTGCTGAAGCCGCGAGGCAAACAGAGCAAGAAGCAAGACAATCTGCGGAAAGTGGCGATGTACTGGCCGATCTTGCTCAACAGCAACAAACACTCATTAATCACTTTAAAGTCTAAGGGGGCATTATGACTATTCGTTCAATTGTTCGCACTATCTTGTCTGCTACCCTACTTTCTGTGGCTAGTGCTAGCTACGCGGTGACATTAACCATTGATACATGGGGAGAAGAAGACACACTTTGGCGTAAATCGTTGATTCCAGCGTTTCAAAAACACCACCCAGACATTGATATAAAACTTAATAAAATCGTTAATTCCAAATATTTTGATACCGTCTCGGACGGATTTAAAAATGGCACCACCGCTGACTTGGTGATCTGTCGTCCTTTTGATATCTCACTCGGTTGGTTCAAGCAAGGCTACCTACTGGAAATTACTGAGATGGAAGGGATGGAGAACTTTCCAAGCTTTGCACAAACACCTTGGCAAACCGACTCCGGTGCCCAAACATTTTGCTTGCCGATGGGTGCGGTCATTCATGGTTTCTTCTACAACAAAACCATCTTCAAACAATTGGGCTTAACCGAACCAAAAACGGAATCAGAATTTTTTGCGTTGCTAGATAAAGTAAAAAACGATGGTCAATATCTACCTCTGGCCTTTAGTACCAAAGACAAGTGGGAATCATCAGAGGTCGGCTACCAAAATATTGGCCCTAACTATTGGCACGGTGAAGACGGACGACTGGGTCTGATTGAAGGCACCGAAAGAATAGACACGCAACCGTACCAACACGCGTTCGCACACCTTGCTCGGTGGTCAGAATATATGGGCGACGATTACAAGCAACGCGGTTATACCGATAGTTGGGATATGTTTAAACAAGGTAAAGCTGCCGTCAGCCCAGCCGGATCTTGGGAAATCGTTAACGTACGAGATAAAGTCGATTTAGGCGTATTTGCTCCACCCGTACCGGATGGCCAAGAGCAATGCTTTTTTAATGATCACACGGATAAAGGCATCGGCATTAATGCCGCTAGTCCGAACAAAGAAGCCGCAATGAAGCTACTAAAATGGATGACGACCAAAGAGTTTGCACAACTGTTTACCGATTCAGAACCCGGCTTTTTCTCACTCTCGAATCACTTCTTTGAGATAACCGATCCAACGGCGATGAAAATGGCAAGCTGGCGTAACCGCTGCGATTCAACCATCCGGAGCTTCGTGCAGATCTTGTCTCGAGGTACGCCTAATTTTGGTGGTGAAATGATGGAAGTCAGTACACAAGTGCTCAACGGTACAATGTCACCACAGCAGGCAACGGAGCGATTGCAACAGGGTCTCGATGCTTGGTATCCCCCACAACAAGAAGCCACCAAGCAGCACAACACTCAACAGCAAGAAAACCAATGTGACTGCTCTGCTCCTCAAGTGGTAGTAAACCATGACCTATATGGCGGCCTAGCCCCAATCGATCCTTCACCAACCTCTAATTAAGCGTTACTCTCCCAACTAAAAAGGCGACCAAACAAGGTCGCCTCTTCTTACTTTCCTACTATCGTTTTTCCTTAAGATCTTACTTTTCGCTTATCGCCTTTTGATTTCTACCTATCGCCTTTAGCTTTTAGCCTCTAACCTATCGAGTCATTTTCTTAACAAAGACCACCACAAACAACGCCATTGTAAAACTGCCCATAAACGCTTCGAATGCCGCGACAAAGCGAGCAAAGCCTATGGGGGAGATATCTCCATATCCTAAGGTCGTGAACGTAACAACGCTGAAATACACCGCATTAAAAAACTCAAAAGCATGAGCATAAAAGTATCCATGCTCTTGCACGGTATAAGTGTTACTCGCGGTAGTACCCAAAAAGAAATACGCTACCGAGCAAATCCAAATCAAAAACATTGAAAATAACACCACTCGCATAGGCGACTCGCCATAACCACAAAACAAATCCACCAGCCGTGAAATAATGCGCTTGGTACTAAATAATGGCATTTGGTAGCGACGAAACTTCATCTCTTTCTTAAAAAAGCTGCCTGCTGTTTCGAACAGACCTTCTTTTTCACACTGTTTTCGAATGGCTCTGGCGACCTCTTCCGCTTCTTGGAAATAGGAAACAGCTTTCTTTTTGTCGCCTTTTTTCAACACTTCTTCTGCTCGCTTTTCTTGCTCTAACTCTTTGCCCCAAACAACATTCTCTAGCCTTGCTCGGGTAAAATCCGTCCCTAAGAGATTACAGCCTTCCATCTGAGCACAATGCAAATTCCCCCCACTTAGGGAAGCTTTCATTAAGGAGGTTCCGCGTAAATCTAAACCAAAAAAATGGGCGTCGGAAAGGTCAGCTCGATAAAAATCTACGTTGCGACATCGGTAACCCGCTTTACTGCCACGGTTAACTAAATTGATATCATTCAACTTCGTACGGGCTAATTGAAATCCATCGAGTGGTTTTCCTGATTTCGCCCATTCTTCCACAGCTTGTTTAACGTCATCACCACTTTTGTCTATGTCGGGATTATGCCAATAACATAACCCTGACTCATCGGAAGGCTGATCACAATGCCAACCATCTTCATTACTGTAACGACAACAGTCTGACGCTGATGTTTTTGCCATAAGTTGCTCCCCTATCCACTTAAGTGTAGGAGGGAATAAACACCTCGCAACGTCATCCTGCGGATAAACGGTCGTTTAAAACAACAAAACCAACAATAGTAAATTTATCTTGTAAGCCCAGATAGAGAACCGAAAGTCATTAACGCGCCAGCAACATACTCTGATAAACACCCTGAATTACAGAGCAATCAACTACCATTTATATAAAATTGAACCGATGAATAAACACCGACCTTTATTGCAATCAGTTACACATAAGCAGCGAAAACCCGACATATATGGCTTTATTTCAGTTTTAAACGTCACCTGATACGACTGAGTCCCCGATCACGCATTTAACTTTTACCAAACATTTAACTTAACAATACTGTTACATCTGGGTTATTGTGTTGCCTGAAAAACATACAATCTTTTTGACCACCTTAGGGACATAATGTTATGCAGTCATTGATCGACGTTCTCAATGGAATTATTTGGAGCCCCGCTCTAATTTACCTCTGCTTAGGCGCTGGATTATTCTATTCAATTCTTACTCGTTTTGTACAAGTGCGACATTTCTCGGAAATGTGGCGTTTGCTACTGTCAGGAAAAAGCTCAACTAAAGGAATATCATCATTTCAAGCACTTGCCGTCTCTCTTTCTGGACGCGTAGGTACGGGTAACATCGCTGGTGTGGCTGCTGCAATCGGTTTTGGTGGCCCTGGTGCGGTATTTTGGATGTGGGTTGTGGCATTTTTTGGCGCGGCGACGGCTTACGCTGAATCAACGCTGGCTCAAATTTACAAAGAAGAAGACGAAGGTCAGTTTCGTGGCGGCCCAGCTTATTACATAGAAAAAGCAATGGGGCAAAAGTGGTATGCATGGATATTTGCGATTGCGACTATTTTTGCTTGTGGCGTACTCTTACCTGGCGTGCAATCAAACAGTATTGGTAATGCTGTTGAAGCGGCATTCGGCCCTGGCGAGATGATTGAAACGGCTATTGGTACTTTTAGCTTTGCCAAAATTTTCACCGGTACTGTTGTTTCTATCATTCTAGGTTTCATCATCTTTGGTGGTGTGAAACGAATCGCTAACTTTACCCAAATTGTCGTGCCTTTCATGGCGCTGGCTTACATCATTATTGCGTTCGTTATCATTTTACTAAATGTTGGCGAAGTACCACGTATCTTCGGCATGATCATCGGTGATGCTTTCACTCCTATGGCAGGCTTTGGTGCTGCGATTGGTTGGGGTGTTAAACGCGGCGTTTATTCTAATGAGGCAGGTCAAGGTACAGGTCCACACGCAGCGGCAGCAGCAAACGTTGATCACCCAGCTCAACAAGGCTTGGTTCAATCGTTCTCTATCTACATTGATACCCTTTTAGTATGTTCTGCAACGGCATTTATGATCCTTATAACGGGCGCATATAACGTACATGGTGGTTCTGAAGGCGTATTCTTGGTGCAGAACCTTTCTGAAAACATTGGTGCCAACGGCCCTGTGTTTACACAAATGGCGATTGAAAGTGCTCTACCGGGTGTCGGTAAGCTGTTCATTGCTTTTGCACTGTTCTTCTTTGCCTTTACGACTATCTTGGCTTACTACTACATCGCAGAAACCAACATCGCTTACATTCGTCGTACATTTAAAGTGAATGGATTAATGTTTGTGCTAAAGCTGGTGTTAATGACAGCAGTATTCTACGGCACCGTTAAAACGGCCAATATGGCATGGGCAATGGGTGACGTTGGTGTGGGCTTAATGGCTTGGTTAAACATCGTTGGTATCATCATTATCTTCTTCATGTCTAAGCCTGCCATCAAGGCACTTAAAGATTACGAGCGTCAGCAAAAAGAAGGCGTCGAAGAATATACCTTTAACCCGGTAGCCCTTGGTATTAAAGGCGCCGATTACTGGGAAGATAAGTACAAACGTAAAACAGGTAAGAATCCAGCAACACAACAAGAAACACCTAACGGGAAGACGGTTGATCAACCTAGTTAGTCATATAACAAGATCTTAAAAAAGATCGTTATAAAAATAAGAAAAAGCGTGGATATAAAAAAGGGTTAGCCAATGGCTAACCCTTTTCTTTCATTCTTAGCTGTTCCCGCAACCTTGAATACTACGCTGCTACTTGTTCCGTAGAAACGCTTGGTGCTTTTTTCTTTTCGCCAATTGGTAGAACCGTACGGCCGTACTCGTTGTTCAACACTTGTGCCATTGCAAAGTAGATTGCGCTTGCGCCACAGAAGATACCTTCGAAACCAGCAATCGTGCCGATAAGCTCACTGCCCGTGAAATCACGAATAGCAAGTAAAGCAAATAGAATGGTCAATGAACCGAATACAACTTGCTTAGCAACAGGGTAGCAAAGTGAACCAAAGAACATGAAGCCTGTGAAGATACCCCAAAGTGTTAGGTACCACCCCATGAAGCCATGTGGGCTTGCAGGAAGACCCATGTAAGGCATAACAATCAGTCCTACAAGAGATAACCAGAATAAGCCATACGAAGTAAATGCTGTTGTACCAAAAGTATCACCACGTTTGAAACACATGATGCCTACGATCACTTGGCTCAAACCACCGTAAAAAATACCCATGGCTAAAATCATAGAATCCATAGGGAAAAAACCCGCATTATGGATATTCAATAGAATAGTAGTCATACCAAAGCCCATCAGGCCAAGTGGTGCAGGGTTTGCGAGTTTCGTAGACATGAAACGATACCTTAGATTAAAAAAAAGCGACAAAATTTGTAAGAAAATTTTAATGGCAATTGAATAATAAAGGGATAGTCACCAGCGTAAAATAAGATTGCAATAATGATCAATACTTACACATGTAACTATAACGTCATGAATGAGATGGGTTTAATATAAAACAAAAGGCCAACTCGAAAGTTGGCCTTTAAAAATTTAATCACATTTTAATATCGGAGTGCTTATTCCCACTCGATAGTTGCTGGTGGTTTACCTGAAATATCATAAACAACACGAGAAATACCTTCTACTTCATTAATAATGCGGTTAGATACCTTACCAAGAAAATCGTACGGCAGGTGAGCCCAATGCGCAGTCATGAAATCAATGGTTTCTACAGCTCGTAGAGAGACAACCCAATCGTATTTACGGCCATCGCCCATTACGCCAACAGAACGTACTGGTAGGAAGACAGTAAATGCTTGAGATACCTTATTGTATAAGTCTGCTGCGTGCAGCTCTTCAATGAAGATAGCATCAGCACGACGTAGCAAGTCACAGTACTCTTTCTTGATTTCACCAAGAACACGAACACCTAGACCAGGACCTGGGAATGGATGGCGGTAAAGCATGTTGTATGGAAGACCTAGCTCCAAGCCAATCTTACGGACTTCATCTTTAAATAGCTCACGTAGTGGCTCAACAAGGCCCATCTCCATATCGTCCGGTAAACCGCCAACATTATGGTGAGATTTAATTACATGCGCTTTACCCGTCTTAGACGCGGCAGATTCGATAACATCTGGGTAGATGGTACCTTGAGCTAACCATTTCGCGTTAGACAGTTTCTTTGATTCTTCATCAAAGATATCAACAAATACGTGACCAATGATTTTACGCTTAGCTTCAGGATCGCTTTCGCCTTCAAGAGCTTCAAGGAAACGTTTTTCAGCTTCAACATGAATGATGTTCAAGCCAAATTTATCACCGAACATATCCATTACTTGCTCAGCTTCGTTTAAACGAAGAAGACCATTATCAACGAATACACATGTTAGTTTGTCGCCAATTGCTCGGTGAGCAAGCATGGCAACAACCGATGAATCAACACCACCAGAAAGACCCAGAATGACTTCATCGTCGCCTACTTGCTCTTTAATGCGAGCAACAGCGTCTTCAATGATAGATTCTGATGTCCACAAACCTTCACAATCACAAGCGTTAAGAACGAAGTTCTCAAGCATTTTTAGGCCGTTTTTAGTGTGGGTTACTTCAGGGTGGAACTGAACACCGTAGTATTTCTTCTCTTCATTTGCCATAGCAGCATACGGACAAGTGTCTGTTTGCGCTGTTTTAACAAAATCAGATGGGATCTCTACCACTTTGTCACCGTGGCTCATCCAAACATCTTGAGTGCTCTCAAGATCTTTAAACAAAGCAGATTCGCCAGTCACTTGTACTGCTGCGTAACCAAATTCACGCTCATTAGAACCAGCAACTTTACCACCAAGCTGTTCAGCCATGGTTTGCATGCCGTAGCAGATACCGAATACAGGTACACCAGAATCAAATACGTACTGAGGAGCACGAGGAGAATTTGCTTCTGTAACGCTTTCAGGGCCACCAGAAAGAATGATACCGTCTGGGTTGAATTCACGGATGTCCGATTCTTCAACGTCCCAGCTCCAAAGTTCACAGTAAACACCGATTTCACGGATACGGCGAGCTACAAGCTGAGTGTACTGTGAGCCAAAATCTAGGATCAAAATACGTTGGTCATGAATGTTCTTAGTCATTGTCTTCTCTTAAGATCAAATAGGTTAAGCGATGGAGATACCGCGGTATCTCCAAGGTTAAGTCTGGGCTAATTACTGACCAGTGCGGTAGTTAGGTGCTTCTTTAGTCATTTGTACGTCGTGTACGTGTGACTCTTTCATGCCAGCACCAGAGATGCGAACAAATTCAGCTTTAGTACGCATGTCTTCGATAGTTGCACTACCGGTTAGACCCATGCTTGAACGTAAACCACCCATTTGTTGGTGAACGATTTCTTTCAAGCGGCCTTTGTATGCGATACGACCTTCGATACCTTCAGGAACAAGCTTGTCTGCTGCGTTATCTGACTGGAAGTAACGGTCAGAAGAACCTTGAGACATTGCACCAAGCGAGCCCATGCCACGGTAAGATTTGTAAGTACGGCCTTGGTAAAGTTCAACTTCACCCGGCGCTTCTTCAGTACCCGCAAACATAGAGCCAACCATCACACAAGATGCGCCCGCTGCGATTGCTTTACAAATGTCACCAGAGTAACGGATGCCGCCATCAGCAATAACAGGAATACCTGCCTTGTTTGCCGCTTCAGCCGCATCAGAGATAGCGGTAATTTGAGGAACACCAACACCCGTAACGATACGAGTAGTACAGATAGAGCCAGGGCCGATGCCCACTTTAACTGCACTTACACCAGCATCGATTAGTGCTTGAGCACCTGATGCTGTCGCAACGTTACCGCCGATGATGTCTAGATCTGGGAATGCCGCACGTGTTTCACGAATGCGGTTAAGTACACCTTCAGAGTGACCGTGTGAAGAATCGATAAGAAGAATGTCAACGCCTGCTTCAACCAATGCTTGAACACGTTCTTCGTTACCAGCGCCAGCACCAACGGCTGCGCCAACACGTAGACGACCTTGCGCATCTTTACATGCGTTTGGTTTACGTTCTGCTTTGTGGAAGTCTTTTGCCGTGATCATACCTTTTAGTTGGAATTCATCATTCACAACCAGGATTTTCTCAACACGGTGCTCTTGCATTAGCTTTTGAACTTCTTCGCGAGAAGTCCCTTCTTTTACGGTTGCAAGGCGAGCTTTCGGTGTCATTACGTCTTCAACTTTTTTCGTTAAATCGGTAACGAAACGAACGTCACGGCCAGTAATGATACCAACCAGTTCGTTATTTGCTGTTACAACAGGGTAACCAGCAAAGCCGTTGTCTTCTGTTAGTGTTTTAACATCAGCAATGGTTGCTTCAGGCTTAATAGTAACGGGCGCTGTAACAACACCAGCTTCAAAGATCTTAACAAGATGCACTTGATGAGCTTGCTGCTCAATAGACATGTTTTTGTGGATAAAGCCGATACCACCTTCTTGCGCCAATGCAATTGCAAGGCGCGCTTCCGTAACTGTATCCATTGATGCTGAGATCATTGGAACGTTCAGCGTGATGTTTTTAGTTAACTGAGTGCGAAGATCAGCTGTGTTCGGAAGAACGGTAGAGTGTGCTGGGACGAGTAGGACGTCATCAAAAGTTAAAGCTTCTTTTGCGATTCGTAGCATTTGCAATATCTCACAACAAAGGTGTTAAAAGGAGTAAACCCAAACTTTATCGTTTCGCATAATAAAGTTGATTTGGATTTGATATTGCAGACGGATTATACGCACAGCGCAATCGCTTGACCACACATTTTTTTAAATTTAATTTGCAATGTACCCCTTGATATGTATTATATTGCCGCTAACTTCCATACTCAGGTCCCCGAGATTAGATTGTGTCTTCTCTGACCAATAATAATATTTTCACTGTTTCTCGTCTTAATGCCGAAGTTCGTCTGTTACTTGAGAACGAGATGGGCATCGTATGGTTAGTTGGTGAGATTTCGAATTTTTCTGCACCGGTTTCAGGCCACTGGTATCTCACTCTTAAAGATAGCCGTGCCCAAGTCAAATGTGCCATGTTCCGTGGCAATAATCGTCGCGTTACCTTTAAACCCCAAAGTGGCAATCAAGTATTAGTGAAAGCACGCCTGTCTCTTTATGAGCCTCGTGGTGACTACCAACTGATCATTGAAAGCATGCAACCTGAGGGTGATGGCCGACTGCAACAGCAATTTGAAGCGTTAAAGATGCAACTTGCCGCTGAAGGGCTTTTTTCCCAAAGCAGCAAACAGCCAATCCCGGAGCATCCGAAATGCGTTGGTGTCATCACGTCAAAAACGGGGGCTGCGTTATACGATATTTTGGATGTACTCAAACGACGCGACCCTAGCCTACCGGTTGTGATTTATCCAACCATGGTTCAAGGTGACAACGCCGCGATCTCTATCGCCCAAGCCATTGGTCGCGCAAACAGTCGCAACGAATGTGATGTTTTGATTGTTGGCCGAGGTGGTGGTTCTCTAGAAGACCTCTGGTGCTTCAATAATGAAATTTTGGCGCGCACCATTGCTTCTAGTCAAATTCCGATCGTTTCTGCGGTTGGCCATGAGGTTGACGTCACGATCGCTGACTTTGTAGCAGACATGCGAGCCCCCACTCCATCAGCGGCGGCTGAGTTGATCAGCCGTGATAACAGCCATAAAGATCAAGCTATCAGTCAAAGAAAGCAACAACTGGCACATGCCATGTCTCGCTACTTGTCTGATTACAAATATCAGTTCAGCCAGCTAGAACGCCAACTTGAAAAACGTCATCCGAATTACCTACTTCAATTGCAGTCTCAGAAGTTAGATGAGTTAGAAGTCCGCCTGCACTCGGCGATACAAAGCAAAGTGCGTAAGGCTTCGAATCGAGTTCAATCCTTGTCGCACCGTTTAGCACTTCAGACACCGGCGCACAAGCTTACCGGACAGCAAAACCACCTCGCTCGCTCTAAACAAAAGCTCATGGATGCTATGGACAGGCAACTATTGATTTCCCGCCACCAGCTTTCAATGGCGGCAGAAAAGCTTGATACGGTTAGCCCTTTAGCAACACTCATGCGTGGCTACAGTATTTCTCAGTCGAGTGACGGCCAAGTCATCACTAAAGCGAACCAAGTTCAATCTGGTGATCGTCTTGTGACTCGACTTGCGGATGGTAAAATTTACTCAACGATCGACTAACATTGCTCTGATTGAATTGTTCAGAATGAGAGCCCTTAATCTGCACTGTGAAATTCAAATCGTACCCGTGATTTGGATTTCAGTTCATTGCAGTGATGACAAAAGTGACTTGCCGACCCACAAGCTTGCAGCTTTTCTAATTCCGCTTCGCAGTCAGGACAAAATCCTATTTTCTTAAAACTCGCAGAACAATCCTCACATTGATAAATCCCTTTATTCCAGACTAATTCGCTCTCACACGCCGGACATTGATTCGCTGACATTATTTTCTTCCTTTCGTTTTCAATTTTGATCGCCTTGACTCAGTCCTGCACATAACAAGATCTAGATCACATTATTTTATATGCTTCCGCAATTTGATCCAGATAGAACGACGACTCTTTGTTCAATTTGTTGAAATCGCGTACAGTGATCTTTATCGGATCATTTGCTTTGACTGTAATGATCAGCGATCTACCCCAAAAAGAATTTTTATATAACCACACCCCGAAAGCATAAGTTACATGTCCTGCTTTTGGATTTCATGCAGTTTAATATATTGCAATATAGCTATATATACCACTCAAACAGAATATTAAATTCGATCAATTGCTTTTACATAAGTCTGCATTTCGATATTTTGTTCTTCTGTCAGTGAAAGTGCGACTTCAACAGCCCCAAAGTCCGATAATTGGTCAATATGTGTGCCACCACAAGGTGTGGAAGCATGTAAATCGACTTCCAACTGACATTCCCAGTATCGAGAGTCCGTTAAATGGCTACCGTCGCAACGCATGGTTACCTTGCCACCAAATTCGAGCCATGATTGCAGCTGTTGGTTTATTTTATATTCAATGTCCGACAACTCCGCTAAAACATTCGCACTGTTTAAGCCGCGTTTACGTAATGTTTTACCTAATCTATAGATGTCTGTGCATTTATCCGGTGTGATGAAACTGGTTTCCTGGGCATAACTATTGAAATCAGGATGACCGAGTGGATCTTTACGGTCTGGATCTTTTCGCCAATAGCTCTGCGCCAATACTTTATTTAACGCTAGATACGCAATATGCCCGGCACTGTGACCACGGCTCAGACTCTGTTGATAAGCTTTATCGACTTGAAGCTCAATCGTGTCACCGACCTTAATGATGTCGTTAAGGTCGGTCTCAGGCATTGGCTCAATTCTGTGAACAACAACAAATACCCACCCCGCAGTATCTCTTTTTACGGGGATGTCTTTATCAACAAACAATGTCCCTGTTTCCAACTCAATAGCGCCAACCAAACAATTTGTCAGTTCAAATTGGTTTCCCGCGACAGATAGGTTGCCCTTATCTGCTGGATGATCAGGCCATATGTGACTGACTGGGTGAAATGGGGTTTGTTCGACAATAATATCCACGCCATTTTCACAAGATTCAACTTTGCTGATTGTAGAAGTCAGTTGCCAGGTCTGGTGACAAAAATGGACTTGGGTTGCTTTGTAAGCAGACATAAAATTTCCTTATAAAAAAAGCGCCGGTTAAGGGCGCTTCTTATTTAAATTGGTGAGTCGTTACTACTTTTTACGACCTTTAACTGCTGACATCAAGCGCTTGCGTTTACGCTCTTGAGAAAGAGTCATTTTGTTTGATTTACCTTCAAACGGGTTTTCACTGTTTTGGAAGCGAATACGGATTGGAGTACCCATAATTTCCAAAGAGCGACGGTAGTAGTTCATCAAGAAGCGCTTGTATGAATCTGGCAGTTCATTCACTTGGTTACCGTGAATCACAACGATTGGTGGGTTATAACCACCCGCATGCGCGTATTTTAGCTTAACACGACGGCCACGAACCATTGGTGGTTGGTGATCATCTTGTGCCATTTTCATGATACGAGTTAGAACGGAAGTACCAACACGTGTCGTTGCTGACTTATACGCTTCTTGAACTGACTCGAATAAGTTACCAACACCCGTACCGTGCAAAGCAGAGATAAAGTGAATGCGAGCGAAATCAACGAAGCCTAAACGGCGATCCAGTTCTTTCTTAACGCGATCTTTCACTTCAGTGTCTAGACCATCCCACTTATTGACTGCGATAACAATTGAACGACCCGCATTCAATGCAAAGCCAAGCAAGCTCAAGTCTTGATCTGAGATGTTCTCGCGAGCATCAATGATAAGCAAAACAACGTTTGCATCTTCAACCGCTTTCAATGTTTTAACAACAGAGAATTTCTCTACTGTTTCATTGATATTTTTACGACGACGAACGCCCGCCGTGTCGATCAGTACGTATTCACGCTCATCACGCTGCATCGGAATGTAGATAGAATCACGAGTTGTCCCTGGCATATCGTATACCACGACTCGTTCTTCACCCAAAATTCGGTTAGTCAGCGTCGATTTACCTACGTTTGGACGACCGATGATTGCAAGCTTGATTGGTTGGTCTTGTAGACGTTGGAATTCAGCTTCTGCTTCTTCTTCAGTGTAATCAAGTTGTTCTTCGTCTTCATCGATAAAGCCCGTTAGGTCTTCAATGCCTTCACGAGATTCCGCTAAAAACTTCTCTGCGAATGGGTCAAGAGCAAGATCAATCAACGCAGTTACGCCACGACCATGCGCCGCTGCGATTTGGTACATGTCATCCACACCAAGCTGCCAGAAATCCGCGCTCGCTGCATCAGCATCAATACCATCAACTTTGTTGACCACAAGCATGGCTGGCTTTTCAAGTTTACGCAGGTGCTGTGAGATTGCGATATCCGATGGAGTCAATCCAGCTCGGCCATCAACCATAAACAATACGACGTCAGCTTCATCAATCGCCGCGAGCGACTGCTCTGCCATTTTGGTTTCAACGCCGTCTTCAGTGCCGTCAATACCGCCAGTATCGATGACAATAAATTCGTGCTCGCCTAGATGTGCGTGACCGTATTTGCGATCCCTAGTTAAACCAGGAAAATCCGCAACTAATGCATCACGTGTGCGAGTCAAACGGTTAAATAACGTCGACTTACCAACGTTAGGGCGCCCAACCAGAGCAACAACAGGAGTCATAATTACCTCTACAATGTCTTTTCTACGATGTAGTTATAGGTAAATTTGAGTTAATTTACCTATAACCACATGGATTAATTATCAATAAAACGGCTCTTGACCTATAAAAGCCAAGAGCCGAATGTGAATTGTATCACGTTATTTACTGAATCTGGAGTTTCTTTACATCACCAGAACGGGTCACTACAAGGTAACCATCGTCCAGCTTAATTGGGCCAACAGCAAATCCACTGCTATCAACCATTTGTTGTGCCAAGAACTCACCCGACTCCGTATCAAGCCAATGCAAATAACCTTCGCTGTCACCCACGACCAACTTGCCGTCAATGATAGCTGGGCCCGTCAGTTGACGATATTCAAGTTCTGCATTGCTCCAAATCTCAGTCCCACTTCGAGCATCAACTGCAACAAGGTGGTCTTTATCTGTAACGAGATAAATTTGATCGCCATCCGTTGCCATATCGGTTGCTGATGAATACGTGCGCTTCCATGTCGGAGAACCTGAACGCAAGTCAATTGCAACCAATTGGCCGTTGATGCCAACGGTATAAAGCATGCCGCCAATAATGAGTGGAGAAGTATCGGAATCTACCAGACGATCAATCTCAGTAGAACCCTTTGGTGTTCCAACCGGTTGTTGCCAAATCAGCTGACCACGTTCCACAATTGCCGCCGCTAAGCGACCATTTGCGGTTCCCCAAAAAATACCACCAGAGATAGCCACTGGAGTACTGTCACCACGTAAAGTTAACGACGGTACTTCAGAGCTAATGGTCCACTTTTCTTCGCCACTTGATTGATCTAAGGCGATCAATGCACCACGTGATGTATGAACCATAACTAAGTTAGCGTCGGTCACGGGTGAGGCTAATACTTCACCTTCAACCGGCACTCGCCATAGCTCTTCGCCCGTTTTCTGATCAAGCGCGATCACTTCACCGTTTTCAGTACCTATGTACAGTTTTCCGTAAGATGCGGTAACACCACCAGAGAGGCGCGAAGTACTGACTTTTTCAAGGTTTTGACTCCAGATAACTTTACCGTTCTCAGGGTCAAATGCCTTTACTTCGCCATTACGGCTTGCAACGAATACCTTTTCGTAAGCGTAAACAGGTTTTAGCTTAGAAAAATAATGCCCAACACCATCTCCAACAGAAGCAGACCAATCGCTTTTAGGGACAAACTGGCTCTCTACGACAGGGAGCGGCGCCATAACAATGGTATCTTCTTCACTAGCACAACCAATGACACCGCCTAAAACAACGGCGCACACCAGCGCTCTACTGAGCATCTTTTTCATTTATCTATCACCTTACTTGGCAAGATCGTCCAATTTTACTTTCAGCATTTGGCTAGCATCAGTTTGCTGCTGAGCTTCTGTATACGCAGTGTAAGCACCTTCTGCATCGCCTTGACGCAATAGAATATCACCACGCAATTCAGCAATACGCCCAGCCCAATCGGCACTCGCAATCGCATCTAACTCAGAAAACGCTTTATCATAGTTTTCTTGTTCAGCAAGAAGGCGAGCAATTCTAAACGTAATGACAGGCAAAATTGCTTCGTCTTTGCTGTTATTTTTTGCCCACTCAAGTTGATTCAATGCGGCGTCAAAGTCTCCGTCGTCGACCTGCGCTTTTGCTAACTGCAAAGCGGCCAATACTGAGTATTGAGAATCGCCATTGGCATCGATAAAGTTTTGAGTCGCTTCAATGCCACCCGCACCTTGAGCCTGAAGTGTTGTTAATGCAGAAGTATAAGCTTGTGAAGCAGCATCTTGCGCGCTTACCTGCATATCTTGATAATAACGCCAGCCGAAAATACCACCCAGACCAACCACTGCGCCTAGAGCAACAGCTTTACCATTTTCTTTCCACCAGTCTTTGATGGCTTCTACTTGTTGTTCTTCAGTATCGTAGAGTTCCACGTCCTGTCCTCTTTAGATCAAATGCTTAAGTTGCGCAGCGACATCGGCTTGAGCAACGGTTGTTTGTTCACCACCAGTTAGGTCTTTAACCACGACCTTGCTTTCCGCGATTTCGTTTTCGCCAAGCACTAGGGCAATTGCTGCGCCGACTTTGTCAGCACGCTTAAATTGTTTCTTAAAGTTACCACCACCGAAGTGAGTCATGATTCGTAAACCAGGAACTTCTTCACGCAGTTGTTCTGCTAATTTCATCGCCGCGATTTGGGTACCTTCACCCGCCGTCACCATGTATACATCTACACTACGACGTACTTCAGCAAGGTCGAGTTCTTCTAGCATTAAGACTAAACGCTCTAGACCCATAGCAAAGCCAACCGCTGGGGTAGCTTTACCACCTAATTGCTCAACCAAACCATCGTAGCGACCACCACCACAAACGGTGCCTTGAGCACCTAGGCTCTCAGTGATCCACTCGAAAACGGTACGGTTGTAGTAATCCAGACCACGAACTAAGCGTTGATTCACTTGGTATTCGATACCTGCAGCGTCAAGAAGTTCACAAAGACCTGCAAAATGCGCTTTTGAGTCTTCGTCTAGGTAATCTGATAGTTGCGGTGCATCAACTAGGATCGCTTGAATATCCGCATTCTTAGTATCCAATACACGCAACGGGTTAGTATGCATGCGACGCTTACAATCGTCATCCAATACATCTAGGTGTTGTTCTAAGAATTCGATCAATGCCACACGGTAATTAGCGCGAGCATCAAGAGAGCCAATAGAGTTAAGCTCTAGGCGCACATGCGACTCGATACCCAGCTCACGCCAAAGACGCGCGGTCATCATAATAAGTTCGGCGTCGACATCAGGGCCATTCAATCCAAACACTTCAACACCACATTGGTGGAATTGACGATAACGGCCTTTTTGAGGACGCTCATGGCGGAACATAGGGCCCATGTACCACAAACGCTGCTCTTGGTTATAAAGCAAACCGTTTTCGATACCAGAACGTACACAACCAGCCGTCCCTTCAGGTCGTAGTGTCAGGCTACTGCCGTTACGGTCTTCAAAGGTATACATTTCTTTTTCTACAACATCGGTTACTTCACCGATAGCGCGACTAAACAAGTTCGTCGTCTCAACGATAGGCATACGAACTTCGTTGTAACCGTATGCGCTGACTACATGTTTAACCGTATTCTCAACTTTTTGCCAAAGTGGAGATTGTGTCGGAAGGCAGTCGTTCATGCCTCGAATTGCTTGAATAGTCTTTGCCACAGTTTTTTCCGTATTTAGTAATTCATTGAGATAAATATATTTGTGCTCTAAAACCCAAGTCCGACTATTTGTCGATCACGTGGGTAACATCGATACGTTGGTTTTCATCCAACATCGACGCTTTTGCTCGAATTTTAGCTTCAAGTTTCGCGACAAGATCGTCATTGTCGAAACGTTCTTTCTGACGTTTACCATCTTCATAGAACGCACTTTTATTGTTACCGCCAGCAATACCCATATGAGAAACTTCTGCTTCACCAGGGCCATTAACGACACAACCAATAATGGATACATCCATTGGTGTGATAATGTCTTCAAGGCGTTCTTCCAGTGCATTCACGGTGTTAATGACGTCGAATTCTTGACGAGAACAACTTGGGCAAGCAATAAAATTAATACCACGAGAACGTATTCTCAGCGATTTCAATATATCAAAGCCTACTTTGATCTCTTCAACAGGGTCGGCGGCCAATGAAATACGTAATGTATCGCCAATACCTTCAGACAACAGCATACCAAGACCAACGGCCGATTTTACAGAGCCTGCGCGAGCACCGCCCGCTTCAGTAATACCTAAATGCAAAGGTTGCTCGATTTCTTTTGCCAGCAGTCGGTATGAATCAACGGCAAGGAAGACATCGGATGCTTTTACACTAACTTTAAATTGATCGAAGTTCATTCGATCTAAAATATCAACGTGACGCATTGCCGATTCAACTAATGCAGCCGCTGTAGGTTCGGTGTACTTAACCTGAATGTCTTTTTCTAATGACCCACCATTCACGCCAATTCGAATCGGAATGTTTTTGTCACGAGCGCAATCAACCACTGAGCGAATACGACTTTCATTGCCAATATTACCCGGATTAATCCGCAAACAATCAACACCGTATTCCGCCACCTTAAGCGCGATACGATAATCAAAATGAATATCGGCAACCAAAGGCACAGAAACTTGCTGTTTGATCAGCTTAAACGCTTCTGCCGCTTCCATGGTAGGAACCGAAACTCGAACGATATCAGCGCCCACTTTGATGAGTGCATTAATCTGCGCGACAGTTGCAGCTACATCTGTCGTACGTGTGTTTGTCATTGACTGCACCGCAATAGGGGCACCGTCACCAATAGGCACGTCACCCACGTAAATACGTGTAGACTTGCGACGTTTAATAGGAGATTCGTGTTGCATAATCGCTTCTAGGGTAATTTGAATCTGGCGACTTTACCTGCACTGTAACCAGAAAGGTCAACAGGTTCGTTCGCATAAGTCATGGTGACACCTTCAGGTGCACCCAAGATAATGTTGTATGGTGCTTGGCCATTCAATGTAATATTGCGACCCGCCTTTTTCACACCAGTCGATAGAGTTTTGCCGCTTGCATCTTTCACTTGGATCCAACAATCTGCTTTAAACTCCATCGTTAATTGATGAGCATTCACTGCCACAATAGTTTTGTCTTCAGCTTTGGCACTCGACTCAGATACGCTTGATTGAAGCGGTTGAGTCGCGGATTCAGAGGTCTGTTTTGATGTACTCTTTTGCGGTAACGCAGGCGCAACAGGTTTTGAACTGGCTGTTGATGCTTTCTGCGTTGCCTCTGGTGTTAAGTCTTGAGCTGTCGCACTTTCGGCTAGGGGCTCTTGCTCGCTTGAGGCAGTATCACCGACGGTGCTTTCCGAGATTTCAGGCGCTAACGTCGCTTCTAACTGTTGTTGCTCTTTAGTGTCAACAAAGGCTTGCAAATCGCTTTCGTTGATATCTTCGATAGGGGCTTGAGCGCTGATTTCAGCAGGAGATAAGGTATCTTGCTGTTGATTTTGCCACCACCAAACCGACGAAATACCCGCTAAAGTAAGCATGATTCCCCATGTCACCATCATTACGCGGTTATTGTGCTTTTCACGATTGGTTTTTCGAGAGAAACTTTGCATGGTTTGTTCTTTGTGTTCTGCATTACCAGATCCATTCAACAACCCAAGTACGTCTTCTTCGTTTAGGCCAACAACTTTAGCGTAAGATCGCAAATAGCCACGGGTAAAGGTGGCTACTTGATCTGATTTAAAGTCGTTACTTTCAATATTTTCAATGACAGAGACTCTAAGGCGTAATCTGTCTGCTATCTCTTGTTGGGACCAACCTAGAGATTCGCGTTTTGTTTTTAATACCGACCCAGGCTGTTGCACTGGCGCTGTATTGTTATTCTCAGTTTGTTCCGTACTCATTCGTGACATACTTCTGATATTGAATCGAGTTTGGATACTTTGTTGTCAGTATGCTTGCATACTGATCTGCCATGGTTTCATTGCCCGCTTTTGTTTCTAATTCAATGAGCAAACCTAAACTGGCTGGTTTGTATCCAAACCGATTATGGAATTTCAACAGTCTAACTCGTGCCGATTGATATTGATCGTTTTGAACTTCTAACTGCGACAGTTGAAGCATGGAAACGACTCGGTACGGGTCGTGAGCCAAAGAAAGGCGGAAATAGTGCTCCGCATTCTCGCGATTGCCACTTTTCAGCGCGCACATAGCGGCGTTTTGGTAACTAGCTGCAATCAGATAATAATACGGTTGCTCAATAGCTTGGTTAAAGAATGCATCGGCTTTCTGATACTGGCCGATTTTACACAAGAATGCACCATAGTTATTAAGCACGTCACCATTCTTTGGAGACTCCCTTAATGCTGTTCGGTAAGCGTCTTCTGCTTTTTGCGTATCCCCTACCGCTTGGTAGAAATGCGCAATTGCAATCAGAGAACGATAATAATCTGGAGCGTAACTAAGGGCCATTTCAAGATTTTCTCTTGCTTTGACCATGTCTTGCGACTCTAGATAGCTTAACCCTAGACTGATTCGAGCTTCCGCAGCTTTGTGTCTATCAAATCCAGCATTTACTGGACTATCAGTAACTGTAACACAGCCTACTAGTAAACAGACTAGAAATATATACACAAACCTAGCAAACATCACACTCCCTTACTGTTAAGGGAGCCAATCATCTAATCAGATTGATTTGACCGGAATTGGTTCCCCATTTTGCTTCATTTTTGTACGCTTCGTGCGATCAATCACATCACCGACCAACTGACCACATGCTGCATCAATATCATCGCCACGAGTCTTACGTACGGTTACCGTAAAGTCATACTCCATCAACGTTTTCATGAAACGGTCGATACGAGAATTACTTGGCTTAAGGTATGGTGAACCAGGATAAGGGTTGAATGGAATCAAATTTATCTTCGCAGGCGTATCTTTTAGAAGTTCTGCGAGTTGTCTTGCATGTTGCATGTCGTCATTAACATGATCAAGCAATACATATTCGACGGTTACTCGGCCACGGTTAGCGTTAGTTGACGCGATGTAGCGACGAACCGATACCAAGAATTCCTCAATATTCCAACGATCATTAATTGGCATGATTTCACTACGTAACTCATCCGTTGGCGCGTGTAATGAAATAGCTAGCGCGACGTCAATCACATCCGTCATCTGGTCAAGGCCAGAAACCACACCAGAAGTTGAGACCGTTACTCGGCGCTTAGATAAGCCAAAACCCAAGTCATCTAGCATAATTTCTAACGCTGGAATTAGGTTTTTCATGTTCAGTAGTGGCTCACCCATACCCATCATTACGATGTTGGTTATTGGGCGACGACCGGTTTCTTTTTGGAGTCCAATTTCACGTGCTGCACGCCAAACCTGACCTATGATTTCAGATACCTTTAGGTTGCGGTTAAAGCCTTGTTGACCTGTAGAACAAAACTTACATTCAAGCGCACAACCAACCTGAGAAGAAACGCATAATGTGGCACGATCTTCATCTGGAATATAAACGGTCTCTACGTCCTGATCGCCAACGCGCATTGCCCATTTAATCGTACCATCGGTAGAGTGCATCGCTTCAGAAACATAAGGTGCACGAATTTCAGCAACACGCTCTAGTTTCTCACGCAGCTTTTTGTTGATGTTGTTCATTTGGCCGAAATCATCACAACCGAAATGATAGATCCACTTCATGATTTGATCAGCGCGAAACGCTTTTTCACCCAGTTCTTCAACAAAGTATTTGCGTAGCCCTTTACGATCAAAATCGAGTAGATTGACTTTAGCTGTGGTCATGGTGCCTCTCAACAACGGAACAAGATTTAAGGGCGCGAATTGTACAGCCTTTACCCAGTAACAACAAGGGGTAGAAACTAAGGGTATTAGTAAGCATTTAATTTGGAAAGGTTAAAAATTACACAGAATAAAATAAGGAGGGCGTGCATGCTGTTAGAGATGAAAAACAAAGCGGCGTAGCCTCTTTTAAAGAGCTCTCGCCGCTTTGTCTATAGCGCTATTCTGATCTTGGACAAATTTCAGATTGCGGAAAGAAGTATTCAATTTCACGCGCTGCCGATTCAGGGCTATCGCTACCATGAACGGAGTTATGGCGCATGCTCAGTGCGTAGTCTGCACGGATTGTGCCCGTTGCTGCTTCTTCTGGGTTGGTTTTACCCATTAGCTCACGGTAGTTTGCAATCGCGTCTTCGCCCTCAAGAACTTGAACCATGATTGGTCCTGAGATCATGAACGCTTGTAGATCTTCAAAAAACGGTTTGCCTTCATGCTCAGCATAAAAGCCCGCCGCTTGTTCTTTAGTTAAATGTAACATTTTGGCAGCAACAATTTTCAGCCCTGTCTTTTCAATACGGTGATAAATTTCTCCGATCAGATCTCGCTTCACTGCGTCTGGTTTTACGATAGAGAAAGTTCTTTCTATAGGCATAAGATGTCCTTTACTTTGTGTAGTTATAATGGGGTGGGTAAATGAAAACATTTCCCACCTTTATTGTTATATGAGGTCTTATTTCGCTTGATCAACCAATACACGAGCTAAAGTGCGCACACCCATACCCGTTGCACCTGCAGACCACTTGTCACTTGCCGCTTTACGGTACGTACCAGCGCAGTCAAAATGCAGCCAACCTTTTTTGTAGTCGTCCACAAAATAAGATAGGAACGCAGCAGCCGTGCTTGCACCCGGAGAATATTGACCACTGCTGATGTTTGACATATCAGCAAAATTAGATGGCAACATACTGCGATGGAAATCTGCCAGTGGCAGTGGCCATAAGCCTTCTGACTCACTGTTTGCAGAAGATAGAGCTTGATGAGCAAGCTCGTCATCAAAACTAAGCAGCGCATGATAATCGTTGCCCAATGCATTCTTTGCCGCTCCCGTTAAGGTAGCGCAATCGATGATCAATTCAGGGTTTTGCTCACTAGCAAATAGAAGACCATCCGCCAGAACCAAACGGCCTTCAGCATCAGTATTCATGATTTCTACTGTTTTGCCGTTTTTATAGGTGATGATGTCGCCCAGTTTAAACGCACGACCTGACACCATATTTTCTGCACAACACAAGATCAATTTAACGCGCTTGTTCAAACCGCGCATGATAGCCAAACCTAGCCCGCCAGTAATGGTACCTGCACCGCCCATATCAGACTTCATTGCGTCCATGAAACCTGATGGCTTCAAGCTGTAGCCACCAGAATCAAAGGTAATGCCTTTACCAACCAAACACGCATATACAGGTGCATTTTCGTCACCTGTTGGGTTGTAATCCAATTGCAGCATGGCTGATGTACGTTCAGAGCCTCGGCCAACGGCATAAATACCCGTCCAGCCTTCGGTAAGTAGATCTTTATCTTTTACAATGCGAAATGTTACGTGCTTAGGTGCCAGTGATTTAATGAACTCACCCGCCATTGTCGCGAGTTGGCGCGGAGCCACTTCTTCAGCACTTTTATTGATAACATCGCGAACCCAATCCCCAGCTTTTATGCGAGCATTTAATTCTAACTGAGCCGCGTCTTCTAGCGGTTGCCATTCGACTTTATGCGAATTTTTTGAGTTACGGAAACCTTGGTAAAATGCCCAAATCGTTTCTAAGTCCCAGTTATCACCTTGAAGTGATACCACTTTGATACCTTGACCATCGAGTTTTCGGCCAGCGCGCTGAACGTTGTCTAACGTGTTTTCTGTCACATGAACTGTTGCGCCTGACTCACCAAAAGACAGCAAGGCTTTTTCGCCCCAATGAGGAAGTGCTGCTTCGTGAGATAAAAATACTGGCATTTGAGTAGACATGCTTTCTCCTTGTACAACAGCGCTAACGTTACGCTGTTGGTTGAATGACGGGTCTAAGTATTTGACTCAATGATGTTAACATTATGTTCATTGGAAAATATCAGTTTGCAAAAAAAAACGAACCAAACGGTTCGTTTTTTCTAAATAGTGTTAACTCAATGCAGAGCACGGATCACCAACAAGCCTTAAGGCTAATCAGCTTCGTCCATCCAGCATAAAATCACGGCTTCCAAGATCTTCTCATTTGAACGATTTGGATCGTCAGCAAAGTCTTCTAGGTTACAAATCCAACTGTGCAAATCCGTAAATCGCACTGTTTTTGGGTCAGTATCTGGGTATAAATCACAAAGCTCTATCGCGATTTCTCGCGAATCTGTCCATGTTAGGCTCATAAAATGTCCTTATTATAATTTAAATAAAGCGAGAGAAAGACGAAGGCAGAAATGGCTTTCTTGAGAATACAGAAGCTAACTGAGTAGCTCTGTATTCTAATGAGCGAAGCAAATTCTGTCTTCTTCGTTACTCTTAATGCTCTTCCGATGCGTGGTTAACTGTGTATTTAGGGATCTCTACAACCAAATCTTCGTTGGCGACTTTTGCTTGGCAACCTAAGCGTGATTCAGGCTCAAGTCCCCACGCTTTATCAAGCATGTCATCTTCAAGCTCATCACTCTCATCAAGCGAGTCAAAACCTTCTCGAATGACAACGTGACAAGTTGTACAAGCACAAACCTTTTCGCACGCATGCTCAATGCCGATACCACTTTTTAACGCCACATCCAGAACAGATTGACCAGGTTCAGCTTCAAGTACCGCACCTTCAGGACACAAGTCTGCGTGTGGTAATACGATAATTTTAGGCATGTTAAATTCTCAATTAATAGTAAATTAAATATTGTCTACAGATTGGCCTGCTAATGCAGCGCGAATCGATTTGTCCATTCGGCGAGAAGCAAAATCTTGGCTTGCCGCGTCGGTTTTTTTGATACCTTGTTCAATGGCATCTGCATCGTCAGCATTACGAAGAACGATGAGTGTCTCAATCGAAGCTAATAGAGTCTGACGCTCGTCATCAGAGAGAAGATCATCTCCATCAACTTGTAATGCAGCTAGCAAACCTTCAATCACACGGTCAGCTTCAACACGTTGCTCTGCAAGCGCACGAGCCAGCATGTCGTCTTTCGCAAACGTCATCGAATCTCTTAGCATATTAGTGACTTCATCATCACTTAAACCGTAAGAAGGCTTCACTTGAATGTCAGCTTGAACTCCGGTGCTTTTTTCCATCGCAGTCACGGATAATAGGCCATCAGCATCCACCTGATAGGTCACACGAATATGTGCCGCGCCAGCCGCCATTGGTGGGATGCCTTTTAACGAAAATTTCGCTAATGATCGGCAGTCGTCGATGAGTTCACGTTCACCTTGAGCGACGTGAACTAGCATGCCCGTCTGACCATCTTTAAATGTGGTGAATTCTTGTGCTTTGGCTACAGGTATTGTGGTGTTTCTTGGGATAATTTTTTCAACTAAACCACCCATAGTCTCAATCCCCAATGAAAGCGGGATCACATCCAACAATAGCATTTCAGAGTCAGGCTTGTTACCCACTAAGATATCAGCTTGAATCGCAGCCCCAATCGCAACAACTTCGTCTGGGTTAATGCTGGTTAATGGCGTTCGACCAAAGAAATCACCGACCATATCTCGTACTAAGAGTGTGCGAGTCGAACCACCAACCATAACCACTTCTTGTACTTCTTCGCTGTCAATTGACGCATCTTTCAGTGCACGACGACAAGCCAATAGGGTTTTCTTAACCAGTGGTTGAATCAAAGACTCAAACGTTTCGCGAGTCAACTCCCCTTGCCAATCCAATACTGAAACGCCCACTTTAGTGTGCTCAGACAATGCTATTTTTGCATCCGTTGCGGCATCAAGTAACGCTCGGTTCTGGCTAGCAGAGAGTGCGTCTTCTAGACCCATCTGCTGCTTAAGATGTTCAGCAATCAAGTGGTCAAAATCATCACCGCCTAAGGCTGAGTCACCCCCTGTCGCCAGTACTTCGAACACACCTTTAGATAAGCGTAGAATGGAAATATCAAACGTACCGCCACCTAAATCGTATACCGCAATCACACCTTCTTGCGCGCTATCTAAGCCGTAGGCAATTGCCGCCGCAGTCGGTTCGTTGAGTAAACGTAAAACTTTTAGCCCGGCTAGCTGAGCAGCATCTTTTGTGCCTGCTCGCTGGGCATCATCAAAATAAGCAGGAACGGTGATCACCACACCACTAAGCTCACCACCTAAGCTCGCTTCAGCTCGAGCCGAAAGTGCTTTTAGGATTTCTGCTGAAACTTGAATCGGGTTTACGTCTCCTTGTTGTGTTTCAATCAAGGGTAACCCGTTATCACTAGCACGTAACTGGTAAGGTAAAGTTGGGTAACGTTGCTGAATATCAGCAAGAGAACGTCCAATTAAACGCTTTGCAGAAATAATGGTTTGAGTCGGTTCACTCTGAGCGTGAAAGCGAGCGGCCGCCCCCACTTTTAACTCACCTTCACCGTAATACACGACAGAAGGTAATATATTGTGACCGCTTTCGTCAGGTAAAGGTTTCGCTTCACCACTGCGTACCGACGCAACCAAAGAGTTTGTTGTACCGAGATCAATACCTACGGCTAGTTTTTGTTCATGCGGTGCAGAGCTTTGGCCTGGTTCTGCTATCTGAAGTAATGCCATGGAAATTCCTTTATTAACCGAGCAAGCGATCTTCGAGCTGCTCAACTTCGTTATTAAGTTTGGCTATAAATTTTAGCTTTCGGATCCCGCTTGCCGCTTGGTCAAGCTGCTTATCTGCTAATGCCTGTTGTAACGCTGCTAAATGCGACTTATACATCTTACCGACGGTCTGCTCAAAATCGAATAACTTCGATTCAGGTTCCGAGCTTGTCTCTATCTGTTCCAACTCTTCACGCAATTCCATCTGTTCCATTAAGAAAGCAGGATCTTGCATAGTATTTTGTTCGTTTCGAATATCAACGCCCAATTCAGATAACAAATACTCTGCTCGAGATATAGGCTGTTTTAATACCTGATAAGCATCATTTATTTGTGCTGCTTTTTGCACCGCTAATAAACGGTCGCGCTCTGACGCCGTTGCGTATTTGTCTGGATGAAAGCGCTTTTGTAGCTCTCGAAACTGAGCAGATAGATGAGCTGCGTCCAGATTAAACTGAGTTGGCAAGCCGAACAATTCGAAATGATTCATTGGTGTATTCTCAACCAGAGTGAGGCGATATTGGAGTGTGATAGTAGCAATGGGAAAGGCGTTCAACAATGACTACAAACTAAACCGTGAGCTAGAAATAAAGAAACGCAGTCAAACTGCGCTTCTCATCGGCTCATATTGGCTATACGTTGAAGCTTTCACCACAACCACATTCGCTCTTCGCGTTAGGGTTGTTGAATTCAAAACCTTCATTAAGCCCTTCTTTTACGAAGTCGAGTTCGGTACCGTCTAGGTAAACCAAGCTTTTCGCATCGATAATGATATTCACACCATCGTGTTCAAACATTTGATCACCTTCGTCCAACTCATCGACAAATTCAAGAACATACGCCATTCCAGAACAGCCCGTCGTTTTCACGCCAAGCCGAAGGCCAAGCCCTTTACCGCGGTTTTCTATGAAAGAGCGAACACGGCCTGCTGCCGCATCTGTCATCGTGATGGCCATCGTACAACCTTTAGCTTATCTTAATGTCTATAAATCATGAGCCAATATAATATTGGCTCAATTTATTATGCTTGATGCTTTTTTTTGTAGTCAGAAACTGCCGCTTTAATTGCGTCTTCTGCCAAAATTGAACAGTGAACCTTAACTGGTGGCAGTTCTAGTTCGTCTGCAATTTCTGAGTTCTTGATCTCAGCCGCTTCATCAATGCTTTTACCTTTAACCCATTCAGTCACTAGCGAGCTTGATGCTATCGCACTGCCGCAACCGTATGTTTTAAACTTAGCGTCTTCAATGATGCCTTCTGGAGATACTTTGATTTGTAGCTTCATTACATCACCACATGCTGGCGCGCCAACCATGCCGCTACCGATTGAAGGATCTTCTTTATCAAAAGAACCAACGTTGCGTGGGTTTTCGTAATGATCGATTACTTTTTCACTATAAGCCATAATTTATACCTCGAATCCTCTACTTTGGGGAATTAGTGATGAGCCCACTCAACCGTGTCCAAATCAACCCCTTCCTTGTACATATCCCATAGAGGAGACATGTCGCGTAATTTATCTACCGCTACGCGAATTTGCTCAACGGCGTAGTCGATTTCTTCTGCTGTCGTAAAGCGACCAAAAGAAAAACGAACAGAACTGTGTGCTAATTCATCATTTAGGCCTAATGCACGAAGTACATATGATGGCTCAAGGCTTGCTGATGTACATGCAGAACCTGATGAAACAGCTAAATCTTTAAGTGCCATAAGCAAAGACTCACCTTCAACAAAAGCAAAGCTGATGTTTAAGTTGGTTGCAGTACGTTGCTCTAAGTCACCATTGATGGTTAGCGCTTCCATACCGTCTAAGCCTTTTAGCATGCGGTCACGTAGTGTTTTCGCATGTTGCTGGTCAAACTGCATTTCTTCTTTAGCAATGCGACAAGCTTCACCCATACCCACGATTTGGTGAGTAGGTAGTGTGCCAGAACGGAAACCACGCTCATGACCGCCACCGTGCATTTGTGCTTCTAAGCGAATACGCGGTTTACGGCGAACATACAATGCACCAATACCTTTCGGTCCGTACATCTTATGTGCTGACATAGAGATAAGATCAATTTTCATCTCTTGTACGTCTACTGGGATTTTACCCGCACTTTGCGCTGCATCCACATGAAAAACGATTTTACGTGAGCGACACAATTCACCGATAGTCGCGACGTCTTGGATAACACCAATTTCGTTATTTACATGCATAATAGAAACTAATACGGTGTCTTCACGCATTGCAGCTTCTAATTTTGCTAAATCAATAATACCGTTGCTTTCTGGCTCTAGGTAAGTTACTTCAAACCCTTCGCGCTCAAGTTGACGGCAAGGATCAAGAACCGCTTTATGCTCTGTTTTACAGGTAATAATGTGCTTACCTTTCTTGCTGTAGAAGCGAGCTGCGCCTTTAATAGCAAGGTTGTCTGACTCTGTTGCGCCAGATGTAAAAACGATTTCTCTTGGGTCTGCGTTAAGCAAATCTGCAATTTGCTCACGTGCCGTGTCTACTGCTTCTTCTGCCTGCCAGCCGTAGCGATGAGATCGCGATGCTGGGTTACCAAAAGTACCATCCATCGTCATATACTGAACCATTTTTTCAGCAACACGCGGATCAACTGGGCAAGTAGCTGAGTAGTCAAAATATATAGGCAGTTTCATTTATTACTCCAATGTACAGACATTGCCGCTAACTATGAGCGAGCATTGGCACCGATGGGAGCGGCGCTTGTAGTTTTTTGTCCAAACCCATGATTGACCGTCAGATCAATGTCCTGACGATCAGAAATTTCAAGCACTTCGTTATCAACCATCAACTCACCGAGAGTGATGTTATTAAGGAAGCCACTAATTCTTGTACTTAAATCGCGCCACAATGTATGCGTTAGGCAACGAGTGCCACCTTGGCAATCGCCCTTACCATGACACTTAGTTGCATCAACGGATTCGTCGACTGCGGCAATCACCATGCCAACAGCAATATCGTGTGGAGCAACACCTAAACGGTAACCACCACCTGGACCACGTACACTTGAAACAAGTCCAGCCTTACGAAGCTTAGAAAAAAGCTGCTCTAAATAAGAAAGAGAGATCCCTTGACGCTCAGAGATATCAGCCAATGGTACTGGGTTTTGTTGCGAATGCAGTGCAACGTCTAACATCGCAGTTACTGCATATCGTCCTTTAGATGTAAGTCTCATATCACACGGTATCCACTTTAAGTATGTGGATTAGATTTTTCCATACCTGACTATTTTAGTCAAGTATTTGTTTGACTAAAATAGTCAGGTATTTACCCCTTCACTAAAAGAGGTTATTTTCTATGCAAATCTTGATTTTCAACCGAGGTCAAAATACCGCGCAAAATGTTCAGTTCTTGTTTTTCAGGTCTCGCACGGCTAAATAAGCGCTTAATCTTATTCATTACCTGGCCGGGATTATCCTGATCTATAAACTGGGTTTTAATGATCACTTTTTCAAGGTGTTCGTAGAACATCTCGAGTTCTTTGTGACGTGGGTAATCCAATTCGGTTTTTTCTGCATACTGGCTTTCAAGTTTTGCCAAATGAGCAACTCGAATTTCATACGATAAGGTTTGCACCGCCATCGCTAAGTTGAGCGAGCTATATTCAGGATTTGCAGGAATGCAGACATGATAGTGACAAGTTTGCAGCTCTTCATTGGTAAGGCCTGTACGCTCACGACCAAACACAAGTGCTACTGGATGCGATTCTCCTTCGATGGCAAATTTCTCACCACACTCTCGAGGTTCTAGCATCGGCCACTCTAGAGTACGTGAACGAGCACTTGAACCGACAACCAAACCGCAATCAGCTACCGCTTCTTCTAACGTGCCTACAATCGTCGCATTCAAGGCGATGTCACTCGCACCAGCCGCTAATGCTACAGTTTGAGCATCAACTTCACATTGCGGATCAACTAATACCATATTGGTTAGCCCCATGACTTTCATTGCACGAGCTGCACTACCAATATTACCTGAATGCGAAGTTCCAACTAGAACGACCTTTACATTGTCTAACATGCTTAACTACACCACCTAATTTCAAACGGCGAAATAGTACCATAGCCAATAGAAAAAGACTGCGCTTGCTTCCTATGTTCTGATTTGAAAGTTCAAAAAATAACCACTTCCCTTTTAGTTAATCTCTGTTATACTCGCGGCCGCTTTATCGTTCTTTAACATCCGTTGGGAAAATTTTATGCATCCTATGCTTAATATTGCTATTCGCGCTGCGCGAAAAGCAGGCAATCACATTGCTAAATCACTAGAAAACACTGATAAAATTGAAACTACTCAAAAAGGTTACAATGAGTTTGTAACTAATGTAGATCAAGAAGCAGAAGCTCTTATCATCGATACAATCAAAAGCTCTTACCCAGAGCACAGTATTGTTGCAAGAGAAAGCGGTCTTATCGAAGGTAAAGATACTGACGTTCAATGGATCATAGACCCTCTGGATGGCACGACTAACTTTGTAAAAGGTATCCCACACTTTTCAGTGTCTATCGCTGTTCGCCTAAAAGGCAAAACAGAAGTAGCGTGTGTTTACGATCCAATGTTAAACGAATTGTTCACTGCTCAACGCGGTGCCGGCGCTCAGCTAAACAATGCTCGCCTTCGTGTTAAACAACTTAAAGATCTAGACGGTACTATTCTAGCGACGGGTTTCCCATTCAAACAAAAGCAGCACTCTGAATCTTACATGAAGATTCTATCTGCTCTATTTGTTACCTGTGCTGATTTCCGTCGTACTGGCTCTACATCTCTGGATTTATGTTACCTTTCTGCTGGCCGCGTTGACGGTTACTTCGAGCTTGGTCTTAAGCCTTGGAGCATGGCAGCTGGTGAGCTTATCGCTCGTGAATCTGGCGCAATCCTAACGGACTTCGCTGGCGGCACTAATTACCTGAAATCAGGTAACGTAGTAGGCTCAAGCCCACGTGGCGTAAAAGCAATTCTTAAGTGCATCCGTGAAAACGGCAACGAAGCAATCATGAAGTAATGTTTGCTTTCGATTAGAAAGAATTAAAAAAAGACCCAGCTCATTGAGCTGGGTCTTTTTGTTTATGGGGAAGAAAAAGATAAGGCGGAAGGCACAAGGCGATAGGCGTGATGCTTTCCTTAGCTTTTAGCCCATAGAAAGCTTTCTTTCGTCCTATCGCTTTTTCTGGCTAGTGCCTTTTATTTACTTCTTTTATTCAGCATATTGCGTAGACGTAAACTGCGTTCAGCAGAACCCTGGTTTGAATCACTCGGGTTATTAGTACGAGTTTTACGATTCTTAAATGCAGGCTTTGAATGCATTTTCTGTAATAGCGCATCACGGTTAGCAGGCTCGTACCCCGTGAGTTCAACACGGTGAATACGGTGACCAATCAAGATCTCAACTTGCTGTACTGTTAACTCTTCTTCACGGCTAACAAATGATACTGCATGGCCTCGTTGACCCGCACGACCTGTACGACCAATTCGGTGTACGTAATCTTCCGCTAAGAATGGCATATCAAAATTCACCACGTGTGGCAGGTTTTGAATATCAAGACCACGAGCTGCAACATCGGTTGCGATCATCACGCGTGCTTTTCCTTCTTTAAACTCATCCAATGCACGACGGCGAGCACTTTGTGCTTTGTCGCCATGACACAACACCGCTTTAATGCCATCTAGTTTGAGTTCTTTTAATAAGGTATTAGCGGTTTCTTTATAGTTAACAAACACCAAAACTTGTTGCCAGTTTTTCTTACCAATCAACTCAGACAACAACTCATGCTTACGCTCTTGATCAACTGGATATACAACATGAGCAACCGTCTCAGCGGTTACGTTTTCGCGGTCAACGGAAATACGTTTAGGCTGACGTAAAATCTGAGTTGCTAATTGATTCATTTGAGCTGAAAAAGTTGCAGAGAACAGCATGGTTTGTGGTTTTGAAGCAACGCCACTCATCAAGGTTTCTATCGACGAGATAAATCCCATATCGAGCATACGGTCGGCTTCATCAAACACGAGAAACTCTAGGTTAACCAAAGAGACGTTATTCGACTCAATGTGTTCGATTAAACGCCCTGGTGTTGCAACCAAAATGTCAGTTCCCGCTTCTAGTTTGCGTTCTTGAGATGACATTTTTACACCACCATAAATAGCAGCAACACTGACTTCTGCGTATTTAGTGTAGTCTTCGATATTTTGCGCAATTTGAGCAACTAATTCACGAGTTGGAGCCAAAATCAGCGCACGAGCTTGGTGGCGTTTACTTGTTTGAGGTTTATCCAAGATTTGCTGGATGATCGGCAGTGCAAACGCGGCGGTTTTACCCGTACCTGTTTGTGCATTAGCCAGGATATCATGGCCACGACGAGCGTGTGGGATAGCCTGCTGTTGGATTGGCGTTAACTTTTCGTAGCCACATTCAGTAAGAGCTTGGACAATTTCTGATGAAAAGTGTTGAGATGAAAATGACATGTGTGTTCCTAAAGCTAGCGGCGAATACCATCAACAGTATTACCAAAAATAAGGTCGCAGATTATAGAGTAATATCTGCACTAATACCATTGTAGCTAATTAACAATAAGTAACTAACGATGGCTTCTCGCGTAATAACCTTCCGCCCATAAAAAAACCGCTGACTCGTCAGCGGTTTTTTTTGAGTCAATGGCATAAAACCATTACGGCGTCTCTTCGAACTCTTCGCCTTCTTTTTCAACTTGCGTTGGCATCAAGTGTTCACGCTCGATACCCAGTTTCAGCGCGAGTGCTGACGCTACGTAAATTGAAGAATAAGTACCAACGGTAATACCCAATAGTAATGCAGTTGCAAAACCGTGGATCATTGCGCCGCCCTGTGTGAACAGAGAGATAACAACGAATAATGTGGTACCAGAAGTGATCAACGTACGACTAAGCGTTTGAGTGATGGAGTTGTTCATCACTTCACTTGGTTCACCTTTGCGCATCTTACGGAAGTTTTCACGGATCCGGTCAAAGACTACAATGGTATCGTTGAGCGAGTAACCCACAACCGTCAGCAATGCAGCAACGATGGTCAGGTCAACTTCAATCTCTAGCAATGAGAAGATACCAAGAGTAATGATGACATCATGGGCCAATGCCATTACAGCACCTGCCGCCAAACGCCATTCAAAACGTACCGACACATACAACAAGATACACAGCAGTGAAACGATGATGGCTAGGCCACCCGCTTCTGTGAGTTCGTCACCTACGTTAGGACCAACAAACTCGATACGGCGCATCTCAATGCTTTCGCCCGTTCCCTCTTTTAATGCATTCAGGATCTGGTTACCCAGTTGCTCACCTTTCATGTCATCACGAGGACGTAAGCGAACTAATACATCACGAGAAGAACCAAAGTTCTGTACCGTTGCATCACCGAAACCTCTCGCATCGAGAGACTCACGTACCAGCTCTAGATCAGCAGGGCGATCAAAGCCCACTTCAATCAATGTTCCGCCAGTAAAGTCTAGACCCCAGTTCAACCATTTTGTTGAAAGAGTGAAGACAGCAGCACCGACCATAATCAAAGAAAGTAAGAAGGCACCTTTTGACCAACGCATGAAGTCGATCGTGTTGTGTGTTTTCAATATCTGAAACATCTGATTTCCTTAGATCGACAATTTATCAATGCGTTTACCACCGTAAAGCAGGTTCACGACACAACGTGTACCAATGATGGCTGTAAACATAGACGTTAAGATACCGATAGACAGTGTAACGGCGAAGCCTTTAATCGCACCCGTACCAACCGCAAACAAGATGATTGCAGTGATAAGTGTGGTGATATTGGCATCGGCAATGGTGCTGAATGCATTCGCGTAACCTTGGTGAATAGCCTGCTGTGGATTTCGTCCATCGCGGAGCTCTTCACGGATACGCTCGAATATCAATACGTTGGCATCTACCGCCATACCGACCGTCAATACGATACCTGCGATACCAGGAAGCGTCATTGTCGCACCAGGGATCATCGACATAACACCGATAATCATGATGATATTCGCAAACAGTGCCATGTTGGCAAAGATACCGAATTTACGGTAGTAAACCAGACAGAACAACATAACCGCGGCGAGGCCAAACAAACATGCTTGGATACCCATATCGATATTCTGTTGCCCCATTGATGGGCCAATCGTACGTTCTTCAACGATAGAAATCGGAGCGATCAAGGCACCAGCACGCAGTAATAGTGCTAGGTTGTGCGCTTCTGAAACAGAATCGATACCTGTAATACGGAAGCTACGACCAAGAGCTGACTGAATCGTCGCTTGGTTGATGACTTCTTCGTGTTTATTCAGGATAACCTTGCCTTCAGGAGTACGACGACCGCTGTCTTTGTACTCGGCAAATACCGTAGCCATTAACTTGCCAATGTTCTTTCTAGAGAACGCTGACATCTTCGAGCCACCTTCGCTATCAAGCGAGATATTTACTTGAGGTCGACCGTATTCATCAACACTTGAACTTGCATCCGTAATGCTTGAACCGCCTAAAATAACGCGCTTCTTCAATACAACAGGACGATCATTACGATCTTTTTTAACTTCACTACCCGCAGGTACACGACCTTGCGCAGCAGCCGCTAAATCGGCTTTATCGTCAACTTCACGGAATTCTAACGTTGCGGTTGCACCAAGAATTTCTTTAGCACGTGCCGTGTCTTGAACACCTGGAAGCTCAACCACAATGCGGCTTGCACCTTGACGTTGTACTAGAGGTTCTGCAACACCCAATTCGTTTACACGGTTACGCAAAATAGTAATATTTTGCTCAACAGCGTAGTTGCGAATTTCTTGTAAGCGAGCTTCTGTAAATACGGCTTTAACCACGAAACGGCCATTAGCATTTTCTTCGCTAAAGATCATATCGGGATGATTAGTCGATAGCGTTTTCACCGCTTGTGCTAGTTGTTCTTCATCACGAAGCACAACTTCGACACCTTCAGTGCCTGACTTGCGGATAGAACGGTAACGAATTCGCTCTTCACGCAGTTCCGTACGGAAGGCTTCTTCTTGCTGACCGACTAGCTTGTCCATCGCCGAGTCCATGTCAACTTCCATTAAGAAGTGAACACCACCACGCAAATCCAAACCAAGTTTCATTGGTGCAGCACCAATGGCTTCTAACCAGCTAGGTGTCGCAGCAGCGAGGTTTAAAGCAACGATTGCATCACTACCTAAAGAGTCATTGATAATGTCTCGGGCAGTAAGTTGGGTATCGGTTTCGCTAAAGCGAACAAGGACGGAGCCATCTTCAAGCGCGATGGATTTATAAGAGAGTTGCTCTTTTTCGAGAGCGGCAGTGACAGTATCCAGCGTTGACATATCAACTGAGGCACCACGTGCCCCAGTAATTTGAATAGCCGGATCTTCACCGTAGATATTCGGAAGCGCATACAATGCACTGATGGCAATGGCAAACACCACCATTAGGTACTTCCATAATGGGTAACGGTTTAGCACAGCGAGGATCCTTTTGCTGTCTTATAGAGACTTCAGCGTACCTTTAGGCAGCACTGCAGTAACGAAATCTTTCTTGATAACTACTTCGTTGTTTGGGTTCAGCTCGATAGATACGTAATCATTCTCTTCAGAAATCTTAACGATCTTACCAACTAGACCACCGTTAGTCAGAACTTCATCACCTTTAGCCATTCCTGCCATTAGGTTTTTATGATCTTTTGCACGCTTAGCTTGCGGGCGGTAAATCATGAAGTAAAAGATTACAGCAAACATACCTAGCATGATGATCATTTCGAAACCGCCACCTGGTGCTGCGCCTTCACCTGCTGCGTGCGCTACAGAAATTAAACTCATTGAGAATTGTCCTCTAATTTTATTGTATTAATAGTTAACTTATTGGGCTGAGCCACCTAAATTTCAAGGCTAAGGTGACTCATCTTCCTGAGCAGCAGCGAAAACATTGCTACTTTGGAAAAATTACTTACTCAGTGGCGGTACTTCTCTATCGCGAAGTGCGTAGAACTCTTCCACATATTCATCAAAGCGATCTTCATCAATCGCCGTACGAATACCTTCCATAACACGTTGGTAATAACGTAGGTTATGAATAGTGTTCAAGCGAGCTCCTAAGATTTCATTACAACGGTCTAAGTGATGTAAATACGACTTTGAGTAATTTTGACAAGTGTAACAGTCACAATGCGGATCTAGTGGCGTTGTATCCATTTTATGTTTCGCATTACGGATCTTGATCACACCGCCAGTCACAAATAGGTGACCATTACGGGCATTTCGAGTTGGCATTACGCAATCGAACATATCAATTCCACGTCGAACACCTTCAACCAAGTCTTCTGGTTTGCCTACGCCCATTAGGTAACGAGGCTTATCTTCAGGTATTTGTGGGCACGTATGCTCAAGGATTCTGTGCATGTCTTCTTTAGGTTCGCCTACTGCCAAACCACCAACTGCGTATCCATCAAAGCCGATATCGGTCAGACCTTTTACAGACACATCACGCAAGTCTTCGTACACACCGCCTTGGATAATACCAAACAAAGAATTTTGGTTCTCTTGGCGATCAAATTCGTCACGGCTACGTTGAGCCCAACGAAGCGACATTTCCATCGATTTTTTAGCTTCATCGTGTGTCGCTGGGTATGGCGTACACTCGTCGAAGATCATAACAACGTCTGAACCTAAGTCGTATTGGATCTGCATTGATTTTTCAGCATCCATGAAGACTTTATCGCCATTCACTGGGTTACGGAAATGCACACCTTCTTCGGTGATTTTACGCGTAGCACCTAAGCTAAATACTTGGAAACCACCTGAATCGGTCAGGATTGGGCCTTTCCAGTTCATGAAGTCGTGCAAGTCACCGTGCAATTTCATGATTTCTTGGCCAGGACGTAACCATAGGTGGAAAGTGTTACCAAGCAGAATTTCTGCACCAGTACCTTTCACTTCTTCTGGCGTCATGCCTTTTACTGTACCGTACGTACCCACTGGCATAAATGCTGGTGTTTGTACTGTACCGCGTTCAAATGTAAGTTGACCACGACGAGCGTTGCCATTTTTTTTCTTAAGTTCGTATTTTAACTTCACGAAGCCTCCAAGCGGCCAGAGAAACAATCTGACCATTATTTTGATTCGCACTAATAAGCCACTGCTTATCGCGCACCGCTATCCCCATAAAACAAGGAATAGTTGGGTTATCCTTACCCGAAATTTCACTGGCTCCTTGAGTGAAAAGTAAATTTTAGAGTTCTAGGAACTAGGCTCTGGGCTCTGGGCTCTGGGCTTTGGGCTTTGGGCTTTGGGCTTTGGGCTTTAGAGCCTACACCCTTTCGCCTTCTGCCTTTAGCCTTTTAAACCTTTTTCGTAATAAACATCGCATCGCCATAACTAAAGAAGCGATATTGATTGTCTACTGCGTGTTGATACGCGGCCATCACACTATCATACCCAGCAAATGCGCTGACGAGCATGATCAATGTTGACTCAGGAAGGTGGAAATTAGTAATTAAGCAATCCACCAACTGGTATTCGTAACCCGGAAAAATAAAGATCTCGGTATCGCCGAAGAAAGGGACTAACTCAGTGCCTTTTTTAAGCGCGTCTTGAGCAGCACTTTCTAGCGATCGAACCGAAGTTGTGCCAACAGCAATAATGCGTCCACCGCGTGCGCGAGTAGCTGCAATCGCGTCAACCACTTCTTGTGGTACTTCGACGTATTCTGCATGCATGTGGTGATCGTTAATGTTGTCTACTTTTACAGGCTGAAATGTGCCTGCGCCAACATGCAAAGTAACGTAAGCGAATTCAACGCCTTTGGCTTTGATTTGCTCAAGCAACGCTTCATCAAAGTGCAAACCCGCCGTGGGAGCGGCAACCGCACCTGGCTTTTGGTTATATACCGTTTGGTAGCGCTCTTTGTCGGCGTCTTCGTCTGGGCGATCGATATAAGGAGGAAGTGGCATGTGGCCTACTTCATTTAATATCTCTAATACCGTTTTATCCGACACAAATTTAATTTCAAAAAGTGCATCGTGCCTAGCAACCATAACGGCTTTATATTCGTCATTTTCGCCAAGAAAAAGTTCCGTACCCGGCTTCGGGGACTTAGAACAACGAACATGAGCTAGAATCGACTCTTCATCCAGCATTCGCTCCACCAGCACTTCTAGCTTACCGCCTGAGGCTTTACGACCAAACATACGAGCAGGAATAACTCGGGTGTTGTTAAATACCAATAAGTCGCCTTGCTGGACTTGATCCAGTACGTCTGTGAAGTGACCATCCGTTATTTGGCCTGTTGGGCCTTCTAACTGTAAAAGGCGACTCGCAGTACGCTCAGGTTGCGGATAACGAGCTATCAACTCGTTCGGTAGTTCAAAATGGAAATCGGATACTTGCATGCTCATGATCTTTAAAAAGTGACTTAGAAATACGCAGCTCGCTAGTATAAAACTCCCCCAAGCAATAGCAAGGGTTGAGCAAGAGTTTATTGTAAACAGATCTTCATGATTTTAGGGGGCAATAAATCAGTGCGTTTTAATGTCATGTTATGTAACACAAACCTAGAAAAATTAATGACAAAGACGCGCTATCTCTCAGATAAAAACAGAATATAAAACTATAGTTAAACGAGAACTTCACAACACTTGATAGATGGCTATCAATGGAGGTCGAGATGATCAAAATCAAAGACATGATGACTCGCAACCCTCGTACACTTTTGCGGTCAAACTCACTACAAGATGCTAAAAATTTGATGTCTGAACACGACATTCGCCACGTTCCTGTGGTCGATACCGATAACAAGCTATTGGGCTTAGTCACTCAGCGAGATATTCTAGCAATTCAAGAATCTATCCTAGAAAAGGATGCCACTTCCTCTTCCTATACTCTGACAACTCCGCTTGAAAAAGTGATGGCGCAAGGAATCATGACGGCCTCGCCAAAAGCAGGGCTAAAGGAAAGCGCCGTCTACATGCAAAAACACAAAGTAGGCTGTTTACCCGTTCTTGATCACGGGCTATTAGTCGGCATCATCACGGATACAGACTTCGTCTCAATTGCAATTAACTTGCTTGAGTTACAAGAAGAAGTCGAGCCCGACGAAATCACTGATTTTGACTGACGTTTAGACTTAATCGTCGCGCTTAGGCTCTCATGCGATGTGTATATCGGCCACTACAAAAGTTCCGATACCACATCTGCCAATTTATGGAAGGTTTCAAGACGAGATGAGCTTGGTCGCCATACTAACCCGATTTCTCGATATGCATTTTGCCCGGGAGGATCAATCACAACCAGGTTTTGATTGTCTAAAATCCCGTGCTCAATGGCCATTTGTGGGATAAAGGTCGTACCCAAACCATTGGCTACCATCTGCACGAGTGTATGAAGACTGGTTGCTGTAAATGGATTGATTTTTTCTTTTTTCGTCAGTTTACAAGCCGATACCGCATGTTCAGTTAAGCAATGCTCATTTTCTAATAAGAATACATACTCGTCGGGTAATTCATCGTAACGGATCGGTACGCGTATATTGTTCGTTTCACTTTGACTTATGACCATTCTAAATGGGTCTGAACCAACGACCAGACTTTCCATATTGCCTATATCAACAGGCAAAGCCAATATCAATACGTCCAAATCACCATGGCGTAATGCTTGAAGTAAATTAGTGGTCGTGTCTTCTCGTAACAAGAGATTAAGGTTTGGGAATCGTTGATTCACTTCTTGTACCAAGTCACATAATAAGAACGGCGCTATGGTAGGAATACACCCCACACGCAACTGTCCTTGCATCACTTCACCTTGAAATAGTGAACCTAATTCAACTAGATCTTGCCCTTTTGCAAGTAGCTCTCGGCCTTGTTCTACTACTTTTTCACCCAAAAGAGTAAACACCAACGGGCTCTTCTTATCTTTCTTTTCATAGAGTGGGCTGCCGATCATCTCTTCTAGATTTTGAATGCCTTTGCTGAGTGTCGATTGACTGACAAAGCAGCGCTGAGCTGCATCACTGAAATGACGAGTTTCATGTAAAGTAACCAGATAGTGCAGCTGTTTTAGGCTTGGCCATTTATTCATAATAATTATCAATATTTATTAATGATTTAATCATTAGCCCATCAAAACGATTCATCGTTTTTTTCGATAGACTTAATCTATTTATTTCGCTTTTTTTCATACTACGATATGTACTATAGTTTGTCTCGTTGAAACACGGAACAAACCAAAAAGGTTTGTAACAACTCGATTTTTAGGAGCGAAAAAATGGTACTAGTAGGTCGTCAAGCCCCAGATTTCACTGCAGCAGCAGTTCTTGGTAACGGTGAGATCGTTGATAGCTTTAACTTTGCTGAATACACTAAAGGCAAGAAAGCAGTTGTATTCTTCTACCCTCTAGACTTCACATTCGTTTGCCCGTCAGAGCTTATTGCTTTTGACAAGCGTTTCGAAGATTTCCAAGCGAAAGGCGTTGAAGTAATCGGTGTTTCTATCGATTCACAATTCTCGCACAACGCATGGCGTAACACTGCTGTTGAAGACGGCGGTATCGGCCAAGTTAAATACCCTCTAATCGCTGACGTTAAGCACGAAATCTGCAAAGCGTACGATGTAGAGCACCCAGAAGCAGGCGTTGCTTTCCGTGGTTCTTTCCTAATTGATGCTGACGGCCTTGTACGTCACCAAGTAGTAAACGACCTTCCACTAGGCCGTAACATTGATGAAATGCTACGTATGGTTGACGCACTAAACTTCCACGAGAAGAATGGTGAAGTTTGTCCTGCACAGTGGGAAGAAGGCAAGTCAGGTATGGACGCGTCACCAACAGGTGTTTCTGCTTACCTTTCTGAGCACACTGCAGACCTAGATAAATAATTGCCACTACTCCATACCAAGCTCAACGGTATGTGTGGCTGGAATTAAAAATATAGCGAAAAATCGCAATCAGCCAAATAGATAGTCGTAGTTAGCCAAATTGAAAAGCCCACAACTCAGGTTGTGGGCTTTTTTTGTACCTCGTTAACCGCAACATCCTTGACTTAACACTTGCACAACGTCCATAAACTGTTGCTATGATAAACCACTGTTCCCCTCCCTAAGGAAATATAATGGCTATTCAACTAGAAGTTTGTATCGATAATCTTGAGTCTCTCGCTCTTGCGATTGAGGGTGGCGCGACTCGCATTGAACTGTGTTCGTCATTAGCATTAGGTGGCTTAACACCAAGCTATGGCTTAATGCGCCAAGCTGCGAAATTTTCCTCTGTTCCTGTCTATGCCATGATTCGTCCACGCCAAGGTGACTTCCTGTTTAATGATCTTGATATTGAATGCATGCTAGATGACGTTCGAGCGGCAAAACAAGCGGGATTAAATGGCATTGTTATTGGGGTGCTAACCGAAACGGGTGAAGTCGATGTGGCATTAAGCCAAAGGCTAATCGCAGAAGCAGAGGGTATGGGGGTGACATTTCACCGAGCGATAGATCAGTCAGCGGATCCTATCGCTGCACTCAATGCAATCATGTCACTTGGTTGTGAGCGGGTACTCACATCAGGTCTACAAGCAAATGCCCTTGATGGTATTCAAACATTGAAAGACATGGTTCAACATTGCCAAGGTAAGCTCAGCATAATGGCTGGTGCGGGTGTCACTGCAGAAAACGTAACAACAATTCTAACCAACACCGGCGTTACCGAAGTGCACCTTTCAGGTAAGTCCACACGTCTCAGTGGCATGAAAAATAAAGCTAATGGCACACACATGGGTAACGCTGATATAGATGACTATGCTATTCCGGTGACGAGCAGTGACAAAATTCGTGCGGTCGCTAATCAACTAGCAAAGTAATCACATTGAACTGGCGATGTAGTCTAATCGGGTTATTTGATTACGTCGTCGATGTCTTGTTCACTGCTTAAATGCCGTACATCTCTGCCTTTTACAAAATAGATAATATACTCACAGATATTCTGACAACGATCTCCAACACGCTCAATGGCTCTTGCTGCCCACATGACCTGAAGTACATTAGGAATACAACGTGGGTCTTCCATCATGTACGTCATCAATTGGCGAATAACCGCTTCGTACTCAGCATCAAGTTTATCATCTTGCTTGTATACCACAGCGGCCGCATCGACATCCATACGAGCAAAAGCATCCAACACTTGATGAAGCATGTTGATAGCTTGGCGACTTAATGGCTCCAAAGAAACCTGCCATGCTCTGTCTTTAGACAAGTCAGACTCTATCGCGACTCGAGCAATTCGAGTGGCAACATCCCCAATTCTTTCAAGGTCGGTAATGGTTTTTATGATCGCCATGATTAGGCGTAGATCTTTTGCCGTTGGCTGTCGTTTAGCGATGATTCTCGTGCACGCCTCATCAATGAATACTTCCATGCCATTTACTTTGTGGTCGTCTTTGATCACCTTGTTGGCTAGGTCTTCGTCTTGCTTGCTCAGCGCTTGCATTGCAAACGACAGTTGTTGCTCCACCAGCCCACCCATGGTTAAGACATGAGTACGAATAGTTTCTAGCTCGACATTGAATTGACCTGATATGTGACGACCAAATTGCATGAAGGGTTTCCTTATTTTACTGACGCTTTAATTATAGGAGATGATAGCTGGTATATATTTATCCTCAGCTTTTAGCCGTATCGGCCAGTAATGTAATCTTCGGTTTGCTTTTTTAAAGGCGAAGTGAATATGGAATCTGTATCGCTGTATTCAACCAAACGCCCCAAGTGAATAAAGGCAGTATGATCACTCACTCGAGCGGCTTGTTGCATATTATGAGTAACAATAACAACGGTGTATTGCGTTTTAAGCTCACTGATCAATTCTTCAATCGTCAATGTTGAAATAGGATCCAATGCCGATGTCGGCTCATCCAATAACAACACCTCAGGCTCAATAGCAATGGCTCGAGCGATCACTAAGCGTTGCTGCTGCCCACCCGATAAACCAAACGCATTTTCATGTAAGCGGTCTTTAACTTCATCCCACAATGCGGCTGAACGCAGCGCTTGTTCTGCTGCATCATCTAAATCTCGACTGTTAGTAATGCCTTGCAGCCTTAATCCGTAAATCGTGTTTTCGTAAATAGACTTTGGAAATGGATTGGGTCGTTGGAACACCATACCCACCCGACGCCTTAAAGTAGGCACATCCACTTTTGACGCGTAAATGTTTTGCTCATGCAGTTTAACTTCACCGGAAATAGAACACCCTTCCACCAAATCATTCATTCGATTCATACAGCGTAAAAGCGTCGACTTGCCGCAACCGGATGGTCCGATGAAGGCCGTAACCTGTCCTTTGGGTATACGCATCGATATATCAAACAGCGCTTGAGTCTCTTGGTAATGTAAATTCAAACCATTTATCTCAAATGCTGTTTGTTTTTTCGTTAGGTTATGTACATCTAACGGTGCTTCAAAACCCAAAGTAGAATTAATCGAAAACATACTTAATCTTGCCCCAACGTTCGGTATTTTTCTCGTAAGTTATTTCGGATACCAATAGCGGTTAAATTCAATCCAACAATCACCGTAACCAACAAAAACGAGGTCGCATAAACCAACGGTCTCGCGGCTTCAATGTTGGGGGTTTGAAAGCCCACATCATAGATATGAAAACCCAAGTGCATAAATTTTCTATCCAAGTGCACAAATGGAAATTGGCTATCAATCGGCAGTGTTGGTGCTAATTTTACCACGCCGACCAACATCAGTGGAGCGACCTCTCCCGCCGCCCTAGCAACCGCTAAGATCAACCCCGTCATAATGGCAGGGCTTGCCATAGGAATGACAATTCGTAATAAGGTTTCAAGCTGAGTTGCACCCAATGCGAGAGATCCCTGACGAACAGAACTTGGGATTCGAGTTAACCCCTCCTCTGTCGCAACTATCACCACAGGCAGAGTTAGCAAGGCTAAGGTCAATGCAGACCACAATAGTCCCGGTGTACCAAATGTAGGTGTTGGCAAACTTTCTGAATAGAACAACGAATCCAGCGTCCCACCGATAGTATAAACAAAGAACCCTAAACCAAACACGCCGTATACAATGGATGGAACCCCTGCTAAGTTAATTACCGCGATTCTAATCATGCGCGTTAATGCATTATTCTTTGCGTATTCGTTAAGGTAAATCGCAGCTACAACGCCCAATGGCATGACGACTATCGACATAACCATGACCAGAAAGACCGTACCAAAAATTGCAGGAAATACGCCGCCTTCGGAATTTCCTTCTCGTGGGGAGTCTGACAAGAACTTACCTAACTGAACCACCCAATGACCGAGTTTTTCCAACGTGTTCATTCGGTTTGGATACCACACATCGAGTACTTCGCTCATTGGCAGTTCAATGAGGTCACCGTGCATGTCTTTCACTATCAGGATTTCTTCTCTAAGCTCCCGGCGCAATAACGACAGGTTTTCTTCCGCCATCTCAGATAATGCAATAATCCGCGCAGTTTGGCTTTCATAGGCGCTTTGTCGCTCCTCAGTTAATGTGTCGTTGAGCACATGCTTGCGACGCTCTAAACGGAGCGCTTCAACTGAAGCACTGTAGCCTCGTAACTGGTTCTCACTGATGTTATCGATTTCTTTACGTATTAACTCAACCCGCTCAGTTCCAGCTCTCAATAAAGGCTGAAGTTGATGATATGACAACTGGGTATCGATGCCATAACCCATTGGCTGACCGAAAAAATCACCATTATGTTCTCGCTCTATGACCGCCCAATCTATCGGTTGGGTCGGATCAGAAAGTCCGTCCGCTAATAAAGAGATAAAATCGGCTTGGTTTCGTTCTCGATTGGCGATCTTTATATTCAGTCGTTCAACTTCACCGGCATCTAATGCGGATTTAGAAAGCGGAATATCCCTGGCTAACAGGCGCTCAACCGACACCGTTTCCGCTTGGTACAATTGACCAACAATGATGCTATTAGCGCTACCGTGCTCACTACCTTGCCATTGATATAGTGGCGCAGGCCAAAAGTAAGCGAGTCCCTTCCAACCGATTAAAAGTAGAATCCCAAGCACCGAAATTAAGCTAATGCTTACTGCACCGGAAGTCAGCCATATCCATGGAGCCCCGGATTTAAACCATCTAGTCACTTACCCACACCCACTAACTCAAAGCGCACTGTATTTATCTCTCAATCGTTGTCTAACCCATTCAGCCACAGAGTTCACCAAAAACGTAAATACGAACAAAATTAACGCCGCCAAAAAAAGCAAACGGTAATGCGTGCTCGCCACTTCCGATTCTGGCATTTCAATGGCAATGGTTGCGGCTAAACTGCGCATACCTTCGAATATATTCCAGTCCATAACCGGTGTATTGCCTGTTGCCATCAAAACGATCATCGTTTCACCGACGGCTCGACCTAGCCCCATCATAATGGCTGAAAATATACCTGGGCTCGCGGTCAGTAGTACTACGTATATCAAGGTTTGCCATTGTGTAGCTCCTAAGGCCAATGAACCATCGGATAAGTGCTTTGGCACCGAAAAGATCGCATCTTCTGAAATAGTGAAAATAGTTGGGATCACAGCAAAGCCCATCGCTAAACCAACCACCAGTGCATTGCGCTGATCATAATCAATACCAATCTCCGCAAGAAATACCCGCATATCGCCACCAAACCAAGCAATTTCAATCGCAGAGCTATAATGAATGGCAAGCCAGCTAACTAATATTAAGACGGGAATCAGAATAATACCGTGCCAGCCGTTAGGCATCTTACTCAGCCATTGTTCTGGCATTAAATGCCAAAACCACGCGGTTAAAATGGTCGATGCCGGGAGCAGTACAAGCAGTGCCATGATCGCGGGCAAGTGATTTTCTACTATCGGGGCAAACCATAAACCCGCTAAAAATCCGATGATAACCGTCGGTAACGCTTCCATTATTTCAATAGCCGGCTTCACGACCCGACGCATAGGGGGCGACATAAAATACGCGGTATATATGGCGGCAAGCACCGCAACAGGAACAGCAAATACCATCGCGAAAAAGGCCGCTTTAATCGTACCAAAAGCTATCGGTACCAAACTTAACTTAGCCTCAAAATCATCATTTGCAGAGGTTGATTGCCAAACAAATTGAGGTTCTGGATAGCCTTCGTACCAAACTCGATTCCATAATGAAGAAAACGAAACTTCTGGATGTGAGTTATCAACCTGAAAGCGGTCAATTCGTCCATCACGATAAGACAATAAGACATTTTCATTGCTTGAGATTGCGACGACACTTGGCGCTGAAGTCGATATGAACTGCGAAAAAGATCGTTCTTTACTGGTCGTTTGATAATTAGTGATCTCTCCTTCGGCGGAGAAGGCATAAAAGCCTTTCCGATAATAATCAGAGGTAATCAACTTACTTGGCTGTTCAAATTCAAAATCACGGATAAAAGTAAGTTGCCTAACTTTGTTTTCTAATACATCAAACCACTGAGACACCGCACCATCTTGATGCTGAATCAGCAGTGATTGTGCCCCTGCCAATAATGTCATTCCGATAGCGTCAGATCTCGACTCGCCAAGCGACACATCTACCGCTTCCCTAATCGAAAATGTCCCTTGCTGATTTTTTGCGACCAGTAGTTCCGTCGACGTTAAGATATAGAGAAACCGACCATCCGGCGTCATCTGCATCGTAATTACATCGGTAATGGGCTGCTCAAATGCTTGCGTAGTGACCTTTGTTTCCGCATTACTCGGTGTTTTTGTTTCGGTATGAATGAATAGCTTGTGATCAGTATTAAGACCAGCAAATACAGCCCTTCGAGCATCAATAGTGACAGCCAGCTGAGTGATTGCTTTTCCTTCTGGTTCCAGCAAAATAGGTTGAGAACGGTAATGTCGGATCTTGGCTGCCACACTCTTCCCTTGTGAAGAAAAGTCGACAGAAAACTCAGGCTGAAGCGCCGTCACACGACCTAAGGCATCAGCATAAGCTAACCAGCCACTGCTCGCTGGCATTTTATAGAAGGAGGTCGGCGTGCTTGGCAATTGAAATTGGAGTTGTGGAGATGGCGCAGTCCCTTTGGTAACTTCGTTTGTACCATCGACTAAATCGAGAAAATAGATCTGACCATTTTGAGTGGCGATAAACGCGTGCTGACCGTAGTTATCAACACTAATAGCGTAAGGGTCGCTAGCTAAAGTAACCGCTTGCCCACCGCTTTGTTCAATTTTTGCTCCTGAAAAAATCGGCAGAACCATCATCACTAGATAGAAAAAAATAAGAGCCAGTGCAAACAAAACTCCAACGCCGCCAATCGTCACAGCATAACGAGCCAGACTGTCTTTCATCTGCCTAACTCTATCGCGTTGTTGTAATGTAAATTCCACTTGGGACATCCCACCTAAATCCTATTTTTAGTCGCTGCCATATTATGTCAGTTAGGTGACATAAATATTACAACGATACGCTAAATAACTGAAATTTACTTAATCTTCCCCTTAAGACCAAGAACTGAAATATACTGTGATTAGAACTCTGGGCTCTCCAAGTAATTGGAAAATCGTACTCATTAATGGATATTGTATGAACGCAGACAAGCTATCTTCGGAAAAGCTCTTTACAGAAAAAGAACTCAGCTGGCTATCATTTAACGAGCGAGTGTTGCAAGAAGCCGCTGATAAAAATGTGCCTCTCATAGAGCGCATTCGTTTTCTGGGCATCTTTTCTAATAACTTGGATGAGTTTTATAAAGTTCGCTTTTCAGATATTAAACGTCGCATTGTTATCAATCAGGAGCAAGGCACCGTCGATGACTCAGAACAACTGCTTGCCAAAATGCAAGAGAAAGCCCTAACTCTCAATCACGCCTTCGATGAACTCTACAGTGACCTATTACTAGAGATGGCTCGCAGAGGCATATTCCTAGTCAACGAAACTCAACTCAATGACAAGCAGAAAAAATGGGTTCGCAAATTTTTCCATCACGAAGTTCTGCCTCATATCGCACCACAATTGATGAATGATGATATTGATGTTCTGCAGTTTCTAAAAGATGAATGTGCCTACCTAAGTGTTGAATTGTCTAGCGACGCCTTAGAAAAAGAGCAACACACTCAATACGCTTTGGTCGAGATCCCTACAGAGCATTTACCACGATTCATCATCATGCCGGAGCAAAAAGGAGAAAAACGTAAGACCATAATCCTGCTCGATAATATTATTCGGTATTGCCTAGATGACCTATTCCGAGGCTTCTTCGAATATCAATCACTGCATTGCTATGCGATGAAAGTAACCCGAGATGCCGAGTACGATTTAAATACCGAAGATGAGCACGGCATTCTCGAACAAATGTCGGAAGGCTTGAATCAACGTTTAACGGCCATGCCAGTGCGCTTTGTTTATGAAAGGGAAATGCCTCAGGCTATGCTCTCATTCTTAAGTAAAAAGCTACAACTCTCCAATTACGACAGTTTGATACCCGGTGGCCGTTACCACAACTTTAAAGACTTCATTCACTTCCCTAACGTGGGCCGCGGATATTTGGAAAACAAACCTCTGACACCAATCAGAAATGCAGACTTTGATCACTTCATCAATTCCTTTGATGCCATCAGTTACCAAGACATCCTGCTCCATTACCCTTACCACGCCTTTGATCACACAACAGAGTTTGTCCGCCAAGCGTCATTTGACCCAAAAGTCGTAGCCATCAAGATCAACGTTTATCGTGTGGCTAAAAACTCAAAACTGCTCAATTCTTTGATTGATGCTGTGAACAATGGCAAACAAGTCACCGTAGTCATTGAGCTACAGGCGCGTTTTGATGAAGAAGCCAATATTGAATGGTCACGAGTGCTAACCGATGCTGGAGTAAAGGTTATTTTCGGTGCCACTGGTTTAAAAATTCATGCCAAGTTATTGTTAGTTACCCGGCGAGAGGCGGATAAAATTGTCCGTTACGCTCATATTGGTACTGGCAATTTCCATGAGAAAACCGCAAGAATCTACACCGATTTGTCTTTGTTTACCTCCAACGCCGATCTAACCAAAGAAGTACAAGATGTATTTGGGTACATTGAACATCCTTACCGCCCAGTGAAATTTCATCACCTTATCGTGTCTCCAAGAAATACTCGGCAACAGCTATATCGTTTGGTCGACAATGAAATCGCTAACATTAAGCTGGGCAAAAAAGCAGGTATCAGCCTCAAGCTTAATAATTTAGTCGACAAAAAAATCATCAATAAACTCTATGAAGCAAGCAGCGCTGGCGTAAATGTACGCATCATTGTTCGCGGTATGTGCGCGCTAATACCCGAAATTAAGGGGGTTAGTGAAAACATCCAAGTGATCAGTATTGTCGACCGTTTTTTGGAACATTCACGCGTGTTGATCACAGAGAATGGGGGCAAGCCACTGGTCTACATATCCTCCGCCGATTGGATGAGCCGAAACCTAGATCATAGAATCGAAGTCGGAACGCCTATTCTTGATCCAAATATCAAACAGCAAATCATAGACATCGTTGACATTCACTTTACCGATACCGTTAAAGCAAAAAAAATTGATGCGATGCTGAGTAATGACTATGTTTCTAGAGGGAATCGGAAAAAAATCCGTTCGCAACTACAAATTTATAACTACATCAAACAAAAAGAAAAGCTGACTAAAAAATCATACACACAGGAAGAGTCATGAGCAGCAGTTGTCGAAATATTGCCGCGATAGATCTAGGTTCTAACAGCTTCCATATGGTTGTGGCCAAAATCGTTGGATCTGACCTGCAAATGGTCAGCCGCCACAAGCAAAGAGTTCGCCTTGCCGCAGGTCTTGATCCGCAGAACAATTTATCAAATGAAGCGATACAAAGAGGACTTGATTGCCTTAAGGTGTTTGCAGAGCGACTAGAAGACTTTGAATTAGATAACGTTCGCATTGTCGCCACTCACACATTACGTCAAGCCAACAATGCCCATTTATTTATCAAACGAGCGGCCAAAATTCTTCCTTTCCCTATTGAGATCATTTCAGGTATCGAAGAAGGTCGTCTGATATTTCTCGGTGTTGCGCATACTCAAATCGAATCAAAAAGTAAACTGGTCATCGATATTGGCGGTGGCAGTACTGAAATGATCATCGGTCAGAATTTTGATAGCCATATTATCAATAGCAAAAGAATGGGCTGTGTCAGTTTCACTAACCAGTTCTTCGGCGATGGTCAACTCAATCAAGACCACTTCTTAAGGGCGAGTGTTGCCGTTGCTCAAAAGCTTGAGCCAATCGCTTTAAAATATAAACAGCTCGGCTGGGATGCTGCTTTGGGCTCATCTGGCACCGTCAAGGCGATTCGAGAAGTCCTGATTGGCTTAGGCTTTGATGATGGGCGAATAACACAAACTCGATTAAACAAGCTGATTAATCAACTATGTGATTTTAAAACAATAAGCAACATTAACCTAACGGGACTAACTCCCGAAAGGAAGCCAGTATTTGCAGCGGGAATCGCAATCCTTAACAGCATAATGCACGAGCTAAACATTGATCATCTTCACCATTCCAATGCCGCGTTACGTGAAGGCGTTTTGTATGAGATGGAAGCGCGCTTTAAGCGTAGTGACATTCGTATGCGAACGGCAGAAAGCCTCGCTAGCAAGCATCATGTTGACTTGAATCATGCTAATAAAGTTAAAGCTCAAGCCGTCACATTTCTTTCTCAAATCGCACCAGAGTTGGAGATAAACAAAAACAACGAGCTGTTTAACCTGTTAGGTTGGGCCGCAATGTTACATGAGGTAGGCTTGAGTATCAGCTTCAAGAGTTTTCACAAACATTCGCAGTACATACTTCAACATACCAACATGCCAGGCTTCAACCAAGAGCAGCAATTAGTGCTAGCGACTCTAACTCGGTTCCAACGTAAATCACTAAAACTACAAGACATTCCACAACTAAGTTTATTTGAAGCCAAACACATTTTATCCGCTATTTGCGTCTTAAGGTTGTCCATATTACTCCACGGTCAACGCAGAGAAACACCGCTGCCTGAATTAAAGTTATTAGCTAATGAGGAGCATTGGCAATTGAGTTGTTCTGAGGAAGGGTGGCTCGACGACAATCGCCTATTGTATGAAGACTTACTCACCGAGCAAAAACATTGGCACAGTGTGAAATGGGAACTAACGTTCAACTAACCCTAGTTTGGCTAATTCACTATCGACCAGTTGAACAGAAACGGGCACGTACCCTTCTTTCTCAACCAAGTATTGACCTTGCTTAGAAAAAATAAAACGTACAAATTGTTCTTCTAACGGGCTAAGTTTCTGACCAGGGTGCTTATTAATGTATACGTAGAGAAAGCGAGACAAGGGATACTCGCCAGATAATACGTTACCTCGGTTAGCTTCTACGTACTCAGTACCTTGTTTCGAGATGGGCAGTAATTTAGCCCCAGAAACTTGATAGCCGATACCAGAGTACCCAATTGAGTTAATAGACGAAGCAACGGATTGCACAACTGAGGCAGAGCCCGGCTGTTCGTTTACGTTTCGACGAAAATCTCCACCGCATAGAGCATTTTGTTTAAAATAACCATAGGTTCCTGAGACAGAGTTGCGTCCAAACAATTGCAAACGGCGTTTTGCCCATGCTTGCTCGATCCCTATCTGTTGCCAGTTTTCTATTGGTGATGTTGCACCGCATCTCAGCGTGCTAGAAAAAATGCTGTCAATTTGCTTAAAGTCTAACCCCTTTATAGGATTATCCCTATGAACAAAAATACCAATGGCATCTATTGCTACCCGTAAGGCGATGGGTTTATAACCATATTTTCTTTCAAATGCTTCAACTTCTTTCGCTCGCATAGGACGACTCATCGGGCCAAATTGCGCCGTGCCTTCTGCAAGTGCTGGTGCCGCTGTAGAGGAACCTAACGCTTGAACTTGAACATTGATGTTTGGATAAATATCTTGAAATTGATCCGCCCACATGGTCATCATTGACCCAAGAGTGTCCGATCCCGTTGAGGTCAAATTGCCAGAAATACCTGACACTTTTTTATAGTCTATCAGACCTAATTCTTCTGAAATACGACTGTTTGCCTGAACAAACGTTGAAAAAGCCAAGAGGAGCAGAAAGCTACTCCCCTTAAAATTGCTGGCTACGAAACGACGAAAAGTCATCTTCATTTAACCACAACCAAACGACTAGGCAATGTGAAAGTGAATCGACTGCCCCTGCCAACTTCACTGTAAATCTCTAAGTGAGAATCATGGTGTGTTAGCGCATGTTTCACAATCGCGAGGCCTAAACCACTACCGCCAGTTTCTCTTGAGCGAGCTCTATCAACTCGATAAAACCTTTCAGTTAAGCGATGTAAGTGCTGCGCTTCAATACCATCTCCTGTATCGGCTACCTCAAGCTTCGCTCCATTTGCGGTGTTCTTCCATGTTACTTTGATTTTCGCACCTGCTGGCGTGTATTTCACCGCGTTATAAACGAGATTTGAAATGGCACTTCGTAGCTGATCTTCATCGCCATAAACGTGTAAGCTAGTATCTATCTCAAATTGAAGCTGGTGATCATTCTCACCACTTAACGCAACGGCTTCTTTTTCTAATACATCTAACATCGCGGGTACATGCACGATATCTTCAAGCTCATGCATTGGCGCCGCTTCAATTTTAGATAGGGTCAGCAACTGGTTAACTAAGCTGTTCATACGATTGAGTTGCTCAGTCATGACACCATGGGCTTTCCCCCACATAGGGCCAACCAGCATTTCAGGGTCTTGCGTCATCTCTAAGTACCCCTGCAATACGGTCATTGGTGTGCGTAATTCATGGGAAACATTAGCAAAGAAGTTACGACGCATTCCTTCTAGCTGCTTAAGCTGAGTAACATCGCGGACAACCATTAAGTGCTCGCCTTCGGTATAGGGTACTATACGCAGCTCTAGCATACGCTCTACATTAAGCGGAGAGTGCATTTCTAACGGTTCAGAAAAATCTTGCTTCGCCAGATACTTGATAAAATCAGGTGTGCGGATCAAGTTAGAGATAGGCTGACCAGAATCATCGGGCCATCGGAAACCCAGTAAATGTTGAGCCAGTTTATTACACCAAACAATATTACCTTCACTGCGGAATACCACGACAGCATCCGGCAAAGATTCAGCACCATTGCGGAAACGACGAATTAAATTAGTCAGCTCTTTGCGTTTCTTACGCTGACGTTGTTGAATTCGATAAATACCATTAAACAACGGTTCCCACTGGCTGGTTCCAGCTGGCGGTGTTAAGCGTTTGTCGTCCCAAAGCCAAGTCGATAAGCGAACTTGGTTATGCAGTTGCCAAACAAGCTGCAAAACCGTCGCTATTAGCAATAGCCACGGCATATAGCCAAAGATCCAGCCGACTATCACCCAAGGGGCATAAAAGAAAGCCAACGACCAGACTAGCTTCTTCCAAGTTAACCTTTCAACCATCGAATGCTCCGGGAGCCTCCATCGTTATGCGCGAGTAGAGAAGCGATAACCCGCTCCACGTACCGTTTGTACTAATTTGTCATGACCTGCACCTTCTAATGCTTTACGTAAACGTCGAATATGCACATCTACGGTGCGATCTTCTACATACACGTTGGTGCCCCAAACGTTGTTCAATAGCTGCTCTCGGCTATAAACACGCTCTTGGTGCGTCATAAAAAAATGCAGCATTTTAAATTCAGTCGGACCCATATCAAGCGCTTCTTCGTTCGCCGTTACTCGGTGAGAAACAGGATCAAGCTTCAAGCCTTGAACATCAATTACATCTTCCAAAGCGGTTGGCGTTACCCGACGAATTACCGCTTTAAGCCGTGCTACTAACTCTTTTGGTGAAAACGGCTTAGTGATGTAGTCATCAGCTCCCGCTTCCAACCCACGAACTTTATCTTCTTCTTCACCGCGGGCCGTTAACATGACTACAGGGATATTCCGTGTCAGCTCCTCGCGCTTCAAGTGCTTGATAAAGTTGATACCTGTACCACCAGGAAGCATCCAATCTAGCAAAATAAGGTCTGGAAATGGTTCACACAGTTTTTCTACAGCAGTATCGTAGTCTTCGGCTTCGACTGCTTGGTAACCTTTTTGTTCAAGTATAAAACACAGCATCTCGCGAATAGGAGCTTCGTCCTCAACAACCAGAATCCTTCTAGACATAATTTAATTACCTTTAGTATTAATCAACGTCATGCATTATCAGCAACAATTATGACACTTTTGTGACCCTTGCAAAGAATTTTTCACATAACTTTCTTTAGAATTTCATTCACTTTTTTCTAAATTGCTTTAGGACAAGAGACGAAAAATCCCCTATCATTTGCCGTTCAAACACAGAATATGAGTAAAACGTATGTGGTTTAAAAACTGTTTAGTGTATCGCTTTAACCGTGATATCGAATTCAACGCCGAACAACTTGAAACGCAACTGCAAGAGTTTCGTTTTACACCGTGTGGTAGCCAAGACAAACAAAAATTTGGCTGGACAACAGCTATGGGCAGACACGGCGATATGATGACTCATGTGTCTGAAAACCGCATTCTAATCTGTGCCAAGAAAGAAGAAAAAATGTTGCCAGCGTCGGTCATCAAAGATTCGCTAGCAGCAAAGATTGACATGATGGAAGCCCAAGAAGGCCGCCCTTTAAAGAAAAAAGAAAAAGACAATTTAAAAGACGACATCATTATCGACCTGCTTCCACGCGCATTTAGCCGTAGCAACCACACGTTCGTACTGATTTTACCTGAACAAGGTTTCATCTTGGTTGATGCTAGTAGCTACAAAAAAGCAGAAGATGTATTAGCTCTATTACGTAAAACCATGGGTAGCTTACCTGTTGTTCCGGCTATTCCAGAACAAGCAATTGAAACCACGCTCACTGAGTGGGTTAAGACTGGTAATACTCCATCAGGCATTACCATGCTTGATGAAGCTGAACTCAAATCTTTACTAGAAGATGGCGGCATCATCCACTGTAAGAAACAAGAATTGAGCGCAGATGAAATTCAGTCGCATATTGAAGCTAATAAGGTGGTAACTAAACTAGCCATCAATTGGCAAGATCGTATTGAATTTGTTTTAGCTGACGATTGCAGTGTGAAGCGCCTTAAGTTTAGCGATGAACTAAAAGACCAAAATGAAGATATCCCACGAGAAGATCAAGCCGCTCGCTTTGATGCAGATTTCTCTCTAATGTGTAGTGAACTTGGCGCATTTTTGCCAAACCTGTTTGACACGCTAGGTGGTCTGCCAAAGGCTGAGTAGAGCCCGAAGCTAAATGGCTTCGCTACTCGATACGATAAAGCCGGAACAAGGACATCTTGCTCTGGCTTTTTTCTTTTTTAGTTTCTACCGACAAAGTACTCTTTCTACTTCTTCTCTTTCCTCTTTTACACATTTAGCGTAAAATTTTCGCCCCACTAATACCACGTATTGGTATTGGACTGACTTGAGATCAGAAGAGAATTGAGCAATGTTTAAACCAGAACTTTTATCCCCAGCGGGTAGCCTTAAAAACATGCGCTACGCATTTGCCTACGGTGCAGACGCAGTTTATGCCGGCCAGCCTCGCTACAGCCTACGTGTACGTAATAACGAGTTTAACCACGACAACCTAAAAATTGGTATCGATGAAGCCCATGCTCAAGGTAAAAAGCTGTACGTTGTTTGTAATATTCAACCACACAACTCTAAGCTAAAAACCTTCATTCGCGATTTAAAGCCAATTGTTGAAATGGGACCAGATGCGTTGATTATGTCTGATCCTGGTTTGATCATGTTGGTTCGCGAATCTTTTCCTGATGTGGCAATTCACCTATCGGTTCAAGCGAATGCTGTAAACTGGGCGACGGTTAAGTTTTGGTCTAGTCAAGGTATCGAACGTGTCATCTTATCTCGTGAGCTTTCACTCGAAGAGATTGAAGAAGTTCGTGAGCATTGCCCTGAGACTGAATTAGAGATCTTCGTTCACGGTGCACTTTGCATGGCATACTCTGGCCGCTGCTTACTCTCTGGTTACATTAACAAGCGCGATCCAAACCAAGGTACTTGTACTAACGCATGCCGTTGGGAATACAAAGTAGAAGAAGCAAAAGAAGACGAAGCCGGTCAAATTGTTGAAGTTCAAGATGCTTCAGTTCAAATCCAAGAAGCAGAAGAGCGCCCAGACAATACACTAGGTCTAGGCAAGCCAACTGACGAAGTGGTGCTGCTTTCTGAGAGCCACCGCCCTGAAGAAAAAATGGCTGCGTTCGAAGACGAACACGGCACCTACATCATGAACTCTAAAGATCTACGTGCGATACAACACGTAGAACGTTTGACTAAGATGGGTGTTCATTCACTTAAAATCGAAGGCCGTACTAAGTCATTCTATTACTGCGCTCGTACTGCTCAGGTATATCGTAAAGCCATTGATGATGCGGTAGCAGGCAAGCCATTTGATGAGAGCCTAATGGGTACGCTAGAGAGCCTAGCTCATCGTGGATACACTGAGGGCTTCTTACGCCGTCATACCCATGATACTTATCAAAACTACGATTATGGCTACTCAGTATCTGATGCTCAGCAATTTGTTGGTGAGTTTACAGGTAAGCGTCGTGGCGACCTTGCTGAAGTGGAAGTAAAAAACAAATTCCTTGTTGGTGACAGCTTAGAGCTAATGACGCCAAACGGAAACGTTGTATTTACGTTAGAGCGAATGGAAAACCGCAAGTCTGAAGTGATTGACGATGCAAAAGGCAATGGCCACTTTGTGTTCATTCCAATGCCTGAAGATATGGACTTAGAATTCGGGCTGCTTATGCGTAACCTAAATTCTGGCCAAGATACTCGTAACCCTACCGGTAAATAAGCTAAGCTTCTCTATAACCTATAATAAAGCCTGCTCATCAGCAGGCTTTGCTTTTTGCAACGCAAATTGGTAATTACTCCCATTCAGCGAGCGTTAGATCTCAACTTTGCCTCTTTAAACCCGCCTCTATTTGTACCAGATCGCATTTGTATTTCTAATTAATTGTTTTATCAGTCATTTACGATCAAGATTATTATTCAATGATTTTGGCATCTTGTGTGCATGTATTTATATGCAATCAGATACCTTGCCGATATTCAGAGTTATACAACAGCTCTAACCCGATGTACTTATTAAAGATGGGGTAGCACTATGAGTGATATCTATAAAATTGAAACCTACAGCGAGACTTGTGCTCAGATCATTTTAGAATCTGTCGAGCGTTCTGGTGGCCGTGCGGTTATTCGAGGATGGGCTGTATTGACCAATCATGAATTCACGGCTTCTCAAGCCCAGCACATTCTTTCATTAGTATCGCGAACTAGCGATGATATCAGCGCCGATGACTTTGCCGCGTGGATACAAATAAAACTCGCAGCCTAGTTAATTGCACATACATTAACCAGACTGTCATTAGCTATAACCTCATTTGGCTAACTCCCCTTTTATGGTACACTTCGCCGCTTGAAAAATAACAAAGCCAACAACGCGCTTTGTGTGTTTGTTGTATGGACGAGTACCAACAAGCATTTATCGGTTTAGCTGTGTGAGTGTTCATCGAAATACCAGTGATTTCAATGAACATTGGACGTATGCAGGATGTATTAATACACGCGAAGCCATTATTACGACTTTAATAGGTAAGTTAACTATGGCCCTACTAATACAAAAATCATGTATTAACTGTGATATGTGCGATCCTGAGTGCCCTAATGGCGCGATTACTATGGGTGATAGCATCTATGAAATCGACCCATTGTTGTGTACTGAGTGCAAAGGCCACTACGATAAACCGACCTGCCAGTCTGTATGCCCTATTACTAAGTGCATTATCACCGATCCAAAGCACGTAGAAACAGAAGAAGAATTACTTGAAAAGTTTGTCATTATTCAAGGTTTAGCTTAAACACCCCAAACAAGTGAAAAAGCCCGCTAGTAAAAAACTAGCGGGCTTTTTTGTGCCTCAGTCTCATGACAGAACCATCAAATTTATTCTTCACAGAATGCAAAAAGGCTCTAATCTTTCGACTAGAGCCTTCTTTAATATGGCAGGGGTGGAGAGATTCGAACTCCCAACACGCGCTGCTTTTGTGAATTAGGGGAATCCGCTGCTTTGCCAAAATGGTTTACACGATATTTTACTTCAAGAATGCAAAAAGGCTCTAGTCTTTCGACTAGAGCCTTTTTAAATATGGCAGGGGTGGAGAGATTCGAACTCCCAACACGCGGATTTGGAATCCGCTGCTCTGCCAATTGGAGCTACACCCCTATCTTCAGTTTTAAAGAGCTGAAACTCTTGAATAAGTGGCGGAGTGGACGGGACTCGAACCCGCGACCCCCGGCGTGACAGGCCAGTATTCTAACCAACTGAACTACCACTCCGCAGTGGAATACTCACAAAGTGAGTGTTCATATCTTTAGATTGGTCAATCTAAAGATTAAATTTAAAGCCTGGCGATGTCCTACTCTCACATGGGGAAACCCCACACTACCATCGGCGCTACTGCGTTTCACTTCTGAGTTCGGCATGGAATCAGGTGGGTCCGCAACGCTATGGTCGCCAAGCAAATTCTTCAAGTTCGAAGTGCTAAGTTCTAAAAGCTAAGTGCTTAAAGACAAGACTTCGGACTTATAATCTGGAAAGCTGTTTTTTGCTCCATACTTCGCTTTTAGCATTTAGTACTTCGCATTTAATCGTTCTCTACACATTCAATTATGTTCTTGCTTTGAGTCCAATCAAAACCCCTTGGGTGTTGTATGGTTAAGCCTCACGGGCAATTAGTACAGGTTAGCTCAATGCCTCGCAGCACTTACACACCCTGCCTATCAACGTTCTAGTCTTGAACAACCCTTTAGGGCACTTAAAGTGCCAGGGAAAACTCATCTCAAGGCTCGCTTCGCGCTTAGATGCTTTCAGCGCTTATCGATTCCGAACTTAGCTACCGGGCAATGCCATTGGCATGACAACCCGAACACCAGAGGTTCGTCCACTCCGGTCCTCTCGTACTAGGAGCAGCCCCTTTCAATTTTCCAACGCCCACGGCAGATAGGGACCGAACTGTCTCACGACGTTCTAAACCCAGCTCGCGTACCACTTTAAATGGCGAACAGCCATACCCTTGGGACCGACTTCAGCCCCAGGATGTGATGAGCCGACATCGAGGTGCCAAACACCGCCGTCGATATGAACTCTTGGGCGGTATCAGCCTGTTATCCCCGGAGTACCTTTTATCCGTTGAGCGATGGCCCTTCCATTCAGAACCACCGGATCACTATGACCTGCTTTCGCACCTGCTCGAATTGTCATTCTCGCAGTCAAGCGGGCTTATGCCATTGCACTAACCACACGATGTCCAACCGTGTTTAGCCCACCTTCGTGCTCCTCCGTTACTCTTTGGGAGGAGACCGCCCCAGTCAAACTACCCACCAGGCACTGTCCGCAATCCCGATAAGGGACCGACGTTAGAACATCAAGCATACAAGGGTGGTATTTCAAGATTGCCTCCACTCCATCTAGCGACGAAGTTTCAAAGGCTCCCACCTATCCTACACATGTAGGGTCAATGTTCAGTGCCAAGCTGTAGTAAAGGTTCACGGGGTCTTTCCGTCTAGCCGCGGGTACACTGCATCTTCACAGCGATTTCAATTTCACTGAGTCTCGGGTGGAGACAGCGTGGCCATCATTACGCCATTCGTGCAGGTCGGAACTTACCCGACAAGGAATTTCGCTACCTTAGGACCGTTATAGTTACGGCCGCCGTTTACCGGGGCTTCGATCAAGAGCTTCGACCGAAGTCTAACCCCATCAATTAACCTTCCGGCACCGGGCAGGCGTCACACCGTATACGTCATCTTACGATTTTGCACAGTGCTGTGTTTTTAATAAACAGTTGCAGCCACCTGGTATCTGCGACTCCTAGTAGCTCCATCCGCAAGGGACTTCACCGCCAAGAGCGTACCTTCTCCCGAAGTTACGGTACCATTTTGCCTAGTTCCTTCACCCGAGTTCTCTCAAGCGCCTTGGTATTCTCTACCCGACCACCTGTGTCGGTTTGGGGTACGATTTCTTATAATCTGAAGCTTAGAGGCTTTTCCTGGAAGCATGGCATCAATGACTTCACAACCGTAGTTGCTCGACATCGTGTCTCAGCGTTAATGACGGTCCGGATTTACCTAAACCATCCGCCTACGCACTTGAACCTGGATAACCATCACCAGGCCCACCTAGCCTTCTCCGTCCCCCCATCGCAATTATAAGAAGTACGGGAATATTAACCCGTTTCCCATCGACTACGCCTTTCGGCCTCGCCTTAGGGGTCGACTTACCCTGCCCCGATTAACGTTGGACAGGAACCCTTGGTCTTCCGGCGAGGGAGTTTTTCACTCCCTTTATCGTTACTCATGTCAGCATTCGCACTTCTGATACGTCCAGCAGCCCTTACAGACCACCTTCAACCGCTTACAGAACGCTCCCCTACCCCGCACACTAAAAGTGTGCAGCCGCAGCTTCGGTTTACTACTTAGCCCCGTTACATCTTCCGCGCAGGCCGACTCGACCAGTGAGCTATTACGCTTTCTTTAAATGATGGCTGCTTCTAAGCCAACATCCTGGCTGTCTGAGCCTTCCCACATCGTTTCCCACTTAGTAGTAATTTGGGACCTTAGCTGGCGGTCTGGGTTGTTTCCCTCTCCACGACGGACGTTAGCACCCGCCGTGTGTCTCCCGGATATTACTTATTGGTATTCGGAGTTTGCAAAGGGTTGGTAAGTCGGGATGACCCCCTAGCCTTAACAGTACTCTACCCCCAATAGTATTCGTCCGAGGCGCTACCTAAATAGCTTTCGGGGAGAACCAGCTATCTCCAGGTTTGATTGGCCTTTCACCCCTAGCCACAAGTCATCCGCTAATTTTTCAACATTAGCCGGTTCGGTCCTCCAATTGATGTTACTCAATCTTCAACCTGCCCATGGGTAGATCACCTGGTTTCGGGTCTAATTCTAGAAACTGAGCGCCCAGTTAAGACTCGGTTTCCCTACGGCTCCCCTAAACGGTTAACCTTGCTACTAAAATTAAGTCGCTGACCCATTATACAAAAGGTACGCAGTCACCCAACAAGTGGGCTCCTACTGCTTGTACGTACACGGTTTCAGGTTCTATTTCACTCCCCTCACAGGGGTTCTTTTCGCCTTTCCCTCACGGTACTGGTTCACTATCGGTCAGTCAGTAGTATTTAGCCTTGGAGGATGGTCCCCCCATATTCAAACAGGATATCACGTGTCCCGCCTTACTCGTTTTCACTGATTATGATGCGTCGACTACGGGGCTATCACCCTTTACTGCGACACTTTCCAGAGTCTTCGTCTGCATCATTAAAAGCTTAAGGGCTAATCCAATTTCGCTCGCCGCTACTTTCGGAATCTCGGTTGATTTCTCTTCCTTCGGGTACTTAGATGTTTCAGTTCCCCGAGTTCGCTTCACTTAGCTATGTATTCACTAAGAGATGACCGCTTATGCGGCCGGGTTTCCCCATTCGGAAATCGTAGACTCAAGTGGCTTTTACTGCCTTATCTACGCTTATCGCAAGTTAATACGTCCTTCATCGCCTCTGACTGCCAAGGCATCCACCGTGTACGCTTAGTCACTTAACCATACAACCCCAAGAGGTCTTATGTATGGATTGTTTGCTTTCACTTTTTAAAGTGAAGACAAACCAGCAACCAAGGTTGTCTCTCTATTTTATGAGTGAGAGACGTTCGATTTTGCCGGACTCAAATATGTTTTCATTTACATGAAAACCCAAGAACACTTGAATGTGTGTTGGTACCTATCACTCTTAAAGAGTCATAGGATTTGAGAACTTTTAAATTTGAATAACAACTAATCACAGTCGTTATTCGTCAGCTTTCCAAATTGTTAAAGAGCAAAAGTTTGTTTCTATTGAAACGAAACCATTTTTAAAAACACTATCGCTAATGCGTTTAAAGATGGTGGAGCTATGCGGGATCGAACCGCAGACCTCCTGCGTGCAAGGCAGGCGCTCTCCCAGCTGAGCTATAGCCCCAGATGTTTAATGTTATTGCCAATTTCTTTTGGGAAAGAAATTGGTGGGTCTGAGTGGACTCGAACCACCGACCTCCCGCTTATCAGGCGAGCGCTCTAACCAGCTGAGCTACAGACCCAACATTAAAACTCTTTTGCTTTTTCAAACCATATCAATCTGTGTGGGTACTCATCGTGAAAATCTTCGTATAAGGAGGTGATCCAGCCCCAGGTTCCCCTAGGGCTACCTTGTTACGACTTCACCCCAGTCATGAACCACAAAGTGGTAAGCGTCCTCCCCGAAGGGTTAAACTACCTACTTCTTTTGCAGCCCACTCCCATGGTGTGACGGGCGGTGTGTACAAGGCCCGGGAACGTATTCACCGTGACATTCTGATTCACGATTACTAGCGATTCCGACTTCATGGAGTCGAGTTGCAGACTCCAATCCGGACTACGACGCACTTTTTGGGATTCGCTCACCATCGCTGGTTGGCTGCCCTCTGTATGCGCCATTGTAGCACGTGTGTAGCCCTACTCGTAAGGGCCATGATGACTTGACGTCGTCCCCACCTTCCTCCGGTTTATCACCGGCAGTCTCCCTGGAGTTCCCGACATTACTCGCTGGCAAACAAGGATAAGGGTTGCGCTCGTTGCGGGACTTAACCCAACATTTCACAACACGAGCTGACGACAGCCATGCAGCACCTGTCTCAGAGTTCCCGAAGGCACACCTGCGTCTCCGCTGGCTTCTCTGGATGTCAATAGTAGGTAAGGTTCTTCGCGTTGCATCGAATTAAACCACATGCTCCACCGCTTGTGCGGGCCCCCGTCAATTCATTTGAGTTTTAATCTTGCGACCGTACTCCCCAGGCGGTCTACTTAACGCGTTAGCTCCGAAAGCCACGGCTCAAGGCCACAACCTCCAAGTAGACATCGTTTACGGCGTGGACTACCAGGGTATCTAATCCTGTTTGCTCCCCACGCTTTCGCATCTGAGTGTCAGTATCTGTCCAGGGGGCCGCCTTCGCCACTGGTATTCCTTCAGATCTCTACGCATTTCACCGCTACACCTGAAATTCTACCCCCCTCTACAGTACTCTAGCCCGCCAGTTTCAAATGCAGTTCCGAGGTTGAGCCCCGGGCTTTCACATCTGACTTAACGAACCACCTGCATGCGCTTTACGCCCAGTAATTCCGATTAACGCTCGCACCCTCCGTATTACCGCGGCTGCTGGCACGGAGTTAGCCGGTGCTTCTTCTGCAGCTAACGTCAAAGATGCACGCTATTAACGTACACCCCTTCCTCACTGCTGAAAGTACTTTACAACCCGAAGGCCTTCTTCATACACGCGGCATGGCTGCATCAGGCTTGCGCCCATTGTGCAATATTCCCCACTGCTGCCTCCCGTAGGAGTCTGGACCGTGTCTCAGTTCCAGTGTGGCTGATCATCCTCTCAGACCAGCTAGGGATCGTCGCCTTGGTGAGCCATTACCTCACCAACTAGCTAATCCCACCTAGGCATATCCTGACGCGAGAGGCCCGAAGGTCCCCCTCTTTGGCCCGAAGGCATTATGCGGTATTAGCCATCGTTTCCAATGGTTATCCCCCACATCAGGGCAATTTCCTAGGCATTACTCACCCGTCCGCCGCTCGACGCTGAAGTAGCAAGCTACTTCTCGTTTCCGCTCGACTTGCATGTGTTAGGCCTGCCGCCAGCGTTCAATCTGAGCCATGATCAAACTCTTCAATTTAAGATTTTGTCGGCTCAATGAATACTGACTTCAAAACTAATATTTACCGCTCTTTCGAAAAAGAACAGAAACATGTAATTCTAAAGCTATTACCATTCCAACAGAATGGTAATGAATTGACTGTGCCAAAATTAAGTAAACTTAATTTCGTATTGGTCACTCAGTTCATTGAAACCAAAGTTGTTTCCGAAGAAACTGTTTTTACCGAGGTAAAAACTTTTTTGATTATCATCAACGAGTGCCCACACAGATTGATAGGTTTAAATTGTTAAAGAGCTTTCCGATTTAAGCTACGCTCTGATGAATCCCCTAATGATTTTGGTAAAAATCATTAAGTTAAGGTGGATACACATCTTGTCATATGATCAAATGGTTTCGCGAAAAATCAATAATCAGACAACAAGATGTGCGAACTCGATATTTTACACGACTCTCTTTACCAATTCTGCCCCGAATTACACTTAAAACGACTCAACAGCTTAACGTTGGCTTGCCACGCATTACTTGACTGTAAAACTCTCACTCTTACCGAACTTGGCCGTAACCTGCCAACCAAAGCGAGAACAAAACATAACATCAAACGAATCGACCGATTGTTAGGTAATCGTCACCTCCACAAAGAGCGACTCGCTGTATACCGTTGGCATGCTAGCTTTATCTGTTCGGGCAATACGATGCCCATTGTACTTGTTGACTGGTCTGATATTCGTGAGCAAAAACGACTTATGGTATTGCGAGCTTCAGTCGCACTACACGGTCGTTCTGTTACTCTTTATGAGAAAGCGTTCCCGCTTTCAGAGCAATGTTCAAAGAAAGCTCATGACCAATTTCTAGCCGACCTTGCGAGCATTCTACCGAGTAACACCACACCGCTCATTGTCAGTGATGCTGGCTTTAAAGTGCCATGGTATAAATCCGTTGAGAAGCTGGGTTGGTACTGGTTAAGTCGAGTAAGAGGAAAAGTACAATATGCAGACCTAGGAGCGGAAAACTGGAAACCTATCAGCAACTTACATGATATGTCATCTAGTCACTCAAAGACTTTAGGCTATAAGAGGCTGACTAAAAGCAATCCAATCTCATGCCAAATTCTATTGTATAAATCTCGCTCTAAAGGCCGAAAAAATCAGCGCTCGACACGGACTCATTGTCACCACCCGTCACCTAAAATCTACTCAGCGTCGGCAAAGGAGCCATGGGTTCTAGCAACTAACTTACCTGTTGAAATTCGAACACCCAAACAACTTGTTAATATCTATTCGAAGCGAATGCAGATTGAAGAAACCTTCCGAGACTTGAAAAGTCCTGCCTACGGACTAGGCCTACGCCATAGCCGAACGAGCAGCTCAGAGCGTTTTGATATCATGCTGCTAATCGCCCTGATGCTTCAACTAACATGTTGGCTTGCGGGCGTTCATGCTCAGAAACAAGGTTGGGACAAGCACTTCCAGGCTAACACAGTCAGAAATCGAAACGTACTCTCAACAGTTCGCTTAGGCATGGAAGTTTTGCGGCATTCTGGCTACACAATAACAAGGGAAGACTTACTCGTGGCTGCAACCCTACTAGCTCAAAATTTATTCACACATGGTTACGCTTTGGGGAAATTATGAGGGGATCTCTCAGAGCTACGCTTGAATCGGACGGTTATTCTATCGATATAAGAGTCAGTGTCAAACACTTTCTTTCATCTTAATAACCTGTTGCCTCAATTGCTTAAAAGCTTGTTTGTGACAACGAGAGCGGATTATAGGGACTTTAATTTGAAGCGCAACCGCTAAAACAAAAAAACATGATTTCACCATGTCGTTCGATTACAAATCAACCAAAACGTACAAAAGCACTGCAATTATCGTCCTTGACTCAAGGTAAAATAAACAAAGAGCCCTTAGGCTCTTTGTTGTTCTCGTTATTGGTGCGCGATAATTCGATCATTTTTTACTAATAACTGTACTTTTTTATCTGGATCGACTTTCCCAGCTAAGATTGCCTTGGCTAATGGATTTTCAACGCTCTGTTGAATAGCTCGCTTCAAAGGTCTTGCTCCATAGACAGGATCAAACCCTACCTGTGCGATCAAACTTAACGCTGGCTCAGACACCTCCAGTTCATATCCTCTATCAGCCATGCGCTGCGCTAATCGCTGCAACTGAATTGCCGCTATTGATTTGATATGATTTTGACCTAACGGATGAAAAACAACGCTTTCATCAACTCGGTTTAAAAACTCAGGGCGAAAGTGCTTACCTACCACATCCATGACTTCTCTTTTTATGCCTTCGTAATCTAAGGTCGCAAAGTTTTCCTGGATACGTGAAGACCCAAGATTAGAGGTCATGATGACAACGGTATTTCTAAAATCGACGGTTCGACCTTGGCCATCCGTTAGGCGGCCATCATCTAAAACCTGCAACAGAATATTAAATACATCTGGATGCGCTTTTTCTATTTCATCAAGCAAGATCACTGAATAAGGTTTGCGACGAACCGCTTCTGTTAAATAGCCACCTTCTTCATAGCCAACATAACCTGGAGGTGCACCGACCAAACGCGCAACAGAGTGCTTTTCCATAAATTCAGACATATCGATACGAACCATCGAATCTTCGCTATCAAATAGAAAATGCGCTAATGTTTTGCATAGCTCTGTTTTACCAACACCAGTAGGACCAAGAAATAAAAATGAACCAATAGGCTTGTTCGGATCTGAAAGCCCTGCTCGACTTCTTCTAATTGCATTGGAAACGACTTCAACCGCTTCTTGCTGGCCGATCACTCGGTTATGAAGCACTTGCTCCATTTGCAATAATTTCTCTTTTTCAGCTTCAAGCATTTTAGATACAGGAATACCGGTCGCTTTTGATAATACTTCTGCGATTTCTGCATCGGTAACTTTGTTCTTCAACAAGGTCATCTCTTGCATCTCTGCTTGAGCTGCCAAGTCGAGTTGTTTTTCAAGTTCAGGAATTCGACCATATTGCAATTCTGACATTCGGTTTAAATCACCCGCTCGTCTTGCAATATCCATGTCCATTCTGGATTGCTCAAGCTCTGCTTTAATATGCTGCGTGCCAGACAGTGCCGCTTTTTCTGCTTTCCAAATTTCTTCAAGCTCAGCGTAATCGCGCTCTTTTTCACTCAACTCAACATTGATGGTACTCAATCGCTTATAACTGGCATCATCTTGTTCATTAACCAAAGCTTGCTGTTCGATTTTTAATTGGATGATTTTTCGCTCTAACTTATCGAGTGATTCTGGCTTAGAGTCTATTTGCATACGAATACTCGATGCGGCTTCATCAATGAGATCGATGGCTTTATCCGGTAATTGTCGGTCAGAAACATAACGATGAGATAACGTTGCTGCCGCGACGATTGCAGGATCGGTAATTTCGACATGGTGATGCAGTTCGTAGCGCTCTTTCAAACCACGAAGAATTGCAACGGTATCTTCAACGGTTGGTTCATCCACAATGACTTTTTGGAAACGTCGCTCAAGTGCGGGATCTTTTTCAAGATGTTGTCGATATTCGTCAAGTGTCGTTGCGCCAACACAATGCAGCTCACCTCTAGCCAAAGCTGGTTTAAGCATATTGCCCGCATCCATAGACCCTTCGCCTTTTCCGGCGCCGACCATAGTATGCAGTTCATCAATAAAGAGAATGACATTGCCTTCCTCTTTAGATAATTCATTAAGAACCGACTTCAAGCGCTCTTCAAATTCACCACGATACTTGGCGCCAGCAACTAAAGAGCCCATATCTAATGATAAAACGCGTCTGCCGCGTAAACCTTCAGGCACTTCATTATTGATGATTCGCTGCGCCAACCCCTCAACAATCGCGGTTTTACCAACACCTGGTTCACCGATAATAACTGGGTTATTTTTAGTACGACGCTGCAAAACTTGGATCGTGCGGCGAATCTCATCATCACGACCAATAACAGGATCAAGCCGACCTTGCTCTGCACGTTCGGTCAGATCAATGGTGAACTTATCTAAAGCTTGTCTTTTGTCTTCAGCATTAGGGTCATCGACTTTTTGACCACCGCGGATCTGCTCGATAGCTTGAGTGACTTTCTTTTCGGTTAGCCCCATCTCTTTAAACAGCTGGCCTAAAGCACCTTTGTCTTCCACGGCCGCAAGCAAGAAAATTTCTGATGAGATATAGCTGTCTTGTCGTTTCTGTGCGACCTTATCGCACATGTTGAACACTGTTCCCATTGCACTAGATAGTTGAACATCGCCCCCAATGCCGCTTACCTTCGGTAGCCTATCCAGCATTTCACTCAGCTTTGAGCGAAGTTGCATTACATCAACATCTAACATAGTTAAAAGTGGACGCACTGTGCCGCTATCTTGATTAAGTAGAGACACCATCAAGTGCACAGGTTCAATATATTGATGATCTCGACCCAATGCCAAGGATTGAGCATCGGATATAGCTACTTGAAACTTACTGGTAAATCGGTCAAGGCGCATGTCAGCCTCCGTTACAATTGATCTTTACGATATGCATGTAAGATGGTAGCTGAAAAGGGAAATTTCAAGGGGGGAAAGGTGAATATCAAACGTGGGATTATCGCTAGCTCACACTTAACTGAAAGCCGTTCTTTATTCAATCCAGATAAAGGAACATTGTCGCCCTGTAATACCGTCTCGTCGATAAGAATAAAAACGGGTAGGTTCGCTGTAGGTACATAGGTTGGAGTTATAAACTAATTCAACTCCCGCTTTGTTCAAGCGTTGCGTCGCTAATAGGGACATATCAGCTAGCCATTTCCCATTAGGCAATGGAGTGAACGCCTTAACGGCATTCTCGTCAAATGTGGTGAATGCTTCCAATACATCATCGCCGACTTCAAATACCCGAGCACCGATTGCAGGCCCGAGCCATGCCATCACCGGTTTATCAAACGCAAGTAACGCATTTTCGACAATTCCATCGGCTAATCCTCGCCATCCGGCATGAACCGCAGCCACTTGGCTACCTTCAACATCCGTCAGCAGTACTGGTAAGCAGTCGGCTGTCATCGCGCTTAGAACAACTTTTTTATTTGACGTGACAAGTCCATCGCCATCGAGCGCAAGACTGGTTGGCTCTGATACTCTAATGATATCGGTCGAATGTGTTTGATTTAGCCAAATAGGCGCTGATGGCATATTCGCTTGGTGAGCTGCGATAACTCGGTTGCGTTGAACAACCGAGCTTTGATCCCCAACGTGTGTTCCTACATTTAAACCTAGATAAATACCTTGAGATACGCCGCCAATGCGGGTCGAACTCACGGCTTTTATCTGCTTAGGTGCAGGCCAGTTAGGGACTATCATTAGATATAGTCTTCGTCGTTGTCTCTTGCATCTTGGCGCAATGATTCAGCCATTACGATCATATCGTTTGGTACTGGGGCATGAAACTCAACTTCTTCACCGGTTGTCGGGTGAACAAACTTAAGCATTACCGCATGGAGTGCCTGACGATCAAAAGCACGAATCATATCGGTCAACTCTTGAGTTGCACCTTTTGGGATGCGAGCACGACCACCATAGGCGATATCACCTAAAAGCGGATGTTGCAAATAAGACATATGCACACGGATCTGGTGAGTACGACCGGTTTCAAGGCGTAAACGAATACGCGTATGTTCACGGAAGTGCTCAGCAACACGATAGTGAGTTACCGCAGGCTTGCCTGTCTCATTTACCGCCATCAATACACGTTTAGTTGCGTGACGGCTAATGCCTTTTTCAATCACACCACCAGCGGTCATTTTACCGATCGCAATCGCTTCGTATTCACGAGTAATACGGCGTTTTGCTAGTGCTCGCACTAAACGAGTTTGTGCAGGAACGGTTTTAGCCACAACCATCAAACCGGTTGTGTCTTTATCCAAACGATGGACGATACCCGCTCGCGGTACTTCTGCGATTTGTGGATAATGATGCAATAATGCATTCAATACTGTGCCATCTGGCGTACCCGCACCTGGGTGTACAACAAAATCACGAGGCTTATTGATTACAATAATATCGTCATCTTCATACACAATGTTCAGTGGGATATCTTGGGCTTCCCAGCGTTCTTCATCTTCAAGTTCTGCTTGTAGGATGATCTCTTCACCACCCATGACTTTAACTCGAGCCTTAGTGATAACGACACCATCAACTTGAATTTTGCCATCAAGCAACCATTCTTTGATGCGTGAACGTGAAAAATCATTGAATAATTCAGCCACTGCTTGGTCTAAACGCTGACCTAGTTGGCTACTTTTTACTGTACTTGTTAAGTCAATCTGCTGTGCCATATCGAACTTTTTTAAAAACCGGGAGACTAATACCCACTAGTGTGGATAATATATAGGATTGCCACATTGTAGCCGTTAACCGACAAGAAGTAACGAACGGTTAAAAAATATTTAATGCAAGGAATCACTCGCTGATATGAAAAAGCAGACTTTATCGGGCTTGTTGGCTCTAGGACTTCTCTTTGGTTGTTCTTCCAGTAAAGATATAGTGCCTGATGTACCACCCGCTGAATTGTACTCGGAAGCTAAAATAGCACTTCAAACAGGTAACTGGCGTACTGCTATAGATCAACTGGAAGCTCTTGATTCTCGTTATCCTTTTGGTGCTTATTCAGAGCAAGTACAACTGGATCTGATCTACGTTTATTATAAGAACGGAGATTTACCATTGAGCTTAGCGACTATTGAACGATTCACACGACTGAATCCAACTCATGATAAAGCTGACTGGGTTTTATACATGCGAGGCTTGGCTCACATGGGGCAAGACCGTAACTTTATGCACGATATTTTTAATATAGACCGTGCTGATCGCGATCCAGAACCAGTAAAAATGGCTTTCAGTGACTTTAAACGTCTATTGCAACGTTACCCAGACAGTGAATTCGCGCAAGATTCCCAAAAGCGTATGTTCGCTTTAAAGAATCGACTGGCCGATTACGACCTTGCAACCGCTGACTTCTATCTTCGCCGTGAGGCTTGGATCGCTGCAATCAACCGCAGCCAGGAGCTACAGAAAGCGTACCCTGACACTGAAGCAGCAAGAAAATCTCTTGATATACAGCTTCAAGCTTACCAAAAATTAGGATTAGAAGAGTCTGTCGCTCGAACGCAACAACTTATTGATTTAAACGCTTTATAATCAAAGAATAATCTACTGAATAAAAGCCGCTTATTATTAAGCGGTTTTTTTGTCACTCTTGCCGAAACAGCACTTTAGCATTAACCTTTATGTAACAAATTAGCAAAGGATAATGTTATTTTGAGCATAAAACGGACCTTACTTCTCTTCTCATTTCTCTGTGTTGCTCAGGCAGCATGGGCGCTATCACTTTCGCCACTACAAAAAGAACCTCATTTGGGCGATATGCCCCAGTTTAAGGAAAAAGGCGTACTGATAGTCTTAGTATCAGCTGACCTCGGTTTTTATTATGTGGAAGGAGGTAAACCAAAAGGCATCATTGCCGAACTTCTCTACCATTTTGAAAAGCAACTAAAGAAAAGCTCGCCTTATCTTAATGTTCAAGTGATTCCTATTACCCGAGACGACTTACTTCCTTCACTGAACAGTGGTCATGGAGATTTAGCTGTCGCAAACCTTACCGTGACGGACAAACGTATGCTGGAAGTCGACTTTAGTACGCCAGTGCTCAGGGGAGTCCAAGAGCTTGTTGTCACCAATAAGTCATACCCGCCAATTACCAGTATTGACCAATTAAGTGGCAAAGAAATCTGGGTCAGAGCAAGCTCCAGTTATTTCGAAAGTCTACAAACCCTCAACAAAGAACTAAACCAAAAAGGCCTTCAACCAATCATCATCAATTTTATTGAAGAAACGCTACAAGATTACGAGCTCATAGAATTAGTTAACCTAGGTCATATCGCGGCTACCGTATTAGACAGCCATAAAACCCAACTGTGGTTAAATGTCATGGAAGACATTCAAGTCCACACCGAGCTTCCACTGCGTCAAAACGGAAGCATTGCATGGGCGATGCGAAAAGAGAGCCCTGAACTCAAAAAAGCCGTTAATAACTACATAAAGACCGCTCGTTCCGGCACCTTACTTGGCAATGTAATCTATGGAAAATACATCGACAACACCCGTTGGTTAACCAGAGTTCTTAACCCAAAAAAAATTGCACGCCTTGAATCGTTATCGCAACTTTTTAACCAATACGCATCACGTTACGATTTAGACTCTTTAATGATGTCGGCTCAGGGTTACCAAGAGTCCGGTCTAGACCAAAGTAAGGTTTCTCATAAGGGCGCTGTTGGCGTGATGCAAGTTCTTCCAAGTACCGCCAACGATCCCAATGTTAATATTCCTAACATACATCAAGTCGATAACAACATTCACGCAGGCATCAAGTACATGAACTTCATTAAGAACCGATATTTCGACGATGATGAAATTACAGAAGATAACCAAGTGTATTTTGCGTTAGCTGCATACAATGCAGGACCAGCCAAAATAAGAAAAATGCGCCGATTGGCCGAAAAACACGGTTATAACCCAAATATTTGGTTTAAAAATGTGGAAGTCATTACAAGAAGGAACGTAGGAAGAGAGCCCGTTAACTATGTCGCGAACATCAACCGATATTTTGTCGTCTACAAACAATTGGCGGCATTGAAGCAAACAAGAGCGGCACAAAATGCGCAGTTATTACCCACGCCGCTGTTACCCATAGGCGTCAATCCGCAGTGATCTGGTGAGTAAAAAAGTAAACGTAGACTAACGATGATTTAGATCACACTTTTCAGTGGGTAAAAAATAAACGCCAAGTTTAATTAGGCTGTAAAGTGCCCCTAAAAAACGAATGATTTTTAGCTGACTTCCTCTACCAATCTAAAGATTTTTCACGGGATAACAAGCTTTTATGCCGATAAATGAAACACAATTTGCGTAAGATCACATTTGAATTTCATTGTTAAAAACCGGCTCATTTTAGTGATTTATATCACATTTATTTATTCATGGACGAGTAATCTGGAGTTAACCCATGAGGGATGATACAGAGGAAAACATCTATGAAAGTAAATATCACTGGTAAAAATATCGACATTACCTCTGCAATCCGAACACATATTGAAAGTAAGTTTAAAAAGCTAGAAAAATGGCAAGTGGACATCATTGGATGCAATGCCAGCATTAGTGAAGAGCCGAGTAAACAGAAAAAAATTGAGGCCATTATTTCCGTTCCTAAAGGCCAACTAATTGCATCAGCTAGCAATGAAGATCTTTATCTCGCAGTTAACGAAGTTCAGCAAAAACTAGAACGACAACTCAACAAACTGCGCCATAAACCTGAATCAAGACGTGCGAGCCACGCAGAGAAACCTGAATTAGTTGAAGAGGAAGAATAATCATCAGGTAAATTAGATTTATTGAATGGCGTCCGTTGGACGCCATTTTTTTACTTGACGACATTATGCTGCTTGCTTATTGTGGTTGTTCATTCAACAAATCATCGACATTATGACAACAATCAACCTGTTCCTTTTCGACTTCTTTTTTATCTCCTAACTCTATTGGGGCTAAGATCGTTACGAAAGAAAAGTCAAAAACGAACAGAAAGCCTCCCACTGGGAGGCTTTTTTATAGGGATAATTCTAATGACAAACAGACTCGACGAGATTCGCTTACGCTTGAACGAACTTGATGATCAATTACTTAACCTTCTATCTGAGCGACGTGGACTCAGCATTGAAGTTGCCAAAAGCAAAGTAGACACTTCAAAGCCCGTACGTGATGCAGAGCGTGAACAGCAATTACTGGTTAAACTCATCAATAACGGTAAAGACAAGTACCAACTTGATGCGCAGTACATTACTAAGCTGTTTCATACCATCATTGAAGATTCTGTTTTACTACAACAATCTTATTTGCAGAACTTACTTAACCCAGCATTAAGCCGTAAGCCATTAGCTCGAGTCGCTTTTTTAGGCTCAAAAGGATCATATTCGCACTTAGCTAGTCATCAGTATTTCAGCCGTAAGAATACCGAATTGATAGAGCTTAATTGCGAACATTTTAAAGAGGTCGCCTCGACCGTTGAATCAGGTCATGCCGATTACGGTGTGCTTCCAATTGAGAACACAAGTTCAGGTTCAATCAATGAAGTCTATGACTTACTTCAGCACACCACGCTTTACATCGTTGGAGAGTTAACCCTTCCGATTGAGCATTGTCTGGTTGCCACCACAGAACAGCGCTTAGAAAACATCAAAACGCTCTACTCACATCCACAACCACATCAGCAATGCAGTGAGTTTCTTTCTCGCCTTAAAGGCGTCACGCTTGAATCATGCGCGAGCACAGCTGACGCAATGAAAAAAGTGAAAGAGCTAAACCGAGACGATGTCGCGGCGATTGGTAACGCTTCTAGCGGTAAGCTTTACGGCCTGCAGCCAATTCAGGGCAATATTTCCAATCAAACTGAAAATCACACCCGATTCATCGTTGTTGCACGAAAGCCTGTGGAAGTTTCACAGCAGATCCCAGCAAAAACGACTCTGATTATGTCTACCTCTCAAGAGGCTGGTTCGTTAGTTGAAACCTTACTGGTACTGCAGCGCTACGGCATTAACATGACTAAATTGGAATCACGGCCGATCATGGGAAATCCTTGGGAAGAAATGTTCTACGTCGATTTACAATCTCACCTTGATTCAGAAATCATGCAGCAGGCGATCGCAGAGCTAACGAAAATAACGCGCCACCTAAAAGTACTTGGCTGCTATCCGATCGAAAATATCAAGGCGACTCAAGTCGTTCTACCAACAGAATAAAGGCAAAAGCACACTATGAAAAAAGTCATCATTGCTTCGCTTAATCCTGCGAAGATTAATGCCGTTAAAAGTGCTTTTGAGCAAGCTTTTCCTGAAGGGGCGTTTACCTTTGAAGGTGTTAGCGTTGCCAGTGAAGTGGCCGATCAACCCATGACAGATTCAGAAACCAAGCTTGGCGCAATCAATAGAGTCCGTAACGCTAAGCAAGCGAATTCTAGTGCCGACTTTTACGTTGGTTTAGAGGCGGGGTTTGAAAACAATTGTACTTTTGCATGGATGATCATAGAAAACCAAGCCAATGAGGAAGCACTCATACGTGGTGAATCCCGATCATCAAGCTTGATGTTACCACCGGAAGTGATAAAGCAGCTGCACGCAGGTAAAGAACTTGGTGACGTGATGGATGCCGTTTTTGGTACAAATAACATCAAGCAAAAAGGGGGCCCGATAGGTTTGCTCACACAAAACCAACTGACTCGTAGCTCGGTGTATCAGCAAGCGCTGATCTTAGCCCTGATCCCTTTTACTAACATTGAACTGTTCTAGATTTTGATGTTCTGAATAAGCCGTTTAATCAGATTGCAGCAGCTTTTGAAGCTGCTGCTTTTCATCCGCACTTTTACTTTTTAACTCATTAGATCCACGAGTAATCGTCGCAATCCCCACTCCGAGCATTTGGCTAACCTGACGTTGGGAGTTCTCCCCTTTTAATAGCTCATTGAGTATGTTCACTCGAGCGACGAGCGCCTCTCGTTCATCCGGCGTCATTAACATCGTCAGCAACATCTCATGTTGCTTTTCATGAGTTGCTCGCTCTACAAGTGCTAGAATATCTTGCCAATCAGAAAACTCTGGTTGTTCTGACATAATGCGGCTCTCTTAACTATTTGTTTAAAAACATTGTACTCCGAGGTGACAGAATACGTCACCTCTACATAAGACTAATATTTTGTTGAACGCTCATTTATGGTCAAAAAACTCGCTGGTTTCGCCGTGATATGCCGATAGTAGGATTCAAACATCAATACGTTTTGCACATAACCTCGAGTTTCATTAAATGGAATCGCTTCAATGAAAGCGTAAGCATCTAACTTTTCATCGGTCGTTTTACGCCAGCGCTTCACTCGATGAGGCCCTGCATTGTATGCTGCAAATGCAAATATCCGGTTGTCATCATACTGGTTCAACAAACTGCTTAGATACTGAGTGCCGATTTCAATATTCTTCTGCACGGTATACAACTCATTCGGCCCTTTATAATCAATTTTAAACCTCTTAGCCGTATATTTAGCCGTTGCTGGCATGATTTGCATAATCCCTCTCGCTCCGACAGGAGACCGCGCCGCACTGTCTAACCCACTTTCTTGCCTTGCCAATGAGATCAAAGTCAGTGGATCGACTTCATATTTGTCGCCGTAAAAGTTAAACCACCAGCTATGAGCCATTGGAAACCTTAAATATATTTCGTCCCATACTTTAGCTTCGATGGAAGCTTTGACCGTTAAATGATGCCAACTATGCTGAGAGGCGTAATGTGCCAACGCTTTAATTTGCTCTGTATTCGCTCGAATCAGCAACCATCGCCACTCACTTTTTGCAGCCGTGATCTTATCGAGCGTTATTAGTTCGCCAATTCGATTTAATGTTGATTGAAATTGTTCGATTGTTTTAGGGGCTGGTGAACTCTTTTGGATATCAAACTGAACAGCGACACCAAGAGTTTGAGCCGCGACGACACTATAGTAGTGACGCTTACCAATAATGCTATTTAGCCTTTGCTCACCTGCACTTTTTCTTCCCAGCTCCATTTCTGAGCGCGCCAACCAATACTGCCAGCGCATACCTTTGTTTTCTTTAGCTGGTAATAACTGGGTCCATCGCTCTACCGCGTGCCAGTCTGCCGAACGTAACGCTAAACGAATTCTCCTTTCAATGATGCTGGCACTCGTACTTTTTGCCATCACTTCATCACGCCATTTTATTAGGCTTTGAGAATCGGTACTCATTAAACGAATAGCGGCATACTCGGCTAACGCTTGACGCTGAGCTTGATTTAACTTTTGGCCTTGCACGACTAAATCATATTGTTCTACTGCTTTTTCTGCGCTTTTCCTCGCTAATTTTTTAAAGCCTAGCATCGCAACATCTTGATTAAGTTTGTTAACGTACTCTTTTTTGGCAAAAGCGCCCACAGACTCGGGTAAACTAAATACTTTTTTGTATTTACTCGCCGTCTCCTTTGCTTCTTCTCCATCAGGCAGCTTCATCAAATAATTCATCATGCTTGAATTTCTTGCTTCAAATGCCAACACTAGCCTTTGCAGTACTCGCTCATCTGAAAGCAAATCAGCCTGTTGCCAAGCTTCAAATAAGTCATCACATGCGTCTGTTACACTGCTCCCTTTTAGCCAGAGCTTTTGTGCGCCTTTAAATGCAGCCGATTTTTGTCCCTGCTTGAGCAAGCCTGTGTAGTAGTAACATTGATATGTTTCCCCTCTTGGCTCATAAGTTTGATACTGAGATAGGGTTTTCCATTCGTTGTTCGCCACTAGCCCATCAAGGTAGTTAGCCCGAACTCGGCTGGAAAATGGAAACTCATGATGTGATTTTTGGAACGCTGTTACCTCATCAATACTTCGCTTACCAATATCCAGATTAAAGACACGGTTGTCGACATAAGGCGTTAATGGGTAATCTGCGATCTGATCGCGCATATTTTGATATTCAACAACTCTTTTTTCATCTAAAAGACTTTGAGCTTTTTGATAAAGCTCTCGTTGCTGTTCAATTTTTGTAGAATCACTAGCAGAAACATAACTGCTGCTAAGAAGAGTAATGGCTAATCCATATAGAGCCTGACGCATGAATCATTTTCCTTAGAATGCATTGCCTCACTCCATCCGGTCACTGAGGCAATTTTAAATACGGTATTTATGAGTCTAGTTTATTAGCATTAACCCATTAACGGAATTTTCACAACAACGGGTAAGCGCCAAAAGAAAATCTAACTTGGTTCTGTGACGAATCAATGACTTTGTACCACGCTACATCAGAAGACCTGAATAATCACATACAAGTTCCCGTGCTTTTGCTACAGAATGTAAAAATGTCGTTAACATGACAAACTCGCATTTTTCATCATAGAAATCTAAAAATATCTTTGACCGAACCTGACATTTCTCGACTGTGTTGACTTTTCGAGGATAAATCCATTCAAAAGATCAACACGACATCACCACATTGGTATAAAATACAGCCTGAATTTTTTGATGACACAGGAAAGATCGGCAATGGCTGAATACGTATATACCATGTCTCGGGTGAGCAAAACTGTTCCACCTAAGCGTCAAATCCTTAAAGACATTTCTCTTAGCTTTTTCCCTGGCGCTAAAATCGGTGTTTTAGGTCTGAATGGTTCAGGTAAATCTACCCTACTGCGTATCATGGCTGGTCTTGATACCGACATTGACGGTGAAGCTCGTGCGCAACCTGGTCTTAATGTTGGTTACCTTCCTCAAGAACCTGTTTTAGACGAATCTAAAACCGTTCGTGAAATAGTAGAAGAAGCCGTTGCTGACGTTGCTGACGCACTCAAACGAATTGACGCTGTCTATGCCGCCTACGCAGAACCAGACGCAGATTTCGATGCACTTGCTAAAGAGCAAGGCGAGCTAGAAGCTCTGATCCAAGCAAAAGACGGTCATAACTTAGAAACCGTTCTCGAGCGTGCAGCCGATGCGCTTCGTCTTCCTGAGTGGGATGCAAAAATTGAATTCCTTTCCGGTGGTGAGCGTCGTCGTGTTGCTATCTGTCGTTTGCTTTTAGAAAAGCCAGACATGCTATTGCTTGATGAACCAACGAACCACTTGGACGCTGAGTCTGTTGCATGGCTCGAGCACTTCCTTGTTGATTACAGCGGTACTGTTGTGGCGATTACCCACGACCGTTACTTCCTTGATAACGCTGCAGGTTGGATTCTTGAACTTGACCGTGGTGAAGGTATCCCATGGCAAGGTAACTACACCTCTTGGCTAGAACAAAAAGATGAACGTTTGAAGCAAGAGAAATCTGGTGAAAGCGCTCGTCAAAAGACCATTGAGAAAGAACTTGAATGGGTACGTCAGAACCCTAAAGGCCGCCAAGCTAAATCTAAAGCTCGTATGGCTCGTTTTGAAGAACTAACCACAGGCCAATACCAGAAGCGTAATGAAACAAATGAATTGTTCATTCCACCAGGTGAGCGCTTAGGTGATAAGGTTCTGGAAGTTAAGAACCTAACCAAATCATTCGGTGACCGTGTTCTTATTGATGACCTGTCATTTAGCATGCCTAAAGGCGCAATCGTGGGTATCGTCGGTGCCAATGGTGCCGGTAAATCTACACTATTCAAAATGCTAAGTGGCACTGAACAACCGGATTCAGGTACGGTAGAACTGGGTGAAACAGTAAAACTCGCCTCAGTAGATCAGTTCCGCGACAGCATGGATGACACCAAAACCGTATTCCAAGAAATTTCTGAAGGCGCTGATATCATTAAGATCAACAGCTTCGAAATTCCAGCTCGTGCGTACTGTTCACGTTTCAACTTCAAGGGTAACGACCAGCAGAAAATCATCGGCGAATTGTCTGGTGGTGAACGTAACCGTGTTCACCTAGCAAAACTGCTTAAAGCCGGCGGTAACGTATTATTGCTCGATGAACCAACCAATGACTTGGATGTAGAAACATTGCGTGCGCTTGAAGAAGCTCTGCTAGAGTTCCCAGGTTGTGCCATGGTTATCTCGCATGACCGTTGGTTCTTGGATCGTATCGCTACGCATATCTTGGATTACCGCGATGAAGGTCAAGTGAACTTCTACGAAGGTAACTACACTGAATATACTGAATGGTTAAAACAAACCATTGGTGCACAAGCGGCAGAACCGCATCGCATCAAGTACAAGCGTATCACTAAGTAATCTCAATTTAGAATGACAAAAGGCTACCTTCGGGTTAATGCCGATCGTTTAGCTACTTGAACGATCCTCCAGAGGCCTCATAATCGGTCGTAACGTAAGTTACGGCCGATTTTTTATGTCTGAGTTTTCAAAAGAGTTACAGGTTACCGCAGAGTTTTGCCACGAACGTCCAATCGATGTGTTTAATAAACACATTCCTTGGGAATGGGTTGAAGAAGCTGTTCAACAAACTGGACGAGTATCGCTCAGAAAGCGACGCCTCCCCGCAGAGCAAGCTGTTTGGTTAGTATTAGGGATTGGGCTCCAACGTAATCGCTCCATTCAAGATGTCTGCGACAAGTTGGAGTTAGCATTCCCTGATGTAGATGGTGAACTCACACCTATGGCAACAAGCAGTATTATCAAGGGGAAAGAACGCCTCGGCGATAAACCTATGCGTTACTTATTTAAAACTACAGCCCAACAGTGGGAGCAACAATCAGACTTTGACGAAGTTTGTGGCTTAAAGCTTCTTAGTGTCGATGGAACGTATTTCAAAACTCACAATACCGAAGAAAATCAGCATTTTGGGTTTGCTCAAAAAGGTGCATCATTTCCAAGCGTGTTGGCAGTAACATTAATGTCTACACGTAGCCACCTTGTGTCCGATGCTGCTTTTGGACCAGTAACAAACAGTGAAATATCATATGCCCAACAACTTGTGGGGTCAGCACCAGATGACTCATTAACACTTTTTGATAGAGGGTTCACTTCTGCGGAGTTATTTACCAGCTGGCAGGGTGCTAGCAGTAACAGCCACTGGTTAACACCAATCAAAACCAAAATGCGCTATGACATAATCGAGAGTTATACTGATTATGATCATCTCATTGAGATGCCTGTTTCACCACAAGCTCAAAAGCAGACTCCCTATCTTGGCAAGAGATGGCAAGCACGCCTTATTCTAATTCCAACCCCTAAAGGTGAAATCAAAGGCTTCATTACTTCGTGCTTATGCCCTGAGCGCTATCTGTTTGATGACTTAGTTAAAGTGTATTGGGAGCGTTGGGAAATCGAACGCAGTTACGGCGAACTAAAGCAGTATCAGTTACAAAACAAACCAACATTACGAAGTAAGAAAAAAGTCGGGATATATCAGGAGCTATGGGGAATATTAACCAGCTATAACATCGTGAGGCTGGAAATGGCTGAGATGGCTAAACAACATGAAGTTGAGCCTCTACGGATCAGCTTCATTAATGCCTTATTTTTGATTATGGATGAGATGATTTGGGCGAGCGACACTCGAAGTCCAGGAGCGATACCAAAAAACTTAAAAGCTCTCAGGGACAATGGGAAGCGGCTTATTCTCCCCAAGAAACGGAAAAGGAAACCATACCCCAGAGCGGTTTTAAAAAAGCCAGCCCGATACCCCAATAAACATGCCACTCGCTCTTAAGCGAGTGGCATTATCCTTCGGGTGGCCTTTTTTATATCGCAAAAAGAGCAATACACTAAGCTGAAGCAAGGATTGTTTAATTCCATCACAATTTTGTGCTGTTGAGCACAATTATTACAAGACAAGCGCTATGATTAGAATTAGACCATTTTGTATAAATAGAGAGCCAATTATGATTGAACGCCGCCGATTTTCTCGAGTGATTTACCAAGCACCCGCCGAACTCAAGCAAGGTGATGTGGTTCTTAGTGCTAATTTACGTGACCTTTCCTTGCACGGTTTACTACTTTCATCACCTGATGATCGAGACAAGCTGGACCAAAACTTACCGATGGACGTACACTTTACCCTGCCAGAAAGCGATGTTGTGTTATCATTGGAGGCCGAAATCGTCGAGCTAAATGACAATTACATTCGAATTAGCATTCAACATATTGATATAGATAGCATAAGTCATTTAAAAAGGCTTATTGAACTTAACGTTGGCGACGAAACCCTTTTACACAGAGAAATTGAGCAACTATCCGATTTAGGTGCTTAAGTAGTAGAACAATGCCTAACAACTCGATACAAATTTCGATACCAACTCGAAATGGAAAAGAATATTTCCACATGACAAGAAAGGCCGTTTGGGCCTTTTTGCTTTTTATTACCTTTAGCCCTGCACTGCTCGTTTATGGCTATTTTTACTCTATCGATTATCAAGAAGTTCAAAATTTAAAGCTCAACCAAATGGAGTTGAATTTTGAATCTGCGCAGCAACAAATTGGTTATCTTGATGGTAAAAGTGAACAGTTCGAAACGCTTTATCAAGCTCAGATAATAACTAACCACAGCTTAGCTCAGGAACTCGAAGACAAAAAAGGTCAGATAGTTAGCCTAGGCCAACGTGTGAATGATGTTGAAACTGTGCTGGGTCTTAGTTACGACGAGAGCCAAAATTCAGATCTTTCTTTGGAAGATAGAATTGATGCAGCAGCCATTGATTCAGCGGTTCGTGCGACCCTATTTCGCCTCATACCGAATCAAGCTCCCATGGAATTTCGCCGAATTTCATCGGAATATGGTTACCGTACCCACCCTATTACTAAAAAACGCCACTTTCATCGAGGGTTAGACATGACTTGCCAAACTGGCGAGCCAATATACGCACCAGCCGATGGTGTGGTTGAGTTTACTAGGCCAAGTAATCAAGGCTACGGTAACTATTTGAAACTCCGTCATTCATTTGGCTTCATGACCTCTTATGCTCACATGAAGAGTTTTAATGTTCGAAGCGGTCAGTTCATTAGTAAAGGGGATTTAGTAGGACAATGCGGCAACTCCGGGATCTCTACCGGTGCGCACTTACATTACGAAGTTCGATTTTTGGGCCGCACACTCAATCCCGCAAACTTTGTAAACTGGAATGCCGAACAGTTCGACCAAATGTTTGAAAACGAACGCAGCATCAATTGGAGTGCTCTGCTTGATGTCGTAAACAAGGTGGTTAAACAGCAAGTTTTGTTGACCCAACAGCCGACAGAACAGAGTTCACTTGAATCTGAAACGATAGTCGCCCCAGAAACCGCCAGCAATACTTCGGTAGATATGGCGATAACTCAGTAGCCGAGATATCAACCTCGATACAAACAAAAAAAGAGCGGATATCCGCTCTTTTTAATTTGAAAATTGACCGCTCGTCATTAACCGCGATGCAGCGCGTCATTCGCTTGTTTCAGTAAGCTTTGGCTCTCGCTCATAAATTGCTGTGAGTAATCACCAAACCACTCGCCTACCTGTTCAAAGCTTTCAACGAAGGCTTGCTTATCTTTTGCCTCTAATACGCTGATCGCTTGACCAAAGCAGTGATGGAATCGCTTGATCATCGCGATGTTCTCTGGCGACGACATAATAATATCAGCATATAGGTTGGGATCTTGTGCAAACAAACGTCCCACCATTGCCAACTCCAAACGGTAAATTGGCGAGCTAAGTCCAACTAAAGTATCAAGATTCGGGTTCTCACCACTTAGGTGTAAACCGTAAGCAAATGAGGTGAAGTGGCGAAGCGCTTGAATTAATGTCATACCTTGATCGTGCTCTTGCGCATCAATGTGACAAAGACTTGCCCCCCAGATTTCAATTTGCTTAAGCAGCCATTGGTAAGCATCGGCTCCACGCCCATCACAATACACCACGACTTGCTTAGCCAAACTTGGAACATCAGGACCAAACATAGGATGTAAACCAACAACTGGGCCATCATGTGATGCCAGCATAGCTTTCAGCGGCTCTGACTTAACAGAGGTTAAATCACACAATATGCAGTCGTTCGGCAAATTAGATAACTTGCCAATCACACTCTGAGTTAAATGGATCGGTACCGTGACCACAACGAGGCCGGCACCATCTAGAATTTCATCAGAGCGATTCCAATCCTGGCTGCCTAAAATTTTCACTTCATAGCCCGAGAGCGTAAACATACGAACAAACACGCTACCAAGCTGACCATGACCCCCCACAACCACTACAGTGCCAAGGTCTGGCTTCAAACACTTAAAGCCAGAATCTTTTCCACTGGTATAAGACTCGCGCATAGTGCGGCGAAGTATGTCTTCTATTAACTGTGGTGGAACGCCTTGCTTCTCAGCTTCAGAGCGCCTTGAGGCCAACATTGATGCTTCTCGTTCGGGAACATAAATCGGCAATCCATGCTTACTTTTTACTTCACCGACTTTTTCAACCAAAGCCAAACGTTGAGCAAGCAAATCAAGCATCTGCTTGTCGACAAGATCAATTTGATCCCTTAATTCATTCAGTTCAACGGCCATCCCGTACTACCTTATTAGTCCTTCAAACGATTCTGTAAAAACGGCACAAGCTCTTGGTGTGCGTGCTTCAATAGTGCCTCAGTTGAGTCCCAATTGATACATGCATCCGTAATAGACACGCCGTATTTCATTTCATTTAATGGAATATCCGACGGCTGATTGCCTTCATGGATATGACTTTCAATCATTAGACCAATAATCGAACGGTTACCTTCACGGATCTGATGAATCGCATCTTCGGCAACCAGCGGTTGTCTACGGTAATCTTTACGAGAGTTCGCATGGCTACAGTCAATCATTAAGGCTGCATCTAAACCTTGGCCTGCCAATTCCTGCTCGCATTCATTGACCGACACTGAATCGTAGTTTGTTTGTTTTCCACCACGTAAAATAACGTGTCCATCAGGGTTACCCTGTGTGGTTAGAAGTGCAACTTGACCATCACGGTTGATACCCATAAAACGATGGCTTGAAGAAGCGGCTTGCATTGCATTGACGGCTGTCGATAAGCTGCCATCAGTGCCATTTTTAAAACCAACAGGCATCGATAAACCACTGGCCATTTCACGGTGTGTTTGAGACTCTGTCGTACGAGCGCCAATCGCTGACCAGCTAAAGGTGTCACCTAGGTATTGTGGACTGATTGGATCAAGCGCCTCTGTTGCCAGTGGAATTTCCATTTCAGCCAGTTGAACCAATAAGCGACGAGCCACATGCAGACCATGCTCTATATCAAATGTACCATCTAAGTGCGGATCATTGATTAGTCCCTTCCATCCCACCGTAGTACGAGGCTTTTCAAAGTAAACTCGCATCACAAGGTAAAGTTGGTCTCCCACCACCTCTTGAAGTGCCTTTAAGCGTTTAGCGTATTCAAGTGCAGCATCAACATCATGAATTGAGCAAGGGCCACACACCACGAGTAAGCGATGATCGGTTTTCTTAATAATATTGGAGATATCCTGACGCGTAGACTGAATGAATTGGCGCCCTTTTTCACTCAACGGCAGTTTTTCTTTTAGCTGGTTAGGAGTAATTAGAACTTGTTCGCCGCTTATATGGATGTTGCTTAATTCACTTTTTTGCATCTCTACACCTGTAAACTTTAAGTTACACCCATGTATTTTAATGGGCTTATCAATCTCTATAGATGATAAAATAACAGCATATAGGCACTTTTCAAGTGTAAATTTAAAAAACATTAGTGTAAATTTAAATTTACACTTAATATTTATTGTCACTATCACCCTATTTTAGAGAAAAGTCCCTTAAAATGAGATAAACCAACCTCGACTACGTGTGTATATGGATCTCATTCTTTCACTGCTGCAGCAAATGTGTGTCTACCTTATGCTCGCATACATGCTTAGCAAGACACCGCTCTTTTTGCCACTGCTGAATATATCAACCAGACCAAGCCATCGCCTAGGGTGCTATGTGGTGTTTTCTCTATTTTGCATTATGGGTACCTACTTTGGTTTGCAGATCAATGATGCCATTGCCAATACTCGTGCGATTGGTGCCGTTATGGGGGGATTGTTTGGCGGGCCTTTCGTCGGATTTGCAGTGGGACTTACTGGAGGATTGCATCGATATAGTCTCGGTGGGTTTACAGACATTGCTTGCGCGATTTCCACTACAGCCGAAGGGCTAATTGGTGGCCTGTTACATAGCTACTATCTACGAAAAGATAAACGAGATCAGCTCTTTAATCCGATGATTGTTTTCTCCATCACCTTGTTTGCAGAAATCGTTCAAATGCTGATTATTTTACTGGTCGCCAAACCGTTCGACCAAGCATATGAACTGGTCTCTGATATTGCGGCGCCAATGATCATTGCGAACTCTGTCGGTGCAATGCTATTCATGAGCATCATTCAGGATAGAAAAACCATCTTCGAGAAATACTCTGCCACGTTTTCACGGCGGGCTCTGACGATTGCGGAACGTACTGTTGGGGTATTAAGTGATGGCTTTAATACAACCAATGCAGAGAAGATCGCGCGAATCGTTTATGAGGAAACCAATGTTGGAGCCGTCTCTATTACCGACAGAGAAAAAATCCTCGCATTTGTTGGCATAGGTGATGACCACCACAAACCCAATACCCCCATCTCATCTCAATGCACGCTAGACTCAATTGAGAAAAACGACATTATTTACCTTGATGGTACCGAGACTCCGTACCAATGCTCTCTTTCTCAAGATTGTAAATTGGGCTCAGCGCTTATCATTCCTCTTCGTGCAGGTAGTGAAGTGGTCGGTACAATCAAGCTGTATGAGCCAAAGAAAAAACTCTTTTCAACCATTAATATGTCGATGGCAGAAGGGATCGCTGAGCTGCTATCTAGCCAAATACTCTATGGCGATTACCAACAACAACAAACCTTACTCACTCAAGCTGAGCTTAAATTACTGCATGCTCAAGTTAACCCGCACTTTTTATTTAATGCTCTAAATACAATCAGCGCAGTCATCCGCCGAGATCCCGATAAGGCTCGCCAGCTCATTCAGCACCTATCACAGTTCTTTCGCAGTAATTTAAAACAGAACATAGAAACGGTTCGGCTTAAAGAGGAATTAGCACACGTTAATTCCTATTTAACCATTGAAAAGGCGCGCTTTAGCGATCGGCTCGACGTAAAAATAGACATCGAGGAACAGCTGCTGGAATACACTATTCCCAGCTTCACATTGCAGCCTTTGGTCGAAAATGCCATTAAGCACGGTGTCTCTCACCTCCTAGAGGGCGGCCAAGTTCACATTTACAGCCAACCGCTAGAAAAAGGGGTGCGCATCATAGTCGAAGACAATGCAGGCAGTTATACTGCTCCGCCAGAAGACCACCAAGGATTAGGGCTCGATATCGTCGATAAAAGGCTTACGCACTTGCTGGGTAAAAATTCGGCTCTGAAGATCGATTGCAAATCCGATTGCTATACTAGGATGAGCTTTGTTATCCCAACAACTACATGAGGCTATTATGCTAACTGCCATCGTCATAGATGACGAATTGTTTGCTCGAGAAGAGCTGATAGATCTTCTCAATGAGACCAAGCAAATTGATGTGATTGATCAGGCAAGTAATGCGATTGAAGGATTAAAGAAAATCAATGCGCTAAAGCCCGATGTGGTTTTTTTGGATATTCACATGCCACAAATATCAGGGATAGAACTGCTTGCGATGCTCGACCCCGACACCATGCCGAATGTGGTTTTTGTAACGGCTTACGACCAGTATGCCTTGCAAGCCTTTGAAGACAATGCTTTTGATTATCTGCTAAAACCTATAGAGCCTAATCGGCTGAAAAAAAGCGTCGCGCGTTTAACAAAAACCTGCGAACTAAAATCTCAACCAGATATCAGCACCATTACGCCAAGCACATTAAGCCAAGTTCCGTGTATCGGACACAACCGAATTGTCATTATCCCAATTGTTGACGTTGAATTCGCCTATACAGATATCAGCGGCGTCCAGATTAAAACCGCAGAGCAAACCGCCACCAGCCAACTGACCTTAAAAGTATTGGAACAAAAAACACCGCTATTGCGCTGTCATCGCCAGTATTTAGTGAACACTAAATGTATTAGAGAAATAAAGCTCTTAGAACACGGATTAGCAGAAATCGTCACCGTAAGTGGTCATCCGGTTCCTGTTAGTCGACGATACTTAAAAAGCCTCAAAGAAACATTGGGGTTTCACTAGTCTGTTTTACTATGCCTATTAAGGGGTTGGAACTGCCACACTTTAGAGCCACTCACAGCGGCTCTAACCTGTCTGCACTCCTTAATCAATCGGAGGCTTCATCGCTTCGCTCGCCAGCTTCCATTCATTACTCAACTTAAGATCCGCCAAACTAAATGACTGAGATTTCAACAAAGAATCCGCTTGCAGTACGCGGGTAATTTCAAGGTTATCTAAGACATCAATAGCGGAAGGTCGATGATTACACATCAAGACCATATCACAACCAGCGTCCAGTGACTGTTTAGCTCGTTGCGCTGCGCTGCCCATGATTTTAGCCCCTTCCATACCTAAGTCATCAGAAAATACGATGCCTTTAAAGCCAAGCTGTTGGCGCAGTACCGTCTTCAACCAGAAGTCACTGCCGCTGGCAGGCTGATCATCATAGTGAGGGTAAATCACATGAGCAGGCATCATTGCGTCGAGCACGCCAGCATCAATTTGAGCTTTGAATATCGCCATATCTTGGGCAAACACGTTGTCACGAGGATCAATAGGGGTTTCTACGTGAGAGTCGGCAACCACGTTGCCATGACCAGGAAAATGCTTACCTGTTGTCGCCATACCGGTTTGCTTCATGCCTTGCATAAAAGCGGTACTATAAGAAACGATAGACGCAAAGTCTTCACCAAATGCTCGGCTACCAATGGCTTTACATTCGTGCCCCTGATCCAGCACTGGGGCAAAGCTCAAATCGATATCATGTGCAATTAACTCTGCCGCCATGAGCCAACCAGCTTGCCTTGCCAGCTCAACACCATTCTTTTGCTTAGCAAAATCTTGCGCGGCGGGAATTCGGCTAAACCCCTCTTTGAAACGCTGAACTCGACCACCTTCTTGATCAACGCCAATCAGAATTGGGCGATTCGCCGCTTTACGGATCGCTTTGTTTAACGCCAATAGCTGCTTATTATCGTGATAATTTCGCGCAAATAGAATGACGCCACCAACGGTTGGGTGCTGCAGAAGCTCTCTTTCTTCTGCATCCAACTCACAACCTTCTACATCTAGCCAAAGCGGTCCCATTTTTATCTCCAAGCATCGTATAAATTTCGCTAAGTTATCGAGACTATTCGGTTTAATTTTGCATTACAATGGTTTTGCATCGCTTTTTAAGGAACGAATGAATGAAAGACGCAGAGCTTTATATCGGAGTAATGTCTGGCACAAGTATGGATGGTGTCGATTGTGCACTGGTTAGCATTAAAAATGATCAAGTAATACTACTAGATCATCACTTCACTCCCATGCCCAGCAAGCTAAAAAAACAGTTACTTTCTGTGTGCCTAAATCAGTCAACCAACATAGAAACGGTTGGCCGCTTAGATCATCAACTCGGACACTTATTTGCCGATGCGGTTATCTCACTGCTACAAAAGAGCAATACCAAACCAAGTGATGTCGTCGCGATTGGTAACCATGGTCAAACATTGTTTCATCAGCCAACAGGCTCTACGCCATTCACTATGCAGTTAGGCGATGCCAATATCATTGCCGCAAAAACCGAGATAACAACCATTGCGGATTTTCGCCGTAAGGACTTAGCCTTAGGAGGGCAAGGAGCGCCGCTAGTACCGGCATTTCATCGTGCTTTATTTGAAGCCAAAGATGCCAGCGTTGTGGTGCTCAATATTGGCGGGATCTCTAATATTTCAGTACTGCATCCAAACAAACCTGTTATTGGCTATGATACTGGCCCAGGTAACATGTTAATGGACGCGTGGATTTACGCTCAACAAGGCAAGAAATACGACCATAACGCCGAGTTCGCCTTAAGTGGACAAGTGAATAACGCGTTAATTAATCAACTTCTCGAAGAATCCTACTTGTCACTCTCAGCCCCTAAAAGCACCGGTCGCGAGTTATTTAACTTAGAGTGGTTGCACGCTCAGTTAGCACGATTTTCTACTCAACAGGAATTAGCTTCCTGCGATGTCCAAGCCACTTTGACTGAATTCACTGCGGTCAGCATTACAAATGAAGTACGCAAATACGCATGCGGGGTGCAACCTCAGCTCCTTGTTTGTGGAGGCGGTGCATGCAATCCATTACTGATGCAACGTTTACAACAATTGCTTCCAGAATGGTTAGTTGATATCACGAGCAATAAAGGGGTAGACAGCGATTATATGGAAGCCATGGCATTTGCGTGGCTGGCCTATCGTAGGCAGCATAACTTGCCAAGTAATGTACCAGAAGTCACCGGGGCGTCACGACTCGCTTCTCTGGGAGTAATCTATCCTGCTTAGGAGCGGCTGAGTATAAAACAACACACTAAACTACATAACAATATAAAAATAAACATCGTCAGTTTAAGGAAAATACAACCATGACCAATGATGCATTGATTACAGCGCTTTCTCACTTAGTTTCTGAAGGGCGAAATCCAGAAACTATGGATATCGATTTACTTTCTTCACTTGAAATCGTAGAGAAAATTAATCAACAAGACAAACAAGTACCGCTTGCAGTAAAACAAGTGCTGCCACAAATCGCTCAAGCCGTAGATGCCATCACAAGTGCCTTTTCTGAAGGTGGTCGATTAATCTATTTTGGGGCAGGAACCAGCGGTCGATTGGGGGTATTAGATGCTTCCGAATGCCCACCAACCTTCGGTGTCCATGACCAAATGGTAATAGGCCTCATTGCTGGCGGAAAGGACGCGATGTTTAAAGCAAAGGAAGGGGCTGAAGACTCAGAGAGCTTAGGGCAAGAAGAACTCATCTCAATCAATCTAACGGCAAAAGATGTCGTTGTAGGTATTGCCGCGAGCGGCCGGACACCTTATGTTATTGGCGGGCTAAATTACGCCAATCGCCTCGGTGCAAAAACCGTAGCGGTCTCTTGTAACCCCGCCTCTCCGATTGCTGACATTGCCAATATTGCCATTAGCCCTGTTGTTGGACCTGAGGCACTAACCGGATCGACTCGATTAAAATCAGGCACTGCGCAAAAGCTTATTCTCAATATGCTCACAACAGCCAGTATGATCCGCTTAGGTAAGAGCTATCAGAACTTAATGGTCGATGTTAAAGCCACCAACAAAAAGCTGGTCGCCCGTGCGGTACGGATTGTCATGCAAGCGACCGATTGTGATAAAACAGAAGCAGAAGCTGCGCTCATTCAATCTGATTACGACGCCAAAGTCGCTATCTTAATGCTGCTCACAGGAGTCGATGTCAACACAGCAAAACATCAACTCGACCATCAGCAAGGCTTTTTGCGTCAGGCCGTTAATGCTCTAGATACAAGCACATAACCTCACCCAACACGCAACTTCGTAATGTAAGGGAGTATCTCTCTTACATTGCGTATAGCTAATCCAGCTTTTGCTTATTTTCTCACACTTTATTGCCACTTTTTCTGCTAGCTTTATACATTCCGATAACATAATGCCTATACTTACACAAAACATTGGTAGAGATGTGTATTGAGCAGCCTATTCAAACTTCTACACAATGACATTTTCACACTGACCGAGCATCACCAAATAGGCATGAAAACCTGAAAAAAACAGCCCAAAACCGAGAGGACATGCATGCCATTGGTTCGCAAAATTCGTCAGCGTTTTCTGACCGTTTCAATGTTAATATTCATTTTTTATTATGTTGGTACAGCAATTGTTGGCTATACATTATTTCAACAACATCAAATGGGCAGCACTTGTTATTTAGCTTACCCTGTATTGATGCTTCTCGCGTTTCATGCAAAACAAGAAAGATACAAAAATATTGCAGGGCTTGCCTCTCTCGCTCTCTTTTTTATTGGCAGCCTACTTGAACCGCTCTCAATCGACAATGTAGAAGAAGCTTTCATTCTCGTCCCCCTGCTCTATCTGGTGCTCTATCCTGCAACCATTTGGCCAATACTAGTTTGTGTTTTACTCATTTCTTCTTACCTACTGGATTTAGAACCAAGTGAGTTTGGTGAGTTTATTGAAGATGCTATTGAACTTATTTTGATCACCTCCTTTGCTACCGTTATGGTCTACTTCCAACGCCAAGCAAACATTAAATCAGCACATTTTAAACTGGAAAGTGAAACTGACTTTCTGACTCAAGTGGGCAATCGAAAAGCCTTCTACTTACACTTGACCAAAATAAAGTTGTTAGATCACCCCACTAGCCCGCACGTACTCTTGCAAATCAATATCGATAATTTCAGAGGTGTAAATGAACAATTTGGTCAAAATATTGGTGACCAGTTACTCAAAAACCTCTGTAAAAAGTTAGATACGCTAACCAATAACAACATCAAGTTATATCGAACGGGTGGCGATCTATTTTCTCTGATTCTCTTTGCTCAAACCGACCAAAAGAGTGAAGCAACCTCACTCGCCGAGTCAATATTAGAAATCACGAAACAAAGTGCCAGCATACTAAATAGAACACACACCCTCACCTCTAGTATTGGTATTACGCATTTTCAAGACTCTGAAAACCAAGTCGACATGTGGTGCAGAAACGCTGAATTAGCGATATCTTCAGCCAAAAAGCAAGGCGGAGGTTGTTACGCGTGGTTTGATCAGAAAATGCTAGAGCGAAAAGCTCGCCGATACTTGATTGAAAAAGAACTTGAAAGTGCCTTGGAAAAACATCAATTCAGTTTGGTGTATCAGCCTAAAGTGAAACTCGATAAGGGACAATTCACCGACGTTGAAGCATTAATTCGCTGGAACCATCCCACTCTAGGGTTTATTAGCCCTGCCGAATTCATCCCTATTTCGGAAGGAAGCCAAAAAATTGTTACCATTGGAGAATGGGTGATAAACCAAGCGTGTGAGCAAGGTAAGTACTGGCTTGACCGCGATATGGCAATTTCAATATCAGTAAACGTGTCGACGGTACAGTTCTCTAACTGCGATCTTTTTTCAACCATTAAAGATGCTCTGTTTAGAACTGGGTTTCCCGGAAAGCTGCTACAAATAGAAATAACCGAAACAGCGATCATGAATTCTTACACCCAAATTGTAGAAACTTGTCAGAAACTAAGAACACTCGGGATCAGAATTGCTATTGATGATTTTGGTGTTGACTACTCTTGTTTAAATTACTTAAGACGCCTGCCAATCGACGTCCTTAAAATTGATAAATCTTTTGTCGATGACTGCATTGAAGACCCAAAGGCTCACATGTTAATTAGAACGATTATTCAATTGGGACATAACCTGAACTTAATCGTAACTGCGGAAGGGGTAGAAACCGACATGCAGTGCTCTTTGCTAGCCAGTGAAGGATGTGATAAGTACCAGGGTTATTTATATTCGAAACCAGTAGCACCTGAAGCTCTAGAGATCCTATTCTCAACACAAGAAGCTCCACTACCACATAAAACCGAGACCACGAAACCATTAATAAATAAATGAGGGAGCCCAACAAACTCTAACAGCAACGAATTAACCGCTAACCTGTTACGAACAAATGCTCCCTGAAAAAGTCAGCTTCTTCGATAATCATAAAATGGAACGTTATTGGGTGCCTTTTCCATGCGACCAACCTCTTTGCCATTCCATACGAAATTTCTGAGCATCTTCTCGCCCTTCACACACACCTTCATAGTAAGTACCCGAGACCCCAATTTGAAAAGCATGATCAGGGTCGCAATACAAATCGACACCGGCTAAATACCCTTCATCGTAATCTGAAAGTTGCACTTGCCCGAGATCACTAAGCATTTGATAGGAACGTTGTGTTCGACCTTTAATACCGTCGGAATAGCCAATTTCATACCAATCTCCCGATTTTGCCAGATCAGCCTCACTACTTACACACCCTGCAACTAACCCGCATACACCAAGAATTATGATTATTTTTTTCATTATTTGTCCTAACTAAATCAACCACTTGTTAAGTGTAGTCGGTATAGCTTCAAAATACACAAAGATATGCAACCAAACTGACCGAGACGTCCATCGCCTAAACTCACGAAACCACTTAATCAGCTTCCTTACCGCTTATTTCTCCATTCTACCACTAACGGTCAATCCGAATGCGGTTGCCTGGAAGCTGAATTATTATCAATGCTGAGAATTTCATTTATACATAGGAAGTGAACAATGTTGTGGTTTCTATTTTGTGTTGCCGCGTTACTGGGTGGATATTTTATCTACGGTGCTTTTATCGAGAAGATATTTGGCATTAACGAAAACCGCCAGACCCCTGCTTATACCAAGCAAGATGGTGTCGATTTCGTACCCATGTCCAACAAAAAAGTGTACTTAGTTCAACTGCTCAACATCGCAGGTGTTGGTCCAATTTTTGGCCCTATTATGGGTGCATTGTACGGCCCAGCCGCAATGCTATGGATTGTAATCGGTTGTATCTTTGCTGGTGCAGTACATGATTACTTTTCGGGTATGCTATCAATTCGTAATGGCGGAGCATCAGTTCCAACGATTACGGGTCGTTATTTAGGCAAAGGCGCCAAACACTTTATGAACATCTTTGCCATTGTCCTATTGCTGCTCGTTGGTGTGGTTTTTGTATCAGCCCCTGCAGGCATGATCACAAACTTAGTCAATGACCAAACTGATTTCACCATGAGCATGACAACCATGGTTGGTATCATCTTTGCCTACTATGTCATCGCAACCATTGTTCCCGTCGACAAAATTATCGGTCGATTCTACCCATTGTTTGGCGCACTCTTAATCTTCATGTCTGTTGGTCTTATCACCGCGATTGGCTTCTCTGACGAGCACACCATCATGGGTGGCTTTGAAATCAGCGACATGTTTAACAACATGAACCCTAACGATCTTCCATTGTGGCCTGCACTATTCATCACTATTGCTTGTGGCGCTATCTCTGGCTTCCACGCAACACAATCTCCACTAATGGCTCGTTGTATCGAGAATGAAAAGAATGGCCGCTTTGTGTTCTACGGAGCAATGATTGGTGAAGGTATTATCGCATTGATTTGGTGTGCTCTAGCGTTATCATTCTTTGGTTCTGTTGAGTCTCTAGCTGATGCGGTAGCAAATGGCGGCCCAGGCAATGTTGTGTACAGCGCCTCATTTGGTCTTCTTGGTGTATTTGGTGGCGTGCTTGCTTTCCTAGGTGTGGTTATCTTACCAATCACTTCAGGTGATACTGCATTCCGCTCTAGCCGTTTGATCCTGGCTGAGTACTTCAACATGGAGCAAAAGTCACTGCGTAACCGCCTACTGATGGCGCTTCCGTTGTTCGTTATTGGCGGCATTTTAACTCAAGTTGATTTTGGTATTATCTGGCGCTACTTTGGCTTTGCTAACCAAACAACTGCGGTAATGATGCTTTGGACTGCTTCTGCTTACTTGCTTCGCTATAACAAATTGCACTGGGTAGCGACTGTTCCAGCCATTTTCATGACAACCGTTGTTATCACTTTCATCTTAAACAACAGCACTCTTGGTTTTGGCCTACCAATGCAAATATCAACGATTGTCGGCATTATTGGTTCACTTTCCATTACCGCTTATGTGATTAAGATTTCTAAAGGCAAAGGCGATACTGAGCTAAAAGATGATGATGAACCATCAAAACCTGCGGTTGAATCCACTCAATCATAACGCATCACTCTCATTCCAACGCTAAAAAAAAGGCTCCTGATTAGGATAATGCCGATCGTTTAGCTACTTGAACGATCCTCCAGAGGCCTCATAATCGGTCGTAACGTAAGTTACGGCCGATTTTTTATGTCTGAGTTTTCAAAAGAGTTACAGGTTACCGCAGAGTTTTGCCACGAACGTCCAATCGATGTGTTTAATAAACACATTCCTTGGGAATGGGTTGAAGAAGCTGTTCAACAAACTGGACGAGTATCGCTCAGAAAGCGACGCCTCCCCGCAGAGCAAGCTGTTTGGTTAGTATTAGGGATTGGGCTCCAACGTAATCGCTCCATTCAAGATGTCTGCGACAAGTTGGAGTTAGCATTCCCTGATGTAGATGGTGAACTCACACCTATGGCAACAAGCAGTATTATCAAGGGGAAAGAACGCCTCGGCGATAAACCTATGCGTTACTTATTTAAAACTACAGCCCAACAGTGGGAGCAACAATCAGACTTTGACGAAGTTTGTGGCTTAAAGCTTCTTAGTGTCGATGGAACGTATTTCAAAACTCACAATACCGAAGAAAATCAGCATTTTGGGTTTGCTCAAAAAGGTGCATCATTTCCAAGCGTGTTGGCAGTAACATTAATGTCTACACGTAGCCACCTTGTGTCCGATGCTGCTTTTGGACCAGTAACAAACAGTGAAATATCATATGCCCAACAACTTGTGGGGTCAGCACCAGATGACTCATTAACACTTTTTGATAGAGGGTTCACTTCTGCGGAGTTATTTACCAGCTGGCAGGGTGCTAGCAGTAACAGCCACTGGTTAACACCAATCAAAACCAAAATGCGCTATGACATAATCGAGAGTTATACTGATTATGATCATCTCATTGAGATGCCTGTTTCACCACAAGCTCAAAAGCAGACTCCCTATCTTGGCAAGAGATGGCAAGCACGCCTTATTCTAATTCCAACCCCTAAAGGTGAAATCAAAGGCTTCATTACTTCGTGCTTATGCCCTGAGCGCTATCTGTTTGATGACTTAGTTAAAGTGTATTGGGAGCGTTGGGAAATCGAACGCAGTTACGGCGAACTAAAGCAGTATCAGTTACAAAACAAACCAACATTACGAAGTAAGAAAAAAGTCGGAATATATCAGGAGCTATGGGGAATATTAACCAGCTATAACATCGTGAGGCTGGAAATGGCTGAGATGGCTAAACAACATGAAGTTGAGCCTCTACGGATCAGCTTCATTAATGCCTTATTTTTGATTATGGATGAGATGATTTGGGCGAGCGACACTCGAAGTCCAGGAGCGATACCAAAAAACTTAAAAGCTCTCAGGGACAATGGGAAGCGGCTTATTCTCCCCAAGAAACGGAAAAGGAAACCATACCCCAGAGCGGTTTTAAAAAAGCCAGCCCGATACCCCAATAAACATGCCACTCGCTCTTAAGCGAGTGGCATTATCCTGATTAGGAGCCTTTTTTACATCGAATACTTTTTATAAGAAGAAAGTTGCCATACTAATCAAGCTAACTCTCCATTCCCAACATAATTCGATCAATCAATTTGTTTAATTTGAAGCTCTTTCGGAACTTCAAAAAACATGTTTTCTTCTCGCCCTTGCAGCTCTTCAACGCCGGTTGCACCCAGCTCTTGAATTCGATCCAAGATCTGATTAACCAACTCTTCCGGAGCAGATGCCCCCGCCGTTACACCGATAAGGCTTTTGCCTTCAAACCATTTAGCTTCAATCGCCTCTGGGCAGTCAAGCAAGTAACCTTCTGTTCCTAGCTTTTCAGCCAACTCTTTCAAACGAGTTGAATTGGACGAGTTGGTGGAGCCGACAACAATCATCACGTCGACTTCTTTTGCCATCGCACGAACGGCATCTTGGCGGTTTTGCGTCGCGTAGCAAATATCGTCTTTACGTGGCCCTTGAATTTCAGGGAATACTTCACGCAGCTTGGTGATCACATCAGCCGTTTCATCAACCGATAATGTCGTTTGACTCACGTAATGGAAATTCGATGGATCTTTCACATCGAGCTTCTCTACATCATCGCTCGTTTCAACGAGGTACATGCCACCAGTATCACTGGCGTATTGGCCCATGGTTCCTTCAACTTCAGGGTGACCAGCGTGACCAATCAGCACCACCTCCATATTCTTTCGGCTCGCACGAGCCACTTCCATATGAACTTTCGTCACCAACGGACAGGTGGCATCAAATACCGTTAACTGACGCTGTTTCGCTTCTATTCTTACGGCTTGTGATACACCGTGAGCCGAAAATATTACGATATTGTCATCGGGTACTTCTGACAATTCTTCAACAAACACAGCGCCACGTTGCTTTAAGCCTTCAACCACAAAACGGTTGTGCACCACTTCATGACGCACATAAATTGGCGGTTTGTACATTTCAAGTGCGCGCTCAACAATGCTGATTGCTCTATCAACACCAGCACAAAATCCACGAGGGTTAGCTAACAGTATTTTCATTTAATTGCTCATAGCGAGTGTGTTATTAACAACCAGTGTCACCACTGCTTGTTTTTGTAATTTATTCTACAGACAAAATTTCAACTTCAAAAGTCACATCTTGCCCAGACAAAGGGTGGTTAAAATCAACGGTAATAGACTCACCACTGATGTCGGTAATGATACCTGGAATTTCAGCGCCATCTCGGCCACTAAATGCCATGATAACGCCAACTTCTAGGTTTTCCTGACCCGCGAATTTACTGCGTTCCATATAATGAACATTGTCAGGGTTCGGCTGGCCAAACGCATCATCAGCCGTTAATTCGATCGATTTGTTATCGCCAACTTGTAAGCCTAGTAAGCAACGTTCAAAGTTTTCACTTAGACTACCATCACCCACCATCAGCTTGGCTGGTTTACCCATACTGTGGGTACTATCGGCTACAGAGCCATCTTCTAATTTGATAGTGAAGTGAAGCGTTACTGCGCTATCTTGTTTTATTGTTGTCACAGTTGAGTTCCTTTCAGTGCTACAGGGCGGCCACAATGACCCAATCCCCTGTTATATTAAAAAGCGCTCTCCGAATCAACGGACAGCGCTTAGGGTTATTCACATTCTGAGAGCAATTACTTTTCGTCGCTTTCTTTTTTTCGGAAACCGTCGAGTATGATCATCGCCGCACCAATGCAAATAGCTGAGTCTGCTAAATTAAATGCAGGCCAGTGGTAATTACCCCAAAAGACATCAAGGTAATCCACAACAAAGCCATGCACGACACGATCAAACACATTGCCCATCGCACCACCAATAATGAGTGCATACGCAATGTTGTTCCACTTTTCCTTCGCTGGCAGCTTGCTCATCCAATAGGTAAGCATGCCGCAGACACCGAAAGCAATGCCAGTAAACAGCCAACGCTGCCAACCGGCTTGATCGCTTAAAAAGCTAAACGCAGCACCATAGTTATGGACATAGAGTAGGTTAAAGAATGGCAAAATTTCTATTCTGCCATTCCAGCCATACACCATGTTATCCATCACCACCAACTTAATGGCGATGTCAGCAATGAACATCACGACCGCTAGCCAAAGCCAGCGAACGCCCGATTGCTTGATAGACAGTGCTTGTTCATTACTCATTAGGCAAACTTACGCTCTTCGCCTTCGCCTGCAACGTTAGACACACAGCGACCACAAATTTTCTCGTGACCTTCTGTTTGACCAACGTCCGCCGTGTAGTGCCAGCAACGATCGCATTTTTCAGCTTCGGTTGCCGCTACTTCTACGAATAGACCTTCAACGTCTGTGGCTTGCGCTGCATCAGACTTCTCTGACAACGGCTTAAGAACCGCTTGCGATGTCAATAGAACAAAACGCAGCTCATCTTCAAGCTTATTGATGTTAGCAGCCAATGCGTCGTCGGCATAAAGCGTCACTTCAGCTTGCAAAGAACCACCAATGGTTTTTTCTTTACGAGCATCTTCTAGTAACTTATTCACTGAACCACGAACAGCTTGGATTTGTGCCCAAAACTCTGTGTTTAGTTCTTCAGCTTCAGAAAGCTCGACCAAACCTTGATACCATTCGCCAGTGAAGACAAATTTATCACGTGCACCTGGCATTTCATTCCAGATTTCATCCGCTGTGAACGACATAATTGGTGCCATCCAGCGAACAAGCGCTTCTACAATGTAGTAAAGCGCCGATTGACAGCTGCGTTGAGCGTGACCGCCCTGCTTAGCTGTGTACTGACGGTCTTTAATGACATCTAAGTAGAAAGAGCCCATTTCAATTGAACAGAACTGCATCAAACGTTGTGTTACGGCATGAGTATTGTACTCGCCATACGCTTTAACAATTTCTTCTTGAGCAGCAAATGCACGGCCTACAGCCCAGCGATCCAATGCCACCATTTCTTCCGCAGGAACAAGATCTGTTTCTGGATTGAAACCGTTCAAGTTCGCTAAGAAGAAACGAGCGGTGTTACGGATACGACGGTAAGCATCGGCACTGCGTTTTAGGATTTCATCAGAAACCGCAACTTCGCCAGTATAGTCAGTAGAAGCCACCCACAAACGCAGAATGTCAGCACCAAGCTTATTCGTTACATCTTTAGGTGCCACGACGTTACCGATAGATTTAGACATCTTGCGGCCGTTTCCGTCAACAACGAAACCGTGAGTAAGCACTTGTTTGTAAGGTGCTTCGTCTTTCATCGCAATAGATGAAATTAACGACGACTGGAACCAGCCACGGTGTTGATCTGAACCTTCAAGGTAAAGATCTGCGCTGTTGCCTGCGTATTCTTCACGCGTATCAACAACTGAGTAGTGGGTGACGCCTGAATCAAACCATACGTCCAGAGTATCGAGTACTTTTTCGTATTTTTCTGCGTCTTCAGCGCCCATCAAATCAGCAGCATCAAGATCCCACCAGGCTTGAATGCCTTTTTCTTCAACCAACTTCGCGACTTTTTCAATGAGTGCAGGGCTGTCTGGGTGCAATTCTGATGTTTCTTTGTGTACGAATAAAGCAATTGGTACACCCCAAGTACGCTGACGAGAGATACACCACTCAGGGCGACCTTCAATCATGCCTTCGATGCGGCTTTGACCCCATTCTGGCATCCACTCAACACTTTTGATTGACTCTAGCGCTTTAGCACGCAGGCCAGCTTGATCCATAGAAATGAACCACTGTGGAGTCGCACGGAAAATGATCGGTGTTTTGTGTCTCCAGCAATGTGGGTAGCTGTGCTCATAAGCGTGATGATGTAAAAGAGCGCCTTTTTCTTTAAGCACTTCAAGTACGGAATCGTTCGCTTTAAATACGTGCTGACCGGCAAATAGCTCGGTATCTGGCAGGTAAACGCCGTTAGAGCCAACTGGGTTTGCGACTTCAAGATCGTATTGCTTACCAACCACGAAATCCTCTTGACCATGGCCTGGAGCAGTATGCACTACGCCTGTACCAGAATCCGTTGTTACGTGCTCACCAAGAATGGCAGGAACCGTAAAATCGTAGAATGGGTGATTAAATTGAAGCAGCTCTAAATCTGAACCTTTGGCAAAACCTAAGTTGTGGAAATGTTCAATACCGGCACGATCCATCACAGATTTCGCCAGCTCTGACGCTAGGATTAAACGTTGCGCTTTTTGCTCACCGTGTGCTTCAACTTGTACAAGCACATATTCTAGGTCAGCATGCAGTGCTACCGCACGGTTTGCAGGAAGTGTCCAAGGCGTTGTTGTCCAGATAACAACAGCAACATCCCCTTCACCTTGATGGCCTTCAGGAGTACTGAATTTGCTTAATGTTGCCGCTTCATCGGCAGCAAGAAAGCGAACATCAATTGAAGGAGATACTTTATCTTGATATTCCACTTCAGCTTCAGCCAGTGCACTACCACAATCCGTACACCAGTGAACAGGCTTAAAGCCTTTAAGTAAGTGGCCTTGATCAGCAATTTTACCTAGTGCGCGAATAATGTTTGCTTCAGTACCAAAATCCATAGTGCGGTAAGGTTTGTCCCACTCGCCCATGATGCCAAGACGCTTAAAGCTCTCTTTTTGGCCTTCAACTTGGTTTGCTGCGTATTTACGGCACTCTTCACGGAATTCGCTCGCAGAGATTTTTTGACCCGGCTTGCCTTTCTTTTTCTCAACCATCAACTCAATTGGTAGGCCGTGACAGTCCCAACCTGGGATGTACGGTGCATCAAAACCAGAAAGTGTTTTTGATTTAATAATAATGTCTTTAAGAATCTTGTTCAGTGCGTGACCAATGTGAATATCACCGTTGGCATATGGAGGGCCATCGTGCAAAACGAAAGATTTTTTGCCTTTCTTAGCTTTACGAATTTCACCGTAAAGGTCTTCTTTGTACCAACGCTTAAGCATTTCTGGCTCACGATTGGCCAGATTTCCGCGCATTGGGAACCCTGTTTCAGGTAAGTTCAGGGTATCTTTATAATCACTCATCGATTCTTAATTCCGTTATATTGGGCGAAGTTAGACATTATATTAATCGGTGGAATCATCCGATTAACCATTAAGCTGACGCAGCCACACCCTCGCTGCCTCAGCATCCAATTCTATTTGTGCTTTTAAAGCATCAAAAGATTCAAATTTTTGTTCATCTCGTAGTTTATGCAGCAAAGAAACTTGCAGGGCTTTGCCATACAGGTCTTGTTGAAAATCGAACAGGTGAACTTCAAGCTGCTGCCGTACACCCTCTACCGTTGGACGTTGGCCAATATTCGCCACGCCACCAACCGCAACACGATCCTCAAAACTGGCTTGAACCACATACACACCGGATACTGGTGATACACAGCGTTTAAGCGGTATATTTGCTGTTGGGAAGCCAATAGTACGCCCCAGTTTTCGACCATGAGAAACTCGACCACTGATACTATAAGATCTACCTAATAGTTCGCTGGCTAGCTTCAAGTCATTACCGGCTAAGGCTTGTCTGATTTCCGTGCTACTTACACGCATATCTTGCACACAAAAACTTTGTGTACTGACCACCTCAAAGCCGTACTTAATGCCAGCTTGTTGAAGCATTTCAAAATTGCCCTGACGACCTTTACCAAAGCAAAAATCATCACCGACAACCAAGAATCTGACTCCTAACTGCCGAACAAGCAAATCGCCAATAAAGCGTTCCGCCGTTAAATCAGCAAAGCTAGCATTAAAATTAACACACAATAATCGCTCAATAGAGAGTTTATCTAACTGAGTCAGTTTGTCCCGCAGGCGTGTTAAACGCGCGGGAGCCTTATTACCGACAAAGAACTCCATAGGCTGAGGTTCAAAGGTCATCACAACCGCCGGCAACCCTAATTGGTTAGCCTTGTCAGAAACTTGTCTAAGCACCTGTTGATGGCCTAAATGTACACCATCAAAATTACCAATTGTTAATACACAACCTTTGTGACGAGGTTGAATATTGTGTATGCCTCGAATTAGCTCCATGAAAACTCTATCTATGACTCAGTTCGTGATTATTAATAGTGCGTCAAACCGACGGATTATATACTGATGCTCGCATAAAATACAGGCTAGGTTAATCAGCGGCGACTTTCAGGTGATTCAAGCGAATCCCTAAAGCCAGCACGACTGCTAAATAAACCGCAGCCCCTGCACCAATTAGACCGGTTAACCACAATGCTCGATTGGCAAAAGTCCAATTCAACCAAACTGACATTTCTGGTAATAACCAAATTATGGTCGCTCCCATTGCTACCGCCGCCGTAATTAACTTAACAGCAAACACAAAGGTTAGCCGTGAAACACGATAAACCTGTTGTAAGTGCAAACCTCTGTACAACAAGGCCATGTTCACAAAGGCCGACAATGCAGTGGCAATGGCCAAACCGACGTAACCATAAAATGAAGCAAAAATGGCGTTAAATACCATATTGGTGATCATCGCTATAATTCCATAACGTACTGGCGTTTTTGTATCTTGGCGAGAGTAATAGCCGGGTGCCAATACTTTAATTAGCATGAAGTTGAGTAAGCCAGACGCATACGCCATCAATGACAACGAAGCATGCTCTACATGGTCAGGGGTGAATTCACCTCGCATGAACAAAACCATCAACATAGGTTTAGCCAACACAACCAAACCGACCATGGCAGGAATACCCAATAGCAATACCATGCGAACCCCCCAATCCATGGTGTTTGAAAAGCCATTACTTTGCGCATCTACGTGCTTTCGTGACAGTGCAGGTAAGATCACCGTCGCGATCGCGATACCAAACAAACCAAGAGGAAATTCAAGCAATCTATCGGAGTAATAAAGCCAACTGATCGACCCCGTTTCTAAAAAACTGGCAATGAAGGTATCAAACAACAGATTTATTTGACTGACAGAAACGCCAAATAAGGCTGGGATCATCAGAGTACGGATTTTCACCACACCGGGATCGCGCCATCCCCATTTAGGTTTTACCAATACCCCTTCTTTGATCAGAAAAGGCAACTGAAAAACAAACTGTACGAAGCCACCTAAGAACACACCTATCGCGAGACCAATTTCGGGTTGTGCTAACTGAGGAGATATAAACGCTGCCGAGCCAATGATCATGACGTTCAAGAACACTGGCGTAAATGAAGAAACGGCAAACTTGCCAAGCGTATTGAGGATCGCACCAGATAAGGCAACAAAGGTAATAAACCACAAATAGGGAAAAGTAATCTTGAGCATAAAGCTCGCGAGCTCAAACTTTGGTGCTGACGGTCCATCATTTAACCAGTCGATAAACCACCCGGCTCCAAATAGGGCTGTAACCACACCAGAGCCCAGCACGCCCACTATCGTCACTAAAGTAACAAGCACACCCAACGTGCCTGATACTTTAGCGATCAAATCACGAGTCTTATCTTTATCTCGAGCGGCATGATATTCAGTAAGAACAGGAACAAAAGCTTGGGAGAAAGCCCCTTCAGCAAACAGGCGACGAAGAAAGTTAGGGATTTTGTTGGCAAAGAAAAACACATCAGCGCTTGCCCCTGCTCCCATTAAGTTCGCCACAACAACATCACGAACCAAACCTAATACGCGAGAGACCAATGTCATCATACTGACTATCAATCCAGACTTGAGCAGTTTTTTACTCACAACAACCTCTTATAAAACAGAAAAACTGCACACCAAAAATAAACCCAACTTTAGAAGTCAATCAGCGTACATAATAATTAGCATTGGTTTCAAAATGCTGTTAGAATCCACGCCATCTTAACCGCGATGACCTTACCAATCCAAAGTTTGTTTGGCCTAGGTGGGTTTTTGCACAAATCAGTTGACATTTAAGCGTAAATGAGGGATATTCCTCGCCCTTAAATTGTCACCGAACTAAGTTTTTGGGAGTTAGACCCTTGGCAAACAGTAAATCTGCTAAGAAGCGCGCTATCCAAGCTGAGAAACGTCGCCAGCACAACGCTAGCCGTCGTTCTATGATGCGCACTTACATGAAGAAAACTATCACAGCTATCGAAGCTGGTGATAAAGAAGCTGCTACAGCTGCACTAGTTGCAGTTACACCGTTACTAGACCGCATGGCGACTAAAGGCCTTATTCATAAGAATAAAGCTGCTCGTCACAAGTCTCGTTTCACAGCGGCAATCAAAGCTCTTTAATTAGAAATTTGAATTAGTAAAAACCGACCTAGGTCGGTTTTTTTATGTCTGAAATATATGAAAATCTTCATTTTTGACTTCTATTATCGCAACATCCCCATTATTGCGATAACAGAAAAGCGTTACCTACGCTTCATTCTGACAATATAACCCGTGTAGCAACTTAATCATTTCTTGTACTTCATGACTGTTTAACGAGTAGTATACCGTCTGAGCTTCTTTTCGTGTTGTAACAAGTTCATCACGTCGCAACCAAGCTAAATGCTGCGATAGCGCAGATTGACTCAGTTCTAGTTGACTGCATAATTCTCCTACGGAGAGTTCATTATTATGTAGCAAACACAAGATTTGCAAACGTCTTTCATTTGCCATAGCTTTTAACAGCACAACAGCTTGAGCAGAATTCTGCTCCATTTCCTGTAAGTTCATTTACCAGCCTCCATGGGCCAAACTTAAAATTACCACTTATCTAGCCTTATTATTTTTTTTGTATACATGACTAGACCCCTTTTTCAACCAATACAAAAACGTATCAGCTAAACTTTTTACCTAGTTATTACTGGAATAAACTAGTGAAATCAGCATCACAAACATTCTTCACTGTGGGGTGTTGAATCATTCGCTCAGCAAAAATAACATAATACTCTTCTTTTAGATCCGTTACTTCACGAATTAGGTGTAGCGACGTGTCTTCTCCGACTTCGGACATATATAAGCTGGGAGCAAGAAAAATTGCATCTTGATGATAACGAGCAAAGGCTTTCATTAGCGCAACGTCATCAAATTCACCCAAAATATTGGGTTGCAAGCCTAATCGATCAAACCATTGAAGTACATTTCTTCCCATCGAGGTCCGACTTCCCGGGATCAGCAACTTATGATGCTCTAATAATGCGGGAAATGCCGTGTTACAGATCGCACGAGAGCTAAAGAAGCTCATACTGCATTCGCCTAGCTTCTTACTGTACAAACCCGGGCTTTGACTAGAATCCACTGGGCAATCAGAAATAATCATATCTAACTTATGCTTAGACAATTGCTCTAATAACAATTCATGCGTCGACTCAAAGCATCGCAAATGTATGCCATTATCTTCTGGAACTGTCGTCATTAAGATTTTACTAACTAATCGCTTAGATAACGCATCAGCAACGCCGACTTCAAATAAAATATTCGACCGCTGGCTGTAGTTCACAATATCGAGCATTTCATAGCTCAAACCAAACATTCTATCCGCATATTTAAACACTAACTGACCCAACTCCGTAGGCTCAACGCTGCGTCCGTTTCGCTTTGTCAGTTTGCCATCCATTCGCTCTTCTAGGGCTTTAATCTGACCGGTTACCGTTTGAGGAGTTAAAAAAAGAGCATCGGCAGCCTTAGATACTGAGCCTTGCTTACATACCATCCAAAAGTAATAGAGATGATTATAATTAAGGTGGGACATGTTCAAACTCGCTCACATAAAGTTGAACTATATGATAATCAATATCGCTTCAATAAACTAGACGCTCGGATTTTCCGAAACGTTATTTAATTATCATCGGTATTACCGAGCTTTTTATTAACAAGATGACAAGAGCGTCATGTTACAACCATAATCCACCGGCCAAATGTCTGTTTTATTTTACTATGACGATAAAAAACATCGTTTCATTGAAGTAAAAAACACAGTTAAAACAATAACTTAAAACACCCCGTCGTCAGCGGATTATTTAAATCGCAAAATCGGCAAAAAAAGCCCCTCTTACATAAAATTGTCATATAACTGAAATATTTCATCTCTAGTATCGCTTTCAGATTCACTAACCGACCTAACCTATTTAATAAAGGTCAACGGAGCAAACTATGATGAACCAAGCTACTACTGCAGCGGCACCGATTTCGAGCACTACTCGTTGGTTACGCTGGGCTAACTTGGCGTTCATGCTTTACCTACTATTACTTGCTGTATCTATGGTAGGAAGCGGTTTTAAATTAGCGACAGGAGAACATGCAAAAACTCTTTTTGAATTTGCGTCCCACCCTGTTGCAGGCCTAATGATCGGCCTAGTAGCAACCGCATTAATCCAATCTTCAAGCACCGTCACTTCTATTATCGTTGGCCTTGTTGCCGGCGGTCTTCCTGTTGAAACAGCCATCCCGATGATCATGGGGGCAAACATTGGTACAACGGTAACCAATACAATTGTTAGCCTTGGTCACGTACGCTGTAAAGAAGAGTTCAAACGCGCATTTGCAAGTGCAACCGTGCATGATTTCTTTAACCTTCTAGCGGTTTGTATTTTCTTACCACTGGAAATGATGTTTGGTATTTTAGAAAAAATTTCCCATTGGTTAGTATCACCAATGCTTGCGACTGGCGATATGAGCATGGGAAGCATGAACTTTATCAAACCTATTACTAAACCTGTTATCGGCGCAATTCAAGAGCCTCTAGCAGCATACGGTAGTGTGTTTGGTGGTGTCGCAATGATTGTTCTTGGTATTGCCACTATCTTCGTTGCTATTACCGCTATGGGTAAACTGATGAAGAGCCTAATGGTTGGCCGCGCTCGTGAAATATTGAAGAATGCCATCGGTCGTGGTCCATTACACGGTATCGCTTCAGGTTCCATCGTGACTATCCTAGTTCAATCGTCTTCAACCACAACAAGTTTGATGGTTCCATTGGTTGGCAACGGTGTATTAAAAGTTCGTGATGTTTACCCGTTCACACTAGGCGCAAACATTGGTACTTGTATCACCGCATTACTGGCTGCAACGGCTGTGTCTGGTGAGTACGCGGTATTTGCATTGCAAATCGCATTGGTACACTTAGCGTTCAACTTGCTAGCGACATTGCTCATCTTCGGCATTCCGTTCTTACGTGAACTGCCAATCAAAGGCGCAGACCTTATCTCTGATATGGCCGTTAAGAACAAATCAGTGGTTGCAGGTTACCTAATCGCGGTCTTCCTTGTGATGCCTGGTACGATTCTGGCTCTTACCGTTTAATTCATCGCCCCCAAAAGCGCTCGATTACAACCGGTAAAATAGAAAAGGCCCCAACACTTTGCAGTGTTGGGGCCTTTTGATTTAAGTACTAAAACCTTATCAATCTTAACCTAGTATCAGCACTCTGCTTTTACTTAGAGTTTCGAGCTTAGTACTTAGAACTTCACTTCCTACACAGAGAAAGGGTATTTAATTGCCTCGTGACACTCGTAGCCTTCCACCCAGAAGTCGTCCAAGGTGACCCAGGTTTCTAGATCTTCTAGAGATTTAATCTCAGGGTTAATATGGAAAGTGGCGCCTGGTAATGGCTCACGAGTAAGCTGAATGTCTTTCATTGGTGCGAGCTGGTCTTCATAAATGTGGGCATTTACGATTTTGTGGTAAGCAACACCAGCTTTATGGCCAGTGATCTGCGCCATGATGGCTAGGAATACATACACTTGAACCATATTGAAATTCAGCCCAAAGATTTTTAAACCCTAAAATATTTGCACAATTCACTATCAATATTAGTTTACAGATACAATATCTAGCTATGCATTTTCCATTATGCATAGCTATCAGATAAATTCAAAAGTATATTTCCATATCTTTGACATACCTTGAGAGGTCTCTTTCGCATACTTTTCACTAAATGGGTAAAGTACTGAAACATTTTTACCATCATACTCAGTCAAAAAAACGAGTCCCATCCCCAACACTTGGGGTTTAGTTGATAGCGGACAAAGATAAATATGTTCGTACTTATCCAAACAATCATTTTCTCGTATATAGGTTGATATTGCATTCGCCGTTTCAAATGGGTCTGAAGCAGGTGTAAAGATGGGCTCTCTAAGGTCTGTAGAACCAAAAAGTTCTTCTACGGCTATGGTTCTCAATATGCTTTCTTGGTACATATCCGCCCTTAAGGAAGGGAAACCAAGCAATGGTACGATAACTGAGTTTTCATACTGCTGACATACATTAGATATCAATTGGCTATCATAACCACACGATACAATCAGGAGATCTTTCTTCTGCGTTTGAGAGCTTGAGCCCTGATAACCAATAACTTGTCTAGTTTCGTAAAGAGAGCCTTCAGAAAACTTCGTATTCTCTTTCTTTGAATAATGCCCCGGCTCGCAGTACAGTACATCCACCTCCTGAAAACCATGCTTCTTGAAGTAGGCAAGTAGGAACAAAAGTTGGGCTCTCATAAACCCAGTAGCATCAATACAAATTCGACGAGTTTTATATTCTTTGATAGACAATTGTTTAATTATTGGTAGTAATTGCTGAGCCTCAGAGCCCCTTTCGACAGTAATTATAGAGCTATCCGTAGGGAGTTCACTCGCTTCAAAACCATACTCAGGGAACACCAGCCAACATTTTATATCCGCTTCAACTTTGTCGAAAACAGTGCTCAATCTATCGCTCAAGTTAAACGCCGAGATAAATAGATCCCATCTAGCCCAATCGTCAGATAAATCAAGTTCATCCTTGTAATACATGTAATAGTGCATTTAAAACTCCAGCCCCATCTGAATTGAGTCTTCTTCAATACCAAAAGGTGCATTTCGAGACCGCTCAAACTTAACCACTAAGACTTCATATTCTCTTTTTTTGTCTGTATCTACCAAAGACTCAAAATCATTCGTAGTGAATGATAGGGCTCCTCTACGACTAAGAGGTAAACCCCACTTAGGACACAGTAAGCTATTGATATGATATTTGTTAATCAACGCTTGAGAGTTCTTATCTTGTCGATCTTGCCCCCTCACGAGCACACCAGTCAACTCAGCCCATAACAGTACATCTCGAGAGCCTTGGGATAATTTAGTCGTATCGATGGTAAAGGACGACGCAGAACACTCTACAGGTTTATCTGCATACATTTCGATACGGAGTAACTCACATATATTATGCAAAAAATAAGAAACTTGATTCCCGAGCTTGCCTTCACAACCACATTCACTATGGAACCAATTGGAAGCTTCAAGTAAAGCAATGCGCTGAGATTGAATGGATATAAGACTATTACTAGAAAAAGGTGTCCTACCTTCAAAGACTTCTGTTTTATAGATATTTCTTAACACAGTTAGAATATGCCTTGGGAAGCCTGTTGTTGCTCTAAACAGGTTATCCAGCCCTAAGTATTGCTCTAAATTATTATGGTGCTTAATTCTCAATGACTTTGCTATATAATTATTTTTATAATAGCTGATTTTCTTTGCAATAGGAGACGACTTATCTGAATGGCCAGATATGTATTTTTCAGCATCTGACTTTAATTTGTCAGAATTTTCAATAAGATCTGAGACTCTAACCTCATTGCTAGACCAATGCTGAGAAAATAAATGTATTAGTGTTGACTCAATAAGTTCAGATTGATTGCAAGAAATATTTTTAATGATTTTTTCAACATCATCCTTTGGTATGTTTGTGCTTTCTATACTCTTTTTGAAGGATCTCATTTTTTTAGACAAACCGTCCCGGTTAAAATCTTTAGTATTAGTAACTTCAGAATAGTCTGGACTTTCAAAAAATGAATTAAGAAACTCTTTCTTAACCGATAGTTCACTTTCAAGTATATTTAAATGGCTCTTTTCAATCGAAATAAACTTTGCTTTACTCAATCTATTTAAAATAAGATTAATCGCAAAGCCTTCATAGTTTGAAACCTCACTTAAAAGATCATCAAGCTTAACAATTTCATACTCGTGACCTTCCCTATTCTTTTCACCAGACCCTAGAGTTTTAAAGGTTTTCATACCATAGCCTCGAGCACCAATGCGAAATGAGCAAGGTAGCTTTTTCTCTCTCAACAATGTATTTATATACACTTGTTGAGAATAGCTAATATTCTCCAGTTCATCTATAATATAAAGAAAAGTAACATCCTTTAAATAAGAGCTATATTCGGAAATTAATTTTGGAATACCAAAAATTAAAGATCCTCTTGCTGCTAGTACATTCACTTCAATATCTTCGATAAAGAAAGCATTACTAACCGCATAATCTACCTCTTTGGATAAACCAAGTATTAATTTCTTTAACTCGTCTAGTGTTTCAATATTATTAAATTGTTCACTATCTCCAGAGAATAAACCTAAAACATCAGAGCAGAAATCTCGCTGATTATCAAAAACTTGTTCTTTATTGTTGATATCTAACAGAGATTGAATAACTAATCCTGCACACCAAAGTTCGTATGAATATTGAAACAGTGCATTCTTCTTTTCTTCTTGAAATGGTAAGCTTTCAAAACGCTCTCCATTCAACCCACTAGCTTGGAAATACACACCAAAGTATCCATCTCTTTTAATGCCTTCTAATATGGAATCTTTATTTCTAATGCTCTGAGAATTATGGGAAAAGTACCTCATCAAGTGAGTTTTACCACTGCCTTTCCCCCCAATTATAAATTGAGAAACTTTGTGTGTAGGACAGAAAACATCAAGAAAGCCACCTTGAGGATTATCTACCCACTGTTCATTAATTTCACTATCATTTAAGTCATTAGCCTTAATGGTAGTAAACGGGTTTCTTTCTAGTAAATCCATTTTATCCTCACTAATTATACTTAAAGCCATATTTTTTATGGTAACGTTTAAAGAGAGGTTCCCAGTTATTTTCTCCCCAAATTATTGGAAGAGTGTTATCTGGAGTATTGTGTGTAAATCCAAGTAATAATTGGCTTCCCTTATAACCTAAACAATGTTCACCTCCGAACAAGTTAATTCCATACTTTTCACAAAATGTTTTAGCAAATTCTTGGGATATAGGAAGGTATTCTTCATTTCTAAACTGTCTTGCGCCATCAGAAAAGCATTTAAATGTCTCATCCAACTCAAAAATGCAATCAACCAAGTCAAAGTCACTTTCTCTTCTAATATTCTCCATACCTTCGACAGTTGAGAATAACGTGAAATAGTAGACCTCAACATTAGGATCAATAGCTTTCATTTCCGATACTAATTTTTTAGAGTATTGAATAGCTTGAGTGCCACTCCCACATACATCATCAAGCAAAATATACCTTTTAACTTCAGGTTTATTCATCTTCAAAGATACATTGCCATCTCCATCACGATCAAAAGATAATATCTCATGACTATGCATAAAGTCATCTTTACCTAATTCATTTTCCTGCCTAAAAAAGTAAAGAAGATGAGTTCCACTTTCAGAAGGGTTCCCTATCCCTAAAAACCTAGTAGCCTTCAATTCGCTTAGTATTTCAGACTCAATTACAGCTATATCTTTTACATTATCGTTTTTCTTTCTCACATTTTGGATAAGAGGTTTGAAAAACTTATCTCTGTACAAAGACGTGAACTACTCGCAGCTAAAGCAGCGAGCTTCTAAGATAACAACCTAAGCCGCTAACTTTTCTTTTTTGACGCTTCGTTGGACACCGCTAGTCGAGCTTTTGGCTCGGCTAGTCTTACGATTGCCTCCACGTCCACTATCTGACTTGGTTCTTAGAACCCCATCGCCAGACAACACCGTTCCAGTGTCTAATATTAGATTAATTGCCCGTTTCTTAATGACCAGTGATGCGTTGTTATCTGCATTGTCAGAATTTCCACAGTTACCGCACACAAATAGTTCTTGTGAGTCTCGGTTGTCGGGGTGAGTGTGACCGCACTTGGCGCACTCCTGACTGGTGTAGGCTGGATTTACTTTGAATACGGCTTTTCCTGCTTGGTAAGCCTTGTATTTGGTGTACGTTTCTATGATGTGCCAACCAACGTTTAAGATGGACTTGTTTAGCCCTGCCTTTTGCTTGGCTCTGTTTGACACATATCGGCCTTGTTCGTCCTGCTTTGCCTTTGGCTTGCGCGTCATACTTGAGGTTCGTAAAGCCTCGAACACAATAACCTTTGCTTTGCTATCGACAAGCTCGCGGCTTGTCTTGTGGGCGAAATCGTTACGGATATTCGCCTTTTTAGCGTGGTGCGTAGCAATGCGGTACTTGGTTTTATTTCTGCCATTTGAGCCTTTAGTTTGACGCGCCAATTTGCGTTGTAATCGCTTAATGTAGCGATCAGCTTTGGTCATGTTCTTTTTCTGGTTATCGCCTTCTTCGTCAGAAAAGTCGAACGTCATAGAGCCAGCGTGTACAGGGATAGCCACACCACGGTCTACGCCAATGGTGTGTTCTTCCAGATATTCTTTTGTTGAGCCTTGCAGGAATGCTAAGTGTTCAGCATTGCTAGGTAGCTCTGACTCATCCTTGCCGTTCCCATAGCAGAAAGACACATAATATTGACCACGCTCTTTGCGCACATAAAGCGAGTTTGGGATCTCGAACTTACTATGAGCCTTAAAAGATAAGTAACCAATATTATTGGTCTTCGTACCGATAAATAGGCGTAAATTGCCATCTTCGCAACGGTCGAAGCGGAACACTTCACGAGTAAGGTAGATACTTCCGCGATCAGTCTTAGGTTTGCGCTTAGGTCTCCCACACGCGCCTTTCATGAACTTTTGGTAAGTCTGATACCAGTTAACAGCACTGTTGCGGATTATCTGGCTAGGACACTGATAGAGCCAAGGTGATAGCTCTTTAGATTTGAACTGCGATGCTTTCTGATCAATAGGGGCATAAGTGCCAATTGGATAATACTTACGCGCAAAAGTACGGTAATACCTTTCTTCATCGACTTTGGCATTCCAAATACTACGCGCACAGCCCATCCACTGGCTTAGTACCAGTTTTTGATTTGGTGTAGGGTTAGCGCGTAGCTTGATGCCAGTTAGCATGATAGTTCCATTGGTTGTCATTCGCAGCGAATATTATTACACTTAATGGTAAATTGTCAATCAAGTCTATGGTTAATATGTACGAATGGAGAACAGGCAGAAGCTGCCTTTTTAAGAACAATGCGCACCTAGTCTTTGTTACTAAATATCGTAGAGGTGTTTTCACCAAAGAGATGTTGGATAGAACCAAAGAAATAATGAAGGAAACGTGTAAGCAAATGGATTGTGAACTATTAGAGTTCGGTGGTGAACATGATCACGTTCACTTGATGGTGTCTATTCACCCGAAGGTAGCTGTATCGAACTTGGTTGGTAAGCTGAAAGGGAAATCGTCATACATGCTAAGGCGCGAGTATTGGGAGCGCATAAAGACAATGCTTTGGGGTAATCACTTTTGGTCGCCTAGCTATTGTGTTGTGTCATGTGGTGGTGCGAGTTTGGACGTTGTTAAACAGTACATCGAAAACCAAAGTACACCACCAAGTGAAAGCGCCGTAAAAACGTCACGCGCTTTAAGTCAGAGAAAAGACTAGTTACCTCTTGCTTGACTCGCCCTTAAAAGGGCGAGATTGCGCAAGCATAATGTTCAAGAGCTCTCGAATCTCCCTAGCTCCGAAGTACATGAAATTACTTAGTAGATACATCGCGTGTGCTTGCTCACACTCTGCATCCTCATGCGAAGATTCAAAATTATCCAACCAACGAGAGAGATTTCCACGATTTACTTTACTTTCCCATAGGCTCTGAGAAAGTCGCATAATCTTTATATCGAGCATCTCTTTAAAATTAAACTCATTCATTTTTTAAAAACCAGTATCCATTCTGAATTTATAATACTTGCTGTTTTATTTCTTTTAGTCATTAATCCTCTAGAATGAATATCATCAACTAGAACCAACTTTGTAGAAAAGCCTAACCTTTCAGCCAATAGCCTTATGTATTTCTGTGTTTCAAACTTTCTACCACAAACTTCATTATTGCCAATAACAATGACACAGTATTTATCTTTCTTTAAAACTCTATACATTTCAGAGATTGCACTTTCCATCTCTTTTAGGTAATTACTGTTTATATGTGATCTAAGAGGGTTTTCCTTCTCAACTTCATCAAAAAAAGCATCAATATCAGCTAAGCCAAACCTTATAGATTCGATATACTCTGACTTACTGTAATGCTCCCTCCCAATGTTTAGTTTCTCATAGTCCCTTAAGTTTTTTTCTTCACACAAGCCTAGCCAACCCAAACTCAATGAAGACGAACGAATATACTTCTGAGCACCTGCATAAGGTGGGGAAGTCACAATAAAATCAACACTACTTGGCTCCAGAAGATCAGCTTCGTTGTCTAAGCTTTTAGTTACTCTCCTAGCATCCTCTGAAACAACCTGAGCCGTAACATCATCACCATAAACCTTTTCCAGTAATGATATTCTATTTATGTTCTTATCTACCTGACTACCAAATAACTTAATAACATCAACACCTTGCAACTCTACTAGCTTATCTGTCAATCGATTTTTTATATCAGTATTAACATACTTCTCAGGCTTGATTTTTACTGGAACACTCAAGTTAGGATCTGCATAACTGACTTTTTTAACTATGCTTGAGAAGGTAGCCAAAAAAAACTCTAGTTCTTTCCCTGAACAGATATCATTTATAGCTCGGTACAACTGAGACAATTGCTTGATTGTACTTTCAGAGAACCAATGCTCCACATTAACAACATTAAGCGGAATAACCTTCCTAAGCCTCTTAGATTTCACAATTATCGAAGCTTTTGTTTTTTGTAGCTTCCCAACGTCCTGCCTAGTTGTCTTTACTTTAGCGATCAATCTCGCAAGTGGATTTGCATCACACCCAATAGCTCTATGACCAGCAAGTAGCGACTCTAGAAGTACTGTTCCAGAACCGCAAAAAGGGTCTAGAACCAAACTCTTAGTTTCGGGGAGGAGTATCTTTGAGTTGAGAAAAAATATAGGTATATGTTTGATCAGCTTAGCTGGGTAACTATGGATATAGTGAGTATAAGAATCAGAGTAAGGTACCCAATCAACTAAATCTCTAAAATTAACTTCAATAGGTTTTTTTTCTTCTTCGTATGCAAGGAAGAACGCAGCCAACTCCTGATCAATTCTATAGCTATTACATCCACTCGAGCCCATAAAGCTCTTGTTGATAAGTGCGGATGCTTGATGAGTTGTTTGTGTCGTCATTAAAAGTAAGGTCACTATTAGTTAATTAGAGTAGCTACAATGCTTTGATCCAAGGTAAAGCATCTAAGCCATACAAAAAGGTAAAATAACATTATATCATGCGTATACGAGTATTGAACGCTCAAATAATCAAACTAATACATATAACCAATAAGCCGTATCCGCCCCATGAACCCACGGGGTGAGATAATTAGTGCTTGAAGTTCTAGGGCAACAGCGAATCAATATTAGGCTCTGGTTTCGCTAACTCTTTCATGCACTTGAGCAAGTAATTATAGAGGATAAGACCGTTCGCTTTTGCTGTCTCGATGATACTTTAAAGAATGGCACTCGCTTGAGCACCGTTGGCGTTATTTGAGAACAACTTGATTAAGAAGCCGATATAAAAGCAGAAATGACTCGTTGCTTAAAGGCTCCTAGCCTGAGCTCATCGAAATCGTTGTAATGCCCATATGAACAAGCTTCGGTGCTGATAGCACAGCCCCAATTCAAATTTGAATTACTCTCATTGTATTCGCTTAAAAGAGCCATACACTGCAAACTTGTATGTTTTGAATCGGCTTCAAACTCGATTATGTTTGCAATATTTGTAAATACACATGACTCTGGAATATCTTGTTCAATCCTTTCTGCATACTCAATCAGGCTTTGCTCAGCAAAAGTGAATAACCATGCCTGCTGCTCGTCAGTGGAATTCACTCGAAGGATTCGTCCAAGAACTTGCCTGAAGTATAATTCTGTTTTGACCGAGCTCATGTGGCAACACACTTGAAGGCGCGGAATATCAGTACCCTCGCTAATCATTCCAACGCTAACGATCCACTGGCTATGGCCTTGCCTGTAACGTTCAATCTTAGCTAAAGGTTCTTCATGCTTATAAGTCACAATTGAGACCGATTGTGCGTACTTTTCAGAAAGAAGCTTTTTAATTGTTTGCGCATGCTGAATTGAGGCCGCGACAACTAAACCTCCTGTATTTGGGGTGTGGGTTCGGATTTCTGCAAGCTTCTTACAACCTAACCCAAGCAGGTACTCCATTGCATCCTGATTATGAATGACGCTCTGATAAGAGGTCTTAGTCTGCTTAATCATTTCCAGTATCGAGGAAAACGATTCTGTCTTTTCATCATTGGCCACTGTCAGGTGTTCGTTATCGACCAAAACAATCTTTGGTGCCCTGCAAACCTTGTCAGTAATTGCTTGCTTGAGCGTATATTGATAATCAACGAGCATCTTTCCATCAGGGTCGCTGTACTCACCCAAAACAATCGGTAAAGAGTCCGAACGCCATGGCGTCCCTGAAAGCGCAAGGGTATACGTTGCTAGCCCTTGAATCTTAGTTAGGACTTGTTGCCCCCAAACATTCGCATTTTCAATTTCAGTACCAGAGCAATGATGAATCTCATCAAAGACCACAAATACTCGGTGATTACGCAATGTCTGCCAAAATTCATCGTTGAGAAATTGAATTGCTTGATAGGTAAGAGACTGTCCAATAGAGCCTAATCCACCATTAAAGGTACAATTAAGGATCTGTGAAAAGGTTTGTTTAATTCCATCAGAGACCGTTAAAGACGGAGCAAAGCACAGAACAATATCGACCATATCTTCTTGCAGCAATCTTGAAGCGACCGTAGCAGCCAATACGGTTTTTCCGGCCCCTGGCGTTGCTTGGCAGAAGAAGTGCTGTTGATGTGAACTGTATTTATGTAATGCCTTTTCTGAGCATTCTGCCTGCCACTGCCTCAGCATGATGAACTGTTCTCTGAAAGTGCTTTAAGAACGTTCGTTAGTGCATTCACTCTTCCTAATAGCTGTGCAGAATTTTCTCGCGCTTGCTCAAGAAGTGGCGTTAGCTTTGGTTCCAGTTCAGGAAAGCGACTACAGGTCGATTGATACTCACTAATTTCCCCAAAGACTATTTCTAGCTCACCTTTGTATTGGTTGCGCTCACCTCTTAATACCGAGTAGTCAGACGAAGCTGAAATGGTAACGTTAGTGTTTTCTAACACCGTATCGGCTTGAAGAGTTTTGAATAGGTCAGTTTGAAAGTAGCGTTTCTTTTGCCCTGAGCCTTCACTTCTAAGCCAATTGTTCTTCATAAAGCGTAAGATTTGTCGGTAAATCTTACGACGAACATCATCTAGATCAACGTAGGAGTCATTAATAGCAACAAATGCATCTCTTAATTCAACTACCAAGAAACCATCCATCTCTCTTTCAATCAATAGCTTGTGCATTTCATCACTGATTTTCAAAAAACGCTTCATGTACCGGTCACACCACTTAAATACTAAGAATTGCTTAGTATACAGAAATAGATAAAACTAAGAAAATCTTAGTTACCATGAGATCAGAGACATGAAACTCAAGTGCCATTCGAAAACCCAATTCCAATACGGCTCAAAGAAGCTCGTAAAAAAGCAAAACTCTCGCAAAAATCGTTGGGAGTGTGCATAGGTATGGATGAAAGCTCAGCTAGCCCTAGAATGAATCAATATGAAAAGGGCAAACATACGCCAGATGTCAGAACCTTAAAGCTATTGGCTGATGAATTAGGCGTGCCTTTAAGTTTCTTTTTCTGTGAAGATGAAAGTTCTGCGGAAATAGCGTGCCTTGTTGCTCAAATGACGGAAGAGGAAAGAAAGGAACTTATCTTGTCATTGCTCCAAAGCAAAACCTGAAATCTAGCAGCATTTCCTATGCCTAGAGAACGATTACTCTAGGCATTGATAACCTATTCCGCAATAATTCTATCCGTTAAATTCAACTCTAGAATACTTCCCTGTAGTAAACCATCGAGCTCAACATATTTACTCTTCAAATTGGCCAATTTTCATCAACACGCTAATGAAAATAAGGTATATTCCCCTTTAATTATCTAAAAACATTCAGCTATTGAACAACTGATAAAAGCACTCATTATTATCACTGGCTTTCAGTAGCTTAGCGATCAACAAGGCATTCAAAACATGTTTGAACAAGTATTTAAAAACGTCGACGACATCTTTCACAAAGACGCCGGCTGTTCTTCTGAGCTCGACTACACAGAGCAATCATCATGGATGCTGTTTTTAAAATATCTTGATGACCTTGAATTTACCAAGTCGCAAGAAGCGGAAATGATGATGGAAACCTACGAGTACATCATCGAGGAGCAATATCGTTGGAGCAACTGGGCTGCGCCTAAAGATGCTGAGGGTAAGTTTGACCATAACAACGCCTTAACCGGTGATGATCTGATGGATTTTGTCGACGGCCAACTGTTCCCGTACCTAAAAGGATTTAAACAGCGTGCTAATAACGCCAACACCATTGAATACAAAATTGGTGAGATTTTTAGTGAGATAAAAAACAAAATCCAAAGTGGCTATTCACTGCGTGACGCATTGGAAAAGATCGACGAATTACGTTTTCGCTCGCAGAAAGAAAAGCACGAGCTGAGCCACTTATACGAAGTCAAAATCAAGAACATGGGTAACGCTGGTCGAAATGGTGGCGAATATTATACGCCGCGCCCATTAATCCGTGCGATGATCGATGTTGTTCAACCTAAAATCGGTGAAACCATTTACGATGGTGCAGCAGGGTCAGCTGGTTTCCTATGTGAAGCCTTTGATTACCTACGTCAAGGTGGGCGAGACAAAGTGAAGCTTAGTACGACAGACTTAGCGACACTGCAAAACGATACGTTTTATGCCAAAGAGAAAAAGTCACTGGCGTATGTTATCGCCATCATGAACATGATTTTACACGGAATTGAAGCGCCTAACGTATTACACACCAATACCCTGTCTGAAAACCTGCAAGATATTCAGCCGAGTAACCAGCACAGCATCATACTGGCTAACCCTCCATTCGGTGGTAAAGAGCGCAAAGAGGTTCAAGAGAACTTCCCAGTCCAAACGGGTGAAACAGCATATTTATTCTTGCAACACTTTATTAAAATGCTCAAACCTGGCGGCCGCGCTGCGGTTGTTATTAAAAATACCTTCCTAAGTAATACCGACAATGCCGCGATTAAACTGCGTAAGGAACTACTAGAAAATTGTAACTTACATACGGTGCTTGATTGCCCAAGCGGTACGTTCTTAGGTGCGGGTGTAAAAACCGTTGTGCTGTTCTTTACCAAAGGCGAACCGACTTTAAGTACATGGTTTTATCAGCTTGATGCCGGCAGAAACTTAGGAAAATCTAACCCATTAAACGATAATGATTTGAAAGACTTTGTGGAGTTACAGGCTGAATTTAAAGAAACAAAAAAGTCATGGTCCATTAAGAAGTCAAACTTGAATCAAGAAACATTAGATCTTCAAGTAAAAAATGTTAATCAAGAGGAGGAAAAACCGCTTCGTAGTCCAGAGGAAATAATTTTAGAAATATCTAATCTTGACGCTGAGAGTAAAGTAATAATCGGCAATATAGAGGCGCTAATCAATGGGTAAATTTGAAAAACTGGGAGATGTTTGTGACTTTATTGGAGGCTCGCAACCGGCTAAATCAAATTTCGTTTATGATTTAACTGGCCTAGATAATTCTGAATATGCCCGCCTGATACAGATCAGGGATTATAAGTCGGATAAACATATTGTTTATATCCCTAAATCTAGCACTAAGAAATTTTGCAAAGTAGATGATGTAATGATTGGTCGTTATGGGCCTCCAGTCTTTCAAATTTTAAGAGGTCTTGAGGGGGCGTATAATGTTGCTCTAATGAAAGCTATTCCAAGATCGGACTTACTTGATAACGAATACCTTTTCTACTTTTTAATGTCCCCAAGTATTCAAAATTATATTATTAAGCTGTCTGAGAGGGCCGCGGGGCAAACTGGGGTAAATAAACCGGCCCTACATGGCTTCCCTATTCTTGTTCCTAATATCCCAGAACAAAAGCGCATTGTGGCATTACTCGATACCGTGTTTGCCGACTTAGAAGAAACACGCTCTAAAACCGAACAAAACCTAAAAAATGCCCGCGAGTTGTTTGATAGCTACTTACAACAAGTGTTTAGCCAAAAAGGTGAAGGTTGGGAAGAACTAGCCCTAGAAAATTTAGTAAGTGAGGATTGCTCTTTATCATATGGAATAGTTCAACCAGGAGATGATTTCAATGATGGGTTACCCGTTGTTAGACCTACTGATTTAAAGACTGATCTTATAACTCCAGATGGCCTGAAGCTAATAGACCCTGTTAAATCTGAAGCTTATAAAAGAACGGTTTTACAAGGTGGTGAATTACTAGTGTGCGTAAGAGGAAGTACTGGCATTACCTCTATAGCATGTAAAAGTTTAGCTGATGCAAACGTAACAAGAGGGATTGTTCCTGTCCGTTTTAATCCAGAATTAATTTCGGATAGATTTGGTTATTATCAATTTATATCCCCTTTAGTCCAAAGCCAAATTAAGGATGCCACATACGGTGCAGCCTTAATGCAAATTAACATCAGGGATTTTCGAAAAATCAAAGTAAGTACTCCGTCAATAGAAGTACAAAAGTCACTAGTAAATAAATTGGATAGTATAAGACCCGATCTAATAAGAGCTGAAGAAATATACAAGCAAAAACTATTAGCTTTAGACGAACTAAAAAAATCCATTTTACACAAAGCCTTTAGTGGGGAATTAACCGCAGAGGCTAAGTAAATAACGGTCAGTATTTTTAACACAGGTCAATGGCATGAGTAGAAACGAATCTGAAACCCGTGCTGAGTTAATCTCGCCTAAACTGACTTTAGATGGTTGGGGTAAGGCTGACCACAGTATCATTCGCCGTGAAGTGAGTATTACTGCTGGGCGTATTTTGGGTGGCGGTAAACGTGGCTCAAAACTCAGTGCTGATTACGTTTTAGAGTATCAAGGCCGCAAGCTTGCGGCAGTTGAGGCTAAACGTGAAGGCTTAAGCTATACCGAAGGTGTGCGCCAGGCAAAAGACTACGCCGAGCGTTTGCAGTGCCGTTTCGGTTATGCCACCAATGGTCATGACATTTACCAAATAGACATGCTGACGGGCGAAGAACAGCCCGTTGATCGTTATCTGAGCCCAGAAGAGATGTGGGCGATTGCCTTTAATGGTGAAGATGGAAAGAGCGAACCTGAGTTCACGAGCACTTGGCGTGAAAACTTTGCAAAAATACCGTTTGAATGCAAAGGCGATTGGCAACCTCGGTACTACCAAGAAAACGCCATAAACCAAGCGTTAGAGGCAATTGCACAAAGCAAAGACCGTATTCTGCTAACCCTAGCAACAGGAACGGGGAAAACCTGTATTGCGTTTCAACTGTCATGGAAGCTATTTCATAGCCGTTGGAGCTTACAAGCCGCTAAGAACCCAAGTAACGCTAAAAAACGTCCACGTATTCTGTTTTTAGCCGACCGAAATGTATTAACCAAGCAAGCCTTTAATGATTTTGGCGCTTTTGGTGAAGATGCCGTCGTGCGTATTACCCCAAGCGAAATTAAAAAAGCCAAGGGTGTACCTAAAAACGCCAGTATCTTTATGGCAATTTTCCAAACCCTAATGACGGACTCTGCAAATAAACACAGCTTGAATGCAGAAGAAGTTGAAGATGAAGATGAAGATGAAGAATTTGAACAAGCGGTAATAACAGATACAAGCAATTGTAACTTCAGACAATACCCAGAAGATTTTTTCGATTTTATCATTATTGATGAATGTCACCGAGGCGGAGCGAATGATGAGAGTTCGTGGCGCGATATTCTTAACTACTTTGCACCAGCGGTACAACTTGGCTTAACCGCGACGCCAAAGCGAACCGACAACGCTGACAGTTATAAATACTTTGGTGAACCAGTTCATAGCTACACCTTAAAACAAGGCATTAACGATGGCTTTTTAACGCCTTTCAAAGTGTACCCAATTGTCGGCACTATGGATGAGTACATCTATACCCCTGGGGATGCAGTTACCTTTAAAGGTGAACCAGAGCCAGGGAAAGTGTACAAAGAGAGCGACTTTAACCGCATCATCACCATGCCTCAGCGCGAACAAAAGCGTGTGCAGTATTGGATGGATCATATCAATCCCCATGAGAAGACAATCGTATTCTGTGCCACTCAGGAGCACGCAGGCATGGTTCGAGATTTAATCAACCAATATGCATCCAAGAAAGGTTGGACAAAAAACCCAAGTTACTGTGTTCGCATAACGGCGAACGATGGTGCTGCGGGTGAGAATGATCTACGCACATTCTGTGACAACGAAAAAACGATTCCGACCATCTTAACAACCTCTCGTAAGCTATCTACTGGTGTTGATGCTCGTAACGTTCGTAACATTGTATTGATGCGTCCATGTAACAATATGATTGAGTTTAAGCAGATCATTGGCCGTGGTACGCGCATGTACGATGGTAAATCGTTTTTTACTGTATATGACTTCGTAAAAGCGCATCATAACTTTTCTGATCCTGAATGGGATGGTGAACCATTACCACCAGAGGAAAAACCCGAAGAAGAGCCTTGTGATATTTGTAATAACAAGCCATGTAGTTGCTTATGCGAAGAATGTGGCTTCAATCCATGTAATTGCGAACATGAGACGCCTCCAGAGCACTGTAACGAATGCCACTGCAACCCTTGCCAATGTATCACCGAGCCTTGTAATAACTGCGGAGACACCCCTTGTAGTTGCGAAGAAGGTGAGAAAGAAGGGAAACCAGAGAAGATATTCATTACTCTAACTGACGGCAAGGTGCGCCAAATACAACACATGAAAAGTGTATTGTTCATGGGTGCTGACGGCGACATGCTCACCGCTAAACAATTTGTTGAGCAACTGTTTGGTGATTTACCGCGATTTTTTAACAATGAAGATGAGCTACGTGAGATCTGGAGTAACCCAAGCACCCGTGAAAAGTTATTAGCTGATCTGCAAGAAGCCGGTTACGACGATGAAAAGCTCGACAACATGAAGGAAATTATCGACGCTAAAGACAGCGACGTTTATGACCTGTTTTCTTTTGTCGCTTACGCCAGAGAAACCCATACTCGAAAAGAACGCGTCGCAACTGCGAAACCTGGTATATCCAGTGAATTCACCTCTAAACAAATCGAATTTATTGAGTTCATCTTAGATAAGTACATTGAGGATGGCGTTCAAGAACTGGCCGCGAAGAAAATGCGTAGTTTGGTTGAGCTTAAGTACGACACTATAAGTGATGCTGCTGAGGTGTTTGGCTCACCCATGGCTATCCGTGATACGTTTGTTGGGTTTCAGAAGTATTTGTATGAGTAGAGGGAATTTACAGCTTATGCGACTCAGCAAGATAAATTTATGGCATTCCGTTTTAGTGAGAATACCACCTCACTGACAGCGCTATTTTGGAATACATAGTAGATTAATAGCAGAATGTGATAACATTTTGGATAGAAAAAACACTTGGTGGAATACAAAATGAACAATGGAAACAGTCAATATGAGGACTTGTGTAAGCGAGTTATCAATGAAGGTGTTTGGGTTAAGAACGAAAGGACAGGCAAGCGCTGCTTAACCGCTATCAATGCAGATTTAGAATATGACGTTGCCGCTAATGAATTTCCACTAGTAACAACACGAAAAGCTTTTTGGAAAAGCGCCATAGCTGAAATGCTAGCCTACTTACGTGGCTATGATAACGCTGCCGATTTTCGTAAATTAGGCACTAAAACATGGGATGCTAACGCTAACCAAAATGAAGCATGGCTCAATAACCCACACCGTAAAGGTGAGGATGATATGGGCAGAGTATACGGTGTTCAGGGACGTAAATGGGCAAAACCTGACGGTGGTTTTGTCGATCAATATAAGAAGATTATAGATAACCTAAGCAAAGGGATTGATGATAGGGGTGAAATCCTAAACTTCTATAATCCTGGTGAGTTTCACATGGGTTGTTTACGGCCTTGTATGTATAGCCATCACTTCTCAATACTTGGCGACACTCTCTATTTAAATAGTACTCAACGCAGCTGTGACGTCCCACTTGGATTAGTATTCAATCAAATTCAAGTAGCTTGGCTACTTCAAATCACAGCCCAAATTGCAGGATTAAAAGCCGGAAAAGCGTTCCATAAGATCGTAAATGCTCACATCTATGAAGACCAAATAGAGCTAATGAAAGAGCAAGTTAAGAGAGAACCTTTTTCCGCACCAAAACTTATTATTAATCCAAAAATCAAGTCGTTAGAAGATTTAGAAACATGGGTTACTATGGATGACTTTGAGGTTGTTAATTACCAGCACCACGAACCAATCAAGTATCCTTTTTCAGTTTAGTTTTAATACGGTAATGGGGCTTCAAGCCCCATTTACTTACTCACTTGTCTTAAGTATATTCTCTAATAGTACAACCCTTTCCTCAAGGGATTTTATTAATTTCCGCTCCTTTCTAAGCTCTGCTTTGTGCCATTCAAGGCTGTCATAATCACGTGCAGAACGAATTCTTAACTTCTCTAAGTCCCTTTCTGATTCTGAATATTTAGTAAACCAATGCAAGATCTCTAGCTTTGACTGATCTAATAAACCTTGCAAGTTCTCTTCTTGTTTCTTTTTAGTAACTTTGGTTCGGTTTGAATCTTCATCGCGCTGCTTTGTTATTAGCTCAATCTCAAGGCCGACCCAATCCCTAGAACCTTTTCCACCCAGGGTATTACGATGAAGCCCTGTTAACTTGGATACTTGAGCTTTGGTTGCTTTCAAGTTTTTGTCTTGTCGAATTGCATCTAACGCAGACCAAATCTTATCTGTATTTTTATCGTATTTTTCTTGGTTCTTTTGATCATACTCAGCCATCAGATCAATGCCTCACCTAAATACTCTAATACTCTTTTTGCCTCTTCAATTACTTCAACTATCTGATCTTGTCTGTCTTCGTACCCCTCAGCACCGATCAATTTTAGATTAGAAAGATATATTTCACGCCATTTCGGGGCATTAGCTTTAGTTACTATGGCATTGCAACAACGGACTGGATTACACCTTAATCCACCGATACATGGCAAGGTTTCATCAAAATTTTCTGCCCCACCAAAGCAATAGCCACTACCTACATTGATGATCGCCAAACCTTGTTTAACCATTGCTTCATATATTTCTTCTTCTGTATAACCTGCTTCCATGCAACCATTAAAGTACATTTTTATTTTTGATAAATGTTCGTCGGCTTGTCCACCCATGTATTTTCCGTTCGGATCAAAATTAGCTTTAACCGCTTCTAATTCAGCAATGTGCCTAAAGTTTAAGGTTTCTTTCTGAACACTTGATAACTGATTAGCTATACCACCATAACCAAGTGTTGTTTCGCTAACTTGACCTTTACGTACAAGTTCATCTGTTGCCGAAACGATATGTTTAAGCTGATAAGAAATGACAGGTAATCCAACATCGGATCTATACATTTGGTGCGCTAAACTGTGTCGAAATAGATACCCACATAAATTACTATTGCTGTCCTTTGATGATATGCTTGTTAATACCTCAAATGCCATTCTAATTGTATGACTAAGACATGACATAGGTGTATTTATCTCATCTGGAAATGATGTATTTACACTACCAAAAACATACGAATTCTGAAAAACCTTTCCTCCTATCAACCTAATGACTTTGATGGCGTCGACCATAATTGGTATCGCTACCCAACGATCATTAAACAAGTTCCATCGATTGTCTCTCCCCTTATGCTCCTCAGCGGAAATAGTTTTGTTATTTAGATTCAGACAACCATCAACCTTTAAATCTGAATACACATTGGGTCTTGCACCCATCAGAGAAGCGATCACCCATAATGCTGAATAATACACCTCATTAATTGCAACTCGGAGAGATTCCAAAGAGCTAATATCTTGCCGTAAGCGAGCCCCCACTTTCCACTCCGTCGGCTCATAACCTGCCAAATCAAGGCTTGTTACTTTATTATCAGGGAAAAGTACGTTGATCTTAGCAAGGGAGTAACCATTCTTATACAAACGATAAGCACCATAGTCATCAAAGTTTTGCTTTGAATAAGGAAACTCTTTATATGTTTTTGCAAGCACCTCATAGTATTTCACCATTATAGGGTCATTCACCTTTTCGCCAACAGTATATAAAAATCTCACTACATTAAATGAAGCTTTCTTAAGCGCTAAATCAAAGGTTTTTGTTTCAAGGTAAGAGAGTTTTTCTTTATTCTTACGACCGTTTTTTTTACGTCCTAGTTCATACATTTTTTTAAAGTGTGGTAGTCTGCCTGGCACTCAATGCCGATTAACTCTTTAGCTTTATGATTTCTTAAATAGCCAAAAAAATACTTATAACTATTGTATAATTTTTTATCAGACGATATTTTTAGTTTAGTCTTTTTTACCGCATCCTCAAAATCTAGCAACGAGATATCAGAAATATTACTATAATGCTCCTTCACATACTCTTTACCTAGTCGCCCCTCTACTTCATTAAGTACAAAATCTAAAAACGCAAGCCCATCTTTAATTACACCAATGAATGTATTCGGCTTTATCTCGTTTTTTTGATGACCAAAATCCTTTGGTGTGGTATAAATATTCAATAGTAGGCACTTTATCTCAGTAATGATTCCAAGTGGGATATGTGTATAAGAACCAAAGTTGATCTGAACATGTGACATCCTAACAGAAGCTGAACGATTGGCTGACTCCGCATCGAAGTCCCACAACATATCACGAAAGACACTCTTCGCTGATACTGGCAGTAGTGCGAGCTTAACAATATAAGGCGCAATACCTTTATTTTCTTCATGAAAACCAACTTTGTTTAAGAACGACAAATTAGAAAGAACATCTGTAAAATGTTTATTTATTTCCTGTAAATGTTCGAATTCTTTACGTTCCATTTTTAACCACTCCAAACATCTAATATCGTAGTTTCTATGAATAATGAGTCTTCTTTTGCTTGCACCAAAATATCCTCTTCAAACTCTGAAGTTTCTGGATTCAATATACTCTCAAGCAGCGAGATATTTTCTAGTACCACTACGTGGTAGGGTGTATTGATAACTTCGCTGCTTTCCAATGATGATAAATAATCCCTTTGCATAGCAAACAATTCAGGGAGATGTTTTTCTGTCAGCATTAATGACTCACAAGATATGCATTTGTTATACTGCGAGCAGGGCTTGCCTTTTATATATAATGATGATTCCTTAATAAAATCAGGCGGGTCAAATATGTTTTTACAACCACCTAGTGGGGTTTTCATGATAATCTGACTAGCATCATATCTACGTTGATTTTTATTAATAGAAGAAGACTTACCTTTGTAAACGGCCGTACTATATATACCCTCTATCGTTTTTCTAGCTTTTTCTTTTATTGATCTATCAAAATCTAATTGTTCTAGATATCTCATCGTCGTGTAAATTGAAGAGTGACCTAACAGATATTGGATTTCTCGAATTCCTATACCCGCCTCGATTAACTCGCTCACAAGAGTAGGTCTGAATCTAGTAGTCGTGAGCAACAGTGCCTTACCATCATCATTTTTTAGCTGGTATTTCTCAACGAGTTCCGAGTACAACTTGCTCATATCATATTCAGCCAACGTTTTTGGTATATACTGTAGAGTTATAAACAGTCTATTTGATATTTCATCTGACGCTATTTTTCTTGCTTCCGACGTCAACTGAGTTACTTCATCAAATACTGTTTCAACAAATTTCTTCTGGCTGACTGTAAGCCATTGTATATCTGCATGAAACAAGTCTAGGTGTATCATCTTCTCCCCTGTAGAGCGCTCCTTCCAGTATGTCAAACAAGGCTTATTTGTTAATGAATGGTGCTCTTGATAATCATCTAGCTCAAGATCCAATATAGGAGTTAAATTCATACCCAGAACTTGCGCTATTTTTAGTACATATACACCAACTTCACGAACCGTCACATTTCTAGTTAAGCACCCCCATTCTTTAAGCAACTGAGGAAGAGATAATCTTCTAGATGCAACAAAAGAGCAAAGCTTTCGCTGCCCTTTAGTATTTCCTCTAATCCGCTTTTCCCTGTCCCAATAAGGGGGTAAACAATGGCAATAATCTTCAAAGATAACCCTAGCTTGATTCTTAGGGTCATCTAAATTCGAATTATTCCTATCTAGTTTTTTGTATGGCCGTAACCTGCCTTTAACCAGAGCTATTTCCAGCTCTAGCATTTCATGGATCTGCTGCCTTTCGCTCAATGAGTAAGGCTTATAAGCTAACGACCTCCTGACTATCTCAAACCCATCAGCAGGTAAGTAATTGAAGTCAAAATCTCGAATTGTTTTCAGCCTGTCGAGCGTCACTCTCACTGTTGATAGTATTGTTGTAGCAGATGATGTCGACAATCCCGACTTTGCAATTTTTTCGCCTAAGTACCCTTTAAAATCTCTCAGCGACCATGGCTCAAAACAGTCTTTATAACTGCTATCAGGGGAGATATTCTTTAGCTCTAAGAAATCACAATAATACGTATATCCAATGTAATAATTAGCACAACCTGATTCTGAAGTCGCTTTTAAGGAAGCAACTGCAAAAGCATGTCGTGCATCTTCATAACGACCTTTTTGAGAACTAAAATCTTTAGTCGATACAAGTCTATGATGGCGTAACTTACGAAATGCTGAACGCCGGCTCTCTTCTTTGCCGACTGCCTTTTGTTTACGTATTTCTTTTAGCTCTTTCTGTGTTTTGTAATCGATACCTTTAAGCTCTATTATTTCATTAGAAAAGCGTCTAAATTCAGCAGCTAGGAGTGGCCCTCCCCCTTGTAGCCGCCGCTCTATAGGAATTAAGTGACTAAATGCAGTTTTATCAATTACTTTTCCAAACATTGGGAGCTCTAGCTTTTCTTCATTTGTTAAGCTATTTTTCCACTTGATAAACATCCTACGGTGATTCATATCGCTGCCGACTGTTTGACTGCTGCCTTTAATAGAGCCATAAGGGAGAGAGACTTTATGCTTCAATAAAAGCTGATTTAGATGTTTTCTGAGGTCTAGCATTCTTGGCGTCTTGCAATAATGATATTTACAATTAAATTTGTTTGCTAGATATCCTACTGAAATCAACCCGAACTGCTCAAAATGCTGTTCAATATCTAAACCTGAGTTCTTTGATTGTCTACCTATTTTATTTGTTAGCTCGATGTCCCAAAGCATGTCTAGGTTGGATTCGCAGTCAGAAATGAAGTTACGCATCAATGTTTCGACTACTTCCTTATCATCATTTAGTAAAACGCCTAACTCTTTAAGTTCTGCTTCTATATCGGTGATTTCTTTTCTTAAGTAATTTTTTCCGAAGGTCTTTATAGCTAATTTTTATTTCTTTAAACAAATCTCGTAAATCTATCGTATTGCGGCTGATTGGAACTGACTTCTTTTGATAATCAGTTAAGCTATTCCACCAATTATGAAGACGGGCTCTGTATTCTTCAATATTAGGTATAACTCCTAATTCTTTAAGTTCTGCATCGATATTTTTAATGTCTTCTTTTAAGTGCCGCCGTATTACATGATAACTTATCGCCGTTTTACTAAATAGATCACGAAAGTCAATTGATTGATTTGAGATTGGGAGAGACTTCTTTTGTTCTTTAGTTAGCCCGAGCCACCAGTTTAATAAGCATTCCCTGCATTCCTCATATTTCATCTATAGCTTCCTTTCTTCGATCTAGTTCTATCTTTTAGTTTTTTCATCAACTGATATCTTTTAAGTGCCGTTCCATTGCGATCTGAAAATTTCCCCCAGACTCCAATCGGTATTTTTGTATAGCCTTCAGTTGTAGTTAATGAAGTGTGACCTAGGCATTGCTGTAACAATAGAAGTCTGTCCAGTTGTGACTTACCTAAATCTTCTGAATTTAGAAGCATAGCGCCAAACCCATGTCGAATTTTGTGTGGAGAGAGTGGTCGATGTATCAATCCAAGTTTCAATGCTCGATTAGATAATTTAGTGACTAACTTACTAATAGCACTTGGTGTGTATGGATTACCATTTTTATTCAAGAAGGCAGGATTACAGTTTTTACCCCACTTTCTTTTATGTTTTTTATATTCTAGGCTTGAGTGATACCTTTGAACTCTATTAATAGTTTCTTTTGAAACCACTGTTTTTCTATATTTAATCTCTCTCCCTCGACCTTTATTACCTTTTATTTCCATCGCTACATAGTCAGAAGGTATCTGAATTGTATTGTAATCCACTATTATGCTTTTACGAGATTCTCTGGATAACAATAGGATATTTTCTTGAAGTATACTTTCCACCTCACCTCGACGTACACCAGAATCATACATAAATTGAATGAGACACTTTTCTCTTTCATGATTGGCAACAAGAATCAAAGCTTCAATATCTGAAAAAAGAGCAGGCCGAATTAACGATTCCTTAGCCGCAACAACTAAGCTGCCATTCTCATAAGGGTTTTCTTCCCTTAAGAACTTGTAACCAGCGGGAGGGTTACATAGGAATTCAGAGAAAAATCGACCGTAGGTCGCATCTCTATTAGATACGGTTTTTCCACCTATAGATCGTTTCTCTAAACCAGTCTCATCTTTATCATTTCTGCAATATTGAAAATACTTTTGAATTTCTGTTGCATGTACTGTCAATAAACAACCATCTCTCTTAGAACCGATGTGATTTTCATCATACGTAGTAAGATATTTAACTAAATAGAGTAGGTTGTTTGCGTAGGTTTTTACGGAGTGATCACTATGATTAATTCTATAATGAGTCAGAAAATCAGAGATTAGTGGCAACAATTCCATTTGTTCATTGAAAACGGCCACACCTTCTGCACATAAAAGTACATTTGGATACGCATCATAATCTTCATGAGCTACAGAGTTTGATACATCAAACTTCTTACCATCAGAGATGACAACAGAGTTATCCATACAACCTCGATGTGTGCACCAAACCTATCTTAACTATAGTTGGGGTTACAAACTATGCAAATTAATTACAGCACAATAAAGTTTAGTACAAACATTAACGAGGATATATCTGATTACTAAGTGTTCATTTTATGGGAGGGGTTATAAAAGCGGCACGTCACAAGAACGTTGAGTACTGTTGAGGTACAAAGTATCCCCTAATAGAGAAAAGTGATGGCTGTACATACAAGGGCGTAAGCAGCCCATGTGAAACTCGCCCGGATTATAGAAATTTAAAATCTCACCACGATCATCCACACCACGAGACAGTTCATCGACTATTTTACGTAGCTGATCGACAGATCCACCATCAGGCTTAGCCCAAGCTCGGCCTTGAACGCCATAAACGCGCCCCATGTCGTCTTCACCCTTACGATGAACATTATTAAGCCACGCTTCATTTAGGTTCGAGTTGGCATCCCATGTTTTGGTGCCCAATTTACGGAAATCTTCTGCGTTATCGTAGCCACGAATATAGCCAAGCAATTCAGCCACCGCTGACTTCCAGAAACTTTTGCGTGTTGTCACTAAAGGAAAGGCTTGATTGCCAACATCATAGCTCAAGTCGGCATTAATCACGGTCAGGCAACGTTTACCTGTACGTTCATTTTCAATCCACGTTCCTTGATCAACGATACGTTGGCATAAATCTAAATATTGTTCCACAGCTTAACCTTTTGAATGACTAGTTTGATGATTGAATTTGTACGCCCATAAAACAAGGAGGCCACCAGCAATCACCATTGGTAAAGAGAGTATTTGTCCCATAGAAATAAAGTTACCAAATAAACCTAAATGAGCATCGGGCTCTCTAAAGTATTCTACGATAAAGCGGAATGCTCCGTAACCAGCTAGGAATAACCCCGACACCGCACCTGCTGGACGTGGCTTTCTAATAAACCAATTAAGAATGAAGAACAACACCACACCTTCTAGTGCAAATTCATACAATTGAGACGGGTGGCGTGGTAAGAAGCCACCACTTGGGAACAATACCGCCCAAGGAACATCGGTTACTCGTCCCCAAAGTTCATCATTCATAAAGTTACCAATGCGGCCCATCCCTAAACCAAATGGTACTAATGGCGCAACAAAGTCAGCAACAGCAAAAAATGTACGGCCGTTTTTACGGGCATACCAAATCATTGCCGTGATTACACCTAATAATCCACCATGGAATGACATGCCGCCCGTCCAAACTTTGAATAGATATAATGGATCATCTAGGAACATATCAAACTGATAAAAGAACACGTAGCCTAGGCGGCCACCTAGCACCACGCCGAGGAAGCCGGCAAAAAGTAGATCGGAAACTTGCTCACGAGTCCAGCCGCTGCCTTGTTTGTCTGCGCGCTGATTAGCTAGCCACATCGCAAACATGAAACCAACTAAGTACATGAAACCGTACCAGCGAAGCGCCACAGGGCCAATCTCAAACATGATAGGATCAATTTGAGGAAAGGCGATAAAACCTTGATTCATATTATTTTCTCTTATTAGTTACAGTGGCAATAGCATGCGACACGCAATAAACAGCAGGAAAAGAGCAAAAATCTTTTTAAGCACTGCGGTAGGCAAACGTGATGCAAGCTTGGCACCTAAACGTGTGGTGAGCATTGATGTGGCTACGATACCAAATAAAGCGGGCAAGTACACATACCCTAAGCTATATTCAGGTAATCCCTCTGCCTGTGCGCCGTTAAGAATAAAGCCGCCCATACCGGCAATGGCTATTACACAACCACAAACCGACGAGCTACCAATAGCCTTACGCATTTCAACGCCATGACGACTTAAAAATGGAACAGTTAACGACCCCCCACCGATACCCGCTAGACTGGATAGAACACCAATCGTACTTCCTGAGAGCAAAGTTACTGGTTGGCTAGGCATCGGATAGACTTTTGTCGCTTTGATAGAAATGAGCATTTGTAGTGCAAGTAAGAGCACAATAACGCCAAATACTTTTATAAGGTACTGAGACGGTATCGCCTCTGCAATGAATGACCCTGCCGCACCACCAATGACCACTCCGGGCAATAGCCATTTCACAACGAACAAGTCCACGTTGCCCAGTTTAAGGTGATTAAAGGCAGAAGATCCTGAGGTAAGAATAATTGTTGCTAATGATGTGCCAAGTGCGACATGCATGACAATGTTGTCATCAACGCCCGCTTGCGGCAATAACCAAGAAACTAAAGCAGGTACAACAATAAGCCCCCCACCAATACCGAGTAAACCCGCCATAACGCCAACAAAGGAGCCCAGCGCCAAAAACTGTAACAGTAATTCTATGTTCAATGGAGCCTCTACTTCTTGCCCGCTCGAACAAAACCAGCGAGTTCTTTACTTTCTAGATAAGCCAACATTTGGCTATAAATAGTATGACCGTACGCCTGTTTTAATGCTGAATCGGCTAAGGCTTCCAACTCAGATAGATTAACCTGTCTCAGTATGTACTTCACTCGAGCCACATTGGACGTATTCATGCTTAACGAACGATAGCCTAAACCAACGGCCAATAACGCCCCCACAGGGTCACCCGCTAATTCACCACAAATAGAAACAGGCAATCCATATTGCTTGCAGGTTGAATCAATCATTGCCAATGCCTGCACGACAGCTGGATGCATCGATTCATAGACATCAGATACCCGGGCATTGTTCCTGTCGACCGCTAATAAATATTGAGTTAAGTCATTCGTCCCAACTGAAACAAAGTCAATGCGACTTGCTATCAGTGGCAATAGAAACAACATGGATGGTACTTCAAGCATCACACCAACCTTTGGTTTCACCAACGTTGGCTGACTCAATTTGATTTCATCATAAGCGTGTTGAATCAGTTCCAATGCCTCATCGAGTTCTTGGCTACCTGATACCATAGGCAGCAGTATACTCAGATTTTCCAGCCCAGCACTGGCTTTCATCATTGCTCGTAGTTGCATTAAAAATATATCAGGGTGATCCAGCGTAAAACGGATGCCTCGCCAACCCAAAAACGGGTTGTCTTCTTCAATTGGCAAGTACGGCAACGGTTTGTCTCCACCAACATCAAGCGTACGCATCACTACTGATTTTTCAGGGTAGCTCTGAAGTACACTTCGATATTGAGTCACTTGCTCTTCTTCTGAAGGAAAACGTTGTTTGAGCAGAAAAGAAATTTCCGTTCGATATAACCCAACCCCATTCACCCCCTGGTTGATCGCAATTTGACTATCTGCGCTCAAACCAGCGTTCAATAATACGTCAATATCACAACCATCGAGCGTCCGTGCTGGTTGAGCTAACTCACTTTCGACTAAATCTGATAGCTCATGCTCTTCGTTTTGCAGTTCTTCGTATTCATTGAGCACCTGTTCTGAAGGATCAACAAAAATATCACCGCTGTAGCCATCTACGATGCCCATTTTTCCCGAAAGCATCTTAGGGTTAAGATTCGCTCCCATGACTGCCGGGATCCCTAGCGCTCTTGATAAAATAGCAGCATGAGAATTAGCGGCTCCTTCCATAGAAACCACAGCGAGCAATTTGTCTCTCGGCATACTGGCCAATATAGAAGCGGTGAGCTCCGTTACAACTAAAATGACACTACGATCGACAGTTTGCTCGCCAAATTCATTGCAATGCAAAAAGTACAACAAACGCTGACCAAGCTCTCGCACATCTTGTGCTCGTTCTCTTAAATAGACGTCTGACATCTGTGCAAAACGATTGGAATAACGTTCCACCACTTGTCGTAACGCCCAATCTGCACGGTCACCTTTTTGGATCTGAAGCTTCAGATCTTTGCGAAGCATAGGATCATTTAACAGGTGTGTGAATAGGTCAAAGATAGCCAAAGCGTCTTTGTTGATGTCGTTATCGAATTTTTTCCTTAAACGACGAAACTCCCCTACTGCGCTTTCTACCGCCAAAGACAACCATTCTTGCTCTAACTCGATATTCAGCGTGCTCGCAGGGTAGACATCCGACAATTTTGGCTGTGTATCATCCCACCAGAACTCTCCTATTGCGACTCCTGGTGAGGCAGCAATACCGGATAATACTTGGCTGCTCGCATCATTAATTAACCAATGACCCTGAGCTTGTGCATGAGCAATAATTACAGCTAGCTGTGCCGATAAAGTAACAAGAAAGGACTCTTCTATTTCACTAAACAAACGCGGGGTTTTCTGTTGAATGACCAACACACCCAACACTTGTTTGCGATAAATGATGGGGGCGCCGAGAAACGAGCTATATATCCCCTCACCAAGCTCGGGGACATATTTAAAATTTGGATGAGAGGTAACTTCAGCTAAATTGAGAGGTTCAGCAGAGCGCCGAACCAAGCCCACAAGCCCTTCGTGATAACCAAGGGAGACTTGGTCACCTTCGAAATGCAAACCTTTGGTGGCCATAAGCTCCAAACGTTGCAATTCATCATTGGCAAAATAAACCGTGCAACACTCAGTTTGCATAGCCAAACAGGTTTCTTGTACTAAAACATCCAACGCTTGATGAATGTTTTCAACGCGAGAAACTTGTTCAACTATTTCCCTTAGCTGAGTGAGCATTGATTTATCCTCTACGGTTTTTACGCTTACCTTTTACCTTTCGTTCTCTAAAAGGCATAGCAAAAGTCGCGAACTCTTTCATTGCGCGACGATAAACATCTCGTTTAAAAGAGACGACCTGACGAACAGGGTACCAATAACTTACCCAGCGCCAACCATCAAATTCAGGGGTACTACCACGCTGCATGTTAATTTGAGACTCGTCACAATCCATCCGCAGTAGAAACCATTTCTGTTTTTGTCCGATACAAACTGGCTTTGAATCCCATCGAACTAACCTTTTAGGGAGTTTATAGCGCAACCAATGACGGCTTGTTGCCACTACTTTAACATCCTGCTTGGTTAAACCGACTTCTTCGTATAATTCACGAAACATCGCTTCTTCAGGTGTTTCACCTTCATCAATTCCCCCTTGAGGAAATTGCCACGAATGTTGCCCGTATCGCTTCGCCCAGAATACCTGACCATGGTTGTTACAAATTACAATTCCCACATTTAAGCGGTAACCATCGCCATCGATCACTGGCTAACCTCTAATATAAATCTCTGTTACCTACGATTTTTCCACATATCCCCAACTGGGGCAAACTTCCATGTCGCAGAAAGCATTTTTTTCTAGACCAGAATCACTGTATTGGATAAGTTTTAAGCAACCGAATAGTTATCAACAAAGAAGTGAGACATGAGCCACATTTATTCACCTTTTCTGTGCGTAACTGTGTGAAGAAAAGGAGAAAAACTCAAAAGCTAAGTATATCGCAACTATATTCAGTAAGAAAAAAAAGGTGAGTGATTTTTACATAACACCTAATTATCAGTAAGTTGACCGATTAAAATCAAAGAAACAACACAAGATTAGATCTAATCAAAAAAACGAAAAAACAGATCGAACAAAGATCCACCAATAATAGGATTATCCACACTCACTGTCTAATTGTTACGCTAAACTTACGATATCAATGAGTTGAACGCCCGAAAACCCCTGATTATCGATCCAGTAATGTCTTTTTTTTAATTTACTGACGCTCTCCTGTGGATAACATGGTAAAAGATCGTTTTCTGTACATGCTGATCAGTTTAGCTTCACTATCACCGAACTCCTCACCCTGTGATAACATCATCACTGAGATCGAGATAGAGACGCTTATGAAGACCACTCCAACCACTGAATCTGAACTATTTGAACGAGCATTATCAATATCAGGTTATAGCTTTTATGAATTAGCTAAGGAAGCAAATATTGACGTTCCTGAAAACCTTAAAAAAGACAAAGGCTGGGTTGGGCAGTTACTCGAGTGGCACCTGGGAGCCAGCGCAGGCAGCAAGCCACAACCTGATTTCGTTGAACTCGGTATTGAACTAAAAAGCATCCCAATAAGCCACGAAGGTAAGCCACTTGAAACCACTTTTGTTTCTGTTGCGCCACTTATTGGTGTTCATGGCTTAAACTGGCAGGAAAGCCATGTTCGTCATAAATTAGCCAAAGTGCTGTGGATCCCTGTCGAAGGGGAACGAGAGATCCCACTAAAAGATCGTCGCGTTGGCACCCCTATCATGTGGAGCCCAACCGAAGCAGAAGAAAATCAATTACGCCAAGACTGGGAAGAGTTGATGGAAATGATCGTACTCGGGCAAGTCGAACAAATTACCGCCAAACACGGTGAGGTGATGCAACTCAGGCCAAAAGCCGCTAACAGTCAAGCATTGACGGAAGCCTATGGAAGTAATGGCAAGCCGATAATGACTCTGCCGCGTGGCTTTTATCTACGGACACAGTTCACTCATCAAATTCTACAAAATCACTTTTTTTCGGAATAAACAGAACCTAATGCTCGCAAGATCAACCAACTTAATGAATCGCTAGCTTAATATCATGATAAGGCGCCATTTCAGGACTACCACATTCGTCATAGACGTTGTGTAACCTCAAATACGCATTATGAACACCTAAACGATGCAACTCTTCTTTTACTTGATCTAGCGATTTGTAGTGTACTGGCTCATCTTTCAATCGAATGGGCTCTAAGTGATGCTTGTATTCCACTGCTAATAAATAACTCGTTAAATTAGCACAACTGATCACATATATTTTCGGCTCTGCAGTATGGTCGATATGCTTAGCATGCAGCCAATGGTCTAGTTGCTCCCGGTTCATAATCGTCCCCTCTCCTTAGTACCGCTATATAACAAAAACGCGACACCAACAGCCTACACTGAATGGCGCGCCTAAATTGATAGTGTTGTAAATAAGCATAGACGGAGATCCTTAATTAGGGAGATCGACAAAACAAATATTGACCAATAATGAAAAAAGGAGGATATATTAAAAGAAAACAAGGAAATGTTATGCAACTAAGGAAGCTCCCTCATTCAACGTTAGAAATCAGCCCCCTCTGTTTAGGCACCATGACTTTTGGTGCGCAAAACAGCCAAAAAGACGCATTTTCCCAGCTAGATTATGCAGTAGAGCGAGGGATTAATTTTATTGATACCGCAGAAATGTACCCTGTACCACCAACAGAACAAACCCAAGGTCTGACAGAGAGTTACATTGGAAAATGGCTAGAAAAATCGGGGAAACGGGATAAGGTTGTCCTTTCAACCAAGGTCGCCGGCCCCAGAACCCTTCCCTATATTCGTAAAAATATGGCGCATGACTGGCGTAATATCCATCAAGCCGTTGATGACAGCCTAAATAGGCTGAATACCGACTACATCGATCTTTATCAATTACATTGGCCTCAAAGACAAACCAACTGTTTTGGTCAACTCAATTATCCTTACCCTGACGAACAACAAGAAGTAACGCTAATAGAAACCTTAGAGGCACTGGCTGATATCATCAAGCAAGGAAAGGTGCGTTACATAGGTGTTTCCAATGAAACACCATGGGGGGTTATGAGCCTGCTTCGATTAGCAGAAAAACACGAGCTTCCTCGCATCGTCAGTATCCAAAACCCTTACAATTTACTGAATCGTAGTTTTGAGGTAGGTCTATCGGAAATCGCCCACTTTGAAGGGACTCAGTTGCTCGCCTACTCTCCACTGGCGTTTGGTTGTTTATCTGGTAAGTATTTGAATAATGCCAAACCCAAAAATGCTCGATGTACGTTATTTGAACGCTTTTCTCGATACTTTACACCACAAGGTATCGCCGCAACTCAAGCCTATGTCGACGTGGCAAATAAACATGGAGTAGACCCGTCGAAAATGGCATTAGCCTTTGTGAATCAACAACCCTTTGTGGCCTCTAATATCATTGGAGCGACCAATCTTGAACAACTAAAAGCCAATATTGATAGCCTGGATGTCCGTTTGTCAGACGAGCTAATGTCTGACTTGCAAAAGGTTGGAACCACTTACTCCAACCCTTGCCCTTAATTAAGTCTGTGGGGCAGTATATTGTGGCTGCCCCTTCGATTACGTTGTAATTCGAGTCCGAACAAGTCGACGTAAGTGACGAACACGGCGCTCTGCAGTAACGGCTGGCGGCTCAGATAATGTGCCGACAGGGCGACCTTCACCATCTAGGCCAATATCACGTAGTAAGTGTGCGTTTTCCCACGGAATATGGCTACGAACCCGGCGAACTCGGCTTTTCCATTCACGCTCTTCACGTTTAAGATCAGCAGTTAAAAGTAGTGTAGCTAAACGAATATAAATTGAATGACGCATAATATTTCTCCAGAGAGGGCGACTGGAAAAAGCATCTGACTATAGGAAGGATCTGCAATGAGATTTACCCTGTTAGGCTGCTTCTTCCGCAGCCCAAGGGTTACGGATTAACTAGTATTTCAATTCCATGGCGCAATGCGCACTGCAGGTCATACCTGCGGTTTTAATGAAATTAAAATCGGCACAATCATGTTGTATAGAAATGAAATTAAACATGTGTACCTCCTAACAATTAATCCAAAAATTTGAGTAGAGTCGTAACTTGAAGTTACGGTTAAATCTTAACCTATTGAGTTATTTATTCAACAACTCATTCACCACTTGAATGAATTTATTTTATTATTCTGACTCTCCGTAATCTTCTGAAGTGAATGCAGAATATTTCATTGCAAAGTAGTTATATCATAGACGATAACGTTACAAGGCACTGGAGGTCACCAGTGCTTTGTAACTGTATTACATGTTATATGACAATCACTTATCTAACATTTAGACTAATTTAATTGTTCAGATATCAAACTATGTTTATTCAGTAGTCGATACATTGTTGCGCGGGAGACCCCAAGCTCTTTTGCCGCTGGAGTCACATGCCCTTGATGAGATTCAAGCACAGTGATTAACGCATCTCGTTCTGAACGCTCTCTAATGGCTTTCAAGCTTCGGCGGTTATCAGTGCGCTTTGGTAGATCAAGTTGGGACTCCTCAATGATGACGCTATCCGACATCAAGACAACCCGTTTAATTTGATTACTTAGTTCACGTAAGTTTCCTGGCCAGTAATGTTGAGTCAGTGCTTTGAGCGCCGACTCTGAAAAACTGCGCGCTTGTGCGTTATATTCTTGCGAATAAATCATCAAATAATAGTTAGATAAATAAGCAATATCACCTGAACGATCTTTTAAGCTCGGAACATTGATCCGCAACACATTCAATCTATGGTAAAGCTCTTCATTAAAACTGCTTTCAAGCAGCGCTTTCTCCATATCAGAATGGTTCGCGACGAGAATTCGTACGTCAACAGACTTAATGCCAGACTTCGTTTCTACTTTTCCTTCTTGTAGATAAAACAGCAAATGCTGTTGCTGGGAATTAGGCATGTTAAGAATATCACTAAACAGCAATGTTCCACCGTCAGCTTGCTCCAGTATTGACGTATCTTTACCGTCCACAAAGCCACCGATGCCGAATACTTCTTGCTCCATTCGAAGTTCAGAAGTGGCGCCGCAATTTACGTTTACAAATGGCTTTTTCGCACGTGATGACGTGGAGTGGATCGCCCTCGCAACACTTTCTTTTCCTGAGCCCGATTCTCCAAAAATAAGAATGCTGACATCGGTAGGGCCAATTCTCTTAACTTGATCTCTCAAGCGCTTGATTGCCATTGACTCACCAAGTAACCCCATATCGTCATTCTGCCCATAATAAGGCCACACTTTTCTTTCAAGCTTTAACATACCAAGCTGATGCCCTATCGCACTGTGCAATTGCGCATCTGGAATAGGAGCGGTAAAAAAGTCGATACAGAAATTAACGATAAATTGGCAAATCGTATCAGAGCTGAGCTGAGACTCTCGAATAAAGGCAATCCAACGAACTTGCTTATGACTACTGACTAGGTTTGCTAACCCGTTTAAACTGAATTCATCTTGGCTTAAATCAACAATTCCGATACACGGACCAATATCGTTAAACAGTGTGTGAGCTTCTCTTAAATCATCGCACCGTTGGCAACGCCAACCTACCTGCTCTAATACTGCAAGCCAAGGTTCGTATGTGCCGCCGACAACAACAAGTGAACCTGGTACAGAATCCATTCGGAACTGAGTACCCATTAATACATCCTTAACTTAATATGCTCTGCTGTACATCAACGCTATCGTAGCGATATCTTGAGCTCAATTTAAAAAACTAATCAACAAAATGGTTAATTTCTCAATATTAAGACTAATTATAGACTCTCAGCCAACAATACGCCGCATGTGCCTATACAATAATTATACTCACAAAGGTTCTCATAACTAAACGTGATTCATAAGCCTCGTTTTCTAGAGATCACTCACAGTCCTAGATAAATAAACTAAAGTTTGAGATAAAAAAAAGCCACCTTTAAAGGTGGCTTCTTATCTATAATTTTAAGTCATTATTGCTGAGGACGCATCGCCGGGAACAAAATTACGTCACGAATCGTGTGCGTATTAGTGAACAGCATTGCCAATCTATCAATACCGATACCTTGCCCCGCTGTTGGCGGTAAACCGTGCTCTAGTGCAGTAATGTAATCAGCATCGTAATACATTGCTTCGTCATCACCTGCATCTTTCGCATTCACTTGCGCTTTAAAACGCTCGTCTTGATCTTGTGCATCATTTAGCTCAGAGAAGCCATTTGCCACTTCACGACCACCGATGAAGAATTCAAAACGGTCGGTGAAGAATGGATTGTTATCGCTACGACGAGCCAATGGCGAAATGTCTGCTGGGTAACCTGTGATGAACGTTGGTTGAATTAACTGAGGTTCAGCCGTTTCACCAAAGATTTCTTCAAGAAGCTGACCACATGTCCAGAACGTTTCTACATCAACGTGTACTGATTTAGCAATAGACACCATCAGTTCACGATCTTGCAGATCGGCTTCTGTTAGCGCTTGAATCTGTGCGTGCTCAGGGTTGTACTGCTTGATCGCTTCAAACATGCTCATTCGAGCGTACGTACCACCAAATTCTACTGTTTCGTCACCGTAAGGCATCGACGTTGCACCAAGAACGTCCATTGCGGCCGTACTTAGCATTTCTTCTGTTAGATCCATTAGATCTTTGTAATCTGCGTACGCTTGGTAGAATTCCATCATAGTGAATTCTGGGTTGTGACGAGGAGACAAGCCTTCGTTACGGAAATTACGGTTGATTTCAAATACACGATCAAAACCACCCACAACCAAACGCTTCAAGTAAAGCTCCGGTGCTACACGTAGGTACATATCGATATCTAACGCGTTGTGGTGAGTAATGAAAGGACGCGCTGTTGCGCCACCAGGGATAACGTGCATCATTGGTGTTTCAACTTCTAGGTAGCCTTTCGCACTCATGAAGTTACGGATAGAAGAAACCAGTTTAGAACGAACGATGAATGCATTACGTGAATCTTCGTTCACAATAAGGTCAACGTAACGCTGACGGTAACGCATTTCTTGGTCAGTTAGGCCGTGGAACTTCTCTGGAAGTGGACGAAGTGCTTTAGTTAGCAATTCAAACTCTTCCATGTTCACGTAAAGATCGCCTTTACCTGATTTGTGCAGAGCGCCTTTAACACCGATGATGTCACCGATATCAAGACCTTGGTATTTCTCTTTCAATACTTTTTGAACATCTTTCGCAGCGTATGCTTGAATACGACCAGACGTTTCTTGAATCGCAAGGAAAGGACCACGCTTTGCCATGATACGACCGGCGATCGCAACAATGTGGTTCAATTCTTCTAATTCTTCTTTGCTCTTTTCACCGAATTGCGCTTGTAGATCACCCGCTAGGTTTTCACGACGGAAGTCGTTAGGGTGACCGTTTGATTTACAGTTCTGGCGAATGTGATCTAGCTTGCTACGACGCTCAGCGATCAGTTTGTTCTCTTCAGGTGAAGAAGCTTCTTGTTGATTTTCGTTTTGAACAGCATCAGTCATTTTAGATGTACCCGTTAAGTCGCTAAAAGCTTACAAACCTGATTTCAGGCTAGCTTCGATAAATTTGTCTAAATCACCGTCAAGAACCGCTTGAGTATTGCGGTTTTCAACGCCAGTGCGTAAATCTTTGATACGGGAGTCATCCAATACGTATGAACGGATTTGACTGCCCCAGCCAATGTCAGACTTAGCGTCTTCATTCGCTTGCTTCTCAGCATTTTGCTTATGCAGCTCTAGCTCAAACAGCTTAGCTCGTAACTGCTTCATCGCTTGATCTTTGTTCTTGTGTTGAGAACGATCATTTTGGCACTGCACTACCGTATTCGTGGGTACGTGTGTAATACGTACCGCAGATTCGGTGGTGTTTACGTGCTGACCACCCGCACCTGACGCACGGTACACGTCGATACGTAAGTCGGATGGATTTACTTCAATATCGATATTGTCATCAATCTCTGGATAGATAAATGCAGAGGCAAATGAAGTATGGCGACGGCCACTTGAATCAAATGGAGACTTACGAACCAAACGGTGAACACCGGTTTCGGTACGTAGCCAACCGTATGCGTATTCACCAGAGATACGCACTGTTGCGCCTTTAAGGCCAGCAACTTCGCCACCCGATACTTCGATTACTTCCGTTTTGAAACCTTTGGCTTCAGCCCAACGCAAAAACATGCGCAGTAACATTGAAGTCCAATCTTGTGCTTCAGTACCACCAGAACCTGATTGAAGATCGATGTAGCAATCTGATGCATCATGATCACCAGAAAACATACGACGAAACTCAAGCTTTTCTAGCTTGCCTTCTAACTCAGCAAGTTCCGGCTCAACTTCATCAAATGTTTCTTGATCTTGTTCTTCAACAGCAAGCTCAAGCAGACCTTCGACATCTTCTACGCCTAGGTCTAGTTGATCGATGGTTTCAACAATCGCTTCAAGTGACGAACGCTCTTTACCAAGCGCTTGTGCGCGCGCAGGTTCGTTCCACACATCGGATTGCTCTAGCTCTGCATTGACTTCTTCTAGACGCTCTTTTTTAGCGTCATAGTCAAAGGTACCCCCTCAGGATATTTGTGCGTTCAGACACATCCTGCAGGCGGTTTTTAATAGGATTGATTTCGAACATGTAGTCTCATCATTTATGAGTAGAAAATAACCGAATAATTCTACTCAAAAATGTGATGAAGATACAGGAAAAATTCATTTGAACGGCAATAGAAAAGACCCCGTTTGCCTTTAAGATTAAGGCTCACGGGAAGCTACAACACGATATTACGAGTAAGACCAACAAAAACCAAACCATAACATGTACTTATGATTCTCACTTTCACTTTTGTTGGTCTATTGAGTGATGGGCTATTTAGCTTCAATATGATCGATCATCAACTGCAAGGTTTGGTTGCCCCGAAACTCGTTGATGTCCAATTTGTAGGCCAAACGCACCGTTTTTACCGAAGTATCAGGCCAACGACGTAGATCAACATTAAATGCAATACCATCGATCATCGCTTGGCTGCTCATGCCTTTATGTAAAGGTTCTAACATCAATTTAAGGTGCTTCTCACCCACTAGTTTTTGATGCAGAACTTTAAATTCCCCATCAAACAACGGCTCAGGAAAACCTTGCCCCCATGGGCCGCCGGCTCTGAGTTCTTCCGCCGTCGACATATTAAAGCTTTCTGGTAGTAGCTCACCATCAGAAAGTAATATGCCCTGTAATGAACTATCAGCTAACTCTTTGCGAACCACCTCATCAAACAACGCGCTGAATCGGTCAAAGTCTACCTCTTTGATGGTCAGCCCCGCCGCCATTGCGTGACCACCAAATTTAGCGATCAAACCTGGGTTCTGTGTATCAATGCTGTCTAGGGCATCTCGCATGTGCAATCCCGGAATTGAACGGCAAGATCCTTTTATTAATCCTTCACCACCATCGGCAAAAGCCACTACAGGACGGTGAAACTTCTCTTTGATTCTCGATGCTAGAATACCAATGACACCTTGATGCCAATCGCTTTGAAACAGGGCCAAACCATAGGGCAGTTCATTTCCTTCGCCAAACTGTAAGCGCTCACAAAATGCCATTGCTTCTTGCTTCATGCCTTCTTCAATTTCTTTACGAGTTTGATTAAGGGAGTCCAATTCACTTGCCATACGACGAGCAGCGTGGATGTTGTTACTCATCAAGAGCTCAACCCCAAAAGACATATCGTCAAGACGACCAGCAGCATTTATTCGTGGGCCTAAAGCAAAACCAAAGTCAGAGGCAATTAGGCGGTGAGCATCTCGTTTCGCGACTTCAATTAAGGCCTGAATTCCAGGGCGCGCTTTGCCAGCCCGAATACGCTGTAAACCTTGGTGCACTAAAATTCGATTATTCTCATCCAATGGCACCACATCGGCCACGGTTCCTAATGCAACCAAGTCGATAAGCTCCATGAGCTTAGGTTCTGCCATATTCTTATCAACAAACCAATTAACGCGGCGCATCTCAACACACAGAGCCATCATCAAATAGAAAGCAACACCGACACCGGCCAACGCCTTAGAAGGAAAATTACAGCTTGCTAAGTTTGGGTTAACCATGGCGTCAGCAATGGGCAGAGACTGCCCCGGAAGATGGTGGTCAGTGACGACGACTGTCAGCCCTTTCTCTTTGGCATAGCGCACACCATCAATGGATGAGACGCCGTTATCAACCGTCATAATTAACTGAGCACCAAGTGCGATGGCTTGATCCACAACTTCAGGGCTTAACCCATAACCATCTTCAAAGCGGTTTGGCACCAGATAATCCACATTTTGGCTACCTAACATTCGCAATGCCATCACAGACAACGCAGAGCTGGTCGCACCGTCGGCATCAAAATCACCCACGATGATGATCCGTTGTTGCTGCTTTATTGCTTCAAACAAGTAATTAACAGCAATAGAAATACCATCCAGCTGGCGGTAAGAATGTAAGCCTTTCGAGCCTCGTTCTAATTGCTTTTCAGAGGTGACCCCTCTAGCAATGTAGATTTGGCGCAATAACTTAGGAATAGTGTCAGGAAGAAGAGATAGATCGGGTTCGGGGCGGCGTTCAATTTTCATTATATTTAACCAAGGGCTTAGCGATCGACCAAACCCTGTATTCCAAAATTAATTAAGCATTTCTAGGCGTTCAAGCAGATCTTGTGGCGATAAATAACCACCGACAATATTGCCACCATCAACCACAATCGCAGGTGTTCCGCGTACACCTAACTTAGCACCAAGATCGTGCTGCTGTGCAATGGTTTCAATGCACGTTTGAGCATTTTCAGGTTTGTTGCTCAATGTACGCTTGAGTTTCACTTCGTCCATTGCCGCTTTTGGATCCGCTGAACACCAAATATTTGCCATTTGCAGACCAACATCGCTAGCAACACCCGCACGAGGATAGGCCATATAGCGAACGGTAATGCCCGCTTCATTATACTGCGCCATTTGACGGTGTAGTTTTAAGCAGTAACCGCAATCAATGTCGGTAAATACCGTGACCACGTGTTTTTCATTTTCAGCTTTGTACTCAATCCAACTGTCTGCGTAATCTTTGATTTTTTCAGCATAACGCTTGGCGACAACATCACTAAATTGACCTTTTTCGTCTAAAGAATACAGTTTCCCTTGGAGAAAATAATCGCCTTTAGCGGTCGCAAAGAACAGACCTTGATTGGTGTTCACTTCAAACAAACTATCCACTTCACTTGGCGCTACGTCTTCGACAACGATGCCGAGTTTGGCGAAACGATCCGTAATTGAACTTACATCGGCGCCATCAGCTAAAGCAGAAAAAGAAAGTAAAAATGTAGAGCCGATTAATCCGAGTTGGCGTAAAAAACGCATGATAGGTTCACCTTTTAACAATTAATAACGAGTAACTAAATAACAAACAATAGTAGCGAATACTAAGCACGCGGGTGGTGCTGTTGATGGATCTGTTTCAGTCTTTCTGTTGCTACATGAGTATAAATTTGCGTGGTCGATAAGTCACTATGCCCAAGCAGCATTTGTACGACTCTAAGATCTGCCCCGTAATTAAGCAAGTGTGTTGCAAAAGCGTGACGTAACACATGCGGTGAAAGTGTGTCTGTGTCTATCTGAGCAATGACCGCATAATGCTTGATCCGATGCCAAAATGTTTGACGAGTCATTTGCCTAGCTCTTCGACTTGGAAAAACAACATCAGAAGAGTTTTCTCCTAATAATGTTGGACGACCCTGCTGTAAAAAAGTTTCAATCCAATCAACAGCATTTTCTCCCATTGGCACCAAGCGCTCTTTGCCCCCTTTACCCATGACTCTCACTACGCCTTGACGCAGGCTGACATTTTCCATGGTCAAGCTCACCAACTCTGTCACACGCAGCCCGGTTGCGTAGAGCAATTCAAGCATTGCTTTGTCTCGTAATTCCAGAGGATTGTTGGTATCTGGCGCATCAAGCAAAGCGCCAACCTGATCTTCTGATAAGTCTTTTGGTAATCGTTGTGGCAGCTTAGGGCTAACCAGTAATGCGCTGGGGTCATCAGCACGCGCTTTTTCTCTATGCAGATACTGAAACAACCGACGAATCGCAGATAACATTCGAGCACGAGAGGTTTGCTTATAATCCTGATCAGTTAACCACATTTGATAGTCTTGAAGCCCAGAAGTACTGATAAAACTCAATCGGTAGTTACGCTCTTCCATCCATTGGTGCAATTTTGAGAGATCATTTCGGTAGGAAGCCAACGTATTATCTGACAAACCACGTTCCATCCACATTGCATCTAGGAATTGTTCAATCCAAGCTTGATCGGCTTGATTAGAGTTCGACACGCTATGCCCTTCACTAATAGTAAATACTCGCTACAGAGTATGTGAGGGGTAGTGATAATGCTATAAAAATCATTATTGCCGCTATAAACCATGCAATTTTGTCTAAAAGTTGGGTAGAATTTGTCATCTTCTCTATAAACCTGACGCGAACATGAAAATTGGACTTTTTTACGGCTCAACGACTTGCTACACCGAAATGGCAGCAGAAAAAATTCGTGCTTTCATTGGTGAGGACTTAGTCGATATCTTCAATGTCAAAGAAACGCCCCTTAGCAAAATGAATGAATACGATCTTCTGATACTGGGTATTTCAACTTGGGACTTCGGAGAAATTCAAGAAGACTGGAGTGCAGCTTGGCAGCAAATCGACGGAATTGCGATTGAGAATAAGCACGTTGCTCTATTTGGCTTAGGTGATCAAGAAGGCTATGGAGAATGGTTCCTCGACGCGATGGGACTTTTACACAAAGAACTTGAAAACACTGGGGTGAAATTCATTGGCTATTGGCCAACGACAGGCTATGAATTTGATGCATCGAAAGCGCTAACACAAGATGAAAATCACTTTGTCGGATTGGCGATTGATGAAGATTCACAGTATGAACTTAGTGATGAACGCATCGAACTGTGGTGTGAACAAATCCTAACGGAATATCACGACAGTTTGTAATACTGGATACAAAAAAAAGGTTGGTGCTTTCACACCAACCTTTTTTATTACTATCATTTTTCGAACTCAATGAATCGTATTATTGAGCTGTGTCGCTTGCTAACTCTTTAACTGGAGCCCCAATAAAGAACATCGAAACGGTCGCAGCCAGTGTTGGGAGTAACCACCCCATACCGATCTCAAATAACGGTAACATATTAAATGCACTGACATTAACACCTGAAACTTTAGCCGCATCAAGTAGCGAAAATAGGAACGACACTAAAACAACCACTCGGTAAGCAACAGCAGGGTTTGGCAAATAATTCCGTAGGAAAGCCAGCATCACCAACGCAATTGCAATCGGATAAAGTGCAAACAATACCGGAACAGACAAAGAAATAAGCTGCGACAAACCAACGTTCGCCACAACAGCGCATGCCACACCAATGATCACAACCCAAGCTTTGTAACCAATTTTAGTTAGGCTACTAAAGTAGTCTGAACACGCAGAAATAAGACCAATCGCGGTAGTTAAGCAAGCCAGTAATACGATCAACGACAAAACGATTTGCCCAGAACCACCAAACAAGGATTGCACGTATAAACTCAGTACAACACCACCATTATCTGATCCTGCAGCAACGGCAGTGCTCGTCGCGCCCAAATAAAACAGAGACACATAAACAAATGCCAGTCCCGCCGCCGCAATGACGGCCGCAGCCACTAAGTATTTCGTTGTAGATGCTTGATCTGTGATCCCTTTATTTCGTATAGCATCAACAATCAACATGCCGAACATCAATGCACCAAAGGTATCCATCGTGTTGTAGCCTTCAAGGAAACCCGTCGTTAGCGGCTGAGTGATATAATCACCTTGAGCCACCATGATGTCACCTTGTGGGAACAAGAACACGGAAACAGCTAACACAATAAGAGCAACAAATAGTGCCGGAGTTAACAGTTTTCCGATCGTGTCGATAAGCTTTCCTTGAGACCAAGCAAAGAACATGGCAACCGCAAAGAATAGGATGGAAAAGAGGGTTAAATGAAGTTGACTCGCATCCAGAATAAACGGTTTTATTGCCATTTCGTACGCAACCAAACCGGTACGAGGAGCGGCAAATGCAGGGCCAATGATGATAAAAATCAGTACAGCTATTAACATAGCGGCTTTTTTTGGCAAATGCTGAGTAAGGTGCTCCCACGTGCCACCAGAGATTGCAATGGCAATAATGGTGAGCAAAGGCAACCCAACCGCAGTAATAAGAAACCCGATCATCGCTGGCAATACATGATCACCGGCTAACTGGCCTGCAAGTGGGGGAAATATGATGTTTCCTGCCCCCAAAAAGAAAGCAAAGAGCATAAAGCCCAATGCGATAACATCAGTTGTTTTTAATTTCTGATTCACTGATAACCCTTATAATAATCTTGTGTTTGTAATTATTCTGAAACTATCGTCTAGAATAAAGGCGGAAGATAATGACGAATTAGAGCAAAACAAACAAGCAAATGACAAAAAACACAATAATAATTCACAAGATCAATACTAAGGCAGATACATTCACTAGTTATAGAGAAAAAAGCAGTGTTATTTGCCATGAAAATGATTTACACGATCAATCATTTTCAGACAAATAATCCAACAGAAAGAGTCACAACAGTAACATTCACCAATAAATGAGTAACATTTGAAACTTATGGATAAACGAAATAGCGATAAAAAAACTGCAATCACAAAAGATTTCAATTTTAAGCAGTTTTCCATTTATGGTGGTATGAGCGGCATGCCAGTCAGTACCGACGGCATTTTACTTGGCGCATGGAGCACGATTGAAAAGTCGGAAAATATCTTAGATATAGGAACAGGAACGGGGCTACTCTCGCTCATGTGCGCTCAACGAAATCAACAAGCTAAAATCACCGCAATCGAGCTAGATGACCATGCCTATGAAGCAGCGACGCATAATTTTTCCCATAGCCCGTGGCAGGAGCGCTTGTGCCTAAAGCATCAGAACATTTTAACTTGGCAGCCCGAGGTAACGTTCGATCATATTATCTGTAACCCTCCTTATTTTAATCATGGTGAACAGGCTCGCCTACAACAACGAGCCGCCGCTAGGCACACTGATACCCTGCCCCATGACAAATTATTACTTAAAGCTTGGGGCTTGCTTAGCGTTGAAGGCCGTGCCAGTTTCATTTTACCCAAAATGGAAGGCGACCAATTCATTCAGTTAGCCACTTCTCAAGGTTGGAGCTTAACTCGATACTGTGAAGTCAAAACAAGCACACGAAAACCTGTATCTCGACTTTTATTTGAATTGAGCAAAAAACCATCAGAAACACTTATAAATGAATTAGTTATCCATACTAAAGAGCAATACAGTGATGACTTTATTTCCTTAACTCATGACTTTTACTTAAAGATGTAGTGATCCAAACCATTATTACCTCTATAATTCGCGCCCAAATAATTTTTTACTTCTCGCTTGTGGAGAACAACTGTGATCAGAACCTTTGCTGAACTCGACCTCGATTCAAACATCCTTGCCGCTATCGACGAGATGGGCTACGAGCGCCCTACCGATATTCAAGCGCAAGCGATCCCGCAAGCTCTAGAAGGTAAAGACATCCTTGCTTCTGCGCCAACGGGAACGGGTAAAACCGCTGCATTCATCATCCCTGCGCTGCAATACTTACTTGATTTCCCACGCAAGAAAGCTGGTCCTGCACGTATGCTGATCCTTACGCCTACTCGTGAACTAGCGATGCAAGTAGCGGATCATGCTCGATTAATGGCAAAACACACTAACTTAAATGTTATTACCATCACCGGTGGTGTGATGTACCAAGATCACGCTGACATTCTTTCTAAGACTCAAGATATCGTAGTGGCAACACCTGGTCGCTTGATGGAGTACATTGAATCTGAGCGCTTTGATTGCAGAGCCATTGAATGGTTAATCCTAGACGAAGCTGACCGTATGCTAGATATGGGCTTTGGTCCTGTCGTTGATCGCTTGTCTGCAGAATGTCGCTGGCGTAAACAATCAATGTTGTTCTCAGCAACATTGGAAGGCCGCGGTGTCGCCGGTTTTACGGCAGATCTGCTTAACAACCCAGCAGAAGTCGCTGCAGAGCCACCACGCCGCGAGCGTAAGCCCATTACACAGTGGTACCATCGCTGTGATACGGCTGAGCATAAATTGGCACTGCTTAAAGAAATTCTGTCAAATCAAGCTGATCGCAGTATCGTGTTTGTTAAAACACGCGACCGTCTGGCTGAGCTTCGTGCACAACTTGAAAGTGCACAGATCCCGTGTGCTTGGATTCAAGGCGAAATGCCTCAAGAGCGTCGTAACAATGCAATTCGTCGTTTCCGTGACGGTGAAATCAACATATTACTCGCAACAGACGTAGCCGCGCGTGGTATCGATTTACCTGACGTAAGCCATGTAATTAACTACGACATGCCTCGCAGTGCCGACGTGTACGTTCACCGTATTGGCCGTACTGCGCGTGCTGGTAAAAAAGGTAACGCACTTTCTCTAGTAGAAATGCACGATCACCCAATGCTGTCTCGCGTCGAGCGTTACATCAAAGAAGAGATCAAAGAGCGTTTCGTAGAAGGCATGCGCCCAACTCACAAGAAGCCTGTGTTTAAGAATAAGACGAAGAAAAACGCTAAGAAGAAAGCGAAAGAAAATTCAAAGAAAAAGACCGTTAAAAAGAAGAAGAAATAAGTGCTTTAAGTGCTAAAAGCTAAGTACTAAAAGCTAGGTACTAAGAGCTAAGTTCATTAAAAAGCGCCCTGACATCGTCAGGGCGCTTTTTTTTTCTTTAACTTAGGTCTTCAGTCGCTACAAATGTATATCTATAAATAACTCAGTTTCATTACTCTCTGATATGACGCGAAATTCATCGGTATCGCTCTTGTTTGAAACTGTCTCAAAAGTAGAATCCTGCTAGTCAAAGCAAGAGTCTAAAAGCATGAGACGTCTCATATACTGTTTTTGTATATTAATACTATTTTTGTCATTTGGTAGCCATAGTAAAATGTTGAATTTCCTAAAACCTTATTCCTATAAAATATGCCCAAAAATAAATGGAGTGATTAACAAGGCAGGAGAGCCTTTCCCCGGCCTAGAGTTGAATTTACATGTCGAATATGGAGATAGTTATTTTTTACATAAAGCGACAACCGACAAAAAAGGGCGATTTCACTTTGATGAGATTATAATACATCGCTGGCTTAAACCATCAGAACTTAATAATAACGTCATTGGTATAGAACTCTTTGTGACTTCCGACGGCAGAGAAAAATATATGTGGGCATCTTATGTCGATGCACTTGTGCTAGACCAGTTTATTATCGAAAATCTGGCAAGCCTAGAATGTGACTTAGATTCCGCAAGGTACCAATACGACTTTCCCAATGAAAAAGAAAATAGTGTTCCATATAATGTATATGGAATATGTAGTTTAAAAGGGTATGTAGGAAAGGTAATTAATGAGGATGAGGATTAATGGCAGTATTATCACCAAAAGTAGCTTCCAAAATAGCAAATATGCCGTATCAGCTAATAGTGAATGATAAGCCATTGATTGTACATTCATCTGTTAAACACCATTTTGCTTTTAACAGAGAAAAAAGAGGCTTTGAGGGAAAAACCGGGGGAATACTGGGTTTTTTAGGCTTTGGTGCCCGTGCCGAGGGATTTGCCATTATAGGGCTTGGGAAAGGTAAATATAAAGATGAATTGGTTATATCGGTAAGAGGTACTAAGCGGGTTAATGATTGGGTAACTAACTTAAATATTGGCCTAAAAGGTACTCCTAATGGCGCCTTGGGCCACGCTGGTTTTATTAATACTTTTCATACCTTAAGGCCCAAGATCAAACAGTTTCTGTTGTCTCAATCAAGAATACCTAAGCGAATTCACTGCGTCGGTCATAGTCTTGGTGGAGCGCTAGCGTCGCTTTTTGCCGATTGGTTGAAAGATGAGTTTTCAATACGAGTCAATCTATATACATTTGGTGCGCCTCGTATAGGACATGAAAGCTATACACGTAAGTCAGATCAGGCAAATGACAAAATATACAGATGCACCCATGGTGCCGACCCTGTACCAATGATCCCATTGTGGCCATTTCAGCACGCCCCATACTGTGGTCATGAATACCGTTTGGATAATAGTTCAGGGATTAATAAGAACACCCACGGAATGGGGCCAAGGGCTAGTCCTGGATATGTAAATACAGCAAACGCAGAAGATTGGGGCACACTGAATATTCGCTCAAATCACTTTCTGAACACCCCAGTTCGGTTGAAATTTGAGCATCGCAATCAAGCGACCTTTACTGGATATTGGTCCGATAAGTTGAGCGCAGCATTAACAACTTTGCTCAAGGATGCGGGCTATTTCAATGCAATGACCGTACAGGCTGCCCTATCAAGTGGGTTAACGTTCTATGACAAGCTCGCGCAATGTGTTGAAAAGATGGCGGCTGCGTCGACAAAACTAGCCGAGCAAACAATGGGGTTGTTAGGTCATATGCTCGCCTTTGCGGGTAGAACAGTGACAAAAATTACAAAATTGACGGCCAAATATATTAAGTGGGTATTTGATGTCACGCTGAAAAAGCTCTATTTAGCTGCGCATAGTGCGATTTCGTCATTGGATTAAGCCGCTTCTTTTGGTCAGTTCACCGTAAAGCAAGTCGAATTTGACCTAAGAAAAAGTACTAAAAGCTAGGTACTAAAAAGCGCTCTGACGAAGTCAGGGCGCTTTTTTTATATTTTCTTAAACTTCGTACTTAGAACTTAGCTTTTAGTACTTCGCTTTTAGCTCTGCTCTTCGCGCTTAAAGACCAAGTTGGTCGCTGTCGATTCCGCTTCGACAAAGTAGTAACCGGCCACATCAAATTGTTTTAGTTTCTCTACCGAATCAATTTGATTTTGAATAATGTATCTCGCCATCATGCCACGCGCTTTTTTAGCAAAAAAGCTGATCACTTTATATTGACCGTTTTTGCAATCTTTAAACACTGGAGTAATCACCGTAGCATCGAGTAATTTGGGTTTCACCGCTTTGAAGTATTCATTTGATGCCAAGTTCACCAATGTTTGGTCCCCTTGAGCACTCACAGCGTCGTTAAGCTTATTGGTAATAATCGAGCCCCAGAACTGATAAAGGTTACTTCCTCGTTCATTTGAGAGCTTTGTTCCCATCTCCAAGCGGTATGGCTGCATAAGATCCAAAGGTTTTAGTAATCCATACAAGCCCGAAAGCATTCTTAAGTGCTGCTGGGCGTATTTAAAATCTTGTTCTGAGAAACTTTGCGCATCAAGGCCAGTGTATACGTCGCCTTTAAAGGCTAACACTGCCTGACGAGCATTATCAAAAGTAAAGTCTGGGCTCCATTGTTCAAAACGCGCAACATTTAAGCCTGCAATTTTGTCACTCACCTTCATCAGGCCTGCAATATCTGAAGGAGAAAGCTTGCGGCACTCTTTCATTAACTCTGCGCTGTGATCAACCAATTCAGGGAGTGTGAATTGCTCTGTCGCTAATGGCGACTCGTAGTCTAGGGTTTTTGCCGGTGATACAACAATTAGCATGACTTTACTCTTTTATTGATTATTTTCTCTAGGGTATAAAAAAAGCCATGTGCAGTCATCATAAACTGCACATGGCCTTATCTATCATTTCAATTGACGTCGACTATTGATCTTTTTTGGTGTTATCCCAAATGCCATCTTCAAGCTGAGATTTAAGCTCTGGGAAATCATTCGAATCAAAAGTAGGGACTTTGCCCTCTTTCAATTGCTGATTGTAATCTTTTGCCAACTTCACCACGATGCCAGACAACAACAAAATCGCCACCAGGTTAACAATCGCCATTAAGCCCATCGACACGTCAGCCAAGCCCCATACGGTAGGTAAAGAAGCCATTGAACCAAACATCACCATGCCCATAACAACAACGCGGAAGATATTCAGACCCGCTTTTTTATTGTGTTCTAGGAAAATAATATTGGTTTCTGCGTACGAGTAGTTGGCAATAATGGATGTAAATGCAAAGAAGAAAATCGCTACAGCAACGAAAATCCCGCCCCAGTCGCCCACTTGGCTCGTCATCGCACGTTGTGTTAGCTCAATACCTGTGATTTCACCGTGAGGTACATATTCCCCAGACATCAAAATAATAGCAACGGTCGCAGAACAGATAACCACAGTATCAACAAACACACCTAGCATCTGCACATAACCTTGAGATGCTGGATGCGGAGGATAGGGTGTCGCTGAAGCCGCTGCGTTTGGCGCAGAACCCATACCCGCTTCATTCGAGAACAGACCACGTTTAATGCCGTTAATCATTGCTTGTGCAATTGCGTAACCAAGGCCACCTGCAGCTGCTTCTTGCATACCAAACGCACTCTTGAAGATAAGGCTCAAGACGTCAGGTAATTTATCTAAGTTAGTCAGCATGATGTACACGGCAATAGCCAAGTACGCCAACGCCATAACAGGAACGATCAGTTCAGCTGTACGAGCAATCTTACGTATACCACCAAAAATGATGAACGAAGACAACGCGACTAAACCTAAGCCCACATATAGAGGTTCAAAACCAAATGCGGTGTGCATTGCACCTACAATTGAGTTTGCTTGAACTGCATTGAACACTAAACCAAAAGCGATGATAAGGAAGATCGAGAACAAAACGCCCATCCAGCGCATCCCTAAGCCTTTTTCCATGTAATAAGCTGGGCCACCACGGTAGTTGCCATCGTTATCACGAGTCTTGTATAGCTGAGCAAGGGTACTTTCGGCAAACGAGGTCGCCATACCAAGCATGGCAATCAGCCACATCCAGAAAATCGCCCCTGGGCCACCCGCTGTCAGTGCAACGGCAACACCAGCCATATTACCAGTACCAACACGAGCAGCTAAAGAAGTACATAATGCTTGAAAAGAGGAAATGCCTGCTTTGTCGGATTTTCTGCTGTTTTTCAGAACAGAGAACATGTGCCCAAAGTGTCTGAATTGGATGAAGCCGAGTCGTACCGTAAAGTAGATACCAACACCGACCAAAAGATAAACTAAAATCGATCCCCAAAGAAGATCGTTCATTAAATTGATTAAATCTGTCACGCTAACCTCGAATTGAGTTTATGACACCAGCACACTAACAAGTGTACTCCCTGTAGTTTGCATGTCGACAAGGTGGATAAATAACAATTAAAGAGGTGTATTACTTCTTTATTGTAAACACCAAAGTTGTCTCCATTAATTCTGACGTAGATGAAAATCGCCAGTTATGATTATGTTAACCGCGAGGATAATGCGGATAACTGTTGAAAAAATCAATATGCAAACGATAAAATATCAATGCGATATTTCACTGCAAACGGTTACTTTGTTAACAGATATAACACGCTCAAATGAAAAACGGAGGAACAAAAAGCCAAGATTTATTGATAGAGTTCATATAACCACTGTCGAGATAAATTCGTAACGACAAATCCCCTCAAACCCTTTGTGTGCCAATGGAAAATCAATTTCCCCCTTACAGCAGTAAGGATTCATTCCGTTCCCGTAAATTACTATGCAGCGTTTTTCAGTTCGAATAGCAATCCTTAAATTGCGCTTCTGCCTGATTTAACAATTATCAGCTCGACAAAATAATTGAAAAAAAACTCAACCGCTCATTATTTAGTCGATTTTTCTTTAAAAATTTGTGAGTGCTGCAGTAGTTCTCATAAAAGCTTCATAAAAGAGAAGCAAATGAGAAACACGTCAAGGATATGCTTAAGCCAATTGTGATACTTAAAAGGCTCACGTGGAGTTTCAATAACTAGAGAGGTTGCATATGGATGGCTTTCAACTCGAAGATATTATGACAATGGACAACCACAGCTCTCGTTCAACGAGAAGCAAACCCGTTAAACGTAAGTGGCGAGAAATAGAAGCAATAAAAGATAGACAACGTTTACAACGTGAATTGATGGACTTGGATGCTTGTCAAAGTTACGACCTTGACGACATAGACTTATAAACTCAGACTTTTAATACAGATTGCTCAATTTTCAATGAGAAATAGGCATTATTCTAAGAATAGTGCCTATTTTTATGCCTATATGAGACTGACTAACACTATGGTTAGTTCTCCATAAGATCAGAAGCTTTGATTCGCTCAGCCAATTGCTTGTAGCGCTCTGCGATCGTTTCACCAAACACAGGGTCTTCATCTTCAGCTTTCCATTTCAGCTCGACGGCTCTCCAATCATCAGGAGTAAAGTGCTTATCAATAAGAGGTAATATTTCTTTTTCCTCAATTTCTAAATGCTGTTTCTGCCGAATGATGAAGTCCTCTAAGCGATCAGCAAACATATCAAGTGGCACAACCGCATCTTGTAAAATCATCTCGATAGTATTAAGAAAATCGTCCGTCAATTCTGACAGGTCTTTGTGCTCTTGCTCCAAATCTTTAATCGTACCAGCGTCTTTATAGTGAGCTTGATAATAAAGATATAGAATATCTTCTTTAGGGTGATGAACCTTTTCCGAGTGATTACTTAGATAATCCACCACTTCTTTAAGTAGCGAATAATTTACTGACTGCTCATTGCGAAGAGCGACTAGCTTTTTATTTAAAATAGCCAGTAACCGCATCATATAGCCGTGTTCTCGACGTATCCGTTCTAACATCATAGCGTCCATTCCTCATTATTCTTATGTTTATCAAAAGAAATCCCTTTAGAGTACAGACTAGCTAACAATTGCAAACGATACCTTGATTTTGGTTAAATAAACAACAGTTACAGAATGGGCTGCCAATTAATTTTAGCGTGCCCCATACCATCAAGGTATTGATTAACTTTAGAAAAATGGCCACACCCCAAAAAGCCTCGATGTGCCGATAAAGGAGAAGGATGTGGCGCCTCCAACACTAGGTGCTTATCACGACAGATCATTTTTCCTTTCTTTTGAGCATGAGCTCCCCAAAGTAGAAAGATAATCTTATTTTCCCTCTCATTTAACTCAGCAATAACTTTATCTGTGAACGTTTCCCAGCCACATTTTGCATGAGAGTGCGCATGACCTTGCTCGACGGTTAGTACTGTATTTAGCAAAAGTACACCTTGCTTGGCCCAACTTTGTAAATAGCCATGAGAAGGGGTACAAAACCCATCTATATCCTGCACCAACTCTTTGTATATATTAACGAGTGACGGCGGCGTCTTAATATCGGGACGAACGGAAAAGCACAACCCATGAGCTTGCCCTACACCGTGGTAAGGATCTTGGCCTAAGATCACGACTTTAACTTGGTTAAGTGGCGTCGCGTCAAAAGCACTAAACACCTCATCTTCTGGAGGGAAGACCGCTTTACCAGAGCTTCGCTCTTGCTTAACAAACGCTAGGGTTTGTTGAAAATATTCCTGTTGTTGCTGTTCAGAAATCACATCTTGCCAAGTTTTAGCGGCTAACATAAAAACACCTCACGATTAATTCTGATGCATTGTAACCAGATTTAATTGTAAGGTGCTACAGGCTTGTGACCTAACAAGGGTCACGCCAACTAAAACCTAGACTAATAGGTTTTTTGAGGAGTTCTCCAATGGCCTCGACCTTGAATAGGACGATTGGGTACTGGAATATTTCGAGGCTGAATTACCGTATTAAAATTGAAATATGACATCATCATAACGTTCTCCTACAGACCGAAAACTAAACGCTTGCTGGCTTTGCTAACAAGTAATTTCGTCATAACAAGCTAGCGGTAATAGGATCTATGAAAGAATGATGCCAGTTTTTCAATGTGGTTTGCTAAACGTATATAATTGCTCTACTTTTTTTCAAACATACGTAATTGTTGGATTTCGTCAGGCCAAATTGATGGTTCAATTGTTTCTAAAATCAATGGGATACCGTTAAATCTGTCGTCTTTCATGATGTATTCGAAACACGGCCAACCAATTTCGCCCTTGCCTAAGGAATGGTGACGATCCACTCTGCTCGCAAATTCTACTTTAGAATCATTAATGTGCATTGCCTTCAAGTAGTGCATTCCCACCACTTGATCAAATTCTGTAAACGTCGCTTCACAAGATTCTTTACTACGAAGATCGTAACCTGCAGTGAAAGTGTGGCAAGTATCGAGGCAAACTCCGACCCTTTGTTTGTCTTCCACCTGTTCAATGATTTCCGCTAGGTGCTCAAATCGCCAGCCTAAGTTAGTTCCCTGCCCGGCTGTATTCTCAATCACTGCAACCACATCTGGAACCGCTTGGTGAGCCAAGTTGATCGACTCAGCAATACGAGCCAAGCAATCAGACTCAGAGATCTTCTTTAAATGACTACCTGGATGAAAATTCAGTAAATGCAAACCAAGCTGATGACAACGTTCCATCTCATCAACAAAAGCATCGCGAGACTTTTGCAGCTTTTCTTCTTCAGGAGCCCCCAAATTAATCAAGTAGGAGTCATGTGGCAAAATACTCTCAGGGCCAAAGCCCAGCATCTTGCAGTTAGCTTTAAAGGCAGAAATGGTTTTTGCATCGAGTGGCTTTGCCACCCACTGACGCTGATTTTTAGTAAATAGCGCAAATGCGTTCGCACCAATCTCTCTTGCACGCATCGGTGCATTATCCACGCCACCAGCAGCAGATACATGTGCCCCAATTAACTTCATAGAACCCTCTGTAATTTGTTGTTGTAATCACTTTCATCTTCACAGTAAGAAGCAATGACTTACCTGCAATATGACTTAGATTGTGTATATTTTGTAGTAAATTTACTACAAAATTAGTATTAAACTATTTTTTATAGTATCAAATATTTTGTAAATACGTTGTTTTTTAAGAATTTATTGATTTACCTCAATCTTTTCACCGTAAAATAATTAAGGTTTTTAGTTGTCTTTTGATCTAAATCAATATTATTATAGTGGACATTAGCTATATAATAACCGTAGCTCAACAATAATTCGAAAATTAACACCAATATAACAGCCACGAAAGTGGACTAGGAGAAAGTTATGATTCAAGGTATTCAAATCACTAAAGCGGCAAATGATAATCTTCTTAACTCTATCTGGTTACTGGATAGCGAAAAGAACGAAGCACGTTGTGTTGCAGCAACATCAGGCTACGAAGCTGATCAAGTTGTTTCAGCTGCTGACCTAGGTGAGTACGAAAGCCGTGAAGTGGCTATTGAAACCGCTCCTCGCATTGAAGGTGGCCAACACCTAAACGTTAACGTTCTTAAGCGTGAAACTCTTGAAGATGCTGTTGCACACCCAGAGAACTACCCACAGCTAACTATTCGTGTTTCAGGTTACGCTGTACGTTTCAACTCTCTAACCGTTGAACAGCAAAAAGACGTAATCGCACGTACTTTCACTGACTCTCTATAAGATCAGCAAGCACTAGACACAAGTCTAAGAATACAAAAACGGCGCTCAATGAGCGCCGTTTTTTTATGTGAGTAAACGGGCTTTCAATGAAGCCCGACATTACTGACTAAGGTTGTACTCGTCTTAGTACGACTTTCAATGCATCAAAGTCATTGGCAAGATCTTCAGACAATAGATCCATTGCCGCGTGCTTAGCCAAAGGCGCTGGCACGTCAATGTCTCCACCTAAGATGTCGTCAACCACTTCTTTAAACTTCGCAGGATGCGCAGTACACAAGAACAAGCCTGTTTCACCTTCCTGTAGCTGCTCTTGTAAAATACGGTAAGCAATCGCACCGTGTGGCTCACATAGGTAACCTTGCTCGTTAAGCTCAGCAACAGATTGAGCGCTTTGCTCGTCAGTAACAGCACCTTTACCTAGCGTATCTAGGCCCCAACCTTTCAATTGGCATAGCTCTTCAATACGAGGCCAGTTGTTTGGCTGACTCACGTCCATCGCATTGGATGTCGTTGCAATGGTCGCTTTCGGTTGCCACTCTCCGGTTTCTAGGTAGCGAGGTACCGTGTCATTCACGTTAGTTGCGGCGATAAAGCGTTTAACTGGAAGACCCAACGATTTAGCCAGCAAGCCAGCCGTTAAGTTGCCAAAGTTGCCACTTGGTACAGAAATAACCAGATTTTCACGCTCGTCTGCTGTCATTTGAGCTGCCGCTTCAAAGTAGTAGCAAATCTGCGCCATTAAACGGCTAATATTGATAGAGTTCGCTGAGTTCAAACCAATTTCTTTGCGCAATTCTGCATCATCAAATGATTGCTTAACCAGCGCCTGGCAGTCATCAAAGTCGCCGTCAATTTCAACGGTGTGGATATTCTTACCGAGTGTACAGAACAGCTTTTCTTGAAGCGGGCTGATCTTTCCTTTCGGGTATAGAATCACGACGTTGATGTTTTCCATGCCATAAAATGCATGAGCAACCGCCGCGCCAGTGTCACCCGATGTTGCTGTCAAAATGGTAATTTGACCACCATCAGATACCGCAGCCAAAGATTGCGCCATGAAACGGCCACCAAAATCTTTAAACGCAAGCGTCGGCCCATGGAAAAGCTCTAACGCGTAAACGCCATCTTTAATAGACTTGATTGGTGCTGGAAATTGGAATGCATTATCAACTAATTGATGAACTTGCTCTTTACTGAGCTCATCACCAATCAGTGCCGACAAAATCTTGCTGCTACGAGGAATAAAATCTTCGGCCAGTAGCGCATCAATATCGTCAAATTTTGGCAATTCTGCTGGAAAAAATAACCCTTGGTTACGACCTAACCCTTGGCGCACGGCTTGGCCAAAAGAGACTTGTTCTTCATTTTCTTTGATGTTGTAAAGCTTCATAGCTCACTTCCTGTTATTTTCGAACCTTGCTTATCTAGATGACAAACGTGAACGAATCCTTCTTCATTCTGTACGTAATTTTGTTCTAACCAGCGAGCAACTCGCTCGGCGACATCTTTATCTTTGCAAATGCTGAACAATGTTGGGCCGCTACCAGAAATCCCCGTAGCTAAAGCGCCAGCACTAAGTGCGTACTTACGCGCGTCAGCAAAACCAGGGAGAAGTTTCTCACGATATGGTTCAGCAATCACGTCTTTGATCATTTTTGCGGCTAACTCTGGCTGACCTGAATGGGAAGCATGAATAAAACCCGCCAGGTGACGGCCATGAGCAATGATATCTTGGCGGCGGTACTGAGACGGCAATATTTCTCGAGCTTCTGCGGTAGACACTTTAATACCAGGGTAAGCCATGACCCAATACCACTCATCAAAACTCGGCACTGGTTGGCTGATGTGTCCCATTTCCTCTAGCATTAACTGGACACCCCCCAGGTAACAAGGCGCCACGTTATCATAGTGGATACCACCTGATATCTGCCCCTCCATTTCGCCCATTAATGCCAATAACTCCATTTCTGACAACGGGTTGTCATGAAATTGATTTAAAGCATCTAACGCCGCTACAATGGAACAAGCACTCGACCCAAGCCCAGAGCCAATTGGCATGTTTTTCTCAAGCGTCATGTGCACATTTTTAAGTGCGACCTCTTTGCTCGCCAGTTCACGAGCAAACACACGCCAGCAATCGTATACAATATTTTCTTTTGGATCGGTTGGCAATTTAGCAACGAAGCTGCCTGCAGTGTCGAGTGAAAAGTCTTGCTCACCACTTTCCACTTTAACTCGATCACCCAATAATGAACCATCAATAGGTGAAACCGCCGCGCCCAATACGTCAAATCCGACGCTGACATTACCAATCGATGCCGGGGCATAAACTACAACGCTCATCGTTACACTCCTAATTTCCAACCAAGGGTACGCATCACATCAGCGAATACACCGGCCGCGGTTACTTCTGTACCCGCGCCATAACCACGTAGAACCAATGGGATCGGTTGGTAGTAACGGCTATAGAACGCAAGCGCATTCTCACCATCTTTAATTTTGTACATTGGATCGTTTTCATCAACAGCGGCAATGCGTACTTTACATTGGCCATCTAAGATTTCGCCAACGTAGCGCAATACTTTGCCTTCTTTCGCTGCTTTTGCTGACTCAGCTAAGAAGTAGGCATCTGCTTCTGGTAAGCGAGCCATAAACTCATCCACAGAACCACTGTCATCAAAGCCTGGTGGCAGAGCTTGCTCTACAACGACATCTTCAAGCTCTAACTCAAATCCAGCTTCACGCGCTAAAATAAGCAACTTACGAGCAACGTCCATTCCAGAAAGATCATCACGAGGATCTGGCTCAGTAAAACCGTTATCTTTCGCAATGTTGGTCGCTTGACTTAACGTCATTCCTTCATCCAACTTACCAAAGATGTAAGACAGTGAACCCGATAAAATACCGTTAAACTTGTCCAGTTCATCCCCTGCTGAAATTAGGTTCTGTAGGTTTTCAATAACGGGTAAGCCAGCACCTACCGTTGTTTCATACATCAACTTACGACGCGATGAACGAGCAACGTTACGCAACTGGTGGTAGTAAGCCATACTTGCTGTGTTGGCTTTCTTGTTTGGAGTCACTACGTGGAAACCCGCCGCTAGGAAATCGGCATATTGATTAGCGATGGTTTCACTTGAAGTACAATCAACCAATACAGGGTTAATAATGTGGTTACGTTGAACCAGTGCGATCAGTTGTGCCAAGTTGAACTCTTGGCTTGCGTTCTTCATGCGATCGCGCCAATGATCCAATGGTAAGCCTTCACTATCAAGTAATAAGCCTTTGCTATTTGCTAGGCCACATACTCGCAGCACAATGCCTTTTTCGGCTAACGTGGCTTGTTGCCTTTCAATTTGATCAACCAGCTCGCCACCAACGCCACCAACACCAACGACAAATACGTCTAGGAAGTGCTTAGAGTTAAATAAATTTTCATGACAAGCTTTTACCGCTTCTGCGATTTTATCTTCAGGAATTACCGCAGAGATTGCACGTTCAGATGAACCTTGCGCTATTGCTACGATGTTAACGTTCACTTCAGCTAATGACGCAAAGAACTGCGACGCAACACCACGAGAAGTACGCATACCATCGCCAACCAAGGTCACGATGGCAACATCATCAATAAAATCAACAGGCTCTAATAGGCCATCTTTCAGTTCTAATTCAAACGCGTCACCTAAGGCTTTCTTCGCTTTGGCTTTATCCGCTTGTTCGATACAGAAGCTGATGCTGTATTCAGAAGATGATTGCGTGATAAGCACGATTGATACGCCAGATGCAGACATAGAACCAAACACGCGGCTCGCCATGCCAACCATGCCTTTCATACCCGGGCCTGAAACGTTCACCATCGTTAGCTTATTAAGGGTTGTAATACCTTTAATCGCCAGATTATCTTCACCGGTATCTTGACCGATTAGCGTGCCTTCGCCTTGTGGATTAAAGCTATTTTTAATCAAGCAAGGAATGTGGAACTGAGCGATAGGTGCAATGGTTTTTGGATGCAAAACAGATGCACCAAAGTAGGAAAGCTCCATTGCTTCTTGATAGCTGAGTGACTTCAGTAAGCGAGCATCATCGACTAAGCGTGGGTCACAGTTATATACGCCATCAACGTCAGTCCAAATTTCACAACACTCTGCACGTAAACACGCCGCAAGCACTGCCGCTGAGTAATCGGAACCATTGCGACCCAACGTAACTAATTCACCTTGTGCATTACCTGCAGTAAAACCAGGCATGATATGAACATGATTAGCGGCAAGCGGTTGTTGTCTGAAGTTTTGAGTTGATACATCAACATCAACCATGGCTTCTAAGTAATCGCCTTGTGCATAAAGGTACTGCACAGGGTCAATCAATGCAGCCGCTTGGCCTTTTGCTTCCAATACTGCTTTCATCAGTTGAATCGAGATTCGCTCGCCCTTGCTGATGATTCGTGCATTAACATTGTTTGGGCACATGCCTAACAGGTTAATGCCATGAACAAATTGGCGCAGTTGCGATAACGAGGTCTTTAGTTGATTAGAGAAACCCGTTCCATCAACATTCGGTACGTGGGTTAAAATCTCTTCATACAATCCTTGCAACGACGATTCCAACTCGGCAATCTGAAGCTCTGCCTCTCCGTTTCGTAGCGCCCCTTCAATCACTGAAACCAGCTTATTGGTGGTTTTTCCCGGCGCTGATAGCACCACGGCTATGTCATCTTGTTGCGCATTATTCGCAATAATATCTGCAGCTCTTAAAAATCGATCAGCATCCGCTAATGATGAACCGCCAAACTTCAATACTCGCATCCCTTCCTCCGGTATTAATTTTAAATCTGCATAAAAAAAGGCCTGCATCTCTGGGGATACAGGCCTTTTTTTGAAAAACTTTCGCTTACAAGGCCGCCCCAACAATGGTTATGTTGGTAATAATAATGGTGGTCATGGTAGAGCGGGTAAGTAACATAATTATTTTATTCTATTATCAATATTCTCTGTTTGCTTAACTTTACGTTTACCGATTTTGTGCTATCAAGTCAACATAAAACTTGTTTTTATTACAGTAGCCTCAAAGGATTTTGGTTATTAAATTAGACCTAAATATTTGATTTTAAATAAATTAAATCAAAAATAATCACTGTAAAAATAAAAATGAGGTTATCCAGCAATTTATCCCTTATTTCTTTAGCTCACGGTATTATGCACTTAGTTGAAAGGTACTAATTGAGAAAGGTAAAACACCGCAAAGATCACAAATAGGTGAGAAGGATCTCAATTAAATGTGAGGAAACAAAAAAAGATCGTTCAGTTAGGGAACTTACGCTATATTCACTAAGTGGATAAATTAGCAAGGAGGCAATATGAAACGAGTTCTGTTATCAGGCCTTCTTCTGCTGCCTAGCATTTGCCTAAGCAGCCCATTTCCACTTGCCCCTGAGAAAGCCTCTTCTCATAAGCTTTTTATTTCAAGTAACTCAAACACCAACACTGAACAGTTTGATATTTGGCAAATTGACAGTGGCTACTCTTACAATGTTTTTGAATCACTCGATCTCTATGTGGGCGCCAGTATCACAAGTGATAGCTCAGAAAAACAAAATGGTTTTTTGAGTGGGATGAGTTATCAATTCAACGAAAACATTACCTTTAAAAGTAGTCTGAGAGCTCAAGTAAATAAAAACGACCCTACGGAAGAAAAACAATTGTCGGCAGAAGTGACCAGCCGGCTAAAAATTTCTGATCACGTAGATTTGCATGCCACTTTCGATTACGAAGAGTGGCAGCAAGGTCTTGAAGTCGGGTTAGGGTTCAGCTTTTAAACCTCTAATTCATCCTTTGATAACAAGGTTCCGTTCCAATCAGCGTAAATATAATCGCCAGGTTGAATCATCTGCCTCTGTATTGTTAAGCCCACATCAATCTCACCAATACCGCGCTTATCGGTCTTAAATGGACACGCTGCAATAGCCTTGACACCAAGATCGATCTGAGACATAGCGGCATGCCCCCCAAACAATAACCCCTTCCCAATGATTCTCAATGGCTAATATGGCTAACTGATCGCCTAATAAGGCTTTTTGACAAGACCCATTGCCATCCACAAACAATACTTTGCCTTTGCCATTCTGGCTCAGTACTTCTCGAACTTTGGAGTTATCGTGAAAACAGCGAACTGTTACCACCTTTCCCCAAAACGCCGACCGCATACCAAAATTTTGCAGCGGCAGATCAAGCAATTTAACTTGCTCCTCATACTGATCACACAGATCGGGTAGTAAGTCTTTCATTGTTCCTCCTTGGAAGTCTTCCTCTAATGCTGAACATCTTTATTCAGCGTCAATATGGTTAATTTTGTCCTTGTATCTGTAAGTGGTTCAATTTTTCGTAAAATTGTAGGGTCACGCACACTTTCTAGGCTGCGTTGACAATCAAAATCTCATTAATTTTGCGTATAGAATGATGTTTTCAACTCGACTCAGGGCATATTTGAATCAATTTTGTGGTGATTTTCCTACAAAAAAATCAGCTCTCATCAGCGTTTTCTTGCGAGCTCATTCAGGATTTTAAACATTTTTTTCACTACAAAAACATTGAGTAATCATTATAACTCTAGGATGTGAAATCATTCAAAGCTATTGATAATAAAGGATAGAATCAAAATAAAATCACAACGATAACCGTATTTTTCACCACATTTAAATGGTCAATCGTCTCATTTAAAGCCCAGCTAACAGAAGTTCTCGTTGTTAAATACTGCCTTCCATAATCGCTAATCTACTATCTATTCTAGTTTAATTTCATCTATTGATATAAATCAACAAACTGAATGGAAATAACAATCAGCCATTGTTAGCAAGCTGTTAACAATATAGAATCAGTAACAATTGACGGCAAAAATCAATATGCAAACGTATTAGGACTGAGCCTTGATATCAAAAGGCTCCCACGGACGGCGTACCATTTAGGAAGGATGATTGAAGATTTTTAGCATTAACATCTTTCCAAACGTTATTTTTTTTGCCTAGAATCTATTTATTTAAACAATTTAGTTACAATTTAGGTACCGCCAATGCAAACCCCACAAATTCTCATCGTTGAAGATGAGCAAGTGACCCGTAATACGCTAAAGAGCATTTTCGAAGCAGAGGGATACACTGTATTTGAAGCGAGTGACGGTGAAGAAATGCACCAGTTACTCTCTGAAAACCAAGTTAATCTGGTTATCATGGACATTAACTTGCCCGGTAAAAACGGATTACTCCTTGCTCGTGAATTGCGTGAACAAGCAAATGTTGCCCTCATGTTCTTAACCGGTCGTGATAACGAAGTTGATAAGATCTTAGGTCTTGAGATTGGTGCTGATGATTACATCACCAAGCCATTCAACCCACGTGAACTGACTATCCGTGCCCGTAACCTTCTAGGCCGCTCAATGAGCATTGGTGCAACACCTGAAGAAAAGCGCACAGTTGAAAGCTATACGTTTAATGGCTGGGAGCTTGATATCAACAGCCGTTCATTAGTTAGTCCTGGTGGCGAAGGTTATAAACTGCCTCGCTCTGAATTCCGTGCCCTGCTTCACTTCTGTGAAAACCCAGGCAAAATTCAAACACGCGCCGACTTACTGAAAAAAATGACAGGCCGCGAGCTTAAGCCACATGATCGTACTGTAGATGTGACTATCCGTCGCATTCGTAAGCATTTCGAATCCATTGCTGATACTCCGGAAATCATCGCGACAATTCACGGTGAAGGTTATCGCTTCTGTGGTGATTTAGACGAATAAGTCTAAAATCTCCTGCGTTACATACTAAAAAGCCCTGAACGTTAGCGTTCAGGGCTTTTTACTGTCTTTCAGCTCGGTTTAGTAAACCGTATCAACCTTGATATTACGGTCTATTAGCCAAAACGCTTTGTTATCACTGCCAAAACTCACTGCCACATCGACTGGCAGGCTGTCATCAATGTTTGCTTCAACCAGTAAGGCGATCTCCCATTGCGTGTCTAAGTGGGTTCGCAATTCAAAATCGTCTTCTGATATCACCCATACTTGTTCACCCTGACGTAGCGTCACGCTTGTCACGGCTAGGTTAGCCGGCAAGCCCTGCTTAGATTCGATATATAAGGCCGCATTCACCATTTGGCCACTTTGTTCCGTTGCAGACGGCATGGCATTGATCCAAAGGTTGCTCGATAATGCGACCTTTGTTTCTGAAATCATAATGGTGTTATTTTCTCCCCAAGGAGCTTGTTCGGCAGAAGGTGCTGTTGCTGCACACCCAGTCAGTAACGTAAAGCCCAGTATTGCTGCTGTTGCGATCTTTGTATTCATTCTATTTACCTTCGCTGCTTAGAAGCCAATCTTTAAGAATTTCAATATCGTGCTGGTAACCGTTTCTGATTTCATCCACCCAATCTTGAATATTCTCCCACCACGCGGCATGCTCAGGAGATTGAGCTTTTTGCGCTACTTTTTGTATATGTTTAAGACCAATAGAGCCCGCAGCCCCTTTAATCTTATGTGCCTCTGACACAATACCATCTTGATCTTTCGCGATCATATTTGAATCAAGAATTTCGATATAACTTGGCATCATATCTTCAAACATTTTTATGCTTTGCAATACAGGGCCCGAGCCAACAATTTCAACGTACGATTCTAACATTGGTAGGTCGAGAACTTTATTGAATGCTTTCGATGGTTCTGCTGACTGTTTCTCTTCAATCGGCTGCGAGGGCGATTCAATGCTCTTATCCTGATCGACACAGTGCGCTAATGCCCTTTTCACACCCTTAACAGATAATGGCTTGCTAATGACATCATCCATCCCTTTACGCAAATATTCATCTTTATCTTTCAGCGTATTGGCAGTCAGGGCAACCAGTGGTGGTAATTCACTATGTGTCTTTCTAAAGTACTCTGCAACGTCAAAACCTGTCATATCTGGCAGTTGAATATCAAGTAGGGCCAAATCATATAAGTGAGGTTCAAAATTATCTATCGCTTCTTGCCCGGTCATCGCTACATCAACGGTATGACCCAGGCTTTCAAGCAAAGAACGTGCAACGGTGACATTTAGCTCGATGTCTTCCAACATGAAGATACGTAACGAACCCTGCACTTCCAGATACTTACTTGTTTTATCCACTTCGCCCTGAACCACGGGCACGCTGATCGTCACAGTAAAGGTACTACCAAACCCTTCTTCACTAGAAACAACGATATCGCCATTCATCATATTAATGAGCTGACGAGATACAGCCAAGCCAATACCGGTACCAACTGCATGCAAGTTATCTTTGCCCGATTTCACTTGGTAATACATCGCGAAGATTTTATCTAATTCACTATCGGGAATGCCTACACCGGTATCTTCGATCTCTAGAGTCACTTCAACCATATCATCTTGAGTTTCAGTACTGACACTCATGACAACGCCGCCCTCTTTAGTGAACTTCATTGCATTGCTAATTAAGTTCCAAAGTACCTGTCTCAAACGCGTCGCATCAACCACAATGCCACTCGGCAACGGCGTTAATCTTTCTAAATCAAAGCGTAACCCTTTCTGTTCAGCCATCAAGCTGGATAAACTTTCTATTTCGGCTATGAAATCATTAAAGTCTAACGCTTTAGGGAACAGCTCCAATTTACGGCGATCAAACTTATCCATATCAATAATATCGTTAAAGATATTACCTAAACTCACCGCACTCACATTAATGGTTTGCAGATACTGACGCTGCTCTTCCGTTAATTTGGTATCCAACAGCATACGACTCAAGCCGACAATGCCATTAAGAGGCGTGCGTAATTCATGACTGATGGTAGAAATAAAGGTGGTTTTATCTTGGCTGGCTTTTTCCAGCGCATCTTGATATTTCTTACGTTCAGTAATATCTCGGCCGAATCCAACTAAGCCAAGGTGTTTCCCTTCTTTGCTATAAAACGGCACTTTTCTCAGCTCAAAATACGCTTTTTTACCATCAGGATACTCAAGCCATTGCTCGTACGTTAGTGAGTGGTTACCATCAAATACTTGCTTATCGGTTTCAACGATTTGCCTTGCCACCTCTTTGCTGTACACATCCCAAGGTGTAAGGCCTACCAGCTCATGTTCACCTTTACCTGTCAGGTTTTCCATTGCACGGTTACAGCCTGAAAATTCACCCTGCTCATTGCGGTAATAAATTAGGTCCGGAGAAGCATCGATAAATGAGCGCAACAACGCAGTGCGTTCAGCAAGCTCCACTTGTGCTCTTTCTCTCTGATACACTTCATTTTCGAGATCAGCCAACACTTCACCACGCGCCTCTTCTGCTCGTTGCCTTTCTTCAATTTCTGAATTCAAGCGAGCGATATTCTGCTGTAGCTGATAATTAAGCTCTTGATCGCGAGAGCGCATGTCTTTGAGCTTGGACACCAATTTAGACAGTCGTTGGCGGGACTCTTCTAGCTGATCAACCACAACCGAAAGAAAATACACAGCCCAAGGTGTAATGATCAAACCAAAAAATACAGAACGGACAATATCAATGTCATCAACACTGCCTTGCAGCGCAAGCGTAATGCCCACTTGAACAAAGACCGCTAATGCCACCAGAGCCAGCGCCAATAAAATAGAGAAGCGCACAATACCCAGCTTAACGAGCAAGTCGACATAGTACTGGGCTAGATTTTTTATTGGCTTCATTCAACGTTCCTGTTTCGATAATGAGGGTCAATTGTAACTAGGTTATGGCCTTTCGTCCCGTAAAAGGCTCACAACTAACCAAATGAAATTACGATGATTTTATTCTGACATGCTGGCTTGGTAGTTCATAACGATTGTTAGTAGAACTGAGATTGATTTCGACCTTTTTGTTTTGCTCGGTACAAGGCTTTATCGGCCATAGCAACCAAAGAACTTGCCGTTTGGTCATTATTAGGAATATAAGAGACGATTCCGATACTCAGAGTGACCCAATCGGATACCAGAGACTGTTCGTGATCAATTCTTAGTTCTTGGATCGCTTCATGAATGCGTACCGCCACATTACCTGCCCCTTCAGAATCTGTATCTGGTAGCAAAAATGCGAACTCCTCTCCACCATATCGAGCCACAAAATCAGATTGTCTCGATAAGACTTGAGCAAACACTTGAGCGACTTGGATGAGAGCATCATCCCCTTTTTGGTGTCCGTAGCTGTCATTGTAGTCTTTAAAATAATCAATATCACACAGCATGATGGTAAGCGGTTTTTGTTGCCTTACATGCAAACGCCACAATATGTCTAACTGCTCATCAAATCTACGGCGATTTGCTACTTTGGTTAAGCCATCGATAAAGCTCAGTTTTTCCAACTCTAGGTTTGCGCTCGCTAACTTTTGCTCGGCCAAATAGCGTTCACTGACATCACGTGTGATGACCAATACTCCGTTAGTTCCTGAGGCGGGATCTTGATATGGTGATTTCACTACGTCATACCAAGTAGCCACCCCACTGGTACGCTCAACTTTGCTAATGTACCTCAGCGTTTTTCCTTGCTTCATAACTTGTTGGTCACTGTTTTCATAATTGAGGTAATTATCTTGAGGGACCACCTGATCCAATTTTTTACCGAGCAATTCTGCAGGATCAGTAATACCAAGAGCCTCAACAAATGGCTGATTACACGCTTCGTAGATCATATTCTCATTGAACATTCCAATGGGATCCGGGCTAGCCGTTAAGATGGATTGTAAAATGGTATCCCTCTGGGCCAACGCGACTTCGGTATCTTTATGCCGCTCCATTTCATCTCTGAGTGCTTGCTGAGTTTTCTTCCAATCGGTTACATCATGACTAATGCCAAGCGTCCCCATTGGATTTCCTTTGTCATCCATTAACACACTAATGTGAGTTTCTAATAAGCAACTTTTCCCATCAGGTGTTGTTGTCCATTTTCGCTGGCTAAAGCGTCCATTTTTATGGTTCAGAGCAAGATGCTCTGCTTCCTCTAAACGCTCATGCCAAAAATGGTCATGCGCTTTATTCGTTCCGAGCAACTGATGATTCTTGTCTTTGAAAAACACCAATTCGGACATTGAATCCAATACCCGAGTTGTCACCTCTTGTTGGAGCATAGGTTCATCATCATGAGAGCTTTGTTCTAGCTCGGCATAGACATACCAAGCAGAATGGCCACGATATTTTTCTAACTGCCCAGACAGGCACAACTTACGAGAAAGGTGTTCAGAAACAGGAAAAGACTGCACATGATCACTAAACTGACCATTCGAGCAAAAAGGGCTAAATATCTTGAGTAAAAAGTCAGGGCTAATCATGCTCGGAAAAAGAAACTGCTCACCAACCTTTCGAATAGAAAACAACTGCTGCGCATGGCGATTTGCATTCAGCAATTGCCCACTTTTGGCATCAATAACAATGACAGCCATAGGCACATCAGACAAAAAACGCTCAGCTTGGCGTTGAGCGCGATGTCGATAATAGAACACCATTATTATGCTAAGTATAATTACCGCGCATTCGAAGCCAAATTCGCGCGTGGTTTGCCACAACCAGTGGTATATCGTTTCCATCCAAGATTCGCTTTTTAAACAGACTTTTACAGTGTACACAAAAGCGTGCTCTCTCGCCTCACTTCTAACCGCCTGTCGTTATGTTTCATCGATGATTCATTGACACTATTTACTTCAACTTTGGTAACGTATAAACGAAAGGCGCACCTAAAGCGCTACCCTGTGCGCCTTGCACATCCAGTCGGCTACCAATACTGGTCATTGCTAGCCAGCGTTGCTCTCCCCATAAAGGAGCAAGTAAGGTCGGTCGACGAGCGGTCGCCGTCACTCTATGAAACACGATGTCTCTTGGCGTATGACGAATTAAATCAGTGGCTATGTCGATGTAATGATCAAGGGCTAACTCTTCAATTTTTCCAGCCCGCCACGCTTTGGCCATGGTACTGCCTTCGACAATATGAAGCGGGTGCAATTTGATTCCGTCAGTGCCAACTTCGATGACTTTTTGTAGCGTCTCGCGGTAATCCTGTTCCGTTTCTTTCGGCAAACCAATAATCAGGTGAGTACAGACTTTAATACCAAGCTCTTGAGCTTTCTTTGTAATATCAGCATAGCATTCAAAGTCATGGCCACGATTAATTCGCTTTAATGTATCGGTATTGGCCGTTTGCAAACCCAGTTCTAACCATATTTCATAACCTTGTTCACGATATTGTGATAGCAAGTCCAATACTGCTTGCGGCACACAGTCTGGGCGAGTACCGACACAAAGCCCGACAATATCCGCTTGAGTCAGTGCTTCTTCATACATATTTTTTAGTACTTGAACTTCCGCATAGGTATTCGTGTAGGCTTGAAAATAGGCCAAGTACTTTTTAGCTCGCTTTACCTCACCAGCACGATCAGTCAATTGCTCACGAATACTTTTTATTTGCGTTTGTTCATCAGAAAAAGACGCCACATTACAAAAAGTACAGCCGCCTCTTCCTATCGTGCCATCGCGGTTTGGGCAACTAAAGCCACCGTGCAAAGTCAGTTTATGCACTTTTTCACCGTATCGACGCTGTAAATCCTGACCTATTGTATTAACCAATTCGTGTAACTGCTTTGCCATTAAAAAGTACTCTGGGCGCAAACACCCTCTTGTGAAACAAAATTACATATCTGCAAGAAATAGGGCCGAATTTTAGTAGCACGTCTTTTTTTATCCCCGACGGAAATCAATAAAGATGCATTAAATCCTATAAATAGTGACGATGTTATCGATTTGTTAAGCTACATATGCAAAAACTGGTCGAAAAAATGCGCAATTCAAGGTAAGTTTAAATGGAATTTAACTAGCCAAAATTGTAGGATAGTTACACGCGTCACCTTTTATCAGGCATTTTTGTGTTTGATGAAACAGAGTTAAATAGGTAGATATCACTCCCCACCAACATCAAAACCTATCATATTGGTTTATTTGAGTGTGTATCTCCAAGGAATAGTCTTCTTCGCTCATAATTTCCCGCGAAGGACAGAAAGGATTCTGACTGTTTTTAACAAAAAACGGTTTCGATTTCATAATTAAAAAAGGACAGGGTCGGCTGTTGCCTTTAGCAACCCGCGCCCGAAAATAACTGGAAGGATGTTATCTATGGTAGATAAGCAGAATTCACAAGGTCTATATACTCCTGAATTGGAGCATGACGCTTGTGGTATCGGTTTTGTTGCTCATCTTAAGAACCGCAAATCTCACGCTGTTGTCACTCAAGCACTCGACATGCTTGCTCGTATGGAACACCGTGGTGGTCAAGGCTGTGATCCATGCAGCGGCGATGGTGCTGGTATCTTATTGCAGAAACCTCATGAATTTCTTTTAGAAGAAACCGTCAAGCAAGGTCTTACTCTGCCTTCGTTTGAAAAGTATGGTGTGGGTGTGGTGTTGTTCCCGAAAGACGAACACAAACGCGCTCAATGTAGAGACATTCTAGAGCGTAATGCTAAACGCCTTGAGCTTGAAGTCATCGGCTACCGTGTACTGCCTGTCGATAATTCAATGATCGGCGCTGACCCACTAAGCACTGAACCACAATTCGAGCACGTATTTATCTCTGGCGGTCCTGGTATTAAGCCAGAAGAGCTTGAGCGTAAGCTGTATGTTCTACGTAACTACACAGTCCGTGTCTGCCTAGAAAGCATTTCAAACATTGGTGACGACTTCTACATTAACTCAATGTCATACAAGACGTTGGTTTATAAAGGTCAATTAACCACAGAGCAAGTGCCTCAGTATTTCCTAGATTTGCAGAACCCGACCATGGTTACTGCTTTAGCCTTAGTTCACTCTCGCTTCTCTACCAATACATTCCCACGCTGGCGTCTAGCCCAACCATTCCGTTACATCGCTCATAACGGCGAGATCAACACGGTTCGTGGTAACTTAAACTGGATGAAAGCGCGTGAAGCGATCATTGAATCCGATCTTTTCACTAAAGCAGAAATCGACATGCTGCTGCCTATCTGTCAAGAAGGTAGCTCAGATTCATCGAACTTTGACATGGCGCTTGAGCTATTAGTTCTTTCTGGCCGTAGCTTGCCTCATGCATTGATGATGATGATCCCTGAAGCATGGCAAGAAAACAAAAACATGGATCCAACACGTCGTGCGTTCTATCAATACCACGCTAACGTCATGGAACCATGGGATGGCCCTGCATCAGTTTGTTTCACCGATGGTGTTCAAGTAGGTGCAACGCTAGACCGTAACGGCCTGCGTCCATCTCGTTACACAGTGACTAAAGATGACTTCCTCGTTATGGCATCTGAATCTGGTGTTGTAGAAATTGAACCAGAAAACGTTGAGTTCCGTGGTCGTCTGCAACCGGGTCGTATTTTTGTTGCTGACCTTGAACAAGGCCGCATCATTTCAGATGAAGAAGTGAAAGACGACATCGCTAAAGCACAGCCTTATGAGCAATGGGTTAAAGACAACCTATTGAGCTTGAAAGAGCTGCCAGAAGCCGATAACTCTCACTCTCAGCCTTCACCTGAACGTCTACTGCATCATCAGCAAGCTTTTGGTGTGAGTTCTGAAGAAGTAAACGAGATCATTGTTCCTCTGGCAAAAACTGGCTACGAGCCACTTTCAGCCATGGGTGCCGATTGGCCGTTAGCGATTTTGTCACACCAATCGCAGCACCTTTCAAACTACTTTAAGCAGCTATTTGCTCAGGTAACCAACCCACCGATCGATCCGATCCGTGAGCGCATGGTTATGTCGTTAAATACGTACTTAGGTAAAGACCAAAACCTACTGGCAGAAACGCCTGAACACTGTCAAAAAGTTGAGCTTGAGTCGCCAGTATTATCAAACGCGGAACTAGAAAAACTGCGCGCGATTGATAACGAGCACTTACAAGCAAAAACGCTGGATATCGTATTCCGTGCAAGCGAAGAAAAAGGCAAGCTCGAGCGCGCGCTTAAACGTGTTTGTCAATACGCTGAAGATGCCGTAAATGACGGTTACTCTATCATCCTACTGACTGACCGTGCCGTTAACTCAAACCACGCAGCAATTCCAGCAATGCTGGCCGTTGGCGCAGTTCACCACCACCTAATTCGTAAAGGATTACGTGCTAAGTGTGACATCGTGATTGAGACTGGCGATGCTCGTGAGACGCACCATTTCGCCACATTAGTTGGTTACGGTGCTAACGCAGTTAACCCATACTTAGTGACTGAAACCATCATTGATCTTCAGCGCACTAAGAAGCTAGACCCATCACTATCAGCAGAAGCGCTTTTCGATAACTACCGTAAAGGTGTTAACGGCGGTCTACTGAAAATCTTCTCTAAGATGGGCATTTCTACGCTTCAGTCGTACCATGGAGCTCAAATTTTTGAAGCACTTGGTATCAGCAAATCAGTGGTTGATAAGTACTTCACCGGTACCGTTACTCGTATCGAAGGCTTAACCATTGATGACATTGCAAAAGAAGTATTAGTTCGTCACCGCCTTGGTTACCCAACACGTGAAATCCCAGTCCAAGTTTTGGATGTTGGCGGTGTTTACCAATGGAAACAACGTGGCGAAAAACACTTGTTTAACCCAGAGACCATTTCTTTATTGCAAGAGTCTACACGCAATAAAGATTACTCTCAGTTTAAACAATACGCACAAGCCGTCGATGCTCAAGGCGACAACGCAGCAACACTGCGTAGCCAGCTAGATTTCGTTAAAAATCCAGCAGGTTCTATTCCACTTGAAGAAGTAGAACCAATCGAAAGCATCTTGAAGCGCTTTGCTACCGGTGCCATGTCATTCGGTTCAATTTCTTATGAAGCGCACTCAACACTGGCTGTCGCGATGAACCGCATTGGCGCGAAATCGAACTCTGGTGAGGGTGGTGAAGATCCAGCGCGTTTTGAACCGAAAGAAAACGGCGATTGGGAACGCTCTGCTATCAAGCAGGTTGCTTCTGGTCGATTCGGCGTAACGTCTTACTACCTAACTAACTCTGATGAAATTCAGATTAAAATGGCTCAAGGCGCGAAACCAGGTGAAGGCGGACAACTTCCTGGCGATAAAGTAGATGACTGGATCGGCGCGACACGTCACTCGACTCCTGGCGTCGGCCTAATTTCACCACCGCCACACCATGATATTTACTCAATCGAAGATTTGGCTCAGCTGATCTACGATCTGAAAAATGCCAACCGTGATGGCCGTGTTAACGTTAAGCTCGTGTCTGAAGCCGGTGTTGGTACGATTGCCTCTGGTGTAGCAAAAGCTAAAGCCGATGTAGTACTGATTGCAGGTTTTGATGGCGGTACTGGTGCATCACCAATGTCATCGATTCGCCACACAGGTCTACCATGGGAGTTTGGGCTGGCGGAAACGCACCAAACTCTACTTAAAAACGGTTTGCGTAACCGTATCGTTGTTCAGTCTGATGGCCAAATGAAAACGCCACGCGATTTAATCGTAGCGACGTTGTTAGGTGCTGAAGAATGGGGCGTAGCAACGGCGGCATTGGTTGTTGAAGGCTGTATCATGATGCGTAAGTGTCATAAAAACACCTGCCCTGTTGGTATCGCAACACAAAATAAAACACTGCGTGAGCGCTTTGATGGCCGCGTAGATGATGTCGTGACTTTCTTCCAATACATGGCAGAAGGCATGCGTGAAGTAATGGCTGAACTTGGTTTCCGTACTATCGAAGAGATGGTTGGCCAATCTCACAAGCTGAAAGTACGTGAAGACATCAAACACTGGAAATACAAAAACCTAGATCTAACGCCTGTTCTGCATATTGAACAAGCGCGTGAAGGCGATGGCATTCATAACCAGACACAGCAAAACCATAATCTTGAAGACGTTCTGGATCGTAAGTTAATCCAAGCGGCGATTCCTGCTTTAGAAAAAGGCGAAGCCGTTACCGCTGAGTTCCCTATCATCAACACTGACCGCTCTGCGGGCACCATGCTGTCGAACGAGATTTCGAAAGTGTACAAAGATAAAGGTCTACCAAAGCCAATGAACGTTAAGTTCTACGGCAGTGCTGGCCAATCCTTTGGTGCATTCCTAGCGAAAGGCGTTAAGTTTGAAGTAGAAGGCGACGCGAATGACTATTGGGGTAAAGGGCTATCTGGCGGTACGCTAGTACTGTACCCAGACACCAAATCGACCATCGTTGCAGAAGACAACATCGTGGTTGGTAACGTATGTTTCTATGGAGCAACGTCAGGTGAATCTTTCATCCGTGGTATGGCGGGTGAGCGTTTCTGTGTTCGTAACTCAGGTGCGAAAGTCGTAGTTGAAGGTATTGGTGACCACGGTTGTGAATACATGACGGGTGGCGCAGCAGTTATCCTAGGCTCTACAGGTCGTAACTTTGCGGCAGGTATGAGTGGCGGTGTTGCGTATGTTTGGGATAAAGCAGGTGACTTTGAAACCAAGCTTAATGCTGAACTGGTCGACCTAGACCCAATCGAACAAGAAGATAAAGATCTTCTATTAGACATGCTAACGAAACATGTGAAATTCACAGGAAGTGAAGTTGCACAATCTTTCCTAGACAATTTTGAAGCTAGCCTAGCCTCTTTGGTTAAGGTAATGCCGCGTGATTACAAAGCGGTGCTGCAAAAACGTAAAGCGGAAGCTGTGCAAGCACAAACGGAACAAGTGGAGGCAGTATAATGGGTAAGCCTACTGGATTTTTAGAACATGGTCGTGAGCTTCCAAAAAAGCTCGACCCGTCGGTTCGAATTGAAGACAACAAAGAATTCGTACTAAACGACGAATTTGGCGAAAAAATCGGTACTCAAGCATCACGTTGTATGGACTGTGGCGTACCGTTTTGTCACAGCGGTTGTCCTATTGGTAACATCATTCCTGAATTTAACGATGCGGTTTATCGTGATAGCTGGGAAGAAGCTTGGAACATTCTAAGCTCGACCAATAACTTCCCTGAATTTACTGGTCGTGTATGCCCATCTCCGTGTGAGAGTGCCTGTGTTCTTGGTATCAACCAAGATCCAATCACGATTTGTAATATCGAGAAAACCATTGTAGAAACCGCCTATCGCGAAGGCTACGCTAAGCCAAAAACACCGCGTTCTCGCACCGGTAAAACCATTGCGATCATCGGTTCTGGCCCGGCAGGTCTTGCTGCGGCGGAACAGCTGAACAGCGCAGGTCATACTGTTACGGTTTTTGAGCGAGATGAAAAAGTAGGCGGATTACTGCGTTTTGGTATCCCCGACTTTAAGCTTGGTATGGACGTGATTGATCGTAAGATCAATATGATGGCTGACGCTGGTGTTGAGTTCAAAGTAAATCAGCACATTGGTGTCGACGTTAATGCTCAACAACTTCGTCAAGATTTCGATGTTGTATTGCTAACCGGTGGTTCTACTGTCCCTCGCGATCTGCCAATTCCTGGCCGAGAGCTAAAAGGCGTGCATTTTGCAATGGAATTTCTCGGCCAAAACAACCGTCGCGCTAACGGCTTAGATCTGAAAACTGAAGAGATCCACGCTAAAGACAAGCACATTGTTGTGATTGGTGGTGGTGATACTGGTTCTGACTGTGTCGGCACATCAAACCGTCATAAAGCGGCAAGCATCACTCAAGTGGAAATCATGCCGATCCCACCGGAGAAACGTCCGGTTAACATGCCTTGGCCTCAGTACCCAATGATCATGAAGACAACCACTTCTCATGAGGAGGGCTGTGAGCGTCATTGGAATATTCTGACTAAAGAATTCATCAGTAATGATGAAGGTGAAGTCACAGGTTTACGTATTGCCGATATCGTATGGCAAGACGCTAAACCAGGTGAACGCCCAGGGTTTGAAGAAGTTGCAGCGACTGAGCGTGTTATCCCTTGTGACATGGCATTCTTAGCGATGGGGTTCTTACACCCAGAGCCAACAGGTGTGCTAGCTCAACTGGATATTAAACTTGATGAGCGCGGTAACGTAGCGACTGAAGGTTATGCAACTAGCCAAAAAGGCGTGTTTGCTGCCGGAGATATGCGTACAGGCCAGTCTTTGGTTGTTCGTTGTATTAACGAAGGCCGTGAATGTGCTCGCGAAATCGATGCTTACCTTATGGGTGGTACAAATCTAGAAGCTAGAGCGAACTCGCTCATGCTTTCAGCATAAATAACTATAAATAGTTCCTTCCTATTGGCCGGCAGATTGTCCTCTGCTGGCCTTTTTTCGTTTTATATCTAGCCTATTGCTCGCTTTTTTAAGTGAAAGCCTTTCATCAACCAACGTAGAATGCATCCCCTCAATTATCTAGAACTAAAATAAGACCTCTTACCTAATTCCGAGTAATTCCCTAAAAAACTAAGATACACCAAACAAACCACTGAATACTTGACCTTCAAAGTGATTCCCTATACGTTGTAATGTCGAAAAAACAAAATAGCAACAAACCATTAAAATAAGAATAACGCGTTGTATTCGCGTAACTCCATAAGAATCAGTCATTTTCTGCTAGGAAGGCAGTAAGCAAAAGGAGAATTGCAATGACGCTTTACGATCCTTATCTTGAAAAAGATAACTGTGGTTTTGGGTTAATCGCCCACATGAAAGGCAAGCCAAGTCATAAACTTGTCCGTACGGCTATATCAGCACTCGATAGGATGACCCACCGTGGCGGGATCGCTGCGGACGGTAAAACCGGTGATGGCTGTGGTTTGTTGCTACAAAAACCTGACTCCTATTTACGGTTAGTGGCACAAGAACAAAACTGGAATCTGGGAAAGCAATACGCCATAGGCATGATCTTCTTCAATCAGGATCCCGTTAAAGCGGCCTCCACCAAAGCCGTCATCAATGAAGAGCTCGCTAAAGAAACCCTTACCATTGCAGGTTGGCGAATCGTTCCGACCAACTCCGACGTACTCGGGCCGATTGCAAAACAATCCGTCCCTAACATTGAACAAGTGTTCATTAATGCGCCTGCGGGTTGGCAAAATCGAGATATTGAACGGCGCCTTTATATCGCAAGGCGTCGAATAGAAAAACGAATTACTGACGATAATGAATTCTACATTTGCAGCCTTTCCACCCAGGTCATTGTTTTCAAAGGATTGTGCATGCCTGCTGATCTGCCAAGATTCTACTTAGATCTGGCAGACTTACGTATGGAATCGGCCATTTGCTTATTCCACCAGCGCTTCTCAACCAACACTCAGCCACGCTGGCCGTTGGCACAGCCCTTTAGATACCTCGCTCACAATGGCGAAATCAACACCATTGAAGGCAACCGTCAATGGGCTAGAGCGCGAGCGTATAAATTCAGCTCACCATTACTTCCTGACTTACACACTGCTGCACCTTTTGTTAATGAGGTAGGATCAGACTCGTCTAGCCTAGATAATATGTTAGATCTTTTCTTAGCTGGCGGCATGGATATCTTCCGAGCCATGAGAATGCTAGTGCCGCCTGCTTGGCAAAATCACCCTGATATGGATGAAGATCTACGCGCATTTTACGATTTCAATTCAAAGCACATGGAACCATGGGATGGCCCAGCAGGTATCGTATTATCTGACGGCCGTTACGCCGCCTGTAACCTGGATCGAAACGGCTTACGACCAGCACGTTATGTCATCACCAAAGATAACCTCATCACTTTGGCGTCTGAAGTCGGTATTTGGGATTACGCCCCAGATGAAGTGGCTGAAAAAGGACGAGTTGGCCCTGGTGAATTGCTTGTAGTTGATACCAAAGAAGGAAAACTCTGGTTATCAGATGAAATAGACAATGACCTTAAAAATAGGCATCCGTATAAGCAATGGATGCAGGAGAACGTACATCGTCTAACACCGTTTTCTGAATTGGCGGAAACCAACATTGGAAAACGCAGTTTTGAAGACAGCCAATTAAAAATCTATCAAAAACAATTTGCGATGAACCGTGAGGAAATTGATAGCGTCATTAGGGTGTTAGCAGACATGGGGCAAGAAGCCACCGGGTCTATGGGTGATGACGCACCTATGGCAGTCTTGTCTTCCAAAGAACGCCTCATAACCGACTATTTCAGGCAAAAATTTGCTCAGGTGACCAACCCACCCATCGATCCTTTGCGAGAAAAACACGTCATGTCTTTAGCCACCAGTATTGGTCAAGAGATGAACGTCTTTTGTGAAACCGACGGGCACGCGCATAGAGTAAGCTTTGACTCCCCTATTTTGCTCTATTCTGACATGCAGCAACTGCTTGAATTGAATAAAGAGTATTATAAAAACACCCTATTAGACATCAATTTTGACCCAACGAAGACCTCATTAGAGCAAGCGATTTTATCCATCTGTGATCAGGCTGAAACCTCAGTACGCCAAGGATCTGTTTTAGTCATTCTCTCTGATCGTTTGTTATCAAAAGACACCCTGCCTATCCCGGCAGCAATGGCCGTTGGCGCGGTACAAACAAGACTAGCAAACGCCAATTTAAGATGCGATGCCAACATCATTGTGGAAACAGCAACGGCCCGAGACCCACATCAATTTGCCGTATTACTCGGCTTTGGCGCAACGGCTATCTACCCATATTTAGCTTATGAAACCCTTGCTAAGATCATTGACGATGGCGTTATTGATAAGAGCTACAGTCAAGCGATGATCAACTATCGTAATGGCATCAACAAAGGGTTATTTAAGATCATGTCCAAAATGGGCATTTCTACTATCGCCTCTTATCGTTGTTCGCAATTGTTTGAAGCGGTAGGACTGCACGACGAGGTCGTCAGCTTATGCTTTAACGGTGTATCGGCTCGGATTCAAGGAGCTAGCTTCCCTGAGTTTCAACAAGATCTCGTTAACCTTGCACGTAAAGCTTGGGCAAAACGCAAGCCTATTGATCACGGTGGTTTGTTGAAATACGTACATGGTGGTGAGTTTCATGCCTATAACCCAGACGTAGTCAGCACACTACAAACGGCTGTAAAATCAGGCGATAAGCAAGACTACCAAAGCTATGCAAATCAGGTTAATTCAAGGCCCGTCACGACGCTACGGGACCTAATGCAACTGAAGATGTCAGCGCATCCCTTAGCACTGGAGAAAGTTGAACCTAACTCTGAGCTATTCAAACTCTTTGACTCTGCAGCAATGTCTATCGGGGCACTTAGCCCTGAAGCACACCAAGCCCTCGCAATCGCAATGAACCAACTCGGTGGGTACTCAAATTCCGGTGAGGGCGGTGAAGATCCGGCTCGTTTTGGTACCAATCGAAACTCTCGAATTAAACAAATTGCATCCGGTCGTTTTGGTGTGACACCACACTACTTAACCAATGCCGATGTACTGCAAATTAAAGTCGCCCAAGGAGCGAAACCGGGGGAAGGCGGTCAACTGCCGGGCCATAAAGTGACGGCTGAAATTGCCAAACTTCGCCACTCTGTGCAAGGCGTAACTCTGATATCTCCACCCCCCCACCACGATATCTACTCAATTGAAGATTTAGCTCAATTGATTTTTGATTTAAAGCAAGTGAACCCAGAAGCCTTGGTCTCGGTCAAGTTAGTATCGGAACCAGGCGTTGGCACCATCGCGACAGGTGTTGCCAAAGCCTATGCCGACCTCATTACGATTTCAGGCTACGATGGTGGGACGGCAGCAAGCCCAATCACCTCAGTCAAATACGCAGGTAGCCCGTGGGAACTAGGCTTAGCGGAAACTCAGCAAGCACTGGTTGCCAATGGTTTACGTCATAAAATACGCCTGCAAGTTGATGGCGGCTTAAAAACCGGATTAGACGTCGTTAAAGCCGCGATATTAGGTGCTGAAAGCTTCGGTTTTGGTACTGCCCCTATGGTTGCTATCGGCTGTAAATTCTTACGTATTTGCCACTTAAACAATTGTGCTACTGGTGTCGCAACACAAGATGAAACGCTAAGAAATACCTACTTTAAAGGCTTACCTGACATGGTCGTCAATTACTTCACCGGCCTTGCCGACGAAGTGCGCATGTTGCTGTCTGGGCTTGGAGTAGAGAAACTCACTGATTTAATCGGCAGAACTGATTTACTCGACGTGATTGAAGGAAAAACAGCAAAACAAACTAAGCTCGATCTTTCTTCTGTCTTGGCAGCACCGGAGTCTCCTGAAAACCACCCTGTATTTTGGAGTGAACCTAACGCGCCATTTGACCGAGCAGAACTCAACAGCAAAATTGTTGAAGACGCGCTGCAAGCCGTCCAGAAAAGACAAAGCACCAGCCTATACTACGACGTGATCAATACCGACAGGTCTATCGGTGCTCGGTTGTCTGGCGAAATCGCCAAACGTTATGGCAATCAAGGCTTGGCTGCTAGTCCGATTAAAATTCACTTAAATGGCACTGCAGGCCAATCCCTTGGGGTCTGGAATGCGGGTGGTGTCGATCTCTACTTAACCGGTGATGCCAACGATTATGTCGGCAAGGGCATGGCGGGTGGCAAAATTGTTATTCACCCTCACGTAGGTACGACCTTTAAATGCAATGAAGCGACCATCATAGGTAATACCTGCTTATACGGCGCAACCGGTGGTAAATTGTTTGCTGCGGGTAAAGCGGGTGAACGCTTTGGGGTAAGGAACTCAGGTACTATCTCTGTCATTGAAGGCGCTGGTGATAACGCATGTGAATACATGACTGGCGGCATTATTGCGATCCTTGGTGCAACGGGCGTCAACTTTGGCGCGGGCATGACCGGGGGTTTTGCCTATGTTTTAGATGAAAATCAAGACTTCCAAGGTCGCGTTAACTCCGAATCGGTAGAAGCGGTCGCATTAAGTCAGCTGCCTATTCACCAAGAACATTTACGTGGTTTGATTGCAGAGCACTTAGAACTCACCCACTCAGCACATGCAGAGAACATCCTCGCTAATTTTGACGAATGGATTCCTCAATTTTACTTGGTAAAACCGCAAGCCTCAGAACTTAGCACATTGCTCGGGCACCAAAGCCGAAGCGCTGCTGAATTACGCGTGCAAGCACAATAACGGAACATCTTAAGGAGCAGAAAGATGAGCCAAAATGTCTATCAATTTATTGACGTACAACGCGTCGATCCGGCCAAAAAGCCGATTAAGATCCGCAAGATCGAATTTGTAGAGATCTACGAACCCTTTACTAAACAGCAATCAACAGCTCAAGCCGATCGATGCTTGGATTGCGGCAACCCGTATTGCGAATGGAAATGTCCGGTTCACAATTACATCCCGCAATGGTTGAAACTGGCCAATGAAGGACGAATCATCGAAGCGGCGGAGCTTTCTCACCAAACCAACAGCCTGCCTGAAGTATGTGGACGCGTATGCCCGCAAGATCGCTTATGTGAAGGTGCCTGTACCCTAAATGATGATTTTGGTGCCGTTACGATTGGTAACATTGAAAAGTACATCACTGACAAAGCCTTCAAAATGGGCTGGAAGCCCGATCTATCCGAAGTCGAATGGACAGACAAAAAAGTCGCGATAATTGGTGCCGGTCCTGCCGGGTTGGCGGCCGCTGACGTCTTAGTCCGAAACGGAGTTAAGCCTGTCGTGTTTGACCGCTACCCTGAAATTGGTGGTTTACTTACTTTCGGTATCCCCTCTTTTAAATTAGAAAAAGAGGTCATGACCAACCGAAGAAAAATCTTTGCTGAAATGGGCGTTGAATTTCAACTCAATGTCGACGTTGGCAAAGACGTTTCACTTCAGTCATTAATAGACGACTATGACGCCGTCTTTCTGGGTGTCGGTACCTATAAAAACATGCGAGCAGGGCTTGAAAACGAAAATGCTAATGGTGTATTTGATGCTCTGCCGTTTTTAGTGTCTAACACCTATAAGGTCATGAATTTAAAGAACAACGATCCGTATATCGACATGGCGGGAAAAAGAGTTGTCGTGCTCGGTGGTGGTGATACCGCCATGGACTGTGTTAGAACCTCAATTCGTCAGAAAGCCAAACACGTAGTTTGTGCATATCGTCGTGACGAAGAGAACATGCCAGGCTCTAAAAGAGAAGTTAAAAACGCGAAAGAAGAAGGCGTTAAATTTCAGTTCAATTTGCAACCTCTGAGTATTGAAGTGGATGCTAACGGACAAGTGTCCGGTGTTAAGGTCGTCAAAACCGCGCTAGGAGAACCCGATGCCGCTGGCCGAAGAAAGCCAGAACCAGTGGAAGGCAGTGAACATATTCTACCTGCTGATGCGGTCATTATGGCCTTTGGATTCCAACCACACGCGATGCCATGGTTAGAACCCTTTGGTGTCGACCTCGATCAATGGGGAAGAATCAAAGCACCTTTAGATCAACCCTTTGCATTCCAAACCAGTCACGAGAAGATTTTCTCTGGCGGTGATGCAGTTCGTGGTTCAGACTTAGTCGTCACCGCTATCGATGAAGGTCGAAAAGCAGCAGAAGGTATAATGACTTACCTAGACATTTAACTTAAGTGTTAGATCAGAAAAAACGAGAGGCGAAATACTCCGGTGTTTCACCCTCTCGTGAAATCAACATACAAACAAAGGCAACACTATGGACATGTTAAAAACTCTGTCAGCTACTTTTCTTGTAATAACGTTGAGTGCCTGCAGTAAGAACGTATCAAGTATGGCAGATAGAACTGCCGAGCCATGCGCAGACAAACCAAACTGTGTATCGACACAAGACACACGACCTGATCATCACTTGGCCAGCTATGAGTTAGTAAGTACTGACACCAATATCAACGCCGTTGAGCAAGCCGCTCTGACATTACATAACGCCAAAACCGCAGAAAAAACTCAAGACTATTTGCGCATTGAATGCACCAGTTCGGTCTTTCGCTTTGTGGACGACTTAGAAATTCGAATTAATGACGGTCGACTATTGGTACGTTCCGAGTCCCGAACGGGTCATTCTGATTTTGGCGTTAACCGAGAACGAGCCGATTCACTGCGCCTTAAGTTAATCGATGCAAACATCATTAAGCCCTAAGCTAAAATTCTACAGCATCATTTTTCCATGCTACAATTTGCAAAATACCAATTCACAAACATAGAGATAACAGATGAAACTTGGCATTATTGGCGCAATGGAACAAGAAGTTGCTATTTTAAAATCAGCTCTCACTAACTGTGTAGAAGAATCACGTGGTGGTTGCACTTTTTACACCGGCCAACTTAACGGTGTTGACGTCATTTTACTTCAATCTGGCATTGGTAAAGTCGCGGCTGCGGTTGGAACCGCGCTATTGCTAGAAATTTACCAACCTGAAGCTGTGATCAATACAGGCAGTGCGGGTGGCTTTGATAGCACATTAAATCTTGGTGATGTTGTTATCTCAACAGAAGTTCGCCACCACGATGCTGACGTAACCGCATTTGGCTACGAAATGGGGCAAATGGCCGGTCAACCTGCCGCTTACCTAGCAGACGAAAAAATGATGCAAGTTGCAGAGCAAGCACTTGAAAAAATGTCTGATACCCACGCTGTACGCGGCTTAATCTGTACTGGCGATGCTTTTGTCTGCAGCGCTGAACGCCAAGAGTACATTCGTAAGCACTTCCCTAGCGTTATCGCTGTAGAGATGGAAGCATCAGCCATCGCGCAAACTTGTCACCAATTCAAAGTACCATTTGTTGTTGTACGTGCTATTTCTGACGTTGCTGACAAAGAGTCTCCAATGAGCTTTGACGAATTCTTGCCTCTCGCTGCGAAAAGCTCATCAGAAATGGTTAGCAACATGGCCGAGATCCTGCGCAAATAATTCTATGATGGAAGAGCTGTTCGGTAAGCTTTATTCCAACGGTGCCCTACTCGTGATGTGGGGCGCTATCTTATTCCATCTGATCCTCCCTATCCCTAAAGCTGTCCATCCTGCGACCTTATGGCATAAATTTGCAGAGATCCTTGCAAACAAGGTCAACTTGAATCATAGCTACAATCAAAGTCACGTGTCTGGCATGCTAGCGTGGGGGTTAATGATCCTTCCTGCGTGGTTGTTCTTCTGGGCACTAAAGCCGTTAGTTTGGCAACCGCAAGCATTTGAAATGGCGCTTCTTTTACTCGCCATTGATTGGCGAAGCAATGAGTCTTTAGCCAAACAATTGATTGAGTCACTAGGCAAAGAAGACAAAAAACGTGCACGCCGAGAATTAGAGCCCTTTGTTAACCGTGATACCAGCTCTCTCTCTCCCTTAGGCCTTGGTAAAGCGGGGGCTGAAACCTTAATCTTAGGCTACGGCAGGAATGTCGTTAGTGTCTTATTTTGGTTTGGAGTTGCAGGCGGCACCGGTGCATTTTTATATAGGCTAGTCATGGAGCTTGCAAGAGCTTGGTCACCAAGCCGCAGTGAATACTCACCATTTGGCTTATTCTCTGTTCGAGCCTTAGCCGTTTTAGACTGGCTTCCTCTTAAGATTTACAGCTTAATGATCACCATAGGCAAAAATGGCATGTCGACGTTAAGTGCGTTATTTTCGCAAGCGAAACAATGGCCACTACCCGGCCCTGGTTGGCTGTTAACAGCTGTCGGTCACAAGCTAGAGTTATCATTAGGTGGCCCTGCTATCTATGGCGATAAAAAAGCCATTCGCCCTAAAATTGGCGGCAGAATTGCCCCTTCGGCTTTCCATTTAGCGCAAATCCAACACCTTCTCGCTTGGCGGATCTGTGGTTGGATACTCATACAAAGCGCCATTATGATCGCAATTTATCAAGGAATATAATGCAGTACTTCGCTCGTCTCATAACACTCGCCCTTGTTTTTCTTCTACCTGTGATTATTCACGCTAAACCGGTAGAAAGGGTGATATCTCTTGCTCCACACGCAACGGAACTTGCGTATAGCGCAGGTCTAGGAGATAAACTCATTGCCGCTAGCGATCACAGTGACTACCCAGAACAAGCAAAACAACTCGAAAGAGTCGCTAATTATCAAGGTATTAAGCTCGAGCGTATTATAACCCTGCAACCGGATCTCATTATTGCTTGGCCAAATGGCAACCCATCAAAAGAGCTTGAAAAGCTAAAAAAACTGGGGTTTACCATTTTTGAAACCAAAGCTCATTCATTGACGGAAATAGCGAACAGTGTCGAAGCCCTTAGCCAATATGCAGAAGATCCGTCCATCGGTATTAACAATGCGAATGTATTTCGCCGTGAATTAATCAGCTTGAAAAAAACTTATTCGACCAACAAAAAAGTCCCGTATTTTTATAAATTGAGCGCTAGCCCAATCATCACCATTGCCCAAAAAGGCTGGCCAAGCGAAGTGTTCCAGTTTTGTGGCGGCAGTAATATATTTGCTGACAGCGCCACTCCCTACCCTCAAGTTGGCATCGAGCAAGTCGTATTAAGGCGTCCTGAGGTTATTTTTACATCGCGACATGCGGTAATGGATAATGGTCAATGGGCTAAGTGGCATCAGCAAATACCCGCCGTTGGGAAGGAGCAAGTTTGGAGCCTAAATGCCAGTTGGATTAATCGCCCAACCATGCGCTCGTTGCAAGCAATTGTTCAAGTGTGCGATTACTTCGAACAGGCGAGAAATACAATCGAATAAACAAGTTGTTTACGGCATTTAACCGAGTTCAAAATCCAGATAATTATGCTGAAAAAGCCGTCTATTTTAGTCGGAATTATCAACATGATGACGTACAATCCCAGCAGATTTAAATCACTGATCTGGATTCGGCCCTCACATGGAAATCACTCTTCTTTATTTCATTGATATGTTCGGCACCGCCGTATTTGCCATCTCTGGCGTATTGTTAGCCGGTAGGTTAAAAATGGACCCCTTTGGCGTGGTTGTTTTGGCAAGTGTGACGGCTATTGGTGGTGGTTCTATTCGAGATATGCTACTTGGCGCCACCCCGATTTTCTGGATAAAAGACACCTTGTACATCTGGGTTATCTTCGTCACCTGCCTGCTCACGTTACTCTTGGTTCGAAAACCCAAACGAGTTCCTTGGTACGTATTACCCGTGTGTGATGCCGTTGGCTTAGCCGTATTCGTGGGCATTGGTGTCGAGAAAGCCTTAGTCTATCAAGACTCTTACCTTATCGCCGTGATCATGGGGGTACTGACAGGCTGTGGCGGAGGCATCATCCGTGATGTACTTGCGCGAGAGATCCCAATGGTATTAAGAAGTGAAGTGTATGCGACGGCTTGTTTAGCGGGAGGCTTAATTCATACAACCGCTCTGCATTTCGGACTAGATAGCTCGACCTCACTTCTTATTGGGGTATTCATTACACTTTCTATTCGGCTTGCCGCCATTCGTTGGCATTTATCTCTGCCCACTTTTGCTCTCAATCGATAGCAGCGATCTTATAAAACAGTTTAGTAATGCGGTGCCATCATGATGCACCGCATTTCTCCCTCTGGTTCATGCCCATCAAATAAGATACAGTCAAACTATCATTCCATAATCTCATCATTATTATGCTATTAGAAGGTATCGAGACGTTACTTGTTCTCAGCAAAGAGAAAACAATGAGCCGTACGGGGAGCTTACTGTATATCAGTCAATCGGCGGTTAGCAAAAGGATTGCCAACCTAGAAAATAAGCTGGGTAAAAAACTGATTGAACCGAGTGGACGCCAAGTCAAACTTACCCCTGACGCCATTGCGCTGATAGAAAGTATTGGCCCAACATTCAGTGAGCTGAGAGGGTTAATCTACGAGCAACAGGAGCTAGAAGATACCACGCTCATCACCTTAGATAGCTCAAAGTCTTTGATTGCTGGTTATTTAGGTAAGATGATGGGAGAGTTTATCCAGCAAGATAGATACATCACGATCACAACCAACCACACCCCGCGAATCATCGAGCGGGTGCAGTCTGGCAAAGCAACACTCGGGTTATGTGCCGGTTTATTGCCGCCACATCACGGCTTAATGACGTTTCACCTTTTCGATGAACCCTTTTATATCGTCAGTGCTCTTCCGCTTACAGAACTTCCTTCGCGAGTAATAACCAATGATATGACAAATCCAGCAAACTCGTATCAACTCGCGGCCTTAGCCCGGTTCAATATCAAGCCGATGATGGAGATGGACGCGTATACGGCTGCTGCTCAATTAGCTCTCGGAGGGACAGGCCCCGCACTCGTTCCCTTATCGATAGTAAAAACACTGAACATCGACCTGAAATACCTGTTTCGTTTTCCAGAACTTGAAGGGTTAATTCGCCCTATTCATGTCTGTGTTCGGTCAAATAGTTATCGCTCTTCACGAGTTAAATCACTGATAGAATCCATTGCTGGTGCTGTTCCCAAAGCAGTTTAATCGCCATGCTCATCGACATAACAATCACCAAGGGGCGAATCCATTTTTGTCCCTTAGAAATCACCACCTTTGCACCAAGTTGAGCACCAATAAAACCGCCAACGGCCATCACTAGCCCAAGCTCCCATATTGGCAGCCCCGCAATGATGAAGAAGATAAGAGCAGCAATATTAGAAGTGAAATTGAGAATTTTGGTTCTGGCCGTCGCATCAACCAAAGAAAAGTGGCCAAGAACAACAAAACAAACCGTAAAAATAGAGCCAGTGCCAGGGCCAAAGAAGCCATCATAAAAACCAATACTGCCACCAACACACAACGCAAACATGGCCTCTGATAACTTCTTTTTACCATCAGATGCTTTGGTTTGTGGTGCTAATAAAAAATACAGTGAAATGGAAATAAGCAGCAATGGGATAACGCTGGTTAACAAACTGGCATCGATGTATTGGACTAACTCCGCTCCCATCGCAGACCCGATAAAGGTGCATAGAATAGCCAAGCGCATCTCTTTAATACTGACGATACCATTACGAACAAAATACCAGCTTGCAGAGAAGCTCCCAAATGAACTTTGCAGCTTATTGGTAGCGAGAGCTTGTGTTGGTGGGATACCTGCCGCTAACAGTGCAGGCAGCGTTAACAAACCACCACCACCTGCCATCGCATCAATAAAACCTGCCACGCTAGCAACCACAAATAGCATTGCCAATATATCGAAAGAAATTTCCATGTTCTCACCTACCCTCTGCTTATCTTTTTAGGCTATCAGCCACACCCTAACGACAACAGCGAAACGCGGGCTTTTAACCTATTCCTAAATTTCATCAGTTCGATACTCTTTTAGTTAAGCAAAAATCGAGTAGGGTGAGGCGTCTCCGCCTCATCCCTCTCACAGAACCGTACGTACGGACCTCGTATACGGCTCATGCACATTTCCATTCAGCATAATGGCTGAACACATATCCTGTCCTAACGTGTTCAAGATTCACTAATCCAAGGTCGTTAAACCATTGATTTGGCATCGAGTAACTGGCTAATGGACTCGCAGCATTTCTCCAACTATCCATACAGATATACCTGAATGACCCTTCGTAACCTAGCTGTCTTAGCCTGCGGTGGAGTCGGGTCGGTTTTTTCCATAATCGTAATTGGACGCTGCGAAGTCTTCGCCTTAACCACGCGGCCAGTTTCTTAAACTCCCTGTTGGCATTCGCTATTCGAAAGTACTGGCTGAACCCTCTCAGAAGTGGATTCAGTTGTTTAATGACTTCTAACAATGGCTTACCGCCATTGCGTCTTGTCACTCGCTTCAACTTTCCTTTGAACGTCGACATTTTCTTTGGCTGAATACGGCTATAATGGCTACCGATTTCTATTCCAAGGAATTTCACACCTTCGCCGCTGTGCGCTATGTGTGATTTGGTTTCGTTCACCGTTAACTTGAGCTGTTTTTCCAGGACCTTCGTTGCCTGTACTTGCGCATTTTCTGCACCTTTACGGCTGCGACAGAAGATCAGTATGTCGTCGGCATAACGGACTATTCGATGTCCTCGCTTTCGCATCTCTTGATCAAACGCATCCAGATAGATGTTCGCTATCAGTGGGCTTATTACTCCACCTTGCGGACTACCTATCTTGGTATGCTGCCACTCTCCATCAACCATTACGCCACTTTTCAGGAACTGTTTGATGAGCTCCAGTACGCTACTGTCTGTGACTCGTTTCTTAATGCTTTTTAGAATAAGCTCATGATCGAGCTTATCGAAGCACTTCGATAAGTCCATATCTACGACGTGTTGCATTCCGTATCGACGGATGAACATCGTCGCTTTGTTTATAGCATCGTGACAACTTCGATTCGGTCTATACCCAAAGCTGGATGGGTGAAACTGCTCTTCGAAGATTGGGGTTAATAGATCATTTAGAGCTTGTTGGACAACTCTATCCCGTACTGTTGGGATCCCAAGTAATCGCACCCCACCATCATCTTTCGGTATTTCTACCCGTCTGACGGGTTGAGGGGTGTATCGCTTGGTTTTGAGTTCCAGAAGAAGTTGATCTAGGTTATCACTCAGATTTTGGGCGTAGTCGCTTAGGCTCTGCCTATCTATTCCGGCCGCGCCTTTCGCTTTCCACACTTTTTTAAATCCTTTATAGAGTCGCTCTTTGTGGAGCAAGTGACCATATAAACTGTAGTAAACTCTCACCTTTTTCCTTTAGATTGTGTGCCGTGTGGGGACAAATGCTCTCTCACAGTGTTGGTGTATTTCACTCCACTCTCTAGCCTTCTAGCTCAATGGCAATTTACTAGAGTGAGTCAGAGTTACTCCCTTGTACGGTTTCTCGCTTCAGTGCTTTGCTTTCACAAAGACCGAGACGGAATACCTCGATAGCTAATCAACTTGTATACCACTGAAAAAAAACATCTGCTCATCACAGACTTAAAATGTACTTCATCCCTTCGCAACACCAGATTGCTTTTGGCAAAATGTTGTCCCATCAGACGTGTTACTGATGGTCAGCTCAGTTTTATCCTCCACACCATTACTGGGCTTCACCGGCCGAGCTTTACTCACTACTACGGATTCATCTGCCACCTCGCACCAACATAGATCTTGGCTCTCGCCTTGAGTTTATGCTTCCGACGTTTGCTCGGATGTGGTGTCAGGCTTCCCCAGTTACTGCACTGGCTCCCTGTTAACAATGCCACCCTCAAGCACAATCTAGGTCTGATTGAGTATCGGGCTTCACGCTATTTTGCACGCTTACCCACCTAAATTGCCGAATCAGGTTCACTTTCGTTGTGTACTGTTAACTTCCTATCGCTTCCTTCAAACCCTGCCGTTGGCCAGCAACGCCCTTGCGATTCGGATTATCTTCCCCTCAATCAGGGTGATTTAGGCTTCTTTCAGCCTAATGGGTTTGCCAGCTTCGCTGGGCAAACAAAAAGCCCGCTCAATGAGCGGGCTTCGTCAATTTCAAATTAACGTTTATGCATTAGCTTTGATTTTTGCATGCAGCTCTTGTACTGACGTTACGCTGGTTTTCGCATCAGCGGTGTGTCCCATACAAGTAGCAAACGCCGCATTTAGCGTTGTTGTGTAGTTCACTTTTTCTGCCAGTGCGCCACGACGAAGTACTTTAGAGTCTTCAATCGCTTGACGACCTGCTGCCGTGTTCACTATGTAGGTGTACTCGTTGTTCTTGATACGGTCAAGAATGTGAGGACGACCTTCGTGTACTTTGTTTACTAGACGAGGGTTGATGCCCGCTTCACCTAGAATCACAGCGGTACCGTGCGTTGCGTCTAACTGGTAACCCAGTTTCGTTAGCTTAGAAGCTAGGTCAACAACACGCTCTTTGTCGCCTTCACGAACAGAAAGAAGTGCACGACCGCCTTCAGGGTAAATGTTGCCACAACCCAATTCAGCTTTAGAGTATGCTTCAGCAAACGTCGCGCCAACACCCATAACTTCACCAGTAGAGCGCATTTCTGGGCCTAATAGTGGGTCAACACCAGGGAATTTGTTGAATGGCAATACCACTTCTTTTACCGAGTAGTAAGGTGGGATGATCTCTTTAGTAAAGCCTTGAGACTCTAGAGATTGACCTGCCATGACGCGTGCAGCAATCTTAGCAATCGGTGCGCCTGTTGCTTTAGAAACAAATGGGACAGTACGTGCAGCACGTGGGTTAACTTCAATCAAGTAAACTTCGTTGTCTTTAACTGCGAACTGAGTATTCATCAAGCCGCGAACACCTAGCTCAAACGCCAGTTTCTCAACTTGCTCACGCATTACATCTTGGATTTCTTCGCTTAGCGTGTACGCAGGCAAAGAACATGCAGAGTCACCTGAGTGAACACCCGCTTGCTCGATGTGCTCCATGATACCGCCAATTACAACGCGCTCACCATCACAGATAGCATCAACGTCAACTTCAACAGCATCGTCTAGGAAGCTATCAAGTAGAACTGGAGATTCATTCGAAACGCTTACCGCTTCATTGAAGTAACGACGTAAGTCTTGCTCGTCATAGACGATTTCCATCGCACGACCACCCAGTACATACGAAGGACGTACAACCAATGGGAATCCGATTTCGCGAGATTTCTCTACCGCTTGCTCCATTGTTGTTACTGTTGCGTTTTCTGGTTGTAGTAGGCCTAGACGGTCTACAGCAACTTGGAAGCGCTCACGGTCTTCTGCACGGTCGATAGCGTCAGGGCTTGTACCAATGATAGGTACACCCGCCGCTTCTAGAGCGCGTGCCAGTTTAAGTGGCGTTTGACCACCGTACTGAACGATAACGCCTTTTGGCTTCTCAACACGTACGATTGAAAGTACGTCTTCCAGTGTTACTGGTTCGAAGTACAAACGATCCGACGTATCGTAATCAGTAGAAACAGTCTCAGGGTTACAGTTAACCATGATGGTTTCGTAACCGTCTTCACGTAGAGCCAATGATGCATGCACACAACAGTAATCAAACTCGATACCTTGGCCGATACGGTTAGGACCGCCACCCAAGATCATGATCTTGTCTTTGTCTGTCGGTTGAGCTTCACACTCTTCATCGTAAGATGAGTACATGTACGCAGTATCTGAAGAGAACTCAGCCGCACACGTATCTACACGCTTGTAGACAGGGTGAATATCATATTGGTCACGTAGGCGACGAATTTCGCTTTCAGCAACACCTAGAACACTTGAAAGACGCGCATCAGCAAAACCTTTACGTTTCAGCTTATTAAGCACATCTTTGTTCAAGCCAGCAAAACCGCCTGCTTTCACTTGTTGCTCTAACTGAACGATTTCTTCGATTTGCACTAGGAACCAGCGATCGATTTGTGTCAGGTTGAATACCCCATCAACCGACATACCTGCACGGAATGCATCCGCGATGTACCAGATACGCTCTGCGCCCGCTTCTTTTAGCTCATGACGAATTTTCGTAAGTGCGTCTGGAGCGTCTAGGTCAACCATTTCATCAAAGCCGTTCGCGCCAACTTCTAGGCCACGTAACGCTTTTTGCAGTGATTCTTGTTGGTTACGACCAATCGCCATCACTTCACCCACTGACTTCATTTGAGTCGTCAGACGGTCATTTGCACCAGCAAATTTTTCGAAGTTAAAACGAGGGATCTTAGTAACAACGTAGTCAATCGTTGGTTCGAATGACGCTGGAGTCGCGCCGCCAGTGATGTCATTCATTAGCTCGTCAAGCGTAAAGCCTACAGCCAGCTTCGCTGCAATCTTAGCGATTGGGAAACCCGTTGCTTTAGAAGCGAGAGCAGAAGAACGAGATACACGTGGGTTCATCTCGATGATAACCATACGACCATCAGCGGGGTTGATACCAAATTGTACGTTTGAGCCACCAGTTTCAACACCAATCTCACGCAGAACCGCTAGAGATGCATTACGCATTAGCTGATATTCTTTGTCCGTTAGCGTTTGTGCCGGTGCCACTGTGATTGAGTCACCAGTGTGGATACCCATTGGGTCAAAGTTTTCAATAGTACATACGATGATACAGTTGTCGTTTTTATCACGAACCACTTCCATCTCGTACTCTTTCCAACCGATCAATGATTCATCGATTAGAAGCTCGTTGGTTGGTGACAAATCCAAACCACGGCGACAAATTTCTTCGAATTCTTCTTTGTTATAAGCAATACCACCACCAGTACCACCCATCGTAAACGATGGACGAATGATACAAGGGAAGCCAACCATTTCTTGAACTTTATAAGCTTCTTCCATGGTTTTAGCCGTATCAGCAGTCGGACACTCAAGGCCGATAGACTTCATCGCTTTATCAAAACGAGAACGGTCTTCAGCTTTGTCGATTGCGTCAGCCGTTGCGCCAATCATCTCAACGCCGAACTCTTCAAGTACGCCGTGCTTCTCAAGGTCCAATGCACAGTTAAGCGCCGTTTGGCCACCCATAGTAGGTAGAACAGCATCTGGCTTTTCTTTTGCAATGATATTACGTACAACTTCCCAGTGGATAGGTTCGATGTATGTTGCATCGGCCATATCTGGGTCAGTCATGATGGTTGCTGGGTTCGAGTTTACAAGAATTACTCGGTAACCTTCTTCGCGCAGAGCTTTACAAGCTTGAGCACCAGAGTAATCGAACTCACAAGCCTGACCGATAACAATCGGGCCAGCACCTAGAATAAGAACACTTTTAATGTCAGTACGTTTTGGCATTATCTACTACTCCGAATTACGCTGTGTGCTGTTTGATTAGTTCAATAAAGTGGTCGAATAACGGCGCTGCGTCTTCTGGACCAGGGCTTGCTTCTGGGTGACCTTGGAAACTGAACGCTGGCTTATCAGTGCGGTGGATACCTTGCAGTGATCCGTCAAACAATGATTTGTGCGTCGCTCGTAGGTTTTCAGGCAGCGTTGCTTCATCAGCTGCAAAACCGTGGTTTTGCGAAGTAATCATAACCACGTCACGGTCAATATCTTTTACTGGATGGTTAGCACCGTGGTGGCCAAATTTCATTTTTACTGTTTGAGCCCCCGATGCTAAAGCAAGAATTTGGTGGCCAAGACAAATACCGAAAATAGGTAAGTTTTTATCTAGGAACACTTTTGTTGCTTCGATAGCGTAAGTACATGGTTCTGGGTCACCAGGGCCGTTCGATAGGAATACGCCGTCTGGGTTCAGAGCAAGTACTTCTTCAGCTGATGTTTCTGCAGGTACAACCGTTAAGCGGCAACCGCGGTCAACGAGCATGCGTAGGATGTTACGCTTGGCACCGAAGTCGTAAGCAACAACATGGTATGGCAGTTCACTGTCGTCTTTCGCTTCAGGAAGTCCACCCGTAAGCGTCCACGAACCTTGTTTCCATTGATACGCTTCTTTTGTTGTAACCTCTTTCGCAAGATCCATTCCTTTCAAGCCAGGGAATTCTTTTGCTTTAGCCAGAGCTAACGCTTCATCTAAGTTGTTGCCTGCAACAACACAACCATTTTGAGCACCTTTCTCACGCAGAATACGAGTGAGCTTACGCGTATCAATATCAGCGATGCCAACGATGTTTTGCGATTTTAGGTAATCAGAAAGGGTTTGTTCATTGCGGAAATTAGAAGCGATAAGAGGAAGATCGCGAATCACAAGGCCTTGCGCATGAATGGAAGAAGATTCTTCGTCTTCGGAGTTGGTTCCGGTATTGCCAATGTGAGGATAAGTAAGAGTAACGATTTGCTGGGAATAGGAAGGATCAGTAAGGATTTCTTGATACCCCGTCATCGAGGTATTGAAAACTACTTCACCAACAGCTGAACCATCTGCGCCAATGGACTGACCGTGGAACACAGTCCCATCTTCTAGGACTAACAGTGCTGACTTACTCAAGGCAACCTCCAGAATAAAAATGCATTAAAATTGATTTAAATTGCAAATATAACACTTTTAACGCATGAATGCGCAAAATCAGTGAATTTTGACAAATTGGCGATATTCTAGTGATCACTGTGATGTGTGTCAACATTTCTCGTAAAGGAAATTTGTTATTTGCTAATAAAAACTCACTAATTGCCTTTAAGGGCATAAAATCACAACTTTAGTCATATTCAAAGCACTATTCAGAAGCCGAAATTGGGATTTACAAAAAAATGGACGGAGGAAGGAGCTGGATGAGACGTTCAACATTACGCAAACGTTAAAAACACAAGGATAACACCGACATTTAAGCACTAAGTGTTACTTTTTAATTGAAGATACCATAAATACAAGCTAACAGAGCTATTTATTACAACAATAGGTTCGATTACTATAAATTAACATATCAATAGATAGCACTACGCCAGCGTTAAGCTGGCGCATAATTATTTATAACTGCATTTTTCGCGACTAGCGACGGATAGGATTATAATTCGTTTAAACCTAATACATCGGTCATGGTGTAGAAGCCCGCAGGTTTTGCTGCCAACCATACCGCAGCTTTAATTGCACCATTGGCAAAAGTCATTCTATCAGTGGCTTTATGAGTGATCTCTACACGCTCACCAATATCAGCAAACATAGCAGTGTGCTCGCCAACGATATCACCAGCACGAATGGTCGCAAAACCAATTTCGTCTTTAGTTCTTTCACCTGTAATGCCTTCTCGGGCATATACGGCTACGTCGTTTAACTCATTACCCATGGCACCAGCAATTGCCTCACCCATTCCAATAGCCGTACCTGATGGTGCGTCTACCTTATGACGGTGGTGTGCTTCTACGATTTCAACATCGCAGTAATCTCCCATCACTTTGGCGGCTTTCTCAAGCAACTTAAACACCAAGTTCACACCAACACTGTAGTTCGGTGCCATGATGATAGGAATTTCTTTAGAAGCTTGTTCGATTTGCAGCTTCTCTTGTTCAGAAAAACCAGTGGTTCCAATAACAATGGTCTTACCGTGCTGCTTACACAACTCAATGTTCGCCAATGTGCTGCCTGGAGCAGTAAAATCGACAAGAACATCAAATTCATTAACGGCTTTAGCAAAGTCATCCACTAAGGCGACGTTCAAACGACCTTCACCGCTGAGTTCACCAGCATCAACGCCAATTAATGAAGACTCAGGACGTTCAGATGCGGCACCTAAAGTAGCCTCTGAATTAAATACGGTAGCTTTAACTAAGTTACGACCCATACGGCCGGCTGCTCCTGCAATCGCAATTCGAACCATTGCGTTCTTTCTCCATGTGTAATGATGTGATCAATGTAACGTAAATGAACAAAAGTTTCTACTAATTAAAAGTGCTAAGTAGTTTGCCATTAGCGCGATCACTGTCAAATGAATATCTTCTCATCTTTTACTACTCCGCCCCCTTGCTTTTAATACTTAGCTTTTAGTACTTCGCTTTTAGCACTCCGCTTTTAGCACTTCACCTTCAGCGCAAAAAAAAACGGGCTCCCCGAAGGGAACCCGTTTTCACTATGAGAATGCAAAAAGCATTACTTCTTAGTAAGTTTCTCTTTAATACGAGCTGACTTACCAGAACGCTCACGTAGGTAGTACAGTTTGGCACGACGTACTGCACCACGGCGCTTAACTTCGATGCTATCAACGATAGGTGAGTGAGTTTGGAAAGCACGCTCAACGCCTTCGCCGTTCGAAATTTTACGAACAGTGAATGCAGAGTGTAGGCCACGGTTACGAATAGCGATTACAACGCCTTCGAATGCCTGTAGACGCTCACGGTCACCTTCTTTTACTTTTACCTGAACTACAACAGTGTCACCTGGTGCGAATTTAGGTAGGTCTGATTTCATTTGCTCTTCTTCAAGAGCCTTGATGATGTTGCTCATTTTGTAAATTCCTAGAATAAACTGATACTAAAATAAATAGGTTACTTGCTGTCATTACTCGCGAGCTTATGCTCTTTAACGAATTCGGCTAGTAATAGTTCCTGTTCGTCAGTCAGAGCTAGGTTTTCCAGAAGCTCTGGTCTTCTTAGCCAAGTTCGGCCTAACGATTGTTTCAATCGCCAGCGACGAATGTCTTTGTGGTTTCCAGATTTGAGTACCGATGGTATCTCTTCTCCGTCCAACACTTCAGGGCGCGTATAGTGCGGGCAATCTAACAAACCATTTGCAAAAGAATCTTCTTCTGCTGACGCAAAATCTCCAAGTACACCCGGAACAAACCGAGACACTGAATCAATTAACGTCATGGCTGGGATTTCCCCACCCGTCATCACAAAATCGCCAATTGACCATTCCTGATCAACTTCCGCTTGGATGATGCGCTCATCTACCCCTTCATAGCGGCCACATATTAGAACTAGATTCTCGTATGTAGCTAACTCTTCAACACCTTGCTGGTCGAGCTTTCGACCTTGGGGTGAAAGGTAAATCACTTTCGTCGTACCCGGTGATGCATTCTTAGCTGCATGGATAGCATCGCGCAAAGGCTGAACCATCATTAGCATGCCAGGGCCGCCACCGTAAGGTCGGTCATCAACAGTGCGATGTTTGTCTTGAGTGAAATCACGAGGATTCCAAGTCTCTATAGACAAAAGACCTTTTTTAACCGCTTGACCTGTTACCCCGTAATCAGTAACAGAACGGAACATTTCAGGAAATAGGCTAATTACGCCAACCCACATGTGTTCTCTCGCTCTATCTAATGTACGGCTTAGAAGCCAGGATCCCAGTCAACTTCGATCCGTTGAGCTTCGCGATCAACTTTAATGATCACTTGCTCTTCAAGGTACGGGATTAACCGTTCCTTTTGGCCAAAAGCATCTTTAAGATTAGCCTTCACAACCAAAACATCGTTTGAGCCAGTTTCTAGAAGGTCAGTAACCTCACCTAGAGAGTAACCTTTTGTGGTTACCACTTGCATACCAAACAACTCACGCCAGTAGAACTCATCTTCTGACAATTCAGGTAGTGATGCAGGGTTAACAGCAATTTCAAAGTTAGTCAGTAGTTGCGCTTCTTCACGAACTTCTAAACCTTCCAGCTTACACACATAGCCTTGACCATGACGCTTCCAGCTTTCTACTTTGTACTCAACCCACTTGCCTTTTTGGTTTAAATACCAAGGGCTGTAATCAAAAATGTTTTCAGCATTGTCTGTGTAGGAAATAACTTTAAGCCAGCCACGAATGCCATAGGTAGCACCAAACTTGCCCATAACAATTTTTTCGTTTTGCTCACTCATTGTTTCTTTATCCTTCATCGACATAAGCTAATTTCTTCTTATTTAAGTAAGAATTAAGCCGCTTTTTGAGCGTCTTTTACTAGCTTAGCTACGCGGTCAGAAACAGACGCGCCTTGACCAACCCAGTGGTTTACACGGTCTAGGTCTAGACGTAGGCCTTCTTCTTGACCTTGAGCTGTAGGGTTAAAGAAACCTACTTTCTCAATGAAACGGCCAGTTACAGCGTTGCGGCTATCAGCTACTACGATTTGATAAAATGGACGCTTTTTAGCGCCGTGACGTGCCAAACGAATGGTTACCATGTCGTCCTCTTTGCTTTCTCAATAAATAAATTGACCCCAAAAAATGAGTTTTTGGGGTCTCGTGCCAAAATAAAGCCTCGGAATTTTACTCTTATTAGGAGTCAATGCAAGGCTTTTAGCTATTTTTTCACCACTACATGGCAAGTGCTTTTTCAGTGATGAACTTCACGCAATGAGATGATTGTTGGTTCAACTCATTGCGATGAATGCAGTTTTTACGCTTGGTTAGGCGAAATAACGGGGATTAGCGACCGAAGAAACCGCCACCGCCCATTCCACCCATACCGCCACCGCCCATGCCACCCATCATGCCTTGCATGTTACGCATCATGCCTTTCATGCCACCTTTCTGCATTTTCTTCATCATCTTCTGCATCTGGGTGAACTGTTTAAGCATGCGGTTTACATCTTGCACTTGAGTACCAGAGCCTGCAGCAATACGTTTTTTACGAGAGCCTTTAATGAGTTCAGGGCGTAAACGCTCTTTCATTGTCATTGAATTGATCATGGCTTCCATTTGCTTGAACATCTTGTCGTCGACTTTGTCTTTAACATTGTCTGGTAGGTTGCTCATGCCCGGCAGCTTATCCATCATGCCCATCATGCCGCCCATGTTCTGCATTTGGCCTAACTGTTCGCGGAAGTCTTCTAAATCAAAGCCTTTTTTCTCTTTGAATTTCTTCGCCAGTTTTTCAGCTTGGTCAGTATCAACATTGCGTTGCAAATCTTCAATAAGCGACAGTACGTCACCCATACCAAGAATACGCGAAGCGACACGCTCAGGGTGAAACGGTTCTAATGCATCGGTTTTTTCACCAACACCCAAGAACTTGATAGGCTTGCCTGTAATGTGGCGTACAGATAACGCTGCACCACCACGAGCATCACCATCAACCTTAGTTAATATTACACCAGTCAGAGGCAGTGCATCGCCAAAGGCTTTTGCCGTGTTAGCCGCATCTTGACCTGTCATGGCATCAACCACGAATAAGGTTTCGACAGGTGTAATAGCCGCATGAAGCTCTTTGATTTCGCCCATCATGGCTTCATCAATGGCTAAACGACCGGCAGTATCGACAACCAATACGTCGTAGAATTTTTTCTTAGCGTGATCGATAGCTGCATTGGCAATATCCAATGGCTTTTGATCCGCTGAAGATGGGAAGAAATCGACACCGACTTCGCCCGCTAGGGTTTCCAACTGTTTGATCGCCGCAGGGCGGTAAACATCGGCAGAAACAACCAGTACTTTCTTTTTATCACGCTCATTAAGAAGCTTAGACAGTTTAGCAACACTGGTCGTTTTACCGGCACCTTGCAAGCCCGCCATTAAAATGACAGCAGGCGGTTGCGCGGCCAGATCTAGCGCTTCATTCGATTCACCCATGACAGCTTCAAGCTCAGCCTGAACGATCTTAATGAATTCTTGGCCTGGCGTTAGAGATTTAGACACCTCAACACCGACAGCGCCTTCCTTAACGCGTTTCACAAATTCACGAATTACTGGTAATGCAACGTCTGCTTCCAGTAGTGCCATGCGAACTTCGCGTAACGTTTCTTTGATGTTGTCTTCGGTCAGTCGACCTTTACCGCTGATATTTTTCAGCGTTTTGGATAGTCTATCCGTTAAATTCTCAAACATAGTTGTTCGCTCAGTAAATGAGATAATTAAAGTGAGTATACATTAATCGGCCAGATGATTTCAGCAAGTGTCTGTCACAGGAACGCAAGGAATAGGTAGTACGCCACTATGCACTTGGATGTCTCTTGGGTATAATCCCCTATTCTGACAGTCAAAATTGTGAAAAACCATGGAAAGCTTGATCGCCGTTGCAGCCGTAATTCTTTATGCTCTTGCCATCAGTACGATCGTGCCAGGTTTGGCGCATCATACCGGCATCAAGACACGAGCTGTGTTTGCCTGTGCTGTATCTGCACTGTTTTTTCACGCTTGGCTCTTAGGTGACCTTATTCTAAATGGAAGTGGCCAGAATCTTAGTATTCTAAATGTCGCTTCTTTGATCAGCTTCATCATTTCTCTGGTGATGAGTGCTTCCATGTTCAAAACCCGACTGTGGTTTTTACTCCCAGTGGTTTATGGCTTTGCTATTTTAAACCTTTCAGCAGCGACGTTTTTACCCAGTGCTTACATCACGCACTTGGAAAATGCGCCTAAGTTGTTAATGCACATTTCTTTGGCTCTGTTTTCTTACTCAACGCTCACGATTGCGGCTTTATATGCATTGCAACTAGGTTGGCTTGATCACAAGTTAAAAAGTAAAAAGTCACTCGCAATAAATCCTAACCTTCCTCCTTTAATGAAGGTAGAAAGACAACTTTTCAAGATCATCTTAATCGGTACTGTGCTTTTAACGGCTACTTTGATTACTGGCTACTTCTTTGTCGATGATATGTTTATGCAAGGAAAGGCTCATAAGGCCGTTCTCTCTTTCATCGCGTGGATTGTCTATAGTGTATTACTTTGGGGTCACTACCAACAGGGATGGCGCGGCACTCGGGTAACTTGGATTACGGTCGCTGGAGCGACGTTATTAACACTGGCTTATTTTGGAAGCCGTTTTGTGCAAGAGATCATTCTCGGATAAATGTAATTTGCATTTTTGTATCGTTGGCATTTAATTAGTGATGATGACCACGTACATCTATATAGGAACATAAGGACAAAATCAGTTTGGATGACATATCAACGGGCATATTATTTGCCGTGCTCGCTATTCTAATCATCATCTCAGGGTATTTTTCTGGCTCAGAAACAGGGATGATGTCGCTCAACAGATATCGTCTCAAACACCTGTCCAAAGAAGGCCATAAAGGGGCTCGCAGAGTAGAGAAACTGCTCGAACGCCCAGATCGCTTGATCGGCCTCATTCTCATCGGTAACAATCTCGTTAATATCCTAGCATCTGCTATTGCGACTATTATTGGTATGCGCTTATATGGAGATCTCGGGGTTGCGATTGCAACAGGTGCGCTCACCATGGTCGTACTGGTATTTGCAGAAGTCACACCTAAAACCCTTGCAAGCCTCTACCCTGAACGAGTGTCTTACGCCAGTTCAATTGTTTTAAGCATACTAATGAAGTTACTCTCACCTTTAGTCATTTTGGTGAACTTCATTACCAATGGGTTTATTCGTATCTTAGGTATTGAGGCGAAGCATACCAACGAAGATCATTTAAGCTCAGATGAATTACGTACCGTTGTAAACGAAGCGGGTAATCTCATTCCTTTGCGCCACCAGGAGATGCTAGTCTCCATTCTTGATTTAGAAAATGTCACTGTAAACGACATCATGGTGCCAAGAAACGAAATTACGGGCATTGATATTAATGACGACTGGAAATCGATTGTGCGTCAGTTGACACACTCTGCGCACGGTAGGATTGTTTTGTACCGTGACCAGATTGATGAAGTCGTGGGTATGTTACGCATGCGTGAAGCTTATCGAATCATGCTAGAGAAAAATGAATTCACCAAAGAAACCCTACTTCGCTCTGCTGATGAAGTATATTTCATTCCTGAGTCGACACCGCTGAATGTTCAATTACTTAAGTTCCAACGCAATAAACAACGCATTGGTTTAGTGGTTGATGAGTACGGTGATATCAATGGATTGGTGACGTTAGAAGATATTCTTGAAGAGATTGTTGGTGAGTTTACGACGTCAATGACGCCAAGTTTAGCGGAAGAAATTACACCGCAAACTGATGGTAGCTTCCTCATTGAAGGCAGTGCAAACATTCGAGATATCAACAAAGGCCTTAAGTGGGAACTCCCTACCGATGGCCCACGAACCTTAAACGGCCTAATTTTAGAGCACTTAGAAGATATTCCAGAAAGCCACATAAGCATTCGCATTTCGGATCATCCAATGGAAATCATGGATTTCACTGAGAATAAAATTAAGATGGTGAAGGTTTTTCCGTCTAAAGGCTAAAGGCTAAAGGAAGCATAACAAAAACGCTTATATTACAATAATATGAGCGTTTGTTTTTTAAGGTGCGTTAATTAACATTACGCTTAGACGACTCGATTAAGTTCTTCCCCTGCAACAAATGCTTCAATATTTTCAATAACGATTTCACACAAGCGCGTGATTGCACTGTCACTGCCCCATGCAACATGCGGGGTAATAAGCAGATTGGGTAAGTTCGAGTTTTCAACCAATGGATTCGAATCGGGAGCGGGTTCTTGCGTGGCAACATCAAAGCCCGCAGCACCAATTTCCCCCACTTTTAAAGCACGTATTAGCGCGCGTTCATCCACCAGCCCACCACGCCCTGTATTGATAAGAGTCGCATTCGCTTTCATCAACGCAAGTTCTGATTCGCCAATCAAATTCTGAGTCTCATTATTTAGCGGGCAATGTAAGCTAACCACATCCGCTTGCCTCAGTACCTCTTCAAAAGGCAAATAAGCTTCACGGCAATGAGTTTGCCCTTTACGCTCAGCAAACAGAACGTTCATCCCAATCGCTTGAGCCAGTTTTGCGACAGATTGCCCTAATGCGCCTGAACCAATGATCCCCATAGTCGACCCTGCGACATCATTGATGGGGTGAGCCAGAAAGCAAAACTGGCGCGAAACACCCCATTTTCCGGCTTGAACATCTTGATGGTAAGCCAGCAGATTTCGTCTTAGGGTGAATAACATGGCAATGACGTGCTCAGGTACAGAGCGGGTTGCGTACCCTTGCACATTGCACACCGCGATCCCTTGCTTGTGGCAATAATCCAAATCAACGTTGTTAACGCCGGTAGCCGCAACAACAATCAGTTTTAGCTGTTTTGCATTAGCCAAATTACTTTCATCAAGACGGACTTTGTTACTGATAACCACAACAGCATGTTCAATGCGCTGAGCAACCTCTTCAGCAGGAGTGAAAGCATGTTCAAACCATTGATGATCGAAACTCAATTCAGGAAAGTGGATATGTGTCGGGATTGTTTCTCGATCGAGTAAGACGATATTCATTGAATCGTTACCTCCCTGTAACTCTGCACGCATAATTGACGTTATCAGTGGCGCTAATTTTTGGGTAGGGTTTTATAATCCGGTAATTCAGGCGCAAATTCAAATACATTAAGCAACTCAGGTTGTGCTTGTGGATAAAAATCACAAGGAACAAAGATCACTTTTAGTTGATTGGTTGCAGGGTGATAGAAACTCAATTCTGCCGAATGCAATTGTAAGCGATCTGAATACGCTAGCGCTTCATCTTTGGCATAAAACTCATCACCCACAATCGAATGCCCTAATTCCATCATATGAACACGCAGTTGATGAGATCGGCCAGTAATTGGTAATAGACGTACCACGCTGGTTTTATCTTCTCTATCGAGCACTTGATAGCGTGTTTGAGAAGGCTTGCCATGCTCATAACATACTTTCTGCAATGGGCGATTAGGCCAATCACAAATCAAGGGCAAGTCTACTTCGCCGTTATTGTCTATTGGGCTTCCCCAGACTCTGGCATAGTAAATTTTATGAGTTAGACGGTATTGAAATTGCTTTTTTAGATGCCGTTCGGCCTCTTTGTTTTTTGCTAGCAGCATCAACCCAGACGTCGACATATCGAGTCGATGTACCACTTGAATCTCTGGATAAACCGCAACCAAACGACTCCACAAGCTGTCGTAGTGTTCGGCTAAACGACCCGGCACCGACAACAAGCCTGGTGGCTTATTTGCCACAAGGATATCGTCGTCTTCATATTGAATGTCGAGCCAAGGCTCTGTCGGCGGAAGGTATTCAAGCATTGCCATGGCGTTAAAGTTCTCGCGGTAATGAATGAGGAGCTATGACAACTCCTAGGGCTTTATGGGCGAAGAAAAATTAAGAAGTCAGGCGAAAGGTGTGATTCATCTTAGAAGCAAACTCACATCATCTTTCGCCTTTAGCAAAGCGTTCTTAACTCCTCAGCCTTTTTTAATTATGACTAACAACAATCAAGCGTAGCGAATCCAATTGAATTTGAGCACGATTAATCAAACCTGTTAGCTCTTTAATTTGCGCTTCAATGGCTTCAAGTTCTTCATCACGAATGTTCGGGTTTACCACTTTAAGTGCTTGTAAGCGCTCTAGCTCGCCATTAAGGTTTTGCTGCATGTCTTGCATGGCTTGCGCTCTCACTTTTTCAAGTTGAGGCTCAACATGCCCTTCACCCGCTTCAATCAGTTGGTGAACTTGTGCTTGAACTGAGTTCACTAACTTGCTCGCTAAGTGACGATTTACTGGGCTCAATTGACGGTTGAAACCTTCAAACTCAACTTGCTCAGACAGATCGTTACCACGGCCATCCAACATGATGCGAATTGGCGTTTGAGGTAGGAACTGAGAAATACCACTGCGTTTTGGTGCTTGCGCATCCACAAGGTAAACCAACTCCAATAAGATAGTACCCACTGGCAGCGCTTTGTTTTTCAACAAAGATACCGCAGAAGTCCCCACCCCTTCACTCAGTAGTAAGTCGATACCACCTTGGATCATTGGGTGCTCCCAACTCATAAAGTGCATGTCTTCACGAGACAACGCCGTTTCACGATCAAACGTGATGGTTGCGCCTTCATAAGGCAAGCCTGGGTAACTTGGCACCATCATGTGTTCGGATGGTGTCACCACCAAGGCATTTTCGCCTTTATCATCTTGGTTCAAGCCGATCGTGTCGAACAGACCTAAAGCAAACGTCACTAAGTTTGTGTCGCCATCGGTGCTCTCAATTTTTTCGACAATATCGTGAGCACGATCGCCACCGTTTGAGTGCATTTCCAATAAACGATCACGGCCTTGCTCTAACTTAGATTTCAGCTCAAGATTGAGTTTATTCGACTGTTCGATAACGTCATCAAGGCCTTCGCTGTTGCCTGAGGCCAAAATACCCACTAACTGTTCAACAAATTGATCGTAAACGGCACGACCTGTAGGACATGTTTCTCTAAAGGCATTCAAACCTTCATCAAACCAACGCGCTAATGTGCCCTGTGACGTACCTTCTAAGTAAGGCACATAAACATCGATATCACGCTGTTGGCCAATACGGTCTAAACGGCCGATACGCTGTTCAAGTAAGTCAGGGTTGAACGGAAGATCAAACATCACCAATTGGTTGGCAAACTGGAAGTTACGCCCTTCAGATCCAATTTCAGAACAAATCAGAACCTGAGCTCCACCCTCTTCTTGAGCGAAGTAAGCCGACGCTTTATCACGCTCGATAATAGACATGCCTTCATGGAATACGGTCGCACGAATGCCCTCTCGCTCACGCAGTGCTTGCTCAAGCTGAAGTGCCGTATTCGCTCGTGAAGCGATCACCAAGATTTTTTCACTGCGTTTTTCTTTGATCTTTTCAAGCAGCCAATTCACACGGGAGTCAAACTGCCACCATGATGCGCTGTCACCTTCAAACTCTTGGAAAATTTCTTCCGGGTAGAGCATTTTCATAGCACGAGCTTCAGGCTTCATTTGTGCGCCACCCAGCATTCCCGCTACACGCATCGCAGTGGTGTATTGGCTCGGGATCGGCATAGGTAAGATATGAACATTACGTTTAGGGAAGCCTTTGATTGCCGCTCTGGTATTTCTAAACAACACACGACCAGTACCGTGTCTGTCCATAAGGCTGTCAATCAGTTCTTGGCGGACTTTGGCTTTCTCTTCTTCCGCGGAGTCACCTTCAATAATGTTGAACAAGGGCTCTACATCTTGCTCGTGCAACAGTTCCGCAATCTGTTTTTTAGCGTCATTTTCTAGATTTTGACCAGAAAATAGCGTTGTTACTGCATCGGCAACTGGCGCATATTGCGCTTCTTCTTTTACGAATTCTTCGTAGTCGTAGAAACGATCGGAATCAAGCAACCTCAAACGTGCAAAGTGACTCTCGTGGCCAAGTTGCTCTGGTGTTGCGGTCAGCAATAACACACCGTCTGTTCTCTCAGCTAACCCTTCTACCACTTGGTATTCACGGCTTGGTCTTTCTTGACTCCACTCTAGGTGATGTGCTTCATCAACAACCAATAGATCCCAGTCGCCTTCAAGAGCTTGGTCAAAACGCTTTTTACTTTTACGTAAGAAGTCTAAAGAACATAATACGAGTTGTTGCGTATCAAATGGGTTATCGGCTTCTGCATAAGCTTCAACACAACGCTCTTCATCAAAAATAGAGAAGTGCATATTGAAACGACGCATCATCTCCACCAGCCATTGATGCTGGAGAGTTTCTGGCACTAAAATCAAGATACGTTCAGCACGGCCAGACAGTAACTGTTGGTGCATGATCATGCCCGCTTCGATGGTTTTACCAAGACCCACTTCATCGGCAAGTAAAACACGAGGCGCATGACGACGCCCTACTTCGTGGGCAATATAAAGCTGATGAGGGATCAAGCCCGCACGCATACCACACAACCCACGCATCGGGCTCTTATGTTGTTGGAATTGATTTTTAAGTGCACGATAACGCAATACAAAGTTATCCATGCGATCGATTTGACCTGCGTATAACTTGTCTTGTGGCTTGTTGAAACGAATTTGATGGCTTAAGAAGATCTCACGTAATGCCACGTCGCTTTCTTCTGTATCTTGGCGTGTACCAAAATAAGTCAGGATACCTGCATCTTCAGAGACTTCTTCAACTTTTAACGTCCAGCCTTCTTGAGCATCAATCACATCACCGACATTAAACGTTACTCTGGTCACTGGTGCATCGGTGCGAGCGTAAACCCGATTTTCTTCTGATGCCGCAAACATTAGTGTCACTGTACGAGCATCCATTGCGACGACCGTACCAAGACCTAAATCACCCTCTGTATCACTAATCCAGCGTTGACCTAAAGCAAATGCCATGTAATTGACTTCCTCATTTTTATAACTAAATCCACAAGTAAGAATAAGTATATTCGAATCTGGAGTAACTCCAGCCTTACCTGCTCAAAAGGGCGCTAATCTTACTTGATGACGTGATTTAGGTCACGATGAAAGCGAGTAAAATGGCGTTTTTTTTACGCTCTTTCTCATTTGCCATCAAAGTGTAAGAAAGATGTGACAATCCTAAAACAAAGTTCTCACAGGTTTCATATACTAGAACTATGTTCATTTGTTTGGTTAAGCATTTGAACAGGTATCTAAACGGGTTTGAAGTAGACAGCTGTTTAGAAGCATTTTTGAGGTTTAATCTCATTTATGCGCTTGTTTCAGCTTCTGCTCGAATCATTCATTGCAAATACTTGCAAATAAGACTGAGCAATCTGCTGCGGCAGAGAGGAGACGTTTATGGGCGATACCGATAAGAAAATCTTTGTTCTCGATACCAATATCCTTCTACACGAACCTTTCGCTATTTATTCTTTCCAAGAACACGACGTCATCATTCCAATGACGGTACTAGAAGAGCTTGACCGCATTAAAGACAGCAAACGTGACGTTGCCAGAGACGCACGCGTGGCGATTCGCAGCATGGAAAACCTATTCCACGACGCTACGCCAGATCAAATATCAGAAGGTATTCCTCTTCATAAAGACAATCAAAGCAGTGGCACGATCGCCATTTTAGCCGACTTCGAATTACAAGAGACCGTGCGAGCTTTTGCCGATAAGGAAGGCGATAATCGTATTTTAAACGGTGTGATTTATTTACAGAACAAACGTTCCCCTAGAGATGTTGTGCTCATCACCAAAGACATCAACATGAGGCTTCGAGCCAAAGGGGCTGGCGTGCGCTTAGTCGAAGATTACCGCACCGACCAACTGATTGATGACGTGCAGTTCTTAACTAAGGGCTTTCACAAGTACCCTGGCGACTTCTGGCAACAAATTGAAAACGTCGAAAGCAAAAGCTTAGCAGGTAAAACCTTCCATACTTTAGATAAGGAAGAACTTGAAGCAACATTTGTTAATCAATATTTAATTGATGAGAGAAGTGACTTTGCAGGCCGAGTAGATTCCATCGAAGAAGACAAAATCGTCATCAAAGACATTGGACATGAACGCTTAATGCATCGTCAGGCGTGGGATATCAGGCCAAAGAATATCTATCAAGGCATGGCGCTAGATGCACTGCTTGACCCGGACATTGATTTGGTCATCTTAACGGGTGCAGCAGGAAGCGGAAAAACATTGCTTGCCATGGCCGCGGCTTTAGAACAAAACATTGAACACAGTATGTTCGACAAAATTATCGTAACAAGAAATACCCCAGATATTGGTGAGTCGATTGGTTTTTTACCGGGCAGCGAAGAGGAGAAGATGATGCCGTGGCTCGCAGCAATCACGGATACACTCGAAGCCTTGCATAAAAACGATCACTGTACCGAAGGCTCATTAAAATACATCTGCGATAAAGCCAACATTCAATTTAAATCGATCAACTTTATGCGTGGACGATCCATTCAAAATGCATTTGTTTTATTAGATGAGTGCCAAAACTTAACCGCTTCACAAATCAAGACCATCATCACGCGTTGTGGCGAAGGAACGAAAATTGTCTGTTCAGGCAACTTGGCTCAAATTGATTCACCTTACCTAACCCCTGTCACCTCAGGGCTAACGTATATGGTTGAGCGATTTAAAAACTTCCCCGGTAGTGCCAACATTCATCTAAATGGTGTGGTTCGTAGCCGGCTCGCTGAGTTTGCTGAAGAAAATCTATAGTTCATGGCTTTTTGAACCATTGCGCCCAAAACGTTTTGGGCGCATTCACCATCACTCGCCAGCGCGAACAAAAGCACTAAGGTGTGGATTGTTGTGGTTTTGAGTCAATTCCTCAATGGTGCCCACACTTTCTACCTCACCATTACGCATAAAGGCAAATTGACTCGCAATCGCCTTCGCGTCACTAATATGGTGTGTCACCATCACGATGGTAATCCCTTTTTCTACGGCGAGCCTTTTCACCAGCTCCAGCATGTCTTCTCGAATAACGGGATCGAGTGCGGAAAATGGCTCATCGAGCAGCCAAATAGGGTGAGGCTGAACAAAGCATCGAGCTAAAGCAACCCGTTGCTTTTGACCTCCTGACAGTTGCTCTGGTAATCGGTCTAGATAGCTTTCAATCCCGACAAGTTCCGCCGCATCGCTCACCTGCTGGTGCTGCGCTTGCGAGAGCTTAAGGCCTGGATGCAAACCAAGGCCAATGTTTTCTCGTATAGTGAGATGAGCAAATAGGTTATGCTCTTGAAATAGCATTGAAAGCGGTCGTTGGTGTGGCAATCGCCCCAACAAACTCGTTTGATCAACGCTGATCTCACCGCTGCTAGGCTCAATAAAACCAGCAACCAATGCCAGTAAAGTCGACTTCCCGGCGCCACTTGGGCCCATAAGAGCGACAATGTCTCCTTGGTCAGCCTGCAAGTTAAACGTAAACAGTTCTTGCTGGTATTGGTAATTGACCTTCGTTAACTCAAGCATTGCCACGGGTGGCCTCCGTTTTTAATAATCGTTCGATGATGACAAAACTCAATACGCTCACAATTAAAAGACTCAAAGAAACGGCTGCCGCCGCATCCATTTGGTAACTGCCTAGCATTTGAAAAAGATACAAGGGCAAGGTTCTAAACTCTTGGCCACCAAATAATGCGATGGCACTGAGATCCCCTATTGATAACATAAAGCTGATCGCAAGCGCATGAGCAATCGGCTTACGTAAGGCTCGCCATTCCATCAATTTCAAATGGTGCCAGCCCGTCACACCCAAGCTTGCGGTTAAGTACTGATATTGTTGCACCAATTGAAACATCGGCTGAGCGAGTGTTTTAATCACGTACGGCAAGGCCATCAAACTGTTTACCGCTATCACCACCCAAAATGCGACGCTAAATACATCGGTAATGCTTCGCATCAACAAAAACAAACCGGTACTCACGACTAAACCGGGCGTAACCAGAATGATCGTACCTATTAGTTCGATTTTGTCGGCTTTGAATGTTTTTCCGGTTAAACGCCACATTCGACTGGTTGCTAAAATCATCGAACCTAACGTCAGGGCGCCAATGCTCGCAAGTATGGCGACTTGCAACGATGCGGCCAGTGCCTGCCAAAAGTGCCCGTCCAATAACACCGCTAACGCGCTCGGATTGATGCCACTTATCACCACCATCAACAAAGGGGGAATAACCAACAATACCGAGGCCAATATCCAAAACCCGTCCCATAGCTTCGCTAACTTGCTGTCTCGCCTGAATGCCGACGAGCTTTGTGATGATCCTAAATACGTTGGCTGCGGCTTTGCTAGCTTTTGAATCGCCAAAGCCAAGAGCCCACACAACAACATTTGCCATATGGCTAATAGAGCGCCAGCTTGAAGATCAAAATCAAACTTAATCGCTTGATATATGGCTAATTCAATCGTGGTCGATTTCGGCCCACCGCCCAATGCCATGACGGTCGCAAAACTGGTAAAACACAGCATAAAAACAAGACCACACACGTGTGGCAACTGTTGCTTTAATCTAGGCCACTCTACCCAACAAAATTTTTGCCAGTGATTCATGCCTAGATGTGCGCATAGTTTGTGTTGCTCGTACGGAATGCCTTCCAATGACTGCACTAACAGACGTGTAGCGTAAGGCAAATTAAAGAAAAGGTGCGCCAATAAGATGCCGTTTAATCCATAGATAGAAAAGCCTGGATCGACTCCTAACCACTTAAACCCACCGACTAATAAGCCACTGTTACCATAAATAGCGAGCAAGCCAAACACCCCAACCAAGACGGGTAACACCAAGGTACTGGCAAACAATTTGAGTAGCAGGCTTTTGCCAAAAAACTGCCTTTTTGAAATGGCCTGAGCGACAGGTACTGCAAAACCCACACTGAGTAACGTCGACAAAAAGGCTTGGTAGAAACTAAATTGAGTCACATGGCGATAGTAAGGGTCGTTCCAGATGTAGCTTGGATCAAGAGAGGGAGCATGCAGTAATAATGCGCTCAAGGCGGCGGTAACAAAAAAGGCAATGCCAATAGCAGCAATGATGCCCGACTTAGGAACACGTCTGATCACGACAGGTCGCTTATAGTAAGAAGTGAGCTGCGCATTATGCACAGCTCAAACAAGATTAAAAACAGAAATTAACCCAACGAGAATCGGAAACGAATAACGATACTAGTTAGTTAACGCACTTTGCCACTCACGCACCCAGCTTCTACGCTGTTTAGCGATCTCTTCGGACGAGAAAGACAACGCTTTACTTGGAACAGAAAGCGCATCATACCCTTTTGGCAGCTCAACATCCGTTGCTGGGTACATCCAGTTACCAGTAGGCATGGCAGATTGGAATTCCGAACTTAAGATAAATTGCATAAACTGCTCACTTAACTCCGGGTTTTTGCTGGCTTTTACTTTTGCAGCCACTTCAACTTGAGTGTAATGACCTTCAGAAAAGCTTGCGGCTGCGTACTTTTCATCTTGCTCTGCAATAATGTGATAAGCAGGAGAAGTTGTGTAAGACAACACCATGTCAGACTCCCCCTTCAAGAACATGTTATACGCTTCTGACCAACCTTTCGTTACGGTTACCGTTTTCTTTGCTAACTGCTGCCACGCGTCACTGACGTTTTCGCCATACACGGATTTCATCCATAACATCAGGCCTTGCCCCGGAGTTGAGGTGCGAGGATCTTGATAAATGATATTAAGATCGTCTCGTTGCTCAACCAGCTCTTTTAAGCTTTTCGGTGGGTTCTTTAGTGTTTCTTTATTGTATACAAAAGCAAAGTAGCCAAAGTCATACGGTACGAAAGTCGTATCTTGCCATCCACCAGGAACAATGACAGCTGATGTATCTACGCTGTGCTCAGCTAACAGACCCGTTTTCTTAGCTTCTGCCATTAGGTTATTATCAAGCCCTAGCAGTACATCCGCTTTACTGTTATTTCCTTCCAAACGTAAACGGTTCAAAATGGTCACGCCATCATCCAAGGCAACCAAGTTAAGAGTACAGTCACATTGTGCTTCAAACGCTTTTTTAACCGCCGGACCAGGCCCCCAGTCGGCAGCAAATGAATCGTAAGTATAAACGGTTAGCGTATCGGTATTCGCCATTGCGAATGGGGAAATCAGTGTAGCTACAGCTACTGACATCAGTGTTTTGTTCACAGCTCGCTCCTATCCTTTATGAGTGAGCGGCACAGGGGTTGAGGTGAAAGGTTCAAGCTCAATTCCTACGCCAGCATTATCTGGTTCAGGTATACGGGTATGATTCTCAGCGTCGGCAACATGCCTCAGCACCCCGAGAGTTTTGGTTTGATGAGTATCAAACGTTGCAGCATTGTAAACTGTTCTACATCATTGAGCTATATGCATTGCTACTCAATCATTAAGATGGCCTTTGGTCGTAACCCCAACGTGGTACCATTTTTTGTTCAACACCAAGATGATCTAATATTCTAGCAACCATAAAATCAACTAAGTCATCAATCGACTTCGGTTGATGATAAAAGCCAGGAGCGGCAGGCATGATGGTGACACCAAGTTGAGACAGTTTATGCATGTTTTCTAGGTGCAACGTCGAAAATGGCGTTTCACGCACCACCAGCAAGAGCTGGCCCCGTTCTTTCATCACTACATCAGCGGCACGCTCTATCAAATTATCAGACATCCCATGGGCAATGGCAGCAACACTACCAGCACTGCAAGGGCAAACCACCATTTGCTTTGGAGCAGCAGAGCCCGAAGCAACCGGTGAAAACCAATCGTCTTTACCACATACCACCAACTTTTCAGGGTCGCAGTGTAGGTGTTCAACTAACGCTCGTTTAGCTGCGTCAGGACCACTTGGCAGCTTTAAACCGTGTTCTGTTGCCAGTACAACTCGTGCCGCCGATGAAATAAGCAGGAAAACTTGGAAGTCAGCCGCTAATAAACATTCAAGCAGTCTCAATCCGTAAGGAGCCCCAGAGGCTCCAGTAAATGCCAAGGTGATGGATTTTTGATCGTTGTTCATGATTGCCTCTTACTTTCTTGCTAAGCCATCCAATAGCTTCTGATGAATGCCGCCAAAGCCACCATTACTCATAACAAGAATCTGATCGTCTGGTTGTGCATCTGCAATGATTTGAGCAACAAAGGTATCCATGTTTGGGTTTGTATATGCAGGGGAAGAACACTGTGTCGCGATCTCTTCAACTGACCATGTGATATTGTCTGGTTGAAAAAGATAAACGTTGTCAGCAACATCGAGTGAAGCCGCCAGCGTATCTTTGTGAACCCCCAATTTCATGGTGCTCGAACGAGGCTCTAACACCGCTAAAATACGCTTATCGCCGACTTTATCACGTAGACCTTGCAAGGTAAGTTCAATTGCGGTTGGGTGATGGGCAAAGTCATCATAAACCGTCACACCATTCACTTTACCTTTTCGCTCTAAACGTCGCTTAGTATTGATGAATTTGGCTAATGCTTCACAGGCTAAGTCTGGTGTTACTCCCACATGACGGGCAGCAGCAATCGCCATCAAAGCATTATTCACGTTATGTTCGCCGACTAAATCCCATTGAACACGGCCTACTCTCTCATTTTTGAATATTACATCGAAGTCGCTGCCATCTTTTTTGTGCTTACTAACTTGCCACTCACCTTGTTCGCCACTGAATTCCGTTTCGCTCCAACATCCACGCTGTAAAACATCGTCAATCGCTTTGTCTTGTTTAGGAGCGAAGATTCGCCCGTTACCCGGCACTGTTCGCACTAAGTGGTGAAATTGGCGCTTAATCGCTTCAAGATCGTTAAAGATGTCTGCATGATCAAACTCCAGGTTGTTCATCACTAGCGTTCTTGGGTGGTAATGAACGAACTTAGAACGCTTATCAAAAAAAGCACTGTCGTATTCGTCCGCTTCTACCACAAAGAACATACTTTCACCGAGTCGAGCTGACAGGCCAAAGTTCCCCAAAACACCGCCAACTAGAAAACCGGGTTGATAACCACAGTCTTCTAGAATCCATGTCAGCATACTTGCAGTCGTCGTTTTACCGTGTGTTCCTGAAACAGCTAACACCCAGCGATCGTGTAAAAGGAATTCTTGTAACCATTGCGGGCCTGAAATGTACTTTAGGTTGTGATTTAACACGTATTCAACGCATTCATTGCCGCGACTCATTGCGTTACCAATCACCACTAGGTCTGGCTTTGTCTCTAATTGAGCGCTGTCATAACCTTGAATTATTTCGATGCCTTGCGATTCCAGCAAAGTACTCATAGGAGGGTAAACGTTTGCGTCACTTCCTGTTACTTTATGGCCAAGTTGTCTTGCTAAGATAGCGGCACCGCCCATAAATGTGCCGCAAATGCCAAGAATGTGTATATGCATATTGGAGTCCTAACTGCTCGTTATGTGATTACTATTAGAATGCTTAACCACTGATAATGCTGCTTTAGCGTACGGTCATTTTGCCGTAAATAAATAAAAAAACGAGTGAATAAATTCATTAACAAACGAGTTACTTCATTACCATAATAAAGATCAAACTTATACAATATGAAGTGTGGCGAATAATACCCACAAAGAGGTGTCATCGTCTTAGTTTCGCTGATTTAACACTTGTCTATTTACCCTACCAACTATGATTATGTTGGTACCTCCCTAAATGGACAAGCCACACCATTATTTGCTCAATCATCTGAGATAAAGGATATAAGATGTCTGATATGCGTACCTTAGGTGAATTCATCGTAGAAAAACAGCATGACTTCCCCCATGCTAGCGGTGAACTCTCCTCTTTACTAGGCTCTATCAAACTTGCTGCAAAAATTGTTAACCGTGAGATCAATAAAGCCGGCCTAGTTGATATTACTGGCTCTGTCGGCACAGATAACGTTCAAGGTGAAGAGCAACAAAAACTCGATCTTTACGCAAACGAAAAATTCAAAGCTGCACTGGAAGCTCGCGATCAAGTTTGCGGTGTTGCCAGTGAAGAAGAAGATGAAGCGGTTGCATTCAATAAAGAGCTAAACAAAAACGCAAAATACGTCGTTTTGATGGACCCGCTAGATGGTTCCTCGAACATTGACGTAAACGTTTCCGTCGGTACTATTTTCTCTATCTACCGCCGTGTTTCCGAAAAAGGCACGACACCAACGCAAGAAGATTTTCTACAGCCTGGCAATAAGCAAGTTGCAGCCGGTTATGTGGTTTATGGTTCATCTACCATGTTGGTCTACACAACAGGCAAAGGCGTTCATGCCTTTACCTATGACCCATCACTTGGTGTTTTCTGTTTGTCTCATGAAGCACTAACGACACCGGAAGATGGCTTCATCTATTCCATCAATGAAGGGAACTATATCCGATTCCCAACCGGTATAAAAAAATACATCAAGTACTGCCAAGAAAGTGTTCCAGAAAAAGGCCGTCCTTATACTTCTCGTTATATTGGCTCGTTGGTTTCTGATTTCCATCGTAACTTACTTAAGGGCGGTATTTACCTATACCCGAGTACGGAAGCCCACCCTAATGGCAAGCTTCGTCTGTTATATGAATGCAACCCTATGGCAATGCTGATTGAGCAGGCTGGTGGCAGCGCCTCTGATGGTGAGCAGCGGATTCTAGACATCAAGCCGACCGAGTTACATCAACGCGTGCCTTTCTTCTGTGGTTCAAAGAACATGGTTAAAAAGGTAGAGTCTTTTATGGAGTTCTACCATAACGACAACTTGTAATTTGTTTTAACTCGAGTAAAAACAATAAAGCCCTCACTTCATAGGAGGGCTTTATTGTTAATCGTGTAGAACCGCCACCCTAATCAAATTCAAATTGATACAGCAGATCGACCGCACTCGTTACTCCGGATACCGCTTCAACATACAAATCCGTCATCAAACGGTATCGAACGGTAAACTCACCTAGAGAGTTAAATATACCCATGCCATATTTAACCTGCAGCCCGGGTAAAATATAACCACTCACCGTAACTTTTGAATCATCACCAGAGCCTGCGGTATCAAGCTGTAAATCTTGCACACCAAACGCTTGGCCAATCTCTCCAACCACTTTACCGCTCTTGGCAAGACTCAAGCCAATCAGTGTCGTGGTCATCATATTGCCCCCCATTTCTGCATCAATATCCTGGCCTCTTAGCAGATACGAAAGTGCATTTGCCTGCTGCATCGAGGGATCAGAAAAGATCGTAACCGTCGGTTCCGTCGCGGAACCAGTTACTCTAATACCAGCCGTCACTCCATCTCGGGTGTTTTCAGGATTACGTATTGCTTCAATCGATACGTAGGGTTGATCTACAGGACCATTCATTAAGATCTTACCTTGCTTAATTTGCAAGTCTTGACCAAACGATCGGTAAGTACCATCAATGAGGTTAACCTCACCAACTATATATGGACTGTTGTCTTTCTGGGAGACTTTCAGTTTCCCCTTCAATCCACTCTCCAAACCGAACGCTTTCAATTCAAAATCGTCACCGATAGAGATATTAATGTTAGTCACAATGTTCATTGGTATTGCGCTATCGCCTTTTACTTCCTCAAAGTTTTCATCTAGTAATACTTCGTCAGAAGAGACACCAATAGCAGCCTCTGGTAATTCTTGAATATCGATACGGCCCCATGGAAGCCCTATATCACCATCTATTCGCACTTCTTCTGGTGTCGCCGTAACCATCATGTCCGGTTTCACTTTAATCTGAACCATGGGAGGTAAATTGACATTCAGCTCTTCAGCAAAGATGCGGACATTGCTCTTCCAAGCCGATAAATCTGCCCAATCACCGTCACCAGTGATATCCAAAACACCATCAGGCGTGGCTAAATTGGCATTCAATGTCGCGCCATAACCGTTAATCGCTAACACTAACGTCCCTAAGTCGACATTAACTGGGGTAACTTCTCCTTTTGCCACCAAGTCATCAATCGTAAAATCACCGTATAACTCAGGATGCAATACTGGTCCGCTAAAACGCAGATCAGAATGAATATTGGCACTTACTTCACTGAACTCACCTAATAGTGGTTTAATCGTATTAAGGTTAATTTCGCTTATTTTCAAATGGCCATCGATACTTCTGTCGTCAGCCAGTACCTTGTCTATTGATGCTTGTCCTTGAATTTCACCGTTATCGGTTAAATCAAACAGCCATTGAGTAAACAATTGATTGTTTTTAAGCTCAGCTTGTAAGGCTATTTTTTCCCAACCTAAGGTAATTGGGTTTTCCAACTTCTGAATCACCTGGCCTTTGGGCAGATCAATCGTAGCCTTCACTTCCGGCTTCTCATCTGGAGACCATTTAGCCCACACCTGCCCATCGAGGCTGCCGGTAAGATCTGTATTCTTCGGTAAGAACATTTTGATCTGTTCAAAATTAAAGGCGGACAGAACCAAATTTACCTCTCCGCTCTCTCCAGCTTGGATGTTTTCGGTTAAACAAATCTTAGAATCGTCTTGTTGCCAACAGTGAGCATCGACATTCGCTATACTGTTTTTTCCATCAAACGTAATCGAGGTTGAATGGTCTAACTGCCAGGTTCCTTGCTCAGATGTTAGCTTTGCCCGCTCCAATGCACCAGACCAAAGTAAGTGTGGTTCTTGCTGTAAAGCGCCGGCTACTTTCACGCTCGCTGACACAATATCGGATAAAACATCTAGAGTTAGCTGATGATTTTTTTCATCCCCGTTAAAGATCAAGTCAACCGAGTCGATCATTTGATCTTGATAAGAAATATTCTTCGCGGCTAAGGTAACGTCTCCTTTGGGCACGGGTAATGGCTGAACTTGACCTTCTAGCGTCAGGCTCTCCAAACTTGCTTCTTGATTCCAATGAGTATCATTAATCGCAACATTGACGTTAATATCAGGCTGCTCTAGTTCACCTCTGACCTGAATATTACCCAACATGTTCCCGCTCAGTTCAGGAACCGATTTAGCAAAATCAGGAAAGTTTAAATCAAGATCAAGCTTCCATGTTTTATCTAACTGGCCAGAAGCAAAAATGGTGTTAGGGCCATGAGCAATGCTGAGACTTTCCGTCACAAGCTTAATGTCGCCTTTACCGGCAAGGTCTTGCGCTTGTACGTCGCCATTGACCAATAAAGGATAGCCCCTTAAGTCTCCTTGAAGAGCCAATAAAGGTAGCTCTATATACCAGCCACCTTGCGGCGTTAAGTGCCCATGAGTGGTGATATTTCCGCTAACAGCGCCTTGCAGTTCCGGCCATTGCAAGCCTGGCTGTATATTCTCTAAGCCAATATTGGCCTTCCAGCTCACCTGCTCAGCCCAGCGAGCGCTTGCTTCCCCTATAATTTTCCCGCCAAGCGCTCCTAACTTAAGCAACTTAAGATCAATGTATTCCAAGCTACCAGTACCCGATAATTGTAGATCTAAATCAGGGATCTTAGCACCTTGAGCCGCTAATCTTGTATCAAGATCATAGCCAGACAATGAACCATTTAATGCCAGAGATTCAATCTGAGCTTGATAGTCAGATTTACCCTTTAGTGGCCACTGGAGCTTGCCTTTTGTCAGCTTAGCATCAAAAGGTAAATCAGAATTAAGTGGCTCAAGGTTCCCTTTGAGTAACGCACCGACTACCCCAGCAAAGCGTGCATCCAGATCCAGTTTCTCAACACTGCCAGTCGCCGATAAAGCAAGAGTTTGACCATTTAAGTCTCCTTCTTTTAACTCAACATTTAATTGAACATCCAGCGGATAACCCGCCTGTAAATCGATCTCTCCTTTTAAGCTCGCGTCAATTTCAGGCATGTCTAATAACACTGAACGAATGGAGACATGATGATCGGCCGCCTTTGCAGACAACCCTAAGTGATTGACCTTTACAGGACTCTCACCTTGCAAAATGAAGCGTTCAACGTCTATTTGCTCAATATCAACATCCAATGGTATCCATACTTCAGGGAGTTCAATGTTAGTCGGCTCAGACGATGAAGATGTCGCAACGTTAATGGTGTCTTGATTGACTTGCTCAGCATCGGCTTCATTTGAAGTTGGTAAACTGAGCGCTATATCCTGCCAAAGCGTTTTACCTAAAGTAAGGTAGCGTGATTCCATCGCTACGGAGCTAGAAAAATGTTTCCACTCAACCTTTGTGCCCAAAATATCTAAATCAATATCGTTTAATGAAATAGATTTTATCGCGACAGGTAACGGTAAACTTACTTCCGTAACTGGTGGGGTTTCTTCCGCGGCAGTATCACTTTCTGCAGTCCCAGTCAGTGCAAATTTAAGCCCTGACACACGCAATTGATCGACGCATACAGAAGGAGTAAGCAAACAATGCGCGTCTAGATTTAATTCAATCTGCTCGGCAGCTAAATCAATAAACAACTCAGGGTCAACAAAGGCAACATCCGACAACTGAAAACCGGTCATTAACGCACCCTCGGCTTCCGTTACCGTTAACTGCGGCAATGCCTTTCCAGCGCCCCACAACGCCAATTTGAGCCCGGTATTGGTAAACAGTAACCCGCCAAGTATCAATAAGATGATGAGGATTAGGGTTGGTACTGTTAACGCCAACCGAACCAACCATTTAGCCACACTTTTCCTCATAACTCAGGCCCCAAAGTGAAGTGGATACGAAAGTCATCCAACTCTTTGGCGTCATCTGGCCACGCGAAGTCTAAACGAATAGGCCCAACTGGCGATGCCCAGCGCACACCTACACCACGCCCCATTTTCCAATCTGGAGTGTCTATCCATGCGTCACCATAATCAACAAACGCAGCTAACCACCAATCTCCAACAATTCGATATTGATATTCTAATGTGGAAGTGACTAAATACTGACCACCAGTGAGCTTGCCATTGCTACCCTTTGGAGAAATTGATTCGTAACCATAGCCACGTAGGCTGTTATCACCACCGGCGAAAAAACGTAACGAAGGCGGGACTTTATCCAATTCATCGGTATAAATAGCGCCACCATCAATACGAGCTAAACCTCGATGATTATTACCAATACTGCGTATCCATGCCGTTCTTCCCTGCAGCAAAAACAAATCTGCGTCAGAGCGTAAAAACTTATCGGTCGCTTCAAATTTCACGACCTGCTTATCGCCCCACATCGGCATTGAGCCTCCGCGAACTCTCACTCTAGAAAATGAAATACCAGGCAGTAACATCTTAGAGCGATTACTGACATCTGCTTGGGTGTAATCCTCAAATAGATAACGTAGATAAATGGTTCGGTGCCAGCCTGAGTCTAGTTGCCAATGGCGTTCTACAGCCAAGTTGTTCTCAAAGCTCTTTGTATCTTGTTTATCGGTGTTCTTCATCCCGTACTTAATCTCGTAGTACTCATCAAGAACGTTTTCTAGCGGAATCTTATAACTCGCGATGGCGGTTTGCTCTGGCTGAGAAATAGATAAAGAGGTACGGAAGCTATGCCCTCGGTCGTTTAGCCACGGCTTTTTCCACGTTAATGTGGCTTTAGGACCAATGTCAGTAGAGTAACCAATACCGGTTTCTAATTGATTTCGAGATTGCGGCGCCAAAACTACACGCATAGGTAATTGACGACTTTCGCCTACACCAGATAAATTGGGCTCAACATGGACAGAGGAGAACCACTCTGTATTAGAAAGCTTTTGATTTAACTCGCCCACCTGAGTCGCCAAGTAAGGGTCGTTCTCTTCAAACGGAACTAAAGACTGAACTCTGTCTTCATTGATCTGGCTACCTTCAATAGAAACCTTACCAAAGTGATATCGTATTCCGCTATTGTAAACAATGGTAATCAAAGCTTGCTGATGCGTTGGCGCAACTTTCAGCGAAGTTTCAACAAACTCACCTTCAAAGTAACCTTTTTGCAAAGCCAAGTTACTGATCCCTGACTTTAATGCTTCATAGTTACTGTGGTTAAGAATTTCACCAACTTTAACCTTAGAGGCGCTAAGTAGGGCTTGGAAGTCTTCATCCCTTTCAGCTTCACCTATAATCGTGATATTGCTCTGGGCTATACGTGTTGCCGGCCCAGAGGCAACTTGAACATTCAGAGTCTGCTGATCTTCAGAAATAACAAAATCAATCCTTGGCTGGTAATAACCCAAGGCTTTCAGTGCGTTAATGATGTTTTCTTCAAGGCGAGACTGGAATCTTAATGAGGTCGAGTATTCTTTCTCATCAATAGTAGACAAATAAGCATCAACATTTGTCGCCAACGCACCTTCTAAACCAGTGACATCTAATTTAGTTGCCAGAGCATTAGGTGAAGCAAGTAGGACAAATGCGAATAATAAAGGAGTAAAAGTTCTAAGATTTAACATGCTGATACTTATATGATACAACCACGTATTGATGGTAACGCTAACATAGCAAAAATATAAAATGAGACCTAGCCTCATTAGCTAACGATTATATAAAAATGCTCGATGAGCCTAAACTCGCATCCGGCTAATGACAATAAATACACGACTAAGTTGGGTTCTACCAAGCAATATCATAACAAGAAAGGCACTATGCTCAATAAAAATACCATTGTTTCACCGCAAGAAGCATTAGCGGGCAGAGAAACAGCCATCATTCCGAATGAAAAACACTTTATCAATCAAAGCGATCTTATCGCACCCATCGAAGGTGAACAACAACAGATACTGTTTGGCATGGGATGTTTCTGGGGCGCTGAACGTTTATTCTGGCAATTAGACGGGGTTCAGTCGACCGCTGTTGGCTACAGTGGTGGTTATACCAAAAACCCAACCTACGATGAAGTATGCAGTGGAAATACGGCCCACACAGAAGTAGTGAAAGTTGTGTTCGATCCTAGTGTGCTTCCTGTTGCACAATTACTCCGCCATTTTTGGGAAAATCACGATCCCACTCAGGGTCTGCAACAAGGTAATGATAGAGGCTCTCAGTATCGTTCTGCTATTTATACCTATAATGACTCTCAATTTGAGATAGCAACGGCAAGTATGCAAGCTTACCAACAAGCATTGACGAAAATAAAGCCCGATGCCATTACGACCGAAATTAAAGCCGCCGCTGAATTTTATTTTGCCGAAGACTATCATCAGCAATATTTAGCAAAAAATCCAAACGGTTACTGCGGTCTCGGTGGGACAGGAGCGTGCTTCCCACCAGAGCGTTAGCCTAGATACCCGCAAGGCTTAAGGAGTCAATCGTCTGATTGACTTCTTTCATTATCGATAACATTTCTCGATTATTTAAATCCGGCAACATCACTTTGCCTTTCTCAAAAAAGAACACACCGATCCCTTTAATGATAAACGAGCCACAAAATAGCGTTTTGACAAATTTTGCCACTTGGCGTGGATGATAGTGCGTAAAGACTCTTTCCATAATTTTTCCGCCTAATCTTAAGTATCAAGGACTTCGAGCGAAGAATCATACATTGAAATAATACGACCAACGTCAAGCCTTTGTCTTTTTATATACTCAAGCAAAATTAACGCCAAAAAGTACCATTTTGAACTAACATAATTTCGATTATGAGCTACCCTATTGATACTTTAGAAATAAAACCCAACAAAAATAGACGGATATCATGATGAAACTAAAAACTCTATTGGCTCTTAGCCTAACTGCTGCACCAATGATGAGCTGGGCGCACAATATTGAAGTTGGACATTCGCTACCAAGCGTAATGGTAGCAAGTCATGGCGAAGTAATCTTAGACGGTGATAAAACCGCCTACACCGATTGGAAAAGCGAACAACTGAATGGCAAGGTTCGTATCATTCAAGCAATCGCTGGCCGTAAAAGCTCAAAAAAAATGAATGCACCTTTAATGACTGCGATCACAGCGGCTAAATTTTCACCAGATAACTACCAAACAACCACTATCATCAATCAAGATGACTCAATGTGGGGAACAGGATCATTTGTAAAATCTTCAGCAGAAGACAGTAAGCAAGAGTTCTCATGGTCTTCAATCGTCGTTGATGAAGATGGCTTAGTTGCAAATACTTGGGATCTTGCAGAAGAAAGCTCCGCGATCATTGCGTTAGATAAAATGGGTAAAGTGCTTTTTGTTAAAGAAGGCGCGTTGACCGAACAGGAAATTACCGATGTACTAGCGAAAGTGAAGGCGAGCCTATAAACTGGGGCTGTCCCTTAGAGAGCCGATTCTGATTGGCTCTCCTTTTGTTCTCCTCCCATAAATGGAAAAGAAAATGACTAAAGTACTTCATACTGACTCTGCACCAGCAGCTATTGGCCCATACGTACAAGGCGTTGACCTTGGCAACATGGTTATGACTTCAGGCCAAATCCCGGTAAATCCTGCGACTGGTGAAGTACCAGAGGCAATTGCAGATCAAGCTCGTCAATCTTTAGCTAACGTAAAAGCCGTTGTCGAGTCTTCAGGCCTAAGCGTAACAGACATCGTTAAAATGACGGTTTTTGCAAAAGATTTGAATGATTTTGGCGCGGTAAATGAGGTGTACGGTGCGTTCTTTGATGAACATAACGTTGCTAACTACCCAGCACGTTCTTGCGTTGAAGTAGCTCGCTTACCAAAAGACGTTCTGATTGAAATCGAAGCTATCGCGGTTCGTAAATAGGCTAAAGGCCAAAAAGATGAAAAAAAGGAGTGCTGAGCACTCCTTTTTATTTAAGGCATAGAAGAGAATCTCACTATTTTTTCTGATTAAGAATTTCTACTTCCGCATCAAGCTCAGCCAGTTTCTCTTTCATTTGTTCGCGGCAGACATTCGCTAGCTCACGAACATTTTCTTTGCCGTAGCCTTCAACACTGACAGGAGGCAACATTTCAACGATGACGTGACCATTATTCCAACGGTTTAATTTCACTTTATCTTGAGTCGTACTGCAAACAATTGGGATAACCGGAACTTCAGCACCAATAGCCGCATGAAAAGCACCGGTTTTAAATGGTAATAAACCACGCCCACGCGAGCGTGTTCCTTCAGGGAACATCCACACTGACACGCCCGTTGCTTTGATTTGCTCTACAACCTGACCAATAGTGCCTACTGCTTTTGAACGATTTGCTCGGTCAATCAGTATGTTCCCCGTAATCCAATACAGCTGACCGAACAATGGCAACCACATAAGGCTCTTTTTACCAACCGTTACTACTTTTGGTGTTACCGCTGATGAAATAGTAAAGAGATCCCAAGAGTTCTGATGATTAGCCACATAAACATGCTGACCACGCTCATAAGCATCATCCGGAATTCGTAGCTCTAGCTTGATGCCAAACACTCGTGACATATAGCCAAAGTAACGACCAAAAGTGAATACATGTTTCGGGTTTCGAGGGCTTAATAGGCAATAGCCACAGCCAAATACAAACATCAAGATGGCAAATATCGCTACAGCGATAAGACGTAAAAAGGCGATCATTTGTTTTTATTCCAGTTCAATTACAAAAAAGCCGAAACCCAAAGATTCCGGCTTTTGATGATGTCATCAAATTAACTTGTTTCTCTAAAGCGCTCTATATTTGCGCCGAGTTTAGCAAGTTTGTTTTCAATTCGGTCGTAGCCACGATCAATATGATAAATACGATCTACGATAGTATCACCTTCAGCAATACAGCCCGCAATAACCAAACTTGCCGAAGCACGTAGGTCGGTCGCCATCACTTGAGCGCCACTTAATCCTTCGGTATCACCGCAGATAACGGTATTACCTTCAATGTCTGCTTTGGCACCCATACGCATAAGTTCTGGTACGTGCATAAAGCGATTTTCGAAGATCGTTTCGGTAATCACACCACTTCCCTCTGCGATCATGTTTAGCAAAGTAAACTGAGCTTGCATGTCGGTAGGGAAACCCGGGTGCGGAGCAGTACGAATAGACACCGCTTTAAGCTTGCGATCCGTCATATCTAGGCTGATCCAGTCATCACCGGTTTCGATTAAAGCGCCCGCTTCTTCCAGCTTAGCCAGTGCCGCTTCAAGCAAAGAGGCTTTGGTATTGCGACACACTACTTTACCACCAGACACGGCAGCAGCAACAAGGAAAGTACCCGTTTCAATACGATCAGCGACCACGGCGTGCTTACCGCCACCAAGACGTTCAACGCCTTCAATCGTGATGGTGTCTGTTCCTGCGCCTGTGATTTTTGCACCAAGTGTATTCAAGAAATCCGCCGTATCGACGATTTCTGGCTCACGAGCGGCGTTATCAAGCACGGTTTTGCCTTCTGCCAGTGTTGCAGCACACATCACGGTAATTGTTGCGCCAACACTCACTTTGTCCATCACAACATGAGCGCCTTTTAAGCGACCATCAACTTCCGCTTTCACGTAGCCTTCTTCAAGGGTAATGGTTGCACCCAGTTGCTCTAAGCCATGAATGTGCAAATCGACCGGACGCGCACCAATAGCGCAGCCGCCAGGTAGCGACACTTGGCCTTTACCAAAACGAGCAACCAAAGGCCCCAAAGCCCATATTGACGCGCGCATGGTTTTTACTAAATCGTAAGGAGCACAAAATTGATCAATACCACGTCCATCGACATGAACTGAACCATTTCGTTCTACTTTTGCACCTAAGCGTGTTAGCAACTCCATTGTGGTGTCGATATCACGTAGTTTAGGGACATTGGTCACTTCTACTGGCTCTTCAGCTAAAATAGCAGCAAACAAAATAGGTAAGGCTGCATTTTTAGCGCCTGAAATTGAGACTTCGCCACTCAGAGGGGCAGAAGAACCTTTTACTCGAAACTTTTCCATCAATAAACCTTATAGAGACATCAGTTTCTTATCACGAGCCAACTCTTCCGGCGTATACGCCTTGATAGAAAGAGCGTGAATGTCATTACGTTGGATGTGAGCCATAAGCGGGCCATAAATCAGCTGTTGTTTCTTAACGCGATTCATACCATCAAAACAAGCATCAACAGCAATCACTTCATAATGACTGCCTTCTCCTTTTACATGCACTTCATTTAAATTCAATGCTTCGTCTAGTAGTTTTTTTACTTCTACGCTGTCCACGGTCAACCCCTGCCTAGCTTTCTATATGGTCTAACAATATTGATTCTACATTACTTAACCGACACAAAGTGTGCAGTTGTTCGGGCACAAAGCTGAACATTATATGACAGTTTTGTTTTTTTGCATGCTCTAATAAATGTATCAACATGACCATGCCCGCAGAATCAACACGTTGAACCTGAGATAAATTAATATTAATTTGGTTCGTGTGTGGGTGCCACGCCTGAATGATGCGCCATAAATCTGGCACGCTTTCTCTATCAAGACTTCCCGATAGCTGAACGTCATGCTCGGATGTCACATTCCATTGGCGTTGCACCATGTTATTTTTCCTTTACGGTAATCGATTGATTAGCAATGTTTTGCAGCTCTTTACTGACTGCAAGAATGCCATCTTTTCTGATTTTTCCATTCCATTCTGATTGCTTACTGGAAAGCAAACTGATGCCTTCAGCAACCATATCGAATGCAGCCCATTCAGCCGTTTTTTTGTCTTTACGCAACTTAAAGTCGAGCTTTATATTGGGATTCGGTTTATCAACAATTTCTACTGAAATCGACATAATTCGACGTTCTGGGTCAATATCACGCTCTGGAGAAAATACGATCTGCTGATCGGTATACTGAGTGAGCACCTGAGCATAAGATGTGACCAGATAAGCCCTAAATGCATCGATAAATACGCGAACGTCTTCTTTCTTGGCCTTCTTTAAGTTTGGCCCCAGCAATTTTAAGGCTGCATAGCGGTCGTTAACGTAAGGCATCAGTTCTTCTTCCACGATCACTTTCAAGTGATCTGGATTCTGCTTAATTTCGGGCTGTTGCTCTTTCAGACGAGTAAACGTTTTATCTGCTACAGCCTTCATCATTTGATAAGGCTCAGTTCTGTTAATGTCTTCAGTTGCAGACACAGAAAAGCTGGTCAGCATGGTAATTACTGCCGTTGAAATCCACTGTTTCAAAGTCGCCATTATTGAACCTCCGATGTAGTTGCATCACCGCCAACTCGATACAGCACTTGTCCAATCAAATCTTCAAGTACTAGCGCTGATTTAGTGTCTTCAATAAAGTCCCCGTTTGCCAACATATCGATATCTTCATCGACAAAACCTGGAACCAAGCCAATGTATTGCTCCCCAATCAAGCCCGACGTGAGGATCTGAGCGCTTGAGGTTTCAGGAAACTGTCCGAATTTGGTTTCAATCTCTATTGTCACAACAGGTAAGTACTGCTCTAAATCTAAAGTAATATCACTCACTCGCCCCACAACAACACCGCCAATTTTAACGGGAGATCGAGGTTTCAGGCTGCCGATATTATCAAATTGAGCTTTGAGCGAGTATGTTTCACTAGAACCGAAACTCCTAACATCCGCAACTTCAATAATCATAACCAATACAGCAATAATGCTGGCTAATACAAAGCCGCCAACCAGTAATTCTGTTTTACGTGTCTGTTGCATGTTTAATTCCCAAACATCAAAGCGGTGAGTACAAAGTCTAACGCCAATATAGCGAGAGAAGAGTGCACCACGGTTCTTGTTGTAGCGCGGCTGATCCCTTCCGAAGTAGGGATCGCGTCGTATCCGTTAAATAAAGCAATCCAAGTAACCGTCAAAGCAAACACCATGCTTTTAATTAAGCTGTTGCCTATGTCTTGCCCCAACTCTACCGAAGCTTGCATTGATGACCAAAAACTACCATGGTCAATGCCTTTCCAGTCGACGCCGACCAGTTGCCCGCCCCAAATGCCTACCGCCATAAATATCATGGTTAGCAATGGCATCGAGATAAAGCCGGCCCAAAAACGAGGTGCTATTATTCGTTTAAGAGGGTCAACGGCCATCATTTCTAAACTCGACAGTTGTTCTGTTGCTTTCATCAAGCCTATTTCTGCGGTTAATGCTGAACCCGCGCGACCTGCAAACAATAAGGCTGTAACCACTGGGCCTAATTCTCGTAGCAAAGAGAGCGCGACCATTTGCCCTAGAGCGCCTTCAGCACCGAAATCCACCAGCACGACATAGCCCTGAAGGCTTAATACCATACCAATAAACAAACCTGACAGTACAATGATAACCATTGACTGAACACCCACGCTGTACAACTGCTTAAGTAAAAGTGGAAAATTTTTAATGGGTTGAGGCTTTGAAGCCAGCGCACCAAATAACATCATTGATGCTCGGCCCCAAGAGCGGCACAACGATATCGTGCGGCTACCTATACTTGCCACATAATCCAAGACTGAATTAGCGTTCATCAAACAAGTCCTCTTGTAAGCTTTTTGCTGGGAAGCTAAATGGCACCGGGCCATCCGCAAATCCACGTAAGAACTGCTGAACGTCTTCTGCCGGGTTATTAGTAAGCTCACTAGGAGAGCCGTAAGCAATGACTTTCCCATCAGCCAACAAATACACTTTATCAGCAATACTCATCACTTCCGGAACGTCATGAGAAACCACTATTGACGTCAAGCCAAGTGCCTTGTTTAAGTTACTGATTAATTCAACGAGAACCCCCATCGTAATAGGATCTTGCCCCACAAAAGGTTCATCGTACATGATCAATTCTGGATCGAGCGCGATTGCACGAGCCAAAGCAGCTCTTCTAGCCATGCCACCTGATAGTTCGCTCGGCATCAACGCTGCAGCGCCACGTAACCCCACGGCCTCAAGTTTCAACAAGACAATGGTGCGGATAAGTTCTTCAGAAAGTTCCGTGTGCTCTCTTAGTGGAAAAGCGACGTTCTCGAATACGTTAATGTCCGTAAACAGGGCACCCGACTGAAACAACATACTCATTTTTTTACGAGCTTGGTATAGTTCTTTGCGGCTTAAAGACGGTATATTCCATTGTTCAAATTGGATCTCGCCAGACTCAGGCGCTATTTGACCACCGATCAAACGCAACAGAGTCGTTTTACCGATACCTGATGGCCCCATGATCGCTGTGATTTTTCCACGAGGAATGTCTAAATCAATGTCGTCAAAAATTACTCTGTCTCCACGAGAGAAAGATAAATTTCGAATAATGACCGAATCCTTTGTCGACATAGAACTCCAAGATATCTACAAAATGTATGAAAAGTACAAGTGCATGCAATAATAAGCACTTATTCGTTCAAGTTCAAAATAAAGCACCAGTTTTTAACCGTAATTTAACCTGACGTGATAATTACGAGACAAAATTGACCTAATTAGAGCTATCCAATATAAGTATCAATAACTTAATACTCACAGCACGTAAGTATGATGTTTCTTATTGTTTACGCGTATAGATGGCAGTGTCACGTTTTTATTTGTTATGCCACTTCCATTTTCTACCGGTACAGGTCAAAATTAGCGGTTATATCCATTCTGAACCTTTCTTAGTTCGGAAAACACTTATCATTATTAACAAAAATTAAAGGGATCGTCATGCTCGTAGCTGCAGCACTGCTTACCGTAGGCTTGATTTTGCTCGTATGGAGTGCAGACAAATTAGTGTATGGCGCCGCCGCGTTAGCACGTAATTTTGGTATATCACCATTGGTGATTGGTATGACTATTCTTGCTATGGGGTCTTCAGCTCCAGAAATGATGGTGTCGGCAACTGCAGCACTTGAAGGGAAGACAGACACCGCAGTTGGTAACGTACTGGGCTCCAACATCGCTAACATAGCGTTAATTTTAGGTATTACAGCACTTATCAAGCCTATGTCAATTAGCTCGGGGGTTATCCGTCGTGAGCTGCCATTGATGATTGTCGTCACCGTTATCGCCGGTGCATTATTGTTTGATAACTACCTCGGTTTTCATGAAGGCGTTCTACTGTTCGTTCTATTCGCGGCATTCATTTTGATGATGCTAAAAATAAGCCGAAGTGAGAAAACCCAAGGCGATGCGTTTGTTGAAGATCAAGAAGCTGAAATCCCAGTTGGGGTTCCCAATAAAAATGCCATATTTTGGGTAGTTGTTGGCCTTATTTTATTACCAGTGGCAGCCGATCTCTTAGTTGATAACGCGGTTATCATTGCCAAGCATTTTGGCATGAGCGACCTCGTTATTGGCCTAACAATTATCGCTATCGGCACCAGCTTGCCTGAACTCGCAGCCTCATTAGCCGGTGTCTTCAAAGGCGAAGACGACATGGCCGTGGGCAATATCATTGGCTCAAATGTATTTAATATCCTAGCGGTAATGGGGATTCCTGGCATTCTGAACCCATCAGTACTGAACGAACTCGCCATGGGTCGAGATTTTTGGGTCATGCTGGGTGTTTCAGTATTGCTTGTGGTCATGGCACTAGGTAAATCACGCAGTGTGAATCGTATTGAAGGCGGCATATTGCTTACTGTATTCATCGCTTACCAAGGCTACCTTCTATACCACCTAGCGGCTTAAGCTGATTTAAGGAAGTTCATATTATGTCTGTACGATTGGAATCAAATTCTTTTGACTTTTGCCAAGCCGCAAAGCGTGTACTAGAAGTTGAAGTGGCTGGAATTAATCAACTTAACCAGTATTTTGATGAATCATTTACCCATGCATGCCAGTCTATTCTTGCCAGTAAAGGCAAAGTCGTCGTGATGGGCATGGGTAAATCCGGACACATAGGGAAAAAAATTGCAGCGTCTTTAGCCAGTACCGGTACCTCTGCATTTTTTGTACACCCCGGCGAAGCATCTCACGGTGATTTAGGCATGGTAGAACCTGGTGACATCGTTTTAGCGATCTCCAATTCTGGCGAATCATCAGAAATTTTATCGTTGTTTCCAGTACTTAAGCGACTGAACATTCAGATTATTGCCATGACAGGCAAGCCAGCATCAAACATGGCAACATTGGCAGATGTGCATCTATGCATTGGTATGCCAGAAGAAGCCTGCCCTCTTGGCCTAGCGCCAACGACAAGCACAACAGCGACACTGGTGATGGGCGATGCACTTTCGGTTGCTCTGCTACAGGCTAGAGGCTTTACCGCTGATGACTTTGCATTATCTCACCCCGGTGGCGCTCTTGGTCGTAAATTGTTATTGAAGCTCAGTGACATCATGCAAACGGGCGCAGCGCTTCCTCAGGTAACCCCTGACGCTCTTGTTCGAGATGCCTTGCTAGAGATATCACAAAAAGGCTTGGGCATGACCGCTATTGTTGATAGTGCTCAGCAAGTTTTAGGTATCTTTACCGATGGCGATCTTCGCCGCCTACTGGATAAGCGCATTGATGTGCATAGCACGAACATTGGTGACGTGATGACGAAAAACCCAACCGTGGGTAATCCAAATATGCTTGCCGTAGAAGCTGTTAACATGATGCAAGAAAAGAGCATCACAGGGTTGTTGCTGTGCGAGCAAGGCAAACTGGTGGGTGCACTGAACATCCACCACCTACTGAAAGCAGGGGTCATGTAATGAATCACTCATTGATTACCACACTGTACGGCAACGTTGAGCAAAGCGTGTTTAACGCGGCTCGTGATATTAAGCTGCTGATCTGTGACGTTGACGGCGTTTTCTCTGATGGCCTTATCTACATGGGCAATCAAGGGGAAGAGCTGAAGACTTTCCATACGCGTGATGGCTATGGTGTAAAATCCTTAATGAACGCTGGCATTGAAATTGCCATCATTACAGGGCGAAAGTCACAGATAGTCGAAAACCGCATGCGCGCCCTTGGTATTAATTTGATTTACCAAGGTCAAGACGACAAAATAAAAGCCTATCATGATATTTGCAGTAAATTGAATATCTCTCCAGAGCATACTGGGTATATCGGTGATGACCTTATTGACTGGCCCGTCATGGAACTAGTGGCTCTTAAAGTCTGCGTAGCCGATGGTCACCCATTACTTATCCAACGCGCAAACTATGTCACCCATATTAAGGGCGGTCATGGCGCCGTACGTGAGGTGTGCGATTTAATACTAGAAGCTCGCGGCGAACTTGATGTCCATAAAGGCTTGAGCATATGACACTGCCTCATCCAATCTATCTATTACTTTTCTTTGTCTCTTGTTGGTCAGCCTATTATTTATATGACCACAATAACAAAGAAGTGATCCAGGTTGTGCCTGATGTAGAGTTACCCGTTTTTAGTGGACGAACCCTGACCAACACCAGTTATAATCAAGCTGGGATACGGAATTTTGAGATTAAATCCAAATATTTGGAACATTTTTCAAAAAATGGCGAAACCATATTTGAGCAACTGAAACTGAGTGTATTTAGAAGCGGTCATACTGAAGAGTGGACCGTGACAGCCAACAAAGGTGTCATGGATTCTGACTATCAACTTGAGCTCACAGGCAATGTTTTAGTAAAGAACGTATTACCCAATTCAGGTTTTGATACACTATCAACCGAGAAACTGGTGATACAACTACAAAGTAAAGATTTTCACACCAATTTGCCCGTAACGCTTTTTGGTCCGCAATTCACCACAGAGGGGCAAGCGATGAAAGGGAATTTTGACCGTAATACCGCTACTCTCTTTAACCAAGTGCAAGGTAAATATGAAACTGTTACACCTTAGCCTTATAGGGTTAATGACGTTTGCAACCCAAACATGGGCACTAAGCAACGACACAGAGCAACCAATTTACATTGATTCAGACAGTCAATCTCTGGACATGAAGAGCAGTAAAGTCACTTTTATTGGCGATGTGACGCTGAAACAAGGCAGCATCAACATTGAAGCTGACAAGATCATCGTACTAAGAAATCCAAAAGATGACTCGGTAGAACAGATCGAAGCTTTTGGTGAGACGGCCAAGTTTACTCAGCTCACGGACGAAGGTAAAACCTTAGCCGGCCAAGCACAGAAGCTAAAGTACATGGTTCAAGAAGATTTACTAACCATGACAGGTAAAGCAGAGCTGGCTCAGGATGATAGCTTGATAAAAGGCACAACCATTCGCTATCAAATATCTTCACAGCAACTGATGGCTGATGGCAGTGCCCAAGAAAGAGTCTCGACTGTACTGCAGCCAACCCAACAGTAAAAGTAGTTAAAAAATATGGCGATCTTAAAAGCAGAACACCTCGCAAAAAGTTATAAGAAACGCAAAGTTGTTTCTGACGTCAGCTTACAAGTAAAATCGGGCCAAATCGTAGGGTTACTAGGCCCCAACGGCGCAGGAAAAACCACGTCGTTTTATATGATCGTTGGCTTAGTCGCTCGTGATGAGGGCAGTATTAGCATCGACGGACAAGACATCAGTATCTTACCGATGCACAGCCGTTCTCGTTTAGGGATAGGCTATTTGCCTCAAGAAGCATCTATCTTTAGAAAGCTGTCTGTTGAAGACAACATCATGGCGGTGTTAGAAACCAGATCTGAATTGTCCCGAGAAGAACGCCAAGACAAACTGGAAGACTTACTAGACGAATTTCACATCCAGCATATACGTACGAGCAATGGTATGGCGCTCTCAGGCGGTGAACGCCGTCGTGTAGAAATCGCACGCGCACTGGCAGCAAACCCAAAATTCATTTTGCTGGACGAACCGTTTGCTGGGGTCGATCCTATCTCTGTTATCGACATCAAAAAAATTATTCAACATCTACGAGACCGTGGCTTAGGGGTATTAATTACTGACCACAACGTTAGGGAAACCCTTGATGTATGTGAACACGCCTACATTGTAAGCCAAGGGCATTTAATTGCGGATGGGACACCGGAACAAGTTCTCAATAATGAACAAGTAAAACGAGTTTATCTGGGTGAGCAATTCCGTCTATGATTAAATGGTAGGTATGTTGTTTTGCTCGCTCGCTAGGCTTTAATAAATATAAAGGACTCTATGAAACCCTCATTACAACTTAAGCTAGGGCAACAATTAGCCATGACACCGCAATTGCAACAAGCCATACGCTTGCTGCAATTGTCGACGCTTGATCTCCAACAAGAGATCCAAGAAGCCCTTGAGTCCAACCCTTTGCTTGATGTAGAGGATGGCTTTGAAGAAGCGCAGGCTAACGATGACTCCGCAAAAGAAAATACCTCCAATGAGAAAGCGTCCGCAGAAGAAGTAACGAGCGAGCCTGAGCCAAAAGACAGCTCAGAGCTCATCGAAACCTCTGAAATCAGTACCGACTTAGAAATCGACACCACTTGGGAAGACGTCTACAGTGCCAACACAGGTAATACTGGTATATCCATCGATGACGATATGCCTGTTTATCAAGGCGAAACGACTCAAAGCCTACAAGACTACCTCCAATGGCAACTCGACCTAACGCCATTTAGTGACACCGACCGAACCATCGCCTCTGCCATTGTTGACGCCATCGATAATTACGGCTACCTCACCATTAATACCGACGAGATATTAGAGAGCATTGGCAACGATGAGGTCGAACTTGATGAAGTTGAAGCCGTTCTAAAACGCATTCAACAATTTGACCCTCTAGGTGTGGCTTCGCGCAACTTGCAAGAATGTCTGTTGCTGCAGTTTGCAACTTTTCCAAGTAATACGCCGTGGCTCGCAGAAGCAAAATCTTTACTCGAAAACCACATTGAGCAACTGGGCAATCGTGACTATAAATTAATTAGTAAAGAAACAAAGTTGAAAGAAGCTGAGCTGCGTGAGGTTATGGCTCTCATTCAACAATTAGATCCGCGCCCTGGTAGCAGAATCACGCCGGATGAAACCGAATACGTGATTCCTGATGTCTCTGTATTTAAAGATGCAGGCCAATGGATCGTATCCATTAACCCTGACAGCGTACCCAAGCTAAAAGTGAATCAGCAATACGCTGCAATGGGTAAAGGTAACAGCGCAGATAGCCAGTTTATTCGCTCTAATTTGCAAGAAGCGAAATGGCTCATAAAAAGCTTAGAAAGTCGAAACGAAACACTACTCAAAGTGGCCCGTTGCATCGTAGAGCATCAGCATGATTTCTTTGAGTATGGCGAAGAAGCAATGAAACCTATGGTGCTCAACGATATCGCACTGGCGGTAGAAATGCATGAATCCACCATTTCAAGGGTAACGACACAAAAATACATGCACACTCCAAGAGGGATCTTCGAGCTCAAGTATTTCTTCTCCAGCCACGTCAGCACAGACAACGGTGGAGAGTGTTCATCGACAGCAATTCGCGCACTGATCAAAAAGTTAGTCGCTGCCGAAAATACAGCGAAACCACTCAGTGATAGCAAGATTGCTGCTCTATTAGCTGACCAAGGAATTCAAGTTGCTAGGCGTACCATCGCCAAATACCGCGAATCTCTGGGCATCGCGCCATCAAGTCAGCGTAAACGCCTGCTATAAACAGGCCTTTAAAAAAAAGGAAAGTCTATGCAAATACATATCCAAGGACATCACATTGATATTACCGATTCAATGCAGGACTACGTTGAGAGCAAATTTCAGAAATTAGAGCGGTTCTTTGATCATATAAATAGCGTAAATGTGGTCTTACGTGTTGAAAAAGTCGACCAAATCGCCGAAGCTACCCTACACATAAATCAAGGGGACATTCATGCTCATGCGACAGACGAAAGTATGTATGCTGCCATTGACTCCTTGGTCGACAAACTTGTGCGTCAACTCAATAAGCACAAAGAGAAATTAAGTAGCCATTAATCATGCAACTAAGCGAAGTACTTTCATTGAACTGCACAAAAAGTGCGGTTCAATGCACCAGCAAAAAACGCGCTCTTGAAATCATCAGCGAGATAGCCGCAAACCATACAGGTAGAAACTCAACTCAACTGTTTGAGTGCATGCTCAACAGAGAAAAAATGGGCAGTACCGGAATCGGGAATGGTATCGCGATCCCTCATGGTCGAATGCTAGAAGACTCACAAATTGAGCAAGCTGTCGCGGTATTAGTGCAATGCCAAAAGCCTATCGAGTTTGACGCTATCGATAACAGACCTGTTGATTTGCTATTTGCCTTGTTAGTTCCTGATGCTCAATGCAAAACTCATTTAAAAACTTTGTCGGCGATGGCAGAACGCCTCAACGATAAATGCACTTTGAAACAGCTACGTAATGCTCAGTCAGATCAAGAGCTTTACGATATCATCACCCAATAAATTGAGTTAAACCAACATGTCATCGAATAAACTGCGCCTCATTGTAATCAGTGGCCAATCAGGAGCAGGTAAAAGTGTTGCTCTGCGGGTACTTGAAGATTTAGGTTATTACTGTGTAGATAACCTTCCTGTAAGCCTGCTTGACTCATTTGTGCAAACCGTCAAAAACAGCAAACAAAACATTGCCGTAAGCATTGATATTCGTAATTTACCTCAAGACCCAAGCTTGGTGACTAACGCACTAAAAACGTTAAAACAGCACTTTGATGTTAACGTTCTTTTTCTCGATGCTAAAGAAACAACCCTGCTTAAACGCTACAGTGAAACTCGCCGAATCCACCCTCTATCACTGAGCTTGAGCAACGTATCTCTCGAGCAAGCCATTCAGATCGAAAAAGGCTTATTGCTCGACTTAAAAGAGCAAGCCGATATCGTTCTCGACAGCAGTGATCAGTCGTTGCATGAATTAAGCGAAACCGTAAGGCGTTGTATAGACGGAAGAGAAAGCAAAGAGTTAGTCATGGTTTTTGAGTCTTTTGGCTTTAAATATGGCCTACCGAATAACGCCGACTACGTGTTCGACGTACGCTTTTTACCCAATCCCCACTGGGATCCTGACCTTCGCCCGTTGACCGGACTTGACGCTCCAATCAAAGCATTTCTTGAGACTCATGACGAAGTACTCGAATTAAAATCAGAGATACAGGGCTTTGTTGAAAAGTGGCTTCCTCTGCTGCAAAAAAATAACCGCAGCTACCTCACCGTCGCTATCGGCTGCACCGGTGGAAAGCATCGATCTGTTTATATCACCCAACAGATTGGCGAACATTTCACAAAGCTGGGTCATCAAGTTCAGATCCGTCATGTCAGCTTAGAAAAGAATCATAAGGATTAGTCAATGTCAGCAAATACCCCAAGCATTCCGAAACAATGCAGCAAAACTATTTTAATTCAAAACAGGCTGGGGTTGCATGCCAGAGCTGCCGTTAAGTTAGTCGAATTAGCACAAAGCTATGACGCTCAAGTCTCGGTCAGCAATGGTGAGAAAGAGGCCGGAGCAGACAGCGTGATGGGGTTACTTATGCTTGAGTCCTCCCAAGGCCAAAGTGTGATAATTTCAGCTACAGGTGAACAAGCCGAAGCTGCCTTAACCGCAGTTTGTGAGCTTATCGAACACCGCTTTGATGAAGATGAATAAATTGCTCGTAAATAAAATCCCTCTGTTTCACGATATCTTATTAAACAAGGCCTAGAATTAGGATATTATTCAACATATTGTAACCAAGTCAATTTTAGGGGGCGAGAATGGCCGAGCAGTTAGAATTTGACCAAACTCATCAAACCCTACAAGAAGTTAGTGACGCTCTAGACAGTGGCCGCTTTGTTCATGTACGCCGTATGCTCCAAGACATGGAGCCAGAAGACATTGCCCACTTACTCGAAGCTTCTCCGCGAAAAAGCCGCGAAGTACTGTGGCAACTTACCGACCCAGAAGATTACGGTGAGATCCTCGACGAATTATCCGAAGATGTAAAAGATAACCTCGTATCCAAAATGGCTCCAGAGCGCTTAGCAGAAGCCACCGAAGGTCTGGATACCGATGACGTTGCTTATGTCTTACGAAGCCTACCCGATGACGTATCACGTGAAGTTCTGTCTCAAATGGACAGTGCCGATCGACACCGTGTAGAAACCGCGCTTGCTTACGAAGAAGACACCGCGGGCAGCATGATGAACACCGACTTTGTCACCATCCGTAGCGATGTTGATGTCGATGTTGTACTTCGTTATCTTAGAATGAAAGGCGAATTACCCGAAGCCACTGATGCGCTTTATGTTCTTGATTCAGAAGAAAAACTCACGGGATTCTTACACCTTACTACCCTACTGACCTCTCAACCCGATGTCCCTATCAGCAAGATCATGGAAACACCAGACGAAGCGCTTTCGGTCACGGCCAGTGACGCGGATGTTGCTAGCCTATTTGAGAGACGTAACTGGGTTTCCGCTCCTGTTGTCGATGAGAATAACCACCTTGTTGGCCGTATCACCATTGATGACGTTGTTGATGTTATTCGTGAAGATGCCGAGCACTCTATGATGAGTATGGCCGGTATGGACGACGACGAAGACACCTTCGCGCCTGTATTTAAATCGGCTCGTAAACGTAGTATTTGGCTTGGTGCAAACGTCTTGGCCGCATTAACTGCCGCCTCAGTATCCAACCTATTTGAAGCCACATTGCAGCAAATGGCAGCCATTGCCGTATTAATGACGATTGTTCCTTCAATGGGAGGCGTTGCTGGTAACCAAACCGTTGCCTTAGTGATCCGTGGTATCGCTTTAGGTCACATTGGTGATTCAAACAAGCGCGAACTGCTGCTTAAAGAAGGAGCGATAGGCTTCCTCAATGGCCTTCTATGGGCATTAATCATCGGTGGTATCGTTGTAGTCTGGAAAGACAGTTGGATGCTTGGCGGTATTATCTCTGCCGCAATGATGACCAACTTGTTTGTAGCCGGCATCGCTGGGGTAAGTATTCCTCTGTTCTTAAAGAAAATGAACATAGACCCAGCACTGGCTGGCGGAATGGCTCTCACAACGATCACCGATGTGATTGGCTTGTTAGTGTTCTTAGGCCTAGCTACAGTAATGATTGGATAGCGTTACAAACTACAGAATGATAAAAGCCGATGTCAGTGAAGGCATCGGCTTTTTATTTCAAGTCTTTAGCAAGTAATTACTCACCCGCGACTTTCAACGATTCCAATAAGATAGAACCAGTTTGAATTTGAGAGCGAGTTTCGATATCTGTACCCACTGCGACAATCTTCTGCAGCATGTCCACTAAGTTACCGGCAATAGTGACTTCTGAAACTGCGTACTGAATTTCACCATTTTCAACCCAGAAACCCGCGGCACCACGAGAATAGTCACCGGTGACCATGTTCACGCCTTGTCCCATCAACTCTGTTACCAAAAAGCCAGTACCCAGAGTTTTCAGCATGGCATCGAAATCTTGTCCGGTTGATTTAACAAACCAGTTGTGGATACCACCAGCATGACCCGTCGGCGTCATATTCATTTTACGAGCGGCATAACTCGTCAAAAGGTAGGTCGACAGTACACCATCCGTAATGATCTGACGATCTTGGGTGAACACGCCTTCATTATCAAATGGGCTGGAGGCTAAACCGCGGAGTACGTGCGGCTTCTCTTCAATATTGAACCAGTCTGGTAATATTTTCTCACCTAACTTATCTAATAAGAACGAGGACTTACGGTACAAACTGCCACCGCTGATCGCCATCACTAAGTGACCTATTAAACCTGTCGCTACATCCGCTGAAAACATCACAGGGTACTTCCCTGTCGCAAGGCGCTTAGCATCAAGACGACTTACTGTTTTTTCGGCGGCTTTAATACCAACAGTTTGCGGTGTCCATAAATCTTCTACGCGTCTTGAAACGGAATAGCTGTAGTCACGTTCCATATCGCCATTTTTGCTCTCACCGATAACACAACAACTCACGCTGTGACGGCTGGAAGGAAAACTCGCAAGTAAACCGTGGCTGTTCCCATAAACACGCACACCGTAATGGCTATCGTAACTCGCCCCATCACTTTGTTTAATTCGGTCACTGTAGGCCAATGCAGCCCGTTCAGCTTCAATTGCGATCTCTGCAGCGCGATCGGGTTCTGGTTGATCAGGATGGAAGAGATCCAAATCCGGAATATCTTGAACCATCAGTTCTTTAGGTGCAGGACCTGAATAAGGGTCTTCTGATGTGTAATTAGCAATATCTAACGCAGCTAGAACGGTTTGATGTATGGCTTTTTCACTTAAGTCAGAAGTTGATGCACTGCCTTTACGGTGGCCACGATATACCGTAATACCTAGAGCGCCATCACTATTGAATTCAACGTTTTCCACTTCACACATATGTGTAGAAACACTGATGCCCGTGCTTTTAGAAATCGCAACTTCTGCGGCGTCTGCGGTATCAGTTGCTAGCTCTAATGCTTTTGCTACGGCGGCTTCTAGTTCCACTCGTTGTTGAGCGATTTGCTGTTTTACATCCATACTGAAATAACTGCTGTTTAAATTTTATTTCAATAGAATAACAAGGTTTTCGCTTTCTCCCCATAATTCTTGCTAAAATAAGCGACAATTAGACACAGATAATGAAATAGGCAAGCAAATATGGCTCGTAAAAACCAAAAAGCGCCTTGGGAAGAGGAAGAGGAAATCATCTGGGTAAGTAAAACCGAGATGAAAGAAGACATGGAAGCTCTGCAAGTACTAGGCGAAGAGCTGGTAGGACTAAAACCAGCAGTACTGGATAAAATTCCATTGCGCGAAGAGCTTCGTGACGCTATCGATAACGGTCAACGCTTTAAAAATGAAGCGAAACGCCGTCAGCTACAATACATCGGAAAGCTAATGCGCTCTGAAGATCCAGAACCTATTCAAGCGGCGCTGGACAAAATTCGCAATAAGCACTCGCAAATGACGGCTGAATTGCATAAATTGGAGACGCTTCGCGACCGAGTGGTAGAAGAAGGTGACAGCGCTATCGCAGATGTAATCGAACGTTTTCCAAACGCAGATCGTCAGCGTTTGCGACAGCTTTCTCGTCAAGCGGCAAAAGAAAAGCAAAACAGTAAGCCACCAAAATCTTACCGTGAGATTTTCCAAGTGCTGAAAGGTTTGCTCGACGAAGAGCAAATTTAATCAGTGTAAATAAAAAAAGCTGCCTTAACTTGGCAGCTTTTTTATTGATTTCGAACCTTAACCAGTGCCCATAATATTATGAGCGCGGCTTATGCTCGCAATGGTTACTCAGTACCACCCACCGTAATAGCATCCAGTTTTAGTGTAGGTTGACCAACGCCGACTGGCACACTTTGGCCAGCTTTACCACAAACACCCACGCCACGGTCAATAGATAGGTCATTACCCACCATAGACACCTGCTGCATTGCTTCGATACCTGAACCAACTAACGTAGCGCCTTTTACTGGGCGAGTAATTTTGCCATCCTCAATCAAGTACGCTTCAGACGTCGAGAAGACGAATTTTCCAGAGGTAATATCCACTTGACCACCACCAAAGTTAGGTGCGTACAGCCCCTTCTTGACTGTAGAAATGATTTCTTCTGGGCTATGCTCACCAGGCAACATATATGTGTTTGTCATGCGCGGCATAGGTAAGTGTGCATAAGATTCACGACGGCCATTTCCCGTAGGTGCAACACCCATCAAACTCGCATTGTGCTTATCTTGCATGTAACCTTTGAGTACACCATTTTCAATCAGCGTATTGTATTGCCCCTCAACGCCTTCATCATCGATGTTAATTGAGCCTCGTAAATCCTTTAAGGTGCCATCATCCACAATGGTACAAAGCGGAGACGTGACTTGCTGGCCAATTTTTCCAGAAAATACCGACGATTCTTTACGATTAAAGTCGCCTTCCAACCCGTGACCTACCGCTTCATGCAATAACACGCCAGGCCAACCACCGCCTAATACAACCGGCATAGTACCTGCAGGCGCTGCATCTGCTTCTAGATTAACCAAGGCTTGACGAATGGCTTCATCAGCAAAATGATACGCTCGTTGTTCACCGGCTTCCGACTCAAGGAAATACTCGTAGCCATAACGGCCACCACCACCTGAACTGCCTCGCTCTCTATTGTCGCCTTTTTGCACTAAAACACTGACCGACAAACGCACCAAAGGCCGTACATCCCCAGCATAGGTACCATCCGTTGCAGCAACAAGTATTTGCTCGTAAACACCACTTAAGCTCACGGAGACTTCTTGAACCATAGGTTCTTTCGTTCGAATGTAAGCATCTAATTGCTTTAGTAGTTCAATTTTTTGTTGTTTCTGCAGGCTTTCAAGTGGGTTAACCGAAGAGTAAATGGTTTGGTTACTGGTGCGGTTAAATGTCTTCACTGAGCCCGTTTGGCCTTGCTGCGCAATGCCTCTTGCAGCAATAGCGCTTTGCTTTAGGCTATCCAGGCTGATTTGATCTGAGTAAGCAAAACCTGTTTTTTCTCCCGTGATGGCTCGGATACCAACACCACGATCAATATTAAAAGAACCATCTTTGATAATGGAGTCTTCTAGCACCAGCGATTCATGCCAGCTTGATTGAAAGTACAGGTCGGCGTAATCCACATCTCGCGCCGCTATAATACCTAACGTTTTACTGAGGTCTTTCTCTGTCAGGCCTGTCGGCGCTAGCAACTCTTGCTCTACTAAATTAATCGTCATTATTTGGCTCTTCTTTTAATTCAACAACAAAACGTGCATGTTCCATCACTGGCATGTCTTGTCTGATTTGTTCTGTTTGTTCCAGCGCTATATCGCATACTGCACTGGTTGGAGATTCATCTAATTCGTGAACAATGTCACCCCATGGAGACACGACCATAGAATGACCATGAGTGGTTCGTCCACATGGATGCGTGCCCGCTTGCCCCACACCTATCACCCAACACTGAGTTTCAATAGCTCTTGCTCGTAATAAAACTTCCCAGTGCGCCTGGCCTGTAACTGCGGTAAATGCCGCAGGAACAACAATTAAGTTAGCCCCTTGTGTTCGCAATTTTTGAAACAAACTAGGAAATCTAACATCGTAACAAATGGTTAGGCCACACTTTGCAAATGGCAAGCTGACCGTTGAAACAAAGTCACCCGCTGCAAAGCAATCTGATTCTCGATAGCTCTTATATGAATCAGCCACGTCTACATCAAACATATGCAGCTTACTATAGTGGCCGACTAATTCTCCCATAGGGGAAAATATCAAACTGGTTGTGGTGACGTCATTACCTGATTTTATTGGAAAGCTGCCTATATGAAGCCAGCATCCCGCTGATTTGGCGAGTGTAGCCAGTTTGGTTTGAATCTCACCACTTCCCAGAGTTTCGGCGTAACGATGGTATTGCTCTCGCCCTGAAAACAACAAGGCATTTTCCGGTGTCGTAACGAATACGGCACCTTGCTTAGTCAGTTTACACGTCTCGCGCGCAATGTATTCAAAGTTATCTTCAATGTTTGCACCCGACGTCATTTGGATCAGTCCGATTTTTACCATTGCCGCCTCCTGCGTCAATCTACTCTCGCGGTTATTTTTTTTCAGGTACCTTATAGGATCCCTTGCTTCGAGATAACTCATTTACCTGCGGTGAGTCCAACGCTCCTTTCACTTCATAACGCACTTGAGTGATCACATCAATAACCGGAGACAGTGCCGTTGTTACTGCAAACACTAAAATAGCCGTTTGAGGGGCAACAGCGAAGGCAGAGATAACAGGGATACCCGACGTTAAGTCAGGAGTAAATTCAACTTCCGCATCCACTTGTTGAGTCCGCAAGTCGGCTAGACCTCGAATACTCATATTGCCGGCCACCGCATCCATCTCAATGTCGTTAGTAACAAACACGCCATTTTCGATGACTCCAGAACCTGAAATACTATTAAACGCCATGCCTTTATCGAACACACCAGTAAAATCGAGCTGCATTTTCCTTAAAATAGAATCTAAGCTAAACAAGCCCATTAAACGAGCGGCACCGCTAACATCAGAAATAATACCACTGCCCAATTTCGAATTTATATCGCCATTTAAGGTTTCAACTTGCGGGCTCCAAGGAGAGCCAGTCCAATTTAAGGATGAATTCATCTCAAACGGCGCCTTTTGGATGCCAGAAGTAATCCCAAAACGCTCCATTAGATCAGTATTATTGTCGCCTGACATAGCAAACTCAAAATGCGACTGATTGTCTTCGTCAGATAATTTCCACCAGCCACTTGCATCAAACTTATTGGCGCCACTGCGTAGAGATATTTTGTCCCAAACTAAGCGATCACCTTGACGCTGAAAGTCCACATTCACTTTGCCAACTTTGTAACCCTGAAACCAAAAATCATCGATCGACAACGTCAGGTTAGGTAAAGTCTGATGCAAGTGACGATCAAGGGCTGTAACTAACTCTCGTGGTTTCGCTTGTTCTGGCTCGACATTGGTGATCGATTGTTCCTCGCCAAGTTGTTTGGCTTGTTGCTCATCAAGAGCAGGAACGTATATTTGCAAATGTTCTAACGCAACGGCTAAATCGTAAGGTTCCAAATAGTTGGCGCGCCCTTTGACTTCAGCACTATCAAGATCAACTCTCCACGCTAGATTTTTCTTTCGTGCTTTGAATTCCATTTCATGCCAGTCGATACCAGCAAATACTAAGGTTGGCACGCTGAGATCCACTTTAGTGGGCATTGGCAACTCAGGCATACTTAACTCGCTAACGAGCTGTTCAGGCCCACTGACTGGCCCTACGAATAACTCAAACCATTCATCTAAGTTAAATTTATTCGTCCGCACTGACATGCTGTGCCCAACGATAGGACTGGTTTTAAAAGCACCATTACCCACGACTAAGTTTGTCGCTGAAAATACCGGAGTATTGTCACTAATATCGATCTCGGCTTGATACTTAACTGCAGGTAACTGTAGTCGCCCAGAAAGCGTCTGTTGATTTCCAGAGACTTGAAGCTGAGCCTGACCTTTCTTTCCTACTTGTTGATTTAGCGGGGCAGGATACTGACTCGCTAAATACTGCATTTTCGCTTTCGCATCAATTTGGTAGGTAAATCCAACGTCATCCAATTGCAAGTCAATCCCCATCGTCCAGGGAGCATGTCCTTGAACACGTTTAACCCAGTTTTCACCCACATAAGGCGCCAATGGTTCAACTTCCCAATCACCAATTGTGTCTATATTTACCGTGTATTTTTTTCCTTCCGACTCCCCTTTAAAGTCTAAGGCGATCGATTGTTCCAAAAGCTGAGCGGTTAACCCTGACGCCTTCACCACGTCATCATCAAATTCGATACGACCAGAAGCTTGCTCTAGTATCATTTCAGGTGTTTTTATATGGATATGATTGTTGTCTAAATCGGCCCAGCCCCATGCTCGACTATCATCTCCATCAAACGGAATATTGAGTTGGAACTCAGACGTGACATTTCCTGTGACATCGATTGCCGTCAAGGCCGCACCTACCGAGTCTATCAGTGGTGTTGCCATCATATAATCACGAACATCTCGGCCTTGCGCTTTCGCTTTGGCTTCAATCTCTATATGCCCACCTTCGCCTAAATCGGGAATCCGGCCAGTAATTCGACGGGCTCTGACATCCATTAGTTGTGCGCTACGAGAATCCAAGTGCATTTCTGCATTTTGGAACAGCAAGTCTAGCTGCAAATCAGTGATTAATGGCCAGGCCGTATCAAAACCAAACTTGGCTTCTTTCAAGTTCACTAACGCTTGGAACATGCCATTGTTATCTGGATAAGGGAACTGAGCCAATTCACCAAACCACAATAGTTTCGCTGTTTTCGCCTTGCCACCTTGAATTGCAGTGGAGAGGTAATCAGTAAGATCTTGCCCTAGTGCTAATGTTGGTAAATAACGCCATGTTTCACTGACATTAAATGCGTCAGCTTCAGCATAAAATGATAGGAATGAGTTCCCTTCGTAAGGAAAATCTAGCTTGAATGCACCTAGAATTTGTAAGTCAGGTGTCGCGGCTGTTACTTTATCAGCCCAAAGAGACCAGCCTTTATCATCATGTTCAAACACGATGTCTACTTGCCCTTGCTTAATTTTCAACGGCGCTTGAAATACATCACCGTAAGGCAAGACATCATCGACTAAGTTTAATTGAGCATTAATTTGACTAGTGCTGCCTGATATCGAGGCTTGTAACAAGTGTACTTCAGGAAGGAGCTCCCACTGCTTCATATTGCCACCAGATAGCTCCGTGGAAAAACGTAAGCTTTCTAGCGAGCCTTCCATGCTGACTCGAATGTCTTCAAGTTCACCACCAAGCTCCACTTCTTCCAGCCATGACGTTAATTCTTGAGCTTGAGGAAGCCAGTGTCCTATAGGTATCAAAGTACCTATATCCAGTTCTGAAGCATTAAGAACCCAACGTTCTGGCTGCCAATTAAAGGCGACATCCAGTGATGGCCAAGAAGTATCGTCGGTACGAATACCTAACTCATGACCGTTTACCTGCCATCCATTCTCACTAGGCTTTAGGATCAGAATGCCTTTATCAATCGATAGCTGGTGATCTTTATGCTTGCTCCAAGTCAATTCAGACGGCAATAACTCAACGTAGGCATCGATCGGCTCACCTTTATCAAGAGTAAACCAGGAGTTAAAGCTCACAATACCGGCATCAATGCCCGTTTCGTTTTTGAGGTAACGAGTTAGCCAAGGCGTGACTTGCAAACTATCTGCCGCAATGAAGAACTCGCCACTGAGCTTAGATAAGTCATCCGTTTCTTCAAAATCAACTTGAACAGAGAGGCTGTTAATATCGGTATTAGCAATGCTTACTACGCCATCACCACGGTGGCGTTTATTTTGATTACGCCAATTGAGTGACTCAATATCAATTGTTTTCACTTCGCCAGTAAAGGTTTGGAAACTGACTTGAGAGTCTTCCAAAGAAAAATTAGTCAGCTGATGCAAAAGTAATTGCTGTAAGTCGAACAAAACCTCTGGGGAGCTAGACAAAGACTTTTTAGCGGGACCAAGCGTCGTGTCGCTATTTTCCGGCAACCATTGGATTTTGCTGATATCAAGGTTTAAACCACTGACACGAAGTGTAGACACGGTTGGAGTCAATTGCAGCACGGTTTGAATGAGGTCTATTTCAATCTCTACACCATCAAGGGCAATCGTTGTTTTATCCCGATCGGGAAGTACTGCTTGTAAGCCCTGTAAAGAGATAAACGGATGTGTATTGCGCCAATACCCTTGAACATCTGATATCTGAAAGTTAATGCCAGTAGAGCTACTGACCCATTGTTCTATCTCTGATTGATATTGATTCAGGCGCGGCAACGCCACCCGTAAAGCAGTAACGGTGACCGCGAGGATCACCATTACAATTACAAGGCTACTAAGTACAAACCGCCAAAAGCGAACTAGCATGGAAGTTAAACTGACCCCATTTACATCATCACGACATCAAATTGTTCTTGAATATACAACGGCTCAACTTGAATTTTCACTTGTTTACCAATGAAAACTTCTAACTCAGCAAGCGCATGGGATTCATCTCCCTCAAGAGCTTCAGCGACCGCAGGGCAAGCATAAACAACGAAATTATCGGCATCATACGCTCGGTTGACTCGAGTCACTTCACGTAAAATTTCATAACATACCGACTCCACCGTCTTCACGCTGCCACGACCTTCACAAGTAGGACAACTCGAACAGAGCACATGTTCAATACTTTCACGTGTTCTTTTACGAGTCATTTCCACTAAACCAAGCTGAGTAAAGCCATTTATGTTGGTTTTTACTCTGTCGTGAGAAAGGGCTATCTCTAATGAGGAAACAACTCGTTTACGGTGCTCTTCCGACATCATATCGATAAAGTCGATAATGATAATACCACCGAGGTTACGTAACCTAAGTTGTCTTGCGATCGCTTGAGTCGCTTCAACGTTGGTATTAAATATCGTTTCTTCTAGATTTCGTCTGCCAACAAACGCACCAGTATTGATGTCGACTGTCGTCATGGCTTCTGTTTGGTCGATGATTAAATAACCACCTGACTTCAATCCAACTTTACGCTCAAGTGAACGTTGGATTTCATTTTCCGTGTCGTACATGTCGAAGATGGGTTTATCACCCTCATACAGCTCTAAATTCTCAGTTAACTCAGGGACAAACTCAGAAGTGAATTCTTTCAGTGTTTCAAATACTAAGCGAGAGTCAATTTGTATGCGGTCTAGTTCAGTACCGACAAAGTCTCGTATTATGCGTTGTGCAAGCCCAAGCTCACCATAAAGCATGGTGCGGGTTTTATTTTTCGCACGACGCTCAATTACTTTTGTCCATAGGCGCTTTAAAAAAGCAGCATCTTGAGCGAGTTCTTTTTCATCCGCGCCTTCCGCTGCGGTACGAATGATAAAACCACCATTTTCGTCGCAGTAATCCGCAACCGTTTTCTTCAAACGATTACGCTCTTTTTCACTTTCGATTCGCTGAGACACGCCAACATGGCTTGCTCCAGGCATAAATACTAAGTAGCGAGAAGGCAGAGTGATATCCGTGGTAAGGCGAGCGCCTTTCGTGCCTAGAGGGTCTTTAACGACTTGGACAACAATATCTTGCCCTTGACGGACTAACTCGGATATATCACGAACTTGAAACTGTTTTTTCTCATTTTCAGCCACACACTCAGTGTGTGGTACGATATCGGACGCGTGTAAAAATGCAGCCTTATCTAAACCAATATCAACAAATGCAGCCTGCATGCCCGGTAAAACTCGGCTCACTCGCCCTTTGTAGATATTGCCAACAATGCCCCGGCGAGATTCACGTTCAATATGAACTTCTTGTAAGATTCCACCTACGATCATCGCTACCCGTGTTTCACTCGGTGTAACGTTAATTAACAACTCTGCACTCATGGCGCGCCTCTATTATTATTTTATAAAATTCTGTAAGAGCTGGTCTGTTTCCATTAGTGGTAATCCAACAACAGCGTGATAACTGCCATCTATACGCGCGACAAAGCGCCCACCAATCCCTTGAATGCCATAACTTCCAGCTTTATCACACGGCTCCCCGGTCTGCCAATAGTTTATCATTTCTTGGCGAGAGAGCGTTTTGAACCAAACTTGAGTTTCAACCAATACTGTCTGAGATGTATCTCGATCTTTAACCGTAACCGCCGTCATGACTTGATGCTGACGATTTGAAAGCCGAGTTAGCATCTGGATGCTGTGCTCGCAGTCGAGCGGCTTTTCCAAGACTTCACCATCGACAACCACGATCGTGTCGGATCCGATAACTACGGTATTTTCATCATGCGATAACTGTAGACCTGCTTGCGCTTTTTCTCTTGATAATCGGCACACGTAGTCAGATGCAATTTCATTCTTTTGCTGTTGCTCTTCGATATCAGGCACCACAATATCAAAAGGATGCCCTAAAAAAGACAACAGCTCTTTACGCCGAGGAGAACCTGACGCAAGCAAAAGTTTGCGATGATATGTACTCATATGGTCACTCTTCTAAGTTAGCGAATATGCCAATGACGCCTAACTCGGCGTAATAACAAAAAGACCCAAGGCCACAGTATGCAGTTAACTAAAGCTGCCCAAAGCGATAGAGGGTTAAACGTAACATCTTGAATGAGATATTCGCCTAAAAACTCTAACACTTCAGCCAATGCTGTCAGTAAACCGATAACGACCGCTTGCTGCCACAATGCCATATTGCGTAAAACAAGGAAGTTAAGTGCAACCAGATAGACGGTGATCGACATCATCATGCCGCGCACGCCTAAGGTTGAACCTATCAATAAGTCCCAAAGCAAGCCCAGTATCAACGCCGTTCCTACGTTCACTCGATGCGGCAGTGCAAGCACCCAATAGAAAACAATGAGCAGCAACCAGGCCGGGCGGAAGATCTCCAACATACCGGGCCAAGGTATCGCTTGAAATATTAGGGCGATAAAGAATGTCGCCCAAATAACCATCCGACCTTTAAATACTCTATTCGCCATCGGTCTCAGCCTCTAAATTTAAGTCGACTTGACGCCCTTCATTCGGCCAAACTAATAATAAGTATCTCAGTCTTTCAAACTCCACCACTGGTTTTGCGATGATTGAGGCAAACTGACAACGATTGTCTCGCTCTACTTCAGATACGTACGCGACAGGATAACCTTCGGGGTAACGTCCACCTAAACCAGAAGTAACCAACAGATCCCCTTCTTCGATTTCAGTGCTACTTGGAATGTGTTCGAGCTGAATCTTATCAATGCTGCCATTGCCAGAGCCAATCACTCGAATATCATTTCTGACCACTTGAACGGGAATAGAACTGTTAGCATCAGTGATCAGCAATACTCGGCTGTTATGCGCTGCGACAAAGGTAACTTGGCCAACGATGCCTTTTTCATTAATGACTGGCTGCCCTTGATAAACACCATCAATTAAACCTTTGTCGATCACCACTTGATGTCGATAAGGAGAAGAGTCTACTGCCATTACTTCCGTAACCACTTTCTTTTCATCACGTACAAACGGAGAATCTAGAAGCTTACGTAAACGCTTATTTTCTTCACGATACTGATCAAGTAAAAGCATATCGCTTTTTAACCTGAGCACTTCGCGTTTTAGTGTTTGATTGGAGGTCACCAGAGTTTCACGAGTGTGGAACCGGCCATAGACGCCGTCAAACATACTGCGAGGTAAGTTTGCCGCATATTGAATGGGTGCAACAAGGCTATTTAAAAAATAGCGTACATTTGAAAATGCATCTAAACGACTATCAGCCAGCATTAGGCTGGCTGATAGAACAATGGCAAAAAACAAACGCAATTGCAGAGAAGGTCCTCTGCCAAAAATCGGTTTCATCGCCTTTACCTACGCGGTGAACGTAAAAAAGCGTTATTCTTCACTGAATAGATCGCCACCATGCATGTCGATCATTTCTAAGGCTTTACCGCCGCCACGAGCCACACAAGTCAGTGGTTCATCAGCAACAACAACAGGGATGCCCGTTTCTTCGGTTAACAAACGATCCAGATCTTTCAGCAGTGCACCGCCACCGGTTAATACCATGCCATTTTCTGAGATATCAGAAGCAAGCTCTGGTGGGCACTGTTCTAGAGCGACCATCACCGCAGATACAATACCGGATAATGGTTCTTGAAGGGCTTCTAGAATTTCATTTGAATTCAATGTAAAGCTACGAGGTACACCTTCTGCAAGGTTACGACCGCGCACTTCGATTTCTTCAACTTCATCACCAGGATAAGCCGAACCAATCTCGTGTTTGATCTTCTCAGCTGTTGCTTCACCAATCAAGCTGCCGTAGTTACGACGAACGTAATTGATTACCGCTTCATCGAAGCGATCGCCACCGATACGAACAGATGAAGAGTAAACCACGCCATTTAGCGAGATAACCGCAACCTCTGTGGTACCACCACCGATATCAACAACCATTGAGCCAGTAGGTTCAGATACACGCAAACCAGCACCAATTGCCGCCGCCATTGGCTCGTCAATTAAGTACACTTCACGAGCGCCCGCACCAAGCGCTGATTCACGAATAGCACGACGCTCTACTTGAGTAGAACCACAAGGTACACAAACCAATACACGAGGGCTTGGTTTTAACACGCTGTTATCGTGTACTTGCTTAATGAAGTGCTGCAGCATTTTTTCAGTCACGTAAAAGTCGGCGATTACGCCATCTTTCATTGGACGGATTGCTGAGATATTGCCTGGCGTACGGCCAAGCATTTGCTTAGCATCATGACCAACAGCAGCAACGCTTTTAGACGAACCTGCACGGTCTTGACGAATAGCAACTACGGAAGGTTCATCAAGGACGATGCCTTGGCCTTTTACATATATAAGTGTGTTGGCTGTACCTAGATCGATGGAAAGATCGTTTGAAAACATGCCACGAAGTTTTTTAAACATATTCTTCGTTCATCCTGAGAGCATTAGAAGACATAAAATTGCATTAAATGTACCAATGCCTTGCGTTATCAGCAAGGCATTGGTAGGTAAACATGGGCTGAATCTCGCTTTTTCTTGCAGATTCTTTACATAAGGGCAGAAATAACCAGTTTTATTGCCCCGTCATTCGGCTTTCACCGCGGAATATCACCCGATCATTACCTCGGAATGAACCGAAGGTGACAACGGTGGAAGGGATTTCATCGCCTTTACCACGCCAATTGAAGTTAAGCCATGGTTGAGATTTATTAAACCCCTTACAATTAACTCCAGGTACTTCACTCGGTGTTTGAGACGCCGTTCTTAACCAAAGCCTCACTTGTTCACGACCAGCAGTACCTTGAGAAGCCACAAGCTTGCTTGAGCTTCCATTAACAACGTCACCACCGCCAGATAAGCGAGCCGTTGAAGACGTATTTGGCCATATGCCTAACGAACAATAGCCTGCTCCATCAAACTCAGTACCACTATCGTCTGTGTTGGTGACAAATTCATTACCGTTCCAGAATTCAGTACGAAGTGGGATTGTTAGGGTTTGGCCTACGCTTCCACCTAGGTCTTCAATAATGACTCGGCCGTAGCGAGCTTTAAGAGGTGTTGGAAATTTATCCCCCTTATGAACGGAGGAATCTTGTTTTTTCATCACCGTAGGATCAGGCAAGCCAGATTTAATCTTTATTCCCGTCATAAGATTAGAACCATCAAATGGACCATCAATACGGGTCGTTTTAGGTGACGCTTTCTCGACTAACTTTAGTAATGTAAAGGATTGTTCGTCAACTTCCAGTTCTGCATTGATCCAAGATTGTACCTCCCACGGAGCTAGCATTCGGGAATTCCAATCCGAACTCCCTTCACCGTTTGCAGCAAAAGGAAGTAACGTCGCTTTATATTCAGAGGCCAATTTGGAGTAATTAAGTGTCGCTTCATTGTCGCTATTTTGAGCTTCAGCGATAAAGGCAATTGCTATTGGTTGATCTAAATACGCAAAATCATCATGTTTACTCACGTATTCCCAGCTATTACTTTTAACGATGATGTGCTTAGGATAAAAACGACCTATCTCCCGTTTGCCGGTATCAATGCCACCCTGAACACTCTCATATCCCGTACCTTTGGCCTTTAGGGTAAAGTGCCCTACATCTGAAAAGCTCACCTCTGCAAAAGAAATGTGCTGTTTAGCCTTTCCCTCGGTATTTAGCTTCTCGGTATCAGCACCACTGAATGTACCGACAAATCCCGTCGGGAGTTCCGCTTCTAGACCCACTTTTGAAGACCATGCATTTTCGTCAAAAAAGTTTTGGGTTATAGCAAGAGAGCAAAAATCGCTGTACTTCGCTTTTTGCTGCTCCTCGTTAAGATCTTTGTTCCAAATAACAGGTTTAAGCTGAATATCAAACTCTTCTCCAGCAGCTATGTATTTGTTGCCACTCTTAGCAGTACCGTTCATTGCATGGGAGTCGGATTCACAAATCGCAAAAGTCCAAGGTCTCAATTCCACATTTAAAGTCCCCTTTAATCCAGACCATGATTCGCCACCTTCAATGTCACAGTCGAAGCCTGTTGGGCATTTGAAACTTAGATCAGAAATCTGCGACCAAATGGCTCCAGCCTCATTGAATTTCATGTAAGCACTTGCTTTACCTGAAGAAAAGTTTAGCTTCACTTGTTTATTTAAATTTGGCGTGTTTTCACCGGCTGATATCTCTAAGTTGGGATTCACTCCACCAGCAGGTTTCGTCAGTGTTGAAGCGGTATAAGTTAGTGTTCGCTCACCGCTGTAGTCAGTCACCAAGGTTTCTTGATCATTTTTGCATGCAAGGACGTTTATATCGAACTCCGTCGATTTACCCGCAATGGCACCAACGGTAGGGATATCAAATTTATACGGCGCAATGTAATAACTTCCGGTTTGAGACTGGCTAGCATCCGTTGAGAGCTGGCCTTGCATACTAAACTCACCAATTTTGGATGCTTTTAGACGAAGTTGTAGTACCCCGTTAGAAGGGCGATACTTGTTTCCACTAACATAGTGGCCGACAACAACCTCTTTAACAGACAGCTCTGCGGGGAGTGTTATCTCGATTTCACCTGGATAACTCTCTGCAACACCACTGTCTGTAAGTACTCTAAACGTTGCGAGAGGATTTTCGCAAAGTAAGAAAAACTGCTTAAGCGGGGAAAGCTCTAAAGTGTAGTTTTGCGGTGTGTCATAACAAGCATTCTGTCCCCGAATAATTGTCTTGGGATCATGAATAATGAGATTATTGCTGATCACCGATCCGCCAAAATCTCCGCCTTGGCTATTTATTGTCACTTTATCAAATAGTAAGTGAGCATTAACTAACACATTGTCTGTTTTGAAATTAAAGGTCGCGTGAGAATTGTCATTCAACGCATAAATGATGAGGTCATCCGGCTTACCATTAGGATTCACAGGAATCGAATCTTGTAATGTAATCGACTGGCTCATCAATATTCTGCTCTTCGTTCCCGCTTCTATACTGTTGGTGTTGTGATTCATAGTGAGCTGCCTGACGATCAACGTGGCATTGTTACCGATTTTCAACTTGGAGTTAGTCGCATTAAAAAACAATTGGTCAATATAAATCGTTGTATTGTCAGGCACGAGGTAAGTCACGGGATAGTTTGATAATCCAGTGTAATTAGGTTGTAATTTTCGGACATTATTGCGAAGTGTGATGACCCCATCACCATGCCCCGCCGCATGGCAGCTATCTCCCAATACGGTGACATCACAAATATCATTGTTAGTTCCATGATACTCATCTGGGCGGGAATAATTGAGAGTGGCGTTTCCTGACAACGTTGGCAGTACAACAGTAGGTAGATCAGACGTATCTACTTTCTGCCCCCCCGTACTACACACACCTGATTGACACGTTAGTGCTGAATTCGTGTTATCTGTAATTCGATCAAACGACGTCAAAACTGACGTACAGTTTTGCTCACTTGGTGAACAATGCTTACCAGCCCATCCGCCAATATAATACTTAGGGTCCTGATTTTTAGGTAATAAAGGGGCATTATTCATTATGAGCTTGGAATTACTTTTCCACGATCCCGCAGGGTACGGAAACGCTTCACACACATCAAAGTCAGGAAATGGAGTGACTGCTTCAAAGGCTACATAACCAACTTCTTCCCAAGTATGTGCGCGATTGTAGAAGTCCTCATCAATAACAAAACTGACCTGACTGTTTTCCAATACACATCGTCTTGCCCAACCACCATTGGGGCCGTTTCTTGTGACTTTATTTCCTACAACCCCTTGAGCATCAAAAGGAAGGTCATAGACGTAATCACATTCGTCAGCTAGAGCCGTCGGATTTTTTCCTTTAGTCGCTAGAGTGTACACTTCATTAGAAAAAGAGATTTTCTTTCCATCGATTGTCGCGTCAAAAGGCTCTGTTGCAATGAAACCTACTTTTTCTTTATTGTAACGGCCAACCTCCCACGATCGTGACAAATCTAAAGCCGCCCAAAAGCCTGCGTCTGTTAAACCCGAAATGGCCGCCGTCATCCAACTACCACTGTTATTATCCGATTGGACTTGCGTGATTAGTGCTGGTCTTTCATTAAACCAGACACCGTAATTCCACACGAAAGACATAGTGTCCCAGTTCCAATCGCTCGTGCTATCTAATGTGCTTCGTGTATCAAAACTTCCAGCTAAAATAGTATGCCCATTTACCGTCGCAGTCCCTTCTTCCATCGCAATGAAGGAGACACTTGTCATCTCAGTCGGTGGAAAAACCCACGGAAGGTTAGGTGGAAACACTTGCTTAACGTTGGCTTTGGTGGAAGAAATAGACTCCACCACAAGAGTAGAAGGCTGATCGAGATCTGGGAAGTTTTTGTCGATAGTAGGCATCACAGCAAGAATAGGGACAGAAGTGAATGTTTGGCCAAAGTCTATCTCACACCCGCGAGTCAAAATATCCGGGCAGTTGATAACACCAAACTTCAGTTTTGCGTTATCAACCGGAGGTGGTGGTGCATCACAACCACGTAAATCAGTCGTCACTTTCGCATCATCATCCAGTTTAATTTTCCTCGATAATAATGCACCTCTTATGCGAGACTTCTCTTTAATTTCGATCTCATCCTGTGAAATAAAGAAAGCTTTTATCTCAGCGCTATTCTTAGACTTAATTTCTATTTTATCATCATCATGAGCAATAATGATCAAATCTCCAGGAACACCACTATTAGTAATTCTCCCTTCAACCGTCAGTTCTTCCACATTGATAACTGTCGCATTATTTACAATAAGTTTAGCGTGTTCCTTAATCTCAAGCTTTTTTATCCAATAAGTTCCACCGAGAAAGGTAACTCTAGCGCTATCCTTAATTTCAACTTTTTTGAAACTACCAGAGGCAAGAGAGCCATTTTTCTTAAACTCCTTTTCTCTGTCACCGTAGCTTTTATTTGGATTAAATATGGGCTCATCCGTTCTCAAGTGCGTAGAGGGTTCACAGCGATTACGGTGACCGCAGCTATTCGAATGGTTATCTTCAATTGCCGAGAAGCCAACTAACTTTGAGTTGTTAAGATTAAGTACTTGAGCCTTATCTTTAATTTCCAATTTCGGGCTGCTTGCCGAGGTCCAAGTTTGAACACCTGTTTTGATCCTACATTCACCACCTGGAAAAGGGAATTGTGCAAAAGTAAACTGAGAAAAAAGAGCAACGGAAAGAAAACACCATTTTATCAAAACGTTCATTACTCTAACCCTCTAGCCCATACTTCTTGTTCACGTTGTACTTCAAAATCATTGGTTCCACAGACAGCTTTAGAGACCACCTTATAAAACGTCAAGTCCGCCCCTGAACCAACTTGTGTACATCTGATAACTAAACTCGTGCAGCGGTTTTCCGTATTTGCCAAAATAGTGCTCGTTGCGCCACTGCTTTTGCTCTCTAAATTAGTACATGATGCTGATATCGCACTACTTACTTCATTGAGTGGAAATAGATGAGTAAGTCCCCACTCACTTCCTGAATTCGCGACAAACCAAGCTTGAGTACCGATGACTTCGCGAGTGAGCGTATCTTGGTTAGACCATTCTAAACGCGTAAGCGTAAGCCCTAGCATCCCCATCACAACGATGACGAAAACAGCGATGATCAACACACTACCGGATTGATTTCTTTTACGGGACATTAAGCACCTGCACATCATGTTTATATTCGCTTCGCTCATCATTTTGTTCAAAAGACAGCTCTATATGAACCAAACCACCTCTAACAAGAGATGCATCTTCATATCTAAACGCCCCACTGACCACATTTTCCGCAATTTTCACAGCAGCACTTACCCCAATTTGCTTTTGAATGAAACCGTCAGTATCAATACAGTATCTAACTAGTTTATCTGGCTCGTATATATAATGCCGCCTGCCAACAGACTGACTAGGGAGTGATGACGAAACAGTATAAACATTAGCCGTTGATGTTAACGGACTCACATTTATAGATCCTGAAGAAGTGGTATCTAAATCGCTGAATTGAGAAGGGTTAACAACTAAATACTCACCGCCATTCAAAGTCGTTGGGGCGTTATCATTACCAATAACAAATTGAATTGCTGAGCTCAATGGACGTTCTACATAGAACCCAGAGTACTTAATTGGATAAAAGACTAAGCATTGATTGGTTTCATTTTTAAAACTATTAGGTACACCATGCCTTATCTCTCGAGACATTTTTTCAATAGCAAAACGGGCCTGATTTTGCAGGGCTTGGCGCTTAGCACTATCTGCATAACCTTTAGTGCCGAGTTCTAAAAAACCAGCGATAGCAAGAAACATGATAGATACCACTAATATGGTGACGATCATTTCTATCAAGGTGAATCCCAACTTTTTCATTAGAAGTTCCCCTTATAAGCAATAAAACGATACTCACCGTATTTTCCGGGATAAATAGTTAGTGTGATCTTTTTAAAAATTTCGCCACTCACTGTCTGATCTACCAGTAATCCAGCACTGTTATCATATTTAACTTCAATTTCAATTCTGAAATTTTTATAAGTTTCAGCACTAGAAATACCCAAAACATCGGTAATATTTCCGGCTTCTGGTTGGGTACACGAGGACTTGGTTGTAGACGCATACCAACACCCAATATAGTCATCAACATCATTGAATTGTGCTGGAAGCTCTGCTGGCACACCATCTGGGCCGAAATCAACTTGATCTGTACAAGCTAGCGTTGAACTTTCACCACAGCGGTCAATGCCACCATTGATATCACTATGTTCATCGAAGCTACGTGACAGAACTTCAGTCATCATACTCTGTGCCAGTGCCGACGCCCTTACTTGATAATGCGAAGAAGCAGAGTTTTCAATTTGAGGATAAAGCACCGTGGTTAATACCGTCATCGAAATACCAAGTACAACAATAGCGACAATGCTTTCGATTAGAGTGAAGCCTTTTTCTCTATAGGCAGTCATTAACAAAACCCTCACTGTTAATGCACACACTTAAGGAATCAAACGAATTCGTAATATCAATTTTATATCCGTCACCATTATTTGCCACGGGACAAGCGCCCCCTAGCAACTGGCATGAAGGCTTACCTGTAAGGTCAAATGACAGTTCCATAGAATTAGGGCTGAATGAAAAATCACCATCATTTATGTAAACGAAGTTACTGCTACCGTTACTTTCTAAACATGCACTATTTTTTGCTGACAGGCATTTTCCACCATCACTAATACTCAAAACGTAACGGTCGGGGATAGTAGCGCCAAGAAAAGTCGGATCGATATTGGACTGCATTCTGCCAAGTTGGATTTGTCTAATGACGGATATGGCCTGTTCACGAGCGGCATAAACAGAAAACTGGCTCGGGCCACTGTATTTACTTGCAGCGTAAGCAGACATAATCGCAATCAGCAAGATGACAACGATCAATTCAGTGAGAGTAAAGCCTGCGCTACGCTTGCCCAGTGACGACATACTGCTTGCCTTGGAGTAGTGATAAAATAAGCCCTTATAGGATATAAGAATTTTAGATGAGTTACCGCTAAAATGCCCAAGATATGCAAAGTAGCGGATAATATTTCGAGGAAAAACTGTCTTTCTCGGTTTAACAGCCAGACTTGATGACAGTAACCACCGGAATAGCTTGGCTTGTCGCTTGCTGATATTGAACATAGCAATTAGTAGCGTAGATATCATTTTCACTCGTTAAGCTTGGATCTTGCTTAAACGTCACTAGATAACGCATTTCTACTTCATCAACGGCTTCATCCCAATCACTATTTCCGGAAAAACTAAGTCCATCCATAGCTAATGGCAAGCCTGTCGATCTTGCCTCTGGGTAACCATAAATAAGATCTATGCCTTCTACCTCTTCACTTGGCAGTTTGTCTTTACCCTGTGTGGCCGCTTTTCCATAAACAATACTCGATGCTCCTACCACTGCACCTTTCAAACCATTTAGAGCAGAAATCCGAGCATCACTTTGCAGATTTAAAAACTTTGGCGCAGCGGTAACCGCTAGAATACCAAGAATTACGATGACAACGACTAACTCAATTAAGGTAAACCCTTTCATTTTATTCATTTTTACATCCAATCAAAAAAGGCCAGCGATGCTGGCCTTTGCAATTAAATCTAACTTCAATTAATTACAGTTTTTCAGCGATATTACAGGTGTAGCACTGCTTGTTGCTTCGATATAATCAACGTAACAGTCACTATTACTACTTGTAAAGCCGTATCCGATACCTCCAGCAGCACCTGAAACCACTGTCCAATCAGAGCTTATACCATCTACTGCATTACCTATACCTGCAGATGTCGCTGTTGGGTAGCCATACGCAATTGAGATATCATCAACGCTTTTCCCGCTGGATATAGATTCATCACCAGCAACTGCCGCTTTACCGTAAACAATGCCAGCAGCACCAGCCATTGCACCTTTCAAGCCTTCAGCTGCACTTTTACGTGCATCATCTTGAAGGTTTAAAAACTTAGGTGCAGCCGTTACAGCTAAAATACCCAAAATGACAATAACGACAACTAGCTCAATAAGCGTGAAACCATTTTGATTTTTCATATTAATACCTTACTTATTGACAGTTATTTGTAACTACAGGTGCCTGATTGGCTTCTGCTTTATTATATGTTGCGTAACAACCAGTAGCAGCTACTCCAGCCGCATCTGTCAACGTATCATTTTTAAATGTAATAACAACTGCATCACCAGCCGTTGCTCCTGATTGTAAAACAGTCCAATCAGAATCTAACCCTTCAATCACTACCTCTAAATCAGCCTTCGTAGCTTTCGGGTAGCCATTTACAAGGTTCAAAGTGCTACCCGCTACACTAATAGCTGCAGCTCCGCTTTCTTTACCTGCGATAGCCGCTTTACCATATGTAATCCCTGAAGCACCTTTCACCGCACCAATAAGCCCCGAAATCGAGCTTTTACGCGCATCATCTTGCAAGTTCAAGAATTTAGGCGCTGCCGTCACAGCCAAAATACCTAGAATTACAATTACCACCACTAGCTCGATCAGGGTGAAACCGCCTTGTTTTTTCATAGTTACATCTCTCAAAATTTTCTTAAGTTAAAACGCAATATCAATAGTGATTATTGCAACTCGACGGTCACACGACCTGTTTTCACTTCATAAATGAATTTGTGGTCACTGCCTTCTTGTTGTACATAAGTACACGTATTGTCAGGGTTTTCTGACGTATTTGCTTCAGCAGTGTATTTTAAATTAGTTAAACTTGTGTCGCTAGCATCACCAACTTTTGGCGGATTTTGCAGCAAGTTATCCATTAAATCAACACAAGCTGCTGACGTTAATGTGGTGGGAGCTGCTGTTTGGCCGGTGACTTTCAACGCGATTGGGTAACCATCACGGAAGCCACTTTCGCTGCCATTGTTGTCAAATGAACGCGTAAGCCAAAACTCAACACCGTCGTATTCTATCCAATGTTGCTTTGCATTTCCCGTGCCATCTCCTGGTCGGCCTTTGGCTTCCCACTGTGCGCGCGCAGATAAAACGCCTGTCGCATAACCACCAGCCACGCCTTCAATACTGGCTTTTTTTGCTTCGTCTGTAACATTCAAGAACTTAGGCAGTGCCGCTGCGGCCAGTAGCCCCAAAATAACAATTACTACTACCAATTCAACTAATGAAAAACCCGACTGTTTTTTCACTGACTTCACCTATTTCTCAATATTATCATACCGCTTACAAGTGCATATTATATCGTATGCTTTCATGTAAGCCCATCACAAACTTTACCATACCGTCTATTTTTCGACAGTTATTGCCAGTTTTTTGTCACTCAACGTTAGGTCTAAAATCTTACTATTATCGAATTGATAGCGACATTGATAAACTAACCCATCACTTTTTAACGTTGATTTAGGTATATCGACATAACCCCACCCAAGGTTCGGATACAATATGGTCAACCACCAATCGCAGTCGACTTGGTTACCGTTAATCGGCTTTACCCATCCATTATGGTCAAAGTGCACAATCTGTTCAGCCACAGACAATACGTCAGGTTGTTTGTTAACTAACCACTGCTGACGGTAACTGTTTGCCCGTTCACTCATTTGGCCAACCACGACTTCAAACGTGGTATTTTCTGCTTGTTGATCAATTTTATTCCAATTGAAACTCAGAAACGCCAATAGTGCTACGATCACCGCAAGCCATATTGCGACTCTCGGTACGCTTATCATATTACCCATGTTATCCCTTAACGACGTCCAGCATGCCCCACATCGGCAGGAATATACCCAACGCTAGTAGCAATACCATGCCCGCAACAATCACGAGTAACAAAGGTTCAATTCGAGCTGTCAGCGTTTTCAGATCATAATCGACTTCACGATCATAAAAGTCTGACACCTCTAATAATAGCTCATCAATCCGCCCCGTTTCTTCCCCAACGGAGATCATCTGAATGACCAAGGGAGTAAATATTTCACTCTGAATCGCGGTTGATGAAACGGTGCTGCCCGCTTCAATAGCCGATTTCATTTCAAGAATCCGCAGTTCTAAGAACTTATTTCCAAGCGCTTCACCTGACAAAGCTAAAGACTGGTTTAACGGCACCCCAGATTTCAACATTAAGGCAAAAGTACGTGAGAATCGAGACAACTGAGCTCGATTAACAATATCGCCAACAATGGGCACTCGTAAGCGAAATTTGTCCCACTTCTCTCGACCCGCAGCCGTTCCGATCCACGATTTAAATGCGAAAAACATCATGACCAAAGCCGCAATTAACCACACCCAGTAGTTAACAAAAAAATCCGACGTTGCGATCAAGATGCGAGTTGGTAATGGTAAATCAACGCCAAATTTTGCGAACATACTGGTGAACTGCGGGATCACTTTAATATTAAGTACTAACATCGCAATACTGATAAAGCTCAATACAAATATCGGGTATCGCATTGCAGTTTTTATGCGTTTTCTTGTTTCCAGTTCTTGCTCATAGTATTGAGAAAGTTGAAACAACGCCTGATCCAAGCGACCCGTATTTTCACCTACGTTAATCATAGAAACAAACAAAGGGCTAAACACTTTAGGGTGTAACTGCATAGACGCTGACAAACTACGTCCATTGGTAAGTTCATGCCCGACTTCTTCTAACGCCTGTTTCAGTTGTTTATTTGCACAGTTCTGTACTAGGCCTTTAATCGCTCGTAATAAAGGCACACCAGCTTTGGTTAAGCTGTATAACTGACGACAGAAAATCACTAAGATTTCTAACGGTATCGCCTGAGCAAACAGGTTATTGATATCAATACTGCTCTCACCAGACGATTTGCCTTTTACGATCGCCGTAGGGATCACCCCTTTGTTCACCAGCGCCTCTGCCGCTAGTTCTTCCGTCGGCGCATCGACCTGACCATTGACCTTTTGGCCTTGAGCGTTTCTGCCTTGATATTGATAAGTCGCCATTTATCTGTCTCTAAATCAATATTGGGTCAGTAGAACCGGATGCATCACCTTCACCTAGGTTCATGACTTCATCAAGGCTCACGACTCCTTCTAAAGCCAACTCCATAGCAGAAGCCAGTAAAGGTTTATAATTCGTTGACAGCCTAGCTTGACGCGAAAATTCAACAGCGTCGCCCGATCTCAGGGCGTCCATCATGTGATTTTCAAGTTCGAGCATTTCAAATACTCCAACTCGTCCTCGGTAGCCTGTTAAGTTACAGTTTTGGCACCCCATTCCTTTAAAAAACTTGGCACTCTGTTGGTTTGGGAATCGTGAAACCAACCACTGATGGCGAGCTTCATCCACTTCATCATGACCACTGCAATCTGGGCATATCTTACGAACGAGTCGTTGCGCAACAACCGCTCTTACGGCACTCGCCACTAAATAACCTGGCGCTCCCATATCCATCATGCGTAATGCACTGTCGATCGCGTCATTAGTGTGTAAGGTAGTTAAAACCAAGTGACCGGTTAATGCGGCTCTGAGCCCGATTTCTACGGTTTCTTGATCTCGCATTTCCCCCACCAAAATGATGTCGGGATCTTGACGAAGGAAGGTTCTCAATATGGTCGAAAAATCGAGATTAATCTTGCTGTTCACCTGAACTTGGTTGACCCGTTCTAATCGATATTCAACCGGGTCTTCTGCGGTAATGATTTTCTTACCCGGTTCATTAAGCTCAGACAAGGCACCGTATAACGTCGTTGTTTTACCGGAACCCGTTGGCCCCGTAACTAAAATCATGCCATGTGGTCGTCTTAGCTGTTTTCTCAAGCGAAGCAATAGATCTTCTGGCAAGCCTGACTCTTCTAACTTTCTAACCCCAGAAGTCTGGTTAAGTAAACGCATAACTACCGACTCACCGTGCTGTACTGGCATAGTCGACATACGTATATCAACAGATTGGCCTTTTGCTCGAATATTGAATCGGCCATCTTGAGGAAGACGTTTCTCAGAAATATCAAGGTTAGCCATGAGCTTTAAACGCAGCACCAAAGCCGAAGCAATATTGACTTCATTTAGCAGCGTTTCATGCAACACACCATCGATACGTTGGCGAAGACGCAATACTCCAGCATCAGGCTCAATATGTATATCAGATGCGCCAACTTGAATGGCATCTTCGAATAAAGAGTTAATCAACTTAACAACGGTAACTTCGTCGCTGTCTTCATCATCACCGAAACTAAAATCAAAACTGTCGGAAGTTTGGTGTTCCGCATGTAGCTGCTCGGCAAAAGACGCTATTTCTTTAGTTCTTCGATAATAGCGATCAAATCCATCTACCAGTTGACGCTCTGGTGCGATAACAAAATCAATGGTGTAATGTTGCAACTGACTAAGTAATGACTCTTGAGCAAACAGATCCGCCGGGTCACTCATCGCCACGCGAAGTACGTCCCCTTGCCTACCAACAATCAAAGCCCTCAGACGACGTGCATGCACTTCTGGCAACAGCTGCACTGCTTCGACATCAATATTGGCACGACCTAAGTCGATTAATGGCAACGAAAGCTGCTGAGACAAGAAATTCAACATTTGGCTTTCAGTCAAAAAGCCCAACTGAATCAGGGTGTCGCCAAGCTTACGGCCTGTTTGCTTTTGATGAGCCAATGCTTGCTCAACTTGCGGTTCAGAAATGATCCCCTCTTCAACCAACAGGTCTCCGAGTCGTTTTCTAAGTTTAATCTGCATGTTGAACCTGCTTCGTCTCTTTAATCACAACTAAACGACTACGAATGAAATCATGAGTTTTATTGGATAAGCCAACTCGATTTAACGCCTTATTATAGGAAACCTTAGCATTATCTAATTGTTCACTTCGCTCTTGAGAAATAGCCAACCCCAACCACCATTTGGCATTGTTCCCGTCTTTCTCCGTCAGCAATTGATAACTTTCCAACGCCAATTCTTGTCTTTTTATTTGTTGCGCTAAACCCGCCCTTGCCGCTAAGTAATCAACCTCTGGGTTGTCTGGTAGGTGTTCAATAACGCCAAGAGCAGCCTGAGGTAAATTCTGTTTAATCAAAATATTAACGAGTGCTAGTCTTAAATTTTGACTGTCGTTATCAAGTTCGATGCCTTGTTGTAGTACTCTCACCGCCCTGCGAGTATCACTTCGGCCATAATAGAGAGCCGCTACTCGCTTGCGTATATTTTCATCTCGTGGCGTGTACTTCAGTGCTGACTCATAGGCTTTTATCGCACGACTATAATCATTAGCGTCCAGCGCTTTTCTTGCTCTAGCGCTGGCTTTGTCCGCGAGTTGTTGTGGTGTGAGCTCAACTTGCACGACTTCCATTACACCAGCTTCAAGCGCAGTTTGTTTTACTGGTTGAGACGTCGTATTTTTTGCAACAGGTGCCGATGTTGAAGCCTTAACCGTTCTGGTTGGTGCCGCTTTTTGTGTTGTCGTTTTAGTTGCGACTGTTTTTTTATCGATTGTTTTTTTAGTGGTCTCTTTTGGAGAAGATGTTTTATCAATCGTGATTTTCTCGGTGACGACGGCTGAATTCGTTTTAGCAGGCTGAGATATTGTTTTACTGTCAATTAACGATATTGCGTTCGCAGCAGTGACTTCCTGCTCGAATGTCTCATCACTCAGTTCTGTACCATCTGCAGTCACCACCTCTGTTTTTACGCGTTCAATTTCTTGTTGAGGTAAATCTTGAGGTGTCGATAAAGATACCGTCGTGGTTACGACTTGATCGGATACAGGCACCAACGTTGCGGGTTGACTACTTTCCTGTTGATTAGATTGTGTCACGACTACGGGATCAGCAACTTGCGCAGCACTCGGCAGCTCTTCCTTTCCCGAATTCAACCAGAAAAACAAGCCAGCACTCGTAGCCAGTAGTAATCCACCCGCTAACAGCACTATGGCCTTATTGTTATTTTCAATAGGGGTAACGTCTACTTTCTCAAGCGGTTGAGCAGCATTGCCTTTCTTCTCTGTCATCTCAGAGAGCGCTTTATTAATAACACTCATGCAAGCCCCCATCCCCATAACACAGGTTTTTTGAATTTTGGTTTTAACGTATCCAATGTATCGTTGATCGCATCGAACACATGGCTGTTTTGCACATGCGTATCTTTATGTGTAAACGCTAAGAGTAACGACTTATGGCACACCTGGTTAATCAACCTTGGTACGCCTCTTGACGATCTCCAAATGGCTTTCTTAACGGTATTATCAAACAACTTGGCATTACCACCGCTGATCTGCAGTCTGTGTTCAATGTATGCGAATGTTTCTGCCATAGATAAACTGCGCAAATTAGCACTGAATGAAATTCGCTGGCGGAGCTGCCTTAAGTGGTGCTCTTCGAGTCGACTATCCAGTTCCGGCTGACCGAGCAGTACAATTTGCATCAATTTAGCTTGCTCTGTTTCAAGATTACCAAATAGACGAATCGTCTCTAGTGACTCATCACTTAAGCACTGCGCTTCATCCACTAAGGCAACGACACGGCGTCCTTGTTTATGCAATTCGAGTAATTTAGCGTGAATGGCATCAACAATACTTTCCTCATCAGAGATGACAATCGCTAGCTCTTTCACGACAGCCAACCTTAACTCTTCAGCCGATAACTGAGGGTTAGGCAAATAGACCAGTGCAACTTGATCGGCTAATTGATTAATCAACATACGACAAACCATGGTTTTTCCAGTACCGACTTCGCCGGAAACTTTTATTACACCCTCACCCATTTCAATCGCAGATAACACCGTTTGGATAGCCTCATAATGCGGCGGAAGCCCCTGAAAAAGTTCAGTATTTGGTGTTAATGAAAATGGCGCTTGATTGAAGCCATAAAAGCTCTGATACATAACTACTCTTCAGGGAACCATTCTTGTAATAAGTCACGAGAGCGTTCAAGCTCTTGCTGCCACGTGTTCACACCAACAATGGTGGGTTTGAGCAAAATGACCAATTCGGTTTTTTGGGTTAATTTGGTTACGTTACGGAACAGATGCCCTAATCCAGGGATATCCCCCAGAAAAGGAACTTTTGAAACGTTATCAATTGTATTCGATTTCATCAAACCACCGATCACCACAACATCACCGTCACGGGCACGGATCACGGAATCTGATTCTCGAATTGAGCTTTTTGCTAGCGGGACATCATAAGCAACATCACCTAAGGAAATATTCTTCGATTGAGTTTGTACGTCGATAACAGCGGGGTGCACATGCAGTAAAACAAAGCCCGAGTCATCTATTTGTGGCGTGACATCTAAAGATATGCCCGAGAAGAAAGGCGTTAACTCGATATCCGGAGCTACATTGGCGTTATCACCACTGCCCACCACGCTTGAAATATCGGTAACAAAGTACTCATCTTGACCCACTTTAATGACTGCTTTTTGATTATTAGCTGCCGTCACCCTTGGGCTTGAAAGCACATTCAAGTCACCCTGAGTTTCCATAAAGCTCAGTACCGCACTAAAGTTCCCATCAGAAATCGTCACATTTGTTTGCCCCCCTAGCAGGGAGCCGATGGCATCTAGACCCGGTAAGTCCGGAATAGGGTTCGTTGTACCTCGACCAGTAGAAATGCTGGTTCCACCAATAGTTTTGGTAATATTTGACCAGTTAATCCCTTGTTGATAACCATCGTTGAGTGTAACTTCTAGGATTTTTGCTTCCAAAATCACTTGGCGCTGCATTCGCTTCTGAGAAACACCTAAAAACTGTTTAATTTCACGAATTTCATCCGGAAATGCCCGTACGGTTAAGACACTTGCTTGTGGCGAAACAATGACGTTACGCCCGTTACCTGTGCCGATGAGTGTGCCAACGGCTTTTTCTAGCTGAGGCCAGAAATCACTTTCACTGGTGGTTTCTATTTCTGTGCCACCTGTAGGGCTGGTGCTTTTAGAGCTAGATGAACTGCCAGAGCTAGATGAAGAACTAGAACTAGAGCTCGAAGAACCTGAAGAGCTGCCACCATCTTTACTTGTGATAGATCCGGTTGTGATTGACGTTAAAGACTTACCCAATCGCTTAAACTGCAGATAATCAACGGGGATAGTTTCCGTTCGTAATCCCGCCGGGTAAATCTGAATCACTTTGCCATTTTTAACGACATCAAAGCCATACATATCACGTACAACATTTAGGACTTCATCTAATGTTACATCCGACAAATTAACGGTAATTCGTCCGCTTACGTTAGGATGAATTGCCGCACTGAATTCAGTCCCTTTAACCAAACTAGCAAAAAAGGTTTTCGCGTCAACGCCATTGGCTTGAACACGAAAACGTTTCAATGGAGCCTGTGTACTCAATGGTTGACCGTCGAAATGCGGCATCAGATCATCTTGTACCGACGCAGGAAGGTCGTCTAATGCACGACTATTGGCTTCGTTGACCGCTTCGTTCAGTGCTTGTTTGACTTCAACAGGGTCTCGATGCCCCATGTTAGTACACCCCACCAACGACGCGACTATAATTGCTACTACATATTTACGCATATTTACCATCAAGCCTTAGCTTAGTGTTTGATTTTTGCCGTGAACAGTTCTAACTTCCACTGCTTGGCACCTTTTCTAATCACGACATATTCAGGCGTAACTTGGCTTGTCGTATAACCATTAACTCGATCGCCATCTTCAACAACGCGATCATTAATGATGGCATAACATTGCGCGTCATTCTCACAGACAATAGACTGCAATGTTGGCACAGCGACTTTCTTCACGGGTCGCTTAGCGGTCGTTGATACTTTAGGCGCTAACCAACCAAGAGGCGCAGTAGGATCTTGGTTTGCAAGCACCTGAAAGTGAACCAGCGAAAACAATAACACTATGATTCTAACCACCAATAAACTCCTGCCCCGTACCTAAGGTATACACCACTAGCGTTAAATTTGCCGTTGGGTATTCATCCACTTGGTATTGAAAACTGCGCCAAAAATAACGAACTGGCATCGCTTCTAACGTTGAAAGGTAAGTTTGAATATCAAAATACTTACCACTGAGTTCGATTCGAACTGGGTGAATAAAATAGCCAGCGTTAACTGCTTGACCATTAGACATAATCGGTTCTGCAGGCAATGACTGTAGGCTTTGTAACTTTAAGTTTTTGCTGGAATTTAAAACCTGTTCAAGCAATTCTGCCATTTGATTTGGTGTCACTAAGTTTTTAACAATTTCATCAAGTTGTGCATCCAATAGCTCACTTTGGAGCTGCAGTTGCTCAAGCTTTATATCAACATCTTTATCTGGGTCGCCTTTGAGTATGTTCGTCACTCTGGCTATCTCACTTTGGGCTCGAATCGCTGCTAACTCGACTGACTGCAATTGGTTAGTTTGTTTTGATTGCCGCTCCATGGCTGGCTCTAACAAAAAGGTCAACATCAGCATAAAAACGCCCACCGCACCGCCGATGGCTACCAACGACTTCTCTCTTTGTGTCATTGCAGAAAACTTAGCGTTCAGAGGTTCAAATTTAGACATCATTGACCTCCCCCCCTCTTGGTTCGCAAATCAAATGTGACAATATCGTTTTCATTTCGGCCGATGGAAAGCTTCTCAAAACTTCTTCCGACTAAATCCAATTCATTTTTGAACTGCTTAATCCAGTTTGGTATGACTCCTGGGTTACGCGCTAATCCACTGACATTGAGCGTGTTAGGTTGAATCAAAATAGAATTGAGTGAAATATCACTTCGCCCTAAGCGCGCCAAGGCACTCATTACTCCCGAATAGCCAATTTGCTGTTGCTCTTCAAACTGGCCGACGGCTTTCAAAGATTCTTGTTTGGCTTTTACCGAGACTTCCAATCGTTCAATCGTCGCCAATTTAGCTGGCGATGCTTGATGCTGACTAACGAGGTTTTGTAACTCTTTTAGTTGGTTGTTAAATTGGTCAGCTTGCTGCTTTGCAATTCGAATCTGCTCTTGCTTTTGGGTCACTTGATATTCGGTATACCCATATCCTCCCCCCATCACCACGGCTATTGCAAGCCATGAAGCGGCAACAACAGGTAAAGAAAAATACTCTTTTTTAGGCCTTAAATGATCAGGAAATAAGTTAATACCTGACAAGCCAATGCGTAGAGCATGCAGTGAAAGTAATACGCCGCAAGCGCTATCTTTATCGTGGAGAGTATCAACTTTAACACTCAGTCTTTCTTCTAATGCCAGCTTTAATTCAGAGTCAATCTCATCATCACAACAAATGAATATCTTGTGAAATTGAGACTGTTTCACTTGAGAAGACAAATAATCAATTGAGCGTTGTAATTCCAGAGCCAGACCGTCAACTTGCAGACTGTTCGCGTTAGCACCAGTGACTGGTGCCATTACGCCACGAATGGTTCTATGGAAGAAATTTTTCGACTCTACATAAGCATTAATTTTGAAGCTACTACGCGTACTTTGATGCAATAAAACAAAATCCGTAACGCCTTCAAGTGCCTGTCCCCATACTTCGTCTTCAGGCACCACTCTTTGTAATTCAATGCGATGTTTTTCAAACAGGGTACGCAGTGGTGTCAGTACCTTCTGACTCAATACATAAGTTTGCAATTTATTGCTATTGGGTAACAGCACGCCGTCTGCGACAATTTCAGTGACCCGCTCTGCGACAAGATCTTTCAATAAAAACGGTAAGCCAACCGCCCACTCTTCAGGTGGAAGTTCCGGTTTTTCAACTTGGTAGCTTTGATAGTGATGAGCACCGAGAGTGACAATCGCATTCGCACCTGAATAGGCGTCGTTATCCAACGCACTAGTCAGGGCGGTGAGCCAACCTGATGCGTCTATTGGGAAAAGAGAGGTTTCACCATCAAAAGTTAAATAAATAGCATCCTCAAGCAAAACCAAACTCAACACGCTTGAGTTTGATTTCTGTCCCTTTAGCTTGTCTAAAAACGAAGCAACATTCATATCTATTTACTACTCACTTACTATTTTTCCGCCATCGATTTCGGCGACCGATAGCCACTTTTTTCGCTTGTACAACAGGAAGTAACTGGGTTTCGTCATCAAATAAGCGACCTTGGCCACCATCAACCCCCAATTCTTTCAATGTTCGCCATTCATTTTTTGTTTCGACACCGACGGCAATAACTTGAGTACGGCTATCAATGCACGCACCAAGGAGACTACGTACAAACAGTTGATTCTCTTGTCTTTGATCGATTTTTTTACTTAAACTTCGGTGCAGTTTTAAAAAATCGACCTCTAAATCTTTAATATAATGTGTACTGGTAATGGTTCTTCCAGCTTGTTGCACTATCACTTTACAACCGAGACCGGAGATCATCCGAATCACTGGCCTCATATAATCAAGGTTTTTAACCAGTGCACCTTCAACAAATTCAAAGCTCAGTCTGTGACGAATACTGGTTGGCAATTGGAGTAGTTCATCACGAAACCATCGAGTATAAGTTTTGTTTCGAAAAGGCAATATATTCAAGTTGATAGAATAGCATACATCATACGAATTGTTGGACTTAAACCAATACAATACTTGCCGTATCACGGCTCTATCCATTTGAACTTCATAGCCAACTTGTTCTATTGCTGCAGTGAAGCGTGATGCTTTAATGATAGTATCGCTCTGCTCATCATGGATGCGGGCAAACAATTCTTGGTGTAAAAGTGTCCTTTCATTCTCATTTTTGAGAAAACAGGCTTGCTGAAAAATAAGCAATTTCCCGGGTAGGAAAGCCTTATCAAACAGAGTTCTCCATCGAACACTGCCTCGGTGCTCATCCTTTGAAACCTTTTTAGAAAAGCGACTCCAAGCGTTGTGTTGCTCCATTTGAGCGGCTTTTAATGCGGTTTCAGCCTCGTCAATTATGTAGCCTCTCCGCTCTCCTTCTTTGTACATACTTATGCCGATATGACACCAGTTGTCACTTTCAAGGGAGTCTAATAATGTAAGCTTCTCCAACTGCTTCAGGCATTGTGTCGCAACAATCGCAATATCTTTGCTACTTTGATGAGGGATCAATACGGCAAAATCAGCATCATAATAACGAGAGAATATGACGTCTGGATACCTCTGAGCAATGTTCGACAATATTTGCCCCACATCAACAATAAACTGGTCACGGCTGTTCTTATCGTGCTGCTCTTGCGTTTCTTCCCAATCCTTAATACGCAATAATACGACACCACCATGAGAACCACTTTCTTGCAGTGCTGATTCCAGCTTACTTTCGAACAACACACGGTTCGCCGCTCCGGTTAATTGATCAAGGAAAGTATGCGTTCGTATAAAAGTATCAAACCGACTGCGCTCTTGCCGAGCATCATTCAACTCTTCGATGAGGTTATCTAACGCTTCGCTTGCAGTGTAAGGCCATTCTCGGTGATCACCTTTGGCGTGATCTTGTGTCCGACCAGCTAAGATCATTCGACCGCGTTCTTCTAGTAACTCGGAACCATATAGCTGACCTTTGAGCCATTTTACGCCTCGCAGTAGGCAAAAGATGATCAGAGCTACGGCCAAAGTGATCGAAGACATCGCTTCCATGGAATAGCTAGCACTAAGATAAGGAGGGACGACTTCAAATTTAACGGTATAAGAGGGATGACTTTTAAGGGGAAAAGTCAGTTGCTTTAGTCTTGTAGTATCAACTACTTTCTTGGTATCTCGAAAATGATAAATCACCCCAGCTGAAGAGGTAATCTCCATCTCAATAACGTCACTGGATTTTAGTATTTTAGGTAGCCACTTAGCCATCGACTGAGCCGCTTCAGGGTCGTTTATTTCCTTGTCTACGACGTCGGCAATTCCAGACATGTAAACATTAACGTATTCCTGCCCAATCCGCTTAAACGATAATGTCCCGCCCACAAATAAGATGAACATCGCGCTGACCACAATCATGGTTACAAACGCAACCAAGCGAGTACTTAATTTTAAAGTAGGCGTATAACGCATCCACTCACTTCCTTGCTATTTCATCAATCCATTAATTTACATAATGATCAATGAACTCTATTGGTACAAGTACTTCATTGTAAAAGCTAAACAAAAGCCGCGAAAATTCGCGGCTTAAGAATATGATGCTATCTAGAGCAGGCTCTAGAATGGGATATCATCATCAAAGTCCATTGGAGGCTCATTGTACTGAGGTTGAGCTTTTTGAGGCGCCTGTTGTTGAGGAGCCTGCTGCGCTTGATGTTGTGGCGCTTGTTGCTGTTGAGGCGCATGTTGAACAGGTTGCTGTGGCTGACCCCAGCTTCCTTGTTGTTGCTGTTGGCCGCCCATACCTTGTGATTGACCACCTTGACCTTGACGGCCACCTAGCATTTGCATCACACCGTTAAAGCCCTGCACAACCACTTCTGTTGTGTAGCGATCTTGGCCACTTTGATCTTGCCATTTACGCGTTTGAAGTTGACCTTCAATGTATACTTGAGAACCTTTACGTAAGTATTCACCCGCAACTTCAGCCAACTTACCGAAAAGTGCAACACGGTGCCATTCGGTCTTTTCACGTTGTTCGCCAGTTGCTTTGTCACGCCAAGATTCAGACGTTGCGATAGTGATGTTCGCCACGGCATTGCCATTGGGCATATAGCGAATCTCAGGGTCGTTACCTAGATTTCCCACTAAAATAACTTTGTTTATTCCACGGCTTGCCATGTTTTTGCTCCGTCTAAATTGTATTCAGCTTAAATTTTTAGCGCTCTAGGATAACACGATATCTCAATGGTACAAATCCACTGTTAACGATTTATCGCCCTTAAGCCCATTCCCATAAATCTATTTGCTTTGCCTTTAATTTGGCAAGAATGTTCTTTTCTAAACAGAGACTTAATCAAAGGTTCCATCGAAAAGTTTGTTATTGACCGCAAGTTTCCGTCTTTAAATTTATCAATTACTTAACTTAAATCGAAGTGAGACTCAAATTCACATCATGCACTAGCAAGAAAACACACAACATACGGAATAATTGTCACTATAGCGTCATTACAGGCCTTCGCTCACCCGCGTCAACTGAATATGAGGTTTCACCTATGCTATACCCAGCTCAATACTTGATGATTTGTGAGCTTAACCGAACCAATCACATACTAGGGCAAACGATCAGTGAGACATTAAAACAGCAAATCGTTCTCGTCGATATTTTTAGCATCTCCGAAAGTAACCATGATTTCTCAAATAAAACGCTTCTGGTTGATGCGGCTCGCTTACCAGATTTAGCTAACGTCAATAAACACTTATCCAGCTTACCTAATAGGCCAAACTGCGCATTAATCAATATGGGAGAACAACTCCCCGTAGCCGAAATGCTGCAATGGCCAAATTTAAAAGGTTGTTTCGAACTTAACCATCCCCCAGCAGACATAGCTAACGGGTTATTGGCTATTACCAACGGCGAAAACTGGCTCAATCGTTCAATCATGACCACTCTGCTTGAAAATTATCAAGATCGACTCGCCGTCTATAATCCGAGCTATCACATTACTTTAACGTCGAGGGAATTAGACGTCTTACAGAGTTTAAAGAAAGGACTATCGAATAATGATATTGCGGATGATCTATTCATTAGCGAAAACACAATCAAAAGCCATCTCTATAATATATTCCGAAAAATTGAGGTAAGAAATCGTGTACAGGCAATTAATTGGGCAAAACAATATCTGCCATAGCGGACGCTTCAACCAATATGATAAGTTAAGCTTCGACTGATCTTACAGGGATGAAATGATGGCCAATTACGATGTGTTTAATGGCGATGCCGACGGCTTAACGGCGTTGGTGCAACTTCGACTCGCTTATCCGAAACAATCAACATTGATAACAGGCGTAAAAAGAGACATAGCCTTGTTGCAACAAGTAACCTCATCAAATGACGACCAAATCACGGTACTCGATATTTCGATGGATAAAAATGTTGCAGCTTTAGAGCGTTGCCTAACCAATGGGGCAACCGTATTTTATGCCGACCATCATAGTGCCAAAAGCATTCCGGAATCTCCTAACTTTGAAGCCCATATCCATACCCATGCAAATACTTGTACTGCGTTGATAATCAATGGGTACCTTTCAGGTAAATACCCACTATGGGCCATTGTTGGAGCTTTTGGGGACAACCTACGTATTCCAGCGACTCAATTGGCACAAAAATTGGAAATATCGGAATATGATACGGAGCAATTAGAATTGCTTGGTATCTATCTCAATTACAATGGCTACGGTGAAGCCGTCTCAGATTTACTCTACGCCCCAGATGAATTATTCCAATTGTTAATTAAGTACAGCAGCCCGTTAGATTTCCTCCAACAAGAGTCCCGCGTTTTTGAAAAACTGCAAGATAGGTTTAATAGCGATCTCGCATTGGCACAAGACATTGAAGTATTAGAAGAAAATGAATGTAGTCGAGTTTTCATGTTGCCTAACGAAGCGTGGACAAAACGAGTGAGCGGTGTCTACAGCAACGCCCTTACCAATAAAGCGCCCAATAAAGCGCATGCCATCATCACTACCAATAAAAAAGACGGATATTTAATCAGTATTAGAGCGCCTTTAACTCGAAAGTTTGGTGCCGAGGCTCTAGCAAGCCAATTTAGTACCGGTGGAGGTCGTGAAGCCGCAGCAGGAATTAACCATTTACCCAAAGAACAACTATCGGCGTTTATTCACAAATTTCAGCAACATTTCACGACGAGTTAGAATCAAACAAGGTAAAGCCATTTTTTCTCCTCCATTGAAATGCTAAAGTAGCGCCAAATATAAAATTTATGATAATTGACTAGGATAATCAAAATGATCAAAAAATGCCTTTTCCCGGCAGCAGGCTATGGAACACGCTTCTTACCCGCGACAAAATCAATGCCAAAAGAAATGATGCCCATTGTAAATAAACCATTGATTGAATACGGCGTCGATGAAGCTATTGAAGCTGGTATGACGGGAATGTGCATTGTCACTGGCCGTGGTAAGCACTCGATCATGGATCATTTTGATAAAAACTACGAACTTGAGCACCAGATCAGTGGCACCAACAAAGAAGACTTACTGGTCGATATTCGTCAAACGATCGATTCCGCTCACTTTACTTACGTGCGTCAACGTGAAATGAAAGGCTTGGGTCACGCCATTTTAACTGGCCGTGAGCTGGTTGGCGATGAACCCTTTGCCGTTGTTTTAGCAGATGATTTATGTGTTAACCAACAGCAAGGTGTTCTAGCTCAGATGGTTGCACTGTATAAACAGTTCCGTTGCTCTATTGTCGCGGTTCAAGAAGTGCTAGAAGAAGAGACTCATAAATATGGCGTGATTTCTGGCGAAATGATCAAAGACGATCTTTTCAGAGTTGACGATATGGTTGAAAAGCCAGAGGCGGGTACTGCCCCTAGTAACCTGGCGATTATTGGTCGCTACATCTTAACTCCTGATATTTTTGAGCTGATTGAACAAACAGAACCAGGTAAAGGTGGCGAGATCCAAATTACCGATGCCCTATTAAAACAGGCTAAATCCGGCTGCGTGTTAGCGTATAAATTCAAAGGTCAGCGTTTTGACTGCGGCAGTGTCGAGGGTTACATTGAAGCCACGAACTACTGCTACCAGAATGTCTACTTGGCCAACGAAAAAACTGCAGAGCTTGGCCAACAGGCAACACAAAAAGAACAGAAGTAACCGTTCTTAGCTTCATTTTTATTTCTACCCAAATAATCCAGCCGTGTGCTGGATTATTTTTTACTGTTATTTTATCCAGTATTTTCTTTGCACAAAAGTTAGTCTATGCAATACTTAACTCTATCAATAATACATGAGTTCAGTAGATGGATACGATCGATATACGCGGCGCCCGCACCCATAACCTCAAAGATATCAGCCTTACTATTCCAAGAGACAAATTAACCGTTATTACTGGCCTTTCTGGCTCTGGAAAGTCTTCTTTAGCGTTTGATACTTTATACGCTGAAGGCCAACGCCGTTATGTTGAATCGCTTTCTGCTTACGCTCGTCAGTTTCTTTCTTTAATGGAAAAGCCCGACGTTGACCACATAGAGGGCTTGTCACCTGCTATTTCTATCGAGCAAAAGTCGACCTCTCATAACCCCCGTTCTACGGTTGGTACGATTACTGAAGTCTACGATTATCTACGTCTATTGTACGCCCGTGTTGGTGAGCCTCGCTGTCCTGATCATCACGTACCATTGACAGCACAAACCATCAGTCAGATGGTAGATAAAGTGTTAGAGCTTCCTGAAGGCAGTAAGATGATGCTGCTCGCTCCTATCGTAAAAGAGCGAAAAGGTGAGCATGTTAAAACGCTAGAAAACTTAGCCGCTCAAGGCTTTATTCGTGCTCGTATTGACGGAGAAACCTGCGATTTATCCGATCCTCCCACTCTAGAGCTCCACAAAAAGCACACCATTGAAGTGGTCGTTGACCGCTTTAAAGTCAGGGCTGATCTACAACAGCGTTTAGCTGAATCTTTTGAAACGACGCTAGAGCTTTCTGGGGGCATCGCGGCCGTTTGTTATATGGATAACAGCAAAGAAGAAGACATCATCTTTTCTGCTAATTTTGCCTGCCCGCATTGTGGCTATAGCATGCAAGAATTAGAGCCTCGCCTCTTTTCATTTAACAACCCAGCAGGCGCTTGTCACACCTGTGACGGTTTAGGGGTACAGCAGTATTTCGACCCAGATCGAGTGATCTTAGATGAATCATTGAGTTTAGCCAGTGGTGCAATTCGTGGTTGGGATAAGAAAAACTACTACTATTATCAAATGCTAGGTTCACTGGCATCGCATTATGACTTCGATTTGGACACACCCTTTAACGAACTGCCGAAAAAATTCCGAGACATTGTCCTAAAAGGCTCAGGGCGCACTGAAATTGAATTTTCATACATCAATGATCGTGGTGATAGTCGTATTAAGCATCACGCCTTTGAAGGTATTCTTAATACCTTAGAGCGTCGTTACCGAGATACTGAATCCAATGCCGTTAGAGAAGATTTAGCCAAATATATCTCTACTAAATCTTGCACCAGCTGCGGCGGAACGCGCTTGCGAACTGAAGCCAGAAATGTCTTCATCGGTGAAACCACTCTGCCAGAGATCGTAGAGATGAGCATCATTGAGGCGATGGACTTTTTCCAGCAATTGGAACTTACAGGGCAAAAAGCTCAAATTGCCGATAAGGTAATGAAGGAAATTAATGATCGGCTAAGCTTTTTGGTTAATGTCGGTTTGAACTACCTAAACTTATCCCGTAGTGCTGAGACACTATCTGGTGGTGAAGCACAGCGCATTCGCTTAGCTAGCCAAATTGGTGCCGGTCTTGTTGGCGTAATGTATGTTCTTGACGAGCCTTCTATCGGCCTCCATCAGCGAGACAATGAACGACTGTTAAAAACACTGAATCATCTACGAGACTTAGGTAATACCGTGTTGGTTGTGGAACACGATGAAGATGCCATTCGCAGTGCCGACCATATTATTGATATTGGCCCTGGTGCGGGTGTACATGGCGGCGAAATTGTTGCTGAGGGTGACTATCAAACCATTATCGACACCCCAAGATCGTTAACGGGTCAGTACTTGAGTGGCAAGAAGGAAATCTCTATTCCAGCCGAAAGAACGCCTTACGACAAAAAGAAAACCGTCGAGCTAATTGGAGCCAGTGGTAACAATTTAAAAGAAGTGACCTTTACGCTTCCGGTTGGCTTGTTTACTTGTATTACAGGGGTTTCAGGTTCAGGGAAATCGACGCTGATCAATGATACTTTTTACAAAATTGCTCAAACTCAGTTAAATGGAGCAACCATTGCCACACCTTCCCCTTATAAGAAAATAGTGGGACTAGAGCACTTTGATAAAGTCATCGATATTGATCAAAGTCCGATAGGCCGTACTCCGAGATCTAATCCAGCCACTTATACGGGGATATTTACACCGATACGAGAGCTATTTGCCGGGACTCAAGAATCTCGTTCTCGCGGCTATAAGCCTGGCAGGTTCAGTTTCAATGTTCGAGGCGGTCGTTGTGAGGCCTGCCAAGGGGATGGCGTTATCAAAGTAGAAATGCACTTTCTTCCTGATGTATACGTACCTTGTGATGTGTGTAAAGGCAAGCGATATAATCGTGAAACCTTAGAAGTCCGTTATAAAGGCAAGACCATTGACGAAGTATTGGAAATGACCGTTGAAGATGCTCATCGCTTCTTTGAACCCGTTCCGGTGATTGCTCGTAAACTTAAAACGTTAATGGATGTGGGTCTAACTTATATTTGTTTAGGCCAAGCAGCAACGACCTTATCTGGTGGCGAGGCTCAAAGGGTCAAATTGGCTCGCGAGCTGTCCAAACGAGATACCAGTAAAACGCTTTATATCTTGGATGAACCCACCACTGGTCTTCATTTCCATGATATTCAACAACTACTGAATGTATTGCATCGCTTGCGAGATCACGGTAATACCGTTGTGGTCATCGAGCATAACTTAGATGTAGTTAAAACAGCGGACTGGGTCGTCGATCTTGGTCCTGAAGGCGGACAAGGCGGCGGTGAAATCATTGCACAAGGAACGCCAGAGCAAGTCGCAAAAGTGAAAGGCTCTCACACTGCACGCTTCCTTAAGCCTATGTTGAAGTAGAAAAAATGGTAATATCAATACAGTCGATGGTCTTACTCATCGACTGTATTGATAACAAGGACATAACTTCTCTATGGCAACTTTGCTCGTGCGTGGGACTCAACTAGAATCCAATAAAACGAAAGCACCCCTCAACCGATATTTCTTGTATATGTTAGGCGCCACTTTTTTAGTCGCTATGCATTTCTTTATGCCGAATCCTGGCGGTTCAGGTTTGGCTCTGTCTTTTAATCCAACGACATGGATTACTGCAAGCTTCGCCATTGCTATTGGTTGCTACCAACTGGGTACCAATAAAACATTACGATATTCCAAGCTCACGATCATGCTCTTCGCTTGTTGTTGTATTCTGACTTTCCCCATATTTCTCCCCAGCGCAGAATGGGGAGAAGCCATACACCGAATTATTGGTTTATGGGCTGGTTTTTCATTATTTGTACTGTTGCAACAATTTCGATTTAGTAATGGGCAAAAACAGGCCTTACTCTGGTTTATACTGGTAGCCGTTGCCATTGAAGCCGTGTTTGGTTGGGTACAATACCTCTACTTACAGCCAGGTAATATCTTTGGCTACAATACGCTAGCCAATCGACCGTATGGTATTTTCCAGCAACCTAATGTCATGGCGAGCTTTTTAGCAACCGGGCTTGTGCTGTCAGGTTACATGCTAGCAAGGCAACCTCAAAAGTATCGACAAGCCCCTTTACTACTCACATTCATCGTACTCATTCCCATCATCACTGTTCCACTCATCCTAGTGATAGCATCTAGAACTGGCTGGTTAACCGCTGTTGCGGGTTCTATGCTAGTACTTCCCTACCTATGGAAGTTTTCAACTAAACGCCGAATTTCTTTTTGGGTGTCTGCCATTTTAGCCGGACTATTGGTTGGCAATGTCGTATCTAACCTTGATACCGATACGACTAGTGATTTAATTCAATATAAAGCAGCAAAGCAAGGCGATATTCGTACTACTTTCTACAAACAAGGTCTCGATATGATCATCGAGAAACCGTTAACAGGGTATGGTTATGGCAAATTTGAACCTGCTTACATGCTTTATACTGCCCGCCAACATCAGCTAAATCTTGATTACCCAGTCGGAACTCCTGCACTCGATCATCCCCATAATGAACTGATGATCTGGGGGGTAGAAGGTGGCGCGGTACCTGTCGTCGCAATTTTGGTTACTGCGCTCTTTGTACTCTATAAGATTTACACCGCCCGCAGTGGTACTCGCTTTGCACTACTCGGGTTATTAACACCTCTGGTTATCCATAGTCAGTTGGAGTATCCGTTTTATCACTCGGCCATACATTGGATCACATTCATTGTTTTACTCTTTTGGCTCGATCTACGCACCGCCAAATACAAAATGTGGCAATTCTCCAAGGTAAGCAAGGTCACATTACGCGTCAGCTCTTTGGTACTTCCATTAGTCACAGCCTTTTATATGCTAAGTGCCTTGCATACTAATTATGTTCTGACTCAGTTTGAGAAATCGCAACCAAGGCAACCCGAGCTATTGGAGCAAGTCACCAACCCTGTTGTTTGGAAAGATCGCTTCGATTGGGATGTATACAGCACCTACTTAACCATAGGCCTATACACTGCAGATCCTAAACTCATTCAGCCATACATTGACTGGTCTCAAGACATTATTCGTCGAAAGCCACGCCCCGCTTTCTATACCAATTTGATATTGGCACATCAAGGAATGGGAAATGAAAGCAAAGCCAATTTGATTAGATCCGAAGCAGAGTTCTTGTTTCCAAATAAAGATTTCTCTAAGGTAAATTATCAGCGCCCTTCCACTGCATCTAGCTCTCTAACAAGCGTTAGCCAGGCTGATAACTAAAAAAGCCGCCCTCAATTATATTGGGGGCGACTTTCAATATTGCTTAATTGGGGGCTTCGTTTTTATCGATATTAATCGTTTAAAGATTCTTCCAAGGCTCTCAAGCACAATGCAACGTTTTCAGCGCAAGCTGCGTAGCCCATCAAACCAATGCGCCATGCTTTACCCGCTAAATCACCTAACCCTGCGCCTATTTCTAGGTTGTAAGTTTCAAGTAAGTGCGAGCGAAGCTTGCCATCGTCGACACCTTCAGGGAAATAAACAGCATTCAGTTGTGGTAAGCGATAGGCTTCATCAACCACAAATCGGCAACCTAGTTTCTCAAGCCCATGTTTTAGCTTTTCGTGCATCAATTGATGCCTTTGCCAAGAATGTTCTAACCCTTCATTTTGCAGAGTAACAAGAGATTCATGCAGCGCATACAAGCTGTTCACTGGCGCCGTATGATGGTAACTACGCTTACCCTCGCCACTCCAGTAACCTAATACTAAGCTTTGATCCAAGAACCAGCTCTGCACTGGGCTAGTTCTTTGCTGGATTTTTTCAATCGCTTTGGATGAAAAAGTCAGTGGCGATAAGCCCGGTACACATGACAAGCACTTCTGGCTACCTGAATATACGGCGTCAAGCCCCCACTCATCCACCAGCAACGGCACGCCACCAAGAGAGGTCACGGCATCAACAATGGTTAACGCGCCATGAGATTGAGCGATTTTCGCAAGCTGTTGCGCATCAGATAATGCTCCGGTCGAGGTTTCTGCATGCACGAACGATAAAACTTTCGCATCCGGATGCACGGCAAATGCTTGCTCTACTTTTTCGCAACTGACAGGCTTGCCCCATTCATCATCAACGACCACGGCAATACCGCCACAGCGCTCAATGTTCTGTCGCATTCGTTCACCGAACACGCCATTGCGGCATACAATGACCTTATCTCCAGGCTCAACTAAGTTAACAAAGCAAGCTTCCATTCCAGCACTGCCCGGAGCAGAAACCGCAATAGTAAATTCATTTTCAGTTTGAAAAGCATATTTTAATAACTGTTTAAGCTCATCCATCATGCCAATAAAGAGAGGATCTAAATGGCCTATCGTTGGACGACTTAACGCTTGTAACACTTGAGGATAAATATCAGAAGGGCCAGGGCCCATCAATGTACGTTGCGGTGGGATAAAGCTTTTTATTGTCATAGGAATTCTCGCTTTAGCTTTCAGATAGCTCAGAGTAGCGTGAATACTCCAATGTAACAATTGTCTCGAGGTCGAGTCTTACCTTACTTTTTTTCACACCGTTAACTTTACAGACACACTATATTCATTTATCAGATTGACTTTTGTGCAATAAAACCGTTCAATGAAAGCTACAGAAGAGGAGCACTGCCTAGGGAAATAACATGTGGAGCCACAACTCCCACACATGTTATGGATGGGGAGCCGTGCCGAGATGAGTTGCACTTGTGGTGGTAACTTATCGGTTAATCAGGCTGAATCCTATTAACTGTCACCCTAAGGTGAAGCGCTTCTGAGATACACGCCTATATTTATAACAAACACAGATAAAATATAGTCATAAATCGTATCTCTTCTCCGCTCGATCTTTCTCTCTTCAACATCGGATGTTTGGTAATAGCCTTTCTATTGCCTATTAAATTTATTGGAAAAATTGGGAGCCCCCACTGTGAACTCATTTAATGTCGCCAAATTTGGCGGAACTAGCGTTGCAGATTTCGCTGCAATGAGCCGTTGCACTACCATTATTGAAAATAATCCAGCAACAAAATTGGTCGTAATCAGTGCTTGTTCAGGCGTAACGAATATTCTTGTTGAATTGGCAAACGGTGTCTCTGATGCTGCTAGTCGACAAAAATTACTCATTCAATTGGCCGAAATTCACAACAATATTCTGGCTGAATTAAATGATGCAGCCGAGACAACAACTCGTGTACGTGAAGTCTTAGATACCGTTGCAAGCGCAGCAGAAGCCGCGTCTTTTCAAATCAGCGACAAATTAACGGATCACATCGTAAGTTGTGGTGAGTTGATGTCGACTCATATTCTTGCTCAACTGATGAGAGAACGTGGCATTGACGCCATCCGTTTTGATATTCGCGACATTATGAGAACGAATAATGTTCACGGACAAGCCTCTCCGGAACTGACCACTATTGCGGAGTTAGCAAAACAGAAGCTAGTCCCGCTTTGCCAAAGTAAGGTTGTCATTACCCAGGGTTTTATTGGCAGTGATGAAGACGGTAACACGACCACTTTAGGCAGGGGCGGCAGTGACTACAGCGCAGCTTTAATCGCAGAATCTGTCAACGCGTCTGGCCTTGAGATATGGACCGACGTACCCGGAATTTATACAACTGATCCGCGTGTTGCTCCTAAAGCTACTCCCATCCCAGAAATTAGTTTCAGTGAAGCCTCTGAAATGGCCAACTTTGGAGCTAAAATCTTACACCCATCAACACTATTGCCAGCACTCCGTCAGCAGATCCCTGTTTTTGTTGGATCTTCTAAGGCACCAGAAAAAGGCGGTACTTGGATCCGTCAGCAAGTAGAAAGTGCGCCACTATTTAGAGCGCTTGCATTACGAGGCAATCAAACCATGGTCACGTTGCGCAGCCTAAACATGTTCCATGCCTACGGCTTTCTTGCTGAAGCATTCCGAATTCTCGCCAAGCACAAGGTATCGGTCGACTTAATCACCACGTCAGAAGTCAGTGTTTCGCTTACATTGGATCAAACGAATACCGCAGGTGGAGCTCCAGAGTTGCCAATTGCGGCTCGAGAAGAACTAGAACAATTATGCAGTGTTGACATTGAGCACGATCTTAGTCTTATCGCGCTGATTGGTAATAACATGAGTGAAAGCAAAGGCTATGCAAAACAGGTATTTAGCACACTAGAAGACTATAACTTACGCATGATTTGCTACGGTGCAAGCCCACATAACCTGTGCTTCTTATTACATGAATCGGTTGCTCGTAGCGCAGTTCAAGCGCTTCATGAAGAGCTTTTTGAAAGCTAATAAAAGAAAATAGGATTAAAAAATTAAGGGCTTGAATCATCAAGCCCTTATTTGTGTTATCTAGAGGATTAGTTAATATTGGGCCCTAACCATCTCTCAGCTTCTTCTTGGCTCCATCCTTTACGTTCAGCATAATCTTTAACTTGATCGTCTTGGATCTGGGCAATCGCAAAATAACGCGAGTCCGGATGCGAGAAGTACCAACCAGACACTGAAGCGCCCGGCCACATTGCATAACTCGTCGTCAAAGACATACCAATCGCTTCTTCCGCCTTGAGCATCTCCCACAAGGTGCCTTTCTCGGTATGTTCAGGGCAGGCAGGGTAACCGGGAGCCGGCCTTGTACCTTGGTATTTTTCACGGATCAAATCCTCATTAGATAGATTTTCTTCCGGTGAATAGCCCCAAATATCTTTTCGAACCTGCTCATGTAAATATTCAGCAAAAGCTTCCGCTAGCCTATCTGCAACTGCTTGGATCATAATGGCATTATAATCATCGCCGTTGGCTTTATACTCATCAGCCAATTCACGCTCGCCAATCCCTCCCGTCACCGCAAAACCACCGATCCAGTCTTTTTTACCACTGGATTTAGGGGCAATATAATCTGAAGTACAATAGTTAAAGCCTTTTGGCTTTTGGGTTTGTTGGCGTAAATTACATAACACGTGTGCGACTTCTGTACGGCTTTCATCACTATAAACTTCGATATCATCGCCGACACTTGCTGCGGGGAACAAAGCACACATGCCTCGAGCTTTCAGGAGACCTTCACTTTCAACCCGATCAAGCATCACATTCGCGTCATGAAACAATCGCTTAGCTTCTTCTCCGACTTCTTCATGTTCTAAAATCGCTGGGTATTTCCCCATCAATGTCCAAGTCATAAAGAAAGGTGTCCAATCGATGTACTTTCTAAGAATAGACACATCGAAGTCATCGTATATATGTACACCAGGCTTACGCGGTACTGGAGGGGTATAATTGCCCCAATCTATATCAACACGATTTTCCCGCGCTTTTTCCAAGGTGACAGGTTTTGTTCTTGGTTTTTTACGATTATGTTGATCGCGCACGCGCTCATAATCTAAATCCAACTTCTCGACAAATGCTGGCAATAGATCTTTAGAAAGAAGTGACGTACATACACCAACCGCTCGAGAGGCATTATTCACATAAACCACTGGCTTGTGGTAATTCTGTTCAATTTTTACAGCCGTATGCGCCTTAGAGGTCGTCGCACCACCGATCAGTAGTGGTAACTCAAAGCCTTGTCTTTCCATTTCTTTGGCAACATGTACCATTTCATCTAAAGATGGCGTTATAAGGCCAGACAGGCCAATGATGTCTACATTTTCTTCCTTGGCGACTTTAAGGATCTTTTCACAAGAAACCATGACGCCAAGGTCGATAATTTCATAGTTATTACATTGTAAAACGACGCCAACGATATTCTTACCAATATCGTGTACATCGCCTTTAACCGTTGCCAGTAAGATCTTACCGTTAGTCGCGCCTACATCTTTGGTCGCATTGATAAATGGCTCTAAGTGGGCAACAGCTTGCTTCATAACACGTGCAGATTTAACCACTTGCGGTAAGAACATTTTACCTTCACCAAAAAGGTCACCAACAACGTTCATTCCGTCCATCAAAGGCCCTTCAATCACCTCTATTGGCCTTGACGCATTCTGACGGGCCTCTTCGGTATCCTCCACAATAAACTCGGTGATCCCTTTAACTAGTGCATGCTCCATTCGTTTTTCTACTGGCCATGTACGCCACTCTAAAGCCGCTGGATCCTCTTCTTTTCCAACCCCTGTATTGGCGTACTCAGATGCAATATCTAAGAGCCTTTCAGTACCGTCATCACGGCGGTTAAGCACAACATCTTCAACCGCTACACGCAGCTTTTCAGGTACGTTGTCATAAACCTCTAGCTGACCGGCATTAACGATCCCCATGTCCATACCATTTTTAAAACAGTGGTATAGAAACACGGCATGGATAGCTTCACGCACGTAGTTATTGCCTCGGAACGAAAAAGATACGTTAGAAACACCACCAGAAATCATCGCGTGTGGCAGGTCGCGTTTTATATCTCCAACTGCTTCGATGAAATCGACTGCGTAATTATTGTGTTCGTCAATGCCCGTTGCAACCGCAAATATATTGGGATCAAAGATGATGTCTTCTGGAGGGAAACCCACCTCATCAACCAAAATATGATAAGCGTTAGTACAAATTTCTAATTTACGCTCTCTCGTATCCGCTTGCCCTTCTTCATCAAATGCCATCACAATAACAGCGGCACCGTAACGGCGAACTAATTTGGCTTGTTGAACAAACTTCTCTTTACCTTCTTTTAAGGAAATTGAGTTAACTATGCTCTTACCTTGCACGCACTTAAGGCCTGCTTCGATCACCTCCCACTTAGAGGAATCGACCATAATAGGCACTTTTGATATTTCAGGTTCAGAAGCACATAAGTTTAGAAAGCGAGTCATACATGCTTCTGCATCAAGCATGCCTTCATCCATATTGATATCGATGATCTGTGCACCGTTTTCAACCTGCTGACGCGCGACATCAAGAGCTTCATCGTATAGCTCTTCTTTTATAAGACACTTAAAACGAGCAGATCCGGTCACGTTAGTTCGTTCACCTACGTTTACAAACAAGCTTTCTTTTTCGATCATCAGAGGTTCTAGACCCGATAATCGACACGCTACTGGGATATCAGGCAATACTCGAGGTTTAACACCTTTAACAGCCAGAGCCATCTGCCTAATGTGCTCTGGTGTGGTGCCACAGCAACCGCCAACAAGGTTTAAGAACCCACTTTGCGCCCACTCAGCGATATGCTCAGCCATATCTTCTGGAGAAAGATCATATTCGCCAAAAGCATTTGGAAGGCCAGCATTTGGGTGGGCAGAAACACTGCATTCTGAAATGCGAGAAAGCTCATCGACATACTGCCTCAGTTCGTCAGGACCTAATGCACAGTTCAAACCAAAGGAGATAGGTTGAACGTGTCTGAGTGCATTATAGAAAGCTTCCGTAGTTTGGCCTGAAAGAGTACGGCCAGAGGCGTCAGTGATGGTGCCAGAGATCATGACTGGTAATTCATAACCCAGCTCTTCAAATACGGTTTGAACCGCAAAGGCACACGCTTTTGCATTCAAAGTATCAAAGATCGTTTCAATCAAAATAAGATCGGAACCGCCTTTGATAAGCGCATGAGTAGACTCACAATACGCTTCTACCAGTTCATCAAAACTGACGTTTCTAAAACCAGGATCATTCACATCAGGTGATATAGAACAAGTGCGGTTTGTTGGGCCAAGTACCCCCGCGACATATCTTGGACGCTCAGGCGTCTTAGCACTCCACTCATCAGCCGCTTCACGGGCTAACTTTGCTGCGACATAGTTGATCTCTGCACTGAGACTCTCCATGTCATAATCGGCCATAGCGATAGTGGTTGCATTAAATGTGTTGGTTTCCAGAATATCAGCGCCGGCGGCAAGATATTCCAGATGAATTCCTTTTATCAACTCAGGCTTAGTCAGGACCAAAAGATCATTATTGCCTTTTAAATCACAATGCCAATCAGCAAAACGTTCACCACGATAATCCGCTTCTTCGAGCTTATAATCTTGAATCATGGTGCCCATGCCACCATCGATTAACATGATGTATTCTTTTAACTTCGCTTCAATTTGTTGTTTTACTTCGCTTCCAGCCACAATACTGCCTCATTCCTTGCGTATAGTTCATCCTATCATATCGATTATAGAAATCTAGACGGCCAAACCTTGTTGTTATATTTTTATGTAAACAAAATACGCTATCCGATAAATAATAAAAAGCATTTGATATTTATACGTGCTAGATAGAAAATCAATATTCATACTTTGTTACACTTAAGCGAGTTTTACATCATGTCCGTTTATTACACCCTGTGTTTTTTATCAGCGGCAGCTATGTTGATTGCATTTATCAACTCTAAATTCGGGAAAATGCAAACCACCATAGCCATAACGGCTGGTGCTTTGGTTTTGTCGCTGCTCATTATTATTGCGGGCCAAAATGATTGGTTCGAATTACGTCATGTCGCAATGGAAACAATGACGACAATTAACTTTGAAGACTTTCTTTTGAAAGGTGTACTAGGTTTTCTGTTATTTGCTGGCGGACTGGGTATCAAACTACCCAATTTAGAAGACCAAAAGTGGGAGATTACAGTTCTTGCCCTTGGTGCTACCCTCATTTCAACAGCATTAATTGGCTTTGCGCTCTATGGCTTCTGCTCACTAATTAATGTACCGCTCGATCTCATTTACTGTTTACTATTCGGTGCTCTCATTTCGCCTACCGATCCCATTGCTGTACTCGCTATTGTCAAAAAACTAGATGCCCCTAAGCGTATTTCAACTCAGATCGAAGGTGAGTCTTTATTTAATGACGGATTTAGTCTAGTTATTTTTGTCACATTGTATTCATTTGCATTCGGTACAGAAGCTCCAACTTTTGGTAGTGTTTCCATGCTATTTCTACATGAAGCTATCGGTGGAATAGTCTATGGCTACTTGCTCGGACTATTATTCCACTACTTGATCAGTGCTACTGACGACCACTCAATGGAGTTACTCTTAACTATTGGTATTCCAACAGCTGGATATACTTTTGCGCAAGTCCTGGGAGTCTCAGGACCATTGGCAATGGTGATTTCTGGAATAATGATCGGAAACTGGACGAGGTTCGTGGGTTTTTCTAAGGAGAGTGAAGAACACTTAGACAATTTTTGGGAGTTAATTGATGAGTTCTTGAATGGCGTGCTATTCCTGCTTATCGGTATGTCTATGCTGTTATTCAACTTCCACCAAGAAGACTGGTTATTAATGGGATTTGCCGTCCCTCTTGTGCTTGCTGCCCGTTATATCAGTGTTAAAACTGCATATTTAGGCTTCCAAAGATACCGTAGCTATAACTCATGGTCAGTTAAGATACTGACTTGGGGAGGGTTACGGGGCGGTCTAGCATTGGCGATGGCTCTTTCAATTCCGTCAGGAATACTCGTCATTCCAGACAAATCCATAGATGTAAAAGAGCTATTACTTGTCATGACATATTCAGTGGTTGTATTTTCTATTCTTGTCCAAGGCTCGACCATAATTCCCATGATTGAAAAAGCAAAAAAAGAAGAGTAACCGAGAACAAGGCCACAACAGTGGCCTTACTACTATTTATTAGTGCTGGTGATACTAATCTTTTGTGAAGTTTTCTTCCGAAAAACGATCTAAATCATATGGGGTCTGTTGGTAAACACAGTAGTTAAGCCAATTTAAAAACAATAAATGTCCATGACTTCTCCAGCTTGCAACAGGTTTGTTATCAGGATTATCATTAGGGTAGTAATTAACTGGAATAGCAGGCTCCATACCTTCGCCTAGATCTCGGACATACTCGTGATGCAATGTGTGCGAGTCGTACTCTGGGTGCCCAGTAACAAAGACATTACGCTTATCCTTCGTTGAAGCTAGGTAAACACCAGCAGCATCTGAAGTTGCTAATATGTCCAAATCAGTATGTTCCTCTAGATACTCTGGTGAAAAGTCCGCATACCTAGAATGGGGAGCCAGAAAAGTATCATCGAACCCGCGTAAAACCGGATGAAACTCTTGCTGGATCTTATGGTGGTAAACACCTGATAACTTTTCTTTCCGAGTTCGCTTTGGAAGGTTATACAGTAATTTCAATCCCGCTTGTGCAGCCCAACATACATAGAGTGTTGACGTAACGTGCGCTTTCGCCCAATTCATAATTGTCTGTAAATGTTCCCAATAAATCACATCCTCAAACTGAACCAAGCCTAATGGTGCTCCAGTGATAATCAAACCATCAAAATTCCTATCTTTTACCATTTCAAATTGACGATAAAAGTTATCCAGATGCTCTGTGGGTGTGTTTTTACTTGGTCGATTGTCGATGCATAGTAGCTCTACGTCTATCTGGAGCGGGCTGTTAGATAATAGCCTTAAAAATTGAGTTTCGGTCTCAATTTTTTTAGGCATCAAATTCAAAATCAACACTTTAAGCGGACGGATTTCTTGAGTGGTTGCACGGGATTCCGGCATCACAAATATTTTTTCTTCTCTCAATACATCCAATGCAGGTAGTTGATCTGGAATCCTAATTGGCATTTTACTTTCTCCCTAAAGAATATAGCCGTCTATATGGCTACATTATATCAGAGGATACCGTATGTCGAGGGGAAAATATGACGTGTGATACTATTATTATAGACGTAAAAAAGCCCAAGTCGTAAGACTTGGGCTTAATATAAGTGGCGGAGTGGACGGGACTCGAACCCGCGACCCCCGGCGTGACAGGCCGGTATTCTAACCAACTGAACTACCACTCCGCAGTGGAATACTTGCCTTAGCAAGTGTTCATATTTTTAGATTGGTCAATCTAAAAATCAAATTTTGAGCCTGGCGATGTCCTACTCTCACATGGGGAAACCCCACACTACCATCGGCGCTACTGCGTTTCACTTCTGAGTTCGGCATGGGATCAGGTGGGTCCGCAACGCTATGGTCGCCAAGCAAATTCTTTAATTCGGAAAGCTGTTGCTTAAAAGTTCTTATTACACATTCAATTATGTTCTTGCTTTGAGTCCAATCAAAACCCCTTGGGTGTTGTATGGTTAAGCCTCACGGGCAATTAGTACAGGTTAGCTCAATGCCTCGCAGCACTTACACACCCTGCCTATCAACGTTCTAGTCTTGAACAACCCTTTAGGGCACTTAAAGTGCCAGGGAAAACTCATCTCAAGGCTCGCTTCGCGCTTAGATGCTTTCAGCGCTTATCGATTCCGAACTTAGCTACCGGGCAATGCCATTGGCATGACAACCCGAACACCAGAGGTTCGTCCACTCCGGTCCTCTCGTACTAGGAGCAGCCCCTTTCAATTTTCCAACGCCCACGGCAGATAGGGACCGAACTGTCTCACGACGTTCTAAACCCAGCTCGCGTACCACTTTAAATGGCGAACAGCCATACCCTTGGGACCGACTTCAGCCCCAGGATGTGATGAGCCGACATCGAGGTGCCAAACACCGCCGTCGATATGAACTCTTGGGCGGTATCAGCCTGTTATCCCCGGAGTACCTTTTATCCGTTGAGCGATGGCCCTTCCATTCAGAACCACCGGATCACTATGACCTGCTTTCGCACCTGCTCGAATTGTCATTCTCGCAGTCAAGCGGGCTTATGCCATTGCACTAACCACACGATGTCCAACCGTGTTTAGCCCACCTTCGTGCTCCTCCGTTACTCTTTGGGAGGAGACCGCCCCAGTCAAACTACCCACCAGGCACTGTCCGCAATCCCGATAAGGGACCGACGTTAGAACATCAAGCATACAAGGGTGGTATTTCAAGATTGCCTCCACTCCATCTAGCGACGAAGTTTCAAAGGCTCCCACCTATCCTACACATGTAGGGTCAATGTTCAGTGCCAAGCTGTAGTAAAGGTTCACGGGGTCTTTCCGTCTAGCCGCGGGTACACTGCATCTTCACAGCGATTTCAATTTCACTGAGTCTCGGGTGGAGACAGCGTGGCCATCATTACGCCATTCGTGCAGGTCGGAACTTACCCGACAAGGAATTTCGCTACCTTAGGACCGTTATAGTTACGGCCGCCGTTTACCGGGGCTTCGATCAAGAGCTTCGACCGAAGTCTAACCCCATCAATTAACCTTCCGGCACCGGGCAGGCGTCACACCGTATACGTCATCTTACGATTTTGCACAGTGCTGTGTTTTTAATAAACAGTTGCAGCCACCTGGTATCTGCGACTCCTAGTAGCTCCATCCGCAAGGGACTTCACCGCCAAGAGCGTACCTTCTCCCGAAGTTACGGTACCATTTTGCCTAGTTCCTTCACCCGAGTTCTCTCAAGCGCCTTGGTATTCTCTACCCGACCACCTGTGTCGGTTTGGGGTACGATTTCTTATAATCTGAAGCTTAGAGGCTTTTCCTGGAAGCATGGCATCAATGACTTCACAACCGTAGTTGCTCGACATCGTGTCTCAGCGTTAATGACGGTCCGGATTTACCTAAACCATCCGCCTACGCACTTGAACCTGGATAACCATCACCAGGCCCACCTAGCCTTCTCCGTCCCCCCATCGCAATTATAAGAAGTACGGGAATATTAACCCGTTTCCCATCGACTACGCCTTTCGGCCTCGCCTTAGGGGTCGACTTACCCTGCCCCGATTAACGTTGGACAGGAACCCTTGGTCTTCCGGCGAGGGAGTTTTTCACTCCCTTTATCGTTACTCATGTCAGCATTCGCACTTCTGATACGTCCAGCAGCCCTTACAGACCACCTTCAACCGCTTACAGAACGCTCCCCTACCCCGCACACAAAGTGTGCAGCCGCAGCTTCGGTTTACTACTTAGCCCCGTTACATCTTCCGCGCAGGCCGACTCGACCAGTGAGCTATTACGCTTTCTTTAAATGATGGCTGCTTCTAAGCCAACATCCTGGCTGTCTGAGCCTTCCCACATCGTTTCCCACTTAGTAGTAATTTGGGACCTTAGCTGGCGGTCTGGGTTGTTTCCCTCTCCACGACGGACGTTAGCACCCGCCGTGTGTCTCCCGGATATTACTTATTGGTATTCGGAGTTTGCAAAGGGTTGGTAAGTCGGGATGACCCCCTAGCCTTAACAGTGCTCTACCCCCAATAGTATTCGTCCGAGGCGCTACCTAAATAGCTTTCGGGGAGAACCAGCTATCTCCAGGTTTGATTGGCCTTTCACCCCTAGCCACAAGTCATCCGCTAATTTTTCAACATTAGTCGGTTCGGTCCTCCAATTGATGTTACTCAATCTTCAACCTGCCCATGGCTAGATCACCTGGTTTCGGGTCTAATTCTAGCAACTGAGCGCCCAGTTAAGACTCGGTTTCCCTACGGCTCCCCTAAACGGTTAACCTTGCTACTAAAATTAAGTCGCTGACCCATTATACAAAAGGTACGCAGTCACCCAACAAGTGGGCTCCTACTGCTTGTACGTACACGGTTTCAGGTTCTATTTCACTCCCCTCACAGGGGTTCTTTTCGCCTTTCCCTCACGGTACTGGTTCACTATCGGTCAGTCAGTAGTATTTAGCCTTGGAGGATGGTCCCCCCATATTCAAACAGGATATCACGTGTCCCGCCTTACTCGTTTTCACTGATTATGATGCGTCGACTACGGGGCTATCACCCTTTACTGCGACACTTTCCAGAGTCTTCGTCTGCATCATTAAAAGCTTAAGGGCTAATCCAATTTCGCTCGCCGCTACTTTCGGAATCTCGGTTGATTTCTCTTCCTTCGGGTACTTAGATGTTTCAGTTCCCCGAGTTCGCTTCACTTAGCTATGTATTCACTAAGAGATGACCGCTTATGCGGCCGGGTTTCCCCATTCGGAAATCGTAGACTCAAGTGGCTTTTACTGCCTTATCTACGCTTATCGCAAGTTAATACGTCCTTCATCGCCTCTGACTGCCAAGGCATCCACCGTGTACGCTTAGTCACTTAACCATACAACCCCAAGAGGTCTTTATGTATGGCAAACAACCAAGGTTGTCTCTCTATTTTATGAGTGAGAGACGTTCGATTTTGCCGGACTCAAATATGTTTTCATTCGCATGAAAACCCAAGAACACTTGAATGTGTGTTGGTACCTATCACTCATAAAGAGTCATAGGATTTGAGAACTTTTAAATTTGAATAACAATGAAATCACATTGTTATTCGTCAGCTTTCCAAATTGTTAAAGAGCATAAAGCACAAAAGCTTTAATCAATAACCGAAGTCATTCATTAAAGCTCTGCTTTAACTTAATCTAAACCATCAATCTGTGTGGGTACTCATCGTGAAAATCTTCGTATAAGGAGGTGATCCAGCCCCAGGTTCCCCTAGGGCTACCTTGTTACGACTTCACCCCAGTCATGAACCACAAAGTGGTAAGCGTCCTCCCCGAAGGGTTAAACTACCTACTTCTTTTGCAGCCCACTCCCATGGTGTGACGGGCGGTGTGTACAAGGCCCGGGAACGTATTCACCGTGACATTCTGATTCACGATTACGAGCGATTCCGACTTCATGGAGTCGAGTTGCAGACTCCAATCCGGACTACGACGCAGTTTTTGGGATTCGCTCACCATCGCTGGTTGGCTGCCCTCTGTATGCGCCATTGTAGCATGTGTGTAGCCCTACTCGTAAGGGCCATGATGACTTGACGTCGTCCCCACCTTCCTCCGGTTTATCACCGGCCGTCTCCCTGGAGTTCCCGACCTTACTCGCTGGCAAACAAGGATCAGGGTTGCGCTCGTTGCGGGACATAACCCAACATTTCACAACATGAGCTGACTACAGCCATGCAGCATCTGTCTGACAGTTCCAGAAGGCACACCCGCATCTCCCCTGGCTTCTGTAGATGTCAAGAGTGGGTCAGGTTCTTCGCGTTGCATCGAAGTAATCCAGAAGCTCCACCTTTGGATGCGGGCCCACTTCACTTCGGTTGAGTTTTAATCTCCGCACCGTACTCCCGAGGAAAGTCTACATAACGCTTTCGCTCCCCAAGCCACGGCTCAAGGGCTCTTCCTCTAATTAAACCTCAACCACCGCCTGTACGGCGAGCGCTATCTTAAACAGTTCGCTCCACAGAGGGGGTCGCAACTTTAATTGTCAGTATTTTGTCCGGGGGGGCCGCCGTTGCGCCACTTGGTATTTCCATAAAGATTTTTAACGGAGGGTCAAACCTTACACCCCGAAAAATCTTCCCCCCCCCCTCCCGATTCCTTTTGGCCCGGCCCAGTTTGGGAAAAGGCTTTTTCCCGAGGGTTGGAGACCCGGGGGGATTTTCTCAATTTTGGAAATTAAAAGAAAACTCCCCGGGGGAGGGGACTTTTTTTACCCCCCAGGTTTATTTTCCCAAATTAAAAGGCTTTGGGAAACCCCACGCAGATAAATAAACGGCCCCGGGCCGGGCGAGGGGAAAAAGGTAAATATTTGGGCCCCGGGGGGGTCCCTTCCTTCCTCTGTCGCACGGGTGTAAAGGAGTTACAGGGGGGGAAGAACTACGAGCGCCTTTTTTTTAAAAAAGGTGGGAAAACACCCCCCCCCCCGCTTTCCCCCGCGACAACGACGGGTTAGCTTTATAAAAAAAAAGAAGAGTTAATGGCCGCTTATTATCATCAAAACAAAACTCCTCCCTGTCCCCCCGCCGGCCCGGGGGCGGGGGGGGGGGGGGGGGGGTGGGGGGGGGAGAGGGCACGGCCCCTCCCCCCCCCCCCCGCGGGGAAGAAGTAAGAGAGAAAAACAACTATTTCTTGTGGGGGGGGGGGCTGTCCCCCCCCCCCCCAAGGGGGGGGGGGGGGGGGGGGGCCCGCCTCCTCCTTAAAATTTTTGCCCGGCGGGTGGGGGGGGGGGGGTGTGGTTCCTCCCCCCACCCCCTGGAGGGGGGCGGGGGGGGCGGGGGGGGGGGGGTGTTTTCCCCCCCCCCCTCATTGGGGTTATACCCCCACGGGAGGTTTTCCCGGGGAGGTTAAGGGCCCTTAACGGGTTGCCCCTAATGGGGGATGAGGGGGCGTTGGGGGTGGGGGGGGCTTAAACCTCCCCATTGGATAACCCCCAACATCAGGGGCATCCTTCAGGGCCTTTTTTTACAGTTCCGGAGGCCACCCCGAAGTTTGCGGGGGGTTTCTGTGATTTCCAGAAGTAGGTAAGTTTTGGCGCGCGCCCCGAATTCAAATCTCAGCCTCCATCGAACGTGTGGACTTCAGTCAATGCATGTGCGATGAATACTGACGTCAGTACTCCCCAGTCAGTCTCACTGAACGCGTCAGCTCCGACAGAATACGGATGAAGTCACTATCCTACAAGTAGAGATCGTTAATGTCGTGTACTTCAGTGGTATCTAATCATCTAGACTCGTCTCGCGTTCGCATGTGAGTGTCAGGATCTGTCCAGGGGGCCGCCTTTTGCCAGAGGTATTCCTTCAGATCTCTACGCATATTCAGCGCTACACCTGTAATTCTACCCCCCTCCACAGTACTCTAGCCGGCCAGTTTCAAATGCAGTTCCGAGGATGAGCCCCGGGCTCTCACATCTGACTTAACGAACCACCTGCATGCGCTTTACGCCCCGTAATTCCGATTAACGCTCGCACCCTCCGTATTTCCGCGGCTGGCTGGCACGGAGTTAGCCGGTGCTTATTGTGCAGCTAACGTCAAGGATGCACGCTATTAACGTACACCCCTTCCTCACTGCTGAAAGTACTTTACAACCCGAAGGCCTTCTTCATACACGCGGCATGGCTGCATCAGGCTTGCGCCCATTGTGCAATATTCCCCACTGCTGCCTCCCGTAGGAGTCTGGACCGTGTCTCAGTTCCAGTGTGGCTGATCATCCTCTCAGACCAGCTAGGGATCGTCGCCTTGGTGAGCCATTACCTCACCAACTAGCTAATCCCACCTAGGCATATCCTGACGCGAGAGGCCCGAAGGTCCCCCTCTTTGGCCCGAAGGCGTTATGCGGTATTAGCCATCGTTTCCAATGGTTATCCCCCACATCAGGGCAATTTCCTAGGCATTACTCACCCGTCCGCCGCTCGACGCCGAAGTAGCAAGCTACTTCTCGTTTCCGCTCGACTTGCATGTGTTAGGCCTGCCGCCAGCGTTCAATCTGAGCCATGATCAAACTCTTCAATTTAAGATTTTGTCGGCTCAATGAATACTGACTTTAAATTACCTGTTCCCTATAAATAGAGAAGTAAATTAAAGCTATTATCGTTCCAACAGAACGATAATGAATTGACTGTGCCAAAATTAAGTAAACTTAATTTCGTATTGGTCACTCAGTTCATTGAAACCAAAGTTGTTTCCGAAGAAACTGTTTTTACCGAGGTAAAAACGTTTTGATTATCATCAACGAGTGCCCACACAGATTGATAGGTTTAAATTGTTAAAGAGCTTTCTTCTAACTTTGAAGCCTTTCGACTTTCTCGTTGAAGAGGCGGCTATTCTAGCGAGATAATCAGGAGTGTCAAACACTTTTTTGTTTTTTCTTTTCTTTCGAAATTTAAAAACACATTATCCCTTTTGGCTAGTAGCCTAACTGAAATTATTCGCTGAAGCCTTATTGGCTCTGCCGTTTCAGTGAGGTCGCATTATAGAGATAACGGTCACACTAGCAAGCGTTAATTCAATAAAATTGCAAAAATAATCACTAACCGATGAAATTACGACCAAACCTTTATTTATGCAAGTTTACCTCCAACTAAAACACAAGTTATCCACAGAGTTATTATATTTAGTTCAAAAAGCATACACCCCAAAACAAAGAAAAGCTGCTAAGCAACTTTTCTTTTAATACTTCGGAGCCCTCTATATAGATGTCTATATACCTGAGCCGTCTTCCTCACCATCCTCATGAAGGCCACATTCACGCTTGAGTCCAAAGAAACGAGTTTCTTCTTCGCTCATACCTGGCTGCCATTTTTTAGTGGTATGGGTATCGCCAACTGATAGGTAACCTTCTTCCCTTAACGGGTGATACGGCAAGTTATTTCCTTCTAAGTAATAGTGAACATCTTTATTAGTCCAATCTATCACTGGTAGAAACTTAAACACGCCATTTTGTATTGCAAGTATTGGCAAGTTGGCCCGTGAACTTGATTGTTCACGGCGTAGACCAGAAAACCAAGTTCCAACATTAAGCTCAGCTAGGGCACGGCGCATCGGCTCGACCTTATTGAGCTTATTATATTGAGTGATGCCATCTACACCTTGATCCCAAAGCTTGCCGTATTTAGCTTCTTGCCAATGAGCGCTGTATTGAGCACTGAAGATTTTCAGATTCAAGTTCAATGACTCTGTTAGCTCATCAATAAAACGGTATGTTTCCGGAAACAGATAACCAGTATCCGTCAAAATTACAGGGGTGTCCGATTTAACTTGAGTTACAAGGTGCAGCATAACGGCAGCTTGAATGCCAAAACTTGATGAAACGGCATGGGTGCCTTCTAAATGTTCAAGTGCCCACGCGACTCTTTGCTGAGCCGTTAACGTCTCTAGGTAGCCATTGATTTCTGCAAGGTGAAGTACTTGAGCAGCCTTACCCATAGTTAGTAGTTCAGACAGCTGTGGTTTAGTTGCAAGGCTATTAGGCATAAAAGTCCCTTTTAGAAATGATCACTTCTTCAACTATGCCAGCTCGAATCGTGTAGTCACCAAACCCTTCGTTATCGTTACGTTCATTTGACCAGCGTTCAACGAGTTGATCGATCTCTTGCAGTATCTGCTTATCAGTGATGTTCTCTTTATACATCTTAGGAACACGAGTACCTGACTTATTCCCACCTAGGTGTAGGTTGTAACGCCCTGGCGCTTTGCCAACTAAACCGATTTCGGCCAACATTGCTCGACCACAACCATTTGGACAGCCTGTGACTCGAAGTACGATACTGTCCTCTTCCGGCAGTTCATGCTTCTTTAAAATGTCTTCGACATCGGTAACAAACTCAGGAAGAAAACGTTCAGCTTCTGCCATGGCAAGCGGGCAAGTTGGGAATGCGACACAAGCCATCGAATTTTTACGCTGCTCACTTACCCCGTCGTCCATCAAACCATGCTCTCGCGCGATTTTCTCAATCGCTGCTTTTTGCTTAGCCGGAACACCAGCCACTATCAGGTTTTGGTTTGCGGTCATACGGAAATCGCCTTTGTGAATCTTTGCGATTTCAGCAACCCCTGTTTTTAATGGCTTACCTGGGTAATCGAGTAAGCGGCCATTCTCGATAAATAGCGCTAAATGGTGTTTGCCATCAATGCCTTCAACCCAACCGATACGATCACCGCGCTCAGTCAACTCAAATGGCTTGCTCTGTTCAAAAGCTATGCCTGCTCGCTTTTCCACTTCAGCTTTAAATACATCAACACCTACACGATCTAATGTGTACTTTGTTTTCGCATTTTTACGGTTAGAACGATTACCCCAATCACGCTGGGTGGTAACCACTGCCGCAGCAACATCTAATGTTTTATCTAAAGCAACAAAACCAAAGTCATCAGCTTTACGAGGATAGGTTGAAGTGTCCCCGTGAGTCATTGCCAAACCACCACCAACAAGAACATTAAAGCCCACCAGCTTGCCATTATCGGCAATTGCAATGAAGTTGAGATCATTGGCATGAACATCGACATCATTTTGAGGTGGTATAACAACCGTAGTTTTAAACTTACGGGGTAAATAGTTACTGCCTAAGATTGGCTCTTCATCTGTGGTTTCAAGCTTTTCACCGTCTAACCATATTTCTGCATATGCACGAGATTTAGGTAATAAATGCTCACTGATTTTTTTCGCCCACTCGTAGGCTTCCTGGTGAAGTTCAGATTCAACCGGGTTTGTCGTACACAACACGTTACGATTGACATCACCAGCAGTTGCAATTGAATCAATGCCAATACTGTTCAGCGTTTGGTGCATCAACTTAATATTTGGTTTTAACACACCGTGAAACTGAAACGTTTGGCGCGTCGTTAGACGGATACTGCCGTACGAGGTATGCTCATCAGCAAACTTATCAATTGCTAGCCATTGCTCAGGCTTAATAATCCCACCCGGCATGCGAGCACGCAGCATCACATTATGTAAAGGCTCTAGCTTTTGCTTTTGACGTTCAGCTCGAAAGTCACGATCGTCTTGTTGATACATTCCATGAAAGCGAATCAGCTGAAAGTTATCTGCCGTGAACCCGCCAGTAATCCGGTCTTGTAAATCAGTTTGAATGCTACCGCGTAAGAAGTTGCTTTCTCTTTTAAGGCGTTCGTTATCAGCTAATGGCCCCAGCACTTGGCCTAGGACTTCTTGTTTATTTGTTTCATTATTTACAGTCATTAGTACACATCCCTTTGATAACGCTTCGCCTTACGGAGATCGTTTATGAACTCTTCCGCTTTTACTTCAGTTAAACCGCCGTGTTGAACCGCGACAGTGACTAATGCGTCATTCACATCCTTTGCCATACGGGTTGCATCACCACATACATAAATGTAAGCCCCCTCTTGTATCCACTGCCAAACTTGCTTTGCGTGCTCAAGAATTCGGTGTTGGACGTATACTTTTTCTTGTTGATCTCGGCTAAATGCCACATCAAGTTGTGTAACTAACCCAGATTTTAGGTATTTTTGCCATTCAACTTGGTATAAGAAATCTTGTGTGAACGTTCTATCACCGAAGAACAGCCAGTTTTTACCTTCAGCGTCTCGGTTGTCTCTTTCTTGAATGAAGCTACGGAAAGGAGCAATGCCCGTTCCTGGGCCAATCATAATGACGGGAGTATTATCGTCTTGCGGTAATTTGAAGTTATTGTTGTTTTCAATAAAGACTTTAACTTCCCCACCTTCCTCTAGGCGCTGAGACAAGAAGCCTGATGCACCACCAAACCTTACATCTTCCCCTTTTTTATATTCCACTAGACCAACCGTTAGATGCACTTCATCTTCGACTTCACTTTGAGCTGACGCGATAGAATACAAGCGCGGTGTTAGCTTACGTAAAATGCTCGTTAGCTGTTCTGCTGTTAGCTTAGTTTTCTTTTCTGCTAATACATCCACGACTTGTGTATTATTTGAATACTCACGAAGCTTGCTTTTATCTTCCACCAGCTTTTGTAATTTCTTGCTGCCAGAAAGCTCAGCAAACTTAGTCACTAATTGAGGGTTAGCAGCCGTCACTTCAAATTTAGTAATCAACGCCGTGCGAATAGATAAGCTTTCGCCATCAACATCAATACTCTCGATGCCAGAAAGTCCTGCTTTATCCAGAATTAAATCAACTAACTCGGCACTGTTTTCAAACCACACACCCAATGCATCACCGGGTTGATAAGTAATACCCGCCCCCTCTAAATCGATTTCAATGTGACGAACATCTTTTCCAGAGTCTCGACCCGTGATCTTTTGGTTGGTAAGTAGAGAAGCAGTAAATGGATTCAGTTTACTGAATTGACTAGGTGCAGATTGACCGACAGGGAGCTGTACTATTTCTGCTTCAACGTTTGCGGATAATGCATCTTTAACAGTATCAAGTGCAGATTGACGCCACTGCGCTGCTGGGGCGTCATAATCCACATCACAATCGATTCGATCTATAAATGATGTGGCGCCTAACTTAGACAGATACTCGTCAAAATCTTTACCTGTCTGGCAGAAAAACTCGTAGCTTGAATCGCCTAAACCAATAACACCATATTGAAGGTTAGGTAGTTTAGGCGCCTTTTTAGACTGTAAAAACTCATGCAACTCAATGGCATTATCTGGCGCTTCGCCTTCTCCATTCGTTGACGCTACAAATATCACATGCGTTTCTTTCGCTAAACTTCTACCTTTGTAATCACTAGCATCGTAAACACTAGCTGCAATACCTAAAGCTACCGCTTCTTCTTTTAATACTTCAGCAACCCCTTTTGCGTTTCCAGTTTGCGAAGCATAAATAATACTTAACTTGCCAACCGGTTTTGCCGCAACAGCAGCAGCCGCTTGACGAATTGGTGCCGTTGCACCTTGTGTTTGGTGTTGGCTCAACCCCCAAAAATAACCACTGACCCATGCTAGCTGTTGCGATGACAGCTCAGATGAGGCTTGTTGTAATTGACCTATTTGTTGATCATTCAGCGGACTTGCGAGGGCGGAGAGATCATTTGCTTGAGTGTTTCCTTGTGAAGACATATCACGACATCCCTATTCATTGCGTGATGATAGATTAACCACTCTCGCTAATAATAAAAAAGAATAGATGAGTATGTTTTATAACTTTTGGATTTAAGGGGATGAAAATAATGTTAGCGTTCTTCAACGCGGACGTGACTAAAACCAACGGCTAAAGCCGATTTAGAGGCTTTATCGAGATCTAAATAGTGACACTCTTCGCCGTGAGAGTCAGTCAATAAAATGAACCCCCCGCGGGAATGGCGAAATTCGACCACCCAGCTCCCTTCTTGAATCGCAGGTTCAATTATCGCTTCAACTAACTGGTTGTCTCTGTATAGACCTCGCAACTCAGAAATCGTCATGAGCAGATCCTTGCTTACATTCCCATTAACTAAGCATGGTTCAACTTCGCGAGGATGCAAACAAATTCCACATACATCGAGTAGGGTGAGGCGTCTCCGCCTCATCCCTCTCACAGAACCGTACGTACGGACCTCGTATACGGCTCATGCACATTTCCATTCAGCATAATGGCTGAACACATATCCTGTCCTAACGTGTTCAAGATTCACTAATCCAAGGTCGTTAAACCATTGATTTGGCATCGAGTAACTGGCTAATGGACTCGCAGCATTTCTCCAACTATCCATACAGATATACCTGAATGACCCTTCGTAACCTAGCTGTCTTAGCCTGCGGTGGAGTCGGGTCGGTTTTTTCCATAATCGTAATTGGACGCTGCGAAGTCTTCGCCTTAACCACGCGGCCAGTTTCTTAAACTCCCTGTTGGCATTCGCTATTCGAAAGTACTGGCTGAACCCTCTCAGAAGTGGATTCAGTTGTTTAATGACTTCTAACAATGGCTTACCGCCATTGCGTCTTGTCACTCGCTTCAACTTTCCTTTGAACGTCGACATTTTCTTTGGCTGAATACGGCTATAATGGCTACCGATTTCTATTCCAAGGAATTTCACACCTTCGCCGCTGTGCGCTATGTGTGATTTGGTTTCGTTCACCGTTAACTTGAGCTGTTTTTCCAGGACCTTCGTTGCCTGTACTTGCGCATTTTCTGCACCTTTACGGCTGCGACAGAAGATCAGTATGTCGTCGGCATAACGGACTATTCGATGTCCTCGCTTTCGCATCTCTTGATCAAACGCATCCAGATAGATGTTCGCTATCAGTGGGCTTATTACTCCACCTTGCGGACTACCTATCTCGGTATGCTGCCACTCTCCATCAACCATTACGCCACTTTTCAGGAACTGTTTGATGAGCTCCAGTACGCTACTGTCTGTGACTCGTTTCTTAATGCTTTTTAGAATAAGCTCGTGGTCGAGCTTATCGAAGCACTTCGATAAGTCCATATCTACGACGTGTTGCATTCCGTATCGACGGATGAACATCGTCGCTTTGTTTATAGCATCGTGACAACTTCGATTCGGTCTATACCCAAAGCTGGATGGGTGAAACTGCTCTTCGAAGATTGGGGTTAATAGATCATTTAGAGCTTGTTGGACAACTCTATCCCGTACTGTTGGGATCCCAAGTAATCGCACCCCACCATCATCTTTCGGTATTTCTACCCGTCTGACGGGTTGAGGGGTGTATCGCTTGGTTTTGAGTTCCAGAAGAAGTTGATCTAGGTTATCACTCAGATTTTGGGCGTAGTCGCTTAGGCTCTGCCTATCTATTCCGGCCGCGCCTTTCGCTTTCCACACTTTTTTAAATCCTTTATAGAGTCGCTCTTTGTGGAGCAAGTGACCATATAAACTGTAGTAAACTCTCAACTTTTTCCTTTAGATTGTGTGCCGTGTGGGGACAAATGCTCTCTCACAGTGTTGGTGTATTTCACTCCACTCTCTAGCCTTCTAGCTCAATGGCAATTTACTAGAGTGAGTCAGAGTTACTCCCTTGTACGGTTTCTCGCTTCAGTGCTTTGCTTTCACAAAGACCGAGACGGAATACCTCGATAGCTAATCAACTTGTATACCACTGAAAAAAAAAACATCTGCTCATCACAGACTTAAAATGTACTTCATCCCTTCGCAACACCAGATTGCTTTTGGCAAAATGTTGTCCCATCAGACGTGTTACTGATGGTCAGCTCAGTTTTATCCTCCACACCATTACTGGGCTTCACCGGCCGAGCTTTACTCACTACTACGGATTCATCTGCCACCTCGCACCAACATAGATCTTGGCTCTCGCCTTGAGTTTATGCTTCCGACGTTTGCTCGGATGTGGTGTCAGGCTTCCCCAGTTACTGCACTGGCTCCCTGTTAACAATGCCACCCTCAAGCACAATCTAGGTCTGATTGAGTATCGGGCTTCACGCTATTTTGCACGCTTACCCACCTAAATTGCCGAATCAGGTTCACTTTCGTTGTGTACTGTTAACTTCCTATCGCTTCCTTCAAACCCTGCCGTTGGCCAGCAACGCCCTTGCGATTCGGATTATCTTCCCCTCAATCAGGGTGATTTAGGCTTCTTTCAGCCTAATGGGTTTGCCAGCTTCGCTGGGCAAACAAAAAAGCACCGCCTTCAAGGCAGTGCTTTCTTCAAATTGAATGAAAACTTAGAAGCCGGCAGTCAGCCCCAAAAACCAACCATGTGTCAGAGACATATCACCAGAACCTGGGTAGAAATTAAATCGATACTCCATTGCGCGATAGCCACCACGCATTGCAATGTCTACTTTTTCTAAATCAAAACGATATTGCATACCCGCCGTTAAGTCTGCGGTTTTATTGCCGTCACCATTACCAAAATCGAATTCGCCAATAACATCAAAATTGGTATCGGGTACATTAATGCGAGCATTCGCGTGCCAGCTGAATAACAGCTTACTGAATGATGTTGCTGGTAAGTCACTTGGGTTGGTGTATTCACCATCTTTGTACTTAGACCAAGTAACACCTACATCAAAGTGCAAATGTTCGTGCTCCATAATGTCGTAGTAGAAAGTGTAATCGTATTTGTCGAAGCTGGTAATCTCGCCTCTAACAGGCGTGAAACGCACTCTTACATGGGGGGCATACGGAATTGTATTCTCAAACGCGAAAGAAAATGCGCCTTGCGTATCTACTGAGTCACGCTTCGAATCTTCTTTATTATCAGAAAAACTCGTACCCGCTGACCACAAGTCGCTACCGACTCTAAAATAGTAGTCCGACTCTGCCGAAACAGGCATTGCAATTGAGCTCGCTAGTACTAAAGCTGAAGCCGCCATACGCACTTTCATTTTGTTCATCCACTCTCAAATACAAGAAATTAACTCGGATACTATCACATATCCGAGAAGCAATAACCATCAAGAATGAATGTACACGCATAAGCTAGCGTGGCTGATAGACGAAACTCTTAAAGAACCACCAGCCAACAACAATGACAATTAGCCACGGCAGAACTTTAAACACCATACCAACCATTCCCAAAACAAACATCGCAAGGAATGCCACGCCCGTTGCAATAAATACTGTCATCATCGTCACGCCAGTAAATACCAGCATGCCCACAAAAATAAATACAAACAGTAATTCAAACATCACTAACCTCTTCTTAGTTATTAACTTCTCTCTACGTTACTAATTGCAGAAAGCAGGCCAACTTATCTAAAAAATTAAGTTATTGTAATTTAAATAAAAAATAGGCCTTCCGCAATAAAACGAAAGGCCCACATTTAATGGCATGGTAAATAAAACCATTCAGTGGTGAATTTTACACACCTAATTCAAGTGGAATTTTAGCAAGTGCAGCTTCAACAACCTCAATGCCAGAACCCGGTTTATGTGCATTTTCACTGATGTATCGACGCCATTGGCGAGCACAAGGCATCGCTTGGAATAACCCCAACATATGACGAGTAATGTGGCCTAAGTGCGCACCATTCGACAGTTCTTGCTCTATATACGGGTACATCGCTTTCACGACATCAGAACGTTTGATGATTTCTCTATCAGAACCAAAGATTTGCTGGTCAACTTCTGCTAACAGATACGGATTCTGATACGCTTCACGACCAATCATCACACCATCCAAATGCTGAAGGTGTTCTTTTGTTTCTTCTAGTGTCTTAACACCACCGTTTACGGCAATAGTCAGTTGTGGGAAGTCTTTTTTAATTTGATAAGCTCGAGGGTAATCCAATGGCGGGATTTCTCGGTTTTCTTTTGGACTTAACCCTTTCAGCCACGCTTTACGAGCATGAATAGTAAATTGATCAACGCCACCCTTTTCATGCACTGTTGAAATGAAATCGGTTAAGAATTCATAAGAGTCTTGTTCATCGATACCAATACGAGTTTTTACTGTTACCGGAATATCCACAACGTCACGCATAGCAGACACACAATCCGCGACTAATTGCGGCTCAGCCATCAAGCATGCACCAAAGCGACCATTTTGAACTCGATCAGAAGGGCAACCCACGTTGAGGTTAATTTCATCATAACCACGTTCTGCAGCCAACTTAGCGCATGTCGCTAAATCGACAGGATTAGAACCACCTAGTTGAAGCGCGATAGGATGCTCTTGTTCACTATAAGTAAGGAAGTCTCCTTTACCGTGAATGATCGCGCCAGTTGTTACCATTTCAGTGTATAACAACGTATTTTGAGACAGTAGGCGGTGAAAGTAACGACAGTGTCGGTCTGTCCAATCAAGCATCGGGGCAACCGAAAGGCGCTGCATTGCGAATTCATTGGTGTTTTTTGGGTTAGACACGACTACCTCACTCTGTTCTACACGTATTCAATATGGAATAGCTTGCTGCTAGCCATTAAAAAGGACGCAGATTATACACTGAGAATCCTAAATCGTCAGAAAAAACAAAAGGAGCTTTGCTTAGGGTTTCCCATAGGCCAAATACTATTGAGGGCCAGCCTAAAGTAATTTCCCACGAGATCAGCACCTAAACACCCGATCAAGATATCGAACCCGATTTATCTATTTTCCATTCCGTTCGATAGAAGGTATTATATAAAACATATTTTTGACTATCTCATGCGGTTTACTTATGGCTCACAGCACAAAAAAACAAGTCATTATCGATACAGATATGGGGTGGGATGACGTATTGTCCATTTTGTATCTGATCAAAGATCCGAATATCAATATCGTTGCCATTACCGTAACAGGTTGTGGTGAAACCAATTTACGCTGGGGAGGCTTACTCGCAAAGAACTTGCTTGAGTTAGGTAATCAAACCCAAGCTAAAATTGCATTGGGCACGGAAACGCCTACGAGCTACCAACATCAGTTTCCACAGCCATTCAAAAATGACATGAACGATCTCATGGGGCTGATTGGTACGATAAACCCAACAATTGAGTTGCCTATCGATACTCGTCCTGCATGGCAATTCATCGCGGAAACCCTAGCAGAGGCAACCGACCCTATCAGTATTATCTCTTTAGGTGGTTTTACTAATATTGCTCGTATGCTTGAGAGCTACCCTGACGCTAAAACTGAGAATATTTCAGAAGTATTCGCAATGGCAGGAGCGATACATATAGATGGCAACATATCTCTATTTAACGACGCTCAGCCAAACTGGGACCAAGGTCCGGCTTATCGTAGCAATCATGTCGCAGAATGGAACGTTGTCGTTGACCCAATAGCGGCCCAAAAGGTATTTAAGTCTGATTTACCGCTAACATTAGTGCCATTAGATGCCTGCTATTACGTCATCTTAAACCCAGGTTATTCATCACTGATTACCGCCAATGACCCCATTGCGATATTAACGAAACAGATTTTAGATAAGAAGAGCGGCCCGCACGACGAGGGTATACCCGTTCCAATTTTTGACCCTCTGGCAACGATGCTAATGGCAAATGGGCTTAGTGAATACCAACAATACGAAGCTTTTTTAGATGTCGATACAAAAGAGTCGCTGGAAAACAACCAATGCGGTAACACCTTCATTACCGAGAGCGGAACCCGAAAAATAACGGTCATACAAGGTGTGTCTCAACGTGCGTTTTCCCATCAATTTGCACACATAATAAACTTATGATGCTTAGAGCAGGTACCAAGATCGCAGAGATAAGCATCAAGCAAGACAGAAGTGTTGATTAACTAGCAAATTTTGCTTACGGTATGAAAAAAATTACCAATTGTGCCTAACTGGCGCAATTAATGGTATATTATTAGTAATGTGCACCAAAAGGTGAGCAATTTGAAGCAGTCGTTAGTTGAACAAGTGGAAGGCATTTGTCAGAGCCGTGGAGTTAGACTTACAACACAAAGAAAGCGAGTTTTCGAACTCATTTGTGAAAGTAAATGCGCCTCCACTGCTTATGAACTGCTAGACCAATTAAAGGTAAGTGAGCCGCAAGCTAAACCTCCTACGGTTTATCGGGCGTTAGATTTCTTATTGGAACAAGGTTTTATTCATCGAGTAGAATCTACGAATAGTTTTATTTCGTGCTGTTCCTGTGGTGTTAATAAGCACTTTTCGCATCTAATGATATGTGACCAATGCGGTGACGTTATCGAGCTTCAAGATGAAAACTTGATTGCTCTACTTGCGAAAAACATTGAAAAGCAAGGCTTTCATTTAAGCAACCACGTCATTGAAACACATGGAACGTGTAAAACTTGCTTCTCTACTACAACGGATAAATAGATAGAACGTTATGCGCGCTGAATTTGTAAACCCGTTTTTAGCTTCTTTAATGAATGTCCTAAAAACCATGGCTTCTCTGGAGCTTAAACCACAGAAACCTCGAGTGAAGAAAGATGAAATCGCTCGCGGTGATGTTTCAGGCTTAATCGGTATGGTTGGTGATCAATCCCGAGGTTCAATGTCGATTACTTTTGACGAATCTTTGGCGCTTGAGATCATGCAGAATATGTTAGGTGAACGTCCTAACGGCCTTAATGAAGAAGTAACCGATATGGTTGGTGAGATCACTAACATGGTTACTGGTGGTGCGAAACGCATCCTGTCCGAAAGTGGTTTCGACTTTGACATGGCAACACCGATTGTTGTATCAGGTAAAGGCCACACCATTCGTCACAAATGTGAAGGCGCTATCATCATCATGCCATTCACATCTGAATGGGGTAACGCATTTATCGAGATTTGCTTTGAGTAAAAGCTATTTCTGGTAAATGAAGAAAGGTTGGTGCTTCGGCAGTGGCCTTTTTTTATGGGACAAAGACAAAATTCAGAAACGAGCTGTGTCCTGAGAGTACAGAAAAAACCGAAAAATGACAAAAAGGCCAGCATCTCTGCTGACCTTGGTTATCACTGGTTAACGGTGACTATGCTTTAAACGCTTTGAATGCGTTAATTAGGCCGTTGGTCGAGCTGTCATGGGAAGATACCGCTTCGCCGTCAGCAAGTTCAGGTAAAATCTGGTTTGCTAGCTGCTTACCGAGTTCTACGCCCCACTGATCAAAGCTAAATACATTCCAGATGATGCCTTGAACAAAAATCTTATGTTCGTACATTGCTAGCAAGTTACCCAAAGTACGCGGAGTGATCTGCTTAACTAAGATTGAGTTTGTCGGGCGGTTGCCTTCGAATACTTTGAATGAAACAAGATCTGCAACTTCTTCAGCGCTTTTTCCCGCAGCAGCAAACTCAGCTTCAACTTGCTCTTTACTCTTACCAAACGCCAATGCTTCTGTTTGAGCAAAGAAATTAGACATCAATTTTTGATGATGATCGCCAGCAGGGTTATGACTTAGTGCTGGAGCGATAAAATCACAAGGGATCAGCTTGGTTCCTTGGTGAATGAGCTGATAAAAGGCATGTTGACCATTTGTTCCTGGTTCACCCCAAATGATTGGGCCAGTTTGGTAGTCCACTTGATCGCCGTTACGATCGACACACTTACCATTTGATTCCATGTTGCCTTGCTGGAAATACGCAGCAAAACGATGCATGTATTGATCGTATGGCAAAATAGCTTCAGATTCAGCGCCATGGAAGTTGTTATACCAGATACCAATGACCGCAAGGATAACCGGTAGGTTGTTTTCAAAAGAAGCCGTCGCGAAATGGGTGTCCATTTCGTGTGTACCTTCTAACAACTCAATGAAGTTTTCAAAGCCCACAGCAAGTGCGATAGACAAACCAATCGCTGAACACAAAGAGTAACGACCGCCAACCCAGTCCCAGAATTCGAACATGTTGTCAGTATCAATACCAAATTCCGATACAGATTTAGCATTGGTCGAAAGTGCCGCAAAGTGTTTTGCCACGTGAGCATCATCACCCGCAGCTTCAAGAAACCAATCACGTGCTGAGTGCGCATTGGTCATTGTTTCTTGAGTCGTGAACGTTTTAGACGCCACTAAAAACAACGTTGTTTCTGGGTTCACTTTTTTCAATGTTTCAACAATGTGTGTACCATCGACGTTAGACACAAAGTGAAGGTTCAAGTGATTCGTATAAGGTGCTAGCGCTTCAGTCACCATGTAGGGGCCAAGATCTGAACCACCGATACCGATATTCACAACATCAGTAATGGCTTTGCCTGTGTAGCCTTTCCACTCACCGCCAACGACACGATCGGTGAATGCTTTCATTTTTTCAAGCACAGCGTTAACTGCAGGCATCACATCTTTGCCATCAACAACAACGGGTGTATTACTGCGATTACGCAGTGCAGTATGAAGTACCGCACGGCCTTCAGTTTTATTGATTGCTTCACCAGAGAACATAGCGTCAATCGCTGACTTTAATTCTGTCTCGTTCGCTAATGCAAACAAGTGCTCCATGGTTTCTTTGTTGATCAAGTTCTTAGAGTAATCGACTAAAATATCAGAGCCGAATTGAGCTGAGAACTCTGTAAAACGCTGTGCATCTTCCGCAAACAGTGTTTTTAGATCCATATCTTGTGCAGATTCAAAATGTGCCGTTAACGCTTTCCAAGCTTGTGTTTGCGTTGGATTAATATTTTTTAACATGATGATTTATCCCAATGATCCTTTGGTTTGATTCTGTTCCGTATCTATAGAAGCTAACGAAATTTCCGGTTAAGCAATAATTTTGTTAAATAACAAATTAATTAGAATTCTCCACTCCTTGCTAAGCAAGTCCCCCGAGCGCGAATAATGTAATAATATTTCAGTTTTCAAATTATGGCGTAATGCTTTTTCACTGACATTGAGATACATCACGATAATGCAATTCCATCAGGTAGTGATCAGCAATACGCAATTGTTCTATTATACTTCATAAATCTAATAACAATGAGCATAGCTAATGTGGCATCAAGACAAACTTACGTTCACAAGCCGAAAGCGCGGCTTTCATCTCATATCTGATGAAATTGAACAACAATTACCACAAATAAAGCAATATTCAGTAGGTATATTACACCTTTTTATCCAGCATACTTCAGCCAGCCTTACGATCAATGAAAATGCAGATCCTACGGTTCGTCATGATTTAGAGAAACACTTTAATCAGTTCGTTCCAGAGCGAGCCCCCTACTATAAACACACATATGAAGGCGACGATGATATGCCAGCTCATATAAAAGCATCAATACTCGGAAACAGTGTGACAATTCCAATCAGACAAGGTCGATTAGCTTTAGGTACATGGCAAGGTATTTACTTAGGAGAGCATCGAGATCATGGTGGGCCAAGAAGTATCATAGCCACTATTCAAGGCGAATAACCCCAACCAATAAAGAGCTTAGCTCTCACTATGCTCTTTTATCTCACCTAGCCTTTTGTACTTAGCTTTTAGTACTTAAAACGGCTGGTTAACCATAACGCTGAACAATCCCTCTTCTCCGCCGACGGCCATTTCAGTGCGAACAACAATGCCCTCGACTTGAAAACGCACACCAGCCCCAACATTCCATTTTAGGTCGGTGTGCAGGGTTTTTATATTAAATTCATCAGCCACTCGGCCTACATCAACAAAGGCGACCCACTGCCACCAGGGCACATCGTACCAATTAAAGACGGGCAGTGAACCCAACGGTTGCCACTCCGGTAATACCCGATATTCAGCACTATAATGCACCGCTGAACGACCATGGAAGCGTTCACCTGAATAACCACGTAGTCGATACAAACCACCAAGGGTAACGCCTGCATATTCTGGAGGACGCTGGCAAAGCCCATTATCACAATCGTTCCAGGTTGGCGTATCCGCTAGGTACATATCAAGTGCCACTACTTGTTCTTGAAATACACCTTGCCATTCACCTAGGTCAAAGTAATTGCTGTGTTCCAGCTCAATAGTACTCCACGTAGTACCATCACTGGTTGACGGTGAATGGGTTAAGTCCACTTGAAATCGAGACCCTAATGTAGGGTTTCGTACATCGTTGCGGTTATCCCAGTCCAATCCAATACGAATGCCAGCCGTCGATTCTGGTATATGATCAGCTTCAGGAGCATCCAGAGTACGACGATGGTAAAAAGGTTGAATCTTTAGAGTAGTAATGCCGCTGCTGGCTGGAGTTGAGCCTTCAATTGAACGGTTTGGATTCATTGCAGCAAGAGCTCGATCATCAGAAGCAGAGCCCCAGGGTAAGATATAGCGCATCGTGAAGTTATAGCGAGCTTCTTCACCATCCGTTTTTATCTTGTCATCAAACGAAGAATCATTACCACCTAAGTTACCAATAAAGTAATCGTATCCAGCGTATTTACCGTTATAGGTATCAAAACCCAGTAACCAAGAGTTACCGACTTGTAGGTTATTGTAACTAAGGAAAGTGATGCTACTTCCTTTATCCGACACCAAGCCTGAAAGAACCAATCCTGTATTAGGCTGACCTATGCCTTTAATGATACCGGCAGCACCAACCGTTAGACCTAAAGTCTGGGTTGAGAAGGCAAATGGCACCGCCGCTGTTTCTGGAATCCATAACGTCCAATCATCTCGAGCGTTCACGCCTACAGATGTAAAAAAGGCACTCATACAGAGTACCCCCATTTTTAAAAATTGCTTTACTTGCATCGACTCTCTTCGCTATAAGTCATTTCTACTCGTGACGTTAATTTAGTCACTAACTCATAAGCGATGGTTCCGATGTGCTTGGCCACCTCTTCTGCCGGTAATGCCTCTCCCCAAAGCGTCACTTCATCACCAACATTGTCTTGGGCTTCTGGGCCTAAGTCGACCGTTAGCATATCCATCGACACTCGGCCTGATATCGGCACTTTGCGTCCATTAACTAATACGGGTGTGCCATTTGGTGCCGTACGAGGATAACCATCACCATAACCTATCGCGATGACGCCCACTTTGGTGTCTCGCTCGCTCGTCCATACTCCGCCATAGCCAACACTTTCACCTTTCTTAACGTTTCGAACGGCAATAAGGTGAGAGGTCAATGTCATCACTGGCTGATAGCCTAACTCGCGAGCACTCTTTTCTGAAAATGGAGAAACACCATACATAATGATACCTGGCCTCACCCACTCAAATTGACTGTCAGGCCAAGCGAGTAAACCAGAAGAAGCCGCAAGTGAACGCTCACCTTTGCAGCCATTAGTTAATTCAGAAAACAATTTAATTTGATGTGGAGTAATGGGATTTTCAATTTCATCCGCACTACCAAAATGGCTAATGTACTTAAGTGGTTTAGCCACATTTTGACACAGCTTTAGGCGTTCGACGAAATTTGAATACTCTTCAGGCCTAACGCCTAACCGGTGCATGCCACTGTCGATCTTCACCCAAACGGTTACCGGAGTTTCAAGTTCCGCCTGTTCAAGCGCTACCAACTGTTCTTCGCAATGTACTGCTGTTTGAATGTTATTAGTAACCAGAATAGGCAAGTCACCCGAAGAGTAGAACCCCTCTAGCAATAGAATGGGTTTCACAATACCTGCCGCTCTCAGCTGCAAGGCTTCTTCGATGCGTGCAACACCAAAAGCATCGGCTCCGATTGCAGCTTTAGCCACATGTTTTAAACCATGTCCGTAGCCGTTCGCTTTTACCACCGCCATCACTTTACTGTTAGGCGCTTGTAGGCGAACTTGGCCTAGATTATGTTTTAGCGCGTCCAAATTAATGGTCGCGCAAGCCGCTTTCATGTAACTCATGCTGATGCCTTTATTCGTCGTCAAATGCAGGTCCTGCATAATTATCAAAGCGAGAAAACTGACCTTGGAAGGTCAAGCGCACCGAACCAATCGGACCATTACGTTGCTTACCTAAGATGATTTCAGCGATGCCCTTTAGCGCACTGTCTGGGTTATAAACCTCATCACGATAGATAAACATGATCAAATCGGCATCTTGCTCGATAGCTCCTGATTCACGTAAGTCAGAGTTAATCGGGCGTTTATCTGCTCGTTGCTCTAGGGAACGGTTAAGCTGAGACAGTGCCACAACCGGTACGTTTAACTCTTTCGCCAGTGCTTTTAAAGAACGTGAGATTTCTGAAATCTCCAACGTACGGTTGTCTTGCAAGCCAGGCACGCGCATTAATTGCAGGTAATCGACCATGATCATGCTTATGCCACCAGCATCGCGAGCGACACGTCGCGCTCGAGAACGTAATTCTGTTGGTGTTAAACCAGAGCTGTCATCGATGTACATGTTTTTCTTTTCCATGAGAACACCCATGGTGGCAGAAATTCGGGCCCAGTCTTCATCATCAAGTTGACCAGTACGGATCTTAGTTTGGTCTACTCGCGATAACGACGCCAACATACGCATCATGAGCTGCTCTGCTGGCATCTCTAATGAAAATATGAGCACAGGTTTATCTTGAGACATGGCGGCGTTTTCACACAAGTTCATCGCAAATGTGGTTTTACCCATAGAAGGACGAGCCGCAACAATGATCAAATCCGAGCCTTGAAGGCCGGCGGTCTTTTTGTTCAAATCATTAAAACCAGTCGTCACACCGGTTACACCATCTTGAGGCGTTTTATACAGTATTTCGATTCGCTCTAGTGTTTTCTCTAGAATGCTATCAACGTTCTGAGGCCCTTCATTTTCGCTGGTGCGATCTTCCGCAATTGCAAACACCTTGCTTTCAGCGAGATCCAATAAGTCTTCGGATGTACGGCCTTGAGGATCATAACCCGCATCGGCAATTTCATTTGCGACGCCAATTAAACTACGAACCAGCGCTCGCTCTGCAACAATATCGGCATAGGCGTTAATGTTAGCGGCACTTGGGGTATTTTTAGCGAGATCCGCGAGATAAGCAAAACCACCGACATCATCAAGCTGCTCTCGCAACTCTAGGAACTCAGATAAGGTGATTAAATCGAGTGGATGGTTGTCTTCAAGTAACGTACGGGCGGCTTCAAAGATAATGCGATGAGGGCGACTATAGAAGTCTTTCGCCAGCACTTTCTCAGACACCGAGTCCCAGCGCTCATTATCCAATAATAGTCCACCAATAACCGATTGCTCTGCCTCCAAAGAATGGGGCGGAACCTTAATCGCATCGACTTGGTTATCTACTGGTTTTGTACTGCGCTGTTCGGACATTAGGGCACTCAAAAAACTAAATAATGACCGCTTATTATAGCGAAGATATTGATTTTGTAATCCATTGGAATCGAAAAATCCAAATTAACACTTCCCTGACGCAGGCAACATTAGTTATAACTACACTTCGATATTAGATTATGAGATTCAGAGAGGTTTGAGTGTCCAAGTATTCACTGCTCGCGCTAAGCATATTAGCGAGTACCGGATTGCAAGCTGGAGATACATTGAATACGGAAACCCAAACACCTTCACCTCTTAAAACTGAAATTGAGTTCGGTTATCAATCACATACCGGAAACTCAGACACGCAGTCGATCAATGGTCGATTGGAAGGCACCTACACATCTGGCCGCCATCGTCACTCTGGTCAATGGAAGTATTACAAACTCGATAAAGATGGTGAAGAAGACAAACATCAATCGAGCTATCAGGTACAAAGTGACTACAAGTTAGGCCCCAAAACCTATTTGTATGCCAACTTTAATGGTATCGACTCTAAATACAGTGCCTATTTTCGTGACTACACGTTTTCAGGTGGTGTTGGTTATCAATTCACACACACTGACGCTTTCACATTGGAACTGGAAATGGGTCCAGGTTATCGACATCAAAAACCAAACTTAGATGAACTCGATGACGACGATTTGATTTTCCCAACTATCGTAGATGAGGTGATCATTCGTAGTAACCTAAGTGCGTCTTGGCAGGTGCTGCCCAATTTAGTTCTTGCAGGAGATGTGTCGATGGTGGGGGGGAAATCAAACACTCGCTGGGATACTGAACTCAGCGCAACCAACAATATTACTGACCAACTCTCACTGAAGATCAACTATTCACTTCAATACCATGACTTAGTTCCGAACCCAGAGCTCAGTCAATCTGATAGCGTTGTTTCAGTCAATTTGCTTTACGCGTTCTAGCCTTTCACCCAATTTTAGATATAAAAAAAGCCGACACTAGGTCGGCTTTTTGAATTGCTTGATACTGAATTACTCAGCAGCAACAATCTGTAGTTTCGCAGTAGCAAATACTTCAGAGTGAAGTTGGATGCTTACTTCGAAATCACCGATGTTACGTAGAGCGCCTTCAGGTAGGCGTACTTCGCTCTTAGCTACTGCAACACCTGCCGCTGTAATAGCGTCAGAGATGTCACGAGTACCGATAGAACCAAATAGTTTACCTTCGTCGCCAGCTTTAGAAGCAATAACAACTGCTTCAAGAGCGCTAACTTGGTCAGCACGAGCTTGTGCAGCAGTCAGTTGCTCAGCAACTTTAGCTTCAAGTTCAGCACGACGAGCTTCAAACATTTCAACGTTAGCTTTAGTTGCCATTACTACTTTACCCTGTGGGATAAGGTAGTTACGAGCGTAACCAGATTTAACGTTCACTTGGTCGCCAAGGCCACCAAGGTTACCGATTTTATCAAGTAAAATAACTTGCATTATCTAAGTCCTCTTAAACTTTATTAAACTGCGACCAATTACTGATGCTTGTCAGTGTATGGTAGAAGTGCTAGGTAGCGAGAACGCTTGATAGCGCGAGCTAGTTGACGCTGATACTTAGCGCTTGTACCAGTGATACGGCTAGGTACAATTTTACCAGCTTCAGTGATGTAGTTTTTAAGAGTTGCTACGTCTTTGTAGTCAATCTCTGTTACGCCTTCTGCAGTGAAACGGCAGAATTTACGACGACGGAAGAAACGAGCCATGGGCTATCTCCTGATCTTAAATTTAATAATGATATTCACATAAACTTACCTAAGTAGGTTTGTGTGAAGCACCTAAACGAGTTGAGTTTTTTAATTGGCAAAAGCCAAAAAAGAATTACTCAGCAGCCGCTTCTGGCTTAGATTCTGTACGCTCTGTACGCTCTTCACGACGAGGAGCACGCTCTGCACGCTCTTCTTTTTGCTTAAGCATAATAGATTGTTCAGTCACAGCGCCTTTAGTGCGCATGATCATGTTACGTAGAACTGCATCGTTGAAACGGAAAGCAGTTTCTAGCTCATCAATAACTTCTTGGCCAGCTTCAACGTTCATAAGAACGTAGTGAGCTTTGTGAAGTTTGTTGATTGGGTAAGCCATTTGACGGCGGCCCCAGTCTTCTAGACGGTGGATAGTACCGCCAGCTTCAGTGATAGAACCAGTGTAACGCTCGATCATGCCAGCAACTTGCTCGCTTTGATCAGGGTGAACCATGAATACGATTTCGTAATGACGCATTTGGTTGCTCCTTACGGATTATTAGCTTCCACGAGTGGCCCGGTCGTCCAGAGGAAGCAAGGAACTAAAGAAAAATGACCAGGTTTTAAGGACGGCAAATATTATAGAAACAACATGAGATTGGCAAGTAATATTTGGTGAAGAATGAATCAATTTTTAATCGCAGAGTTTGCTGTACTTATTAAAAGTGCAAAGACGTTGGCGCAGCGCTTCTAGAAACGAGAAACTATAAAAGCCAAAGCCCTGCCGCTCTTATCGTCTCTCGCTTTTCGTATTCTAATGAGCATAGCGAATTCCATATGCTTCTCTACATCGAGTAGGGTGAGGCGTCTCCGCCTCATCCCTCTCACAGAACCGTACGTACGGACCTCGTATACGGCTCATGCACATTTCCATTCAGCATAATGGCTGAACACATATCCTGTCCTAACGTGTTCAAGATTCACTAATCCAAGGTCGTTAAACCATTGATTTGGCATCGAGTAACTGGCTAATGGACTCGCAGCATTTCTCCAACTATCCATACAGATATACCTGAATGACCCTTCGTAACCTAGCTGTCTTAGCCTGCGGTGGAGTCGGGTCGGTTTTTTCCATAATCGTAATTGGACGCTGCGAAGTCTTCGCCTTAACCACGCGGCCAGTTTCTTAAACTCCCTGTTGGCATTCGCTATTCGAAAGTACTGGCTGAACCCTCTCAGAAGTGGATTCAGTTGTTTAATGACTTCTAACAATGGCTTACCGCCATTGCGTCTTGTCACTCGCTTCAACTTTCCTTTGAACGTCGACATTTTCTTTGGCTGAATACGGCTATAATGGCTACCGATTTCTATTCCAAGGAATTTCACACCTTCGCCGCTGTGCGCTATGTGTGATTTGGTTTCGTTCACCGTTAACTTGAGCTGTTTTTCCAGGACCTTCGTTGCCTGTACTTGCGCATTTTCTGCACCTTTACGGCTGCGACAGAAGATCAGTATGTCGTCGGCATAACGGACTATTCGATGTCCTCGCTTTCGCATCTCTTGATCAAACGCATCCAGATAGATGTTCGCTATCAGTGGGCTTATTACTCCACCTTGCGGACTACCTATCTCGGTATGCTGCCACTCTCCATCAACCATTACGCCACTTTTCAGGAACTGTTTGATGAGCTCCAGTACGCTACTGTCTGTGACTCGTTTCTTAATGCTTTTTAGAATAAGCTCATGATCGAGCTTATCGAAGCACTTCGATAAGTCCATATCTACGACGTGTTGCATTCCGTATCGACGGATGAACATCGTCGCTTTGTTTATAGCATCGTGACAACTTCGATTCGGTCTATACCCAAAGCTGGATGGGTGAAACTGCTCTTCGAAGATTGGGGTTAATAGATCATTTAGAGCTTGTTGGACAACTCTATCCCGTACTGTTGGGATCCCAAGTAATCGCACCCCACCATCATCTTTCGGTATTTCTACCCGTCTGACGGGTTGAGGGGTGTATCGCTTGGTTTTGAGTTCCAGAAGAAGTTGATCTAGGTTATCACTCAGATTTTGGGCGTAGTCGCTTAGGCTCTGCCTATCTATTCCGGCCGCGCCTTTCGCTTCCCACACTTTTTTAAATCCTTTATAGAGTCGCTCTTTGTGGAGCAAGTGACCATATAAACTGTAGTAAACTCTCAACTTTTTCCTTTAGATTGTGTGCCGTGTGGGGACAAATGCTCTCTCACAGTGTTGGTGTATTTCACTCCACTCTCTAGCCTTCTAGCTCAATGGCAATTTACTAGAGTGAGTCAGAGTTACTCCCTTGTACGGTTTCTCGCTTCAGTGCTTTACTTTCACAAAGACCGAGACGGAATACCTCGATAGCTAATCAACTTGTATACCACTGAAAAAAAAACATCTGCTCATCACAGACTTAAAATGTACTTCATCCCTTCGCAACACCAGATTGCTTTTGGCAAAATGTTGTCCCATCAGACGTGTTACTGATGGTCAGCTCAGTTTTATCCTCCACACCATTACTGGGCTTCACCGGCCGAGCTTTACTCACTACTACGGATTCATCTGCCACCTCGCACCAACATAGATCTTGGCTCTCGCCTTGAGTTTATGCTTCCGACGTTTGCTCGGATGTGGTGTCAGGCTTCCCCAGTTACTGCACTGGCTCCCTGTTAACAATGCCACCCTCAAGCACAATCTAGGTCTGATTGAGTATCGGGCTTCACGCTATTTTGCACGCTTACCCACCTAAATTGCCGAATCAGGTTCACTTTCGTTGTGTACTGTTAACTTCCTATCGCTTCCTTCAAACCCTGCCGTTGGCCAGCAACGCCCTTGCGATTCGGATTATCTTCCCCTCAATCAGGGTGATTTAGGCTTCTTTCAGCCTAATGGGTTTGCCAGCTTCGCTGGGCAAACAAAAAAACGCCCATCAACCGATGAGCGCCTCTCTACTTCGCTTTTAGCTTTTAGTACTTCGTCTTGAGCCCTTAGCCTTTCAAACTTCTCTGCCTAACCGCTTCAAACAAGCAAATGCCCGAAGCAACAGAAACGTTCAAGCTTGATACGCTACCTGCCATTGGAATCTTTATTAAGTCGTCGCAAGTTTCACGAGTCAGCCGACGCATGCCGTCTCCCTCAGCGCCCATCACAATCGCCAACGCTCCACCTGACAAGTTTGCTTGATAAATATCGTGCGTCGCTTCACCGGCAGTGCCAACAAACCACACGTGCTTTTCTTGCAACGCACGCATCGTTCGGGCCAAGTTGGTTACACGAACGAGTGGCACCGTTTCTGCAGCACCACAAGCTACTTTACTGACCGTCGGCGTCATCGGAGCTGATTTGTCTTTAGGTACAATAACCGCAGCAACACCAGCCGCATCAGCATTACGTAAACAAGCACCTAGGTTATGCGGGTCTGTAACACCGTCTAACACCAATAGAAGTGGAGACTCATGCTTTGCTAAAATATCACCAAGATCTTGTTCTGTGAGCTGCTTAGCTGCCTTAACGCGAGCAATGATGCCTTGGTGGTTAGCACCACTGGCTTTATCATCTAGAACCTTACGGCCCATTTGCTGAATAGAGACACCACATTGCTGCAGCTCGTTTAACAAAGGCAAAAGACGATCATCTTGACGCCCTTTTAATACATAAGCTTCAATAAAACGTGCTGGATCGTTCTCCAACACGGCTTTTACGGCATGAATGCCATAAAGAAATTCGTTACTCATTTTCTATTCCTTTCGGACCATTATTGCTTGCACTTGATTGGGCTTTTTTAGCACGAGCTTCTTTTCTGCGTGCTTTTGCCGCTGGAGACTTTCTTTTTTTCTTTTTTGGCTTACCGCTGGTATCCATTGAGCCATCGGGGCGCTTGGTCGGCTCGACCATGGCTTTCGCTTTTGCACCTGGCTTACGAGATTTGACCGTCGCTTTTTTAGTGCTGGCGGCCTTTTTATCGGCTTCTGCAGCACGTTTCTTAGCCGTCTTACCTTTGCCGCGTAGCTTACGGCTTGTTTCTTCTAATTCAAAGTCAATTTGGCGAGTCTCTAGGTTCACAGCCAACACTTTCACTTTCACCGCATCGCCTAAGCGATAGATGTTACCGAAACTTTCACCGATAAGTCTTTGACCAATAGGGTCAAATTGATAGTAATCGTTCGCCAAAGATGAAATGTGGACTAAACCGTCAATGTGCAGCTCAGTTAATCTTACAAAGAAACCAAAGCCGGTCACATTGGCAATCACACCATCTAGCACTTCACCGACATGATCTTGCATGTATTCACATTTGAGCCAATCAGATACTTCACGTGTCGCATCATCCGCTCGACGTTCGGTCATTGAACACTGCTCACCAAATACATCCATATCATCAAACGAATAATGATACCCCCCTGTTGGGGTCCAACGATCGGTATTTGTGCCCGCATCTTTAGCAATCAAATATTTGATTGCACGATGAAGCAGTAAATCTGGGTAACGACGAATTGGCGACGTAAAGTGCGCGTAGCGCTTCAATGCTAAGCCAAAGTGGCCTGCATTATCTGCGTTATATACCGCTTGCTTCATCGAGCGCAATAGCATGGTTTGAATCAGCTCTTTGTCCTGGCGCTCACCAATCTTTTTGATCAGCTCTGCATAATCGGTTGGCGTCGGAGAAAGCCCACCAGAGAGATCTAAACCTAACTCGCTCAAGAAGTCACGGAAGCCCACTAGCCTTTCTTCTCCAGGGGATTCGTGTACTCGAAACAACGCCGCTTCTTTCGCTTTTTCCACCAAAGACGCTGACGCGATGTTGGCCAAAATCATACATTCTTCAATGATTTTGTGTGCATCATTACGGATCACAGCCTCAATGCGGTCAATTTTTCGATCCGCGTTAAAGATGAATTTCGCTTCTACAGTTTCAAACTCAATAGCACCACGATCATCACGGGCACTCTTAAGCACTTTGTACATTTTATGCAACTCTTCTAAATGGCCAACAACGGGCTTATAACGCTCACGGAGTTCTTCGTTACCATCTAGGATATCGCCGACTTTGTTGTAAGTCAGGCGCGCATGAGAATTCATTACGGCTTCGTAATGCTTGTAACCCGATAGCTTACCTGTTGATGAAATTGTCATCTCACAAACCATACACAAGCGATCAACTTGAGGGTTCAATGAACACAGTCCATTAGACAGAACTTCCGGCAGCATAGGCACGACTTGAGAAGGGAAATAAACAGAGTTACCTCGGTTGATGGCTTCTTTGTCTAGCGCGCTATCTGGGCGAACGTAATAGCTCACATCAGCAATCGCGACCCATAAACGCCAGCCACCGCTTTTTTTCGCTTCACAGAATACAGCATCATCAAAGTCACGAGCATCTTCACCATCAATAGTAACAAGAGGCAGGTCGCGTAAGTCTACACGCCCTTTCTTTGCTTCCTCAGGGACTTCTTCTTTAAGATCGACAATTTGTTTGTCGACTTCAATAGGCCACACATTAGGAATCTGGTGTGTACGAATGGCTATTTGTGTTTCCATGCCCGGCGCCATGTTTTCGCCCAGCACTTCAACCACTTTACCCATCATGCCTCGCGAGCGAGTGCCTCTATCGGTAATTTCAATTACAACGACATTCCCCATACGAGCACCACCCTTATGCTCATTAGGGATCATGATGTCATGACAAATTCGGGAATCATCAGCGACCACAAAAGAGTGATCGTATTCTAAGAAGAATCGGCCGACAATTTGGCTATTTCGGGCTTCTAATACTCGAACTAAACGCCCTTCTTTACGACCTCGTTTATCCTTTCCTGTCGCTTGAACAAGAACGAAATCGCCATGAATAATTGAACGCATTTGGTGATGAGGTAGCAAGATGTCGTTGTCTTTACCAACACTGCCTTCAGGGCGAACCCAGCCATGACCATCTTTATGGCCAATAACATACCCTTTAATGAGTTCGAGCTTTTCTGGCAGTGCGTAACATTGACGACGAGTAAATACGAGTTGACCGTCCCGCTCCATCGCGCGAAGGCGACGTCTTAGTCCTTCGTATTGCTCTTCACCAGATAAACCCAGTACTTCAAACAAGTCATTACGATTCATTGGCACATTTTGTTGAGTCAAAAACTCGGTAATGTACTCACGACTTGGTACTGGATTTTCATATTTCTTGGATTCACGATCGGCATGCGGATCGTTATGGGTGTTATCGGACATAAGCAAGGCCTGCTAAGGAAAGGATATGTCGCTTAGTATAACTAAATCTGGCAGTTATCGACAGGACAAGCAGGCAAGTAGATCAGTTATTCTTAAAAAGTAACGGTACAAGTTCGGTATTATCTTTAATCATATCCGCCAAAGTGCATTTATTCAGTTCAGCAAGAAAAGCTCGCTTAGCATTATCTAAATGTAATTTAAGGCGACAAGCCGGTGTAATATGACAAAAGTCAGGCGAACAATTCACCACCTGCAATGGCTCAATATCACGCACAACCTCACCAATAACGATCGATTCAGCAGGCATACCTAAGCGTATTCCACCATTTTTTCCTCGCACTGTTTTTACATAACCTAGCTGCCCAAGCTTATTGATGATCTTAATCATGTGATTTTTAGACACACCAAACGTATCACTCACCACCTGGATGCTTGTTAATTCATCTTGGGGAAGTGCAGCTAAGTAAATCAAAGCTCGGATACCATAATCGGTAAAATTGGTTAATTGCATATTTTTTCCTCTATTGTCTGGTTTAGTGTAAATCTTCCATTGACCAAAAGATATATTTTAGATACAACTTAAAACATACATTATAAATACAACTTTCAATAAGGAAGTCAAATGCTCAGCAGTTCAACAATAGAAATCGTAAAGTCTACCGCCCCCCTAATTGCGGAAACTGGCCCTAAATTAACCGCACACTTCTATGATCGGATGTTTGCTCACCACCCTGAACTTAAGGATATTTTTAATCTAACGCACCAAGATTCAGGCAGCCAAAGAGAGGCATTATTTAATGCGATCCATGGCTATGCAGCCAACATCGACAATATTGAAGTGTTGCTCCCTGTGGTAGAAAAGATCGCCCAGAAGCACACCAGTTTTAATATTACCGCAGAGCAATATCAAATTGTTGGGAGCCATTTATTAGCAACTATCGATGAGTTATTCTCACCAGGACAGCCTGTATTGGATGCATGGGGAGAAGCTTATGGTTTGCTTGCCCAAGTATTTATAGATCGCGAAGAAGCCATCTACCAAGAAACCGAAAGCCAACAAGGCGGCTGGCGTGGCACTCGTGAGTTCAAGTTGGTCTCGAAAATAGTAGAAAGCGACGTGATCACTAGTTTCACGTTCGAACCAGTTGATGGCGAAGCCGTGGTTAGCTACAAACCCGGACAATACCTTGGTATCTATTTGTCTCCTGAGCAATTTGATAATCAAGAGATTCGTCAATACAGTCTTTCAGACGCACCAAACGGAAAAAGCTACCGTATTTCAGTGAAAAAAGAATCGTTAGGTATCGTTTCTAAATACTTACACGATGATCTTTTGGTCGGTGATATTGTCAAACTTGCACCACCATGTGGCGACTTCTTCTTTAACAGTGAAGAAACATCCCCAGTTGCGCTTATTTCTGGTGGTGTGGGGATTACACCAATGATGTCGATGTTAGAAAGTGTGAAAGCAAGTCATCAAGCTCCCATCCACTGGCTGCATGCCACCGACAACGCACAGCGTCATGGCTTTAAACAGCACTTACAATCGCTAGAAGAAACACACGCTTTGGTGACTTCTCATACGTGGTATCGCGAAGGAGAAGAAGCCAATGTTCATTCCGGCCTAATGGATCTTTCGAAAATAGAGAGTTCTATAACCTGGACAACCACTCAGTTCTACATGTGTGGCCCTGTTGTTTTCATGCAATCCATTGCGAAGCAACTTCTCGACTTAGGGGTGAAAGCGGAACAAATTCACTATGAGTGCTTTGGCCCTCACAAAGTACTTTAAACACAAAGTACTTTAAACCTGTTTAAAGAATGAAAAATGCCCCACTAATTAGATTAGCGGGGCATTTTTCGACTTTCTTGTATTACGACTATGTTTACTGCAGCTATGAACTTGCGGCTAGATAAGCCTAATTACCAGAAATCGGAACGGCGTTTGGCTCTGGCAATAATATTCTGTGGCATGCGCATTTCTAAGCCCTGCCGGAGCATGGTAATGCGTCGGTGTCGCCTTTTATCTGGGGTGACGGAATTATACAACCAGCGGTACGCATCTTCGTAGTCTAATGGGCTGCCATAATCGCGTAATAGCAATTCAGCTAAGTGGATTCTCGCATCCAAATTTCCCATTGAAGCTGCTTCTCTTAAGTAAGGAATCGCTCGCTCTTTATCTTGCTGCACTAAGGTTCCACGCGAGTAATAGCGACCAACCTGTTCTAATGCAACCGGTAAGCCCTGATGAGCCGCGTTCTCCATGTAATAGAGCCCGAGCTCAACATCACGATCGACACACACTCCCCACGCTAGCATATCACCATAGAGAAACTCGTAAGCTGGCAAGCTAATCCGCGTTGCCCTAGCCACAATATCTTCTACTAACTGACAGCCGTCAGCCTGCACACGCTCGAGGTGTTTATTGTCTTCGATTAAATTTATCAGTTCAGCTTCCGTATAGACTGGAATTGGCCCACCTATGCTCTCGTCAGCTTGAACCAAACTAACGCGGGAACACAGTGCCAATACCAACGAAGCTGCAACAGCTCGTAGTTTCATAGTCGCACTCTTTATTCATACCGTGCTTTTTTATCGGCAAATGTTGCTACCTCTTTAGACAATTATTGCCGATATCTGGCAATATTTTGCCAGATGACGAATAAAAAGTAACCGAAAAAGGCATAAAAAAAAGCCGACTCATTGAGTCGGCTTCTATATAACCTTTAAAGATCAGACCATTATGAATTAAATGGATGAACCTTGATGATGGTTTCGTTACGGTCAGGACCTGTAGAAACGATATCAATTGGTACGCCTGTCAGCTCTTCGATGCGCTTGATGTAATCAAGAGCAGCTTGAGGCAGTGCATCAATAGAGGTAGCACCAAACGTATTCTCAGACCAACCTGGCATTGTTTCGTAGATTGGCGTCGCTTCTTCAAAAGACTCAGCAGCCATTGGCGAAACTTCTAGAACAGAACCGTCTTTCATCTTGTAGCCAGTACAGATTTTTAGTTCTTCTAGGCCATCTAGTACGTCTAACTTAGTTAGGCAGAAACCAGAGATAGAGTTAATTTGTACAGCACGACGCATAGCGACAGCATCAAACCAACCAGTACGGCGTAAACGGCCTGTTGTTGCGCCAAACTCTTGACCAACATCACCTAAGTGCTTACCGATTGGGTCTTGCTTGTCTAGACCATCGTATAGCTCAGTTGGGAATGGACCTGAACCTACGCGAGTACAGTAAGCTTTGGTAATACCAAGAATGTAACCTAAGTGACGAGGACCAAAACCAGAACCAGCAGCAACGCCACCAGCAGTAGTGTTTGAAGACGTTACGTAAGGGTAAGTACCGTGGTCGATGTCTAGAAGCGTACCTTGAGCACCTTCAAACATGATCTTGTCGCCACGCTTACGTGCTGCGTCAAGTTCATCAGTTACATCAATAACCATAGAAGTCAGTAGATCAGCATAGCTCATCGCTTGCTCTAGTACTTCTTCGTAGCTTACGGTGTCAACTTTGTAGAAATGCTCAAGTTGGAAGTTATGGAATTCCATTACTTTCTTAAGTTTCTCTGCAAATGCTTCTTTGTCGAAAAGGTCGCCAACGCGAAGACCGCGACGAGCAACTTTATCTTCATATGCAGGACCGATACCGCGACCGGTAGTACCAATTGCTTTTTTACCAAGAGCGGTTTCGCGCGCTTGATCAATTGCAACATGGTAAGGAAGAATTAGAGGACATGCTTCAGAAATGAAAAGACGCTCGCTAACTGGGATGCCACGTTCTTCTAGAGGTTTCATTTCTTTCAATAGTGCATCTGGAGACAGAACAACACCATTACCGATAACGCATTTAACGTTATTGCGAAGAATACCTGATGGAATTAAGTGAAGAACGGTTTTTTCGCCATCAATGACAAGAGTGTGGCCAGCATTGTGACCGCCTTGATAGCGAACCACGTATTTTGCATCTTCAGTTAAAAGGTCTACTATTTTACCTTTACCTTCGTCACCCCATTGGGTGCCTAGAACGACTACGTTATTACTCATCTTTCCAATCTGATTGCTAGTTAAAAAAGGATTCTAGCACCGAATCGATTCTCTTGCAGTTATTTTTTAACCGTGAAAGTAAAACACTTTGATAAACAATTGAGAGGTAAAGAATAAAAAACAGCGTAAGTGACTAGAAAGTAATCTGCTCGCCATAAGTTGAGCTAAATTGGGCCAGTTAATCAGAGAGAAATGACCCTATAATCAAAGAGTACTACGCAATAATACCACGAGCACTTAGGCCACTCAAACACAGTGCGACCAGCTCATCGATGCTCTTCTCCCCTGCGGGTAAATCCAGTTCGGCACCCAACGGCGCTTCATATTCTGAGTCGATCCCGGTGAAATTACTGATCTCGCCAGCCCTAGCCTTCTTATATAACCCCTTAGGGTCTCGTTGCTCGCAAACTTCCAGCGAGGCGTTCACAAACACTTCTAAAAACTCGCCTTCAGGTAACATTTCTCTGACCATCTCTCTTTCTGCACGATGAGGAGAGATAAATGCCGATAACACAATCAAGCCTGCGTCTGCCATTAATTTGGCAAGTTCACCGATACGACGGATATTTTCACGACGATCTTGCGAAGAGAAGCCAAGATCACGACAAAGCCCATGACGTACATTATCGCCATCAAGCAGATAAGTGTGATAACCCAATTCAGCCAATTTAACTTCTAAAGCGCCTGCCACTGTTGATTTTCCCGCACCTGAAAGGCCGGTAAACCATAATACCGCCGGTTTTTGCTGCTTTTGTTTCGCTCGTGATGCTTTGGTAACGGCATGCTGGTGCCATACTACGTTTTCATCTTTAACTATGCTTGCCGTTGTCATTTATAAACGTCCTTGTTCAACTGATCTTCAGATCAATAAGGGAAAAAATAAGGGATCAGCGTCAGTACCAAAACGGAATAAACCAGTGATATTGGTAACCCGACCCGTAAATAGTCCGTAATGTGATAATTGCCTACGCTGTACACCAATAAGTTAGTTTGATAACCATAAGGAGAAATAAAACTCGCACTGGCTCCAAACAGCACCGCCATGATGAAAGGCATCGGATCGACGCCGTAGCCAATAGCCATACTGTAACCAATAGGAAACGACAGAGCCGCTGCCGCATTATTCGTAACTAACTCTGTGAGGACCAAGGTTAATAAGTAGGTCGCCACCAGCGCCCCAAAGACTCCCCAACCGTTAAAAGCTTCAATGAACATATCGCCCATTTTCACCGACAGACCAGAGGAAATCATCAATTGGGCAATGGTCAATGCACTGCCGACTATCACAACAATATCAATAGGGAAGCGGCGCCTGAGTTCTGAAATTTTTACGATGCCAAATGCGAGCAACAATAAGAGGTAACCAGAAAGGCCTTTAATCAATGGGGTAACCTCAGCCAGCGCTAAACCAATGACAGACACAAAACCCAACATGACCAATAGAGATTTATTTCTGTCCAATTTTGCACTGGAGTCCAAGTCATTCACCAAGACAAATTCTCGGGCATGGGCTTGCCTCTCGCTTTCAAAGCGCTTACCGGGTACTAACACCAGTGTGTCTCCAGCGGTGAGCTGAATATTACCCAAGCCCCCCTCTAATCGTTCATGACCGCGGCGTATTGCCACGACTACCGCATCAAAACGATCTCGGAATTGGCTAGATTTTAAGGTTTTATTACGAATGGACGCCGATGAGCTAACAATCACTTCAACAAAACTTTGGCCATTAAGGTGGTGCTGACCAAATAGTGTTAGCCCTTTGATTTCTTGCAACGTCGTGACACTTTCTACATCACCACAAAACAGAAGACGATCACCCGCGTCGAGCACAAAGTCAGGATCCACCGATGGCATGGTTTGCCCATTACGGATCACTTCAGCCAGGAACAGTTTTCTTAAGGCACGTAAATTATTCTGCGTGATGGTTTTTCCAACCAAAGGCGATCCTAGTTCAACTCTGGCTTCTAGAAAATAAGGCAAATCATTTTGAGTATGATCGTCGTTGTTAGGTAACAAATAACTCAGTGGGATCAAAACCAACATACCACCAAACAACACAGCCAATCCGATCATCGTTGGGGCGAAGAAACCTAAACTGGGTAAACCCGCATCTTCGACAAAGCTGTTGATGATCAAATTCGTTGAAGTGCCGATCAAGGTTAGGGTGCCACCAAGAATCGCCGCGTAGCTCAGTGGCAATAACAAGCGCGAAGGAGAGTGTTGTTGGTTGCGTTTTATCGCCCCAATTAACGACACGACTACCGCCGTGTTATTAGTAAATGATGAAAGAAATGCGGTAGAAAAGCCAAGTTTTGCTACTGCCGTTCCTAAACGACCACCAGATACATGCTGTCCTACCCAACTAATCAGTTGAGTCTTTTCCAATGCACAGGAAGCAAGTATCAGTAAAACCAAGGTCAACAACGAGGAATTGGTAAAATTAGTCGTAATGCTAGATAGATCGCTTAACCCTGCCATAAATGCGCAGAAGGCCGCACCAGCAAAGATAAAGCTCGGTTTGATTTTGGTCGCAACTAGGCACGCAATAATGGCAAGCAGAACCGCTAATACAAATCCTTGTTCCCATTCCATTGGCATATCCTAGTTACTTGAAGTGAAACATACAGCTTAAGAACAATGGGGAGCATGCACTCCCCATTATCACATTAGCCCTTTAAGATCTGACTGAGATCTTTCGCATCCCAGTGAGGGAAGTGTTTACGAACTAGCGCATTCAGTTCTACCTCAAAGGCGGAAAAATCACCTTGCGATTGTTCAACAAGATCCAAGCGTTTACGGATCATGCCAGCACCAACGGTTACGTTCGTTAGGCGATCGATCACAATGAACCCGCCGGTATCAGCACAATCAACGTAGCGATCCAATGCCACATTTTCGTTCAATGACCACTCACACAAACCGATGCCGTTCAATGGCAGTTGATCCGCTGAATGTTCCGACAGTTGGTTGATATCGTATTGGTGATGAATTTTTTCCACCTGACCAACGGTTTTCTTACCTGCCACCTTAATGTCGTATGCTCGCCCTGCTTCTAGCGGTTTTTCCGTCATCCAAACCACATCCGCTAATAAACGGTTAGTCGATGCAATTTTTGCCTTTTCTAGAACCAGTAAATCACCACGGCTAATATCGATTTCATCCGTTAACGTGAGCGTTACGGCTAAACCTGCTTGAGCTGTATCTAAGTCACCATCAAAGGTTACAATGCGCGCTACATTCGATGTCTTGCCTGATGGTAATGCTCGAACCGTATCACCGACAGAAATTGAACCTGATGAAACCGTGCCAGCAAAGCCTCTGAAGTCGAGGTTAGGGCGATTCACGTATTGCACAGGAAAACGGAATTCTCCATCATCTTTTGACTGGTCAATATCAATTTTCTCTAGAAGCTCTAGCATCGTAGAACCTTTGTACCAGCTAGTACGCGAGCTTAGATCCACAACGTTATCGCCTTCCAGTGCCGAAATTGGCAGCAATTGAATATTAATATCGCCTTCTAATTTCTCTGAAAACTCTTGATATTCACGCTCAATCTGCTCGTAACGATCTTGTGAGTAATCCACTAGATCCATTTTGTTCACGGCCACAATGAAATGACGGATCCCAACGAGGCTTGAGATAAACGAGTGACGTCGCGTTTGATCCAAAATGCCTTTTCGTGCATCCACTAAGATCACTGCAACATCACAGGTAGAAGCGCCTGTCGCCATGTTTCGAGTGTATTGCTCATGCCCTGGGGTGTCAGCAATAATGAACTTACGCGTTTGGGTCGAAAAATAGCGGTAAGCCACATCAATAGTGATGCCCTGCTCTCGCTCAGCTTGTAAGCCATCGACCAATAAAGCGAGGTCCGGACGTTCGCCCGTAGTACCGACACGCTGGCTGTCGGAATGCACTGCTGCTAACTGATCTTCATAGATCTGTTTAGAATCATGCAGCAACCGACCGATCAAAGTGCTTTTGCCGTCATCGACAGAACCACAAGTTAAGAACCTCAATAGAGATTTGTGTTGATGTTGACTAAGGTATCCTTCGATCCCCAGTTCCGCGAGTTGCGCTTCAACCGCACTGTTCATATTCTCTTTCCTTAGCTTGAATTCTGTTTAGAAGTAACCTTGGCGCTTCTTCAGTTCCATCGATCCTGACTGATCCTTATCGATCGCTCGGCCTTGTCTCTCACTTGAGGTTGCCACTAGCATCTCTTCAATGATTTCCGGCAATGTGGTTGCATCAGAATCAATGGCTCCTGTCAGTGGGTAGCAACCTAGGGTTCTAAAGCGCACACTACGTTGCTCGACCTTTTCGTCTTCAGCAATTTCCATACGATCGTCATCGACCATAATCAGCATACCGTCGCGCTCTACCACAGGGCGTGGCTCAGCTAAATACAGTGGCACGATTTCAATATTTTCTAGGTAGATGTATTGCCAAATATCCAGCTCTGTCCAATTTGATAACGGGAACACACGAATGCTTTCGCCTTTATTGACTTGGCCGTTATAAGTTCTCCATAACTCAGGGCGTTGGTTTTTCGGATCCCATGTATGGTTTTTGTCCCGAAACGAATACACACGCTCTTTCGCACGAGATTTTTCTTCATCACGACGAGCACCACCAAAAGCAGCGTCGAACCCATATTTGTTCAAAGCTTGCTTTAAGCCTTGAGTTTTCATGATATCGGTATGTTTTGATGAACCATGCTCGAACGGACTAATGCCCATTTCCAATCCTTCTGGGTTCTTATGAACCAAAAGCTCAAAACCATACTTCTCAGCGGTACGATCACGAAACTCAATCATTTCGCGAAACTTCCAATCGGTATCGACATGTAATAGTGGGAAAGGAATTTTTCCTGGGTAAAAAGCTTTACGCGCTAGGTGCAGCATCACCGATGAATCTTTACCAATGGAATACATCATCACTGGGTTATCAAATTCGGCCGCCACTTCACGCAGAATGTGTATGCTCTCTGCTTCGAGTTGCTTTAAGTGTGTGAGTCGTTGTTGATCCATTTTTTTACGCTTCCTTAAAAGCTCGTTATTACGAGCTGTAGAGTGTTCTATTTACTGTAAATTGACGTTAACTGTGCTGATTACGCACCATTCGAGATATTCACAGTAGGCTCTGATGGCAAATTGAACCAATCAAGTTTCTTGGCTAAATTCACCACTTCGCCAACTACAATCAGAGATGGCGACTGGGCATGAGCGGCTAACTGAGAGAGTTCAGACAACTGCCCTTTAAAGACTTTTTGAGCTAACTGCGTACCACGTTCGATAATCGCGATAGGGGTATCGGCACTTCTGCCGTGCTTGATGAGTTGGGCTTGGATATGGTTGGATTTCAATAAGCCCATATAAATAACCAGTGTTTGCTGGCCGCGAGCCAGTGTTGACCAGTCGACAGATTCATCTTCTTGTTTCAAGTGCCCGGTTACGAACATGGCAGATTGAGCGCAATCTCTATGAGTAAGGGGAATACCAGCATAAGCCGTTGCACCCGCTGCAGCAGTTATGCCAGGGATCACTTCAAAGCCAATCCCCGCATCAAACAACACTTCAAGCTCTTCACCACCGCGGCCAAAAACAAAAGGATCGCCACCCTTAATACGCACGACTTTGTAGCCTTGAGAGGCAAAGTCGACTAAGAGTTGATTGGTTTTTTCTTGCGGTACACTGTGATGCCCTGCTTTTTTCCCAACGCATACCAATATTGTTTCACTGGGTACAAGAGACATAATTTCATCAGACACAAGATAGTCATACAAAACCACATCAGCCTGCTGTAAATAACGCAATGCTTTAACCGTGAGTAGATCCGGATCGCCAGGCCCTGCACCAACAAGTGCCACTTCACCGGCCTTCAAATCACTTTTCGCAAAGTTCAGGTTTGGGTTACTCGCAACTAACCGAGGTTTTGTTGCTGGAAATGGGGTAAGTGTGTCCTTGTTAGCCATGGTGATATCGCCATCATTCATCCTGTGATGACTGCATTATGACCAGCTTCTGTTATTACCTGAAATTCTAAAATTTCATTTTTTATATCAAAAGCTGATAAGGGATGTTTCTCGGAGGTTTGAAAAGTGAAATGAACGGTCAAAAATCAGACTGTTTTCCGAGCCATGTATCTCAGTTAATTCACAATAAATGTACTAGGCTCCTTGTTGAGTATTTTTGCAACAAAGCATAGATAAAATGTATTTATGTACTTTAGGTAACACTTTCACACAATAACTCAGACCATGATCACACAACGCTGTCGCCATAAATATTCGTTACATTACTTTTTGTTACATTAGACGCGTCATTTTTATCCCCACATGGAGCAAATCATGAAATTGGCTGTTAAACCCCTCTCTATTGCAGTACTTGGTGGCATGCTAGCTATCGCAGGACCAGCAATGGCTGACACCATTAAACTTCGTATTGTAGAAACGACGGACATCCATACCAACTTGATGGATTACGATTACTACAAAGATAAACCTTCTCAAAAAATTGGTTTGGCACGTACAGCGACACTGGTAAAAGAAGCGCAAAACGAAGTGATCAACAGTGTTTTGGTTGATAATGGCGATTTGCTTCAAGGCAGCCCTATGGGCGATTACATGGCAGCTAAAGGCATTAAAGCCGGTGAAGTTCATCCTGCGTACAAAGCGATGAATCAACTTGGTTACGACGCAGGTAACATCGGCAACCATGAATTCAACTATGGTTTAGAATTCCTAAAAGAAAGCATCAACGATGCCGACTTCCCTTACGTCAATGCTAACGTATTTGATCAAAAAACGGGTGAGCACTACTTTAAGCCATACATCATTAAGTCTCACACGTTTAAAGATATTGATGGCGAAGCGCACGAAGTCAAAGTTGGCTATATAGGTTTTGTTCCGCCACAAATCATGGTTTGGGATAAGAAAAACCTAGAAGGTAATGTTTTTGCTAAAGACATCAAAGTGATGGCTGAGAAACTTGTTCCTCAAATGAAAAAAGAAGGCGCTGACGTTATTGTTGCGATCCCTCACTCAGGCCTTGCAACAGACCCATACAAGCTAGGTGCAGAAAACTCAACTTACTACCTTGCTGATGTTGACGGCATCGATGCCATCGCATTTGGCCACTCACATTCAGTATTCCCAGGTAAAGGTTTTGACAACATTAAAGGCGTCGACAACAAGAAAGGCACCATCAACGGTGTTGCTGCTGTTATGCCAGGCCGCTGGGGTAGCCATGTTGGTGTAATGGATCTTGTGTTAAATAAAGAAGGCAACAGTTGGAAAGTAACAACTGAGCAAACTGAAGCTCGCCCAATTTACGACAAGAAAGCGAAAAAATCGCTAGCTAAAGCAGATGAAGGCATTGTTAAAGCACTTGCTAACGATCATAAAGGGACTCGTGAGTTCGTTAACCAGCCGATTGGTAAAGCTGACGATGTAATGTACAGCTTCCTAGCATTAGTACAAGATGATCCAACGGTTCAAATTGTAAACCTAGCACAAAAAGATTATGTAGAACGTTTCATCCAAGGTGACCCTGATTTAGATGGTATCCCGGTACTTTCTGCTGCTGCACCATTTAAAGCCGGTGGTCGTAAGAATGACCCTGCAAACTTTACTGAAGTTGAATCAGGTGAACTTACTTTCCGTAACGCTGCCGATCTATACCTCTACCCAAACACCTTAGTTGCACTAAAAGTACAAGGTAAAGAAGTGAAAGAGTGGCTAGAGTGCAGTGCTGGCCAGTTTAAACAAATCGATGTTAATTCATCTGCGCCACAAGGCCTCGTTGATTGGGATGGCTTCCGTACTTATAACTTTGATGTTATTGATGGTGTGAATTACCAAATCGATGTAACACAACCGGCAAAATACGATGGGAACTGTAAGGTTGTTAACCCGAAATCAGAGCGTATTATTGGTCTAACCTACCAAGGCAAACCCATTGATATGAAGCAGGACTTTATCATTGCAACGAACAACTACCGTGCTTACAGCAACAAATTCCCAGGTACAGGTTCAGATTTCATTGCATTTGATGCGCCAGATGAAAACCGTACCGTTCTTGCCAACTATATCTCGCGTGTAAGTGCTGAAAAAGGTTTGGTTAAACCAAGTGCTGATAACAACTGGTCTTTTGCTCCGATCATGAGTAAAAAATCATTAGATATCCGCTTTGAGACATCTCCAAGCGACAAAGCCGCTAAGTTTATCGAACAAAAAGCGCAATACCCAATGGAGCGTGTAGCAACTGATGATGTAGGGTTCGGTGTTTACCGACTAACACTACAAAAATAGCCTGAAACTCTCTATGATAAAAGCCGCAGCAATCGCTGCGGTTTTTTTATGAGGCGAACCGAGTGCAACCTTTTATTGAACAATTAGCCGAATTTGGCTTCTCTTCTACCGAACTAGAAACTCTTTCGTTAGTCGCATCTCCGTTAGATCTGCCGACACGCCACATTCTTACTCATCAAGGTGAAATGGACACTCACATCTATTTCGTACTTGAGGGGCTGTGTCATGCTTGCTATCTCACCGATGACGGCAAACAATTTAGTAAGGAGTTTTATTGGGAGCACGATTGGATCATCGGTTTTGAGAGTGTAATAAAAGAGCAAGCCTCTCCGTATTTATTAGAAACACTGACACCAACCACGTTGCTTTGCCTTCCTATTGAAGCATTCCAATCTTGGCGGGAACAAGCGCATCCGCTTTATCTTAAGCTGCTCGAAACGCAATTAATGCACAAGGAAAACAAGGAGCGCTTTATGCTGCTTCACTCTCCAGAAGAACGCTACGAATTATTTTGTCAGTATTACCCCGATCTAGAACAGCGTATTACCGACTATCAAATTGCCGCCTATTTGGGGATCACTCATATCAGTTTGAGCCGCATTAAAAAACGCCTAAAGCAGAGAAATTAACAAACGTTAACGAACTTGCTCTTCCTTAATATTACTCTTAGGGACAAATAATAAGGAAGCACTATGATCACTTGGAAACGCCTGTCTTTCTCTCAGTTTACTCCTGATGAACTTTATGACTTACTGCAATTACGAGTAAACGTATTTATTGTGGAGCAAAATTGCCCTTATCCGGAATTGGATGACAAAGATCGAGCAAAAGGTGCTGAGCACTTGCTCGGTTTTAACGGCAGTGAGCTTATCGCCTGCGCTCGATTACTACCGGAAGGGCTAAGCTACCCTAGTGCCAGTATTGGCCGCATTGCAACAAAAGCAAGCTCTAGAGGTGATGGCTTAGGGCATGAACTATTAAAGCAAGCGCTCACTCACATCAATGAGCTATGGCCCAATGCCGCGATAGAAATTGGTGCACAAGCTCACTTGGCCAAGTTCTATCAATCGCACGGCTTTGTTCAAACTTCTGAGCCTTACCTAGAAGATGACATTTTGCATATCGACATGAAACGGACCGGTGAGTGACTCGTTCATTAAGCTTATTCAGTCAGGCGTTGCTCCTGCTAGTCGCTGGCAATCTATTTGCTTCATTGTCCGATGTATCTGTAAAACTACTTAATGGTGAACTGTCCACTTATCAATATATTTTCATTCGTCAGTTAATTGGATTTTTGGTCGTTCTCCCATTTTGGTTGAGACTCAGCAAGGTGCAGCAATCGGTAGGGTCTTTACCATTAAACCTATTTCGAGCGCACTTAGTCATTATTGGCAGTGGATGTATGATGATAGCGGTTACTCACTTACCTCTAGCAACCGCTAATGCCGTGTTTTATGCGGCTCCAGTGTTGATGCTGCCTCTCTCTATATGGCTACTAAAAGAAATTCCCGCCAAAAGCAAAGTAATTGCGACCTGTATAGGCTTTATTGGTGTGCTGATCGTTCTGCGCCCCTCTCAATTTCACTGGGCCGCACTATTTGCTATGGGCACCGCCATCACGCTGGCATTATTCAACATATTGGTAAGAAAACTGCCGGTGGGTCAACCCGTCGTAACCACTCTATTTTGGACCAGCCTTTTATCACTGCCAGTCTCTGGCTTGCTGGCTTTTATTCACTGGCAACCGATGAGTTTTGTTCAACTCGGTTGGGTGGCTTCGAGTGCGATTTTGATATTAACTTACAATGGCTGCGCCGTTTTGGCCTATCGAAAGGTTTCCGCTGATCAAATCGCCATGGTCGAGTATTCTGGCTTAGTGTTCGTCACTCTATTTGGTGTGCTGTGGTTTGAAGAAGTGCCTGATTGGATTACATTAGTTGGAATTGTGCTGATCGTATTACCTATGTTGATTCGTAGAAATTCAAAATCGGCCTCATAAAAAAAGACGTTAATCAAAAAATTAACGCCTTTCTATCTGTTCACTGATTGTCTTTACTTGCTGCGGCCAAAACCACCATCTGATAAACGGAAGAACATGACCGCACCTTGCTTTTTCTCGAGCTGGAGAATATCAAGTTGCCCTTGCTCGTCTCGCTTAAAACGAACGAGTTGCCCTTGCTTAATTCGACTTAAAGGCTTGTCTGCTCCTTCAATTTTTGCAAGAGCATTTAGGTCTGCCATAGGGAGATCGTTAGCTCTGAACACTTGAGCCAAGGTGTCTCCAGCTTTTACTGTATATTCTTGCCACGTATCAGATCTCGGAGCGGTAACGGTACTACTATGCTGCTCGCTCAAACCCTTGGTATTCAAAGTCACCGCTTTTCGCTCATCACTCGAGCTCGTATTCTGAATTGTTATTTTCTCAGTAGTGGCAGTGGGAGTCGGCCACACAAGTAACACCACGATCATGATACTAAGAACAGCGATCACTCGTTGATGCAATTTGGGTAATCGATCGAGTTGTACTTTTACCGGATCAAGCCGTGCACGCCATTCGACGTCACTTAGCTTATTTTTTACCTGATCAACGAAACTCACTGACTTACGCTTGGTAACTCTTCGATTCATCGGCGCTAAACCTTTATTAATTATCTCTTCATTATCTCAAAATTTCTCTCTCGCGACTACATATTGGCATTTACCGTTTCTTCATGCTAGTAGAACTGTTATCCTTTTGCGGCATAAACTCACATTATAAAGAGAGACAAGATGTCTGAGATTAAACTTGAGACCGTAGAGCAAAAAGCAAGCTACGGCATTGGTCTTCAAATGGGCCAACAACTAGCTGGTAGCGGCCTTGAAGGTCTAAACGTTGACGCAATTGCAAAAGGCATCGCGACAGCGCTAACTGGCGACATGCCAGAAATCGAAGTTGATGAAATCAACAAAGCACTTCAAGACCTTCACACTCGCGCAGAATCTGCACGCGCTGAACTAGCTAAAGTTGCAGCGGCTGACGGTGAAGCTTACCTAACAGACAACGCTTTGCGTTCTGAAGTAACGGTTCTTGAGTCTGGTCTTCAATATGAAGTACTGACTGAAGGTACTGGTGAAATCCCAACGTCTGATAAGCAAGTACGTGTTCATTACCACGGCGAACTAACTGACGGTACTGTTTTTGACAGCTCTGTTTCTCGCGGTCAACCTGCTGAGTTCCCAGTAACTGGCGTTATCAAAGGTTGGGTTGAAGCACTTCAACTTATGCCTGTGGGTTCTAAGTGGAAACTATACATTCCTCAAGACCTTGCATACGGTGAGCGTGGCGCTGGCGCTGCAATCCCTCCTTATGCTGCTCTTGTATTTGAAGTTGAGCTACTGGCTATCCTTTAATTGCCATAGAGTCTCAATTCTAAAGCGGTGTTTTACACCGCTTTTTTGTATCACTTTTATCAAATTCGCTTACACTAAGTATTCTTGTTATCAATGACAATGGATGTAAGCATGAAAACAAAAACGACCGCTTTTCTCATCACCGCACTTTTCATAAGCACTCCTTCCTATGCTCTTTTTGGCCTAGGTTCTGATAAAGACCAATCTGTAGACACCGCCGCACTGACTTCACTCGCGACTTCAGCATTAGGTGATTCCGCAACTAGCGTTGAGTCATCCCCAATCGTTAAGCAACTAACGGATAGTTTGGGGGTTAGCCCAACTCAAGCAACCGGCGGCGCGGGCGCATTACTGGCGCTTGCTTCAAACTCTCTTTCTAGTAACCAATCAAACGAGTTAACTAATCTTATTCCAGGAATGAGCAACTTAACGGACTCGGTTCCCGGCTTGATGGGAATGGCGAATAACCTGAGTGCTGTAAATGATGTGTTTGCCAAACTTGGCCTAGATCCGAGTATGGTTACTCAGTTTGCTCCGATTATTTTGGAATACCTAACGGGTCAAGGCGCTTCTAGCGGACTATTGAGTTCTTTGGGAAATATCTGGAAATAGCCGTATAAACTCTGTTTCTACCACAGTATCAATCAAGGATGAAAGACTCATGAAAGACGAAACACTCTCGATCCATCATGGTTACCAAACCGATCCAACCACAAAATCAGTCGCAACGCCGATTTATCAGACCGTCGCGTATGAGTTCGACAACGCTCAACATGGAGCGGACCTATTTAATTTAGAAGTCCCTGGCAATATCTATACTCGGATCATGAACCCGACCAATGATGTGCTTGAGCAAAGAATGTCCGCATTGGAAGGTGGTATCGCGGGTCTAGTAGTCAGTTCCGGCAGCGCTGCAATCAATTATGCCATTCTTACCTTAGCGCAAATTGGCGACAATATTGTATCAACCCCCCAGTTGTACGGGGGCACATATACGCTTTTTGCCCATATGTTACCGCAACAAGGCATTGAAGTTCGATTTGCAAAAGACGACAAACCTGAAAGTTTAGCCGAGCTAATTGATGAAAAAACTAAGGCCGTTTACTGCGAATCAATTGGTAACCCCGCAGGTAATATTGTTGATTTAGAAAGCATAGCAAAACTTGCTCACGCCAAAGGTGTGCCTGTCATCGTCGACAATACCGTTGCAACCCCGGCTTTATGTAAACCTATTCAGTATGGTGCAGATATTGTTGTGCACTCTCTTACTAAATACGTAGGTGGTCATGGCACAACTCTCGGAGGCGTGATCGTCGATTCAGGAAAATTCCCATGGCGTGAACACAAAGAGCGTTTTCCAGTGTTTAACCAACCAGAAGCGGCTTATCACGGAGTTGTTTACACCGAAGCATTTGGTGATGCCGCATTTATTGGCCGCGCTCGAACTGTACCAATGCGAAATACAGGTTCAACGTTGTCGCCAATGAATGCATTCATGCTGCTACAAGGATTGGAAACTCTACCTTTACGTATGGAACGTCACTGTGAGAATGCGTTGAAGGTAGCACAGTTTTTAGAATCTCATCAGAAAGTCAGTTGGGTCAGTTATGCCGGGCTAGAAGATTCTCCTTACTACCCGCTTGCAAGTAAATACATGCAAGGTAAGCCTTCTGCTATTTTATCATTCGGACTTAAAGGCGGGTATGATGCCGGCGTTAGCTTCTATGATGCATTGAATCTATTTAAACGTCTGGTCAACATTGGGGATGCTAAGTCCTTAGCTTGTCATCCAGCCTCAACGACACACCGCCAGTTAAACTTACAAGAACAAGCTCAAGCTGGTGTTACTCCAGAGATGATTCGTTTATCGGTGGGTATTGAACATATTGATGATATTTTGGCGGATTTAGAACAAGCGTTGAGGGCGTAAGAGAGCAGGATGCGCTTTTCTCTCAGTAAGCGAAGCGTGTTCTGTAGTCAAAATCTTCCATTTTCTCCAGACATAAAAAAAGCCGAGCTTTCGCTCGGCTTTTTAATCTATCGAACAGATTACTCAGCAGCTTCTTCAGCAGCTGGGCGATCTACAAGCTCAATGTAAGCCATTGGAGCTTTGTCGCCGGTACGGAAACCAGCTTTTAGGATACGAGTGTAACCGCCTTGACGGGCAGCAAAACGTGGACCTAGTTCGTTAAATAGTTTTGCAACAACTTCGTTATCACGAGTGCGTGCAAATGCAAGACGACGGTTAGCAACACTGTCAGTCTTAGCTAGTGTAATCAAAGGCTCAATTACGCGACGTAGTTCTTTTGCTTTAGGCACGGTAGTTTTAATAACTTCGTGACGAACAAGAGAGCTAGCCATGTTGCTGAACATCGCTTTGCGATGACTGCTGTTGCGGTTGAGTTGACGACCACTCTTACGATGGCGCATGACCTAATCCTTCTAACTAGTATCGATTAATCTTCAGCAATTGACGCTGGTGGCCAATTTTCAAGGCGCATGCCAAGAGAAAGACCACGTGAAGCAAGTACGTCTTTAATCTCTGTAAGAGATTTTTTACCAAGGTTTGGCGTTTTAAGAAGCTCAACCTCAGTGCGCTGTACAAGATCACCGATGTAGTGAATCGCTTCTGCTTTCAAACAGTTAGCAGAGCGAACTGTTAGTTCAAGATCGTCTACAGGACGCAGTAGGATCGGATCGAATTCCGGCTTCTCTTCCTTCTCTTCAGGGACACGAATGTCACGAAGATCGACGAAGGCATCTAGTTGCTCAGCAAGAATAGTTGCTGAACGACGGATAGCTTCCTCAGGGTCAAGAGTACCATTCGTTTCCATATCGATAACAAGCTTGTCTAAGTCAGTACGTTGCTCGACACGTGCCGCTTCAACCGCGTAGGCAATTTTGTCTACTGGGCTGTAAGTTGCATCTACAAGCAAACGACCGATTGGACGCTCATCTTCTTCAGTATGGATACGAGATGATGCTGGTACATAACCACGACCACGTTCTACTTTAATACGCATAGCGATTTCAGCGTTGTCATCCGTTAGGTGACAAATAACGTGCTCTGGGTTAGCGATCTCTACATCACCATCATGGGTGATGTCACCTGCAACAACAGGGCCCGAGCCTGACTTATTCAGCGTAATGAATACTTCATCTTTGCCTTCTGCCACTTTAACAGCAAGACCTTTCAGGTTAAGAAGGATCTCTAGGATATCTTCTTGTACACCTTCTTTGGTGCTGTACTCGTGAAGAACGCCTTCAATCTCTACTTCGGTTACTGCGCAACCAGGCATAGAAGATAGAAGGATGCGACGAAGCGCATTACCTAGAGTATGACCAAAGCCACGCTCTAATGGCTCAAGAGTTACTTTTGCGTGTGTCGCGCTGACTTGTTCGATGTCAACTAGACGTGGCTTAAGAAATTCTGTTACAGAACCCTGCATTGTGTCCTCTCTTTAGTTTAAACCTTACTTAGAGTAAAGCTCGACGATCAGGTGTTCGTTGATGTCAGCTGATAGATCAGAACGCTCAGGCATACGCTTGAATGTACCTTCCATTGTGCCGCCATCGACTTCAATCCAAGTTGGTTTTTCGCGTTGTTCAGCAACTTCTAGAGCCGCCTTAATGCGAGATTGCTGTTTAGCTTTCTCACGAATAGTAACAACGTCGTTAGCCGCAACTTTGAATGAAGGAACGTTTACAACTTTACCGTTTACTAGGATAGCTTTGTGGCTAACTAGTTGACGAGATTCAGCACGAGTAGCGCCAAAGCCCATACGGTAAACTACGTTGTCTAGACGACCTTCAAGAAGCTGAAGCAGGTTTTCACCTGTGTTGCCTTTAAGGCGAGCAGCTTCTTTGTAGTAGTTACGGAATTGTTTTTCTAGAACGCCATACATACGACGAACTTTTTGCTTCTCACGAAGCTGAACGCCATATTCAGATAGACGACCGCGACGAGCGCCGTGTACACCTGGTGCGTTATCAATTTTACACTTGGTATCGATCGCACGGACACCAGACTTAAGGAATAAGTCAGTACCTTCGCGACGGCTAAGCTTCAGCTTAGGACCCAAATATCTTGCCATGATCTTTCTCCAATAATCCTAGAAACGAAACTTAAACGCGACGTTTCTTAGGTGGACGACAACCGTTATGAGGGATCGGAGTTGCATCAACGATGTTGGTGATGCGGTATCCTGCTGCGTTTAGCGCACGGATAGTTGACTCACGACCAGGACCAGGGCCCTTAACCATAACTTCCAAGTTCTTAAGGCCATATTCTTTAGCCATCTCACCACAACGCTCTGCTGCAACTTGTGCTGCGAACGGAGTAGATTTACGAGAACCACGGAAACCAGAACCACCTGCAGTAGCCCAAGCTAGTGCATTACCTTGACGGTCAGTGATGGTTACGATTGTGTTGTTAAAAGAAGCATGGATGTGCGCTACGCCATCAGCTACTTGCTTGCGTACGCGCTTACGAGCGCGAGTTGGTTGTTTTGCCATTGTACTCTACCTTATCCGATTATTTTTTGATCGGCTTGCGCGGACCCTTACGGGTACGAGCGTTGGTTTTAGTACGCTGTCCACGTAGTGGTAGACTGCGACGATGACGAAGACCACGGTAACAACCAAGGTCCATAAGACGCTTGATGTTCATGGAAACTTCACGACGTAGATCACCTTCTACAGTGTACTTAGCTACACCATCACGCAGTTGATCGATCTGCTCTTCAGTTAGTTCACTGATCTTAACATCTTCAGCAATACCCACTTCAGCTAAAATAGCTTCAGAACGAGTCTTACCGATACCGTAGATTGCAGTTAATGCAATTACAGCATGTTTTTGATCAGGAATGTTAATGCCAGCTATACGGGCCACTATTCACTCCTAGTACTTAAATAAGAAATTATCCGCAGCAAAGCCCGTACAGGATACGCTGCGGCATACTACTTCTCTTGCACGCAAAAGGTAGGCCGAGGAATATACTCGACACTACCTTATATTTCAAGTAAAAATTTCTGCTTTTTAGCCTTGGCGTTGCTTATGCTTTGGCTCACTGCAAATCACGCGAACGACACCGTTACGCTTGATAACTTTACAGTTACGGCAGATTTTTTTAACGGAAGCACGAACTTTCATTGCTAAACTCCGTAATGAAATCTGAAATTAACGGCCGTAGCCTTTCAGATTTGCTTTTTTCAACACAGAATCATACTGTTGTGACATCAGATGAGTCTGTACCTGTGCCATGAAATCCATGATAACTACCACTACGATTAGTAGTGATGTGCCGCCGAAGTAGAAACGAACGTTCCACGCGACCATCATGAACTCTGGGATCAGACAAATAAAGGTAATGTACAACGCACCCGCAAGGGTTAGCCTTGTCATCACTTTATCAATATATTTAGCTGTCTGCTCACCTGGGCGGATACCGGGTACGAATGCACCAGACTTCTTCAAATTATCTGCTGTTTCACGCGGGTTGAATACCAACGCCGTGTAGAAGAAGCAGAAGAAAATGATTGCTGCTGCATAAAGCACTACATACAACGGTTGACCAGGGCTAAGGGCCATAGACACGTCAGTTAACCAACTGAACGCGCTGTCCTCACCACCTGTATTGCCAAACCATTGAGCTAATGTTCCTGGGAACAAAATAATGCTCGATGCGAAAATCGCTGGTATAACACCTGCCATATTAATTTTAAGAGGCAAGTGAGTGCTTTGCGCTGCAAAAACTTTACGACCTTGTTGACGCTTCGCATAGTTAACGACGATACGACGTTGACCACGCTCCATGAAAACTACGAAGTAAATCACAGCTAAAGCTAACACACCGATTAGCAACAATAGAAGTACGTGCAATTCACCTTGACGCGCTTGCTCGATAGTTTGTCCGACTGCCGAAGGCAATCCAGCTACGATACCCGAGAAAATAATCAAGGAAATACCGTTGCCAATTCCGCGCTCAGTAATTTGTTCACCTAACCACATCAAGAACATGGTACCGGTTACTAAACTAATGGTAGCAATTAGGGTAAACATGGTTTGGTTGATAACAACCAGATTGTCGACCATGTTTGGTAAGCCTGTTGCAATACCAATCGCTTGGAATGTAGCTAGTACAAGCGTGCCATAACGCGTATATTGGCTGATTTTTCGTCTGCCTGCTTCGCCCTCTTTCTTGAGCTCCGCTAACGCTGGATGAACTACAGTTAGCAGTTGAACAACAATAGATGCCGAAATATACGGCATGATGCCCAACGCTAATATAGATGCACGCGAAAGTGCACCACCAGAGAACATGTTAAACATCTCAATGATGGTACCCTTTTGCTGATCGAACAAATCGGCAAGTACAGCTGCGTCAATACCAGGAATCGGCACAAAGGAGCCGGCTCGGAATACTAAAAGTGCACCAATTACGAATAATAAGCGCGACTTTAATTCAGCTAAGCCGCTCTGAGCACTACGAAAATCTTGTCCTGGTTTGTTTGCCATCTGTACCTCGTCCCTCGAGTATTATTCCTCGATTTTACCGCCTGCAGCTTCGATTGCAGCTTTTGCGCCTTTGGTTACGCGTAGACCTTTAACAGTCACAGCCTTGCTTAGGTCACCAGAAAGAACGATTTTTACAAATTCGATGTTCTTAGTGATAACGTTAGCAGCTTTAAGGCTGTTAAGATCAACCACGTCGCCTTCTACCTTCGCTAGCTCAGCTAGACGAACTTCAGCAGACACTAGGCTCTTACGAGAAGTGAAACCGAATTTTGGTAGACGTTGTTTCAGAGGCATTTGACCGCCTTCAAAACCTGGACGAACACTGCCGCCAGAACGTGATTTTTGACCTTTATGACCACGGCCACCTGTTTTACCAAGGCCTGAACCGATACCGCGACCTACGCGCTTCTTAGAAGGCTTAGAACCCGCAGCCGGTGATAGAGTATTCAAACGCATTCTGATTACTCCTCAACTTTAACCATGTAGTAAACCTTGTTGACCATACCGCGTGTACACGGTGTGTCTTCAAGTTCTACTGTATGGTTGATACGACGAAGGCCTAGACCACGCAAAGTAGCTTTGTGCTTTGGTAGACGGCCAATTGAGCTTTTAGTTTGAGTTACTTTAATAGTCGCCATGGTACTTACTCCGAAATAGATTCAACAGTTAGACCACGTTTAGCAGCAACCATCTCTGGAGACTTCATACCGCTTAAACCATCAATAGTCGCACGAACTACGTTAATAGGGTTCGTTGAGCCGTACGCTTTCGCAAGTACGTTATGAACACCTACAACTTCAAGTACTGCACGCATCGCACCGCCGGCGATGATACCAGTACCTTCAGCAGCTGGCTGCATGTATACTTTTGAACCAGTGTGACGACCTTTCACCGCGTGGTGAAGAGTACCCTCGTTTAGAGCGATAGTAACCATGTTACGACGCGCTTTTTCCATTGCTTTTTGAATCGCAGCTGGTACTTCACGAGCTTTGCCGTAACCGAAACCAACGCGACCATTACCGTCACCAACTACTGTTAGTGCAGTAAAGCTAAAGATTCGACCGCCTTTAACCGTTTTTGAAACACGGTTAACTGCGATTAGCTTTTCGCTTAAATCTGTAGCTTGTTGTTGTTCTTTAGCCATCGATCAACCCTACCTTAGAATTTCAGACCAGCTTCACGAGCAGAATCTGCTAGTGCCGCTACTCGACCGTGGTATTGGAAACCAGAACGATCGAAAGCAACATTTAAAATGCCTTTTTCGATAGCGCGCTCAGCAATAATTTGACCTATTACTTTAGCAGCGTCAACGTTACCAGTGTTCTTAACTTGCTCACGGATCGCCTTCTCAACGGTAGAAGCTGCAGCGATAACCTCAGAGCCATTCGGTGCGATTACCTGTGCATACACGTGACGTGGAGTACGATGTACAACTAGGCGGTTCACACGAAGTTCAGCAATCTTACGACGTGCACGTGTAGCACGACGGATGCGAGATGCTTTCTTATCCATAGTGTTACCTTACTTCTTCTTAGCTTCTTTAGTACGCACATTTTCATCTGCGTAACGAACACCTTTGCCTTTATAAGGCTCAGGCTCACGGTAAGAACGAATATCAGCCGCAACTTGACCAACTAGTTGCTTATCAGCACCTGTTAGTACAATTTCAGTTTGGCTTGGACATTCTGCTTTAATACCCGCTGGCACTTCGTGCTCAACTGGGTGAGAGAAACCTAAAGTTAGGCTCACTGCGTTGCCTTTGATAGCAGCACGGTAACCAACACCTTTAAGTGTCAACTTCTTAGTAAAGCCAGTGGTAACACCAACAACCATGTTGTTCACTAGCGCACGTGCAGTACCAGCTTGAGCGTTAGCTTTAGCGATACCTTCACGAGGAGCGAAAACAATAGTGTTATCTTCCTGGGCGATAACTACAGCGTTGTTGAAAACGCGAGTTAATTCGCCTTTGCTACCTTTTACAGTAACTTCTTGGCCGTTTAGTTTCACCTCTACGCCAGTAGGGATGACAACGGGTGCTTTAGCAACACGAGACATATCCTACTCCTATTAAGCTACGTAGCAGATGATTTCACCACCAAGACCTGCTTTGCGAGCAGCACGGTCAGACATCAGACCCTTGGAAGTGGACACTACAGCAATACCCAAACCGCCCATCACAGTAGGAAGCGAGTCTTTATTTTTATAGACGCGCAGACCTGGACGTGAAACACGTTGAATTTGCTCGATTACAGGTTTTGCTTGGAAGTACTTAAGAGTAACTTCTAGCACTGGTTTTGCTTCGCCTGAAACAGCGAAGTCAACGATATAACCTTCGGCTTTAAGTAATGCAGCAATTGCAACTTTAAGCTTTGAAGAAGGCATTTCTACAGCAATTTTATTTGCTGACTGACCGTTACGAACGCGGGTCAGCATATCCGAAATCGGATCTTGCATGCTCATAAGATTTACTCCAAATGATTAAGTGGCAATTACCAGCTAGCCTTACGAAGACCCGGAATCTCGCCTTTCATGCAAGCTTCACGAACCTTAATACGGCTTAGACCGAACTTACGTAGGAAACCGTGTGGACGACCAGTTTGGTTGCAACGGTTGCGCTGACGTGATGCACTTGAATCACGTGGAAGAGATTGCAGTTTAAGAACCGCATTCCAACGATCTTCTTCAGAAGCGTTTAAATCGCTAATGATTGCTTTTAACGCAGAACGCTTTTCAGCGTACTTTGCTACTAGCTTTGCGCGTTTTGTTTCGCGTGCTTTCATTGATTGTTTAGCCATAACAGTAACCCTTCACCTTACTTACGGAATGGGAAGTTAAAGGCAGCCAGCAGAGCGCGGCCTTCCTCATCGGAACTCGCAGACGTCGTGATAGTAATATCAAGACCGCGTACACGATCGACTTTATCGTAGTCGATTTCCGGGAAGATGATTTGCTCGCGAACGCCCATGCTGTAGTTACCGCGTCCGTCAAAAGACTTAGCGCTAACGCCACGGAAATCACGTACACGTGGAAGTGCAATCGAGATAACACGCTCGAAGAAATCCCACATACGTTCGCCACGTAAGGTTACTTTACAACCAATTGGGTAGCCTTCACGAATTTTGAAACCTGCAACAGATTTACGAGCTTTTGTGATAAGTGGCTTTTGACCAGAGATCGTTGCCATATCAGATGCTGCGTTTTCTAGCAGTTTCTTATCGTTGATTGCTTCACCAACGCCCATGTTTAGGGTGATTTTCTCAATCCTAGGGACTTGCATGACGCTTGTGTAGCCGAACTCTTTGGTAAGCTCAGCGACTACAGACGACTTGTAGTAATCATGCAGTTTCGCCATAGTAGAACTCCAAATTACTTCTATTAGTTAGAAACGGTTTCGCCGTTAGACTTAAAGAAACGAACTTTCTTACCATCTTCAAAACGGAAACCGATACGGTCCGCTTTACCAGTTGCCGCGTTAAAGATTGCAACGTTAGAAGCATCAATAGCTGCTTCTTGTTCAACGATGCCACCTTGTTGACCTAGAGCCGGTACAGGCTTTTGGTGCTTTTTAACAAGGTTGATACCTTCAACGAGAACTTTACCAGTCTCGAGAACCTTAGTTACTTTACCGCGCTTACCAGTATCTTTACCAGTTAGTACGATTACTTCGTCATTACGACGGATTTTAGCTGCCATTTTATTGCCGCTCCTTACAGAACTTCAGGTGCAAGTGACACAATTTTCATGAATTTCGCATTACGAAGTTCACGAGTCACAGGACCAAAGATACGTGTGCCGACTGGTTGCTCAGTAGTGTCATTCAACAATACACAAGCATTACGGTCGAAGCGAATGACAGAACCGTCTGGGCGACGTACGCCTTTACGAGTGCGCACTACCACCGCCTTCAGAACATCACCTTTTTTTACTTTACCGCGAGGAATTGCTTCCTTAACAGTAACTTTGATGACGTCTCCGATATGTGCATAACGGCGGTGAGAGCCACCCAGAACCTTAATACACATTACTCTACGAGCGCCGGAGTTATCCGCAGCGTCGAGTGTACTTTGCATTTGGATCATTTTAGTGCTCCGCTAAATATTAAACTAGACCCTTCTCGGGTCGGGCTGCCTCTTTACAAGGGCTGCGAATTGTACCACCCTTTTTTTCAAATGGGTAGACAAAAAATAAACGGTCCCAAAAAAACCTTTGGAACCGTCTAATCATCGTATCAAAAAGAAATTAAAATTTCGATTTATCAACAACTTTAACCAATGTCCAAGACTTAGTCTTAGACAGTGGACGACACTCAGAAATTTCAACTGTATCGCCTAGGCCACACTCGTTGTTTTCGTCATGTGCGTGTACTTTAGTCGTACGCTTTACGAACTTGCCGTAAATTGGGTGTTTCACCATGCGTTCGATAGCAACAACGATAGACTTGTCCATCTTGTCGCTAACTACACGACCTTGCATTGTACGAATTGATTCGCTCATTATGCGCCTGCCTTCTCAGTCAAAACAGTTTTAACGCGCGCGATATCACGGCGTACAGTTTTTAGAGTGTGAGTCTGCTGTAGTTGACCAGTAGCAGCTTGCATGCGCAAGTTGAACTGTTCACGTAGCAAATTCAACAACTCAGAGTTAAGCTCTTCAACGCTTTTCTCACGTAGTTCATGTGCGTTCATCACATCACCTGCTTAGTTACAAAAGTAGTTTTGATAGGCAGTTTACGTGCCGCTAGGCGGAACGCTTCACGTGCCAACTCTTCAGGTACGCCGTTCATTTCGTACATTACCTTTCCAGGTTGGATTTGGGCTACCCAGTACTCAACGTTACCTTTACCCTTACCCTGACGAACTTCTAGCGGTTTTTCTGTGATAGGTTTGTCTGGAAAAATACGAATCCAGATTTGACCTTGACGTTTAACATGACGTGTCATAGCACGACGAGCCGCTTCGATCTGACGAGCAGTGATTCGACCACGGCCAACAGCTTTAAGGCCGAATTCGCCGAAGCTTACTTCAGTGCCTTTAGCCAGACCACGGTTGCGACCAGTCTGAACCTTACGGAACTTAGTACGTTTAGGTTGTAGCATCAGTCGACTCCTTACTTACGGCTTTTACGCTGCTTCTTAGGCTTATCAGCCTTTGGCTCTACTGCGTTAGCAGCTGGCATACCACCTAGAATCTCACCTTTGAAGATCCAAGTTTTAATGCCGATTACACCGTATTGGGTGTGAGCCGAAGAAGTTGCGTAATCAATGTCAGCACGTAGGGTATGAAGTGGCACACGGCCTTCACGGTACCATTCAGTACGCGCGATTTCAGCACCGCCAAGACGGCCGCTTACTTCTACTTTAATACCCTTCGCTCCTAGACGCATTGCGTTTTGAACTGCACGCTTCATAGCGCGACGGAACATAACACGACGTTCTAGTTGAGATGCGATGCTGTCACCCACAAGTTGAGCGTCTAACTCAGGCTTACGTACTTCAGCGATGTTAATTTGCGCTGGTACACCTGCGATTTTTGCTACAGCTGCGCGTAGTTTCTCTACGTCTTCACCTTTCTTACCGATTACAACGCCTGGACGAGCAGTGTGAATAGTCACACGGATGCTCTTAGCAGGACGCTCGATAACGATGCGTGATAGAGATGCTTTTTTCAGTTCTTTAGTTAGGAACTGACGTACCTTGAAGTCGCCGTCTAGGTTGTCAGCGAACTCTTTGGTATTAGCAAACCATGTAGCATTCCAAGGCTTAACGATGCCAAGACGAATACCATTTGGATGTACTTTCTGACCCATTTGCTTACTCTCCTAGTCTCTAGCGATCAGCTACAACAATGCTGATGTGGCTTGAACGCTTCAAGATACGATCCGCACGACCTTTAGCACGAGGCATAATACGCTTCATGATTGGGCCTTCATCTACGAAGATTTTAGCGACATTAAGATCGTCGATATCTGCACCTTCGTTGTGTTCCGCGTTAGCGATAGCAGACTCAAGAACTTTCTTAATTAACACAGCAGCTTTTTTGTTGCTGAAAGTTAAAATTTCAAGTGCTTGATCCACAGATTTGCCGCGGATTTGGTCTGCAACTAAGCGAGCTTTCTGAGGCGAAATGCGAGCAAAGTTATGTTTAGCTAGTGCTTCCATCATCTACTCCTTAACGCTTCTTAGCTTTCTTATCTGCAGCATGGCCGCGATAAGTACGAGTTGGTGCAAATTCACCTAGTTTGTGACCGATCATTTCTTCGGTAACGAAAACTGGTACGTGCTGACGACCATTATGGACAGCGATGGTCAAACCGATCATAGTAGGTATGATCATTGAGCGACGGGACCAAGTCTTAATAGGCTTTTTGTCTCCGCTTTCCACCGCTTTCTCTACCTTCTTCAGCAAGTGTAGGTCAATAAAAGGACCTTTCTTGAGAGAACGTGGCATGGCGATTCCTCTTTATAGATTATTTATTACGACGACGTACAATGTACTTGTCAGTGCGTTTGTTTGTACGAGTCTTGAAGCCTTTAGTAGGCTGACCCCAAGGTGATACTGGGTGACGACCGCCAGATGTGCGACCTTCACCACCACCATGTGGGTGATCTACTGGGTTCATTACTACACCACGTACGGTTGGACGTACGCCGCGCCAGCGTGAAGCACCAGCTTTACCAAGTTCACGTAGCATATGCTCAGAGTTACCAACTTCACCGATCGTTGCACGACCTTCAGAAAGTACTTTGCGCATTTCGCCAGAACGTAGACGGATAGTTACGTATGCACCGTCGCGAGCGACGATTTGAGCATAAGCACCAGCCGAACGAGCTAGCTGTGCACCTTTACCAGGCTTAAGTTCAACACAGTGTACAGTAGAACCTACTGGGATGTTGCGCATCGGCAGAGTGTTACCTGCTTTGATTGGCGCATCAACACCAGATTGAATCTGGTCACCTGCGTTAACACCTTTTGGTGCAATAATGTAACGACGCTCACCGTCTGCGTACAGAACTAGAGCGATGTTAGCGCTACGGTTTGGATCGTATTCTAGGCGCTCAACTTTCGCTGGGATGCCATCTTTAGTACGTTTGAAATCAATCAAACGGTAATGGTGTTTATGACCACCACCGATGTGACGTACTGTGATACGACCGTTGTTGTTACGACCACCGTTTTTAGAGTTTTTCTCTAAAAGAGGTGCGTATGGCTTACCCTTGTGTAGGTCAGCGTTAACAACTTTAACAACGTGACGACGACCAGGGGAAGTCGGCTTACATTTAACAATAGCCATCTTTAACTACTCCTGTTATTCCGCGCCGCCAACAAAGTCAAGATCTTGACCTTCTTTCAAGGTAACGTACGCTTTCTTAACGTCGCTGCGACGACCTTCGCGTAGACCTTGACGTTTGGTCTTACCCTTTTGTACAAGAGTATTTACAGACTTAACTTCAACTTCAAATAGCTTTTCTACAGCTGCTTTGATCTCTTTCTTAGTTGCATCTTTAGCTACTTTAAAAACGATAGTGTTCGCTTTTTCAGCTGCCATAGTTGCTTTTTCAGAGATGTGTGGAGCACGTAGAACTTTTAAAATACGCTCTTCAGTGATCATGCAAACATCTCCTCAACTTGCTTAACTGCTTCAGCAGTCATTAGAACCTTGTCGAATGCAATCAGACTTACTGGATCAATACCAGCAACGTCACGTGCGTCAACTTTATAAAGGTTACGAGCAGCTAAGAATAGATTCTCATCAACTTCGCCAGTTACGATAAGAACATCGCTTAGCTCAAGCTCTTTAAGCTTAGCTGCAAGTTCTTTCGTTTTAGGCGCTTCAACTGAGAAGTTATCAACAACGATTAAACGCTCTTGACGAACAAGCTCAGAAAGAATGCTTTTCATAGCACCGCGGTACATTTTTTTGTTTACTTTTTGGCTGTGATCCTGAGGTTTCGCAGCAAAAGTAACACCACCTGTACGCCAGATTGGGCTACGGATTGTACCAGCACGTGCACGGCCAGTACCTTTTTGACGCCATGGCTTAGCGCCACCGCCAGATACTTCAGAACGAGTCTTTTGAGCACGAGTACCTTGACGAGCACCTGCTGCATATGCAACAACTACTTGGTGTACAAGAGCTTCGTTAAAGTCACGTCCGAAAGTAGTCTCGGAAACAGTTAGTGCATCAGCACCTTTAACCATCAATTCCATTACTTACTCCTAGACGTTATGCTTTAACAGCAGGTTTTACGATCACGTTGCCGCCTGTTGAGCCTGGTACTGCACCTTTAATAAGAAGCAGATTGCGCTCAGCGTCAACACGTACGATCTCTAGGTTTTGAGTCGTTACACGCTCAGCACCCATGTGACCTGCCATTTTCTTGCCTTTAAACACGCGACCTGGAGTTTGACATTGGCCAATTGAACCCGGTGCACGGTGAGACAATGAGTTACCGTGAGTCATATCTTGAGTAGAGAAGTTCCAACGCTTGATAGCGCCTTGGAAGCCTTTACCTTTAGATGTACCAGTAACGTCTACTTTTTTAATTTCGTTGAAAAGTTCTACGTTTAGCTCAGCGCCAACTTCAAACTCTTCACCGTTTTCCAAACGGAATTCCCAAAGACCGCGACCAGCTTCTACACCTGCTTTCGCAAAGTGACCAGCTTCTGGTTTAGTTACACGGTTAGCTTTCTTAGTACCAGTAGTTACCTGGATTGCTGCGTAGCCATCAGTCTCAAGAGTTTTTACTTGAGAAATACGGTTCGCTTCAACCTCAACAACAGTTACTGGGATAGAAACGCCTTCTTCGGTAAATACGCGGGTCATACCCACTTTACGTCCGACTAGACCAATCATTATTCTAATCTCCCTTAACCTAGGCTAATTTGTACGTCAACGCCCGCTGCAAGGTCTAAACGCATCAGAGCATCAACAGTTTTATCTGTAGGCTCAACGATGTCGATTAGGCGCTTGTGAGTACGGATTTCGTACTGGTCACGTGCATCTTTGTTAACGTGTGGAGAAGTAAGAACAGTGAAACGCTCTTTACGAGTAGGAAGTGGAATAGGACCACGAACCTGTGCGCCGGTACGTTTAGCTGTTTCAACGATTTCCGCAGTAGAAGCATCGATTAACTTGTAATCAAAAGCTTTTAGGCGGATACGAATACGTTGGTTCTGCATGAGACAGAGCTCCAATAATAAATAAATACACAAACAATATCGCCACTCAAGCTCGTAAAGACGAGAGAATGCCGATTGATTTATGTGAAACCGTAGCATCCAAAATCAGGATGCATTGTCAGTTAACTTGTATTCGCCACTCTTATAAAGAGATAACTCATAAATATTAACCGCGAACATAAGCTGAGTATACATTACTAGGCTTTCGCCTACTCCTCAGTGCTCATTGGTTCACAACCGACTTAAGCCAGTGCGGTGCATTATACAGATCACAGTTTCTGATGCAAGTAGCGCGTAAAAATTAAACGAAAAAAAGCACTATTTGAACTGAATCAATCACTTTGCGACGTTAGAATACCATAAATGCTATTACTGCACCGGTAACTACAAGGCAGCCCCCTACTCTTCTGAGTTGGTTGTCGGGCTGCTGACTTAATTGAGCTACCATTTGTCGCCAACCGTTCGGTGCGACGAGCGGACCTAAGCCTTCAACAATGAGTACTATCCCTATTGCTAACCAAATTGATTGAGACATGCCATTTCCTTTAGGTAAAAAAAGGCTCCACTAAGGAGCCTTTTATTTAATTAATTGCGATTACTTTTCAGCTACGCCGTTAACGTTATTCATGTACTTGAAGAAATCACTCTTAGGATCAAGAACGAGCATATCGTTTTTGCTGCTAAATGATTTTTCATAAGCGTTTAACGAACGCATGAAGCCAAAGAACTCTGGATCTTTACTGAATGATTCAGCGTAAATAGCCGCAGCTTTTGCATCAGCATCACCACGTGTAACACGTGCTGTTTTGTCCGCTTCAGCAATTACTGTCGCCACTTCAAGTTCCGCTTGAGCTCGAATAACTTCGGCTTTTTCACGACCTTGAGAACGGTGCTTACGAGCAACTGATTCACGCTCGGCACGCATACGCTTATAGATAGAATCACTGATGTTATCAGGTAGATTGATTTTCTTCATTCGGAAATCAACTACTCGAACACCAAGGTCACCCATCGCACTCGTTTGAGTATCACTCAGTACGTTTGACATAATGATGTCGCGTTCGCCATCAATCTCTAACGCTTCTTTTGCGGCTTCAGTCGTCACTTCAGCATCGTCAGGTGAAGTTGGTAAAACATCTTTGTTTCTAGGACCAGAAACAATCTGTTTAATTTCACGAGAACCGATTTCAGCACGTAATACATCTGTTACTTTACGCTCTAATAGAGCTTCAGCAGTCAATACATCACCGCCGCCAGTTGCCAGATAGAACTGACCAAAATCTTCAATACGCCATTTCACGTAGGTATCGATGATAACGTCTTTTTTCTCAGAAGTTACGAAACGGTCTGAACGGCCATCCATCGTTTGGATACGAGCATCTAAGCGATTAACTCGGTCAAACATTGGCAGTTTAAAGTGCACACCAGGCTCGTATATACGCGCGATTTCGTTGTTATCTTTAAGTACTCGTCCAAAACGAATTACAATGCCACGCTCACCTTCAGGTATAACGAACAATGACATCAGCATTATAGCGAGCGCAACCACCAATACAGGGATCATTAACTTACGCATGATTAGTATCTCCCTTGACGTGAGGTTGAAGAACGTGAGTCAGAGTTTGACGATGAATTGGTATCCGTGCTCGATTCTAACTCAATTTGGTCATAAGCAGACGTTGCTTTACGGCTATTTTGAGTAGAGTTCGCTGCTTGTCCTGCAATTTTATCAATTGGAAGGTATAGCAAGTTACCACTAGATTCAGAGTCGATAAGTACTTTCGATGTATTCGAGTAAACTTCTTGCATCGTATCGATGTATAGACGATTACGCGTTACTTCAGGTGCAGCTTGGTATTCAGGTAGTAGTTTCTCAAATTGAGCCACTTCACCTAATGCACCGTTAACTGTACGTTCAGAGTAACCTAACGCTTCTTTCTTCAAACGTTCTGCTCGACCCGTTGCTTTTGGCAAAATGTCGTTACGGTAAGCTTCTGCTTCACGCTCAAAACGCTCTTCATCTTCTCGTGCTGCAATAGCATCATCGAACGCATCTTTTACTTGCTCAGGCGGACGAGCCGACTGGAAGTTAACATCTACAATCATGATACCCATGTCGTAGTTGTCGATGATTCGATTCAATGTTTCTTGTGTGCTTTGACGAATTTGCTGACGACCACTGGTCAAGATGCTATCCATCAAAGAGTCACCGATTACCGCTCTTAGTGCTGAATCAGTTGCTTGACGCAAGCTGTCATCTGCATTTGTCACACGATACAAATATTTGTACGGGTCAGAAACACGGTATTGAACGCCCATCTCAACGGTCACTACGTTTTCATCTTTGGTCAACATTGTACCTGATGCACGTAATGAACGAATCGCTTGAACATTAACTGTTTTATATTCATCGATGAAGTATGGGTGCCAATTCAGACCCGGTGATTCGATACGGTCAAATTTACCTAAGCGCAAAACCACACCGCGCTCGGCTTCACCAACGGTATAGAAACCAGCGAAAACCCAAATTACGATTGCCACTACTGCAATCAGACCAACACCAACAGCACCACCGCCGCCAATAGAAGGGCCATTGCCGTTGCCACCGCGCTTACCAAACTTTCCACCCAGCTTTTGGCTTAGTTTATTAAACACTTCGTCCAAATCTGGCGGTCCTTGATCTCGACCACCACGATTGTTCTTATTACCCCAAGGGTCTTTATCGCGGCCATCGTTGCCGTTGTTATTTCCAGGCTCATTCCACGCCATTAGAAAGCTCCATCATTTATATGACGTTATACTGTAGCAGTCATTTAAGTAACTATAAAGTCACTCAAAACTGCCCCTTCTCTTTTCTCTAGTCTAGACCAATCGACTTGTTGCATTCGAATATCAACCAACAAGTTACCATCTATATCATATTCTTCTCGTTGAATACTCTTCATTTCAAAGAAAGTACTACGAAAACGGCCTTGAAACTGTGGCGGGATTCGCAAACGATACTGAACCATCTGACTAGCAAGACGTTTCGTCAATGCTTCAAAAAGTAAATCGAGCCCAATGCCTTCCATCGCCGAAACCCAAACACGCTGAGGAACACCTTCCTCATCATATTCGATTCTCGGTTCTTGGCCTTCCATATTGTCGATTTTGTTCATCACAACTAAATATGGAACGTCATTCGCTTCAATTTCTTCTAAAACGATATCGACGGCTTGAATATTCTCACGAAAACGCTCATCACTGGCATCAACAACATGTAACAAAATGTCAGCTTCTTGCGTTTCTTGTAAGGTGGCCTTAAATGCTGCAACCAAATCATGAGGAAGATGACGAATAAACCCAACGGTATCTGCCAATATTGCTAAACCAACATCCGCCAGCTCCAACTTACGTAGGGTCGGGTCTAAGGTTGCAAACAATTGATCCGCAGCATAAACACCAGCGTCGGTAATACGGTTAAATAACGTCGATTTTCCTGCGTTGGTGTAACCAACAAGTGATATGGTTGGAATTTCCGCTCGGTTACGGGCTCGGCGGCCTTGTTCTCGCTGTTTCGACACTTTAGCCAAGCGACGAAGAATAGCTTTAATACGATCACGCAATAGACGTCGGTCAGTCTCTAGTTGAGTTTCACCCGGCCCACGTAAACCAATACCACCTTTTTGTCTCTCAAGGTGAGTCCAACCACGAATTAGCCTAGTCGAGATATGACGTAGTTGCGCCAACTCTACTTGCATTTTACCTTCATGAGTTCGAGCTCGTTGAGCAAATATATCTAGAATCAAACCAGTACGGTCCAATACACGACATTCAAAAAGCTGTTCTAAGTTACGTTCTTGGGCAGGAGAGAGGGCGTGATTGAAGATCACGATTTCGGCACCCGTAGTTTTCACTACTTGCGCGATCTCTTGAGCTTTACCCTCTCCAACATAGTATTTCGAGTGTGGGGCTTGACGACTGCCAGTCACGACTTGCAGTGTCTGCACCCCAGCAGAAGAAACTAGCATTTCACATTCAGCTAGATCTTCCCACTCGCCTTCTTGCGTGAAGTTGATATGAACAAGTACAGCCTGTTCACCGGCTTCATAACGGTCAAACAAGCATTCAACTCCTTACTAAAGTACTATTATTAATCTTCGGATTTCTCTTGTGGACGCTCTGATGGAGCGCGTTCTGTTGCACTGTGGTGCGTCACTGCACGAGCAGGAACTACAGTAGAAATCGCATGCTTATACACCATTTGATTCACAGTGTTTTTCAGCAGGATCACGAATTGATCGAAAGACTCAATCTGACCTTGAAGTTTGATACCGTTCACAAGGTAGATTGAAACTGGTACACGTTCACGACGAAGCGCGTTCAAAAACGGGTCTTGTAAAGACTGCCCCTTAGCCATTTTATTTTCCTTATTTGATTGTTGTTTTAGTATTATTTAGCTATTTAGTGAGCTGTTTCTTGCATCCAAGCTAAATGAAACATGCGCAAAAACGATCGCATTATACACGTGGAAACTAATCGGTTGCTATTGCGTCAGATAGAGTTTTAACCGCGTGTTCAATGTTTTCGCTATCCAACCAAGTTAAATTATCCCAGCTGCGCAACCAGGTAATTTGTCGCTTGGCCAATTGACGGGTTGCACAGACTCCGCGAAATACCGCTTCATCCAAACTGCAATTTCCGTCCAAATATTCCCACATCTGCCTATACCCAACACATCGAATAGATGGTAATTCTGGGTGAAGATCTGTTCTAGCGTATAACGCCTTCACTTCTTCTTCAAATCCTGCTTCGATCATTTTATCAAAACGTAATTCAATTCGGCGATGGAGCTCAGCCCTTTCCTTGGGAGCTATTGCAAACTGTTTAACTCTATATGGCAATGGTTCGCCTTTTTGTTGAGTTAACTCAGTTAAAGTTTTACCTGAAATTCTGTAAACTTCCAATGCCCTAGACAATCTTTGTGGATCGTTAGGATGGATTCTTTCCGCTGAAACAGGATCAATTGACTTTAATTCATCGTGCATCACCGCCCAACCATGCGTCAATGCTTGTTGTTCAATTTGCTCGCGAATTTCGGGGTCTGCCGCAGGTAATGGCGATAAACCCTCAAGTAGCGCTTTGTAATAAAGCATTGTTCCGCCCACAAGCATCGGTATTTTGCCATCAGCTACAATCCGATCCATTTCAATTATTGCGTCTCGACGGAAATCAGCAGCCGAATACGCGTCTTTAGGATCTAAAATGTTAATCAAGCGATGAGGCGCTAATGCCAACTCTTGTTCGTCAGGTTTTGCAGTGCCTATATCCATATCTTTATAGATCAAAGCAGAATCTACGCTAATGATCTCGACTGGATATTTTTGTCTTATGCGTATGGCTAGATCCGTTTTACCTGACGCTGTCGGCCCCATTAAAAATAAGGCTAAAGGTTGTTTGTTATTCATCACTGATCAAATGCTATCATCGTGGCAGTAAAATCCACTAATTGAACCAACGCAGTATCCTGCAACGGCAGTTCGCCATGCCAAAGGTGTTCAACATCTGAAAGCAACTGTAATGCTTCAGATTGGGTGTAAACATCTTTAATTGTTGTGATCCTGGTCGCCAGCCAACTAGAAATTATCTGCTCGTTAAAAATTTCACTATTACTATTTAAGTAAGATAACAGATCTGGCAGCAACTGTTGTAGATTTTGCTGCCTTAATGGTTGAGGAACAGTCATGACCATAATACTGTCATTTCCTTTCTCTCTCAGTTGGATGCCAAAACGAGCCAAAAATTCCATACTAGTTTTTGCTCTCATCAAAAGAGCTTTTTCTAGCTTCATAGCAAGTGGCACTAATAGTGGCTGTGCTTTCAAAGGCTCGCTTCGTACCGACAACTGCCCTAATGTTCGGTACCATTCAGCTCTATATAGATCCAAAAGCACAGGTCCCTGCTCTGATTGCAATAAGAGAAAATGGTCACTAACAACGGCTATCGCTTTACCCAGTTTGGTCATTTTAACTAATGTAGGCTCATTTGAGCCATCTTCAACGTCCTGTACGGGGTTCGTTGTAGGTGCATCGTTAATTTTGCCCGTTTGTACTGGCGCTACTTTCAAAAGATCAGTGTATGCACGCACTTGTTGCTTGGTAGGTGCTTCTGGAGCCTTGTGTTTCGGGGCGCCTTTTGTTGTTCTCTGACCTTGATTCTCTTGGCTTTGCCATTTTGGCGGCCTCGCTGAAAAATCATTAGAGGCTGACAAATCATGATCGCCATCTACCTGATAATTGAATGAGTTACGAGGTTCCGATATATGATCAGCTTTGTTAGGATAGCTCGGATTATTTGCTATCGTGTTCAATGCACGCTCAGTTGTTGATTGCAGAGGCTGAGTTGAAGGTGTTTCAGGCGGCAAAGAGTGATCGCCAACATTCCCAACACTAGGCGGATGACTTTCGTTTAATTCTGACGGTTGAGCATAAGCACTATGACGCACCTGAGCAGGTTCAATATGTTCACTTTGTGCCAATACATCACTCAAGGCTTGATAGATAAAATCGTGCACTAACCTGGCTTGATGGAAACGAACTTCATGTTTAGCTGGATGAACGTTAACATCAACTTGATGGGGATCGAGCTCTATAAACAGCACAAACGTTGCAAATTGTTCTGGCCTTAAACTGTTTTCGTAGCTTTGGCGAATAGCATGGTTAATGAGTTTATCTCGCATCATACGGCCATTCACATAGCAATACTGTAAATCACTTTGTTGACGAGCACCTTCAGGTGTTGTCACCCATCCATGTAATTTTAGCCCCTGATGCTCTAATTCTATCTTGAGCATATGCCGAACAAAGGCACTGCCGCAAACAGCTGAAATTCTCGCTTCTGCTTGTTTGTCCGTTTTAGCCGCTCGATACTGGCGGATCATTTTACCGTTATGTCGAATATTAATCGTCACATCGAATCGACTAAGCGCAATCCGTTTCAACAATTCATCAATATGAGCAAATTCCGTTTTTTCCGTCCGCAGAAATTTGCGTCTCGCAGGCGTATTAAAAAACAGATCTAATACTTCTACAGATGTTCCGATTGGATGCGCCGTCGGTTGCAGTTTTACCGCCATGTCTCGGCCTTCGCTATACGCAGACCAAGCTTGATCTTGCGTTGCAGGACGAGAAGTCATCGTTAGTCGAGCAACAGAGCTGATACTGGCGAGCGCTTCACCACGAAAACCAAGACTAACGATGGCCTCTAAATCATCTAAAGAATGAATCTTAGAGGTCGCGTGCCGGCTAAGCGCTAAGCCCAACTCATCTTTAATAATACCTTTGCCGTTATCTCTAACGCGAATAAGTTTGCTGCCACCTTTTTCGATATCAATATCAATGCGAGTGGCACCAGAGTCCAAACTATTTTCTACCAACTCCTTAACGACCGATGCGGGGCGTTCAACCACCTCGCCCGCGGCAATTTGGTTTGCTAATCTTGCTGGTAAAATTTTTATAGACATTATTTACTCGGTATTATTAGAATTTGGCCAATCGCTAGCTGATCGGACTTAAGGTTATTCACCTTACGGAGTGCTGCATTGGTCACACCATATTTACTTGATATTTCCCCCAAGTACTCACCACGAGCCACTTTATGTTTAACCAGCGGTTTGTCTTTAACCTTCACTGAAATTTTGAGCTTTTGGCCAACTTTCAACGTCGACGTTTTAAGGTTATTCTGCTTTTGGATACTCGATACAGAAACTTTATATTTGCTTGCGATCTTTCCTAGGTATTCACCGGATTTAACGGTGTGGGTGATAACTTGAGTCGAAACGGTCGAATTTGAAGTCACGCTGCCATTTGGAATTATCAGCACCTGACCAACGGCTAAACCGTCTGACTTCAGTTTATTCGCATTTTTAATTGAGTTTGCCGTCACTCCGTATTGAGAGGCAATTTTACCCAAGTATTCGCCTCGCTTTACTTTGTGCTTTATTTCCTCACCACGGTTGGCTAGTAGCGTCCCTTCTGGTGGGTTTTCCTCAAAGTAATCTACGATAGCTTTTGCAAGTGCATTGGCTAATTTTTGCTGATGCGAGCGTTGAAATAGCAACTTTTCTTCCGTTGGGTTAGATATAAACCCAGTCTCAACCAGTACTGACGGAATGTCTGGTGACTTCAATACCGCCAAACTTGCATGAACAGGATCTTTTTTATGTAGCCGTGTGACTTTCCCCATCTCTTTCAAGATATTCGTCGCGACTTTGTAGCCTTCTTTTTGGGAATGGCTAAATTTAAGATCCAATAAGGTTTGGCTAACATTTTTGTCATCGCCAACTCGCGACAATACTTCTCCGGCACCGCCAAGAAGCTCTGATTGCTCTTCGTGCTTTTCTACCCATCGTGCAATTTCACTGTTTGCCCGTCGCATGTTCAAAACAAAGACTGAACCACCTCTAGGTTGTGGCGAACGGAAGCTATCTGCATGAATAGATACTAACAAATGCGCTTTATTCTTACGGGCTATTTCAGAGCGTTTATTCAGGTTAACGAAGTAGTCACCTTTTCGGGTCAGGACTGCTTTAATTCCTGGAACTTTATTAAGCTCGGCAGCCAATTTATTCGACACCGTCATGGTCGTATGTTTTTCATATTTACGACTTGGGCCAATCGAGCCAGGGTCTTCACCACCATGACCTGGGTCAATAGCGACGATGATATCAGCACTTCCTCGTAATGAGGATGCGTGCTTACTTGCTGTGTCATTCGCTTTTGGCTGTATAACAGGCTTAGGTTTTACCGGACTAACATTACTGTGAGGCAAGTCGATCACTAGACGATGGCCGTACTGGCCTCCGGGAGTCGGACTTAACTTAAAAAACTTGGCCGTAACATTACTTTTGAGTTCAAATACTAGTCGGTAAGTATTTTTGTTCGGAGGACTGCTCTTTCGAACTTTCTTAAGTACCGCCGAATCAGGCACATTGATCGGTAACTTTGTATTCAATGTCGTTTGTTTTAGATCGACTACCAGCCTTCCTGGGCTAGAAAGTGTAAAATAGCTATAATCCGCTTCAGCTTTTAAGTCGATCACCACACGAGTTTCATCTGGCGATGGCCAAACACGGACACCTTCTAATTCATTTGCATAAACTGAAAACGAACTAATAAATGCCACCAAAAAACTTAGCCCTACGAAGGCTCTTAATTGCTTATAAATCAACATAACTCCAAGCTATTAAGCAAACTCTGTCCATATTCAGTATTAGCGGTAAGCGTCACTGTGCGTTGTTCACCCATGTATTTCATTTCTAAATCAATATCTGGGCTCGGCAACAGGCCTTCACCCTTTTCTGGCCATTCAACTAAACAAATCGCATCATCAGTAAAATAATCACGAATGCCCATGAATTCGAGCTCTTCAGGATCAGCAAGACGATAAAGATCGAAATGGTATACTTGCCATTTCGCCAACTCATAGGGTTCAACAAGTGTATAGGTAGGGCTTTTTACATTGCCATTGTGGCCAAGTGCTCTAACGAAACCACGACTAAAAGTGGTTTTCCCTGCACCTAAATCACCGTGTAGGTAAATAGTGGTTTGTTGGCAACATGCTTGCGCTAAGTTTGTCCCTAGCAGAACGGTAGCTTGTTCATCTTTTAACGTAAATTGTTTCGTGTTCATTAATTGCATGTTCCAAAGTTGCCCATTAAGCCGACTTTAATAAGCCATCGACTATACAAAAATCAATTGATAGCGAATAGTAAACCGTGTTGGTTTTGAGAGACAAGCGCTTATCTGTTAACAAAAGCCAAAAAATAGAAAACCAACCTCAAATCTGGGTTCAACATCTGATGAATTAGGTCTAATTTAATAGATCCTGGCTTAAGGATCAGTTAAGATCCTCGCCCAAATTTCGCTCAGTCATATTATGAATTATTCCGAACTCGCAGACAAAATAAAACAATGGGGAATCGAACTTGGTTTCCAAGATATTGGCATCTGCGATATTGACCTATCAGAGCATGAAGCTAGCTTACAGCGCTGGTTAGATGCTGGTTATCACGGTCAAATGGATTGGATGGCTCGCCATGGAATGATGCGTGCTCGTCCGGCAGAGCTCTTACCTGGTACATTACGAGCCATTAGTGTTCGGATGGACTATCTTCCCCCGGAAGCACAATTTGCGTCTAATCTAAAAAATCACAATCAGGGTTATATTAGCCGCTACGCGCTAGGCCGTGATTATCACAAATTGGTCCGTAATCAGCTAAAAAAATTGGGACAGAAAATCGAGCAAGAAGTCGGCGAATTGGGCTATCGTCCATTTGTAGACTCTGCGCCTATTCTAGAGCGGCCATTAGCTCAGAAAGCAGGACTAGGTTGGAGTGGTAAACATTCACTCATTATCAACCCTTCTGCCGGTTCTTGGTTTTTTCTCGGAGAACTGCTCGTCGATATACCTTTACCTGTTGATACTCCACTGGAAGACCAATGCGGAAAGTGCACGGCTTGTATGACGTCGTGCCCAACGGGTGCCATTGTATCTGAAGGGGTTGTTGATGCGAGAAAGTGTATTTCTTACCTTACGATAGAGCTAGATGGCGTCATACCAGAAGAGCTCAGATCACTTATCGGTAATCGAATCTATGGCTGTGATGATTGCCAATTGGTTTGCCCGTGGAATAAACACGGACAGATTACTGAGAAAAATGACTTCCACCGTAGATCCATTCTGAATTCACCAGAACTGACCCAGCTTTTTTCTTGGACTGAAGAAGAGTTCATGAAGAGAATGGAAGGTTCGGCTATTCGTCGTATCGGCCATACTCAATGGTTGCGGAACATCGCTGTCGCCCTAGGGAATGCTCCTTACTCTCAAAACAATATTGACGCACTTAACACTAGATTATCTATCTCTGACAATTTGGATATTCACATTCAGTGGGCTATTGAACAGCAACTTGCTCAAGTTCCTATTAAAGATAGAAAAAAAGAACGGTTAATACGAATTGTCGAGAAAGGCTTGCCAAGAGATGCGTAACCTAAGCTGTATATAAGGTTACCCACAGGCTAGTTACCACAATAATTATGACTTGTTTCGCAAAAAGAGCTGTATGTGGAAAAAATCTGTTTTGGCAGCACACATTACCAAGATTTGAAAAGTTAAACACAGTTTGAATAAATGATAAGGATCAATAAAAAACCACTTAAAGATCTTTATTTTCACTCTTTAGTACTAAGCAAAATAGAAAAAAATCAATATTAAACAGTGCCTTACATTGGAAATAGCCAGTTATTCGACCTTAGACCTACCCAAAAGATCCTCAGAAACCTCAGGATTAATCGACATAAAAACAACTTATCAACCAAGTTACCCACAACTCAATATTTGTGGATAAGTCTGTGAGTTTATTTTCAGGCAGAGGCTAACGAGCCTTGTATCATCAGGGATGAAGGCTTGGAAAACTAACTGATGACTCAGTGGCAATAGAATTTGTTTTATAAAAACAAAAAATCACCCATAGGGTGTGTCATTGAATTATTTTGGGGTAATGCTTCACAGCATTGAAAGAGCGGTTGCTTGATCACTCGCGTGTGCGTTTAATCTGGGTGCGGCCTAAGGAGAAGCCATTTTGCTTAACTCCGTATCCGGATGCATCGTTTAAGACAATGAAACTGAACCATTTTCTTCTTCAGTGCTAAGCACGAGAGAGAATTTGGAGCGATACATCGGGTTCGAACCGATGACCTCAACCTTGGCAAGGTTGCGCTCTACCAACTGAGCTAGTATCGCATAAGTTAATCGCGGCTATTCTATTGCCTTGGCAATGAACTGGCGCTTAACTGTAATGTGGTTGCGGGAGCCGGATTTGAACCGACGACCTTCGGGTTATGAGCCCGACGAGCTACCAAACTGCTCCATCCCGCGTCCGGATGCATTGTTTAAGACAATGAGACTTTGCCATTTTCTTCTTCAGTGCTAAGCACGAGAGAGAATTTGGAGCGATACATCGGGTTCGAACCGATGACCTCAACCTTGGCAAGGTTGCGCTCTACCAACTGAGCTAGTATCGCATTTCATCTTAATTTTCGTTAAGAACTGAAAGGCTTTCTGCCGTTCAGGGCTGCGAATTATAAGAGCATTTTTTTGTGATGCAAGTCCTTATCTCAAAAAAATGCGTTTTATTTAATTTTTGCTGTATTTTTAGCCAGTTTGGTCAAAGGCTTAGCATAATGACCTACTTACTAAATACTAAAAACACTTTTTCGGTAAAATTGAAGCTCGGCGATCGACTCTCGTATATCATCAAGAGCAAGATGAGTTCCTGCTTTAGAGAATTTGGTCAGCTCCTCTGGCTTCCAGCGACGCACCAATTCCTTAATAGTACTGACATCAATACAGCGGTAATGGAAATACTGATCAAGCTCAGGCATGTGCTTTACAAGAAAACGGCGATCTTGCCCTACACTATTACCACAGATAGGCGACTTTTCTTTCGGAACCCATTTTTCAAGGAACGCAATAGTTTCCGCAATGGCTTGCTGCTCTGTAATTTGACTTTCTCGAACACGTTCAACCAAACCACTTCCTGTATGGGTAGTGGTGCACCACTCATCCATTTTATCCAATTCTTGTTCAGGTTGATGAACTGCGAGTACTGGGCCTTCAGCGAGAATGTTTAATTCGCTATCAGTAACAATCGTAGCGATTTCAATGATCTTGTGGGTTTCAGGGTTAAGCCCTGTCATCTCCAAATCGATCCAAATTAAGTTTTGATCGCTGAATGACATAGATGAGTGCCTATTTTGTTGCTAAAAGAGGTATCATACTCCGCAAATTACGAATTCCAACCTTAGAAGTTGAATATACGTGGCAAAGAAGAAAAAGCTGACCAAAGGTCAAGTACGACGCGTACGCAGTAATCAAAATAAGCGCCTCAAGAAAGAAGATACCATTCAGTGGGATGAATCCATGCTGGGTGGCGCAAAAAAAGGCTTAGTCATTACTCGATTCGGCCAACATGCGGATATCGAAGATCTTGAGAGTGGTGAAGTACACCGTTGCAACCTGCGCCGCAGCATAGAAAACCTCGTCTCCGGCGATAGAGTTCTTTGGCGTTGTGGCCTTGAATCCATGGCAGGTATTTCTGGCGTTGTTGAAGCGGTTGAACCACGTACCTCCATGATCACAAGACCAGACTACTACGACGGTGTAAAGCTGGTTGCGGCAAACATTGATCAGATGGTTATTGTCTCTTCTGTCCTGCCTGAGTTATCTCTCAACATCATTGATCGATACTTAGTGGCAGCAGAGACTTTAAAAGTGGCACCCTTTATTGTTCTCAACAAAATGGACCTTCTTAAGCCAGAAGAAATCGCTCAGTACAAGGCGTGGTTAGCGGCTTACGAGAAAATTGGCTATAAAGTATTGTTTGTCAGTAAAGAAACAGGCGAAGGCATTGAAGCTCTGGAACTGGAACTTAGAGACAGAATTAATATCTTTGTTGGACAATCTGGAGTAGGAAAATCCAGCTTAGTTAATGCCCTACTTCCTGATGTTGATATTGAAGAAGGCGCCGTTTCAGAAAACTCAGGCCTAGGTCAACATACCACTACTGCAGCACGACTTTATCACTTCCCTAACGGCGGTGATCTCATTGACTCCCCTGGAGTACGTGAATTTGGCTTGTGGCATTTAGAGGCCGATGAAGTCACGGAAGCCTTTATAGAGTTCCGTCCTTACCTTGGTGGCTGTAAATTCCGCGACTGTACACATAATGATGATCCCGGATGTCTTTTGCGTGCCGCCGTTGAAAAAGGTGATATTGCAAAAGTTCGGTTTGATAACTATCACCGCATCATTGAAAGCATGTCTGAGAATAAAGCGAATCGTCAGTTTTCGAAAAATAAGAAAGGCGAACTCTAGTACATTCACCTAAAGCGCGGTCAAATCTACGCCTTTGATGCAAAGAAGCTGACAAGGCGTATCAGATTGAGTAGTATCTCGCGCCAAATTATTGAACAAGTTGGAATCAAACGTGTTAGATAAAATTAAAGTAGGCCTACAATATTGCCTACCACAGCATGGATTAACTCGACTGGTTGGTAAATTTGCCAGTTCAAAAGCGGGCAGCCTCACAACCGCTGTTATTCGTTTATTTGTAAAACAATACAAGGTGAACATGGATGAAGCTTTGCACTCTGATCCTGCTCACTTTAAAACGTTTAATGAATTCTTTGTACGTGAATTAAAACCAGGTATGAGACCAGTGGTTGAAGATAAGTCAATCATTGCACATCCAGCTGATGCTTGTGTTAGTCAATTCGGTCCGATTACTGATGGCCAGCTCATTCAAGCAAAAGGTCATACTTACTCGGCACAAGAGCTACTCGGCGGCGACGCTACGTTAGCGCAAGAATTCGCTGATGGCGAATTTGCTACCTTATACTTGTCGCCACGCGATTATCACCGTGTTCACATGCCTTGTGACGGCGTGCTTCGTCAGATGATTTACGTACCAGGAGACCTCTTCTCGGTTAATCCGCTCACGGCCGAAAACGTGCCTAATCTATTTGCTCGTAACGAACGCGTTGTATGTATCTTTGATACCGAGTTTGGCCCTATGGCACAAGTATTGGTTGGTGCCACTATCGTCGGTAGCATTGAGCTGACATGGGCAGGAACCGTCACACCTCCTCGTGGTAACACCGTTTATACATGGGATTACCCTGCCGAGGGAAATAAGTCTGTTCACTTTAACAAAGGTGACGAAATGGGTCGCTTTAAGCTTGGCTCTACGGTGATTAACCTATTCGCTAAAGATGCAATTGAATTCGACCAAACGATGCAAAACAATGTTCCAACGTTGTTAGGCACGGCTTACGCGCATATCAAATCCGAAAGCTAAATGAATCAGGAGGTTGACGTCAATCGACCTCCTTTCTCAACACCCGCTCTGTTCTTTCTCTTTATTGATAAAAAACAAAAATCCCCCCATTAAGCTTTTCTTTTTTATCAAAGTCTCGCCCAGATCTAAGTAACAATCTTGACCCTCATTTATCCTCATTGCTATTGACTTAAACTAGGAAGGTTTTTACGTCTATGGTAATAAAAAATCCTGCGATTTTGATCAAACTCTTCATCTGCTTTGCCATTCCCACTGCGGTTTTGTTGATGCCCATAGATTTGATCCCTCTTGATGATTTAACCCTCATCCAACATAGACTTTTAGCTATTTTTTTACTTGCAGCCCTACTATGGGTACTCGAACCTGTTCCTGTTTTTGCCACATCAATCTTAATCATCGCGTTAGAGTTAGTTATGATATCCAATAAGGGGCTGCATTTATTTCGCACGCCTCCTGAAGGGCATGACCTTGGCGAGCTGATCAATTACACCGATATATTCAGCGCATTCTCTTCTCCGATCATCATTCTATTTATGGGGGGCTTTGCTCTAGCCATCGCGGCATCCAAATACGAACTGGATAACAACTTGGCTCGTGTTTTACTCAAACCATTTGGTACGCAGCCAAAGTTCATCATGCTTGGGTTAATGCTGATCACCGCAGTTTTTTCTATGTTTATGTCAAACACCGCCACTACCGTCATGATGCTCGCGTTACTCGGACCTATTGTTGCTTCAGCACCTAAAGGAGACTTGGGGGTGAAAGCATTGGTGCTATGTATTCCTATTGCTGCCAATACCGGTGGTATAGCAACGCCAATTGGCACGCCACCCAATGCTATCGCACTACAATATTTAACCGGAGAAAACAGCATCGACTTTCTCAGTTGGATGATGATGGGGCTGCCCTTTGTCATGATTCAATTGACCATCGCTTGGTTTCTTCTTCAACGGCTGTTTCCTTCATCTGAAAAAGAGATGGTGCTAAAACTTAATGGCCAGTTTAGAAAGAGCTGGCGAGCAATTACCGTTTACATTACGTTTGCCGCTACCATACTCTTATGGATGACCACCAGCCTCCATGGCATGAACACCTATGTGGTTTCAATTATTCCTCTCGCCGTATTTACCCTAACGGGAATTATGGGAAAAGAAGAGCTAAAGCAAATTAACTGGGACGTACTGTGGTTGGTTGCTGGGGGGATTGCTATTGGTATTGGGTTAGATAAAACAGGGCTAGCAGAGGCGCTGGCACATTCAATCGATTATGAGTCATTAACTCCTTACGCCGTCGTGATTACCTTATCGATTGTATGTTGGTTGATGGCTAACTTTATGTCCAATACCGCAACCGCCAACTTACTCATGCCCATCGCTGCCGCTATCGGGACATCCATGCCAAGTTTGGTCGCTATAGGTGGACTGCAAGGCTTGCTCGTGGTCGTCGCATTTTCCGCCTCCCTTGGTATGATCTTACCTGTTTCTACGCCACCAAACTCATTAGCGTATTCAACCGGTTTAATCGAAAGTAAAGATATGGCTAAGATTGGCTTGATTATGGGAGTCTTGGGGTTGCTTATGGTTTACGCCGCCATGCTTATTCTTACCTAAACTCTCCCAACACGGAATGATGCTCTTATAACAAGAAGCTCTGTGCTCGTAACAAAAGTTTTGGTCTTGTAGCAAAGAGCTTCAAACGCATTAGTCCTCTTATCTAGGGGACTTTTCGTGTCATGCCTTTCTATTCAACCGCATCAAACAGTGGTTGATTGCAAATTATTAGTGCATAGTCAGGTCATCTATCATCCTATTTTTCATATTATGACTTATGAATGGCTCGCCCTTGCTGCCGCATTTTTATGGGCAATTTCCAGTTTAATATCAGTAACACCAGCAAGGCATCTTGGTTCATTCGCGTACAGTCGCTGGAGGATGGGGTGTACTGCAAGTATGCTGATTGTTATGGCTCTTGTGACTGGAGGCTGGAGCAGTGTGGAATCCGTCCATATATTTCCGATGGCTCTATCTGGGCTGATTGGTATTTTTATTGGCGATACTGCGCTATTTGCCTGTATGAATCGAATGGGTCCGAGACAGGCTGGCCTGCTCTTTTCATGCCATGCCGTCTTTTCCGCTTTACTGGGCTATTTTCTTTTTAGCGAAACGCTAACCAGCAGTGAATATATTGGCTCAGTCTTGGTTTTCTCAGGCGTCGTTTCCGCTATTTTCTTCGGACGAAAAAGCCAAAAGCAACATGATTGGGAAGCGGTAAAAGGCCGAGCTTGGATTGGGGTATCCCTAGGACTACTTGCTGCTTTTTGCCAAGCAATGGGAGGCATCATCGCAAAGCCTGTCATGCTCACCGAAATTGATCCAATTGCGGCTTCAGCGTTAAGGATGATCACCGCTTTTTTAGCACACAGTTTATTTCGTATGACGGGGGCAAAATTAGCCCGACCTATTCAACCAATAAGTTTAAAAATACTTGCCATTTGTGCCGTCAACGGCTTTTTAGCAATGGCCGTCGGTATGACTCTGATCCTCTACGCCTTAAAAGACGGTAACGTTGGTATGGTCGCGCTACTTTCTTCCACTACACCAATCATGTTACTGCCTCTTTTATGGCTGTATACGAAACAAAGACCCAACCGCTACGCGTGGTTAGGCGCAGCTGTCGCCGTTGTCGGTACAGGCATTATTGTCGGCTAACAACCAAATAAGTCACAATGTTGTTCAGGCGATAGGGAATGGAAAAGCCGTTACCTCATCGATATGCTCACAGTCCAACGCAAGCATAATCAAGCGGTCGACCCCAAGAGCAACGCCAGCGCAGGCTGGTAAACCATGCTCTAAAGCGGCAATTAAATTGTGATCAATGGGTTGAGGCTGTAGCCCCGTGCTTATGCGTTTTCTGTTGTCTTGTTCAAAACGCGCTAGCTGTTCAGCAGGATTATCTAACTCATGGAAGCCGTTAGCTAGCTCGATGCCTTTATAATAAACTTCAAATCTATCCGCCACCCTAGGATCAGACTGGTTCACTTTCGCCAATGCCGCCTGCGAAGCCGGAAAGTCATAAACAAATACAGGGGCATTTTGGCCAATAACACCTTCAACGCCAACACTGAAAAGTAACTGCAATAGTGTATCTTTATCTTGCTCGTTATGGGCAATATCGCTCAAGCCTAACTGAGCAGCAGAGGCTCTGAGGTCATCCATGCTTGCCTCTAACGGACACACACCTAACACCGACAAAAATGCTTGCTGATAAGTCATTCTATTCGCAGAATCGCACTTTAAAATCAACGGTAACAAGTCATCCATTTCGTCCATTAGCTGATGATGGTCGAAACCCATTCGATACCATTCCAACATCGTAAATTCTGGGTTGTGATAGCGACCATCCTCTTCATTACGAAACGCTTTATTAATTTGATAAATACAGCCACTACCCGCAGCAAGCAGCCGCTTCATATGGAATTCTGGACTGGTCATTAAATACAAGGACGCTCCTTGTGAATACCCAGGACCAACAAAATTCGTTTGAAACGTATGCATGTGCACATCAGTAACCGTTGCGTGACTCATGGCTGGCGTATCGACTTCTAAGACACGTCGTTGAGCAAAAAACTGCCTAATTTGAGACAAAATATCGCCTCTTTTTTTCAGCATCGAAATCGAAGCCGACGGCTGCCAAGTAGCTAAGGTCATAAATGACTCCAATGGGAAAAAACTGACAATTTTACCCTGTTAATCGCACTATTCCAAAGTGGTTAGTGACTTTCCTCACACAAAACCAAAATAATATGCTCAAACTTGCATTACCGGAGCAAAAACCTAAGTACATCAATTTTTTCCCAGTGCCCGTCTTTTAATATACGCCAAGGAACTCAAAATCAATTATTACAATCCCAGGCATGACATTGGTAGCTTGCGCATTATCGAAAGATAGTACGCCTAGCCGCTTTTTTATTGCCAATACACACTGGAGGATAACTGTGAAAACAATAACCACAGATATCGCAGTCATCGGCGCAGGCGGCGCCGGTCTTCGTACTGCCATTGCCGCGGCTGAGGCCAACCCTGAACTCGAAATTGCACTTATTTCTAAAGTGTATCCAATGCGATCTCACACTGTCGCAGCGGAAGGAGGCTCAGCAGCTGTAATCAAGGAAGAAGACAGCCTAGATAACCACTTCAACGATACTGTTGGCGGTGGGGACTGGCTATGTGAACAGGACGTTGTAGAATATTTTGTTAAAAGCGCGACTCGCGAAATGGTCCAAATGGAGCAATGGGGCTGCCCATGGAGTCGCAAAGAAAATGGTGAAGTCAACGTACGTCGTTTTGGTGGCATGAAAGTAGAGCGCACTTGGTTCGCTGCTGACAAAACAGGCTTCCACATGCTTCACACCCTGTTCCAAACTTCGATGAAATACGATCAAATCAATCGATTCGATGAGTATTTTGTGGTCGATCTTCTCGTTGAAGACGGTGAAGTTCAAGGTTTAATCGCCATTCATATGTCTGAAGGTGAACTCGTTACCATCAAAGCGAAATCTGTTGTACTTGCAACGGGTGGTGCTGGTCGCGTTTACCACTGCAATACCAATGGCGGTATCGTAACTGGCGACGGAATGGCAATGGCTTATCGCCACGGCGTTCCTCTTCGTGACATGGAATTCGTTCAATACCATCCTACGGGCCTTCCAGGCACGGGCATTTTGATGACTGAAGGTTGTCGTGGTGAGGGCGGTATCATCGTCAACAAAAACGGCTACCGTTATCTACAAGATTACGGCATGGGGCCAGAAACCCCTGTTGGCGAACCAAAAAACAAATACATGGAACTGGGTCCTCGTGACAAAGTTTCTCAGGCATTCTGGCATGAGCAGCAAAAAGGCAACACCATTAAGCACCCTCTGGGTGATGTGGTGCACCTTGATCTTCGCCACCTCGGTGAAGAGTACCTGCAAGAACGTTTACCATTCATCTGTGAGCTTTCAAAAGCTTACGTGAATGTAGATCCTGCTAAAGAACCAATCCCAATTCGCCCAACGGTTCACTACACCATGGGTGGCATTGAAACAGACGGCCAATGTGAAACTCGAATCAAAGGTCTATTCGCTGTGGGTGAGTGTGCTTCTGTTGGCCTGCATGGTGCAAACCGCTTAGGTTCAAACTCATTGGCTGAATTTGTCGTATTCGGTCGTGTTGCCGGTGAAAACGCAGTTAAGCGCGCTGCTGAGTTCAAAGGCTGGAATGACGAGTCAATCGCTAAACAAATAACAGCGGTTGAAGCACGAATTCAAGCACTCTTAGATCAAGACGGAAATGAAAACTGGGCGGATATCCGCACTGAAATGGGTCACACAATGGAAGCTGGTTGTGGTATCTACCGTCAAGAAGATCTGATGCAAGCAACCATTGATAAGTTGACTGAACTTAAAGCTCGCTACAAAAACATTGGCATCAAAGACAAAGGAAAAGTGTTTAACACCGATCTTCTGTATGCCATTGAAGTCGGTTACGGACTTGAAGTCGCTGAAGCCATGGCTCACTCGGCTATTTTAAGAACAGAATCTCGTGGTGCTCATCAACGTCTAGACGATGGCTGCACTGAACGTGATGATGAGAACTTCTTGAAGCACTCATTGGCTTTCTTCAAAGAAGACGCGGCGCCGTCTATCGATTATAGCAATGTGAAAATCACCAAGTCTCAACCTAAAGCTCGTCTATATGGTGAAGCGGCAGAAAAAGCAGCCGCGGCTGAAGCGGCAGCTCAAAAACAACTTGATGAAGAAAAACCAGCAGAGGAGAAGGCATAATATGACGACGACAACTCGTATTCAAAAAGTCGAAATCCTACGCTACGATCCAGCAAAAGACAGCGAACCACATCTGCAGTCGTTTGATGTGCCTTTCGATGACACTATGTCGGTACTTGATGCCATTGGTTACATCAAAGACAACCTGGATAAAGACCTCTCTTACCGCTGGTCTTGTCGTATGGCGATTTGTGGCTCTTGCGGCATCATGGTTAACAACGTTCCTAAACTGGCATGTAAATGCTTTCTGCGTGACTACCCTGATGGATTGAGAATTGAGCCACTGGCTAACTTCCCGATTGAAAAAGACTTAATCGTGGATATGACGCCATTTATCGAACGTCTAGAAGCCATCAAGCCTTATATCATTGGTAATGACCGTAAACCTGAAGATGGTGCTAACCTGCAAACGCCTGAGCAAATGGCAAAATACAAGCAGTTCGCTGGATGTATTAACTGTGGTTTATGTTACGCAGCGTGTCCGCAATTTGGTTTAAACCCAGAGTTTATTGGCCCTGCAGCATTAACACTTGCTCACCGTTACAACCTAGATAGTCGTGATAACGGCAAAGATGAGCGTATGAAGCTTATCAATGGAGACAATGGCGCATGGGGTTGTACTTTCGTGGGTTACTGTTCTGAGGTTTGCCCTAAAAACGTCGATCCTGCAGCAGCGGTAAACCAAGGCAAAGTTGAATCTTCAATGGACTTCGTCATTGCCATGTTGAAACCGGATGGTTCACCAAAGAAAGCGGAGGCCTAGAAGGATGAGCAATCGTAAACCTTATGTTCGTGAAATGAAGCGCACATGGTGGAAAGACAGCCCGTTTTATCGTTTCTATATGATGCGTGAAGCAACCATTCTACCGTTAATCTTGTTTACTCTGTTCCTAACCGTTGGTTTGGGCAGCCTAGTGAAGGGGCCTGAAGCGTGGCAAGCATGGCTTGGCTTTATGGCTAACCCTATTGTTGTCGCGATCAATATCGTTGCACTTGCAGGTAGCCTACTGCATGCCCAGACTTTCTTTAGCATGATGCCTCAAGTGATGCCAATTCGCTTGAAAGGTAAGTTGATTGATAAAAAAATCATCGTGTTGAGTCAGTGGGCAGCGGTCGCTGCGATTTCACTTATCGTACTTGTCGTGGTTTAAGGAGGCCAATGTAATGACTCACTCTACAGTCAATAAAACCCCTAAACGTTCAGATGAACCCGTATGGTGGACGCTATTTGGCGCTGGCGGTACTTGGTTTGCAATGATCAGTCCGATCACTATTCTTGTGCTTGGTATCTTGGTACCAATGGGGGTTATTTCTCCTGAAGCAATGAGCTATGATCGCGTTGCAGATTTTGCAACCAGCTTCATCGGAGCCTTGTTTGTTATCGGTACTCTTGCTTTACCAATGTGGCACGCAATGCACCGCTTACATCACGGCATGCACGATCTGAAAATCCATGCTGGCGTGGTTGGCAAGATTTTTTGCTACGGTTTTGCATCGATCATTTCAGCAATAGCTATCGTTTTTGTCTTTATGATTTAAGATGTTATAGCTGACAATATTAAAGGCTGATGGTACTCCTATCAGCCTTTTTTTATTCTACTTACTCGTATTTATTCTGGGCATTCAAATTCACCAACCCATTTCCATCTTTTCCAGCCAGACTTCAACACTTCTTGCGATGGGTTTACATTTCTAGACCAGGCCGTGGCTTTGTAGACATGCCCCATGTAAACCACACTATCTTTACCTGAGTGATACTGCTCTAGCTTACTCCACGAAGAAGGGCCTCCAACATAAAGATCAATCAACTCCCAAGCCTCTGTTTGACCGGGCTCTTTGTTCACCCAATGACGAGCTTTGTAGAGGCGACCATTGTGAGAAACTTCTGCACCACCGGTATAGCTTCGCTTTTTCCAAGCTTGGTATTGGTTGATGTCAATCGTAGGAGAACTCTCACACACTAAGCTGCTCTTCGACTCAAAATACACCCAACCCGCTTCCCCACACGCCCATAACTTGCCTGATTCTGCGTCAAAAAAAGACTTACCTTGGTCTACATCAAATTGGCACAGTCCGGCATCGGGCTTTCCTTTAGACAAAGAAAAATTATGGCCATCGACCTCTGAAGCCAATGACATGCTCGAATAACCGAATGCTGTCGTGAGTAAAGCGACAAAAAGTGTTTGTTTCATTTTGATATCCTTACGAAAATGAATTTGTGATATTAGTTCCACAACCGAAAGGATAATACGTCTTATTACTAACAAGTCTATAAGTGAAGGCTAATTTTATAAAACATAAACGCCAGACATAAAAAAAGTCGCAATCATGCGACTTTTTTCATTAGGTGTAAGTAAAATTACTTCACTCGACCTACGTATTCTGCACTGCGCGTATCAACTTTGATCACTTCGCCGATAGCAATAAACAGAGGAACACGAACAACAGCGCCTGTTGAAAGTGTTGCTGGTTTACCACCCGTGCCTTGAGTATCACCTTTCAGGCCAGGATCTGTCTCTGTTACTTCCAATTCAACAAAGTTTGGCGGTGTTACAGTGATTGGGTTGTTATTCCACAACGTGATCATGCACGTGTTGTTTTCAACTAACCATTTAGCGTTATCGCCCACTGCTTTCACATCCGCTGCAATTTGTTCGAATGTTTCGCTGTTCATAAAGTGGTAGAATTCGCCGTCTGAGTACAAGTAATCAAGATCGATATCCATTACGTCAGCGACTTCTACAGTTTCGCCAGACTTAAATGTTTTCTCTAACACTTTACCAGACAATAGTTTACGAATTCGTACACGGTTGAACGCTTGACCTTTACCCGGTTTCACAAACTCGTTTTCGAGAATGACACACGGCTCACTGTCGAGCATAAATTTTAAACCGCCTTTGAATTCATTGGTGCTAACTGTAGCCATTATTTCCTCTTTACCATGTTAGAGTTAAATTCTATGCCGCATATAATAACCCGAATCGAGCCATCTGTTGAGCAAAACTGGCTCAAACAACTGGCGAATGCGATCTCAGATCCGTCTGAGCTCCTCTCTTTACTGGAAATCGATCCGATCCCGTGGCAAAAAGGCTTCGCTGCGCGTGAGCTTTTTCCTATGCGCGTACCGATGAGCTTCGTCGATAGAATGGAAAAAGGCAATCCAAACGATCCTTTGCTAAAACAAGTTTTACCCTTATTCGAAGAATATGAGCAAACACCGGGTTACTCTGCTGATCCTCTTGATGAACAAAACAATCAACAACCGGGTTTACTTCATAAATACAAGAACCGAGTATTGCTCATTGTGAAAGGCGGCTGTGCCATCAATTGTCGCTATTGCTTCAGACGTCATTTTCCCTACGCGGATAACAAAGGCTCCAAATCTGTTTGGCTAAACAGCCTCGAGTATATAAAGCAGCATACTGAGCTCAATGAAGTCATCTTATCTGGCGGCGATCCACTCATGGCTAAGGACAATGAACTTGAATGGCTCATTAACAATATCGCTGATATCAAGCACATCAAAACGTTGCGGATTCATACACGCCTTCCCGTTGTTATTCCGGCAAGGATCACCAACGAATTATGCCAGATACTGACAAATACTCGGCTTAATATTGTTTTTGTCACTCATATTAATCACGGCAACGAAATTGATAACGAGCTGACAGTTGCATTAAACAGATTAAAGTCATCAGGCTGTACCTTACTCAATCAGGCTGTCTTGTTGAAAGGAATTAATGACTCAGCAGAAGACCAAATAATGTTAAGCGAGACGCTATTTTCTGCAGGCGTATTGCCTTACTACCTATACGTATTGGATAAAGTACAGGGCGCAGCCCATTATTTTGTTTCTGATGCCAGAGCGAAAGAAATTATGGCAGATGTGATCACTCAGGTTTCAGGTTACCTAGTTCCGAGGCTAACGAGGGAGATCGGTGGGAGAGCCAGTAAAACCCCTATCAATCTTGATTTAGAATAATGCTCTAGGAAGAATAAAGATAAACCGAGCACCAAGGTTGGGTTCCGAGTAACACTCAACGCGGCCTTTAAGTAATGTCACAACGGTATTATAAATAATATTGGTGCCAAGACCTGAACCACCTTGGCCCCTTTTCGTCGTCACAAATGGTTCAAATATCCTGTCAATAATCGAAGGAGCGATGCCTTTTCCGGTATCGAAGTACTCAATTTTAATCTGTCTCTCGTCAACTCTTACTTTGATGACGATTTTTCTCTCTCCGTCCCACTCGTCAAAGCCATGTCGAAGACTATTCGTAATTAGATTTGTTAAAATCTGGATATAGCTACTTGAATAGCTCTCTAACTCAATTGAACCTGAACAATCTACCTCAACAGAAGCTCTTAAAATTCTGATCTCATGCGAAAGAGAGGTCAGCAGGCTATCTATTATTTCTTTTAAATTGAACATCTGCATTTTCTGGTCGCTTTGCTCCACCGCGACTTGTTTAAAGCTTGATATCAGACTTTCAGCCCTGATCAAATTAGCATCCAATATGCTAGCGGACTCTTTTAGTGCATTGATGGTTTTAAGAAACTGAGTTTTAGTTAAAGAGCCAGATTCGAACCCAGCTTGGAGAGATTTGATGTTTTCTTCTAAATAGCTTGTTGCTGTAATACTTATTCCTAGAGGTGTATTCACCTCATGGGCAATACCCGCCACAAGATTACCTAATGATGCCATTTTTTCAGACTCAACTAACGAGCTTTGTGCATGTTTTAGCGTATCCAGTGTCTCTAAAAGCCCAAAGTTGGCTTGCTCTAAACGTTGAGTTCTTTCTTTAACAACATCTTCCAAGTGACTATTAAATTCTTGTAAATCCAGCTCCGCTTTCTTGAGTTTGCTTATATCAACACCAGACATCAAAATGCCAATTTGAGCGCCACTGGCATTAAACCTCGGTTGATATTGAATATTTAAAAAGCTCTCTGGTGTCGTCGGCAGCGCAATCTCAAAGCTTATCGACTCCCCACATAGCGCCCGCTCTAGTAATGGGGCAATACTTAAGTAAATTTGTTCAGGCAGTACTTGTGCCGCAGTTCGATTATGCACCTCTTCATTGCTTAGCCTAATAAAATCAAGATATTGCTGACTTACAAATAGATATTTTAAGTTATTATCCAGCACTGCCAGCATAATGGGCACACTATGAAATATTCCTTCAAGAACTGGGAGGCTGGTTAAATCTTCGCTTTGCTGAGTCATAAGGCATTTCTTCGGGAAAATATCTTATTAAGCGTAGTTGATAAACAGTGGCTGTACAAAATCACCGCCGTCTAAAAATCAATCGAAGATCTTTTCAGCTTTCGTATCTTTAAATGCTAGATGTAAAAAAGCCCTTAGTTTAGACCAAGGGCTTTCGTATTTCGATTACTTCGTCATTATTTTGCAAAGTTAACAATAGGGAAACAAGGAAGGAAACCATTGTCTGCACAGTTGATCAGGCCAATCTGTACACCGTCGATTTCTTTTGTTTTATTAAAGAAGCCGAATTGGAAGTTTGATTTTTGAGACAAGCTCACAAGGCCAACATCAGCCATAGTGTAACCTTCAGAGTAGTTTACCGTGCTTAAGTTAACGCCTTGAACGTCATTAGTTACGTTAACAGCGCCCAAGTTTAAACCTTTTGCATGACCCGTGTTCCAGTTGAACAGACCTAGCGAAACACCTTTCATTTCTTGGTTTACTTTCGATGCACCAAAAAACATACCAAAGTTAACACCCGTCATTTTGTCTGTTTCAGACATACCCAACACAGAGACATCCACACCTTTCACTTCACTTACTTTACCGTGAATAACAGACAGGCGAACACCACCAACTGCATCGTTGCTAGGTGCATTGTAACCGTCAAGCGTAGAGAACATCGCGCCAGAGCTATCAGCCATTGCAAAAGGAGATACTGCCGCCATTGCTAACGCTAACGCTGAGATTGATTTTTTCATTTTGGTGCCTTATTTTATTATATCGAACAGGATTCGATGAAATATATGCGATTGCGGTCACATCATCAACCTATAAGTTGCACTTATTCAATAATGGCAAACTAAACGTCAATTTGATAACTTCAACACTATTTTTGTCTGTAACCATAAAAATTATTAGTTTTCCTTCATCATCACGCTGTTGCAAAATGCTCGCTTTTCTCCCTTGAATTTCGTCTCATGACAACGCTATCACCCTACCTAGATCTTGGCCCTTTTGCTTGGTCACACCTTTTATGCTGTGCTATCTGCGGAATACTCATCGGTGTAGAAAGGCAAATACGTGGTAAGCCGGTCGGAATCAGAACATCTACCTTAATCGTGTCTGGCACTTATTTTTTCATGTCTCTCGCTGTTCACTTATCCCCAAACACGCTCGATCAAGCTCGAGTGCTCGGCCAAATAATTACGGGCGTTGGATTTCTAGGAGCAGGGGTAATGATGACTCTAGATGGAAAAATACACGGAGTGACCTCCGCCGCTATTATCTGGGTATTAGCGGCATTAGGCATGATGATTGCTCTAGGGTTTGGTCAACAAGCTGTCCTAATCACCGTTCTTGTATTGGCACTTTTACTTGGGGTAGACAAACTGGAAAACAGTTTCATGAGCCTAAAGCGAGGCGTCCATCAAACTATTGTAAATAGGAAAGTAAATAGAAAAAGCCGAGCAAAATAGCGGCTCGGCTTATCTAATCATACGGTTCTATATTGCTCTATGCTCTGAGACGAGAACAGAATTTGAGCCTGCTCACTCATCCACAAGTGATGAAAATTATCGTAATGATGCACAGGGAAGCAATGATGCTCACCCTCCATCGACATTTGTATCCTACCGCCCTGTTCCAAGCGGCATGATCGTAACGATAACTCTCTCTCAAGGCTCGTAAACATATGCGTTGCAAGATGTTCCGATTCAGTCGGAACCACCAGCAATAAATCACCGTTATCGAGTTGAACAAACAAATCTTTATCACGTAGCCGTTGGGAAAATGTATCAATTACGTGTTGGTATAATTGCTGATACACCCCTTTTCCATAAGCAGAAGTGTAATGGTCAAACTGCTGATTACGATAAAGAGCCATCGACAGATAAGGCTCTTCCTCCAGCCTTTTCAAGCTGTCTTCTAAACCCAACAAGTTCAATAAACCAGAGTTTGATTGCGTAAAACCAAGATAATGCTCATAGGCATCGATGACTGACCAGTTTTTTTTCAGCAGCATAATAACAATGAACAGATACGCCATACAAAGAGTCACTAACAGGTAGTATTTACTAACCCACAAATGGCTCATATGTTGCTGCCAAGTTTGACTGACCGTGAGATAAAGGCGTGAATCAAAATATGCATTGCTTAACGGGCGAGAAATCGCATAGCTAAATAAAGACAAGTTATTGCCTCCTTGCCAATCCGAAATCACGTACTCTCTGCCATATTTGCTTTTAATTTTATTCGCAAATGCATCGACACCAAGAACACCAAGAAATCGCCCTTTGTTATATACGCCAACCGTCAGAGTAATCACGGACTGATGAGTTAATAGATCTTCGTACTCTCCCGTAAAAGTGATATCTCCTCTATTTTCGGCTAACCCGTGCTTAACGGTATTTGCCCAAAATGGTCGACCTTCAACGACATCATCAAACTGGTGACCTTTCATATTATTTGCAAGATCAGAGGGGGAGGAAATAATGTACTTATCTTTCGATATGAAATAAAAAGCCGAGACTTTATCAACTAATGTAACCAAATACGCCATGACATTAGCCGAAGATAAGTGGCTCAACGCTTCAAGGTTTAGTCTACTGTATTCATCACACATAGACTCAGGGCCTGAATATACAAAGTCAAAGCCTGCTCCCGAGTCGAGATCACTAAGAAAATAGCAACTCTGGTTTTCAATTTTTTTTATAATGGGAAATGGATACTGATCACCTCGAAGGTAACTGTGGGTCGTCATTTCGAACTCAACCGAACGCAATGTATGGGTAAGATCTCTCATTGTCGACAATATTTGCTGACTTTCTTGTTGGTACTCTTCTTCTGCCTCGTCTAATGCATCAATAAAAATAAGAAATAGAAACAAACCAAAAACGGCTGTCACACCGAGTATTGCTCGCTTTATGGGGAAAGAGCTTTGATAAGCCACAATTATACCTAGCCTAGTATATTTTTTATGCCGCCACCATACCAGAATTGAAGGCTACTGAAAGCAATTTCAGATGGTTTTATAAGAACTCAGATGAGTATTAGGTAATAGCTAAAGTGAAATGCCTTTCTCTTCAATACCATAGCAATAAAAGGCTGGAGTAAATTTGTAAAATAAAGTCGACTACCACGTTCTTGTCAATGTTGACCGTTCTATAACGCAAAAACCCCCACTTTCGTGAGGGCTTTATCAATAATACGAAAAGGTAATTACCTTTATTGTATTACATCATACCTGGCATACCACCCATGCCACCCATACCGCCCATATCAGGCATTCCAGGTGCATCTTTAGCAGGTAGATCGGTAACCATAGCTTCTGTTGTGATCATCAGACCGGCAACGGATGCTGCAAACTGAAGTGCGCTACGCGTTACTTTTGTTGGGTCAAGGATACCCATTGCAATCATATCGCCGTATTCACCAGTCGCTGCATTGTAACCGTAGCTGCCTTCACCCGCTTTCACGTTGTTTGCAACCACTGACTCTTCATCACCCGCATTGCTTGTGATTTGACGAAGTGGCGCTTCCATTGCACGTAAAGCAACACGAATACCAACATTTTGCTCTTCGTTGTCGCCTTTAAGGCCCATCTCAGCCACTTTTGATGCCGCACGGATAAGTGCAACACCACCGCCTGCCACTACCCCTTCTTCTACTGCTGCGCGAGTAGCGTGAAGTGCATCTTCAACACGGTCTTTTTTCTCTTTCATTTCAACTTCGGTTGCTGCGCCAACTTTAATTACCGCAACGCCACCAGCGAGTTTAGCAACACGCTCTTGAAGTTTTTCTTTATCGTAGTCTGAAGTTGCGTCTTCAACTTGCTGACGAATCTGGCTTACACGGCCTTGGATCATCGCTTCTTCACCCGCACCATCGATGATGGTTGAGTTTTCCTTGGTGATCGTCACGCGTTTTGCTTGACCAAGATCTTCTAGCGTTACTTTTTCAAGGTCTAGACCGATTTCTTCAGAAATAACCGTACCACCCGTTAGGATAGCGATATCTTGAAGCATTGATTTACGACGGTCGCCAAAGCCTGGTGCTTTAACTGCTGCTACTTTAACGATGCCACGCATGTTGTTCACAACAAGTGTCGCCAGCGCTTCGCCTTCTACATCTTCTGCAATGATAAGCAGTGGACGAGACGCTTTTGCTACCGCTTCTAGAGTAGGAAGCAATTCGCGGATGTTTGATACTTTCTTATCAATAAGAAGAATAAACGGGCTTTCTAGATCAACACTGCCAGCTTCTTGGTTATTGATGAAGTAAGGAGATAGGTAACCGCGATCGAACTGCATACCTTCTACTACGTCTAGCTCGTCTTGCAGAGCTTGACCTTCTTCAACGGTAATTACGCCATCACGGCCTACTTTCTCCATTGCTTCAGCAATGATGTTACCAACCGTTAGATCAGAGTTAGCAGAGATAGTACCCACTTGAGCAATCGCTTTAGTGTCTGCACATGGAACAGAAAGTACTTTTAGTTCTTCAACTGCAGCAATAACCGCTTTGTCGATACCGCGCTTAAGATCCATAGGGTTCATGCCAGCAGCAACCGCTTTTAGACCTTCAGTAATGATAGATTGAGCCAGTACTGTCGCTGTTGTTGTTCCGTCGCCCGCCGCATCATTCGCTTGAGAGGCCACTTCTTTAACCATTTGTGCGCCCATGTTTTGGAATTTGTCTTCCAATTCAATTTCACGAGCAACAGAAACACCATCTTTGGTGATTGTTGGTGCACCAAATGATTTATCTAGAACAACGTTACGACCTTTAGGGCCTAAAGTTACTTTTACCGCGTCAGCCAGAACGTTTACACCTTCTAGCATCTTAATACGTGCGTCATTACCAAATTTAACGTCTTTAGCAGCCATCTTTAATTTCCTTTCTTAATTCGGTTGTATTCACTCATTGTTGAATCAGAGCAAAAAACTATTCAATACTGACTTATTCAACGATCGCCATGATGTCGTTTTCAGACATAATCAGAACTTCTTTGCCGTCAATCTTTTCAGATTTAGTCCCGTAACCTTCAGCAAAGATCACCGTATCACCCACTTTTACATCCAAAGCTTGAACGGTGCCATTTTCTAAAATGCGGCCTTTGCCTACAGCTAGAATGATTCCGCGAGTTGATTTTTCAGCAGCAGAACCGGTCAGTACGATGCCTCCAGCAGATTTAGATTCAACTTCTTGGCGTTCAACGATAACTCGGTCGTGTAAAGGACGAATGTTCATTGGTCGTCTCTCCTGATTAATAGTCCATGTGAATAGGAATTGCCGTAAATCGGCATGTGAAACAGATATGAGGTGTCAATGCTGATATACCAAGGGGCAGCTGCGATTTTTTTGTGATTTAGTTAATAAAAATTAGCCATCGTCACTCTTTCTTATCGAATGCAGCTTCAAAAGCAAATTTCGCTCAAATTAAACCACTAGGCGTTAAGATTAGTTGATCTATAATTGCCCCCTCACCTCATTAAAGATCTTGGATATGGCTTGTAACCGTTGCAGTGAGAACTGGTTTTGGAAAAAAATTGGCCGCTGCCAACGCTGTATGAATCAGCTATGCGTACTTTCGGTATTGAGTTGGCTAATCTGGTGGTGGTTATACAGTGATACTCCGACCAGCATTGAATCCATTGGATTGATATTTGCGTGCCTCGCATTTAACGGCCTTCTCGCATTGCACTTATGGATGAAGTTTGTTGTTTTTCCCCTTCGCACTCGCAAGAAAAAAACACGTTAATGGATAGCAGGTAATCGAGGATGGTTGGCGTAAAAAGAAAAAAGCCCCTAAATCAATTCCTGATTAGGGGCCTTCCTAGATTCAACTAAGAAAAAGCAGTGGTATTAAAGTAGACCGCTACTTTTCCCATTTAGTTCCCTAAAAGATCCTTTTTTTATTAAAAAGATCTTATTAATTTAGGGTTTCCTTATTTATCAGTTAATTATGCAACGTTTGCGCGAGCGATAACTTGTTCTGCTAGGTTGATCTCCAAGGCCACTTCATCACAAGCGTGTTGACGAGGACATTGCTCACAATCTTTTAGTACTTTTTCTGGCAACAATGTTTTTGATGTCGGAATAAAGGTTTGTCTCATAAAGAACTCAGGCACACGAGTTAAAACAAACACTTTCTTAATCGCCATTTCTCGAGCTTTATCGACCAAGTGTTGCACGATTGCGCTGCCCTGTCCTTGATGTTGCCAACCGGCTTCTACACCCAATGAACGTATTTCCGCTAAGCCAGAGTCATACACATACAAAGACGCACAACCGGTTACTTCTCCATGATGTTCTGCCACCGCAAAAGAACCAATATCACGAACAAGTTCATTACGAGAGCGAGGAAGGTTTTCACCTAAACCAGCCCAATACGTCACCATCCCCTCTAATGCATCGATATCGGTCAGGCGAGCCGGGCGCACTTTCACACCTGAAGTATCGCGCTGTTCAATACGTTGCTCCGCTTGTTCAACAGCGTAAGCGACTTGAGTAGGTGATACCCCACCCAGTGCCGAACGTTTCTCAAGACAAGATTCAATGGTAAGAATGTCGTAAACATCCCCTTCAATAACAGGAGAGAATTCTTTTAACTCATCGAGCGTTAACTCTTCCAACGCACACCCTTTAGCTATAGCAGCAACAACGGTCACTCCAACAATATGGTGAGCTTCACGGAACGGAATGTCTTTCGCTACTAGGTAATCCGCCAATTCAGTTGAGTTAGCATAACCTTGCTTCGCCGCTTCAAGTGTTCTTTCGCCATTTACTTTAATACCAACAAAACAAAGTGCTGCCATCTCCATACATTCATCCCAAGTATCGAGAGCATCGAATAGGCCTTCTTTGTCTTCTTGCATATCTTTGTTGTAAGCCAATGGCAGCGCTTTAACCGTCATCATCATGCCAGCCATTGATCCGTAAACACGGCCACATTTACCACGGATAAGCTCTAGAGCATCTGGATTTTTCTTTTGCGGCATCAATGACGAACCAGAAGTCACGGTATCAGCCAATTCAATAAAGTTTGATTCACCTGAATTGTAGAAGATCATATCTTCTGCCAAACGAGAAAGGTGCAACATAGAGATAGAGGCAATAGACATCATTTCCATGACATGATCACGATCAGAGACAGAATCTAAGCTGTTTCTCGTTGCCCGACGGAAACCCAAGTTATGCGCCAGCTCTTCACGATCCATTGGATAGGCGGTGCCAGCGAGTGCCCCTGAACCTAATGGACAAGTATCCAAACGACGAATAGCATCGGCCAAACGTGAGTAATCACGCTCGAACATTTCAACGTAAGCCAAACACCAGTGAGCAAATGTCACCGGCTGAGCACGTTGAAGGTGAGTATAACCAGGAAGTACGGTGCCTTGATGCGCTTTTGCAACTTCAACAAGCTGACCTTGAAGGCGATCAAGCGCCATTAACAATTGGTGGCCTTGTTGACGGCACCAAAGTTTTAAATCCGTTGCTACTTGGTCGTTACGAGAACGGCCAGTATGTAATTTTTTACCTAAGTCACCGACTTTGCTGATCAGCTGTTGTTCGACCCAACTGTGGATGTCTTCAGCATCAGAACGTAAGATTTGTTCTGGATCCTCCATGACTTCGAGTTTCAGCTCGTTTAGAGCAAGCTCTAATCTTTGCTGCTCTTCTTCGCTCAACACGTTGACTGATTGCAGCGCTTTAGACCAAGCGATAGATCCAACAATGTCTTGCTCAGCCAATCGGTAATCAAAGCGAAGTGAATCGTTAAAGTCTTTGAACCTTGTGTCTGCTGCTTGGGTAAATCTGCCGCCCCATAATGCCATTGTGTGTCTCCTAAATGCTCAGTAATCACTGCTAGTGCAACGGTTAACTCTGTCTAATTTTTATTTTGTTTTTCTATGGTTCAAACTTACGGCAATTCAAACCAAAAATAAAGTAATAATTCACTTTTTAAACATAATTATTCAAATTGATTTGATTAGAACTTAGCTTATCTCTCTATTTAACAAGAATTGCTTTCTAAATGAGACTCTTATAAATCGCTAATTATGTATTTGCCGTTGGTTACTCAAGATACAACAAAGCCCATTTGCAAAACAAATGGGCTTTTCAAACCTTTTTGCAATGCGGTGCCCGCATCACACTTTAGTGGTCACTCTCTCTTAATTACTTAGCTTTCTTAGCTTCATTAAGCGCTTTGATACGGCTTGATAGTGAGTAAAGACGGATGAAGCCTTCAGCATGGCTTTGGTCGTAAACTTCATCTTCGCCGAATGTGGCAAATTCTTCACAGTACAGGCTGTTCTCAGAACGCTTTTGAGTTACCGTTGCGTGACCCTTATAAAGTTTAATCACCACTTCGCCATTCACATCTTGAGCAAGCTCTTCTGTTGCAGCAAGAATTGACTTACAAAGAGGAGTGAACCAACGACCGTCGTATACAAGATGAGACGCTTTAACGCCAAGCTCTTCACGGAACTCAAATGCCGCTTTATCCAATACCAATTGCTCTACGGCACGCAGTGCTTCCATCATAATGGTGCCACCCGGAGTTTCGTAACAGCCACGAGACTTCATGCCAACAAGACGGTTCTCGACGATGTCGATACGACCAACACCGTGTTTCGCGCCTTTTTCGTTTAAGTAAACTAACGCGTTGTATGGCGTCATTTTCTCACCATCAACAGCCACAACTTCACCCTTCTCAACTTGAACGGTAACGGTTTCAGATTGATTCGGTGCTTGCTCAGGATCGACTGTCCATGCCCAGCAATCTTCGTTTGGTGCGTTCCACGTATCTTCAAGTACGCCGCCCTCAGTAGAGATGTGCCACGCGTTTGCATCACGAGAATAAATTTTCGTTAACGATGCAGTACAAGGGATATTACGCTCAGCAAGGTAATCCAAGCACTCCTCACGGCTAACTAGATCCCACTCACGCCAAGGTGCAATCACGTGCAGTTCTGGGGCTAATGCAGCAAAAGCACCTTCAAAACGTACTTGATCATTGCCTTTCCCCGTACAACCATGACAAAGGGCATCAGCACCTACTTTACGTGCAATTTCAACTTGTGCCTTAGCAATAATAGGACGAGCCATCGACGTACCAAGTAAGTATTTACCTTCGTAGTACGCACCCGTTTTAAGCGTTGGGTAGATATAATCTGCCACCATTTCTTCTTTCAAGTCTGCGATGTAACACTCAGAAGCTCCAGACGCGATGGCTTTCTCTTCAATACCTTCTAGCTCTTCAGCACCTTGACCCACATCAGCCACAAATGCCACGACTTCACAATCGTAATTTTCTTTAAGCCACGGGATGATCACTGAGGTATCTAGGCCGCCAGAATATGCTACTACTACTTTCTTTACTTGAACCTTGCTCATGTTACTTCTCCTAATCCCTGGCTCTGCACTTTGGCGGTCTGGCCTTTGGGTATATTGCTAAAATTTGGTGAGTTATGCTGGTAAAAATTGAGTTCCGATACTTTCGCCAGCAAATAATTGGGTTAATTTCTCAGGGTAACGCCATGTCGCCACTTCAATAGGACGACCTAATTCTTCCGCAGCTTGTAACGCTGCATTCACTTTAACAATCATTCCATCAGTGATGACTTGACCTTCAATCAGATGTTTAGCTTCAGCTTTACTTAACGATGTCAGTAAATGGCCTTTACCATCCAGTACGCCACTGACATCTGACAACAACACCAATTCAGCATCGAGTGCGCCAGCAACGGCTACCGCAGCTTGATCGGCATTGACGTTCATCAATTGCCCTTGGCTCGTTAATCCGATAGAACTAATGATCGCGCTAGCACCCGTTGCCATAATGGCCTGCAAGACTGTTGAATCACCAGGTGTCGCTTTACCTACCGCGCCAAGCTCTGGATCAAGCTCTTCAACATGGCACAGTCCGCCATCTGCTAAACTCAGACCAACGGTATGCAACCCAGCACGTACCGCTTCACCTTGTAGCATCTTATTAGCGGTGCCCGCAAGTGCTCCTGCAATGAGTGGGATTTGATCATAAGGCGTCACACGCAAGCCTTCTTTTTTCACAGTCTGAATATTTAGCTTTGCCATCAGCTCATCGACTAAATAACCACCACCATGCACAATCACAATCGAACGGTTTGCACTTTCTTGATAACCTTTAATCGCGCCAAATAGCTTTGCTAATGTTTCGCTACACTCTAGTGCTGCGCCGCCCAACTTTATGACTAATGGTTTATTGGTGCTCATCGTGATCCCCTTAAATGAGTGACGTTAGCGACGGGTAGCCGAAACGTAAATTCAAACATTGCATCGCTTGGCTAGAAGCGCCCTTCAGTAAATTATCGATAGCTGAAACAACAATCACGTGTTGCCCTTGGACTTTCCAGCCTAAATCATTAAATGGCGTGTTTTCTACGTTTTGAATACAAGGCATCTTGTCTTTTAATAAACGAACCGCAGGCTTGTTCAGGTAAGCGGTTTCAAATGCTTGATTTACTTGCTCCGCAGTTACGCCATCAGCCAACTTCATTGTGATGGTCGCTAAAATTCCACGCTTAAAGTTGCCTAAATGTGGTGTAAAAATCACGTCGCAATCAAGGTGAGCGGCGATTTCTGGTTGGTGTCGGTGATTAAACACACCATACGGCTGCAAACTGACTTCGCAAAAGCTGTTGGTCATTGACGCTTTACGACCGGCACCTGTCACACCACTCGTTGCATTAATAACTGGCCATTGGTTAGTATCAATTAACCCTTGTGCGAATAGAGGTTTGATTGCTATCTGTGATGCGGTTGGGTAACAACCTGCAACAGCCACCAAATTGGCTTCGGCGATTTCCGCTTCATTCCACTCAGCTAGACCGTATACCGCCTTGTCTAACCAATCAGCATGTTGGTGCTCAAACCCATAATATTGAGAATAGAAACCATCTTGCTGCACTCTAAATGCACCTGATAAGTCAAAGACCTGGCAACCCTGAGCCAAAAATACGGGAGCCAAATCGTGGCTAACTTCGTGCGCTGTTGCTAGAAACACCACATCACACTGTTTCGCTACGGCAGCGGGATCGACCAATGGTAAGACTGGAGCATCAACCACTCCGGCTAATTTACCGTGCAATTGGCTAATAGGCTTATTCGCATCCACACTATTGGCTGAAACATACAAACCTGCTAGCGTGAGGTTTGGGTGTTTGTTCACCATTAATGCGAGCTCAGCTCCGGTGTATCCGCTTGCTCCAATGATTGTGGTCTTCAACATCTCAATACATCCAATTTGTTGGTATCTACGTGGTAGAAAATGACTATCCATACTCAATAAATGTCATTATTTGGTTTTTTATTCATTAATAATGATTTAATATGTGTTTTATCGTCTTATTGGTTCTCTGTCAACAGTGGAAGTAAAGAAATATGCAAATACCTAGTTTTAAAGAGGTCTATCAGGGATTAATTTCTACCTCATCGATAAGCTCTAGCGATCCGACTTGGGATGAAGGCAACAGCGAAGTCATCGCCAAAATGGCGACTTGGTTCAAAGACCTTGGTTTCGAGGTAGAGATCGTCGAGGTAGCAACAGGCAAGCACAACCTCATCGCGAAGAAAGGCCAAGGTGAAGGCGGGTTATTACTGGCCGGTCATACCGATACGGTGCCCTTTGATCAAGGGCGATGGAATTTCGACCCTCACACATTAACTGAGGCAAACAACCGCTTTTATGGTTTGGGAACAGCGGATATGAAAGGTTTTTTTGCTTTCATATTGGAAGCGACGAAAGGCATCGATTGGAGTAACCAAACCAAACCTCTTTATATACTGGCGACATGTGATGAAGAAACCACCATGCTCGGTGCAAAGCATTTCACTCAAGATGCTCCGTTTAAGCCAGATCAGTGCATTATCGGAGAGCCTACAAGCTTAGTCCCGGTACGAGGTCATAAAGGGCACGTAGCCAATGCAGTGCGTGTTACTGGTAAGTCTGGGCATTCATCTAACCCTGCATTAGGTGTTAATGCGATAGAAATCATGCATGAAGTCCTATTTGCGTTAATGAAGTTACGCGACAAGCTCATCAAGGAATATCACCACCCTGGGTTTGATATTCCAAATCCGACGTTAAACTTAGGCCACATACATGGTGGTGACAGTGCCAACCGAATTTGTGGCTGCTGTGAATTGCATTACGACGTTCGTCCTCTGCCGGGAATTAGCCTTGATGGGCTAGACAATATGCTCAGACATGCGCTTCATGAAGTTGAAGCTAAATGGCCAGGCTGCATTGATATCACACCACTACACGATCCAATACCGGGTTATGAGTGCCAGCACGACCACCCTTTCATCGCTGAAGTTGAAGAAATTTGTGCAACACCCTCACAAACCGTCAACTACTGCACTGAAGCACCATTTTTACAAGAGCTTTGCCCCACACTGGTGCTAGGCCCCGGTTCCATTGAACAAGCGCATCAACCTGATGAATATTTAGGCTTTGAATTTATCAAACCGACTATCGATATTGTAACAAAATCTATACACAGATATTGTTTCTAAGCCAATGAGTACCCGTTATGGAGCCTGTAAAGGCTCCTTTTTGTTTGTATTTACAACAAACTGAAAGAAAATTTCAATACAGACTTAATCCTATCGTTTAATAAATGACCAGCATCAATGCAAACATATATTTAGACGCTATTTGTGCAGTTTATTTGACTCAGACCGAATGTTTTCGCTAGATTGTTTCCTTAGAAACAAAAATGGATGTAATTTTTTTACAAGGCGGGAAGATAATGAATGAAAAATATGCCGCGCTAAAAAGCAATGTGCGTATGTTAGGCCAATTACTCGGCAATACCATTCAAGAGGCACACGGTGATGCCATTTTGGAAAAGGTAGAGACGATTCGTCAACTGTCTAAATCGGCACGTGGTGGCAATCAAGATGACCGAGCTCATCTTATCAAGGAGATAGAAAACCTCCCTGATCATCAACTGACTCCAGTTGCTCGCGCTTTTAATCAGTTCTTGAATTTAACCAACATGGCTGAGCAGTACCACACGATTTCTCGCCACTGCGAATCCCATGTGTGTGAACCTGATGTCATCAACTCTTTGTTTTCCAAACTAAGCCAAAATAACATCAGTAAACTCGATACGGCTCAAGCGATCCGTGATTTGAACATCGAGCTAGTACTAACTGCACACCCAACGGAAATCACTCGTCGCACCATGATCAATAAACTGGTCAAGATTAACGAGTGCTTATCAAAATTAGAATTGGACGACTTGTCATTCAAAGAACGCAACAAGACAGAACGTCGTCTAGAGCAACTGATTGCGCAAGCTTGGCATTCTGATGTCATTCGTCAACAACGCCCAACACCGCTTGATGAAGCGAAATGGGGTTATGCTGTCGTAGAAAATTCACTGTGGGAAGCCGTTCCAGAATTCCTACGTGAATTGGATGACCGCATTGAAAACCATCTTGGCGAAGGCTTACCAATTGATGCTCGCCCTGTTCACTTCTCATCTTGGATGGGCGGTGACCGCGATGGCAACCCATTTGTGACTCACGATATCACTGAAGAAGTGCTTCACCTTTCTCGCTGGAAAGCCGCTGATCTTTATTTTAACGACATACAAGAACTGGTCTCTGAGCTTTCGATGACGAAATGCAACGATCAGGTACGAGAGTTGGCTGGTGATGAGCACGAACCTTACCGAGCGATCCTCAAACAGCTTCGTACATTGCTTAGCGATACTTGCGAAGTGCTGGATGCAAAAATCAATGGCCTTCCCGTTCCTAATAAAGCGACCTTACAAGATGCTAATCAGCTATGGGAACCGCTTTACGCATGCTATCAGTCTTTACGTGAGTGTGGCATGGGCGTCATTGCCGATGGCTCGCTACTAGACACACTTCGTCGTATTAAGGCATTTGGTGTACACCTTGTTCGCTTAGACATCCGCCAAGAAAGCACTCGCCACTCTGACGTTTTATCTGAATTAACTCGCTATCTAGGCATCGGTGATTACGATCAGTGGAGTGAGCAAGACAAAATTTCTTTCTTAACGAATGAATTAAGCTCTAAGCGTCCGCTACTTCCACGTGACTGGGAACCATCACCAGAAGTTAAAGAAGTCATCGACACATGTAAGATTGTGGCCAAACAACCACAAGAAGCATTTGGCGCCTACGTTATCTCAATGGCACGAACTGCGTCAGACGTCTTAGCGGTACACTTACTGCTACAAGAAGCGGGTTGTCCATACCGTATGGATGTATGTCCATTGTTTGAAACATTGGATGACTTAAATAACGCCGAAGCGGTTATCGATCAGCTACTTAATATCGACCTATACCGTGGCTTTATTCAAAACCACCAAATGGTCATGATTGGTTATTCTGATTCAGCCAAAGATGCAGGTGTTATGGCTGCGGGCTGGGCTCAATACAGCGCGATGGATGCATTAGTTAAAGTATCTGAAGCGGCAGGTATCGAACTAACCTTATTCCATGGTCGCGGTGGTACGGTTGGCCGTGGTGGTGCTCCGGCACACGCAGCCCTACTGTCTCAGCCACCAAAAAGCTTAAAAGGCGGCCTTCGTGTTACCGAGCAAGGTGAAATGATCCGCTTTAAACTTGGTTTGCCTGAAGTTGCGGTGAACAGTTTCAACATGTACGCCAGTGCGATTTTAGAAGCAAACTTACTGCCACCACCGGAGCCAAAACAAGAATGGCGCGATCTGATGGATGTGCTGTCTGAAGTTTCTTGTGAAGCATACCGCAACGTTGTACGCGGCCAAGCAGATTTCGTTCCTTACTTCCGCGCAGCAACGCCGGAACTAGAGCTAGGTAAATTACCACTTGGTTCACGTCCTTCTAAGCGAAATCCTAACGGCGGCGTAGAAAGCCTACGTGCTATCCCATGGATTTTCTCTTGGAGCCAAAACCGTTTGGTGTTACCAGCATGGCTAGGCGCAGGTGAAGCGATTCAGTATTCTGTAGATAAAGGCCACCAGCCGTTGCTTGAAGACATGTGTCGTGAATGGCCATTTTTCTCAACCCGCCTAGGCATGTTAGAAATGGTTTACTCGAAATGTAACATCGAGATATCACAATATTATGATCAAAAGCTGGTTGATAAGTCTTTATGGCCTCTTGGTGATCTACTACGTGAACAGCTGCAAAAAGACATTAAAGCGGTGCTAAATGTAGAAAACAACGAGAATTTGATGCAAAGCGACCCTTGGGGACTAGAGTCAATACGCTTACGCAACATCTACGTTGAGCCACTAAATATGCTGCAAGCAGAGCTACTTTACCGCTCTAGACAGAGTGATGAACCGTCGCTTGAACTAGAAGAAGCACTCATGGTAACTATCGCAGGCATCGCAGCAGGCATGCGCAACACTGGATAGGCAGTGAAATGTTCTAAAGATGAGACAAAAAGCCGCATCTAGCGGCTTTTTATTTGCCTCAAATCCCTTACTGAGCTTTTTATCAGTTTTTTAGGATATATTGTCCCTTTATTCTACTTTATGCTTATTATTATTGATATGCTTACTGCCCGCTGTAATTCGCTTAATAATAACTATCTGCAGCATAAGCAAAGTAAATGAAAATAATGTCTGGCTTACAAAAATGACACATTTACTTCCCGCTAGGTGACACATGGCTTAAAAGGTGACAGGAAGATCTAAAGTTTCTTTAGATTAGTAGTTTGCCAAACACACTGAACTATAACGTGACATAGAAGCACATTAGGTGTTGGCAACAAGTTTTATAGTTTCATTGACTATTGGATTGAAGACATGTCATTACCACACGTAATCCTTACAGTACTGAGCACCCGCGACGCCACTGGATACGACATAACAAAAGAATTTTCATACAGCATCGGCTATTTTTGGAAAGCAAGCCACCAACAGGTGTATCGCGAGCTAAACAAAATGGCGCTAAACGATCTGGTTACTTGTGTATTGGAACCTCAAGAAGGCAAACCTGACAGGAAGGTTTACTCCATTACAGACGCTGGCCGCAAGGCACTTGGTGAATGGTTTGATCAACCTACCGCTCATCCAACAGTGAGAGACGAGTTCTCAGCAAAACTGATGGCATGTGCAGTTCAACCTTCAGCTTCTTTCATCGAGCAACTTGGTGGTTTGATTGAAGAGTCTCGTAAACTCGTTAGCCACTATCAAGAGATTGAATCCGTTTATTACGCAAAACCAGAAACACTAGACAAGCAAGCGCGTCTTGAGCGTCTTACTTTGCGTCGTAACCTTCTTCTTCGCCAAGCTTGGGTTGTTTGGGCGGAAGAGTCATTAGCTGATTTAGAAGCGATGGCATAATTTACACCATCTAAAATACGAAATTGGTAACGGCTCGACGTGTAGAAGCTTGAAGCATAAATACCATTAAAAAAGGGAGAAGCATGAATGCTTCTCCCTTTTCTATTCTAGCCTATCTCTAAGGGCGAACACCGAGTGTATGACAAAGCGCATAAGTCATTTCTGCACGGTTAAGTGTGTAGAAGTGAAAGTCTTTTACCCCTTCACGACTTAGGGTACGAACCATATCAATCGCTTGACTTGATCCCACTATTTGACGTGTTAGTGGATCATCGTCCAGCCCTTCAAACTGTTGCTTCATCCAACCTGGAATTTTCACATTATTCATACCAGCAAAGCGGGAAGCCTGCTTAAAATTGGATACGGGTAAAATTCCCGGGATAATTTCAGCATCAATGCCTGCAGCCACACACCGATCACGAAAGCGTAAGTAGCTCTCGACATCAAAGAAGAATTGAGTAATCGCACGGTTAGCGCCAGCATCCACTTTACGTTTTAGGTTTAGTAAGTCAGCTTGAGCGCTGCGCGCTTCTGGATGAACTTCAGGAAATGCTGCAACCGAAATATCAAAATCGTGGCGAGATTTAAGCAACTCAACCAAATCTGATGCGTACATATCAGGTACGCCTCCACCAGGTGGAATGTCACCACGCAAAGCGACAATACTTTGAATGCCATTTGCCCAGTAATCATCAGCGATGTTAATCAACTCTTCTCGATTCGCGTCGATACAAGTTAAATGTGGCGCCGCCACTAGACCGGTTTGATCTTTAATTTCTTTGATGATTGAGTGAGTACGATCGCGCTCTCCAGAATTCGCACCATAGGTTACCGACACAAATTTAGGTTTTAATGTTTTTAAGCGGTGAACAGAGTTCCACAAGGTTTCTTCCATTTTTTCGCTGCTAGGAGGAAAAAACTCAAACGAGACATTGATGTCATCAGAAAGCTCTGCGATGTTCTGATTTAATGCGTCTATATGGCTAGCGTGTGTATAACCCATTTTCTCTCTCCCTGAGCTACGCGTTTCTACGCGCAGAAAATCTTGTAATCCTTGGCGACGTTTAGCCGTCTATATGTCCAAAGAATGTCCTTTATACGAATTAATGTCAACACGTTAAACATGAATTTTATTCATGACAAGATTGAAGTTAATTCAACACCGTATGATATACAGATTAGAACTTCAACCATTGTGTTTCGAAAAACAATAAGGGCTCTCAAGAGCCCTTATAATTACGTCTGTATTTACAACAATGAGGAAAGGCGATTTAAATCAGATTGCAATGCACCTGCCGTGACTTCTCGACCCGCTCCGGGGCCACGAATCACTAGGGGGTTATCTTTATACCACTTACTTTCAATCGCAAAAATATTATCGCATGGCAAAAGGTTGGCTAAAGCATGTTGTTGGCTCAAGGCTTCAATGCCGACGGTTGCCGTACCATCTCTCTCGAGTCTTGCAACATAACGCAGTACTTTTTCTTCGCGCTGTGCTTTCTCTAAACGCTCGGCAAGCAATTGACTCAGCACTTCTGATTTATCTAAGAAATCATCCAGAGAAAGAGTTTGTAGTTCCGCCGGAACGAGTGATTCGACTCGAACCTGCTCTGGCTCTAAATCAAAACCAGACTCTCGGGCAAGAATCACTAATTTACGCATCACATCAGAGCCATCAAGGTCGCTGCGAGGATCTGGCTCTGTTAGCCCTTGCTGCCACGCAAGGTCAACCAAATCACTAAATGGTACAGAACCATCAAACTGTTGGAATAACCAGGATAGTGTCCCTGAGAAAATGCCTGATAAGCCTTGTATTTCATCACCGCTCTCACGCAAGTCACGAACGGTATGATTAATTGGCAGCCCGGCACCGACTGTTGCATTGTATAACCAATGGCGCCCCGTTTTAGCAAACGCATCTTGAACACGGTGGTACACATCGCCAGGAGCAGATCCGGCCACTTTATTTGCCGAAATTAGATGCAGCCCATGCTCTGCAATGGCAACGTACTTATCGGAAAGCTGCGCACTCGCTGTCACATCTAAAACAATGACTTCGTCATACTTTTGCTGGTGAGCCAGTTTTTCTAGCCAATCCATGTCACTATTACTTACCGACTCATCATCGAAACGTTTACTAACCTGTTCAGCATCAATTCCATCAAAATCAAGCCAGCAGGTTTGGCTGTCGATTACCGCGACCAAATCAAAGCTCTTTCCGTGCCGCTTTTCCAAATCACTTTTTTGCTCAGCAAATAAAGACAACCAACTTGAACCTATATTTCCTTTTCCGCATAGCGCGATTGCAACGCGCTTTTGTGCTTGAAATAGCTGGCTATGAATTCCCGTCAGTAGGGGTTGCGTGTCCGTGGTACGAGTAATGGCCACTAAGCTTAGCCCTGACTCAGATTCACAAATAAACTCAACTGGGCTATTTTTAAGTTGCTGGTAGAAACCATAACAATGGTTCGCGTTATTAGTAACTCCAGCCCCCACAGCCGCGACAAGTGAATAGCCTTCTTTAAGCTTTAGTTCACCTTCTACAGAGATATCTTGTAAATAGCTTAATGCTTCACCCGCGACTTCTGCGGTATACGCGAGTAACAAGCAACCTTGATCCGCTTGAACTTCAAATGCGAGAGGTTGAAGTTGAACACGCGTTAACGCTTGTAATACTTCACGATGTTGGCGCTCAAAATCATGCCCTTGAGCAAACACAATGTTGACCATCAAGACTTCATCTAACGACGTGATGATCTTAGCGCCACGACCAGATGCCAGAACACGCTCTACTCGCGTTGAGCCAGACTCTGGGGCGTGGCTGCAACGTAAATGCAAATCCATAGCACTTTGAGCCACAGGCTGTAAGGTTCTACTGTGCAAAACAGGCGCAGCTAAACGCGCCAACTCACTGGCTTCATCAAGGCGAAGCAGTGGCAGTAAGCACGCATCAGAGACTTTACGAGGGTCAGAGCTATATACACCTGCTACATCACTCCATATGGTCACACGGGTAACTTCAGATAGTTCGCCAATTACTGTCGCGGAATAGTCTGAACCATTTCGGCCAAGTAATACGGTTTCACCACTGTCATTACTCGCCATAAAACCAGTCACCACTAAGCGGCAATGAGAATGCTGAGCTAATGTTGATTTCACCAAAGGCCAAGATCGTGCACGATCAACTTCTGGTTGCGCACCGTGATCCGCCCGCAGAAAATGACGAGAATCTAAAGCCGTCGCTTCAAGATCGTGCTGACATAATAAGGTCGCCAATAAACGAGAAGACCAAACTTCACCATGCCCAAGAGCGGCAGCTTGATCTGCAAGGCTCAATGGGGCGTTCAACTCCCCAAGAGCAGAAAATTCTTTATTTAGCTGTTCCAGCAATGTCGATGCTCGTTCTTCATTAAGCAAAGTGGTCACAAGATGAGTTTGAAATTGACGTAACTCTTGCAGCAACTCATGGGCAATACGGCCATCTTTATCGAGTGCTTTTAACCAGCTAAGTAACAGGTTGGTTGTTGAGCCCGCCGCAGAAACCACAACTAAATCTTCTGGTTGAGAGTATTCGCGCAAGATATTCACGACTCTCAAATAACATTCAGGATCAGCAAGACTGCTTCCGCCAAATTTGTGTAACTGGCGTTGAATCGTCATTACGCTTCCTCCTGAACCAACTCAAAGGCTTGGCGTAAGTCAGCGATGAGGTCATCAGCATCTTCAAGCCCAACAGATAAGCGCAGCAATTGCGTTGTAATGCCCGCTTCTAATTGCGCTTCATCACTCATCGCTCTGTGCGTCATAGAGCTTGGATGACAGATAAGGCTTTCTACCCCACCAAGAGACTCCGCCAATGAGAAGAGCTTCAGGTGACCAACAAACGCTTTTAAAGAGTCAAAGCTACCTGCATATTCAAAGCTCAACATTGAGCCAAAACCCGATTGTTGTTTTTTCGCAATGTCATGGCCAGGATGGCTTGGCAAACTTGGGTGATAAAGCTTGGCAACTAAGGATTGAGTTTGCAGGTACTGTAAGATTTGTACTGAGCTTTCTTCATGCACTCGCATACGCGCTGCCAAGGTTCTTAGACCCCGTAAAGTCATGTAGCTATCAAACGGCGTACCCGTTGCACCAAGGCAATTCCCCCACCACGCCAGCTCTTCGGCATGCTGTGTACTTTTCGTTACGACCACACCACCAATAACATCAGAGTGGCCGTTAATAAACTTGGTCGTAGAATGAATAACAAAATCGGCGCCTAGCAATAAAGGCTTCTGGTACACAGGTGTTAAAAAGGTATTGTCTACCGCAACCAGTGCTCCTACTTTTTTTGCTTTATCACAGGTAACTTGTATATCAACCACTCGAACCAATGGATTCGATGGCGTTTCAAGTAAAACTAATTTTGGCTTCTTAGCAAGAGCAGCATCCAGAGCCTCTTGATCAGATTGGTCAACAAACTCAACCTTAAAGTCGCCTTTTAATGAGCGAGTATTAAATAGACGGTAAGTACCACCGTAGCAATCATGAGGCGCAATAATCAGATCGTCTGGCCCTAAAAAGGTACTGACCCATAGGTTTAGCGCTGCGGTGCCCGTATTTGTGATAACCGCGCCCTCACCTGACTCTAATTCAGATAATGCTTGCTCTAATTGGCCACGATTCGGGTTACCTGAACGGGTGTAATCGTATTTAGGTACTTCACCAAACGCTGGGAAGCCGTAGTTGGTGGAAAGATAAATAGGGGGGACGACGGCATGATATTGACTATCAGCCTCGATACCGGTGCGTACAGCAATGGTTGCTGGTTTGCGATCGCTCATAAGGTTGGTCTTCCTTTCCAAAATCCATGTTATCTGTTATACCAATAACGGCGGCCGGATAACATACGGTGTCGTGCTTTTGCTAGCAGTATTGCTACTTTATATCTACTTTAACCCCTCAAAAAAAGGACGTCAACACATCTGGACGTCTATATGTCTTTGCTTATGGCGGTAAAAGTCGCTAAAATCATCACCTATATTGATACTAAGCTGCGATTGACGCTGATTTCTTGGTATCTAATTCGATATTAATAAGAAAATGAAGGTGCGCAATGGCAGATTGGAATGGCGAGTACATTAGCCCATATGCTGAGCATGGAAAAAAAAGTGAGCAAGTAAAAAAAATTACGGTTTCGATTCCACTTAAGGTGCTAAAAGTCCTTACGGATGAAAGAACCCGTCGTCAGATAAACAATCTACGCCATGCGACCAACAGTGAACTGCTATGTGAAGCTTTCTTACATGCCTACACGGGGCAACCTCTTCCAACGGATGAAGATTTAAGAAAAGATCGCCCTGATGATATTCCTGCCGAAGTGAAAAAACTGATGACAGAGATGGGTATCGAATTCGAAGCATTCGACGAAGAATAGATATAAAAAAGGCAGAAGGTATTCCCTTCTGCCTTTTATTTTTGCCTTTAGCCTTTAGCCCATATAATTTTCCGGCATCTCAATACGAGCCACACCAGAATCTACTGCCGCTTGCGCCACAGCTTTAGCAACGCGAGGCAACAAACGAGGGTCCATAGGTTTCGGAATGATGTAGCCAGAGCCAAATTCTAACTCGTCAACACCGGCCGCTTTTTTCACTTCTTCTGGCACTGTTTCTTTCGCTAACTGGCGAATCGCTTCAACCGCAGCTAGCTTCATCTCAATATTAATTTCACTTGCACGAACATCGAGTGCACCACGGAAAATAAACGGGAAACAAATTACATTATTTACCTGATTAGGGTAATCACTGCGCCCTGTACCCATGATCAAATCATCACGAACTTGATGAGCAAGCTCTGGCTTAATTTCAGGATCTGGGTTTGAACATGCAAACACAACGGGCTTATCAGCCATCAATTTCAGCGCTTCTGGTGGAAGCAAGTTTGGCCCAGAGACACCTAAGAATAGATCCGCACCTTCAATCACATCTTCTAATGTGCGCTTATCCGTATTATTAGCAAATAACTGCTTGTATTCGTTCAAATCGTCGCGACGAGTGTGAATAACACCCTTGCGGTCCAGCATGTAAATTTTTTCGCGTTGAGCGCCACATTTGATCAGTAGCTCCATACAAGCAACCGCCGCCGCTCCTGCGCCCAAACAAACAATCGTCGACTCTTCTAGCACTTTGCCCTGAAGTTCAATGGCATTTAGCATACCTGCGGCAGTAACAATTGCCGTGCCGTGTTGATCATCATGGAAAACGGGTACGTCACAACGCTCGATAAGCTGACGCTCAATTTCAAAGCAATCTGGTGCTTTAATATCTTCTAAGTTAATGCCACCAAACGTATCTGCAATGTTAGCAACCGTATCGACAAACTCTTGAATAGTGCGGTGCTTGACCTCAATATCAATAGAATCCAAATTAGCAAAGCGCTTAAACAGTAGAGATTTACCTTCCATTACTGGCTTAGAAGCTAATGGACCTAAATTACCCAACCCTAAAATTGCGGTGCCATTTGAAATAACCGCGACCATATTACCTTTAGCAGTGTACTTGTAAACGTTGTCTGGATTTTGTGCGATTTCTCTTACAGGTTCTGCTACACCTGGGCTATAAGCCAGTGCCAAATCTTCAACGGTATCGGCCGGAGTAGTGAGTGCGACACCGATTTTTCCTGCAGTCGGAAATTCATGGTAATCGAGAGCTTGTTGACGAAAATCTTTTTGGCTGTTGTCTTCGGACATGGTGGCAGAATCCCAATGCTGTGTGAGGTTACATAAACGTTAACTGTGGGGTTATAGTAATGTAAGTCAGACCGAGATCCTAGACGGAATGTCAATAAGATTGATAACTGATTGTGATATGCAAAAGAAGACAGAAACGGTAAATGCGAATGGGTTCAAAAGAAGCTTAAAAATAGACGGGCTCAGACTCATGATCTAAAAAAGGACGCCTGAGCGTCCTTTTCGAATTTGGTCGTATTACGAAATTCGTAATTACTTGCTGCTAAGAGCACCAAAACGCTTGTTGAAACGATCAACACGGCCGCCAGTATCAACTACACGTTGCTTACCAGTGTAGAACGGGTGACATTTGTCACATACGTCTAGGTGGATAGATTCTTTAGCAAGAGTTGAGTTGAACTCAAAAGTGTTGCCGCAAGAACAAGTAGCAGAAACTGCTTTGTATTCTGGGTGGATACCAGTTTTCATAGGGATAACCTTAATATAGGCCGTGTCGCTATCCGAATCTAAGCCGGACACCACACGTGGTTTCAAAATAGTCGATGCGTAAGTACACATCGCTCTAGGCGCGGTATAGTAATGAAACTTGCCTGACGGATCAACTCATTTGATAGTTTTTTCACCATTTTTTCAGATGTTATTCATCACTGAGGCCGCTTTACCCTTTGGTTGGCTTATTCCTCGTATTTTATGGTCGATTTAATTACTATAGTTGATTAACAGCTAAATAACCCATCACTCTATATGCGCCCGACCATTGCTCAAGTTGCTTTACCCGTCCCTCTCGACAAACGGTTTGATTATCTCATCCCCAATGAGCTATTTCCCGTTATCGGTGGACGTGTGTCGGTACCTTTTGGTCGTCAAACATTAGTCGGTGTTGTCACGGCTCTAGTTCATCAATCTGACTTCCCAGTCCATCAATTAAAGAAAATCAAGCAAGTCATTGATGCTGAACCCGTATGGCCAGACTCTCTCTACCAATTACTTCAATGGTGTAGTCAGTTTTATCAGTATCCGTTAGGGGATACACTCGCCAATGCAATGCCAACCTTATTACGTAAAGGTAAGCCCGCTGAATTCGCCACCTTAGTTGAATGGCAGTTGACCACTCAAGGCCGCGATCAGCTTATGGTTGGGTTTGGTCGAGCAGTCAAACAAGCTCAAGTCATGCACATGTTGCAACATGGCGCCATGTCTCATCAGGCTATGTTGGAACAAGACATCACCAGCCCAGTATTAAAAACATTACAAGAAAAAGGCTGGATCGAACGATTAGAGCGCAAGCCCACCACTCAAGATTGGCACAAGCAAGTTGAAGCCGAAGGTGAAAAGCCGAATCTAAATGAAGAGCAAGCTATTGCGATCGCCGCAGTCAACAGCCATCGTCAATTTGGATGCTTTTTATTAGAAGGGGTAACAGGTTCAGGCAAAACTGAAGTTTACCTCAATATGATCAAACCGATTTTAGAGCGAGGCGAGCAAGCTTTGGTGCTCGTGCCAGAGATAGGCCTAACCCCACAAACCATCAATAGATTTAAAAAGCGATTCCAAGTGCCTGTTACCGTAGTGCACTCCGGGCTCAATGATACTGAGCGTCTAAACGCTTGGCTCAGTGCTCGCGATAAACAAGCCGGTATTGTAATTGGCACGCGCTCTGCTTTGATGACGCCTTTCTCAAAACTCGGCATTATCATTGTTGATGAGGAGCACGATGCCTCCTACAAGCAACAAGACAGTCTAAGATATCACGCGCGCGATGTTGCAGTAATGCGGGCCAACAAAGAAAACATCCCGATCATATTGGGATCAGCCACTCCAGCATTAGAAACCTTACATAATGCACTGTCTGGTAAATACCATCATTTAACTCTAACCCAGAGAGCCGGTGTGGCAAAACCAGCCACGAACAAAGTGTTAGATGTAAAAGGCCTTTATTTAGAAAGTGGGTTATCCGCGCCCCTTATTGCCGAAATGCGTCGACATCTAAATGATGGTAATCAGGTAATGCTATTTCTCAATCGCCGTGGCTTCTCTCCTGCTCTCATGTGCCATGAATGTGGCTGGATTGCCGAATGCAAACGCTGCGATGCTTATTATACCTTCCACCAGCAAAGCCGTGAAATGCGCTGTCATCACTGTGGCTCTCAACACGCGGTGTTACATAATTGCCAAGGGTGCGGCTCCAGCCAACTCGTGTCTGTTGGCGTCGGAACTGAGCAACTAGAAAGCCACTTATCGGAAGTTTTTCCTGAATATAAAACTTTGCGTATTGACCGTGACAGCACGCGACGCAAAGGCAGCTTAGAGGCCGCCCTGACCTCAATCCGCAATGGTGAATACCAAATTCTTATCGGCACGCAAATGTTGGCGAAAGGACACCACTTCCCTAACGTCACACTCGTGGCGTTAATCGATGTGGATGGATCCCTCTATAGCAGCGATTTTAGAGCATCAGAAAGACTGGCTCAGTTATTTATTCAGGTTGCAGGCCGAGCAGGCCGAGCCAGCAAGCCTGGTGAAGTGATCCTACAAACACACCACCCTGAACATGAGTTATTACAAGCATTACTACATAAAGACTACAGCCACTTTGCTCATGCCGCATTAGAAGAGCGAAAAATGGCGCAACTGCCGCCATTCAGCTTTTTGACGCTATTCAGAGCAGAGGCCAATCAACCTGAGCATGTAGAATCGTTCTTGCAGCAAGTAAGACAAACTCTCGAATCCCACCCATTATTTGGGCAAGGCTGCTTAGTGCTCGGACCAATGCCCGCTCCTTTAGCGAAACGAGCAGGAAAATCGCGCTGGCAGTTACTATTACAAGTATCAAGCCGTAGCCAAATGCAAAAGCTGCTTTATAGTGCTAGACCCGTTATTGATCTCTTACCCAACGCAAAAAAAGTGCGCTGGTCGATAGATATAGAGCCGCAAGATTTGAGCTAACGGATTGTTTTATAAATCACCAACTCCACGAACTTCCCCTCAACTCGACAAAGTATTAACATCGATGTGATAAATATCACATTTGTAATGTAATTTTTGTTAATCTGGCCGTAAATTGTTCTCTATTAAGAACATAAACTACCTGCAAGCTTGAATAAATAACGAACAATTAAAATTCAACGCGATTTTGGTAGTAACGCATCTATTCACTATGTATTGGATGCGGCTACATTGGCTGCTCCCTTAATAATTTAGGTTCAGCCGTTTCATTAGATATCTTATTCATGTCGGTTTGCTTCTTACATCGCTTCTCGGTCTGCCAGATGAGAGCAATAACAAAGAATCAATTGCGTAATTGGACAACCAAGAGGACTACCTATGGCGACAATGAAGGATGTTGCCCAGCTTGCTGGAGTATCAACAGCCACCGTTTCGCGCGCGTTAATGAACCCTGAAAAAGTGTCATCAACCACTCGAAAGCGAATTGAAGACGCTGTCATGGAATCGGGATATTCACCAAATTCCCTTGCACGAAATTTACGTCGAAATGAATCCAAGACCATTATTACTATCGTGCCTGATATCTGTGATTCTTACTTTACGGAGATCATCCGTGGCATCGAAGATGCGGCGGTAGAAAATGGCTATCTTGTACTACTGGGCAATAGTGGTCAGCAACAAAAACGAGAAAGTTCGTTGGTAAACCTCGTCTTTACCAAACAAGCCGACGGCATGCTACTGTTAGGGACGCATCTTCCTTTTGATGTAAGTAAGCCGGAACAAAAAAACTTACCGCCACTTGTGATGGCGTGTGAATTTGCCCCAGAGCTTGAGTTGCCAACCGTTCACATTGATAACCTGACGTCTTCATTTGAAGCGGTTAACTACCTCACTCAAATGGGACACAGAAATATCGCGCAAATTACCGGTCCTGCCGAGGCGGTATTATGTCAATTCCGCTCTCAAGGATACCAACAAGCATTGCGTCGCTCAGGTATTCCAATGAATCCAACCTACAAAGAAGAAGGCGACTTTTCGTTTGAATCCGGTGAACGAGCGATTGCCAAATTGCTGTCTTTACCTGAGCCACCGACCGCCATTTTCTGTCACAACGATGTGATGGCCATCGGCGCGATTCAAAAAGCCAAAAAGTTAGGTTTTAAAGTACCAGAAGACATCTCGTTTGTTGGCTTTGACAACGTGCAATTTTCTGAGTATTGCGATCCTCCATTGACGACGATTTCTCAACCACGCTATGAAATTGGCCGTCAAGCTATGTTGATGTTGCTAGAACTATTAAAAGGCAATGATGTACAGGCTGGATCGCGATTACTAGAAACAGAACTGATCATTCGTAAAAGTGCCGCTCCACCGAGAAGTTAGCGTAAATATGCTGACTTGCTTCCCTAATTGAATCGCAAGGCTGGTTTTCCAGAGTCATTCTGGATTACCATGTCAGGCGATTTTCCTTTAACGTAAGCTGTCATACTGTGGCCAACAAAGATTATGTAAGAAGAGGTCGAGGTCAAAAAAAGCCGACCCGTAAAACAACGACCAGAAAAAAACCATGGAAAGCAGGCTTTATTGCACTGCTGCTTCTTGGTGGATTTGGCTACGGCCTCTATCTATTGAGCCAAGATCCAGAGCCGCAACCTAAACCGGCAGCCCAAGTAAAGCCGGCGAAGAAAAAAGTCGCTAAGCCACTACCACCGCCTCCTGAAGAAAAATGGGAATTCGTGGAAAGCTTACCGAATAAAGAAGTCGAAGTGATCGCCAAAGAGCGAGTGGTGTCAGACATTCCCTACATCATGCAATGTGGCGCTTACAAAAATCAGCAACAAGCTGAAAATCGAAAGTTAGATATCGCTTTCCAAGGCATTAGCAGTAACGTTCGTAAAAAAGAAGGCAGTAGCTGGTATCGCGTGGTATTGGGGCCTTACCCCTATAAACGAGATGCAGAGCGTGATAAGCACAAATTGCAGCGCGCCAAAATCGAGCCCTGTGCCATTTGGAAAGAAACACAGTAATCTAGAAGCACTTTTCACACTGACCTTCCATACCCCAAGGGCGCTCTATGCGCCCTTGGCTATTTTTGTTCCAAATCAACATTAAGAGACTCATCCCTTCACTCCCCCTTGAAATGCACACAGATACCCTTATATATGTAATATCTCGCGAGCGAATAAAAAGGTTTATAACGTGACTACGATTGTATCTGTACGCCGAAATAATAAAGTTGTCATCGCCGGTGACGGTCAGGTCTCCCTGGGCAACACTGTAATGAAAGGCAACGCTAAAAAAGTGCGTCGTCTTTATAACAATCAAGTTCTAGCAGGTTTCGCTGGCAGCACTGCCGACGCATTTACGCTATTTGAGCGATTCGAAAGCAAACTGCAAATGCATCAAGGCCATTTAACCAAGGCCGCTGTTGAACTGGCAAAAGATTGGCGTAGCGATCGCGCTCTGCGCAAACTCGAAGCTTTGTTGGCCGTTGCCGATGAAACCGCTTCACTTATCATTACTGGCAACGGCGACGTCGTTCAACCAGAACATGACCTCATAGCTATCGGATCGGGCGGCAACTTTGCGCAAGCTGCAGCCACTGCTATGCTAGAAAACACAGAATTAGATGCTCGTGAAATCGCCGAAAAGTCACTGAAGATTGCTGGTGATATTTGCGTATTTACCAATCACCACCATACGGTGGAAGAGCTTGATATCACAGCTAAGTAACGAAAGGAATTATCATGTCTGAAATGACTCCTCGTGAAATTGTTCACGAACTGAACCGCCACATCATTGGTCAAGATAAAGCCAAACGAGCTGTTGCTATCGCTCTGCGTAATCGCTGGCGTCGAATGCAATTAGAAGAAAGCTTGCGTGTGGAAGTGTCACCAAAAAATATCCTAATGATTGGCCCTACCGGTGTCGGAAAAACTGAAATTGCTCGCAGGTTAGCTAAATTGGCTAATGCACCATTCATGAAAGTGGAAGCAACTAAATTTACCGAAGTGGGTTACGTTGGCAAAGAAGTTGAAACCATTATTCGTGATCTCACGGATGTTGCGATTAAAATGACTCACCAGCAAGCAATGGAAAAAGTAAAATTCCGCGCTGAAGAGCAAGCAGAAGAGCGAATCCTCGATGCCTTGCTGCCCCCGCCGCGTGAAGGCTGGAGCCAAAACGATACCGGTGAAGAAAAATCCAATACGCGCCAGATTTTCCGAAAAAAACTACGCGAAGGTAAGCTAGACGATAAAGACATCGAAATTGATGTTGCCGCACCGCAAATGGGTGTTGAGATCATGGCGCCTCCTGGCATGGAAGAAATGACGAATCAACTGCAAGGTATGTTCCAGAACCTTGCTGGCGACACAAAGAAAAGTCGCAAAATGAAAATCAAAGATGCTTTCAAAGCCCTTGCGGAAGAAGAAGCCGCTAAGTTGGTTAATCAAGAAGAACTGAAAGAGCAAGCCATCTTCAACGTAGAAAATAACGGCATTGTTTTCTTAGATGAGATAGACAAGATCTGTAAGCGCGGTGAAAGCTCCGGTCCTGATGTTTCTCGTGAAGGTGTACAGCGTGATTTGCTCCCTCTGATCGAAGGCAGCACAGTATCAACGAAGCATGGCATGGTTAAGACTGACCATATCTTGTTTATTGCTTCTGGCGCATTCCAAGTGGCTAGACCTTCCGATCTCATTCCTGAGCTACAAGGTCGTTTGCCTATTCGTGTTGAACTTGAAGCATTAACCAGTGACGATTTTAAACGCATTCTTACTGAACCAAAAGCCTCGCTTACTGAGCAATACCAAGCGCTAATGGCAACGGAAGAAGTAAGTGTATCTTTCTCCGAAGATGGCATTTCTCAAATTGCCGATGCGGCATGGCGTGTTAATGAAACCACTGAAAATATTGGTGCTCGTCGACTGCATACCGTAATGGAACGTTTGATGGAAGAAGTCTCATTTGATGCAAGCGAAAAACCAGGCTCAAGCATCGAAATTGATGCCACCTTCGTCAATGACAAGTTAGGTGAGTTTATTGAAGATGAAGACTTAAGCCGCTTTATCTTATAACCGTATGCCTCTAGCCCACTTCTGTGGGCTTTTTTATACCAATATCTATTGTGATTGATATACTGATTCATAACGTTATTAACGAAATGAATAAACATGAGAGAATCCCTAGCCATTTGGCTTGATGCCGCGAGACCAAAAACACTTCCCCTCGCTTTAGCTTCTATTGCAACCGGCAGTAGCATGGCCTTTTTAACTGGTCATTTTTCCCTCCCCGTCATGCTGTTAGCACTACTGACGGCGGTATTACTGCAAATTCTCTCCAATCTAGCCAACGATTACGGTGATGCCTTAAAAGGAACCGATAATGAAGAACGCATCGGTCCGACAAGAGCGATTCAGTCTGGGGCAGTATCCACTTCAGCAATGAAGCACGCCATCATTATTAATATCGCTCTGACGCTCATTTCCGGGCTAGCACTTATTTTATATTCTTTACAATCTCCAACCAGTATTGCTGCCTTTCTTGGATTAGGGCTTCTCGCCATTTTCAGCGCTATCGCTTATACCGTTGGTAATAAACCCTATGGGTACGTAGGTCTTGGCGATTTATCCGTGTTTATTTTCTTTGGCTTACTTGGCGTAGCCGGCACCTACTTTCTTCATACTGGCACCATCAGCAGCGATGTATTCCTACCCGCCATTGGTTGCGGATTGCTCGCGGTGGCTGTTCTTAATATCAATAACATGCGAGACATCGACAACGATAAAGCCTGTGGTAAGAAAACCGTCGCAGTTCGACTTGGTTCCAATAAAGCCAAGCTTTATCACGTCGCTCTGTTAATTGGAGGAATTCTACCTTTCATCGCCTATTTAGCCTTAGTTCAAACACCGCTTACTTTAGAGGCCGCAATGCTGGTGGCTGGCTTGCTGCTATTTAAACACGGTCGGGATGTTCTACTCGCCCGTCAACCAATAGAGTTAGCCCCTATGATGCCGGTCATTGTAAAGTGTGCGCTTATCACCAACTTACTGTTTGCAATCGTGGTTACTGGTCAAACTCTCGTCAGTTAATTGCGCCTTGTCATTGCAATGACTTACAGGCGTTATATACTCGAAGACAGACCTCTGAATTAGAAGATGATGCGTATGGAATACAACACCTCAGCCTTATGTGATATTTACTTAGACCAAGTTGATGTCGTCGAGCCAATGTTTAGTAACTTTGGTGGCAGTGCCTCATTTGCAGGCCAAATCACAACCGTTAAGTGCTTTGAAGATAATGGCTTGATTCGCTCTGTTCTCGAACAAGAGGGAACTGGACGCATTCTACTGATCGATGGTGGGGGTTCACTTCGTCGCGCATTGATTGATTCTGAGTTAGCGACACTTGCTGAAGAAAATGAGTGGGAAGGCCTGGTTGTTTATGGCTGCGTTCGTGAAGTCGACGATCTTGAAGACATGAATATCGGCATTCAAGCACTCGCTTCCATCCCTGTCGGCGCAGCGTCACAAGATATCGGTGAAATCGATGTCGCGGTTAATTTTGGTGGCGTTACCTTCCTACCAGAAGATTACATCTACGCAGACAATACTGGCATCATCCTGTCTCAAGAGCCTCTTGAAGCAGAAATGGAAGATGATACAGGCGAAGAAGAGTTCATTGACGAAGAGTAACGAACATTCTGACCAATTTAAAAAAAGACAGCTAAGGCTGTCTTTTTTGTTTCCGGTACTTTGGTTACCCGCATAAAAAAAGGAGCTAACGCTCCTTTCTAAAACAGGTAATAAGAAGATTAAGCGCAAGTATGATTAGGTTCCTCTAGGAGAAACGAATCGTAACCAGCTTAAGTTCTTATTACTCTACGTCGTCCATTTTGCCGAGTAGATTGCGGATACGCTCCTGCCATGCAGTGTGCTCTTCACGCATTTGCTGGTTTTGCTGCTCTAGCTCTTCGCTATTGCCTTTTAGGCCGTTTGCTTCTGTTGCTAGCGTTTCGTTACGCTCTTTCAGCTCTTCCACTTCCATTTGAAGTAGCGCGATCGTGTCAACGGCTGTTTGTACTTTTGCTTCTAATTGTTCTAAAACTTCTAATGACATCTTTGGCCACCTTAATTTGATTCAGTGTGCGTGAAGGATTTCACAAAATATAACTCATTCTACTGGTCATGCTGGCTAGACTCACGCTCAATATTTACCTTATTTGTTCATTTGGTTAAAAAAAGTGCGATTTGTGGCAAGTTTTGACATATCGGTGCCGTAAAACCGCTCTTACGCCTTTTGAACATTGACGTTATTCGTGGTTGAGGCAAAAAAGCAAACGTTTACTCTGAACTATGATAGAATCGCGCCGAATTTATTCTTACCCATTCATTAGTTCTGGAGTCAGCATGAAACGCGATTTAGCGATGGCATTTTCTCGTGTCACCGAGGGTGCCGCATTAGCAGGTTACAAGTGGTTAGGACGTGGCGATAAAAACGCAGCCGATGGCGCTGCCGTTGAAGTAATGCGCTGCCTACTTAACAAAACCGATATTAGCGGTGAAATCGTAATTGGCGAAGGCGAGATTGATGACGCTCCGATGCTCTACATCGGCGAGCAAGTTGGTGTTGGTGGTGATGCTGTAGATATCGCAGTTGACCCAATTGAAGGAACTCGCATGACGGCTATGGGCCAGTCAAACGCACTTGCTGTTCTTGCTGCAGGTGAAAAAGGCAGTTTCCTTAAAGCACCAGATATGTACATGGAAAAATTAGTGGTTGGCCCAGGTGCTAAAGGGGCAATCGACCTTGAAAAACCGCTAAAAGAGAATTTAGAAAATGTCGCTAAAGCGCTAGGAAAAACACTCGATACCCTAGTCGTTACTACGCTTGCTAAGCCACGTCACGATAAGGTAATTGCAGAGATGCAAGCCATGGGCGTTCGTGTCTTTGCAGTGCCAGATGGCGACGTTGCTGCGTCTATCTTAACTTGCATGCCAGACAGCGAAGTAGACATGATGTACTGCATCGGTGGCGCACCTGAAGGTGTGGTTTCTGCGGCGGTTATTCGCGCACTTGATGGTGACATGCATGGTCGTTTACTTCCTCGTCATGAAGTAAAAGAAGACTCTGCGGAAAACCGCGCTCACGGCGAGCTTGAATTAGCACGTTGTAAAGAGATGGGCGTAGAAGCCGGTGTTGTACTAGCGATGGGTGACATGGCTCGTAGCGACAACGTCGTTTTCTCTGCAACAGGCATCACGAAAGGTGATTTACTTGAAGGCATCACTCGCACTGGTGATATCGCCACGTCAGAAACCTTACTGATTCGTGGACGCTGCCGTACGATCCGTCGTATTAAATCGATTCACTACCTAGAGCGTAAAGACGACGAGATACGCGATTTCATTCTGTAATCCTATCTAGCCTCCTCTTTCAAAACGCAGCTTCGGCTGCGTTTTTTGTTTTGCTTTATGATTAATCCCGCTGCAAGAAGTCACATTAATAGGTTTCTTTTATCAATATCTCATGCTTTATCAATTATTTGCTTTATTAACTCGATACTCCATAATAGTAGGGCGATAAGGATAAGGTAACGATGAAAACAACTGACCGAATATTACATAAAATCAAACGTGAAGGTGCTGTCACAGCTAAGCATCTCGCGGAAGACTTTTCTATGACCACCATGGGAGCAAGACAGCACCTACAAAGCCTAGAAGACGACGGTTATTTGGATTTTCACGATGTCCGCGTAAAAGTCGGTCGACCGACTCGCCACTGGAACTTAACAGGCAAAGGTCATGCGTTTTTTAGTGATCGCCACGGCGATCTTACCGTGCATGTTCTAGACGCCGTTGAAGATATCTTTGGTGTGCAAGGCCTTTTACAAGTTGCCAATGAGCGTGAGAAAAAAACCTTCTCTCACTACCAAAATGCCATGATCGATTGTGAATCGACCCAAGACAAATTGCAGGTTCTCACCGCATTACGTGAAGGTGAGGGCTATATGGCTGAACTTACCCAGTCTGAACAAGGCTATCTCCTGATTGAAAACCACTGCCCTATTTGCAAAGCCGCCACACGCTGCCCAAGTTTATGCCAGTCGGAGTTAAATATATTCCGCAAGCTGTTAGGTGAAACAGTCTCTGTTGAGCGTTCCGAGCATATTATTGACGGCCAGCGACGCTGTAGCTACTTAATTCAAGATTGCTAATACCGCACAGTAATACCACTTCGCCTAGTTCATCATAAGTTCTTCACCAGAAAATACGCATTTCTTCTTTTATTTGTTTACATCAAAATACGACAATAGATGCGGCATTGATTGTTCCTAATCATCTGTTCTTACTATATTTATCTATTTAAAAGCTCAATCCTTAGCATTTACAGCTCATACATGGATCTCACTGGTGCATATCTCAACATTGAGACTGCTCAAATATTGTTCGTTATTTAGTTTAAAATTGTCGTATGCTGAACATGTAAACGAAATGTAAACAATAGGAGAGTGGTATGGACCGTGCTCAAATTGACCAAACATTACCGCCATTTGATGAGCTTGTGGCGCTGGCTGAAAATGACCCAGCCGCGTTTGAAGAATACCGACGTCAGATGTGTGAAGAGATGATTACTTGTGCCTCGCAAGAGATGCAACCACGGTTGTGGGCTCAGCAAAGCCACATTGAACGAGTGATCACCAAGTGCAAAAATCCGGTACATACCAATGTGACGCTAATGAATGAATTATCGGTTCAAATGGGAAAATTTAGAGACGCTCTTGATGGCGATAATGACGCACAACCCACGGCACAAATACTGCCTTTTACTGCGCGCCAATAATTAAATGGACTTCATATTTCGGGTGCTAGTTTAAGATTGCGGTTTTCCATACCGGTTTTCCGCATCATCCCCTTTCAACAGGCCGCACTCAATAAACAACCACGCGCCACACGCTAATGCCGCCAAAGAGGCCACCGTTTGAATCATGGTCGGTTGAGCCACCATATCCGCCCCACCAACAGGCACAAACATACGGCCTAATATGAGCGGAATGTTTAACAGAAGAAACCAGTTAGATTTGTTTCTATCGTGCCAACGTTTTGCGGTAATCGCCAAGTCAGGCAACATCAAGAATGCCAGAAATGCCACACTGATGATTCCAGCTTGCGCGGGGAATAACACATTGATGCCCATGGTAAAGCCCATAATGGCAATGTAATAACACGCATTCCAAATCCAGAATACTTTACGGCCAACTCGGCCTTGAAATGAAAATAATAACTGCTTGATCGACATCTTACTGAAACTACCTTTTACTCAATTAAGAACTTTTTGAAAACACGATTTATCCATGTCTCTGATATTCACAGTTAAACTATGCACCGACATGGCCTGTTGTTGCAACACCGTAATCAATTGACGCGACAGCGCTCTTTTCTGCTCTTCACTTCGCCCAGAAAGTAATTCGAAACTAATATGGATAAAATCGACGCTGTCACCCTGATCACCCACAATCCAATGATGGCAGCGTAATGCGCGCGATTTGATCGAGTCAACATCAAACAGGCCACTCTCAACGGCAGCCTGATGTAAATCTTCCAATAGCCCCTGCACATTAACGCGCTGTTCCACTGAGTTCGAATATTCCATCACCAAATTGGGCATGCTACTTTCCTTGAATGATAAACCTCGCGCCATCGAGTCACGAGTGTTGAAATCTAGCTAACATACCTCAATTCATCACATTCGAAACCATGCTCTCGTGTTTTGGCGATCTGGATCACCTGCGACGTTTAAGCAAATAAAAACCCAATTGAAAGCAATGCAACAAATTTTGTTGCAACTCATCTGATCATTTCAGAAGAACGATGAAAGTAATGACACGAGTCATGTATTTGCCTTATTAATCTGTTATATTCTTTCGCCATAACGGAAGTTTTTTACATTAATCGACTTAAATTGGAGAGATCCTTATGCGTCATCCTGTAGTTATGGGTAACTGGAAACTGAACGGCAGCAAAGAAATGGTTACTGAGCTGTTAAATGGACTTAACGCTGAGCTTGAAGGCGTGAAAGGTGTGGACGTAGCAGTTGCTCCACCAGCACTTTACATCGACCTAGCTGAGCGCACTTTGACTGACGCGGGTAGCGCAATCATCCTTGGTGCTCAAAACACTGATGTAAACAACAAAGGTGCTTTCACTGGCGACATGTCTCCAGAAATGCTGAAAGACTTCGGTGCTACACACATCATCATCGGTCACTCTGAGCGTCGTGAATACCACGCTGAGTCTGACGAGTTCGTTGCTAAGAAATTCGCTTTCCTAAAAGAAAACGGCCTAACTCCTGTTCTATGTATCGGTGAGTCTGAAGCACAAAACGAAGCTGGCGAAACAGTAGCAGTATGTGCACGTCAACTTGACGCTGTAATCAAGACTCAAGGTGCTGAAGCTCTTAACGGCGCAATCATCGCGTACGAACCAATCTGGGCTATCGGTACTGGTAAAGCAGCAACAGCTGATGATGCACAACGCATCCACGCCGCTATCCGTGCTCACATTGCCGATCAAGATGCAGAAGTTGCTAAGAACGTTGTCATCCAATACGGCGGTTCTGTTAAGCCAGAAAATGCAGCAGCTTACTTCGCACAACCAGACATCGATGGTGCTCTAGTTGGCGGTGCAGCTCTAGACGCGAAAAGCTTTGCAGCTATCGCTAAAGCAGCAGCAGAAGCTAAAGCGTAATTTCACGCTTACCTGATTAATGAAGACCAGCCGAAAGGCTGGTCTTTTTTTTTGGGAAAAAGAAAAAGACGGAAAACGGAAACAGATGGCGCTTTGGGTTAATACATTTGTACTGGCATAAAAAAACCGCTGAACATCAGCGGCTTCTATCTCTAACTTACAATCGTTGATTTGGCTTAGAAAAGCTCTTCAGCAACTTTGTATAGGTCATTACGTACTGGACGTTTCATGTTCTCGATAGCATCAATGATGTCATGGTGAACAAGTTGCTCTTTCTGAATACCGACACAGCGACCACCGTGACCTTCTTGTAGAAGGTGTACAGCGTAGTTACCCATGCGAGAAGCGAGAACACGGTCAAACGCTGTTGGACGACCACCACGTTGAATGTGACCAAGAACCGTAGCACGAGTCTCACGACCGGTTGCTTCTTCGATATCTTTTGCTAGCTCGTTTGCATCCATCATTAGCTCAGTAAGCGCAATAATTGCGTGTTTCTTACCTTTGGTGATGCCTTCTTCGATGCTTGCAATCAACTCATCTTTGTTCAAGCCATTTTCAGGCGTGATGATGTACTCACAACCACCTGCAATCGCAGACATTAGTGTCAAATCACCACAGTGACGACCCATGATCTCTACAATAGAAATACGTTGATGTGAAGATGATGTATCACGTAAACGGTCAATCGCATCAATAACGGTGTTCAATGCTGTTAAGTAACCGATCGTGTAATCTGTACCTGCAATGTCATTATCGATTGTGCCAGGAAGTCCGATACATGGGTAACCCATCTCAGTTAACTTCTTCGCACCCATGTATGAACCATCACCACCGATAACCACAAGGGCATCGATACCGTGTTTCTGCAAGTTCTCAATGGCTTTTTCGCGCACTTCCACTTCTTTAAACTCAGGGAAACGTGCAGAACCTAGGAAAGTACCGCCTTTATTAATCACATCAGAAACACTAGAGCGATCCAGTTTTTCAATACGACCTTCATACAGACCTAAGTAACCATCATATACACCAAATACTTCAAGGCCTTGAGTAAGTGCTGTGCGAACCACACCACGTACTGCTGCATTCATACCTGGGGCATCGCCGCCACTTGTTAAAACACCGATCTTCTTAATCATGCTCACCCTCTGATCTCTGGGAATCTTAATTATTAATTCTAGCTGCCATCACTGGCGAAATCTTTTGCTTATTAACGCCGTGTTACAATTACATAATGAACAGTAAGCACGACGTATTTATGAAATTTTTTTACTTATGAAAGAGTATTACAACTATGCTAACAAACTTTGTTGATTCATATCACTAACAAATGGAGTTTATGTCATTTTAACAAAAGATGGTTAACTCTTTACCATTTATCTCAATTATTGGTGCTTTATTACGAACTACCAGTCACTTTGCTTCTGTTCTTTTTCAGTATTTAACACCACAGACAGTGGATCCTGGTGAATCAACACATCAGCCTGATCAAAATGATCCATCAAAATCACCTCAACCTGATCAGAAATACGATGAGCTTCGATCAAAGGAATCGTATCTTCAAGCTCGAGATGCAACTGAATAAAACGTACAGGGCCAGACATTCTCGTTCTCAATTGATGTACTCCGAGTACCCCGTCCACTGACAAAGAGAGCTCTTTAATTTTCGTTAGCTCTTCTTCCGGCAACTGCCTGTCCAACAATGACTGAATCGCCTCAGTGACCATTTTGTACGCGCTATAAAGAATAAATACCCCAATACCTATAGCAAAGACCGCATCCGCTTGACCAATCCCATACCAACTCAAGCCTAACGCAACCATAATGGCAACATTCATATAAAGGTCAGATTGGTAATGAAGTGAATCAGCGGCGATCGCTTGGCTGCCCGTTTTTCTAACTACGTGCTTTTGAAACGTCACTAACGCGCCGGTCAATACAATAGCGAACGCACTAACATAGATTCCGAGTTCAGGAGAATGCAGTTCATGAGGGCGGAAAAAGCGATCGATACCGTTCAATATCAAGAAGCAAGCGGATCCAGAAATAAACATCGCCTGTGCCAAAGCGGCTAACGATTCAGCTTTTCCGTGACCAAACGTATGCTCTTTATCCGCCGGTTGTAAGGCATAACGTAAAGCCAATAAGTTCACACCAGATGCTGCAATATCTAAAATAGAATCAATTAGCGATGCCAACAAACTCACTGAGCCCGTCACCCACCAAGCCATTACTTTCACTATTAACAAAATAGTTGCAACGGCTGTTGCTAGCCAAGCGGCCAATGTTACTAAGCGAGCATAAGAAGAATTCATAACGTCATAAGTTTCTAAAATTTGCAGTCATTATAACCCAAATCTTAGCGTATTTTATAGTCACGTGCGCAACAGGGCTTTAAGCGAAGCCAGCTCTAAAGGCATGCCTACTGGTAAAAATTTCACGAAATAGCACGCACTTCAAACTTGCCCGCTATAAGCCTTTATTTTCATATTGAATATTATATTTATAAGATACACTGCCAAGATCAAAAAATGAAAGAGTGTGCATATTATGTTCGTTAGTAATTTAAGCTTAAAATATAAGATCGCGCTGCCTGTCGCGCTGATCATTTCTCTATTTGCTGTCACGTTTACAGCGGCGATCATCGCTTTCAACAAACAGGCCAATTACAACCTAGACTACAGCGAACACATCAAACCGGTTCAACTCGCTCTAGACGACGCCTATCGCGATCTTTATCAGGCTGAAGTGGCCGTTTTAGGTTTAGCGAATACCACATCAGAAGACAAAGTAGCCAATTACATTGCCCTTTATAGAGACGAAACCAAAAAAACGTACAAGCGCATCGCTACCGCACAAATGGCAATCGATCGCGGATTCCTTGAGGCCTCTCATCAGACAAACCTTGATACTGCGCTCACGTTATTTAACCAATGGACAGCGTTGAATGAAAAAATTGTCACGAACCCGGCTCAGGCCAACAATACGCACCAAAAAATGAGCGACGACTTGCATCGAACATTCACACCCTTGGTGAAAAACCTAAAAACCATCAAAGACCAAATGGATGAAAATGCAAAAGCCTTAGAGGTACTGAAAATTAATGCTATTGACGATGCGAAAACCACAATGGAAGTCGGCGGTACATTAGCATTAGTCATTGCAGCAGCATTAACCATGCTATTAACTAAAAGCATCATGACACCAATCCGACGAATCAACGCGGTAATGGAAGATATTGCCAATGGTGACGGAGACCTCACAGCCCGGTTACCGATAGAGAGCAAAGATGAACTCGGCCAACTCGCAAGCACATTCAATCTGTTTACACAAAAAATCCAACACACGATCAGTGATGTGATCTCTGCATCCACGACCGTGCGTCTTGAAATGGACAAGTTCAATCAAATTACTCATCAGGTAATGGTAAAAGCCCAGAGCCAACAACATGAAAGCGATGCCGTTGCAACGGCGGTTAACGAACTCAGTGCCACCAGCGCCTTGGTCAGCGACAACGCAAATTCAGCATCCGAATCTAGCCAGCAAGCGAGTGGCGAAGCTGGGACCACCGATACGCTCATTCAACACACCATTGAATCTATTTCAGAGCAAGCTAATGAGCTTCAACAAGCATCGAACGTAGTGAACTCACTCGAAAATGACGTGACTAATATCGCTTCTATCTTAGATGTTATACGAGGGGTCGCGGAACAAACCAATTTATTGGCACTCAATGCGGCCATTGAAGCAGCACGAGCAGGTGAACAAGGCCGAGGTTTTGCGGTAGTAGCCGACGAGGTAAGAGCACTCGCCAGTAAAACACAACATAGTGCTGGCGAAATACAAAGCATGATTGAAAAGCTTCAAGTCGGCTCTCAGCAAGCAGTAAAAGTGATGGCGATTAGCCAAACCAACAGTGCTGAAATGGAAACTCAAGCTCAGGAAGTCGGCCTGTCACTGCAAACGATCATGGGTTCAATCACCACAATGAATGAGCTCAATATGCATATTGCTAGCGCGGCAGACGAACAACGCAGTGTGAGTGAAGACGTGAATAGTAACATTCAGTCTATTGCTGAAAGCAGCCACCAAATGGTAGGACTGGTCGCCAATGCGGAAACCGCCTATCACTCTTTATCTGAACAGTGTGAACGATTAGACCAACTGGTAGGGCAATTTAAAGTCTAGTGAGTAACACAAGGTGAGATCATAAATAAAAACAAGCGGCTTAATAAGCCGCTTGTTTATTACTTCGTTGTACTTTCTCGCTTACGAATCAGATTTACGATCTTGACGCTCTTCAAATCGTTCTTGGCAATCTTGCATACGCTCTGCTTGTAGCTCTTTAAACTTAGCTTTTTGCTCTGCGGTTAAAATGCTCATCGCTTTATGCTGCTTCTCTAACATGCTTACACGACGTTCAGCTTGTTTAGTGACCATTTCGTTTGCCAGCGTTTGCGCAGCTTGCTCATCAAAGGTATCCGCTAAAACAAGATCTTGTACTTTTTGTTGATGGGCTTGCATGTTGGCAAACATTTCTGAATTCTTACCTTTGCCCGCTTCACGACCTTGCTGGCGAAGTTCTTTAAACTGCTCTTTCTGATCGTCAGTTAAATCTAGTTGGCGCATTACTCGTTTATCCATACCACCACATTTTTTAGCGAAGTGGTTGCCGCCTTTGTGGTCGCCTCCTTTACCGCCACCGAAAGCAAATGCGCTTGCAGAACCGAAAGCAATAGGAAGTACAGCAGCTGCGATGACCATTTTTTTAGCTAGTTTCATAATCTTTTCCTCAGAAGTTTGATATCGACCTGCTGTCTTTACAGCGGTTGAGTATAGATTACGACTTTCAATGTAAAGTGGTGTTTAGGAATCGTAAAGATACGTAAAGAGCCCTAGAGCAGCGTTCTTTTATGAGTATTATTAATAATAGAAACGAGAAGAGGCGATTATGGCAAATATCCTATTGGTTGATGATGATGTAGAACTCACCAGCTTATTAAAAGACATTCTTAGTTATGAAGGTTTCAATGTTATGGAAGCCAATGACGGCATTGCCGGACTGGCCGCCGTCAATAATGACACCGACCTTATCTTACTTGATAACATGATGCCGAGAATGAACGGCATGGAAATGCTAAAAAAGCTGCGCGAAGATTGGCAAACTCCCGTACTCATGTTGACGGCTAAAGGCGAAGAAATCGATCGCGTTATAGGGCTAGAACTGGGAGCGGATGATTATTTGCCTAAGCCTTTTTCAGACCGAGAACTGCTGGCTCGTATACGCGCCATACTGCGCCGTACCCAGTCGATAACAGAATCAGACAAACAAACTGACCGCTTAAGCTACCAAGAAATTGTACTTTATCCAGGTAAACAAGAAGCGTACTACGCAGAAAATTTACTTGACCTCACCACCACAGAATTCGCTCTTCTGAGCCACTTCGTTGCTCACCCTGGCGAGATCATTACTAAAGAGAATCTCAGTTTAGATGTATTAGGTAAACGCCTTGCACCTTTCGATCGAGCTATTGATATGCATGTCTCCAACTTGAGAAAAAAATTGCCGCTTCGTAGTGATGACAAACCTCGTATCAAAACGTTAAGAGGCCGTGGTTATTTGTTAGTTGAGGGTGGCTAATGAAACTCCCAACGATATCTAGCTTATATGGGCGAATCTTCGCTATCTTTTGGTTTACCATGTTGCTGGTATTGTTCGCAGTGCTCGCTGTTCCACATTTAGATCCAAGGCAATCTCATCAAATAACTAAAGATCACCTACAGCGAATTGAAAAGATAACTAAAATCGTTGAACGACGTTATGGCGATGCCCCTAACCTAACCAGAACGCTTCAACAAATGAAAGAGCACAACAAGCACAAGCCTGGGCCAGAGTTCTACCTGACCGATTTGGAAGGTAATCTCATTACCCAAGAAAGAGGAAGGCAAAAACGCTACGTGCAAAACTTTATCTCTGACATCGACTTAACCAGCCAGCCCAAACAGAAGCTGTATGGCCGTATCATGTTAGCCGGGCCATTTCCTATCAAAATCGCCAAACAAGACTTACTGCTGTTTAGCGCCATCAAGTGGAACCAGCCCCCTTCTTTTTTAATTAAGCTTTTTGACCGACCATTCCAACTATTGTTGGTTGTAATGGCCGTTTCCACCCCACTGCTACTTTGGCTCGCTTGGGCTCTGAGTCAACCTGCACGCCGTTTAGAACAAGCCGCACAGCGAGTCGCAAAAGGCGAGTTTGTTGTTGATCCTAACCTTGAAAAAGGCCCCAGTGAATTTCGTCAAGCGGGTGCAAGTTTCAACCAAATGGTGCTGGCGGTAAATCAAATGATTTCGGGTCAACAGCGGCTACTATCCGACATTTCACATGAGCTCCGCTCACCATTAACACGTCTACGTATGGCTAATGCCTTAGCCACACGAAAACAAGGCAGCAGTAGTGAATTACAACGTATCGACACCGAAGCCGAACGTTTAGAGCAAATGATTAGCGAGCTTTTAAAACTGTCTCGAATGCAAGTCAACAGTCATCAAGAAAGGGAAACCCTCAGCGCACAAGCCCTATGGGGAGCATTGCTAGACGATGCGCAATTTGAAGCCGAGCAATGCAATAAAACACTGCAATACCAAGCTGTGCCTAATTGCCAGATTAGCGGCAACCCTAGCCTGCTAATGAGTGCGCTTGAGAATATTGTCCGTAATGCCATTCATTACAGCCAGCATTCGATTCAAATCAGCTTCAACCATACATCAGATAACATCACCATTGTTGTTGAAGATGATGGAAATGGTGTTCCGGAAGAAGAGCTTATCGACATATTTAGGCCATTTTATCGAGTATCGACCGCTCGAGACCGCCACTCTGGCGGCGCGGGACTGGGGCTTGCCATTACCGAAAGCGCTATTCGCCAGCATAATGGGCAAATTGTTGCGAGCAAGAGTCAACTCGGCGGCTTACAAGTGTCGATCACACTACCCACCACCTAAACCCTATTTTATCTGCCCCGCTAGCGCGAGTTTTCACCTTGCTTGCGCTCGGGGTTTGCTCCTATACTGACCGCACTTTCCCAACCAGATATGACATTCTCATGCTTGATATTGCTTTATTCGAACCAGAAATCGCACCCAATACAGGTAACATTATCCGCCTTAGTGCCAACTGCGGAGCAAACTTGCATCTTATTGAACCGCTAGGGTTTGATTTGGAAGAGAAGAAACTACGTAGAGCGGGTTTGGATTATCACGACCTTACTCACGTAAAACGCCACAAAGATTTTGCTGCGTTTGTTGATTATTTAGAACAACGAGACGGTGATTACCGCTTGTTTGCCTGCACCACCAAAACAACAGGCCATCATGTGGATGCTAAGTATCAAGAAGGCGATGTTTTACTGTTTGGCCCAGAAACCAGAGGCTTACCTGCAGACTTCATCGAAAGCCTTCCAATGGAACAGCGCATTCGCATCCCAATGATGCCTGATAGCCGCAGCTTAAACCTATCTAATGCGGTTGCCATCATTGCATTCGAAGCATGGCGTCAACTCGGATTTAAAGACGCCGTCTAGTTATAGACCAAAATTCACTGCGATCACAAAAATACAGAAACGGGTTACACACTAAGAATACAAAAAAAGCAGCCTCATCAATGGGCTGCTTTTTCGTTCTAGTGAACACGGTGAACTCTGTATTCTTTTAATTTAGACGATTTCTGTCGTTGTCATCGTCGTCTTTTTTCTGGTATTCACCTTCAAACGTATCACCCTCTTTATAGTTATCTTGACGATTAAACGGATCTTGTTCAAAAGGGTTGCCTTGCTGAAAGTGACTGTGAGACTGAAAACCACCCGCAGCCATGTTGTTTACTTTCACTTTGCTCATTAACTGCTTAGCAAGCCATGCACGTGGCGCTGGAAGTAAAACTGTCATGCCAAATACATCAGTCATGAATCCAGGAGTAAGCAGCAGGACTCCGGCAACCGCTAGCATCACGCCCTCAACAATTTGTTGAGCAGGCAACTCACCTTGCTGTAAACGGCTTTGCACAGACATCAGAGTTTGCAAACCTTGGCTGCGCACCAACGTGGCACCAAAAAATGCTGTAATAATCACTAGGCCAATGGTCGGCCACATACCTAAAACGCCACCGACTTGAATAAACAAACTGATTTCAATAATGGGTACGGCGATAAATAGTAATAATAGAATCGGGAACACGAGTCCTCCTTAGGTCATTGTAACCAGTGTATTGCTTTGCCCTTCAAACAACAAATTTTCGCCTTAAAAAAACGCGATGTGATCGTGTTTTGATTATCATGCAAATATTCACAAAATAAACTCAAAAAGGTGATCTAGCTACTATTTTTATGCCTCCAGTTCGTTATGATGAGCACCAGAAGTCAGGAGAGATTTTACCAGCCAAAAACTCTGACGAATGGATTCTTAAAAACAGAACTGGCTAATAATACTATTTATTATCAGAATAATATTCTAAGGATCCCAGTATGACTAAGACTCAAGATCTTAATCAAACTTCTCTAAATACTGCGACTCGCGTCGAAGAAGATCTACTAGGCCAACGTCACGTTCCCGCTGATGCGTATTACGGTATTCATACCCTACGCGCTATTGAAAACTTCAATATCTCCAACAGCACCATCTCTGATGTACCCGATTTCGTTCGCGGTATGGTCATGACGAAAAAAGCCGCAGCTCTAGCAAACAACGAACTCGGTGTACTGCCTAAAGACGTTGCTAAATACATCGTAGAAGCTTGTGATCTGATCCTAGATACAGGAAAGTGCATGGATCAATTCCCGTCAGATGTATTCCAAGGCGGCGCAGGCACTTCTGTAAACATGAATACCAATGAAGTGATCGCCAACGTTGCCCTTGAATTAATGGGTAAGGCAAAAGGCGAGTACGACTTCATTAATCCAAATGATCACGTCAATAAGAGCCAGTCGACTAACTGTGCTTACCCTACGGGTTTCCGTATTGCCGTTCACATTAGCCTTAGCAAGCTAATCGAAGCGATTGAATACCTTAAAGGTGCATTCGAACTCAAAGAACAAGAATTCGCGACAGTTTTAAAGATGGGCCGAACCCAGCTTCAAGACGCTGTTCCTATGACGGTAGGTCAAGAGTTCCGAGCATGGAAGGTTACGTTCAACGAAGAAGTTCGTAATTTAGAATACACAGCGAAATTACTGCTAGAAGTTAACCTTGGCGCAACCGCTATTGGTACCGGACTAAATGCCGCTGAAGGCTATCAACAACTTGCCGTTAAACATTTAACTCAAGTAACAGGCCTAGAGTGTGTGCCAGCTGAAGATTTAATCGAAGCAACCTCAGACTGTGGTGCTTACGTAATGGTTCACGGCGCACTTAAACGCCTTGCGGTTAAAATGTCGAAAATCTGTAACGACTTACGTCTGCTTTCATCGGGTCCACGCGCTGGCCTAAATGAGCTGAACTTACCTGAGCTTCAAGCGGGTTCTTCAATCATGCCGGCAAAAGTAAACCCTGTCGTTCCTGAAGTCGTTAACCAAGTGTGCTTTAAAGTTCTAGGCAACGACAATACTATCTCGTTTGCCGCAGAAGGTGGCCAATTACAACTGAATGTAATGGAACCTGTTATCGCACAAAGCATGTTTGAATCGATGACGATTCTTACTAATGCTTGTATTAACCTGCGTGACAAGTGCATCGACGGCATCACAGTAAACAAAGAAGTCTGTGAAGCGCACGTCTTCAACTCTATCGGTATTGTTACTTATCTTAATCCTTACATTGGCCACCACGAAGGTGACATCGTAGGTAAGATTTGTGCTGAAACAGGTAAAAGCGTTCGTGAAGTAGTACTTGAACGCGGCCTACTCACAGAAGAAGAGTTAGACGATATTTTCTCTGTTGAAAACCTAATGCATCCAAAATATAAAGCAAAACGCTACGAAGCATAGTCTGTTGATCAGGGTCCAATCGAATTGGGCCCTTTTTTAGATTCTTATTTGGCGTTAAACCTTTACCTTTCATTTATACCGCCTAGAATCTATCCAAATTTCGAGATGGGAGCCTCAGCGCTGTCATTTCAACAAGAATTAAAATCAAAATGTAGAAGACGAGGTAATTATGGTATTTGTTGAACTGTTTGTTGTTCTGCTCTTTATATTTTTAGGAGCCAGAATTGGCGGCATAGGTATTGGGTTTGCCGGTGGTGCTGGTGTTATCGCACTGTCTTTAATTATGGGCGTTCCGACTAGCCAAGCGTTTATTCCTGTCGATGTTATTCTGATCATTATGTCTGTGATCACGGCAATTGCTGCGATGCAAGTTGCAGGTGGTATGGATTGGTTAGTACAAATCGCCGAAAACTTTTTACGAAAGCACCCTGAACGTATTACGTTTTATGCTCCAATTGTCACCTTCTTTATGACCTTATTAGCCGGTACTGGGCACACTGCCTTTTCAACACTACCCGTTATTGCAGAAGTAGCAAAAGGCCAAGGTGTTCGTCCTTCTCGCCCTCGTTCTATTGCGGTTGTTGCTTCGCAAATCGCCATTACTGCTTCGCCTATCTCAGCGGCCGTTGTTGCTTTTGCTGCCATGCTTGCCCCATTTGGCGTTGACTACATCACCTTACTTGCTGTTTGTATCCCAACCACGTTTATCGCTTGTATGATAGGTGCGTTTGTCGCGAACTTCATGGGTGGCGAGCTTAAGGATGATCCAATCTATCAAGAACGTTTAGCGCAAGGTCTTATTAAATTAAACACTGACGAAAAGCGCGAGATTTTGCCTACCGCAAAACGGGCAACGTTTATCTTCATTGCCGCGATCATTTTTGTGGTTTGTTACGCAGCGGCGATTTCAGGTTCTGTTGGCCTTATTGAAAACCCAGCACTTGGCCGAAATGAAGCCATTATGTCGGTTATGTTAGCGGCAGCGGCGGCCATCGTATTGTTCACTAAAATCGATGCGGCAAAAATCCCAACAGCGGCAACTTTCCGCTCTGGTATGACAGCCTGTGTTTGTGTTCTTGGTGTTGCATGGCTTGGCTCAACCTTTGTTAACGCTCATGTAGACAGTATTAAAGATGTCGCGGGCGCACTATTGGCTGATTACCCATGGATGTTAGCGCTGGTATTGTTCTTCGCATCAATGCTGCTCTATTCACAAGGCGCTACAACCGTCGCTCTTATGCCTGCAGCACTAGCGATCGGTGTTGCACCGTTAACGGCGGTAGCATCTTTTGCCGCAGTAAGTGCCCTGTTCGTTCTACCGACTTACCCAACATTACTAGCAGCAGTAGAAATGGATGACACTGGTTCAACTCGCATAGGTAAGTACGTGTTTAACCACCCGTTCTTTATTCCAGGTGTCGTCACCATCGCTTCTTCCGTTACGCTAGGCTTTATTTTTGGCGGCATGGTTCTTTAATCGCTATCAGCCTTAGCGAATACCGGCTTAGGTGCTGGCATTAATAAAAGGGAGCTTCGGCTCCCTTTTTCGTTTTTCTGATATGTCGGTTGAAACTTATTGAGCAATTATTAGGTCTGATTGAGTTACACTAGCCTCAACTTAATCTGCGAAGCAATTGATATGCGCTCAATATTTTCGGTACTGATCATAGCCATGATCACGTGGTCTTCCCCTTCTTGGGCTTTATTTGGTAACAATGACCAACCAAGCTTCACACCAGACAGCAATCAGTTTGTAACGGTTTCTGAAGCCTTTCCTTTTAACTTCATCCAGCACTCAGACAAGGTTGAACTAGATTGGCAAGTCAAAGAAGGCTATTACCTTTATCAAGATAAAATCAGCATTAGTGCGTCTGGTGCAACCATTGACAGCATTGAAATGCGGGATGGCAAACCTTACCAAGATGAGTTCTTTGGCAAGGTTCAGATCTACACGACCCCACTTTTGGCAACGGTTTCACTTAGCGATGTAGCCGAAAATGGTGAACTGACCGTCCGATATCAAGGCTGCGCAAAAGCCGGATTTTGTTACCCACCAGAAATCATTAAGGTTCCACTTTCTTTAATCGGTAACGGTGAATCATTAAGTACTGAAAAACAACAAGTAGCCAAACCTGCGCAACAGGGTAAGCAGTCATCAACGCAGCTAAATGATGACAACAACAAACAAAGTCGCCCTCTTCAAACAGACACCTTTACCGATAAACTGGCCAATAATTGGTGGACGCCACTGTTGTTCTTTGGTCTGGGTATTGGTTTAGCTTTCACGCCATGTGTTCTCCCTATGTACCCTATTTTAACCAGTATTGTACTCGGCAGTGGCAAGCTCAATCATCGTAGAGCGCTGACGTTATCTTTTATTTATGTGCAAGGTATGGCGCTCACTTACACCTTACTGGGCTTAGTCGTGGCCTCTGCCGGTTTGCAGTTTCAGGCCGCCATGCAACACCCATATGTCTTAGTCGGATTAAGTGTTTTATTCGTGGTACTGGCGCTGTCAATGTTTGGCGTATACACCTTACAGCTACCAAGCACTCTGCAAACCAAGCTCAACCAGCTAAGTAACCAACAACAGGGTGGCAATAATGCGGGTGTGTTCGCTATGGGTGCAATTTCTGGATTGGTTTGCTCTCCATGCACAACGGCTCCCTTATCTGGTGCTTTGCTTTACGTTGCACAAAGTGGCGACATGCTCACAGGTGGGGTTGCTTTATATGCTCTCGCGATAGGGATGGGTGTCCCGCTCATTGCGGTTGCTGTTTTCGGGAATAAGCTCCTTCCTAAAGCTGGTGGCTGGATGGACAAAGTTAAAATTGTGTTCGGATTTATTCTGCTTGCCGCGCCAATTTTCTTATTAGAGCGCATTTTGCCCGAGTTGTGGTCTCAAATGTTATGGTCAGCCCTTGGCCTAGTGGCTTTTGGTTGGCTATACCATGCCAAAAACCCCTTACCCTTTGGTGGTTGGAAACAAAGCGTCATCGGCATCGTTGCGGTACTTGGTCTGGTTGCTTCTTCATTACCGATTCTCAATCACTGGATAGCGCCGCCCAAAGCTTCACACCAAGTCGCTCAACCACAATTTATCCGAGTGAATAACATTGCGGAGCTTGAAGCTGAACTGCTACGAGCTAAGCAAGTAGGTAAACCGGTTATGCTCGACTTTTATGCCGACTGGTGTGTCGCCTGCAAGGAGTTTGAAAAATACACCTTTCATGACGAAAAGGTTTCTCTAAAACTGGCCGACTTTATTTTACTTCAAGCCGATGTCACCAAAAATCAAAGCCAAGACATACAATTGCTGAAAGAGCTCAAGGTACTTGGCTTACCGACGATCGATTTTTGGGACGCCAATGGAAATTACATGGCGGAAAAAAGGCTAACCGGATTTATGAAAGCAGAGCCGTTTCTAGAACACATAAATACGTTCTAGTTCCTCCTTCAAGAAAGAGACCGAATGGCGGTCTCTTTCTTGTCTTATTAATGAATATCCAACCTATAAAAATGCATGGCTATCGCGCGCCTCATTTCATCGAATACACTCTACCCATTCACATTTTAGAAAGAAAAATCAACCAATAGCCCCATAGTAGTTGTTGCTTATGCTGGCGAATGTTTATACTCAATTTAACTAATATTTAAAGAGTGTATAACGTCATGGATTCGACCTACACCATCATCATTGCCGACGATCATCCGCTTTTTCGCAATGCTTTATTTCAGTCTGTGCACATGGCGATCAGTGGTGCAAACTTGTTGGAAGCCGATTCACTCGATGCATTACTTTCACTCCTTAAAAAAGATCAGGAACCCGATCTATTGCTTCTCGATCTTAAAATGCCTGGCGCAAATGGGCTATCGGGCTTAATTCACTTGCGAGCAGAATACCCCGACTTACCTATTGTTGTGGTGTCAGCCAGTGAAGATGCCAGTGTGGTAACGCAAGTTAAAAGCCATGGTGCATTTGGCTTTATCCCGAAATCTAGCGACATGCGAGAGCTCGTCGCCGCACTTAATCAAGTACTTGGAGGAGAACCCTTCTTCCCTGAAGGCATGATCACCAACAATCAAGCATGCAACGATTTATCACAAAAAATAGCAGCCCTGACACCTCAGCAATACCGCGTGCTTGGCATGCTTTCCGATGGCTTGCTGAACAAGCAAATTGCTTATGAACTGCATGTCTCTGAAGCGACGATCAAAGCCCATATGACTGCCATATTTCGTAAACTTGACGTTAAAAATCGCACTCAAGCCGTCATATTGTTGCAGCAACTAGAACCTGAGCAATAAGCGCTTACATTGCTCTTACACACGATACTCAGTTAAGTGGTAAACTCACCGATTACTTAACTGACGTATTTAATGTTAGTTAATTATCCCTCTGTTAATTCAAACTCTGGGAGGCCCTTGTGCTCAGTATTATCATTACCCAATTTATCGTCCTATGGGCAGTTATTGACCCGATTGGATCCGTTCCAGTTTATCTTTCTCAAACCCACCACCTCACACAAAAACAGCGCCGATTAGTGGCATTAAAAGCCATTGCTATCTCTGCTGGTGTATTACTATTTTTCTTAGTCGCCGGACAACTTGTGTTAGAAGCAATGCAGATCCCGTTACCAGCCTTCCAAGCCGCTGGCGGTTTAGTTTTGCTACTTTTTGCCCTGTCTATGATTTTTGGGGAAAGCAAACCTGAACAAGAACAGAAAATGGCAGAAGAGATAACTCGATCCGATTTAGCCAATCTCGCGGTTTATCCATTGGCGATTCCATCCATTGCCTCACCCGGTGCCATGATGGCAATTGTCATGCTAACCGACAACAATCGCTACGCCTTAGTCGAACAGTCCATCACCGCCGCTGTAATGCTTGGTGTTCTGCTCATAACGCTATTACTGCTATTGGGCGCAACGCATATACAAAAAGTCATCGGAAATGTAGGGGCAGCGATCATCAGTAGAGTGATGGGGCTAATACTTGCGGCTGTCGCGGTCAACAATTTACTGCTAGGGATCAAAGATTTCTACATGTAATCTTAGACCTTTGGCTAAGTTAACATTAAATTAACATCACACTTCACAGACCTAACCCCTCTAAACGCCCATTTTACGGGCGTTTTTTGTTTTTGACGCCCCGACTAAAGTTGAAAAGATCTCTAGACACAAGCCTGATAGTGTTAATCATGTAACATCTGATTAACACGACCTATAGCGAAAGGAGAATGCAATGGCGTTCGAATCAACGGAACATGCACAGGCGTACTGGAAAGAAAATCTAGGGATCATGGGCTCACTATTAGCAGTCTGGTTCATCGTCTCGTACGGGGCAGGCATTTTATTTGTCGACGCACTGAATACGATTCAGTTTGGTGGTTTCAAACTGGGATTCTGGTTTGCACAGCAAGGCTCGATATACACCTTCGTTGCCCTGATCTTTATTTACGTTGCTCGCATGAATGCGCTCGACAAAAAATACAACGTACAGGAAGATTAAGAGGCTAAAGAAATGGATATTCAAACTTGGACGTTTATTCTCGTCGGTATTACATTTGCACTGTATATCGGCATCGCAATCTGGGCTCGTGCTGGATCAACCAGTGAATTCTATGTTGCAGGCGGTGGTGTTCACCCTGTCGCCAATGGCATGGCAACCGCTGCTGACTGGATGTCGGCGGCTTCTTTCATCTCCATGGCCGGTATCATCTCATTCGTTGGTTACGACGGTGCGGTATACCTAATGGGTTGGACGGGCGGTTATGTACTGCTTGCTCTTTGTTTAGCACCTTACTTACGTAAATTTGGCCAATTCACCGTGCCAGATTTTATCGGTGAGCGTTACTACTCCCGAACAGCACGTATGGTTGCGGTATTCTGTGCGATCTTCGTCTCGTTCACATACGTTGCCGGCCAAATGCGTGGTGTTGGTGTTGTATTCTCTCGCTTCCTAGAAGTCGACATTAACCTCGGCATCATCATTGGTATGGGTATTGTGTTCTTCTACGCAGTGCTTGGTGGCATGAAAGGCATCACTTATACGCAGGTAGCTCAATTCTGTGTTCTCATTTTCGCTTTCCTTGTACCAGCAATCTTTACCTCTATCATGATGACAGGTAACCCACTTCCACAAGTTGGCATGGGTTCAACCCTAACGGGCACCGATGTCTATCTACTGGATAAACTTGATGGTTTAACCGAAGAACTTGGATTCACCGCCTATACCGAAGGTAACAAGAGCATGGTGGATGTCTTCTTCATCTGTGCCGCTCTTATGGTTGGTACTGCGGGTCTGCCACACGTAATTATTCGTTTCTTCACGGTACCACGTGTACGTGATGCTCGTATCTCAGCGGGTTGGGCACTGCTGTTCATCTCTTTGCTATACACAACAGCACCTGGTGTTGCAGCGTTTGCTCGAGTGAATATGATTGAAACCATCAACGGACCAGACATGAAAGGTGTGTCTGCTGAAAACGCACCAAGCTGGTACCAGAACTGGGAAAGCACCGGTCTTGTTGGCTGGGAAGATAAAAACGGCGATGGCAAGATGTTCTACTCTGGCGATGAACGCAATGAGATGAAAATCAACCGTGACATCATCGTACTGGCATCACCTGAGCTTGCGAAACTTCCTAACTGGGTAGTTGCTCTATTGGCAGCCGGTGGCTTAGCTGCTGCACTATCAACAGCGGCAGGTCTTCTATTGGTAATCTCAACCTCTATTTCTCATGACTTACTGAAGAAAGGCTTCAGACCGAACATGACAGATAAACAAGAACTGCTAGCCGCACGTTTGGCTGCGATGGTTGCGATTGTTGGTGCGGGTTACTTAGGTATCAACCCTCCAGGCTTTGTAGCACAAGTGGTGGCGTTTGCCTTCGGCTTAGCCGCAGCATCCTTCTTCCCCGCTATCATCCTCGGTATCTTCTATAAGAAGATGAACAAGGAAGGTGCAATTGCCGGTATGTTGAGTGGTATTGCCTTCACAGCAAGTTACATCATCTACTTCAAGTTCATTAACCCAGCAGCAAGCTCACCTGAAAACTGGTGGTTTGGTATCAGCCCAGAAGGCATTGGTACACTAGGTATGTGTTTGAACTTTGTAGTATCGATTGTTGTGAACAAATTTACTGCTGAAGTACCAGAAGACGTACAAGAGATGGTTGAGTCTATTCGTTACCCTAAAGGTTCGGGCGAAGCTCACGACCATTAATAGTGCGGATTAGTTGTAGGGATTAACCCTCACATCGAGTAGGGTGAGGCGTCTCCGCCTCATCCCTCTCACAGAACCGTACGTACGGACCTCGTATACGGCTCATGCACATTTCCATTCAGCATAATGGCTGAACACATATCCTGTCCTAACGTGTTCAAGATTCACTAATCCAAGGTCGTTAAACCATTGATTTGGCATCGAGTAACTGGCTAATGGACTCGCAGCATTTCTCCAACTATCCATACAGATATACCTGAATGACCCTTCGTAACCTAGCTGTCTTAGCCTGCGGTGGAGTCGGGTCGGTTTTTTCCATAATCGTAATTGGACGCTGCGAAGTCTTCGCCTTAACCACGCGGCCAGTTTCTTAAACTCCCTGTTGGCATTCGCTATTCGAAAGTACTGGCTGAACCCTCTCAGAAGTGGATTCAGTTGTTTAATGACTTCTAACAATGGCTTACCGCCATTGCGTCTTGTCACTCGCTTCAACTTTCCTTTGAACGTCGACATTTTCTTTGGCTGAATACGGCTATAATGGCTACCGATTTCTATTCCAAGGAATTTCACACCTTCGCCGCTGTGCGCTATGTGTGATTTGGTTTCGTTCACCGTTAACTTGAGCTGTTTTTCCAGGACCTTCGTTGCCTGTACTTGCGCATTTTCTGCACCTTTACGGCTGCGACAGAAGATCAGTATGTCGTCGGCATAACGGACTATTCGATGTCCTCGCTTTCGCATCTCTTGATCAAACGCATCCAGATAGATGTTCGCTATCAGTGGGCTTATTACTCCACCTTGCGGACTACCTATCTCGGTATGCTGCCACTCTCCATCAACCATTACGCCACTTTTCAGGAACTGTTTGATGAGCTCCAGTACGCTACTGTCTGTGACTCGTTTCTTAATGCTTTTTAGAATAAGCTCATGATCGAGCTTATCGAAGCACTTCGATAAGTCCATATCTACGACGTGTTGCATTCCGTATCGACGGATGAACATCGTCGCTTTGTTTATAGCATCGTGACAACTTCGATTCGGTCTATACCCAAAGCTGGATGGGTGAAACTGCTCTTCGAAGATTGGGGTTAATAGATCATTTAGAGCTTGTTGGACAACTCTATCCCGTACTGTTGGGATCCCAAGTAATCGCACCCCACCATCATCTTTCGGTATTTCTACCCGTCTGACGGGTTGAGGGGTGTATCGCTTGGTTTTGAGTTCCAGAAGAAGTTGATCTAGGTTATCACTCAGATTTTGGGCGTAGTCGCTTAGGCTCTGCCTATCTATTCCGGCCGCGCCTTTCGCTTCCCACACTTTTTTAAATCCTTTATAGAGTCGCTCTTTGTGGAGCAAGTGACCATATAAACTGTAGTAAACTCTCAACTTTTTCCTTTAGATTGTGTGCCGTGTGGGGACAAATGCTCTCTCACAGTGTTGGTGTATTTCACTCCACTCTCTAGCCTTCTAGCTCAATGGCAATTTACTAGAGTGAGTCAGAGTTACTCCCTTGTACGGTTTCTCGCTTCAGTGCTTTGCTTTCACAAAGACCGAGACGGAATACCTCGATAGCTAATCAACTTGTATACCACTGAAAAAAAAACATCTGCTCATCACAGACTTAAAATGTACTTCATCCCTTCGCAACACCAGATTGCTTTTGGCAAAATGTTGTCCCATCAGACGTGTTACTGATGGTCAGCTCAGTTTTATCCTCCACACCATTACTGGGCTTCACCGGCCGAGCTTTACTCACTACTACGGATTCATCTGCCACCTCGCACCAACATAGATCTTGGCTCTCGCCTTGAGTTTATGCTTCCGACGTTTGCTCGGATGTGGTGTCAGGCTTCCCCAGTTACTGCACTGGCTCCCTGTTAACAATGCCACCCTCAAGCACAATCTAGGTCTGATTGAGTATCGGGCTTCACGCTATTTTGCACGCTTACCCACCTAAATTGCCGAATCAGGTTCACTTTCGTTGTGTACTGTTAACTTCCTATCGCTTCCTTCAAACCCTGCCGTTGGCCAGCAACGCCCTTGCGATTCGGATTATCTTCCCCTCAATCAGGGTGATTTAGGCTTCTTTCAGCCTAATGGGTTTGCCAGCTTCGCTGGGCAAACAAAAAAGCCGATGCGATAAGCATCGGCTTTTCTTTTTTTAGAGGTTGTTTTTTACTCACCAAACGATAATAATTATCATTACAATGCGTAAAAGGTGATTTATGGAAGAACAACAAACTCTCTATTCAATGTTTTATAAAGCACAGGATCGATTTTTAGCTCTTTCCCTTTCTGTAGGTTCGGAACCCGATGTCATTCAAGAATACATCCATTGCGGACTTACACTAGCTTCATATTTTGAACATCAAGCAAAAAATGAAAATCTTCTTCTATGCGAATTGCACTTGCGCCAAGTTTTCTTTCATTTGATTAACGCTATTGAAACGCCTAACCGCAGTCTAATTTTTAGGCAAATATGCTTAAACTCAATTCACTCACCTCTATTTCATTTAAAGCGCCATTATTACCAACAGGTTGATGGTCCAGAGAAATTTCTTAACGTGCAACAAGCACTACAACTCGTCCAAGCACCATTTGGCGATTAAATAGGAAGCAACATGAAACAAAAATTCAGACTAGAAAAAGACAGTATGGGTGATGTCCATGTACCTAAAAATGCCCTCTACCAAGCCCAGACACAGCGGGCCATCGACAATTTTTCATTTAGCTCGCACACAATGCCAATAAGCTTTATTAAAGCACTGGCTTACATTAAACAAGCCGCAGCAAGCACCAATGCAGAGCTCGGATTATTAGAAGGTGATATTGCTGAAGCCATTTTTGATGCCAGCCAAGAAATTATTGATGGCAATCACTTAGAACACTTTCCAATTGATGTATTTCAAACAGGTTCTGGTACCAGTTCCAACATGAACATCAATGAAGTAATTGCAACTCTTGCTTCCGTTCAACTCGGAGGTGAAGTCAACCCCAATGATCATGTCAATATGGGACAAAGTAGTAATGACGTTGTGCCAACCGCCATTCAACTCAGTGTGGTTATGACCGCTGAATCATCATTACTACCAGCCTTAGATCATTTATCTCAGGTATTAGAGGAAAAAAAATCGTCACTCTCTGACGTAGTCAAAACGGGCCGTACTCATCTAATGGATGCCATGCCTATCACATTCTCGCAAGAACTGGGTGGGTGGCAGTACCAAATTGAGCACGCAAAACGCGGAATTGAACATAGCCTTCATTCTGTACGAGCGCTCGCCCAAGGCGGAACCGCGGTCGGAACTGGAATCAACGCAGATCCTCGCTTCGCTAACAAATTTGCAGATAATTTGTCACAAGTAACGAAACTTCGTTTATCAGCCAGTGACAACTTCTTTTTTAACCTAAGTAGTCAAGATTCAATCGTCGCTCTTTCGGGTCAACTAAAAACCGCCGCAGTAGCCATAATGAAAATCTCAAACGATCTTCGTTGGATGAACTCAGGGCCACTCGCGGGGCTTGGTGAGATCGAACTGCAGCCCTTGCAGCCAGGATCATCTATTATGCCTGGCAAAGTAAACCCGGTGATCCCCGAAGCGGCAGCAATGGCTGCAGCACAAGTAATTGGCAATGACATGACCATTACTATCGCTGGTCAATCAGGCAACTTCCAGCTAAACGTAATGCTACCTGTCATTGCTCACAATATATTAGAAAGTATTGAGTTGCTTTCTAATAGCTCAACCGCACTGGCGGATAAAGCAATAGCAACCTTCAAGGTAAAACAAGATAACTTAAATTTGGCGTTATCAAAGAACCCCATCTTAGTTACCGCACTGAACCCTGTGATTGGCTATTTAAAAGCGGCAGAAATTGCTAAGAAAGCTTATAAAGAAGGCAGGCCTGTTCTCGATGTTGCAATAGAAGAAACCACCCTATCTAGAGAAGAATTATCTCACCTTCTTGACCCAACGAAGCTAACTCTAGGAGGCATTGCTGACTAAATAATGGCCTCCTAGAGGCCATTGTTACCATTCAAAAAAACCGATAATGAGTTGGCTAAAGCGCCCTATTTAAGATTGCCCTAAGCTTAAGCGGCTTAACGGGCTTCGCGATAAAACTAAAGCCGTTGGTTCTAATCGTTTCCAGTAAGTCATCGGTTCTATCTGCACTAATGATGACCCCTGCGAAACTGTCTCCCAACCTCAAGCGGCACTGTTGAAGTACTTCCAAACCAGTACGGTCATGATCTAAGCGATAATCCGAGAATATCACTTCAGGAGACCAGTCTTCTTCCAGCGCTTTTAAACTACCAATAAGGTCTTCTGCAACTTTCACCTCGCAGCCCCAACGCTCCAATAAGGTTCTCATGCCAGTCAAAATTTCTGGTTCATTATCCACACAAAGCACTCGAATTCCGGCGACATCACTGACTACTGGCGTGAGCGGCGCTTTTAATTTCACTTCAGCAATATCTGCACGGTTTAACGCAACCGAGAACACGGTTCCTTCACCAAGCCAAGAGCGTAATGAGATAGAGTGATCTAACACTCTTGCGATGCCCTTTGCGATCGCCAACCCCAAACCCAGACCTTGATCGGCTCGACCAGCATCCACCCGAGTAAACTCTTCAAAAATCATGGCTTGTTTTTCTTTCGCAATCCCGACCCCGTTATCCCACACTTCGATTCTGATTTGCTTACCCACTCTACGCGCACCCAGTAATACCTTTCCCTTTGGGTTATAGCGAAATGCGTTAGTCAAAAAGTTTTGTAGCACCCGGCGCAATAATCTTGGATCGGATCGCACCAACAAATTTGAAGGCACCATAGTAAAGAGAATGCCCTGCTCTTTCGCTAGTGCGCTGAATTCAGCATTTAGGTTATCCAATACATCGTTAAGTGAAAACGCATGAACGTTAGATTCAAGCTTGCCTGATTCCAAACGGGAAATATCCAATAAATCGCCAATCAAGTCTTCTGCGGCTTCCAACGCACTTTCAATATGATGGGACAAACGCTGAGTTTCTCCATCTTTGGCCGTTTCAGTTAGAGAAGATGCAAAAAGCCGAGCAGCATTAAGTGGCTGCATTAAATCGTGACTTACTGCTGCTAAGAAACGACTTTTTGAATGCGATTCTGACTCTGCGCTTTGAGTCGCCACGACTAATCGCTTATTCAAACGTTCCAATTCATGAGTACGAGTTCGCACCCGTGATTCTAGATTTTCGTTTGCTTCTTTCAGAGCTTTTTCCGTTTCATGGAAAACCGTGATATCGGTGAAGCTCATAACAAAGCCTCCGCCCGGCATTGGGTTACCCTGCACTTCAATAAAGCGACCATCAGGCCGAATTCGAGATGACGTATGCTTCGTGCCACGTTCTAAGTGATCGACCCGCCGTTGTACCAGCGCCTCCGGATCACCCGGACCACACAAACCGAGTTCTGCGTTATGACGGATTACATCAGCAATAGGCCTTCCGACTTGAATTAAACCGGCTGGAAACTCAAATAACTCTAAATAACGCTGGTTCCATGCCACCAGCCGAAGCTGCTTATCCACTACCGTGATACCTTGGCTAATGTGCTCAATCGAGCCTTGCAGCAATCCACGACTAAAGTCATACAATTCAGATGCTTCATCTACAATGGTAGCCACATCTTCCAGCTGCATGTTTCGGCCTTGAAGTGCGGAAGTAAGCACTAACCTCGCCGACGAAGCACCAAAAACCCCAGCTAACACCCTTTCGGTGTGGCGGATCAGCGCTGAAGACGCCTGCTGGTTAGGCATAAGCTGACCACCGTGGTGATGCCAAAATTGACTGAACGCACTGCGAACTCGAGTACGCCCAACAAATCGAGACGCCAGCATCTCCAATTCAGCAACCGTTACACGGCTTTGGTACAGACTTACATTTTCACTTTCTGGCAGTGGTGCGCCAACAAATGCGGCCGACTGTAAGCGCTCACTTAGGCTCGCCCTTGTCACCAATGAAACCCCGATGTAACACAAAGAATTGGCAACAAGGCTGAGTACCATCCCCCAATCTGAGTTCGCCAAATTGAGTTCAGATAACCACTTCGGGGGTTCAATCAACCAAAGTAAAACGTTGGTACCACTGCTACCAGCAAGCATCGATGTTTGACTCATTAAGGTAATTAACCAAATAGTAAAGCCGACTAATAGCCCAACATACACTCCTTTTCGATTACCAATACGCCAATACATACCCCCGATCAATGCAGGGGCAAATTGCGCAATAGCAGCAAAAGACAGTAAACCAATAACCGAAAGTGAGCTGATGCTGCCTAGGATCTGATAAAACCCCCACGCCCCACCCAACAAAATCAAGATCAGAGTGCGACGAATATTAAGCAATAACCCTGAAAAGTGATGATGGGTTCGTTCGTTCAAGCGCATTCGACGTAACAATAACGGCAAAACCAAGTCGTTAGACACCATAATAGCCAGTGCAATCGTTGAGACAATCACCATGCCAGAAGCCGCAGATGTCCCCCCTAAGAATGCCAACAACGCAACGCTGTCTGCCCCCATAGAAAGCGGTAAGCTAATGACAAAAGAATCGGCACTCGCTCCGGACAGTAAGCCTTGGCCCGCCCAGGCTATGGGTAAAACAAACAGCCCCATTAACACCAAATACGCAGGAAACAACCAGCGAGCGGTATGCAAATCTTGGGGTTTTTCATTCTCCACCACCATCGTATGAAATTGACGAGGCAAACAAATGATCGCCGCCATCGTCAAAATAGTATGAATGAGCAATGTGGGAATGTTGGGGGATTGGTAGGTCTGTTTTGCAACATCAATTAAATTAATGTCTTCAGAATTCAAGGCGATGTACGTAATAAAGCACCCTACAACAAGGAAAGCAAACAGCTTAACAATAGACTCAAATGCGACAGCCATCATCATACCGCGGTGATGCTCAGTGTTGTCGATGTGACGAGTACCAAAAAGCATGGTGAATACAGCAAGAGCGACAACGACGAACCAAGATATACTGCTATCTTGATAACCAAAGTCTGTCATCAAGCTAGGTGCAACAAGCTCCAGTCCCATCGTAATACCGCGCAACTGCAATGCGATATATGGCAATATTCCGGCCACAGCAATCAATGTGATGGTAACCGCTAGCCCTTGAGACTTACCGTATCGGGCAGCAATAAAATCTGCAATTGAGGTAATGTGCTCTCTTTTTGCAATCAAGATTAGTCGAGCTAACAAACGCCAGCCAAGAGTAAAGACTAAAATCGGTGCTACATAGATGGGAATAAATGACCAAGGGTTAGCACTGGCCTGTCCGACGGTGCCATAGAATGTCCACGAGGTACAATAAACAGCAATAGAAAGACTGTAAATCCAAGGTCGCCAACGGGATAACCATTTGGTTTGTCTATCACCATACCAAGCAATTAGAAACAACACGCCTAAATAGGCTAACGATACTGGTACTACAGTCCAACCTTGCATTGATGCCATCCTTGCGTCAATTCCGGGGCCTAACCTGCATAAAAGATGAATCAGATCAGAGCAATAAAAAAAGGCCAGAGATTAACTCTGACCTTTAGTGTACCTGCGACTAATTTTTAAGCTCAATTTATTCAGTCTGAATTTGTGGCTTAGGCACTGATTTCTTTGCATCAACTCGGACAAACAAAGCGAGAACACCCATCGCCGCCATTACCCAGAAAACATCGGCTCCCCAAGTTGAGTAGCCCCATCCACTGAATGCGGTCATCGCAGCGATAAATGCCCCAAGCGGGATCGCATTGTACAATGACTGCAATGCGACCATTTTATTTTCACTCTGGCTTTGAATAAATTGAATAGCAGCAATATGAGCCATCGCAAACGTAACGCCATGCAGCATCTGAACCACGACAAGCGCCCAAATATCAACCGTAGAAGCGGTTAAGCCCCAGCGAGCAATCACACCACAAGATGCAACCACAAAAAGCGCTCGTAAACTCCAACCAGCAAACAATTTAGCACTTAACGCGAACACGCCGATTTCAGCAATCACCCCTAAGCTCCAAAGATAACCAATCACGTCCTCGCCAATACCAGATTCCTTCCAATAAATAGAACTGAAACCGTAATATGCGGCGTGACTACCCTGGATTAGTGAAACCAACACCAAGAAACGTACAATAGGCATCTCTTTTAGTAGACTCATTAGCTTTGGCCTAACGACATCTTTCGGTTGTTCTGATACCGGCATTAAGTTTGGATTGCGCATCACCAATACCATGGATAGCACCACACCAAATAACGCGGTATATAAAATCATGTCAGTACCGTATTGAGCCACCAAAAAACCGACAACGGTAGAGCCTGCAACAAAAGCAATGGATCCCCATAATCGAGTTCGCCCATAATCAAGCAACTTTAACTTACTATAATAGTTCGCCATTGCGTCAGACAACGGCACTATGGGCCCACAACAGAGGTTAAACAGAATAGTCGCCACCGCCAATAGCCAAAAATTAGCTCCAGTAAAGAAGTGCACCCCGACAGCGAAGACACACGCAACACTTAACCAACGAAGAGCCGGAATTAGTTGTTCAACTCGATGAAGACGTGGGGTAATAACCAAGTTGGCAAAGCAGCGAGTGGCAAAGCCTAAGCCCATTAATAAGCCCACATCCGTTGCTGAAACACCTCGGTCTTCAAACCAAAGCGCCCAAAAAGGCAAATACACGCCGTAGGCAAAAAAGAAACCGGTGAAATATTGAGAAATCCACCCAAACGGTGAAGGTTTAACAAACATAAGAAGTGGCCGCTAATCTAACAAGATAATTTGGCGCTATTATGACCTCAGTTGTGCCATTGAAAAAGAGAAGAAAACGATTTCTTTTTTTTCCCCCTTGAGCGGCTCTATTCAATTGTCTCATTAGACCAAAGTCGTCTGGAGCTTCTGCTAATCAATGTCAAACTAGAGTTAGGGTCACTCACACAAGTCTGCCGCCATGCCAGAAAAATTTAATATGAATGTGCCTCCTTTTGACAAACTGTCGGCACCACAGCAAGACACACTCAGAGGGTCACTTGATGTTGCCTACTATCGAGAGCGAGACATCATTCTGCACCCTGCTCAAGAGAGTCAATATCTACACGTTTTGATTAAAGGCACCGTTGAAGAGCGAGCGGCCGATGATTCCGAAATCTTTGCATACTATGCCCATGACGACCTGTTCGATGTACGCTCATTATTTGACAATCACACCAAACACAAATATTTGGCTCTAGAAGATACCCTAAGTTACTTGCTGCCAAAACGTGTGTTCCTCGACCTTTATCATCAAAATGGCCAGTTTTCCGCCTACTTTGATAGTAACCTCGCCAAACGTCAGCAGCTATTAGAAACCGCGCAACAACAGCAGAATTTAGCTGAATTCATTCTCACAAAAGTAGACGACAGCATTTATCACCCGGCGATTATTTTACACTCTGGCCAACCATTGAATCAGGCAACAAAACTCATGAAAGAAAAAGGCATAGACAGCGCCTTGGTTCAATTAGATGTCAATGACCCACGTCTGAGCTCTGGCAACAGCCCATACCCTTTTGGCATCATCACACGAACCAATATGTTGCATGCTGTTATGCTCGAAGATAAGCCTTTAGATACTCCTGTCGGACATATTGCCACCTATCCTGTTTACTACGTAAAACAAGACGATTTTTTGTTTAATGCCATGATAACCATGACTCGTCAAAAAATGAAAAGAGTCATGGTATGCGACGAAACCAAACCGCTCGGTATGCTCGATATGACCCAAATATTATCGAGCTTTTCTACTCATTCTCATGTTTTATCCTTAGCGATTGCTCGTTCTGAGTCTATTGAAGAGCTAGCAATTTCAGCCAATCGCCAACGGAATTTAGTAGAAAGTCTACTCAACAATGGCATTCGCACACGATTTATTATGGAGCTAATTTCAGCCGTTAATGAGCAGATCATAGAGAAAGCATTTGAGATAATAGTGCCGAGCCCATTGCATGACCAATTATGCTTTGTCGTATTAGGTTCCGAAGGACGCGGTGAGCAAATTCTGAAAACCGATCAAGACAATGCACTGATCGTTAATGACGGTCTTGAGTGGCATCAATGCTCAAAAATAATGGACACCTTAACTCATACCTTATTGCAGCTAGGTTATCCATTGTGTCCAGGTAAAGTCATGGTCAACAACCCTGATTGGGTAAAAAGCCAAACCGAGTGGAAAAAAACCATTTCATCATGGGTCAACAAAGCGCAGCCAGAGCAAGTCATGAAAATTGCGATCATGGCGGATGCCAGCGCCATCGCGGGTAATAAACAACTACTAGCCCCAATTAGCGAACACTTAAGTACATTAATGGCCGATCAAGAACTGATTTTGACCGAGTTCACTCGCCCAGCATTGCGCTTTTCTTCCCCTTTATCTTTATTTGGTAACGTAAAAGCCTCTAAAAAAGGGCTCGATATTAAACAAGGAGGCATATTCCCAATCGTGCATGGTATTCGTGCCCTAAGCCTTGAATACGCACTTACAGAAAAAAACACCTTTGATCGGATAAGAGCACTGCAAAGCAAAAAAGTATTAGAACAACAAACCGCCGATAACCTTAATGAAGCCTTAAAGCTCTTCTTTAAATTACGTTTAAGCCAACAGCTTCATGATGATCATTCAAGCAATCACATCTCGCTAAATAAACTTGACCGCTCAGAGCGAGATATTTTACGCCACAGCTTACACGTCGTGAAAAAATTCAAGCAATGGCTTGGCTATCATTACCAGATCAGAGATTAAGGCGAAAAACATTAACTGAGTCGTAAGATCCAAGGAGGCTTATGAATACACTACGCAGGCTATGGTGGCACTACAAACTGAAAGGGCATCCCTATCAGTGGCTTTTTAATGCCTCTAGCAAAAATGAATTCGTCTCTCTCGACTGCGAAACCACCAGCCTTGACCCTAAGCGAGCAGAGCTTGTGACCATCGCTGCGACCAAAATCGTTGGTAACAAAATAATTACGAGTAAGCCTTTTCATGTCCGCTTGCAAGCGCCTCAGTCTCTCGACTCTAATTCAATTCGCATCCATAGAATTCGTCATCGTGACTTAAAAGATGGTTTGAGCGAAAAACAGGCGTTAATAGAACTTATTGCCTTCATTGGTAATTGCACCATAGTCGGGTATCACATTCGCTACGACAAAGCGATCCTCGATTTAGCCTGTAAAAGACAATTGGGATTCCCCTTGCCTAATCCTTTAGTGGAAGTCAGCCAGATCTACCAGCAAAAATTGGAACGTCACCTACCCAATGCTTATTTCGATCTTAGTCTCGACGCAATATGCAAACACCTCGGCCTCCCGTTGCAAGATAAACACGATGCCTTGCAGGACGCTATATCCGCCGCATTAGTTTACGTACGGCTCACCTATGGAGACCTACCGGCACTGACTTCTGCATCAGTGCGCTAATCCTTACCTAAAGAGCACCAAAATATCCGCTTTACCTCTCCAACTCATCGTCGAATTTTTGCGTCAGATCGAAAAATTGATAATTAAATTCAAACAGCTACCACGCAAATCCAGCATTCTCATCCTAAAGTCTAATTGTAGAAAACTCGGGAGTAGCAGAAAGTGAATACAAACCATTGGAATTAAAAATGGAACAGCCCAATTCAAGGAGAGCACGATGAGTGAAGGAAACGTTTATCCAGTAAAGCAGAATATTAAAGCCACGACTCATGCAGATGAAGATACTTACCTAGCAATGTACCAGCAGTCTGTCTCTGATCCTGAAAAATTTTGGGGCGAACATGGAAAGATCGTAGACTGGATAAAACCTTACACCCAAGTTAAACAGACTTCATTTGATACAGGCCACGTCGATATACGCTGGTTTGAAGACGGAACTCTCAACGTTTCAGCGAACTGTATCGACCGTCACCTAGCTGAACGTGGCGACGAAGTTGCCATCATTTGGGAAGGTGATGACCCAGCAGATGATAAAACGCTCACCTTCAATGAACTTCACCAAGAAGTATGTCGTTTTTCCAACGTTTTAAAAGAACAAGGCGTACACAAAGGTGATGTGGTTTGTCTCTACATGCCTATGGTGCCAGAAGCAGCAGTTGCCATGCTTGCTTGTACTCGCATCGGCGCCGTTCATACGGTGGTATTTGGTGGCTTCTCACCAGAGGCACTGTCTGGCAGAATCATCGACTCCAACGCTAAAGTTGTCGTTACAGCAGATGAAGGCGTCCGTGGTGGCCGCGCTGTGCCACTGAAAAAGAATGTAGATGAAGCTCTAACTAACCCAGAAGTTAAAAATATCAGTAAAGTACTGGTACTTAAACGTACTGGCGGTGATGTTGAATGGCATGAACACCGTGACGTTTGGTGGCACGAGGCGACCGCTAAGGTATCTGACCACTGCCCACCTGAAGAAATGAAAGCTGAAGATCCTCTCTTTATTCTTTACACATCCGGTTCAACTGGCAAGCCAAAAGGTGTGCTGCATACCACCGGTGGTTATTTAGTTTATGCCACCATGACGTTCAAATACGTATTTGATTATCAACAAGGCGAGACATTCTGGTGTACTGCGGATGTAGGCTGGATCACAGGCCACACTTATCTTGTTTACGGCCCACTTGCGAACGGGGCTAAAACCATCCTATTTGAAGGTGTACCTAATTACCCTAAAACCAATCGCATGAGCGAGGTTGTCGACAAACACCAAGTTAATATTCTTTATACGGCACCAACAGCTATCCGTGCATTGATGGCGAAAGGTAAAGAAGCGATCGAAGGCACATCTCGAGACAGCTTACGCATTATGGGCTCAGTAGGTGAACCTATTAACCCAGAAGCTTGGGAGTGGTACTACAAAACCATCGGTGACGAAAAATCACCAATTGTAGATACATGGTGGCAAACTGAAACCGGTGGCATTTTGATTGCACCACTACCAGGCGCTACGGATCTTAAACCAGGCTCAGCGACTCGTCCATTCTTTGGTGTACAACCTGCATTGGTCGACAATATGGGTAACATCATCGAAGGTGCAGCAGACGGCAACTTGGTTATTCTCGATTCTTGGCCGGGGCAAATGCGTACCGTTCACGGTGATCACGAGCGCTTCGAACAAACCTACTTCTCTACCTTTAAAGGCATGTACTTCACCAGTGACGGAGCTCGCCGCGATGAAGATGGCTACTACTGGATCACTGGTCGAGTAGACGACGTTTTAAATGTGTCAGGCCACCGTATGGGCACCGCTGAAATAGAATCGGCACTCGTCGCATTTGATAAAATAGCTGAAGCCGCAATTGTCGGCGTCCCTCATGATATTAAGGGCCAAGCGATATACGCGTACATCACACTCAATGATGGAGAGTTCCCAACCGCAGAACTGCATAAAGAGGTCAAAGATTGGGTCCGAAAAGAAATTGGACCAATTGCCACTCCAGACGTGCTGCACTGGACCGACTCTCTACCTAAAACACGTTCAGGAAAAATTATGCGTCGAATTTTGCGAAAAATCGCAACTGGAGACACAAGCAACCTAGGCGACACATCTACTCTGGCAGACCCTAGTGTGGTTGAGAAACTGATCGAAGAAAATCACAGCCTAGCATAATCAACAGGCCTCAAGAAAAGCCAAGCAGTTGCTTGGCTTTTTTCTCTAATCTCCTTAAAAGCACCATTGATATAGAAAATTATTTCAAATACCCCGCCCCACTAGATAGTTTTTCTACCATTCACTCATTTAGACTAATAAATAACAATTTATTCCTGTTGATTGAATGTAAAACTACGCTCACTTTCCTCTTACTCTATGGCAACAATGAACAAACAAATTATCATCTCCATTACTTTCCTTTCGGTTTGTCTTATCTGGGGAACCACGTGGATGGCCATGAAGATTGCGGTTGAGTCGATCCCACCGATCACAGCAACAGGACTGCGTTTCCTACTCTCTGCACCATTAGTGATTTTGATTGCTAAGGCAATGAAACAACCACTTATGTTTCCAAAAGGTCAACGGGGCTTTATGGGAGCGGTGGCGTTGTTGTACTTTGCTATTCCATTCACATTGATGATCGTCGGTGAGCAATACATTTCTTCTGGATTGGCTTCCATCATTTTTGCCAACATGCCTATCGCGGTTATGGCCATTTCAATGATCAGCCTGTCTCTTCGACTGGCTCCACATCAAATTATAGGGCTAGCTACCGCTGTTATCTCATTGTGTTTCATTCTGTCAGGGGAATTAGAGATTGGCGACAATAACGATCAAGTCGGCACCTTGGCTCTGATCACAGCCGTTTTAATACACGCGGTGATGTATGTAATGACCCAAAAACACGGTAAGGGCATTCATGTCGTCACTTACAATGCGCTGCCATCCGCTATAGCCGCCGGATTATTGCTCATCACCGGTTGGCTATTTGAACAACCGACCACTGCCACTTTTTCAGCCGATTCTATTTATGCCGTCATCTATCTCGGTGTGGTTGCGAGTGTTGTTGGAATCATTGCCTATTTCACACTAAACCAAATCACTTCTCCGTTCACCGCATCCCTTTGTTTCTTGATTTTCCCTATTGTGGCGCTACTGCTCGATGCCTGGGTAAACGGCAACCATTTATCTGTATTTTCACAGCAACTGCTGTTTCCATTGTTGATCGGTATTGTTGTCGCTAAAACAACTAAGCTTCCGTCTTGGTTGATCGCACGAGTCGACAAGCCTTAGTGTCATAATTCCTGCCCAAGTGATCCTCCTTCACTTGGGCATCTTTATTTAACCTTCCTCACAAATTTCCATTCCCCTGACATTAACTTAGGGAGATTAGACCAGTATTTTGCTGCTAATTGCGCTGAATTGTCTATAATCGACAGTTAATCTCTGCCGAAGTCCATATTCAGATAAAATGTGAGACTTTGGGTTAAGAAAAATGGAAAGGCGGATTTTACGTCCTAGATAACGGAAGATAGGCTCAAGATGTCAGCGAAATCGAGAATTCTGGTACTTAACGGCCCAAATTTAAATTTGCTTGGTTTGAGAGAACCTGCGCACTACGGTTCGCAAACGCTTGAACAGATTGTCCACAACTTGCATCAACAAGCTGAAAATATCGATGTAGAGCTAACGCATCTGCAGTCAAATCGTGAGTATGAGCTTATTGAAGCCATTCACGCAGCGTACGATTGTGTGGATTTCATCATTATCAATCCGGCCGCATTTACCCATACAAGTGTCGCTTTACGTGACGCACTACTTGGGGTTGCGATTCCATTTATTGAAGTGCACCTATCTAATGTGCACAGCCGAGAACCTTTCCGCCACCACTCTTATCTTTCAGATAAAGCAGTCGGTGTGATTTGCGGTTTAGGGGCGCAAGGATACCAATTTGCTTTGACCGCTGCGGTAAACCACCTGCAGTCAAAGTAGTTACTGATCGCTATGTGATGCCTTAAAGGCAAGTCATTAAACAGATAAAGAGAAAGACAACATGGATATTCGTAAAATTAAGAAGCTGATTGAGTTGGTTGAAGAATCTGGCATTGCTGAACTAGAAATCTCTGAAGGTGAAGAGTCAGTACGCATCAGCCGTCACAGCCCAGCACCAGTTGCTGCTCCAATACAATATGCAGCAGCACCTGCGCCAGTTGCGGCTCCAGTAGCAGCGGCTCCGGCAGCACCAGTAGAAGCGGCGCCAGTAGTACCTGCTGGCCATCAAGTACTTTCTCCAATGGTTGGTACTTTCTACCGCTCTCCAACACCTGAAGCGAAATCATTCATTGAAGTCGGTCAAAGCATCAATGCTGGCGATACACTATGTATCGTTGAAGCGATGAAAATGATGAACCAAATCGAAGCGGATAAGTCTGGTGTTGTAACCGCTATCCTAGTTGAAGACGGCCAAGCTGTTGAATTCGATCAGCCACTTGTTGTTATCGAATAATCGAGGCTACTCCTATGCTAGATAAATTAGTCATCGCGAACCGAGGTGAAATTGCACTTCGTATTCTTCGCGCATGTAAAGAACTCGGCATCAAAACCGTAGCGGTTCACTCAACTGCCGATCGCGATTTAAAGCACGTTTTACTTGCTGATGAATCAATCTGTATTGGTCCTGCTCGCGGCATCGATAGCTACTTAAATATTCCTCGCATCATTTCTGCTGCAGAAGTGACAGGCGCGGTAGCGATTCACCCAGGTTACGGCTTCCTTTCTGAGAATGCCGACTTTGCTGAACAAGTAGAGCGCTCTGGTTTTATTTTTGTTGGTCCAAAAGCTGAAACCATCCGTATGATGGGTGACAAAGTTTCTGCCATTACGTCAATGAAAAAAGCCGGTGTTCCTTGTGTACCTGGTTCTGACGGCCCACTCGACGACGACACAGCAAAAAACAAAAACCATGCTAAACGCATTGGCTACCCAGTCATCATCAAAGCCTCTGGCGGCGGCGGTGGTCGTGGTATGCGTGTGGTTCGCTCTGAAGCTGACCTTGAAGAAGCCATTCTGATGACGCGTGCTGAAGCAAAATCTTGCTTTAACAACGACATGGTTTACATGGAAAAATTCCTTGAAAACCCTCGTCACGTTGAAGTACAGATCATCGCTGATGGCCAAGGTGGCGCCATTCACCTAGGTGAGCGTGACTGTTCAATGCAACGTCGCCACCAAAAAGTGGTTGAAGAAGCTCCAGCTCCAGGTATCACTGAAGAAATGCGTAAGTACATTGGTGAACGTTGTACTCGTGCATGTCTTGAAATTGGTTACCGTGGTGCAGGTACATTCGAATTCCTATACGAAAACGGCGAGTTCTACTTCATTGAAATGAACACTCGTATTCAAGTAGAGCACCCAGTGACTGAAATGGTAACGGGCGTTGACCTGATCAAAGAGCAACTTCGTGTTGCTGCAGGCCAGCCTTTGTCGTTCACTCAAGATGAAATCAAGATCAGCGGTCATGCGATTGAATGTCGTATTAACGCCGAAGATCCTGAACGTTTCCTACCTTGCCCAGGCAAGATTGAACGTTTCCATGCGCCAGGCGGCATGGGTGTTCGTTGGGAATCTCACATCTACACGGGTTACACAGTCCCACCACATTACGACTCAATGATTGGTAAGCTAATCACATTCGGTGAAAACCGCGATGTCGCCATTGCTCGTATGAAGAATGCATTAGGTGAGATGATCGTAGAAGGCATCAAAACCAATACTTCTCTTCAAGAAGCGATCATGGCCGATGAAAACTTCCAACACGGTGGAGCAAACATCCACTACCTTGAGAAGAAGCTTGGTCTGCAATAAGCGCCTTTGATTGAATAAAAAACACTCCCACTGAGGAGTGTTTTTTTTGTCCAAATTTTCTAAATTCTGCTAGAATCCCCTCCAATTTCCACTCAAGCAAGAAGATACATCCCATGCCTTGGATTCAAATTAAACTCAACGCAAGCGACAAAAATGCGGAACAAATTGGCGACATGCTAATGGAAGTCACTGGTGCGTTATCCGTTACTTTCCTAGATGCGAAAGACACGCCGGTATTTGAACCTGCACCCGGTGAAACTCGCCTTTGGGGTGAAACCGATGTCGTTGCACTTTACGATGCAGAAATCGATACAGACTTGGTGATCAAGCAAATCAAAGCAAGCAACCTGCTTGAAGATGGTTTCGCCTTTAAAGTCGAGCAACTTGAAGACAAAGACTGGGAACGTGAATGGATGGAAAACTTTCACCCAATGAAATTTGGTGAACGTTTATGGATCTGCCCAAGCTGGCGCGATATTCCAGAACCAGACGCTGTTAACGTCATGCTCGACCCTGGACTTGCATTTGGCACAGGCACACACCCAACAACATCTCTATGCCTAGAGTGGCTAGAAGGCTTAGATCTGACGGGTAAAACTGTGGTCGACTTTGGTTGTGGTTCTGGCATCCTTGCCATCGCAGCCTTAAAGCTTGGCGCAGCAAAAGTCATCGGTATTGATATCGACCCTCAAGCCATTTTAGCCTCAACAGACAATGCTGAGCGCAATGGTGTTGCTGGTCAAATCGAACTCTATTTACCACAAGATCAACCTGAAGGTTTAGTAGCGGACGTTGTGGTTGCTAACATTCTGGCAGGTCCACTACGTGAACTCTCTGGCGTGATCAAAGGATTAATCAAACCAAACGGCCTTCTTGCTATGTCTGGTGTACTTGATAGCCAAGCCGAAGATGTTGCAGAATACTACCGCGATGAACTTTTAGTCGATCCAATCGTCGAAATGAGCGAATGGTGCAGAATTTCAGGCCAAAAATCTGCGTAATTGCAAGCTTAATTGGTACTGGGTGCGCTAATTGCCTGAAAATCGGGCAATTTCAAAAACAAATTGTAAATGCTCAAAAATTAAGCTTTTCTCTTTGCTAAAAAATGCGTAAAATGCGCGCCCTTACTGGTATAGAACTGTGTAGCTGTTTTGAAGATTGGAAACCATCAACTTAAGAATAATCTTATCGTCGCGCCGATGGCTGGCGTTACCGACAGACCGTTTCGAGAGTTGTGTCTTCGCTATGGTGCGGGGATGGCCGTCAGTGAAATGATGTCCTCTAACCCTAAAGTATGGAATACAGCTAAATCCCAACAACGCATGGTACATGAGGGTGAATCGGGCATTCGCTCAGTACAGATTGCGGGCGCAGATCCTCAGTTAATGGCAGAAGCAGCACAAGTGAGTGTTGAGAACGGTGCGCAAATCATCGATATCAATATGGGCTGCCCTGCTAAAAAGGTAAACAAGAAGCTTGCTGGCTCTGCATTACTTCAACACCCTGACATCATCAAAAAGATTTTGACAGCGGTGGTAGATGCAGTAGACGTTCCTGTAACCTTAAAAACCAGAACTGGCTGGAACACAGAAAATAAAAACTGTGTTGAAGTCGCTAAAATGGCCGAAGACTGCGGCATACAAGCCTTGGCGCTCCATGGACGCACCAAAACATGTATGTACAAAGGCGAGGCAGAATACGACAGCATCAGAGCGGTAAAACAAGCCATTTCAATACCGGTTATCGCTAACGGTGATATCGATAGCCCAGAAAAGGCGAAGTTTGTACTGGATTATACCGGTGCAGACGCTTTGATGATTGGACGCCCTGCCCAAGGACGTCCTTGGATTTTTAACGAAATCCTACACTACTTGGAAAACGGCACCACGATGCCCGAACTTCCGTATTCGGAAGTAAAAGGCATTCTGCTTGGTCATGTTGACGCTCTTCATGAATTCTATGGGGAGTATTTAGGCCCTCGCATTGCTCGTAAGCATGTGGGTTGGTACTTAAAAGAACATGAACAAGCGAGTGAGTTTCGCCGTACCTTTAATGCCATTGAAGCAGCTCCGCTGCAGATTGAGGCATTACAAGGTTATTTTGATAACGTTGCATCATAATTACGAGAAGAGCTAGACCTAATATGTTCGAACAAAACCTGACTTCAGAAGCATTGACAGTAACTACCGTTACATCTCAAGACCAAATTACACAGAAACCACTACGTGACTCTGTAAAGGCATCTTTGAAAAATTATCTTGCTCAGCTAAATGGTCAAGACGTCAGCGAATTATACGAACTAGTATTGGCAGAAGTTGAACAACCACTACTAGACACCATCATGCAATACACTCGCGGTAACCAAACTCGCGCAGCAACCATGATGGGTATTAACCGTGGTACTTTGCGTAAGAAACTAAAAAAATACGGCATGAACTAATTAAAATTAGTTAAGCTTATGCTTTTAAAGCCCTGACCAATAAATTGGTTGGGGCTTTTTTTATGTCAAAATAGCCTTCATTAACGTCTATTTTATTTGATAATTCATCACTAAATTCATCGCATCCAAGTATTGGTATAAGCCATTGCCATCGAGTTGGAGTAGGTCTATTGGGTCGCCTTCTAGCTTGCACCCATTAGCAATAGCTTTGTCTTCAAGACCTTCTTGTCTTAACAACTCAAACAATAAGCCACCAGCCAATTCCTCTTCTCGCACAATCACCTCTCTTAGCTGACGATTAAATTCAAACAACTCGCTACGCTCGGATGGCAAATCAATTTCTGGAGAAAATAGGTTATGGCATAGATTCGCGACAAAATAAGCGGCAAAGAGGCCAACGACAGTAAAAATGTTCATCAACTCAAAGGCTGAACTTATCAACACAACAACGGAAGATATCAATACGACCCAACTGAGTCGAAATGCGGTTTGCTTCCTCATTTCTTTTTGTTCACTTTTCAGCGTTTTTTGATTCAGCCGTAATAGATACTCACACCCTGGCTTTAAGTGCTGCTTATATAGGTAAGTAGCCGCCTGCTGGCGAGTCACTTGAATCGACGACGTTTTGATTTCAGAGGCACTGGTTTCATTTATGGCGCTGTTCATTGAATTATCTCTCGGTAAAACACATCACTTTTCAGAGTAACGATTTCGAGTTCACTAATTCATGATAGTTTAATCAATCCACCGTGCTTCTTATCGAGTAATTGATTTTTATGACCTAAACCCTTTCTTATAACTAAAAATCAGATCCACTCACCCCCCAATTAAGTGACGTTTTCTCACAATATCATCCATAACAGTCACACTTTTTGTATGTATTTTAAACAGCTCACAGTCACAACACTATACTGAATGCATAACAACAAGGCGCGACAATTCTTGCAGATCTGCTTTACCATAATCAGTAACAGTAGTGAGATAAGGAAGAAAAATAAGCGCCTAGATAAACGCCCACAGAGCGGCCCTCTGCAATACAAAGGAATGTTTTACTATGACTGGTCTTAACTTGCGCTTCATTTCCATCAAAAAACGGCTGTACCTACTCACCCTATGCATTACTGTGTTAATGCTTATACCGTTGGGCCTATTAGCCCTTGACTATAAACAAGACCTACTTGAAGCGAAGCAAATAAAAACTCGTCATTTAGTTGAAACGGCGAATAGCCTTACAGCCCACTTTCACCAGCTACAAGTCAATGGCGTGTTAAGCGAAAAACAGGCTCAAGAGCAAGCAGCACAAGCACTGTCCAACTTACGTTACGAACAAAACGACTATTTTTGGGTGAATGATACGCAGCCCAAAATGGTCATGCATCCAATGAAGCCTCAACTGAATGGTAAAGACCTTTCTAATGTCAAAGATCCAACCGGAAAAAAATTATTCGTTGAGTTTGTTCAGGTCACCAATAAATCACAGCAAGGCTTTGTGTATTACATGTGGCCTAAACCAGGCTCCGACGTTGATGTAGAGAAGCTATCTTACGTGAAACTGTTCAAGCCTTGGGGTTGGATTATTGGCAGTGGTGTCTACATCGATGATATTGAAGATCTATTCTGGCAACGTGTTCAATCTTCTTCCACATTGATTGCTATCAGCTTACTGTTTATGTTGTTGGTTTCTAGGACCCTGAGCAAAAGCATCATTACACCCTGTGAGCAACTCGATACAGCGCTCAATGATATTGCTCAAGGTGAGGGAGACTTAACCCAGCAACTCGCTCATAAAGGAAATGATGAACTGAGCCACATCGCGAAAGCATTTAACCTGTTTACCTCAAAGATTCGGACGATTGTCGGCCAAATGCTGCCCGTAAGTCAGTGCATTACTTCAACCGCAACCCAGCTTAATCAACTTGCCGCACAAACATCTCGACAAGCACAGCAACAACATGAATCGGTCGATACTGTTGCATCAGCCATGAGACAACTGCATGCCAGTAATCAAGAGGTGGCCACCTCCGCAACATCCGCAGCAGAAGCGGCGCAATTGGCCACCAGCCGAGGGCAAGATGGCGCGCTCATTATGGATGAAGCCGCCATTCAAATGAACGCCCTCTCTGAATTACTCAAGCAAACAGAACAGAGCACCATTCAGTTAGCAGCAGATTCAGCGGCCGTTTCTACCGTGCTAGAAGTCATTAGGGGCGTAGCTGAGCAAACGAACCTACTAGCACTCAATGCCGCCATTGAAGCTGCTCGCGCTGGGGAACAAGGTCGAGGATTTGCCGTTGTTGCTGATGAAGTACGAACGCTGGCAACGCGCACGCAATCAAGTACCGATGAAATCGAACAGATCATCAATAACTTGCAGCAAAGAGCCGACAGCGTGACTAAAGCGATGGAAAAAACACAGAGCCAGTCTGTATCGACTCAACAACAAGCAGAAGAAGCCAAACTGGCTTTGGCTGCGATTGACCATCAAGTCAGCATTATTCTTGAATTAAATCAGCATATTGCTCAATCTAGTCAGCAGCAAAGCACGGCCGCGGAAGAAATCAGTCACAACTTAACGAATATTGCACAAAACAGCGACCAGTCGGCTTCTCAGGCTACCGAGGTGGCTCAAGCGAGTCAGGAACTCCTGTCCAACGGCGAACAGTTGCAACAAACCATCAATCAATTCAAAGTTTAGCTTTTCTAGGGACGTAAAATCACAGCGCAAACACTCTCGTTTGCGCTGTTTGTTGTTTTACTGCAATGCCGCCAAAATAGAACAGTGACTGGCATTGTCTTCAACATGACCGCAGCAATTATCATTTATCTTTTTTAAAGCAACTCGAATCTTAGTCAGCTCATGAATTTTTTCGTCAATGACCAGTAACTTTGATGACGTAATGGCTTTAACTTCTGCGCAACTATGAGCTGTAGCCTCTAACCGAATCGTCAGTAACTCTCGTATTTCGTCTAGGCTTAATCCCAACGATTTCGATTTCAAAATAAACAATACCTGGCGTTGATTCTCTTCATCATACAAGCGATAACCCGAGTCACTCCGACCAGCAGGTTGAATCAAAGCATTTTTCTCATAGAAACGTAATGTGTCTGTACTCACACCGCAGCGCTTCGCTAACTCTCCAATCTGAAACATGTTTTTTTAGCCCTGTTATAAGTAATTAGGGACAAAATGACCCAAATAGATTAAAAAAATTGTGATACCAATCGATTGCGCGAGCTTTTTTATAATTAATTGGTTAGAATACGCGCCATCAAATTTGGGAGATGCTCTAATGAGCTCGCAGCCAAAGGTCTTTACCAAAACGGTCTGCTATCGTGCCTTTTTAGTCACAATAGCGTCATTTTTGGCAAATATCTTTAGTTTGTTTAACACATATTAACTCCGTGAATTTGAGGAAGATGGTAGCATGAATAACGCACGTCCAATCCGCCGCGCTCTGATCAGCGTATCAGACAAAACTGGCATCGTTGAGTTTGCAAAAGCTCTAGCTGAACGCAATGTAGACATCCTTTCTACAGGTGGCACTGCACGCCTACTTGCTGAACAAGGCATTTCTGTTACTGAAGTATCCGATTACACTGGCTTCCCAGAAATGATGGACGGTCGTGTTAAGACTCTTCACCCTAAAGTTCACGGTGGTGTACTAGGTCGTCGTGGTCAAGATGACGACATCATGGCAACTCACGGCATCAACCCTATTGATATGGTTGTAGTGAACCTTTACCCGTTCGCAGAAACCGTAGCAAAAGAAGGTTGCACTCTGGCAGATGCCGTTGAGAACATCGACATCGGCGGCCCTACTATGGTTCGCTCTGCTGCAAAAAATCACAAAGACGTCACTATCGTCGTAAACGCACACGACTATAGCCGTGTTATCACTGAAATGGACGCAAACGACAAGTCTCTGACTCTTGAAACTCGTTTCGACCTAGCCATTGCTGCATTTGAGCACACGGCTTCTTACGACGGCATGATCGCTAACTACTTTGGTACTATGGTGCCATCTTACGGTGAAAACAAAGACGGAGACCAAGAGTCTAAATTCCCTCGTACGTTCAACCAACAGTTCGAGAAAAAGCAAGACATGCGCTATGGCGAAAACAGTCATCAAGCGGCCGCTTTCTACGTAGAAGCAAACCCTGAAGAAGCGTCGGTTTCTACCGCTCGCCAAATTCAAGGTAAAGCACTTTCTTACAACAACATTGCAGATACTGACGCCGCTCTTGAATGTGTGAAAGAGTTCGACGAACCAGCATGTGTCATCGTTAAGCACGCAAACCCATGTGGTGTTGCACTAGGTGAAAGCATCCTTGAAGCTTACGACCGCGCGTTCAAAACAGACCCAACGTCTGCATTTGGCGGCATCATCGCATTCAACCGTGAATTAGACGCAGCAACAGCAACGGCTATCACTGAACGTCAATTCGTAGAAGTTATCATTGCCCCTTCTGTTTCTGCTGAAGCGGTAGAAATCGTAGCGGCTAAGAAAAATCTTCGCCTACTTGAATGTGGCGAGTGGACAGCTAAAACAACTGGCTTTGACGTGAAGCGCGTTAATGGCGGCTTGCTAGTTCAAGACCGCGACCAAGGCATGGTTTCTGAAGATGACCTAAAAGTGGTTTCTAAGCGCCAACCAACAGCGGAAGAGCTAAAAGACGCCCTATTCTGCTGGAAAGTAGCGAAGTACGTTAAATCTAACGCTATCGTATACTCAAAAGGCGACATGACCATTGGTGTCGGCGCAGGCCAAATGAGCCGTGTTTACTCAGCGAAGATCGCAGGCATCAAAGCAGCAGACGAAGGTTTGGTTGTTGAAGGTTGTGCTATGGCATCTGATGCGTTCTTCCCATTCCGTGACGGTATCGATGCGGCAGCTGAAGCGGGCATTAAATGCGTTATCCAACCAGGTGGTTCTATGCGTGATGATGAAGTCATTGCCGCAGCTGACGAACATGGTATGGCGATGATCTTTACTGGCATGCGTCACTTCCGTCACTAATCACTAGGTTAAACCTAAACGATTAGACGAATATCGAGCCTCTCACTTTGAGGGGCTTTTAAGAATTTAAAACTTAGGATTTAAACATGAACGTATTGATCATCGGTGCTGGCGGCAGAGAACATGCTTTGGGTTGGAAAGCAGCTCAAAACCCAAACGTTGAAACTGTTTTTATTGCTCCAGGTAATGCAGGCACTGCACTTGAGCCAAAATTAGAGAACGTTCAGATTGGCGTTGAAGATATCGCAGGTTTGGTTTCATTCGCACAAGACAAAAAAATCGAACTCACCATTGTTGGCCCAGAAGCCCCCCTTGTTATTGGTGTGGTTGATGCTTTCCGTGAAGCAGGCTTGCCGATCTTTGGCCCAACCGAAGCCGCTGCGCAACTTGAAGGCTCAAAAGCATTCACCAAGGATTTCTTGGCTCGCCACGACATCCCAACAGGTTACTACTCAAACTTCACTGAAATTGAGCCTGCGTTGGCATATGTACGTGAGCAAGGTGCTCCTATCGTGGTTAAAGCCGACGGCCTTGCCGCAGGTAAAGGCGTTATCGTTGCGATGACTCTGACTGAAGCAGAAGACGCGATCAAAGACATGCTAGCGGGCAACGTATTTGGTGAAGCCGGTAGCCGTGTTGTGATTGAAGAATTTCTAGATGGCGAAGAAGCAAGCTTCATCGTTATGGTTGATGGCAAGAATGTTTTGCCAATGGCCACCAGCCAAGATCATAAACGTGTTGGCGACAAAGATACGGGGCCTAACACTGGCGGCATGGGTGCATACTCTCCGGCCCCTGTTGTGACTCCTGAAATCCACAACCGCATCATGGAAGAAGTTATTTACCCGACTGTGCGCGGTATGGAAGCGGAAGGTAACCCATACACAGGTTTCCTTTACGCAGGCCTAATGATCGATGCGGATGGTACGCCAAAAGTGATCGAATACAACTGCCGTTTTGGTGACCCTGAAACGCAGCCTATCATGATGCGTATGGAGTCTGACTTAGTTGAGTTATGTCTTGCGGCCATCGATGAGAAGCTAGACACAGTAGAATCTAAGTGGGACCCACGCGCATCTATCGGTGTTGTTCTTGCTGCCGGTGGTTACCCTGCAGATTATGCAAAAGGTGATGTGATTTCTTTGCGTAACGCTGAAGTTGAAGGTCAAAAGATCTTCCACGCAGGCACCGCAAACAATGAAGCAGGCGACGTCGTTACAAACGGTGGCCGCGTACTGTGTGCTACTGCGCTTGGTCACAGTGTTTCAGAAGCTCAAGAACGTGCTTACGCACTAACAAAACAAGTTAGCTGGAATGGCATGTTCCACCGCAACGACATTGGCTACCGTGCCATTGCTCGTGAGCAAGAAAAGTAAATTATTGGTAATTAGCCTCTAAGCAATTTGGCTAATACAACCGAAGTAATAAAAAGGCGCTCAATACAAGATTGAGCGCCTTTTTTATTCTAAGATTGATGAATACTGAAAGGGTTACTCCGTTTCAATCCACGACGGTCGTTTCACACAGTCATAGTTATCATCAGATAGCATCAGTAATTCAGACACCGATACTTTTTTCGCTTCCTTAGTGCCTAAGAGCGCGACGTAATTATCTACCGACGATAAACGGTTCACCACAAAGCTTGGCAATGTTTGATTAAACTCCAGCTGCTGAAATTCACGTCCATTGCAAGTTTCGAAGGTTTCACCATCCCAGTAGCCTTGAATTAACTCTAGATTGTCGTCATGTTGGTCATTGACGATATCGTATAACGATAGAGCTTCTTGCTGATAACGAGTAATGTTATTGGTGCTCAAAGGCCTAACCTTACCATCCAACCGATACTGCTGGTACACAGCCTCACCAGAAGCACTAAAACGAATATGTACCCGATACGGGATTAGCGGATTGTTTTCACTGCCAACAGGAGACTGTAATCGGAAGCCCTGACGAACCAACTCTCTCAATACACCATCATCCCAACGGTAATCAGTAGAATAAGAGCCATAATCACCAGAGGTGACAAAGTCGGCCGCGGTATGCGGTTTGCCTAGTTTTTTTGTTAACCAATAGAAACTGGTTGAGTCACCAGCAGACTGGCCACCAGATAAGTTTGAATATTGTGAGGCACTAGCAATCGGATCGCTAGAGGAGCAACCGGCGATGGCTGCAAGTAACGCGGATATAAGCAGTAGACGTTTCATAAAAAACTACGCCGAGTAATGAACTCGGCGTAGTATAGATTATTTCAGTGAATCTTTCAGTGCTTTACCTGCAACAAATGCTGGAACATTCGCAGCTGCAATTTGGATTTCATCACCAGTTTTTGGGTTACGGCCAGTGCGAGCTGCACGGTGATTTACTTTAAATGTACCAAAACCGATAAGTTGAACTTGATCACCCTCTTTAAGTGCATCAGTTACACCACCAAGCAATGCTTCTAGAGCTGCTTTTGCTTGTGCTTTAGAAAGATCGGCTTTTTCAGCGATAGAGTCGATTAGTTGGGTCTTGTTCATTAGGTTTCCCTTCTTGTAGATAATTCGAAAACTGACTCACTGTAAATCATAAATACCTGTTCTGGCAAAGGTTTGTCGCACCATATCTGCCCTTATGTTGCGTTTTTAACCATTTTGTGGGTTCTGCTTCACATATTGTTACTAGTTTTTATGGGCTACTGCTTGTTTTTAGCTCAATGAAGACCAAGATCTAAGGGAACCATCTGGCCACTACAACGTGTAGCTGGCACCTTTTCTGATGGCATTCCATCACTATTTCAGTAGGAAAATATGTTACTGCTAACATTTTACGTCTCCATTGCAATCGGAGTTTCGTTTGTTTGTTCGGTACTAGAAGCTGTGCTTTTAAGTATCTCCCCAAGTTATATCGCTCAATTGCGTCAGCAAGGACACCCAGCGGCCAGCGGCCTTTTGGCTCTAAAAGAAGATATAGATCGTCCACTGGCTTCAATCCTGACTTTAAATACCATCGCCCATACGATTGGTGCCGCAACGGCAGGTGCACAAGCTGCTGTGGTATTTGGCAGCCAATGGCTCGGTGTTTTCTCAGCGGTTCTAACGCTCGGAATTCTAGTTCTATCTGAAATTGTTCCAAAAACTATTGGTGCTACGTACTGGCGTCAACTGGCTCCAGCAACCGCAGGGGTTTTACGCTGGATGGTTTTCGCTCTTAAGCCGTTCGTTTGGTTTTCAGAACAAATCACGAAACGATTGGCTCGCGGCCATCAACCACCCAAAATGCGTGATGAACTATCAGCGATGGCTATGCTTGCAAGAGAGTCGGGTGAATTTGCAGAAGGCGAATCAAAAATACTAAGTAACCTGTTAAACATTCAAGATGTACCGGTTACCAACATCATGACTCCACGTACTGTGGTATTCCGAGTGGATGCAGAAACCACAATTGATGAATTTCTAGCAGAACATAAAGAAACGCCATTTTCTCGACCACTGATCTACAGCGAGCAAAGCGACAATATCATTGGTTTCGTGCATCGATTGGAGTTATTCAAACTTCAACAATCTGGTTCTGGCGCAAAGCAACTGGGTACGGTAATGCGACCAATTCATGTGCTGCTCAACAATATGCCTCTGCCTAAGGCATTCGACCAGATGATGGCTTTACGTTTGCAGCTATCTTTGATTGTCGATGAATACGGCACCATTCAGGGCCTATTAACCTTAGAGGATATTTTCGAATATCTACTCGGTGAGGAAATCATCGATGAAGCCGATAAAACCAATGACATGCAAGAGCTTGCTTACCAACGTTGGGAGCAATGGAAACGAGTGCACGGGGTAATCGAAAACAAAGACGATGATGAATAAGCTGCTCGCTTAATCTTTATTAAGATAAACAAAAAAAGGCAGTGATGCCTTTTTTTGTTTTTGTCGCTCAAGCCGCCCAATACTGCCTTTGAATCTGACTAAACCGCCGAACTCACAAAGCGATGTTTACGGCTCATTACGACACCACCAACAAGTGAGATTAACGTTGGCAGTAACCACGCCGCATGAAAATCATAAAGCGGCATGTATTGCTCACATAACAGACTCAAACTCTCTGGTACTTCTCCTAAAATATGACAAGCATCCAACAGGCCAAATAACGCCGCAACAGCAACCACAATCATGACCCACGCTTGGCTCAAATAATGGCGGCATAATGCCGTAAGCAATAGGGCAATCGCGATCGGGTGAAGTGCCACAACCGCAGGTAAAGTAATAGTTAATAGCTGACTCAACCCTATGGTTGCGACCAAACTCGCCAGAATCATCGTACTACAAATCGAGGTACGGTATTTAAACCAAGGAAAAGTCTTAGCATGGAACTCACCCGCAGCAGTTGTTACACCGATAGCGGTTGTCAGGCAAGCCAGCAACATAACAGCACCCAACAAGATCGTTCCGGTATAACCAAAATGAAACTGAGTAAAGGCCGTTAAAATTTCTCCACCATTTTGAAAGTCATAACCCAAACTTGGGCTCGTTAAACCGATATACGCTAGCGTTAAGTAAACCAATGTAATACCAGCAGCATAAATACCTGCCGCCATTAAGGTATATCGAGTAATGTCTTTGGGCTCACTCACCCCCATACCTTGAATCGCTCTGAAAATAATCCAACCAAAGCCGATAGATCCTAGAGCATCCATCGTCATGTAACCTTGAGTCAAACCTTGCGATAATGCACCATCAACGTAGTCGCCTTGAGCAACCGAAAAGTCCCCTGACGGAAACAAAAAAGCGGCACCAGCTAGAATGGTTAGAATAACCACCAGCAAAGGTGTGAGTAGCTTCCCTAAGCTAGAAACCAACTTTCCAGGGTACATAGAAAATAGTATTGCAACCAAACAGAATGCGGCAGAAAACCACACTAGACCAGCATCGCCAATAAAAGGGGAAAATGTAAATTGGTAGGCGACCGTAATAGCACGAGGAATGGCAAATGCAGGGCCAATAACGATAAATAACATCACCCAAAAACCAATAGCAATCTTACGTGGGAAGGCCTTAGTCAAATTGTCAGAGCCGTTGACCAATGCAATTACTACCAAAGCAAGCGCTGGAAGCCCAACTCCTGTAATCAAAAAACCCACCATACTAATGGCCAAGTTTTCACCCGCCAGGTAGCCCAACAAAGGTGGAAATATTAAATTACCTGCCCCTAGATACATAGCAAAGGTCATAAAGCCTAATGCTGCGATGTCTTTACCCGCCAATTTCATTTTTTCTACCAATTATTTGATGTCGAATAATGTTTTATAAACCGATGTACGACACGGAGCAAGGCTGACAAATTAAATAAGTAACTATGTTCAACATTAAATCGGATAGTGGTATTTTTCACTAGTTCCATTGAATTAGTTAGTTTAAATCACTAGTGCTTTGTGACGGACATAAAAAAGGGAGCGTTAGCTCCCATTCATAAAATATGTGCCATCCATTGGATAGACGTTAATCTAAAGCGAGACCGATATTACTTACGCCTTCATCACGCAATTCCATACGTAAGTCTTTAATCAAATCGATATCACGTGCTTCGCATTCTCTCAAAGGCCTGAAGATAGCCCATTGCGCGTCCCACTCTTCACAAACTGCTTCGTTTTCTTTTTGGTTTTCGTTCGTGATCTCAGTCCCTGACTTCGCTTCTTCTAACATCGCCACTGTCTCTACTGACTTTTGACTCACTTTGATCAAAGATTCAAATAGATAATCTCGGTCTAACAAACCATGAAGTAACGTCGACAAACCAAAACAGGCATCAATGGCAGGGTGAACGCCATAGAAATCAAAATCTTCAGAAGATGGAATTAGCTCTTCCAATTTTTCTAATTGGCGCTCAAAATTCACTTTTGCAGTTTTTACCGTCAAAATTTCCCAAACACTGTCTAGAATATCTTTATAGATACGGGCTTCTGCAAATTCCGTATTATCACAAAACACAGCGTAATTTGGGTACATACGCTCACATAGCGAAGCCATAAATGTAATCTGTTGCCATGGCTCAAGCTTTTCAAGCCTAACTTGAATTGGATTCTGTAACATAGAGACTCAAAGGTTGTAGAAAAAGACAGCGGAAGTGTACTTGATAACCACTCAGGAAAAAAGCAAGCCTATGAATAATTTCACCAATAAACTCTATATTCTTTCTAAAGATCGCAGTGAATACATTGAGCTGATCAAGCAATCATCATTAGAAGAACTCGAGATCACAGAAGATCCGAGTCAAGCTGAGATAATACTCGCCGATCCCCCTATGATTGCCTCTCAGCTAGAGCATTTCCCTAAACTTAATTGGTTGCAGTCCACTTTCGCAGGTATTGATAGCTTAGTATCACCAGAGCTACGCACTGATTATAGTCTAACCAATGTAAAAGGCATTTTTGGCCAACAGATTTCAGAATACGTGATCGGTCAAAGTCTTAACTATTATCGCCATTTTGCTCGTTATCAACAGCAGCAAACGGACGGTCAATGGCTACCCCATCAATACCAATCTCTCAATGAAAAGTCGATTCTGATTTTAGGTTGTGGCGATATTGGCAGTCATTTAGGTCGCGTATGTAATGTGTTCGGCATGAAAACGGGCGGAGTCAACAGCTCGGGTATCCCACCAAAAACATCTCCATTCAAGCACACCTTCCATATTAGTGAACTTCACTCCGTCATCGCTGATGCCGATATTATTGTAAACACCCTGCCCAACACACCTCAGACCGAAAACATATTGAACAAAGATGTATTATCTCAAGCTCAACAGGCACTGTTATTCAATGTAGGTCGTGGAGAGGCCATCGACGATCAAGCACTTGTTGATGCCATTGAATCCGGCTACGTTGCTCACGCCTACTTAGATGTGTTCCGTCAAGAGCCGTTACCTGCTGATTCAGCGCTATGGCACAACCCTAAGATAACCCTAACGCCGCACATTGCTGCGCTTAGTTTTCCAAGCCAAGTATTTGAGCAATTTACCGACAACTACAATCGTTGGAGAGATGGCTTTAGACTCACCAATCTGGTCGACTTCAATAAAGGTTATTAAGTCATGTCTTTACCAGAGCTTCTTACTCAGATTCGTAAATGTGATCTATGCCACCAGCATTTATCTCATGGAGCTAACCCTATTGTTCAGGCTGGAGCAAACGCTCGTCTGTTGATTATTGGGCAAGCTCCAGGCCTACGAGTGCATCAAACCGGGATTCCATGGAATGATCCAAGCGGAGATAGGTTAAGGCAGTGGTTACAGTTAACACCTGACGACTTCTACGACAATGAGAAAGTAGCCATTGTGCCAATGGGGCTGTGTTACCCCGGCAAAGGGAAGTCTGGAGACTTGGCACCCAGAAAAGAGTGTGCGCCATTATGGCACTCTACACTATTACATGCGCTTCCAAATATCGAACTGACTTTAGTTATTGGCCAATACGCGCAAAATCGATATTTAGAGAACAAACCAAAAACACTGACTGAAACGGTAAGAAACTGGCAAAACTGGAACAGCATCATTCCTCTTCCTCACCCATCGCCAAGAAATGCTATTTGGCTAAAGAAAAATCCATGGTTTGAAGCGCAAGTCGTGCCAGCGCTACGAGCCAAAGTTGCACAGCTAGCTTTGACCCACCAGTAACCCCTCCTTAGATTTTGCTGTACACCAACACGACCAAAACATCTTAACGTTATGTTTTTATGGGCATAAACTTAGGGCTAGCGAGGATTACATAGCATTTGGGTTACTATGATCTAATTGAAGCTATGCCTAGTGAGAGACATAAAAAAAGCCGGCTAAGAGAGCCGGCTTAATGTTGAGTTACTTGTGATATGGTTTAGATAAATCATGCACCGCTTCAACAAATACGCCTGCATTTTCAGGTGGCACATCTAGGTGAATACCATGGCCTAAGTTGAATACATGACCCGTACCACCATCACCGAAGCCTTCAAGTATCGTCCCTACTTCTTGGCGAATGCGCTCAGGCGCCGCGTAAAGCATAGATGGGTCCATGTTGCCTTGTAATGCCACTTTGTCGCCGATACGAGCTTTCGCATCTGCAATATTAATCGTCCAATCAAGGCCTACAGCATCACAACCTGTCGCAGCGATAGACTCTAGCCACATACCACCATTTTTAGTAAACAGCGTCACAGGAACGCGACGGCCGTCATTTTCGCGAATCAAGCCATCAACAATTTTGTGCATGTAGCGAAGCGAGAATTCGTTGTAGTCACGAGGCGTTAATACACCACCCCATGTATCAAATACCATCACAGATTGAGCGCCAGCTTTAATTTGAGCATTTAAATACTCGATCACGCTGTCTGCTAACTTATCAAGCAGTAGGTGCAGCGTTGCTGGCTCGGCGTACATCATTTTCTTAATTTTAGTAAAGGCTTTCGAGCTTCCACCTTCAACCATATACGTCGCCAGTGTCCATGGGCTACCAGAGAAACCGATCAGCGGAACTTCGCCTTGTAAATCTTTACGGATCTGGCGAACGGCATTCATTACGTATTGTAATTCGCCTTCAGGATCAGGCAGGCCAATCTTATCGACATCCGCTTTACAGGTAATCGGACGTTCGAATTTCGGCCCTTCTCCCGTTTCGAAGTACAAACCTAAGCCCATTGCATCAGGAATTGTCAGGATATCTGAGAATAGAATCGCCGCATCTAACGGGAAACGACGTAGAGGTTGAAGTGTTACTTCTGAAGCCAGCTCTGCATTTTTACACAGAGACATAAAATCACCAGCTTGCGCACGCGTTGCTTTGTATTCAGGAAGGTAACGGCCAGCCTGACGCATCATCCAGACAGGAGTGTAATCAACTGGTTCTTTTAGTAGAGCTCGTAAATAACGGTCATTTTTTAATTCAGACATTCCGACTTCATTCTCTTTATAGATATAAGTTTGATTACGCTATTCTAGCATTTCTTTTCACTATGGATATCCGTACTTTGCAGGCTAGATCATGTTATTAAAGATAAAATCAATAGGGAGTTTGCTTACTAATAGAGCTCATGTTAAAAATTTGTTCGCTAGCGAAAATTATAATAATTGAGCTCTTGATGCTCAAATCTCATAACGACATCTTACTTACCCCTCCGGCAACCCCGGAGGTTTTTTTTATCTGTCCTTTGCTATTTTTTCACCTAAATTATCAATGAGTTCACGAGCTATTGTCCCCCTCGGAGCGACTTCCGGAAGATTATCAAAATCGAACCACTGCGCATCACTAAGTTCGTTATAGTCTGGTTTTATTTCGCCACCAGCGTAGTCAGCAAAGAAGCCGACCATCAAACTGGATGGAAATGCCCACGGTTGGCTACCTTGATACCGAATGTTACAAACATCTATTCCGGTTTCTTCTTTGACTTCACGCGCGACGCATTGCTCCAAAGTCTCACCAACCTCGACAAAACCTGCGATAACAGTGTACATATCACCTTTGTGACGAGGGTGTTGCGCTAGCAGAACCTGATGACCTTTTCTAACGGCGACAATAATGCATGGAAATATACGAGGATAATGTAACGTTCGGCAGTCCTTACATTGCATTGCCAACTGATTTAAATTTAAATGAGTACGACCACCACATTGAGGACAAAACCGAATCGTTTGAGTCATATGCCCCAACTGAATTGCACGGCTGATCAGAAGAAATAAGGGTTCTGGAAAGTGCAAAAGGTCTCGTAATGAAACCATAGTTAGAGGCTGTTCGATTTCCACCGCATTCAACCAATAAACAGGGTATTTGTTATAAGTTCCAACCTGCACTGCGCTTTCAACGTCAAATTCTAACTGACTTGCAGGGTTAAATGGCAATTCTCCATTTTGTACCCATACCTCACTTCCTTCGACTATGCACCAGTATGCCTGTCCGTCATTTTTTACCATCGGATCCTCCCTATACTTGCAGTTCGTTCATTTTGCTGGCAATCTAAATTTCACGTTAGAGTTTGTAGCTGATTCATTTTACAGCTATATATTCTATATACCGCAATATTTTTGCATATTATATGGACCCCTTTGCTCGCAGAGGTTATCGATCTCCGATTGGCGATCGGATCATGAGGACATGGTCATGCTCAATAAATTCAAACAAGTACAAGAACAATGGGGTGGCTCTAGTGAGGTCATTGATCATTGGCTAGATACACGACAATCTTTGATCGTGGAGTACTGCAAGCTTGCCGCACCGCAAGCGGCCAAGAATCCTTCAGTGTCCAGCTTACCTTCCCCCAAAGAACTGCAACTCTTCTGCCAACACCTAGTTGATTACATCTCTGAAGGCCATTTCAAAATTTACGATATGGTCATGGATCGCTGGAACTCAACCGGTTATTCGCCAACAGATGATATCAATGCCGCATATGGCAATATTGTTCTAACCACAGATCCATTGCTCAACTTCACTGATAAGTACGCTAATGTAGCTGAAGACGATCGTTTAGAGCAATTGGAGAGTGAGCTATCACTGATTGGTGAGATTGTTGAAACTCGATTTGAAGTTGAAGATCAGTTAATCAAGCTTATCGCTGATAGTTTGGCCGTACCGCCAGGAGCGGCTAGAAAATGTTGAGGGTTGATGCTATTGCTTCAGCCCTTTTTATTTAGGTCATATCAATCACAAGCATATGCTCTAGATACAAAAAAGGCACCTTTCGGTGCCTTTTTTATTATGCGTTTTGATTACTCGTCAGACGAGAAACCCGCATTTAGCAATGCTGCTAGGTTGTCGGTTGCTTGCTCAGCAGAAGGACCCGTAGGTGCTTTCTGTTCTTCGCGTTGCTTCTGACGCTCTTGGTGGTAGGCAAAACCAGTACCAGCAGGGATCAGACGACCAACAATTACGTTCTCTTTCAGACCACGTAACTCATCACGCTTACCAGAAACCGCAGCTTCTGTTAGTACGCGAGTTGTTTCTTGGAACGATGCAGCTGAGATAAATGACTCAGTCGCAAGAGACGCTTTCGTAATACCTAGAAGATCACGTTGGTACGTAGCAGGTTGCTTACCTTCAGCTTCAAGAGCACGGTTAGCAATCTTAACGTTATGGTACTCAACTTGCTCACCAGGTAAGAAGTTAGAATCACCAGCAGTGCTAATTGTACACTTACGTAGCATTTGACGAACGATAGTCTCAATGTGCTTATCGTTAATCTTAACGCCTTGCAGACGGTATACTTCTTGAACTTCGTTCGCGATGTATTCCGTTACTGCACGGATGCCACGTAGACGTAGAATGTCATGCGGAGTTTCTGGACCGTCTGCGATTACATCGCCACGTTCAACCTTCTCACCTTCAAATACGTTCAATTGGCGATGCTTAGGAATCATCTCTTCGTAGTGCTCATCGCCTTCGCGAGTGATGACTAGACGACGTTTACCTTTAGTCTCTTTACCAAATGATACTGTACCTGTGTGCTCTGCAAGAATTGCAGGCTCTTTAGGCTTACGAGCTTCAAATAGGTCGGCTACTCGAGGTAGACCACCAGTGATATCTTTGTTACCACTAGATTTTTGAGGAATACGTGAAAGCGTATCACCCACACCTACCTCAGCGCCATCTTCAAGCTGTACGATTGCTTTACCTGGTAGGAAGTAGTGAGCTGGCATTTCAGTACCAGGGATCATTACATCGTTACCGGCAGCATCAACTAGCTTCACAGCTGGACGCATATCTTTACCAGCAGAAGGACGTTGAGCTGGGTCAGTTACTTCACTTGAAGATAGACCGGTAAGGTCATCTGTTTGGCGAGCAACAGTAACACCGTCAATCATGTCAACGAATTGGATACGACCTGCCACTTCAGTGATGATTGGCATGGTGTGCGCTTCCCAGTTAGCTACGATGTCGCCTGCAGCTACTGAATCGTTGTCTTTCTTGCTTAAGATAGAACCGTAAGGAAGTTTGTGCTTCTCTTTCGTACGACCGAACTCATCAATGATGGTCAGTTCAGATGCACGAGAAGTAATAACAAGCTTATCTTCTTTGTTGGTTACAAACTTAGCATTGTGAAGTTTAACGGTACCCGTTGTCTTCGCTTGAATGCTGTTTTCTGCTGCGGCTGTAGATGCTGCACCACCGATGTGGAACGTACGCATCGTAAGCTGTGTACCCGGCTCACCGATAGACTGAGCAGCGATAACGCCAACTGCTTCACCTTGGTTCACTAGGTGACCACGTGCTAGGTCACGACCGTAACACTGTGCACAACAACCGAAGTCTGCATCACAGGTAACTACTGAGCGCACTTTCATGCTATCTACAGAGTTCTCTTCCATGATTTGACACCACTTCTCATCAATCAGAGTATTACGTGGGATCAGTACATCTTCAGTACCAGGCTTAAGTACGTCTTCCGCAACTACACGACCAAGCGCTAGCTCAGACAGTGCAACTTTAACGTCACCACCTTCGATGTGAGGCATCATAGAGATACCTTCATGAGTACCACAATCGTGCTCATGAACAACAACATCTTGCGCTACGTCTACTAGACGACGCGTTAGGTAACCGGAGTTCGCTGTTTTCAGTGCTGTATCCGCAAGACCTTTACGAGCACCGTGCGTTGAGATAAAGTACTGAAGTACGTTCAAGCCTTCTTTAAAGTTTGCTGTGATTGGCGTTTCGATGATTGAACCATCTGGACGCGCCATCAGACCACGCATACCTGCTAGCTGACGGATCTGCGCGGCAGAACCACGAGCTCCTGAGTCGGCCATCATGTAGATGCTGTTGAACGATTCTTGCTGTTCTTCTTCGCCATCACGGTTGATAACAGTTTCAGAAGAAAGGTTATCCATCATTGCTTTCGCAACACGGTCATTCGTAGATGCCCAGATATCGATAACTTTGTTGTAACGCTCACCCGCAGTAACAAGACCTGATTGGAATTGATCCTGGATTTCACGTACTTCTTCTTCTGCCGCTGAAATCTCAGTGTATTTCGCAGCCGGTACAACCATATCGTCGATACCAACAGAAACACCTGAAAGTGCTGCGTAAGCAAAACCTGTGTACATAATTTGGTCAGCGAAGATTACTGTGTCTTTAAGACCAAGCTTACGGTAACACTCGTTAAGTAGGGTAGAAATTTGCTTCTTGCCCAGCTTTTGGTTAACGATGCTAAACGGTAGGCCTTTAGGCACGATTTGCCATAGCATTGCACGACCTACAGTCGTATCTACCATGCCAGTTGAAGACGTTGAGTTACCATCTTCATCAACAACAGTTTCGCTGATGCGTACTTTAACGCGTGTGTGTAGTTCAACAGACTTAGTACGGTATGCTTTTTCTGCTTCAGCAGGGCCAGCAAGGTACATACCTTCGCCTTTCGCGTTGATCATCTCACGAGTCATGTAGTACAGACCCAATACAACATCCTGTGAAGGAACGATGATTGGATCACCTGATGCTGGCGACAGAATGTTATTCGTCGACATCATTAGGGTACGAGCTTCAAGTTGAGCTTCCAGAGTTAGAGGTACGTGTACCGCCATCTGGTCACCATCGAAGTCGGCGTTATATGCCGCACACACGAGTGGGTGAAGCTGAATTGCTTTACCTTCGATTAGTACTGGTTCGAATGCCTGAATACCAAGACGGTGAAGTGTTGGTGCACGGTTCAATAGTACTGGGTGTTCGCGAATAACTTCGTCTAGGATATCCCATACGATAGGCTCTTCACGCTCTACCATTTTCTTAGCTGCTTTGATCGTCGTCGCCATGCCACGAGTTTCTAGCTTGCTGTAGATGAATGGTTTAAATAGCTCAAGTGCCATCTTCTTAGGAAGACCACACTGGTGCAGACGAAGGTATGGACCTACTGTGATTACAGAACGGCCAGAGTAGTCTACACGTTTACCTAGAAGGTTCTGACGGAAACGACCTTGCTTACCCTTGATCATATCAGCAAGAGACTTCAAAGGACGCTTGTTAGAACCCGTAATCGCACGACCGCGACGACCGTTATCTAGAAGGGCATCAACAGACTCTTGCAACATACGCTTTTCGTTACGTACGATGATGTCTGGAGCCGCTAGCTCTAGAAGACGCTTCAAGCGGTTGTTACGGTTAATTACGCGACGGTAAAGGTCGTTCAGATCAGAAGTCGCAAAGCGACCGCCATCTAGTGGTACTAGAGGACGAAGATCTGGCGGTAGAACCGGAAGAACGTTAAGGATCATCCACTCTGGGTTGTTACCAGATAGAATGAATGCTTCAACGATTTTCAGACGCTTAGTAACTTTTTTACGCTTAGTTTCAGAGTTAGTTGTTTCCAACTCTTCGCGCATTTGTTCAGCTTCAGCAGATAGATCCATAGTTGAAAGCAGATCTTTGATCGCTTCCGCACCCATCTTAGCTGTGAACTCGTCACCCCACTCTTCTAGACGATCCAAATACTCTTCTTCTGTAAGCATTTGAGATTTTTCTAGATCAGTCATACCAGGTTCAGTTACTACGTACATTTCGAAGTAAAGAACACGCTCGATATCACGCAGTGGGATATCCATTAGTAGACCGATACGAGACGGTAGTGATTTAAGGAACCAGATGTGAGCAACTGGAGATGCTAGCTCGATGTGGCCCATACGGTCACGACGAACTTTAGTTTGTGTAACTTCAACGCCACACTTCTCACAGATAACACCACGGTGCTTCAGGCGCTTGTATTTGCCACAAAGACATTCGTAATCTTTTACTGGACCAAAAATACGCGCACAGAACAAACCATCACGCTCAGGTTTGAACGTACGATAGTTAATAGTCTCAGGTTTCTTAACTTCACCAAAAGACCATGAACGGATCATGTCTGGTGAAGATAGACCGATTTTGATTGCATCAAATTCTTCGGTCTTATGCTGTGCTTTTAGAAAGTTTAATAAGTCTTTCACAATCAGCTCCTGTAAGGAGTTAAAAGGAGCTCACCGATTTCTCAGTGAGCACCTTTCTACCAAATAATCCTATCTTCTTTAAATAAAGAGGAGGGATTACTCTTCGTCTTCTAGCTCGATGTTGATACCTAGCGAGCGAATCTCTTTCAACAATACGTTGAACGATTCAGGCATACCAGGTTCCATGCTGTGATCACCGTCTACGATGTTTTTGTACATCTTAGTACGGCCGTTCACGTCATCTGATTTCACTGTCAACATTTCTTGTAGAGTGTAAGCGGCACCGTATGCTTCTAGTGCCCATACTTCCATCTCACCGAAACGTTGGCCACCGAACTGAGCTTTACCACCAAGTGGTTGCTGAGTTACTAGGCTGTAAGAACCAGTTGAACGCGCATGCATCTTGTCATCAACAAGGTGGTTCAGTTTCAGCATGTACATGTAACCTACAGTTACAGGACGCTCAAACTCATCACCAGTACGACCATCAAATAAGCGTAGCTGACCAGATTCTGGCAGATCTACAAGTTTCAATAGTTCTTTGATTGATGACTCAGGTGCACCATCGAAGATTGGCGTTGCGATCGGTAGACCACCACGCAAGTTCTTCACTAGTGTGCGAACTTCATCATCAGACAACGCTGCAATGTCGACTTTCTGACGAGTATCGCCAAGATCGTAAACCTCTTGTAAGAAATTGCGGAACTTATGCAGTTCTTGTTGCTCTTTCAACATTTGGTTGATCTTGTCACCAACACCTTTCGCAGCCAGACCCATATGAACTTCAAGGATCTGACCGATGTTCATACGTGACGGTACACCCAGTGGGTTCAATACGATGTCTACAGGCTGACCTTTTTCATCGTATGGCATGTCTTCAACAGGGTTAATCTTAGAGATTACACCTTTGTTACCGTGACGACCGGCCATTTTATCACCAGGCTGGATACGACGTTTAACCGCTAGGTAAACTTTCACGATCTTAAGAACGCCAGGCGCTAGGTCATCACCTTGAGTGATTTTACGACGCTTACTTTCAAACTTCTTATCGAAGTCTGCTTTCAGCTCATCCCACTGCTCAGCTAGTTGCTCTAGTTGATTCTGTAGGTTTTCGTCGTCTAGCGTTTGCTCTAACCATCTCTTACGATCAATCGTATCTAGCTTAGCTTCAGAGTAACCACCGTTGATCAATACTGCTTTAACACGCGCTAGTAGACCACCTTCAAGAATCTGGAATTCTTCAGTAAGGTCTTTCTTCGCTTCTTTAAGCTGCATTTGTTCAATTTCAAGCGCACGCTTGTCTTTCTCTACGCCATCGCGAGTGAAAACTTGAACATCAATGATCGTACCTGAAACAGAGTTTGGTACACGTAGTGATGTATCTTTAACATCTGATGCTTTTTCGCCGAAGATAGCTCGTAGTAGTTTCTCTTCAGGAGTCAGTTGTGTTTCGCCTTTAGGCGTTACTTTACCAACTAGGATGTCGCCACCCTTAACTTCAGCACCAATGTAAACGATACCTGACTCGTCTAGTTTAGACAGAGCAGACTCACCTACGTTTGGAATATCAGCTGTGATCTCTTCAGAACCCAACTTAGTATCACGCGCCACACAAGAAAGCTCTTGGATGTGGATAGTAGTGAAACGGTCTTCCTGAACGACACGCTCAGAAACAAGGATTGAATCCTCGAAGTTGTAACCATTCCACGGCATGAACGCGATACGCATGTTTTGGCCAAGCGCTAGTTCACCAAGGTCGGTTGAAGGACCATCAGCAAGAACATCACCACGTGCAACTGGTTCACCAGGTAGCACTGTAGGGCGTTGGTTGATACATGTGTTTTGGTTCGAACGTGTGTACTTAGTTAGGTTGTAAATGTCGATGCCTGCTTCACCAGGAACCAGCTCGTCTTCATTTACTTTAACTACGATGCGAGATGCGTCTACTGACTGCACCATACCGCCACGTTTCGCTACAGCTGTAACACCAGAGTCCACCGCTACGTTACGCTCGATACCAGTACCTACTAGAGGTTTGTCGGCGCGTAGAGTTGGAACAGCCTGACGTTGCATGTTCGCACCCATCAATGCACGGTTCGCATCATCGTGTTCAAGGAATGGAATTAGCGATGCCGCTACTGATACAACCTGGTTGGTTGCAACGTCCATGTAATCCACTTGATCACGTGGGTGTAGACCAGATTCACCTTTTTGACGGGCAGTAACTAGCTCTTCTTCGAAAGTAGATTCTTCCGTTAGAGTCGAGTTAGCCTGTGCAATGATGAACTGACCTTCTTGGATTGCCGAAAGGTAATCCACGTCTTCTGTAACTACACCATCAACAACACGACGGTACGGAGTTTCTAGGAAACCGTAGTCGTTACAACGTGCAAACGCTGATAATGAGTTAATTAGACCGATGTTTGGACCTTCAGGCGTTTCGATCGGACATAGTCGACCGTAGTGAGTTACGTGAACATCACGTACTTCAAAGCCTGCGCGTTCACGTGTAAGACCACCTGAACCCAATGCAGAGATACGACGCTTATGCGTTACTTCTGACAACGGGTTGTTTTGGTCCATAAACTGTGAAAGCTGTGAAGAGCCAAAGAATTCTTTAACCGCGGCAGAGATCGGCTTAGCATTGATAAGATCTTGAGGCATGATTGCATCAAGGTCACCAAGGCTTAGGCGCTCTTTAACTGCACGTTCAACACGTACAAGACCAACACGGAATTGGTTTTCAGCCATTTCACCAACAGAACGGATACGACGGTTACCAAGGTGGTCGATATCATCGACTTCACCGATACCGTTACGGATACCGATCAGCTTCTTCATCACTTCAACGATGTCTGATTCGTCAAGTGTGCCTTGCTCTAGAGCATCTTCACGCTCAATTGAGCTGTTGAACTTCATACGGCCTACAGTTGATAGGTCGTAGCGTTCTTCTGAGAAGAATAGGCTATGGAAAAGCGCTTCTGCTGCTTCTTTTGTTGGTGGCTCGCCTGGGCGCATCATGCGGTAGATTTCTACCAATGCAGAGATGCGATCAACGGTGCTGTCGACACGTAAAGTATCAGACATGAATGGACCGTGATCCAGGTCGTTAGTGAACAGAACTTGTAGCTGCTTAACACCTGCTTGTGACAGGTTAGCGAGTGCTTCAAGGCTGATCTCTTGGTTCGCCCCTACGATGATTTCGCCAGTTGCTTCGTTGATATAATCTTTAGATGCAACTTTCCCAACGATGTACTCTACTGGTACTTCGATGTGCTCAACGCCATCTTTTTCAAGTTGACGGATGTGGCGAGCCGTAACACGACGGCCAGTTTCAACGTAAGTTTTACCGTTTGACTCGATGTCGAAAGACGCAGTTTCACCACGCAAGCGATCAGGTACCAACTCCATAAGAAGAGTTTGGTCTTTCACTTCGAAGTTCACTTTGTCGAAGAAGATATCTAGGATTTCTTCTGTCGTTTTATTAAGTGCACGAAGAATGATCGATGCAGGTAGCTTACGACGACGGTCAATACGTACGTACAAGTTATCCTTAGGATCGAACTCAAAGTCTAACCATGAGCCGCGGTAAGGAATAACGCGTGCGTTATATAATACTTTGCCTGAAGAGTGGGTCTTACCCTTATCGCTGTCGAAGAACACGCCTGGGCTTCGGTGCAGCTGGGATACGATAACCCTCTCAGTACCATTGATTACGAAGGTACCATTGTCAGTCATCAATGGGATTTCGCCCATGTAGACTTCTTGTTCTTTAATATCTTTAACGGTACCTGCCGGTGCGTCTTTATCAAATACAACTAGACGCAGTTTAACGCGTAGTGGTTTTGAATATGTAACACCGCGGATTTGACATTCTTTAACATCAAAAACCGGTTCACCAAGACGATAGCTAACGTATTGCAGCTCCGAATTGCCGTTGTAGCTCTGAATTGGAAATACAGAACGAAAAGCCGCTTCTAGACCGTATTGACCTTCAGGATCCTGTTCAATGAACTTGTCGAACGAATCAAGCTGGATCGATAGTAGGTATGGAATGTCCAAAACTTGCGGACGAGTACCAAAATCCTTACGGATGCGCTTTTTCTCGGTATAAGAGTAAACCATGGGGTTCCTCAGCTCGCTGATAAGTGACCCAAACTGTCCGCCCGCTCCTAGTTACTTAAGGGGGGTAAGGGACAGTGACTAAACAACTGTTTACTGTAGTACGAAACAACGAGTTGTGTTGATTCGTTTTTTTGCTTGGATATAAGGTGCTTAAACAGCGGGAAAATTCACCTAAACCCTACAGCGCAAAAAGGCCGGTGGTTAATAAACCACCAGCCACTAGCCTTACGGCTATGAAATTAAGTAATAATTACTTGATTTCAACAGTCGCGCCAGCTTCTTCTAGCTGTGCTTTAAGAGCTTCAGCTTCAGCTTTGTCAACGCCTTCTTTTAGAGGTGCTGGAGCTGAGTCTACAAGACCCTTAGCTTCTTTCAGGCCTAGACCTGTAGCGCCACGTACTGCTTTGATAACAGATACTTTGTTACCGCCAACAGCAGTAAGAACTACGTCGAATTCAGTTTGCTCTTCAGCAGCGTCGCCGCCAGCTGCGCCGCCTGCAACTACTGCAGCAGCAGCAGTAACACCGAATTTCTCTTCCATAGCTTCGATAAGCTCAACAACTTGCATTACAGACATTTCTGCAACTGCGTCTAGGATTTGCTCGTTAGTAATAGACATAACAATTCTCTTTTAAGTCAACAATTAGTATATTTTGCAACCAGATTAAAGCAAGGCTTATGCAGCCGCTTCTTCTTTTTGGTCGCGAACAGCAGCGATAGTACGTACCAGCTTGCCAGCTGAAGCTTCTTTCATGCACATCATTAGGCGTGCAATAGCTTCGTCGTAAGTTGGTAGTGTCGCTAGTAATTCAGCATCAGTAACTGCGCCTTCAAATGCAGCAGCTTTGATCTCGAAATTTTTGTTCTCTTTAGCGAAGTCTTTAAAAAGACGCGCTGCAGCACCAGGGTGCTCATTAGAGAACGCAAGTAGGCTAGGACCAGTAAAAGTGTCTTGTAGACACTCGTACTCAGTACCTTCTACTGCACGGCGTGCTAGTGTGTTACGCACAACTCTCATGTAAACACCCGCTTCGCGAGCTTGTTTACGTAGAGAAGTCATCGCGCCAACTGTAACGCCACGAGAATCAGCTACAACTGCAGAAAGTGCACCACTGGCTGCTTCGTTGACTTCAGCAACAATTGCTTTTTTGTCTTGAAGATTTAAAGCCATTTGGATTAACCTCTGGTTGTGATTACAGCACTCATAACAAAACATTATGAGCGTTTACAGTATTAGGTCACTTCCATCTTTTCAGATGAAACTTATCTGATACTGTCTACGTAGGTTTTATTAAGTTGCTACCTTCCTTTCAGAAAATAGTAACGCCTACGGTCTTGGAGAGAGATGATATTGAATTGCTTCAATTATCACCCCAACCACAATTTATTAGGCGGCAAATTATACACTAATTTGTCGCCATTGCAAATTAGCTAGCTTGAGTATTCAGGCTTGCTTGATCCACAGAAACGCCAGCACCCATAGTAGTAGAGATGCTCACTTTCTTCAGGAAAACACCTTTCGCTGAAGACGGCTTAGCTTTCTTAAGTGCAACAAGAAGAGTTTCTAAGTTCTCTTTTAGTTGCTCTGCTTCGAAAGTAGCTTTGCCGATAGTTGTGTGGATGATGCCATTTTTGTCGTTACGGTAACGAACCTGACCAGCTTTAGCATTTTTAACTGCTTCAGCAACGTTAGGAGTTACAGTACCAACTTTAGGGTTTGGCATAAGACCGCGTGGACCTAAGATAGTACCAAGTTGACCAACAACGCGCATTGCATCTGGAGATGCTACAACTACGTCGAAGTTCATTTCGCCTTTCTTAACTTGCTCAGCAAGATCTTCCATACCTACGATGTCTGCGCCAGCTGCTTTAGCTGCTTCAGCGTTTGCACCTTGAGTGAACACTGCTACGCGGATTTCGCGGCCAGTACCGTGCGGAAGTACAGTTGCACCACGTACGTTCTGGTCAGATTTACGAGCATCGATGCCTAGGTTAATAGCTACATCAACTGATTCAACGAATTTAGCTGTAGCAAGTTCTTTAAGAAGAGCTACTGCTTCGTTGATTTCGTATTCTTTAGTTACTTCAACTTTGTCGCGGATTACGCGCATACGCTTAGTAAGTTTTGCCATGATCTTATCCCTCTACCACTAGGCCCATTGAACGAGCAGTACCTGCGATAGAACGCTTCATCGCTTCGATGTCTGCGCCAGTCATGTCTGCAGCTTTAGTTTCTGCGATCTCTTGAACTTGAGCGTCAGTAACAGTACCAACTTTCTCAGTGTTCGGACGACCTGAACCAGACTTAACGCCAGCAGCTTTCTTAAGAAGAACAGCAGCAGGTGGAGTCTTAGTTACAAACGTGAAAGAGCGGTCGCTGTATACAGAGATAACAACAGGGATCGGTAGACCTTTCTCAACAGATTCTGTTTTTGCATTAAACGCTTTACAGAATTCCATGATGTTCACACCGTGCTGACCTAGTGCAGGACCAACCGGTGGACTTGGATTCGCCATACCTGCTGCAACTTGCAACTTGATATAAGCTTCAACTTTCTTAGCCATGATATTTCCTAAATCTTGGGTTCAAACGCTAACCTACTGGTAAGCTCCCCGCTTTGAAAAAAAACTTTTTGCTTCCATAGAAACAAAAAGGCGCGAAATTATAATCATAATTCGCACCTTTAACAAGCCTAAAAGGCGAGTTTTTAATCAAGTTTTTCAACTTGACCAAATTCGAGCTCTACAGGTGTTGCACGACCAAAGATCGATACAGACACTTTAATGCGGCTCTTAACGTAATCTACTTCTTCAACAGTACCGTTGAAGTCAGCAAATGGACCTTCATTAACACGTACCACTTCACCCGCTTCAAACATCGTTTTAGGACGAGGAGCTTCGCTCGCTTTCTCAAGACGATTTAAGATAGCGTCAGCTTCTTTGTCAGTGATAGGTGCTGGACGGTCAGAGGTACCACCAATGAAGCCCAGAACACGTGGAACACTGCGCACTAGGTGCCATGATTCGTCGTTCATGATCATTTGAACAAGGACGTAACCTGGAAAGAACTTGCGTTCGCTTTTACGGCGTTGGCCAGCACGCATTTCCACTACTTCTTCAGTAGGAACCAGTACCTCACCAAACAGCTCTTCCATTGCATGCATTTTGATGTGCTCGCGAAGAGACTGCGATACACGACCTTCAAAGCCTGAAAAGGCTTGAACCACATACCAGCGTTTCTTAGGTGCTTCACTCATGATCTATAACCCTCACACTCCAGTTACTAGCGATACTAGACGAACCATTATGCCGTCAATACCCCATAGTACTAGAGCCATTACAATACTTACTGCTAAAACGATCAGTGTTGTTTGCATTGTTTCTTGGCGTGTAGGCCAAACCACTTTGCGCACTTCTACTTTTGCTTCACGAGCAAAAGTGATCGCAGCTTTACCTTTTGTTGTAATTGCAGCAACGCCTAAAGCGGCAGCAATTAGAACAACAACAACTGCTGCACGAATAACAACAGATAATTCACCATACAGGTAATTACCCACAACAGCGGCGGCTAGCAGAGCAAAAGCGGCAATCCACTTAAGCGTATCTGCTGCACCTGAGCTATCAGGAGTTTCAGCGTTTGCTTTCATAAAACCAACCTGTGACAAGTCTTTAATATAGACGACAACCACCCCGCTGTTGCAGGGCACATTCCATCGCATCGATTCCCAACGCATTGCCGTGACCCAGATGAGATCTTAGTCACATAATCGTTTACTTTCGACATCAATCGTAGCAAAAGTAAGCGATCATATTGCTTAGCGCATAAAAAGGGCATCAAATGATGCCCTTTTTGCTAGTCATTCGTCAAATCTTATTCGAAGATTTTAGCAACAACACCAGCACCAACTGTACGGCCACCTTCACGGATTGCGAAGCGTAGACCTTCGTCCATCGCGATTGGAGCGATTAGGCTAACAGTCATTTGAACGTTGTCACCAGGCATTACCATTTCAACGCCTTCAGGAAGCGTGATGTCACCAGTTACGTCCGTAGTACGGAAGTAGAACTGTGGACGGTAGCCTTTGAAGAACGGAGTATGACGGCCGCCTTCGTCTTTAGAAAGTACGTATACTTCAGACTCAAACTTAGTGTGTGGGTTGATAGAACCTTTAGCAGCAAGTACTTGGCCACGTTCAACGTCATCACGCTTAGTACCACGTAGAAGTGCACCAACGTTCTCACCAGCACGACCTTCGTCAAGCAGCTTACGGAACATTTCAACACCAGTACAAGTAGTAAGAGTTGTCTCTTTGATACCAACGATTTCTACTTCGTCACCTACACGTAGGATACCGCGCTCGATACGACCAGTAACAACAGTACCACGACCTTGGATTGAGAATACATCTTCAATAGGAAGTAGGAACGGTAGATCTACAGCACGCTCTGGAAGAGGAATGTAAGAATCTAGTGCTTCTGCAAGCTCAACGATCTTGTCTTCCCACTGCTTTTCGCCGTTTAGAGCGCCAAGAGCAGAACCTTGGATTACCGGAAGGTCATCACCTGGGTATTCGTACTCAGAAAGAAGTTCACGAACTTCCATCTCAACTAGCTCTAGAAGCTCTTCATCATCAACCATGTCACATTTGTTCATGAATACGATGATGTAAGGGATACCAACTTGACGACCAAGTAGGATGTGCTCACGAGTTTGTGGCATAGGGCCATCTGTCGCAGCAACAACTAGGATACCGCCGTCCATTTGCGCAGCACCAGTGATCATGTTTTTAACGTAATCGGCGTGTCCTGGGCAATCTACGTGTGCGTAGTGACGTTCAGGTGTATCGTACTCAACGTGAGAAGTAGCGATTGTGATACCACGCTCGCGCTCTTCTGGAGCGTTATCGATAGATGCGAAGTCTTTCGCTTCACCGCCGTATACTTTTGACAAAGTAGTACAGATAGCAGCAGTTAGAGTTGTTTTACCGTGGTCAACGTGGCCGATAGTACCAACGTTTACGTGCGGTTTCGTACGTTCAAATTTTTCTTTAGACACGATCGTGTTCCTTCCTAGTTATGATTCACATCGGAATAAGCTCCGATATGCGCCAGAATTTGCTATTTTATGCGCCAACACGCGTTAGCGCAATATTTGAACTCATTGATCTTCCAAAAAAGAAGAAAAATGTGCCCAGTTTTTTAACCACGCTCTGCAATGATTGCATTTGCAACATTTTTTGGCACTTCAGCGTACTCACTAAACTCCATAGAGTAAGAAGCACGACCTTGTGTCGCAGAACGTAAATCAGTTGCGTAACCGAACATGACAGACAACGGAACTTGTGCACGAATTATCTTCAGGCCAGCTGTCCCCTCGTCCATACCTTCGATGATGCCGCGACGACGGTTAATGTCACCAACAACGTCACCCATCCAGTCTTCTGGAGTCGTTACTTCAACTTTCATCATAGGCTCTAGCAGAACTGGTTGCGCTTCTAGCGCTCCCGATCTGAAAGCCATAGAGGCAGCGATTACAAACGCCATCTCACTTGAATCTACTTCGTGGTATGAACCATCATATAGTGTAGCTTTGATATCCAGAACTGGATAGCCAGCAAGCACACCATTATTCATTTGCTCTTCAACGCCTTTCGCGACAGAACCAATAAATTCTTTTGGCACAATACCGTTAGCAATGTCATTAACGAAAACAAAGCCTTCGCCAACTTCTGATGGTTCAAGTTTCAGCCATACGTGACCGTATTGACCTTTACCACCATGCTCACGAATAAATTTACCTTCAGCGTTTGCTGTACCACGAATGGTTTCACGGTAAGCAACTTGCGGATTACCAACGTTGCAGTTCACGCCAAACTCGCGCTTCATACGGTCAACAATGATATCCAAGTGCAGTTCACCCATGCCAGAAATCAGAGTCTGGCCTGTTTCGTCATCCATATCAACACGGAACGATGGATCTTCTGCCGCTAGTTTACCTAACGCGATGGTCATTTTATCTTGATCAGCTTGAGAGCGAGGCTCTACAACGATCTGAATAACTGGGTCTGGGAATTCCATGCGCTCTAGAACAATCTTATGGTTCTGATCACATAGAGTTTCACCTGTGGTCACATCTTTTAAGCCAATAATAGCGGCGATGTCACCTGCTCGTACTTCTTTCACTTCTTCACGTTTGTTTGAGTGCATTTGAACAATGCGCCCTAAACGTTCACGCTGCTGCTTAACTGAGTTGTAAGCTGTTTTACCGCTTTCAACAACGCCAGAATAAACACGAATGAAAGTTAATGTACCAACGAATGGGTCAGTTGCAATCTTAAATGCCAGTGCCGAAAACGGTTCGTTATCGTCTGCATGACGCTCTACTTCGTTCTCGTTTTCATCGATTCCCTTAATAGCAGGAACATCAACAGGAGAAGGAAGGAACTCAACAACAGCATCAAGAACAGCCTGTACACCTTTGTTTTTAAACGCACTACCACAAGTAGCAAGCACGATTTCATTATTAAGGGTACGAGTACGCAGACCAAGTTTGATTTCAGCTTCTGTTAGCTCACCTTCTTCAAGGTATTTATCCATCAACTCTTCGTTTGCTTCAGCCGCCGCTTCAACAAGCTCTGTGCGGTATTCTTCGGCCATTTCTTGCATATCTGCTGGAATGTCTTCATAAGTGAAGGTCATGCCTTGATCGGCTTCATTCCAGTTAATTGCTTTCATCTTGATAAGGTCAACAACACCTTTAAACTCATCTTCTGCACCAATATTTAATTGGATTGGAACTGGGTTTGCACCAAGACGATCTTTAATCTGATCAACAACGCGTAAGAAATCTGCGCCAGTACGGTCCATTTTATTAACGAAAACCATACGTGGAACTTGATACTTATCAGCTTGACGCCATACGGTCTCTGACTGCGGTTCAACACCTGATGAGCCACAGAACACAACAACCGCGCCATCTAGTACACGTAAAGAACGTTCTACTTCAATCGTAAAATCTACGTGTCCAGGAGTATCAATAATGTTGATGCGGTGATCGGGGTATTGTGCTTCCATGCCACGCCAAAACGTAGTGGTCGCAGCCGATGTGATCGTAATACCACGCTCTTGTTCTTGCTCCATCCAGTCCATGGTCGCAGCGCCATCGTGAACTTCGCCAATTTTGTGAGAAAGGCCAGTATAGAACAGAATACGTTCACTTGTGGTGGTTTTACCTGCATCTACGTGAGCAACGATACCGATGTTACGGTAGCGCTCAATAGGAGTTTTACGAGCCACGGTTGAATCCTCTTTACTTAGAGACTTAGGGACTATTGCTATGTCTAGATCTTAGATTATTGCAAAAAAGCACTGCCCTAGATATAGCAATAGTTCCTAGCATACGCATAGGAACTAAAGAAGTACTGCAGGGATCCCCGCAGTACTATAAAGGTATTACCAGCGGTAATGAGCAAACGCTTTGTTAGCGTCAGCCATGCGGTGAACGTCTTCACGTTTCTTAACCGCAGTACCTTTGTTCTCAGACGCGTCTAGCATTTCAGCAGCTAGGCGTTGAGCCATAGATTTTTCACCACGCTTACGCGCAGCTTCAACTACCCAACGCATAGCAAGAGCGTTACGGCGAACCGGACGAACTTCTACAGGTACTTGGTAAGTTGAACCACCCACACGGCGAGATTTAACTTCTACCGCTGGACGAACATTTTCAAGAGCTTCTTCAAATACAGCTAAGTGATCTTTACCAGATTTCTCAGCCATAACTTCTAGTGCAGTGTAAACAATTTTCTCTGCAGTAGATTTCTTTCCGTCAACCATTAGGATGTTAACGAATTTTGCCAGCAATTCAGATTTGAATTTAGGATCTGGAAGGATCTTACGCTGGCCTATAACGCGACGACGTGGCATGGATGTATCTCCGTTGTCTTCTTCAGGTTATCCAAAACTTTTCAGTTTCTTCAAAAATTAAGAATTAAAATTAATTTAGTGTTTGGCCTTACTTAACGGAATCCATTAAGACTTAGGACGCTTCACACCGTACTTAGAACGACCTTTCTTACGGTCATTTACGCCAGCACAGTCAAGCGCGCCGCGAACAGTGTGGTAACGTACACCCGGTAGATCTTTTACACGACCGCCACGGATTAGTACAACACTGTGCTCTTGAAGGTTGTGACCTTCACCGCCGATGTACGAAGTTACTTCGAAGCCGTTCGTTAGACGAACACGACATACTTTACGAAGTGCTGAGTTAGGTTTTTTTGGTGTAGTAGTGTATACACGAGTACATACACCACGTTTTTGTGGGCACGCTTCTAGTGCTGGCACGTTGCTTTTAACAACTTGCTTTGCACGAGGCTTGCGTACCAACTGGTTAATAGTTGCCATTAACTAGCTCCTGATTTACTTAAAGTAAGCTTGATGAAAAATCTAGTCCTAGATGCACTATCGTACAAATAGGGACGCAAAATTCTATTCAGCGCAGAGGGATGTGTCAAGAAATATACAGATCTTTTTTCATAAGGGGCTGAATACCGGTCTATCGACTGAGTCACATTTTCGAATGGTTATTCAGCTTATTGCTTGTTGGGTATTTCTATTCGTGCTTTAGAGCAGGATTAACCGCTTAATCCCACGTCATGGTCTGGCTATGTCGCTCTGTAAGCGTCACCCAGCCACTAAAGTCGACAACTTCAAACCTAACATCAACAAATTCATTCAAGCCGCGAGCGTCGATATCAGCACTTAATAAGAACACTCGCTCTGGTGCAACATGAATCAATTTGAAATCTTTATGACCAGCATTCGCCGCATAGATAGCAGCTTCGACCAAGATAAACTCATCGCTCTCATTTGAATACTGCATAGCATCATTCAATCCAGCAATGGTTTTTATAATATGTAGCATGCTGCAGTTACCTATCTAAAAGAGAAATATTCCTAACTAAGAGAGGAATATTCGAGAAAAACGGGAGATAACATTCGCCTTAAAAGGTCAGTAACTTGCCCGCAGATTGCATGACACCGGTTAATTCAGCAGGTGAAAGTGGCTGAACGTCTATCACTAACGTCGCTTCTTTTAACCCCCTTTCAGCTAATGATTGCTGACAGACGTAAACCTGTTCTATGTCATAAAGGTCGAACAGCTTCAGCATAGGGGCATAAGCTTTACTTTGAATAGCCACTGGATTTTGCGCGTTAACGAGCTGAGGGACTCCCTCGCCAAGAAAAATAACGCTAATATCTTCGCAATATGCGGATGCCGCTAATAGAGCATCAACGCCTTCTCGCCCAGCATTCGTACTATGGGGGGCACTGCGAAATACAAAGGTTAATTGACTCAAAACTGCACCACTCTGTCTTGGGTTAACAAGGCTTCGGCTAAACTACCTAACCCCGCCTGTTCAAAACCGTCAGCAAGATTATGATTATCTAAAGCATGTTGCTGCGCTTCATCAGGGCTAACAATGCCACGTCTTAAGGCCGCCGCAACACAAGTTTCCAGTCTCACATCATTCTTTATTGCGAGCTCTTGCCATGCTGTCGTTAAGTCAAATTCATCGTTAGCAGGCACGGTTAACGCACTGCCATTTGTCACGCCATCTTGATAGAAAAACACACTCACTAAACGGTGCCCTTTTTCTAGCAAAGCGCGCGCAAACTGATAAGCATTACGAGCAGACTGGCTGCCATAGACAGCCCCGTTTACCACTAAACTATACGTTAATGGTTCGCTGGCCGACAATCGCTCTGCTGACTCAGCAGTACTCACTTTTCGCCATCCTCGGTTTTACGCTGACGAATATACAAATACACAGTGTGCTTTGAAATATTAAGACGGTCAGCAACACGGTTAATTGCGTCTTTAATATCAAAGATGCCTTTATCGTATAAATCCATCACAATCTGACGGTTTTTTGTATTATTGGATACGGACTTATCACCATTAATATCTTCAATAGTGCGCTCTACTGTTTGATCAACCAGCTCTTCAACATCACTTGCAAAGTTAACCGAAGAAGCCGCATCTTTCGCATCACTGGCTGGCATGAAGGCTTTTAGCACCTGAGAAAATGGCGCATCCAAATTAATATTGATACACAAAAGCCCGATAACTCGGTTATCTGAATTACGAATGGCAATCGTAATCGACTTCATCAATACGCCGCCTTTCGCTCGCGTAAAGTACGAACGAGAGAAATTGCGCTCGGAACCTTCAATATCTTGCAACATTTTCAAGGCGAGATCGGTGATCGGTGAACCGACCTGTCGTCCAGTATTCTCACCATTGGCAATCTTGACTGCTGAAGTGTTCAGATCTTCGAGTGAATGCAGAACGATTTCACAGTGAGGACCAATCAAGCTAGCAAGGCCATCAACCACGGCTTCGTACGAGCGAAGAATGGTGTTGTCATGCACGGTAAAGGGTTTTACATCTACGGATTCCATTTCCAGAAGTGAATCCGCATAATTTGCGTCTGTTGTATTCACGAGCACCTGCCCAAGTTAAAAGCTTTATCTCAACTAATTAACGCAAGTTTATCAGAAAATTTGAAGAGGCAACGTCTACAAACATTAACAAGAAGTGACTTAGAGCAAACAATAGCGAATTTAACGAGGAAAATTGCATAAAAAAAGAGCTCGTTGTGAGCTCTTTCTCTAGTACTTTACAGCTAAGGAGACTTATTGAGTCTTTGTCGCCGCATCTGCACCATCAATGTTTAGCAACTCCACTTCGAATACAAGTGTTGAGTTAGCTGGAATTGTTGGTGTGTCTTGTGGGCCGTAAGCAAGTTCAGGTGGGATAACGAACTTGTACTTAGAACCAACTTGCATCAACTGTACGCCTTCTGTCCAACCAGGAATTACACGGTTCAGAGGGAAAGTCGCCGATTGATCGCGATCGTAAGAGCTATCGAACTTAGTGCCGTCAATTAGTGTACCCGTGTAGTGTACTTCTACCGTATCAGTGTCTACCGGAGACGCGCCTTCAGCAGGTGTTAGCACTTGATAAAGAAGGCCAGAATCTGTTTTAGTTACGCCTTCCATTTTTTCAAATTCAGCACGGAAATCTGCGCCTTTCTTTTCAGCAGCAGCTGATTTTTCTGCAGCTTGAGCCTGCATCTTCTCTGCTACACGCTTATCTAGAGATTCTAAAGCCAGGCGAATTTCTTCTTCGTTTAGCTCAGGGTTACCTGCAAATACGTGCTCGATACCTTTAAGAACGATGTCTTTTTTCAGCTCAATGCCGATTTCGTTTGGCTTTTCGATGCTAGTATTTAGATAGTTAGCGAATGAAACGCCAATTGCGTATGCCGCTTTGTCATCATCATTTTGGAAAGCTACTTGAGCAACTTGCTCAACCTTTGCGGTTTCTTCTACTTTTGGTGCTTCTTCTTTTTGACAACCTACAGCTAACACGACAGTCGCAGCAAGCAAAGACACTTTAAAAAAAGGTTTCATTAATATCTCCAAATTATGGCCTAGCCATTTTATCTATACTTGGTTAGGTAAGTAGATGTTTTCAAATACAGGCCTAGACAAATATACTCTTTTGTTCCGTACAACATATATGGGCACGGCTTAGTGCAAATTCAACGTTGCATCAATATACTAGTATCATGTCCTTAGACACAAACCGGAATTTTTCAATGATGCGGACAGTCTCTCATTCCATTATTACAACCATTGTCATATTACTGTTAAATGGCTGTTTTTTTGATGCCAAGAACGATCAGCGATGGGTGATTGAACCTCAAGGTTCTACCAGCTTCGCTCTGAGCCGAGACGGTCGTTTCGCTTTACTCTATTCCAAACAAAGAGATCTGCTTTTATGGGATCTGGAAAGCAATAGCGAACTCGCTGAACTAGGCCCACAAGATCCACAAGCGAATACTGTTTCGCATATCCGTATTGCAGACAGTGGCCGCTTTGCCGTTACCGCCACTCAACAAAACTTTGCTGTGTGGGATTTAGGCTGGACTCAAGCTCAAGGGCTTTGGTCTATCTCTGACGGTGTCATTCGAGACATCGACATATCCGCTGATGGTGAGCAAATTCTACTCGGCCTATCTAACGGAAAAGCCATTTACGTGGATTTAGTCACTGGAAGACGCTTAGAGTTCCTTGCTCATCGAGAAAAAGTTAATTCTGTGGCTCTTTCCCCCAATGGGCGATTCGCCTTATCGGGTGGCAATGATTACAAAGTCTATTTGTGGGATACCGAAACAAGCCAAGCGGTTCATCAATTTGAGCACGACAACCGCATTGTGCGAGTCGCGCTTCAGCGTGATGGTAAATACGCCTTTTCATCAGACAGCGCCAATGATGCCTTCGTGTGGGATTTAACAACAGGTGAGAAAATCGCAGAATTGAAAGCATTCGACCGTCAGCTCATCTTCACCAGTGCGCGTTTTTCTGATGATGGCAAACAACTTCTCACTGGGACACCAGGAGGACGAGTGATGCTATGGGATGCCATGAGTGGAAAACGAATCGACTATTGGCAAGTAGAGCCACAAAAAGATGCTCGTCCACCGCGAGCTGTGGTGTATGATGCCACTTTCGATAATAAGCAAAGAATTATTTCCGCAACTTCTGCAGGCATTGCACAAGCATGGCGGATAGAACCTCAATGGTATAGTAATGACTGATCAAAACAGCACCGAAGCCCTATTCACACGTATAGATGACCTAGAATGCAAGCTGGCCTTCCAAGAACAGACCATTGATGAGCTAAACGACGCACTAAGCCAGCAGCAGCTACTCATCACCAAGATGCAAGACCAAATGAAATTTGTGGTCGGTAAAGTGAAGAACATGGATGGCTCGAATCTGGCTGATGCGTCAGAAGAGACACCGCCGCCGCATTATTAACGGGTTACGGGTTACGGGTTACGGGTTACGGGTTACGGGTTAATTTCCAACCTCACAACAAAGTTGTCAACGCTTTGCCTGTCACCGGTAGGACGAAGTCCGCCCTATTACCCGTTACCTAGCTTCGTATATAAAAAAACCTCCTTTCGGAGGTTTTTTTATATCAGTTATTAGTGCGAACCGCAGCTACCGCCACCGCAGCAGCCTTCTTTTTTCTCTTCGTGACCGTGGTCATGGCCTTCGCCGCCACAACAGCCGCCTTCGTGATCGTGGCCTTCGCTACCACAACCGCCTTCTTTATGAATGTGGCCGTGCTCAACTTCTTCTGCAGTTGCTTCACGAATCGCGACAACTTCTACATCGAAAGTCAGTGTTTGACCTGCAAGCATGTGGTTGCCATCAACCACAACTTCATCACCATCAACTTCTGTTACTTCAACAGGGATCGGACCTTGGTCAGTATCCGCTAGGAAACGCATGCCAACTTCGATTTCTTCTACGCCTTGGAATACGTCAGCAGGAACACGTTGAACTAGGTCATCGTTGTGCTCGCCGTAAGCTTCGTCAGGAGAAACAGTCGCAGAAAATTTTGCGCCCACTTCTTTGCCTTCAAGCTCATTTTCCAAACCAGTAATTAGGTTGTTGTGGCCGTGTAAGTAATCCAGAGGTGCTTCAATCGTTGATTGATCAACAACAACGCCATCTTCTAGTTTTACTTGGTAAGCAACGCTAACCACTGTGTTTTTTGTAATTTTCATGGAGACTCCAAGGTTTAAGGTCCTAGGAGCAAGGAACAAGGCCCTAGGAGAAATAATAAAGACACCGCTATTATGGGGATGAATTATAAAAACTCAATCAATCTGGTTTAAATATCCCTATCATCTGATCTTGGCTATGTTCACTTTCCGCTACAGCCTCACTGGTTTTTTGCTTCTGGTAGTCACATTCCACACACTCAACCTGCTCTACAGAATCTTGCATCCACCAGCGTAAGCTATCTTGGCTTTTGCATTCAGGGCAATGAGCTCCGGCTATAAAACGTTTTTTAATTTTCATCGCTAATCCCACTTTACTCACTCCCAATTCTGGCGAGAATCATTTTCCATTTCTCGGCCAAAGATTTCTTCTAGTTCTTTACGCGCTTCTTTTGCTCTCAAGGCAAGCTCTTTATCTTCGGAACGCTGAGGCATGAGCTCTTTCAACATGGTCATGTCTAACTTCTTAAAGTGGGCTTGCGCTCTTTTCGCTTGATACGGATGCATTCCTAATTCAACCAACGTCTGGCGGCCAAGATCCAGAGCTCCTAAAAAGGTTTCTCGAGAATAATTTTGCACATCATGATTGAGCAACTGATACGCTTCAACACGACTTCGAGCTCGAGCTAAGATCTTCAAATGAGGGAAGTGTTGCTTACACAACTCCACTATTTTTACGACCTCATCGGGTGTATCAGTGCAAATAACAATGGCTTCCGCCTTACTTGCTCCTGCAGCCCTTAACAGATCCAATTGAGTGGCATCACCATAAAACACCTTATAGCCAAATCGCCTTAACAATTGAATTTGGCTCACGTCGCTTTCCAATACCGTAATACGTATTTTGTTAGCGTACATCAAACGCCCTACCACCTGACCAAAACGACCAAAGCCAGCAATGATAACTCGTGGGCTTCTGTCGACTACATCGGTTTCCATCTCATCAACATCATTGATAGTGCGCGCAAACCAATGCTTTTGAGCCAATAATAAGAGGGGGGTTGTCACCATAGAAATACTCACCACAACCAACAAAAATGCCGCTAATTCTGGATCGAGAATATTTTCAGCTTGCGCAGCGGTAAAGATAACGAACGCGAATTCACCACCTTGGCTTAAAATCACGGCAATCGAACTGCGCGCTTTAGGCCGAGTTCCAAACGCACGACCTAAGCCATACATCACCATCACTTTAATACCAATCAACACAACAACGGCAGACAATACGGCGACTGGCTCAAGCACCAATAGCCCTAAGTTAACCGCCATGCCGACAGCAATAAAAAACAGACCTAATAACAAGCCTTTAAAGGGTTCAATGGCAATTTCTAACTCATGGCGATACTCACTCTCGGCAAGGAGTACACCCGCTAAAAACGTACCAAGAGCCATAGAAAGACCCAATTGATCCATAATCAATGCGATACCCAATACAATCAGCAACGCTGTCGCAGTAAAGAGCTCTCTTACGCCGGTAACCACCACGAATCGAAAAATGGGTCTTAACAGATAATGACCACCAACAAGCAATGCAATAATCGCAGCTAATGTTGATAACCCATCAAGCCAATTCCCTACCGTATTGCCCGCCAATACAGGCAACAATGCGAGCATCGGAATTACGGCGATATCTTGGAACAGCAATACCGCAAACCCCGACTGGCCAGTTTCACTACCACCGAGTCCTTGTTCTTCTATCACTCGCAACGCGATTGCCGTAGAGGAAAGCGCAAGCCCCATTCCCACAACCAAGCTCACTTGCCAGCTTAAGCCAAATGCGTTAACCAACAACGCAATGACGGCGGTAGAAAGTATCACCTGACCACCACCAAGGCCGAGAATCGGCTTTCTTAGTTGCCATAGCTTTTTAGGGTTCAGCTCTAAGCCAATTAAAAACAGCAGCAGCACTACGCCAAATTCAGCGAAGTGTAAAATGGCATCGACATCGCTGATTAACCCCATTCCCCACGGGCCAATCGCTACACCAGCTAACAAGTAACCTAATACCGATCCAAGGCCTAAACGCTGGGCCAAGGGAACCGCAACAACGGCCGCACTTAAGAAAATAACACTGCTGGCAAGAAACTCATTGGTCACTGACATTATTCTCCTCCTTTATCATGGCATTGCGATCCGATAGGGTTGAGCAGCCATTGAAGGTAATCAGCCGCGTGAGTATGCCTTTCAAAATCACTGGTATTTCGTGCCCAATATAAAATCAGGGGCTCTAACCAATGCATCCGACAGAGCAAAGCTGACAACTCAAAAGGCCGCAAGATCTCTTCGAGCGGGTACTTGTTGTAACCACTAGACGCAAAGGCATCCTCCGCCCCTCCAGCCGTAATGACACTACGCCAATATTTCCCCTCTAGTGCTCGGCCTTCACCGAACGCAAAACCTTTACCTAAAACCCGGTCGAGCCACTCTTTGAGCAGTGCTGGGCAAGAATACATATAAAGTGGGTGTTGAAAGACGATCACGTCGTGCTGAGCGAGCAGTTGCTGTTCATGAGGAACATCAATAAAAAAGTCAGGATAGTGCGCATAAAGATCGTGCACAGTAACGTGTTCCAAGTCTTGGATCTGTTTGATCATCACTTGGTTGGCTATAGAATTATCGGGATCGGGGTGAACATAAATAACCAAAACTTTTGGTAGTGTCACCTGTTTTTCAGCATTGACGGACATACAGATTTACGTCTTCCCTAATGGCATATTGTTGTCATTGTGTTAATCCATCATATCGTAAATTGTATAATGATCGACATTTATCCTTATTCACCCTACTATTTCACGCGTTAAGCCAACTCTAACTCCAATAAAGAACATTATGATTATCTTTTCAGACATCCAATTGCTACGCGGCGGCAAGCCTTTACTAGACCAAGCCAGTGCGACCATTCACCCTGGTGATAAAGTCGGTTTAGTCGGGAAAAACGGTTGTGGTAAATCCACTCTATTTGCCTTGCTTAAAAATGAACTCTCCATTGACGCGGGTAACTTCCAGATGCCAAGTCAATGGGAACTGGCTTGGGTAGCACAAGAAACCCCGGCACTAGAGCGCCCCGCATTGGACTATGTGATTGATGGAGACCGAGAATATCGCAACCTTGAAGCGCAACTATTAAAAGCAGAACAAGCCGATAACGGCACATTAGTCGCAGAGCTTCACGGTAAAATTGAAACCATTGGTGGCTACACCATTAAATCCCGAGCGGCTGAACTGCTCGATGGTCTCGGATTTAGCCAAGAACAAATGAGCTGGAGCTTAACGCAGTTCTCTGGGGGCTGGCGTATGCGTTTGAACCTAGCACAAGCCCTGCTTTGCCGTTCAGACTTATTACTGCTTGATGAACCAACCAACCACTTGGACTTAGATGCCGTGATGTGGCTAGAACGTTGGCTGCAAAACTACCCTGGCACCTTGATTCTTATTTCCCATGACCGTGATTTCTTAGACCCGATTGTTGGCCGTATTATCCATGTAGAAAACCAGGCGCTTAACGAGTACACCGGTAACTACTCGTCGTTTGAAACCCAGCGCGCCCAAAAACTGGTGTTACAACAAGCCATGTATCAGAAGCAACAAAAGCAGATGAGCCACATGCAAAGCTACATCGACCGCTTTCGTTACAAGGCGTCAAAAGCACGCCAAGCTCAAAGCCGAATCAAAGCACTAGAAAAAATGGAACAAGTGCTTCCCGCTCAATTTGATAACCCGTTTAGCTTTGAATTCAAAGAACCATCGGCACTGCCGAATCCAATTCTGATGATGGATGAAGTATCGGCAGGCTATGACGACAACCTTATCCTAGAAAAAATTCGCTTAAACTTAGTACCAGGCAGTCGCATTGGCTTGCTTGGTCGTAATGGTGCAGGTAAATCGACCTTAATCAAATTACTTTCTGGAGAGCTGAACTCTCAATCTGGTGAATTCAACTACTCTCAAGGCGTAAAGATTGGCTACTTTGCTCAGCACCAATTAGAAACCTTGCACCCAGAAGAAACGCCGCTTCAACATATGATGCAAATTGCGCCGGGCAAAACCGAGCAGCAATTACGAGACTATTTGGGTAGCTTTGGCTTTCAAGGCGAAAAAGCGCTCGATAAAGTCGCCCCTTTTTCTGGTGGCGAAAAAGCGCGTTTAGTCTTGGCCTTAGTCGTGTGGCAAAAACCCAACCTGTTATTACTCGATGAACCAACCAACCACCTTGATCTTGATATGCGCCAAGCACTGACTTTTGCCTTGCAAACGTTTGAAGGCGCTATGGTCATCGTCAGTCACGACCGTTACTTATTGCGCGCCACTACCGATGAGCTTTACTTAGTCCACGATCGCCAAGTTGCGCCATTTGATGGTGACCTAAGCGACTATTACAAATGGCTAACTGAACAACAAAAAATTGAACGTAAAGAAGCGCAATCGACCCAACCAAGCAAAGACGGTGAAAACAGCGCCGCTTCTCGTAAAGAACAAAAACGCAAAGAAGCTGACTTTCGAAAAGTGACGGCACCAATTCGCAAAACGCTGACAAAACTTGAACAGAAAATGGATAAGCTCGGTACTATTTTGTCAGAAGCAGAACAAGATTTAGCCGACACCAGCCTGTACCAAGCTGAAAATAAAGCTAAACTTAATCAAGTATTGGCAAAACAAGCTTCCGCTAAGTCTGAACTAGAAGATGTGGAAATGGATTGGATGTCTGCCCAAGAAACCCTTGAGCAACTTGAAACGGAGTTCGCTAGCTAATGACACAACCGCAAGTCTCGATTTCACTCTCACTTGAACGCTTATGGCAATTCAGTTTGCAGTATTACAGTGTGCGAGAAGTGAAAGAGGCTTGCCTAGCGCTACAGAACCAATTTCATGGCAATGTTAACTTACTGCTGTTGTTCAAATGGCTTGATGAGCAGCAAGTTACCTTTGCCGAGCAAGACTGGCATAGCGTGCAAGAATACCTGGGTCGTTCTGAAACCCTATTACACAGTTTTCGTGAACTGCGTAAAAAGCTAAAATCCCACGTGCCCGGAACCGTTTATCGTGAATCGCTGCAATTTGAACTTCAACTAGAAAAACAACAGCAATCGGATTTAGTCGACTGCATCAATGGATTAGCGCTTAGCAAAAACTACGCCGAACCGCTTACCCTGCGCTATTGCAAACAGTTAGGTGCCGAGCATCTATACCAAGCTTTTGCCCCACCAACAGGCTTTGAAACGCTCAGAGCAAAAAACTAGTACTTATGATGACTTCATTCAAAGCGGCCACTGGCCTGCGTAATCCACACCTGCAAACCATTTTACCCCGAGTCATACGCCGCAAAGCGCTGTTTGCTCCTCATAACGAGAGGCTAACGCTGCCTGATGGTGATTTTGTTGATCTTGCTTGGAGTCTTGACACAACCTCTGAACTCGCTCAAAACAAACCCGTCTTTGTGCTATTCCACGGCCTAGAAGGCAGCTTTAACAGCCCTTACGCCAACGGATTAATGAATGCGTTTGCCAAACAAGGTTGGCTCTCTGTCATGATGCATTTTCGTGGTTGCAGTGGTGAGACAAACTTAAAGCCTCGCGCTTATCATTCAGGGGAAATTGAAGACGCTCGCTATTTTTTAACGCAGCTTGAGCAACGTTTCCCTCAGCAGAAAAAAGTCGCGGTAGGTATTTCTTTAGGTGCCAACATGTTAGTGAACTATTTAGCACACTATCACCTAAATCCGATTTTAGATGCCGCCACCATAGTATCGGCACCACTGTCTCTTGATTCATGCGCTAAACGCATCGAGCAAGGGTTTTCTAAGGTGTACCGCAACTACTTGTTAAGCTCGCTAAAACGTAATGCGTTAAAGAAACTGCCTTTGATCCAGCAAGTTTTACCTATCGAGCCTGAACAGATAGAGCAACTCAAGCGGTTAGAAGAATTTGACGATTTGATCACTTCCCAGTTACATGGTTTTGATAACGCTCAGCACTACTACCAACAATGCTCTGGCATCCGATGCTTAGATCAAATCAGCATTCCAACTCGGATCATCCACTCGAAAGACGACCCTTTCATGACTGAAGACGTGATCCCTAACTTTCCACTACCCGAGCATATAAACTACCACCTATTAGATCACGGTGGTCATGTCGGCTTTCTAACAGGCAGCCTCATAAAGCCAAGATTCTGGTTAGAAGAAACCTTACCTGAATATTATGAAGTACTAAAAGCGAGGTGCTAAAAGCTAAGTTAAGAGCTAAGTATCGTTTATACTTCGCACCTACTACTTTAGCTCTAGCTTTTTATACTTAGCTTTTAGTACTTAGTATTTCGCACTTCGCTTTTAGCACTTCACATTTAAGAGATATTTATGATCGTTCCATGGCAACAAATTGACCCTGATACATTGGAAAACCTAATCAAAGAGTTTGTACTAAGAGAAGGGACGGACTACGGCGAGAGCGAATTTAGCTTGGAACAAAAAGTCGACCACGTAAAGCAGCAACTCTCGAATGGCCAAGCCGTCGTGGTATTCTCTGAGCTGCATGAAACCGTGAATATTCAAGTAAAGCCACAGTACTAGATTCGGTTTATCGAAAGATTTTCCCTACACTGACTTAACCCTATGTTAAAATAGGCATAACAAGTACGTTACTCAAGACAAGGTCTGTCATGTCAGCAAAGCACCCAATCATTGCCGTAACCGGTTCATCTGGAGCGGGAACCACCACAACCTCTGAAGCTTTTCGCAAAATGTTCAATATGATGGACATCAAAGCCGCTAAGGTTGAAGGGGACAGCTTCCATCGCTTTACACGCCCAGAAATGGACATTGAAATTCGTAAAGCGAAAGAGCAAGGTCGTCATATTAGTTACTTTGGCCCACAAGCCAATGACTTTGCCGCTCTTGAGCAGTTTTTTCGACGTTATGGTGATGAAGGTACAGGCGAAGTTAGGCGCTACCTGCACTCATTTGATGAAGCCGTGCCCTACAATCAAATGCCAGGGACTTTTACCCCTTGGCAGGAATTGCCTGAAAACACCGACGTCATGTTTTATGAAGGGTTGCACGGGGGTGTGGTCGATGGAGACATCAATGTCTCTAAACACGTCGATTTCCTCATTGGCATGGTTCCGATTGTAAACCTAGAGTGGATTCAAAAATTTGTTCGAGATACTCGTGATCGAGGCCACTCTCGTGAAGCCGTAACCGACTCAATTGTTCGCTCTATGGATGACTACTTAAGCTACATTACGCCACAGTTTTCACGTACTCATATCAATTTTCAGCGAGTCCCTACAGTAGATACATCTAATCCATTGAACGCAAAAGGCATTCCGAGTTTAGATGAAAGTTTTGTTGTTATTCGATTGCGCGGCATGAAAAACGTAGACTTCCCATACCTACTATCAATGATTGAGGGGTCATTCATGTCCCGCCATAACACCCTTGTGGTACCCGGTGGCAAGATGAGCTTTGCCATGGAATTGATCGTTCAGCCTATGCTTGTCCAATTGATTGAAACAGGCAAGATCGGTTGATTTTCATACTCAGATGAAAATTCATGTTCAAGGCGTGATCATGTGCACATTTTTGCTTAGAAAATCACGGTTGTGGCACGATCAAAGTCAAGAAATCGTTTCCGAAACACGCTACTATTTGTTACCGAACACGAGATAGCTTGCAGCACGACATCTATCGCCCTATTCAAAACAACCAGTTTATAATCTGGCTCAGTTGATACGGAAGCTGCTGAGCAAGCCCTGCAGAGGAAGAGAGATATTATGGTTCTAGGTAAACCTCAAACCGATCCAACATTAGAGTGGTTCCTTTCACATTGTCATATTCATAAGTACCCATCAAAAAGTACTCTGATTCATGCTGGTGAAAAAGCCGAGACTCTGTACTACATTGTGAAAGGTTCTGTTGCCGTACTTATCAAGGATGAAGAAGGCAAAGAGATGATCTTGTCTTACCTTAACCAAGGCGACTTTATCGGTGAACTTGGTCTATTTGAAGAAGACCAAGAGCGTACCGCATGGGTACGTGCTAAATCCCCTTGTGAAGTAGCAGAGATTTCTTTCAAGAAATTCCGTCAACTGATTCAAGTTAACCCTGACATTCTTATGCGCCTTTCTGCGCAAATGGCAAGCCGTCTACAAACGACTAGCCAAAAAGTGGGTGACTTAGCATTCCTAGACGTGACTGGTCGTATTGCTCAAACGCTACTTAACCTAGCGAAACAACCTGACGCAATGACTCACCCAGACGGCATGCAAATCAAGATCACTCGTCAAGAGATTGGTCAGATTGTTGGCTGTTCACGTGAAACTGTTGGCCGTATCTTGAAGATGCTTGAAGAGCAGAACTTGATTTCAGCACACGGTAAAACAATTGTGGTTTACGGCACACGTTAATCCGTCGTATATATCGATGTAAATAAAAACCACCAACGGCAACGTTGGTGGTTTTTTTATGGGTTACGGGTTACGGGTTACGGGTTACGGGTTACGGGTTACGGCAGATTTTACTAATGCCTACCTCTTTGCAACTCCTTATCTTCTTCCTATAACCTGTAGAACGAAGTTCGTCCTGTTACCTATCTCCATCCGTACTTTCAAAGATTTTATCAGCAGAAGCCGCGACAAACCCTTGATACAAGTCGCCATCGGCCATTGGGTAGCGCTTAGCGAACTCATAGAAGCCACCAGGGATAGTCTCAGAGCCATTAATAAACTCAACAGAGACTTTATCAGCCATGGTTGAAGACTGCTCTAGCAACACCTCTGGAGAGCCCTTAACTTCACCACCCGACTCATTGATCGTGAAACCAGCATCACGAAGGTGTGTATTCACATCCGACACTTCCTCAAAGCGATTCAGCTGATTGACGCTAACCGTAAAGTGGTTCGCGCCAAACCCATGAGCGGCTAGCCAACCTGCGTATTCGCTTTCTTTTGCCAGCAATAGATAATCGTCGTGACTCAAAGACCAACTCGTACCCGAGTACAAGAAATCACTTGAAGCAAAATGATTAACATCCAGTTGATCCACCAGAGACTTCACAATGGCTTGCAACTGCTCAGAACATTCATTCACTTTTAATTCGCTAATGAAGACTTTTGGTTGCAGCGGGTCGGGGTGTTCGTAGTGACGGGCATAGAGTTTTTTACTGACAAACTCATACTCCCCTGCTTGCTCGTAACCTAAATCCAAAAACGGTTTAGCCAATGTATCAATCCGAATTGGATCAATCGCAAACGTACGCAGGGCAATGTGGTCATTGATTAAGGCTTGTTCTTCAGTCAGCAATTGATGGATAGTCTCTGCTGAAGGGCAAAGGCGTTGAATATAGTCTTGCCACAAAGATTGGAATAGCGCATCGGGGGTCATAACAGTTCCTTGTTGTCACGGTGGAGGGCTAAAGGCGAAGTTCTAAAAGCCAAGTGCTAAAAGCTAAGTGCTAAGTATTCACTGCGTTTACTGCTAGAAACGAGGCCGCTTCGCTACGATAAGAGCAAAAGAAACGGCAAAAGCTTTACCTTCTTTTGCTCTTATCGTTTCTAGTTTCTAGTAAGCAAAGCGCATTCTGTAATCGAGTAAGCGCAGCGAATTCTCTACTCTGCTCTAAATCTTCAGGCCTGGGCTCAGGGTTTCGGGCAGCAAGGGCTCTGCGCCTTCCATTGAGGCCATTGGGTAAGCACAGTAATCGGCTGCGTAGAACGCACTTGGTCTTAAGTTTCCTGAAGCACCAGGGCCTCCGAATGGTGCGTCGCCGCTTGCTCCGGTTAGTTGGCGATTGCGATTTACAATGCCAGCTCGAATATGGTCAACAAAGTAATCCCATTCACTATCTTCGGTAGAGATTAACCCTGCAGATAAGCCGAATCGAGTGTCGTTTGCCATCTCGACCGCTTGGTCCAACGTGCTATAACGTACAACTTGTAGCAAGGGGCCAAAATATTCTTCGTCTGGCAACTCAGCAACCGAACTAACATCAATAATACCGGGCGTCACAAATGCCGCTTTCAGGGGTTTGGCCTCCAGGAGACTTTCCCCGCCTAACGACTGTAAATGACTTTGGGCCGACAAGATAACTTGTGCCGCTTGCAAAGACACTTGGCTGCCCATAAATGGCGCTGGCTCAGCAAATGGTTCGTCTACAATAATCTCTTTAGTGGCTTCTACTAACTTCACCAATAGCGCATCACCGCTTTCGCCGTGTGGGACGTACAAGCGACGAGCGCAAGTACAACGTTGCCCTGCACTAATAAACGCGGACTGAATAATGGTATAAACCGCCGCATCTAAGTCACCAAAATGCTCAGAAATAACCATCGGATTATTGCCGCCCATTTCTAGTGCCAGCATTTTGTCTGGTTGACCTGCAAACTGTTTATGCAGGATGTGACCAGTGTTAGCACTGCCCGTAAACAACACACCATCAATGCCTTTGTGGCTTGCAAGCGCTATCCCGGTTTCTTTAGCACCTTGAACTAAGTTAATCACTCCATCTGGTAGGCCAGCTTGTTGCCAAAGTTTCATGACAATTTCAGCCACCATAGGCGTTTGCTCTGAAGGCTTAAACACCACGGTATTCCCCGCAAGCAATGCAGGAACAATATGGCCATTAGGTAAATGTGCAGGAAAGTTGTATGGTCCAAACACGGCCATCACGCCAAGAGGACGATGACGAAGTACGACATCATTACCGGCTACTTGCTTACGCGCCTCACCAGTGCGTTCATGATAAGCGCGGATTGAAATGGCAATTTTCCCCACCATCGCCCCCGCTTCAGTGCGAGTTTCCCATAATGGTTTACCTGTTTCTTGAGCTATCGCTGTCGCAATTTGCTCACTGTGTTCTTTTACCTTTTCACCGAAAGCTTGCACCACCGCTTCACGCTCAGCAAAAGAGAATTTCTTCCAGCTTAAAAAAGCAGCTCGGGCAGATTGAACCGCCAGATCGACTTGTTCAGGGCGTGCTGCTTTTCCTTGCCACACGACCTTATCATTGTACGGGCTAATTGAATTTAAAAGCTCTCCCGTGCCTTCTTGCCATTCTCCGTTGATCCACTGAGTCATGATGTGTCCTTACTGTTTTACTAATTTACTGAGGAAGTAAACGAACGTATTCGCCTTCGGCAACATTCAACGCTTGCGCGACGTCTTGGCTTAAAATGACGCTTTCACTTTCTAAATCAAACGCTGCTTTTGCTGCGGTTGCTCTGAAATGCTCAAATGATGTATTTGCGATTAGGAAATCTTTACTGCTCGAATGTTCGCTGATCACGACCTTGCCTCGGTAGGAATGCTTCACCGACTCGATATTGCGCAGATCACACTCAACCGTTGGGCCAGCGTCAAAAATATCAACATAACCTCTGCAGCTAAACCCTTCATTCTCGAGCAAGCGTAAAGCAGGGCGAGTGTTGTCATGCACCTTACCGATGACAGCCTGCGCTTCTTTGCTCAGCAAGTTAACGTAAATAGGAAGCTTAGGCATTAAGTCAGCAATAAAGCCTTTTTTTCCGATACCGGTTAGGTAATCCGCTTCGGTAAATTCAATTGAAAAGAAGTGCTCTTGTAACCACTGCCAAAAAGGAGAATTACCCTTGTCGTCAGACACACCTCGCATCTCAGCAAACACGGTTTCTGAAAAACGCTCTGGATGCTCTGCCATCATTAGAAATCGGCATTTAGACATTAAGCGACCATTCAATCCTTGGCGGAAATCTGGTCGTAAAAATAAGGTGCAGACTTCACTGCACCCAGTGTAATTATTCCCAAAGGTAAGCAGCTTAACGATGTTGTTCACACCCAACTTTGGCGAAGAGTGAACCACCTTACTGATATGATAGGTATAAAAAGGCACATCCCACCCGATAGAAGCCTCTATACCGGTTGTACCCGCGACTTCTCCGGTTTCAGAATCAAATCCAACCATCAAATACCCTTCATCACCAGGGCCGGTTACATTGGGCTTCGTAAAACTGGTAACGGAGTGATTAATCCGATTGGTTAACAGTTCTTCATTAACAGGTAATGAAGTAAATCCATGTCCCGATTCAACCGCGCACGTATGCAGCGCATCGTAATCATCTTTTGATATAGGGCGAACTACTAGCATCTCAACTCCCTCTGGTAACTGGTAAGTACTAGGTACTAAACTCTAAAAGCGAAGTAAAAACCTTCCCTCCCAGAGCCCAACACCTACCCCTTCAAACTTAGCTTTTAGTACTTAGCCTTTAGCACTTAATTCCGCAATCGCTTTTTCAAGCTTCGCTAGACCTTGTTCGATATCTTCTTTGCTGATCACTAAAGACGGTGTGAAACGCACCACATTTGCACCAGCAACCAAAATCAACAGCCCTTCATTACCAGCGGCAACCAAGATGTCTCGTGCTCTGCCTTGCCACTCATCATTAAGTGCAGCACCAAGCAATAAACCTTGACCACGAATTTCACTGAAAATCGGGTACTTCTGATTAATTCTAGTCAATCCCTCGCGAAATAGGGTTTCGCGCTCTTTAACGCCCGCTAGGGTTTCTGGTTGGCTAACCACATCGACGACCGCTTCTGCTACTGCACACGCTAACGGGTTACCGCCATAGGTAGAGCCGTGTGTGCCCACTTTCATGTGTTTAGACAGTTTATCTGTCGTCAGCATAGCGCCAATCGGAAAACCACCACCAAGCGACTTAGCTGTGCTTAAAATATCCGGTGTTACGTCAATGCCTTGGTAAGCATAAAAATTACCGGTACGACCATTACCTGTTTGCACTTCATCAAAAATCAATAGCGCATTGTGCTCATCACACAATTCACGTACTGCTTGGGCAAACTCAGCGGTAGGAGAAATAATACCGCCCTCGCCTTGCAGGGGTTCCATCATAATGGCGCAAGTACGAGAAGACATGTGCGCTTTAAGCGCTTCAACGTCGTTATAAGGTAAGTGAGTAATATCACCGGGTTTAGGGCCGAAACCGTCTGAATAAGCGGCTTGACCACCAACAGTAACGGTAAAAAAAGTACGACCATGGAAACCTTGCTTAAAGGCGATGATTTCAGATTTTTCTGCGCCATGTTCGTCGGCAGCCCAACGACGTGCCAGCTTCAACGCGGCTTCATTCGCTTCAGCGCCTGAGTTAGCAAAAAAGACTTTTTCAGCAAAGCTTACTTCCGTCAGTTTTTTTGCCAAACGTAACGCTGGCTCATTGGTCATGACATTACTTAAGTGCCACAACTTATTTGCTTGCTCGGTTAATGCCGTAACCATAGCCGGGTGACAATGCCCTAAACAACTCACGGCGATACCACCAGCAAAATCAATATACTCTTTGTCGTTTTGGTCCCAAATACGAGAACCTTCACCGCGAACAGGGATGATTTCCATCGGGTTATAACAAGGAACCATCACCTCATCAAACCAACTGCGCTCTACTTTGTTTTCCATCGTCATCACCTATTCCATTTATTCCAATGCACCGACAAGTAGCCACTTATTACGTGGTGGTATTTTCTACTGATTCCGCATTGTATTTACATTTTATTAACTAATTCAATAGTCATTTGTGCTTTTGCACCCCATACATGGCAGAAAAACATCATGCCACATGACTATTTATGCAGGAAAGTGAATCAATAATGAAGTTATTTCTAAAACTATTTTTTAATTAACGGAAGGAAGCTGAAAGACAAAGGCTTATAAGAGGTCAGCGCTTTATCTTGTGCATAATATTTCAAACGAAATTCGAGTGGAGGTAAAAACAACAGATGTTAAGAAAAGTGATCAATATCGGGTTTGAATATCGAGCTGGTTTTGAGTTTTCCAGCGTTTAACGAGCTAAAAAGTTCGCTAATAGTTCATGCCCTTGTTCAGTTTTAATGGATTCAGGGTGAAACTGAACTGCATCAATAGGGAGTGTTTTATGTTGGTAACCCATTATCTCATCCATTTCACCATTTTCTAATACCGTCCATGCGGTGATTTCGAAGCAATCTGGCAGCGTGTCGGTTTTCACGACCAATGAGTGGTAGCGAGTAACGGTGAGTTGGTTATTCAGTGCTTTAAACACACTTTGATTGGTATGGGTAATACGAGACGTTTTACCGTGCATCACCTGCCTTGCTCGCACAATTTTAGCGCCAAATACTTGCGCTATGGCTTGATGACCTAAGCAGACGCCAAGAATGGGTAATTTGCCTGCAAAATATTCAATCGCCGCAAGTGATATACCGGCTTCGTTCGGTGTACATGGCCCCGGGGATATCACAAGGTGACTAGGGTTAAGCGCTTCAATTTGCTCAATGCTGATTTCATCATTACGCATTACTTGTACTTCCACGCCCAATTCACAGAAATACTGGTAAAGGTTGTAGGTAAAAGAATCGTAATTATCGATGATTAACAACATAAAGGTGATCGTTTGCTTTTATTTAGAGGGCGGTATTGTGCAATAGCCAAAAAGAAAGGCAAGTATAATGTGGATCTAATATAAAAATAAGGCCAGCATGCGCTGGCCTTAAAGCTTTACAGTTTCTTTTCGTTGCAAAGAAGGCTGTTAGAGTAACTTCTTCTGCTTACTGACGACGACGGCGTAGGAAGCCAAAGCCGAACAGAGCGAATAGACCGCCTAGGCCAAATGCACCACCGGAACCACCTGAACCGTCGTATTCTGGCACTGCCGGTTTAGGATCCATAGCGTCCGCTTTAATCACTTCAACAGTCATGCTCTGTTGAGCAATAACTCGCGTTTCTGTTTCCGTTACTGCCGCAGCTTGTGTCACAGCACCACTTTCAACAGCCTTATCACGCTTACCTTTCAGTTTCATCGTAAAAGTATAGGTTCCTTTATCGATACCCAATAACTTAAAGTTCACCGTTTGGTTTTTTGCACTATAAAGCATCTTGGTTGGTAACTTACCAGTAAAGTTTTCAGGCATTGGCGAAACGCTGATTTCGGCTACATCATATTTCTTAACCTTAGCATCAGCTTCTACGCTATCAGGTACGTTTATTACGAATGGAACTTCCAAATAGCCCCCTGTAGCCGTCATTGTCACAGGATTAACGCCAGCTTCTAAGTTAGAATATTTTAACGCGATAATAGCTGAGTCATGATCTGATGAACGATAAGCCGTATTTGAATAGAAAGGATTCAAATCCATTCCTGCTTCCTTTTCATCATCCGTCACTTTTTTGTAATTACTGTAATCAATGACTGACGTTTCTGGTGCATTAATGTGCCAATCAGTAGCATCGATTAAGCGATCTTTTAATGACGGTGTTATTAACATATGATCCAAAGAACCTACTTCTGTTTCATATGAGTAGCTCCAAGGCTTATCTTCTTCTAGCTCAACTGCATTTAAGTATCCATAGGTTTTAGTCAATGTCTGACCTTCATCTTTACCAAACATTGGTCGGCCATTGATATTGGTGTAACTAGATGTCTTCAACACTTTACCCGTAGGGTTACTTGTTAAAAGCAACATTGGATCTTCTTTAGCGTACGAGTTCATATCACCCAATACGACTTGATCGCCACCAATTTTCGCCATCTGCTCGCCAAGTTGATAAGCTGCGGCGACACGGAAGTTCTCACACGACCCTTGATAATCATCATTCTTAACTTTGCTGTACTTATTGGATTTACTAAAATCAGACCAAGTCTCCCAGCCCTGCCAGTCTTCCCAGCATGTAGAACCCTTAGATTTTAAGTGGTTAACTGCTACAGTTAACGTTTTACCAGTATTCAATACCTTAAATGTAGCCGCAATGGTATTACGTTGATAGTTTTTACCTGATTCACGCACCGCACCATCTTGGTCAATCAAGACATTGCCATATTTATCTTCAATTCTTGGAGCATTTTGAGATGGCATTGGGATAACTTTCGCTCCTTGAAGCGAAACTTTACTAGGACGGTAAATCAAACCCGTCGTAATAACATCACCACCAATAGAGTCGAGAGCATCTAGAACGGTATCACCATTAGAATCGAAACCAACAAATGTGTATCGATTGTAGACAGAATCTGCATTACCTTTCTTACTGTATTTTCCCTCAGTAAAGTTGTTATTCACTTTTCTGAGAAGTTGACGAATTGAGCTCAGATCACCAAAACCGTTATTTTCTATCTCCATTAAACCAATCACATCAGCGTTCAAGCCTAAAATAGCTTTTACTATTTTTTCCTCTTGACGTTCAAATTCAAGATCTGTTTCAGCTCCTCGATTTGCTCCATGCTGGTTAGTAGCACCACCGAATGGTGAATTGAAGTAATTCAAAACGTTTTGAGTTGCGATGGTAATAGCGAACTCGTTGTCACCAACTTTAGTGTTCAGAGTTGGTATCTCTTTACGAGGTGTATTTCGTTCAAACTTAGACTTATCGATGGTATTTGTTGGTACCATGCGGTATTCACCGTAGCCATACTGAATAACACCCTCTAAATCAACCAATGAATCGTTCACTCGGATATAGTCTTCCAAATGTGTATTTTTGCCATTTTCAGCACGGAATGCTGGGTAGTATGGAATTTGGCCATTTGGTGCGGGTACATCAGAATCAACAAATAGTAGGCGGTCAGCATTTTCTGCCGCCTGTTTTAACGACGCTTCGCTGCCAGCGACATGATCTTGGTTTGGATGACGATTTACACGCTCGTATGCTAGAACCATATTATTTCGATAGCGATAGTTTGGCAAACCCGCAAAATCAAAGCTAAATGAACGTGTTACGCGCATGTCTTGATCGCCAGTAGCCACTTTATCCATGTCTGACACAAGTTTTACAACCATGCCTTCATAGCGCTCTAAAGTCTTACTGAACGAATCACCATCTTCTGCAATTTTCTCTAACGCAACGGGAGTAATTGATACTGGAGTCGCATTGACGACTTCATAGACATCGTCACTCGTCGGGATCAATGTTGTTTGACTATCCGTATCTTTTTTGTATTGCTTATATTCTTTTACTTTTGCTCGAACACATACTTCTTGGCCAACAAAATCTGCTGGCAAGTCTTTTTTAGTACTTACAAAAATACCTTTGGAAGTAAACTCTCCATGCTCCGAGCTTTCAGCGGAGTCAAAGAGGAAGAAGCCCTTATCTATATCTTTCGTAACAGCACTTACAATGCCTTTAACTAAGTATTCTTGCTCAGATTCATCACTTCCTTCAGCAATCAATGGGGAGCGAAAACCGGCCCCTTGAATATCCGAAATTATCTTGTAATCATATTTACTTTCATCACAAGCTGCTGCTAGCGGAGGAAGAGGAGAATCATCGACCTTAGCAGGATCTCCTAAGCCGCCAAAAGCATCTTTGGCTTCTTTAGACCAGTTACCTTCAGTAAAGGTAGCGCTAGGAGTCGTGATTAATGTATTTCTGCGTAATGTCTGATCTTTCCATGGGTCGTTAGACTTATCACTAAAGCCATAAATACCGACAATATCGTGAACCTTATCTGCATTACCTTTGACATCAGTGCTCAACCAAACAGGATCATCGCCATTAAAAGTTAGAGCGCTATGACTCACCTGCTCAAAACTACCTGACGCGACTATCACCTTATCGCCTCCATTACGCTCTGCATAACGGCGTAAATCTGAACTCGCGCTAGGATCGATGACAACAATACTTTTACCTGGTTGCAAGGTGACACCATCAAGAACCGGACTGCCATCTTTGTTCTGGATAATATTTTTATATGTACTGAAACCTTTAAATAGATATAAGTTTCCAGTTAAATCAAAAGAATTACCACCTAAATTACTAATTTCTATTGCTTTATTGTTTGAGCTGCCTTCAACATACTCAGTGATGATAATATCATTAATACCAGCTAGCGCAGAAGCACTCAAAACACTGGTGATTGCACCTGCCAGTACGGTCATTTTTTTGTTCATTTTCAATTCCTTAATTCCCTGGATTAGAAGTACACACGAGCATATGCGTAGGCACGTTGAGCGGCTTCACCACTGTTGAGCTCTAGTGCAATCACAGAGTCACGAGTTGGACGATAGTTGACACCGTAAGTTTGCCAAGTACGCTCTTTACCCCAGTCATGATCTTTGGTATCCCAGGCAGGGCTTTCTTTATCCCACACTTCATAAGTTTCATAGTTTGCAGAAACAGTCAGTTCCCAAATGTCGGTAAGTGCATATTTTGCCGAGACTAAAGCACCTTTATTTTTAACAGGTTGGTAATTGTTATAGACGTAAACTTTATTTAGAGGATCCGTTCCATCGACGAGCGTTGTTTCAAGTGCAATATCTTCTTCTTCGTAATAACCATTGATACCAATCCAAAGATCATCTGTTGCACGATAGCGCGCTCCAAATCCAGCTAGCTGCTGCTTACCATATTTAGATTTCCCTTGTGAACCAGTACGGCGTTCGTAACCCAACACAGCAGAATAATCATCAGCAAAATAGCCAATGTAACTACTAGTGATATTACCTAATTCAGAACCTGAGTTTGATTTGGCGTAGTAAGTATATGAAGCGCCAACTTTAAGGTCGCCAAAGAAGCGACCTTCATATTTGATGGTTTGATCTTGGTCTCCCGCTTCACCCGTTTCAACAGTAGTATCAAAGGTAAAATCACCCCACTTGTCATAATCATCAAACGCTGTATCGGTCAAGCCAGCCTCTAAGTAATGATTATCAAGAACGTCGTAGCCGATAAAAACTTTATCTATCGCGAGACGCATATCGCCAGAGCCGTATTTCCAGTTCTCACGCTCATAATCGAGCTCTAGACGGAAGTGCATTTTATCTTTGATACCCTTTACGCCCATCGTGGCAAAAGAGTCATCAATATATTCTTTGTCTGCATGAAATTCGCCATATTCGTAGCGAGCTCCAATATGGCCACCAACGCCTACTTCTCCATATAATTTCAGGTAATCGCCATTTTCATTTTCATAGATAGTTGCTGCGTTCGCACCACAAGCAGCAAACAATGCGGACAGCGCGATTGCTATTGCATTCCTTTTAGTCATATCAATATCCTTGTGACTCATTATTTTAGTAATTCTCAATCGATATATTTACAGCAAATATTTGCTGGAAGGTTTTTGCAAAATCTTAAATAATTAGCTCATCAAACAAATTGGATTTATATATAAAAGACCAAAAAAGAGCAGTTCCTGCGCGTCACCTTAATATCAGTAAGGTGAGTGATATTGCCTTTTAACACTAAATAAAGAAGTGAATTGCACAGCCAATGAGAGATCTATCACTTAGAACTTCGCAATATTTAGATACAAAATACAATTTCAACACATTTAGACATTAACTTTAAAAATAATATAACTTAAAGCTAAAAGTTAGAGCTAAGACTCAGTTTTGATTCTCATGATGCTGTATGTAACATCAAGTAAAAAACACTATATTAACCACATGAAAAATAAACAAATTACTTCAACGACCCCGCATATGAAAACACTAAAGTCTCAATAAATGTCGACAATACCCCTTAACAATCACCGTGAAAAAGTAGATAAGACTTCGCATCACACTTTCAACTCAATTTGTTAATAATAAATAAAAAACCTAATAAATAACAATTTTTTGAATATAAATCACAATTATATTGCTCACAGGTAGCACCTACAACTAAAGGTAAAGGTAAAGCTAATTAATAAGGCACTAATACTCACAATGCTATCATTTTCTGTTGAAAAAAGGATTGCGTAACTAAATAACGCCACTCTGTATGAATAATAACCACCCAATCGTTATCATTCATTAATAATAAGATTAACAATAAATTAGTTATTAAAATTTAAGTCCAATAAAGGTAAGAATATGAAATTCAACTTACTCGCTTTATCAATAGGTGCAGTATGCTCATTTGGTGCTCAAGCAAATATTATCATCTCGGAATACATTGAAGGTGGCGGTCACAACAAAGCAATTGAAATTGCAAATACTGGCAGAAGTGAAGCTAATCTGGCGGGCTATCAGCTCGCGACTAAAGTCAGCGGAAAAGGTGATTCAACCAAGCACTACAGTTATCCAAGTGTAGTTTTACAGCCCAATCAAGTATTTGTTCTTACACACAAAGATGCTATTACAGATATTAACGCAAAAGCTGAAGTGGTAGGTGAGGCTGTCATTAATCACAACGGTGATGAAACTTATACCCTTCTTAAAGATGGTGTTATTGTTGATATATTGGGTACAGAAGGAGATGTCGATTGGGGCAAAGATAAAACATATGAACGTAGCGACTTAACCCCTAACCTATCCACAACATTCGATGAAAAAAAATGGAATAAAAAAGCCAAAGACAGTCACACCGATCTAGGATTACTTAATGGTATCGACGCAGGCGAGCCCAACATAGGTCCAAAGCCCACACCACTAACAAGTATTATGAAACTACAAGGCAGCAGTTGGAAATCTCCTTTCACTGACCCCGCCAATGCCAAATACACCTCTGACGAAACTTTTGTGGTTCAAGGCGTGATCACCGCAATTCAAACAAGCAAAACTATTGAACAAGACTTACCGATTGGTTACTTCATTCAAGATGAACAAGGCGACAACAACCCAAAAACTTCTGATGGTATATTCGTAGTAGGCGATATTACAGGCCTAATTATTGGCCAAAAAGTACAAGTAACTGGCCCTGTTAATGAAGATTTTGGCTGGACGAAACTCACGGCAAATAGCGTTGAAACTGTCGGAACTGGCACGATAACACCGACAGCACTCAAACCACTTTCTAGCGACAGCAGTTATGATTTCACCTTGGAACGCCATGAAGGCATGCTGGTTAGCCTTATAGAGGAATCTAATTTAAAAGTAACCCGTAGTTATAGCAAAGACTACGGGCCAGATCGTAACAATATGGTGGCTGCACACGAACGAATTAACGTTCACCCTAACCAAAATTACCTTCCCGGCTCCAAAGAGGCTCAAAATCAAGCCAACTGTAATGAAGATAAACGCATTGTGATCGAGTCATTTGAAAAAGCCCCTATTGGCGTGATCCCTTGGTATCCTGAATTTGCCAAGCAAAGCGCTGTGCCGTTGGAAGATGGCACAACCACGTCAGAGCATTATATTCGTATTGGCGATACTGTTAATGGTTTACAAGGAGTATTGGGTTATTCACATTCCGACTACCGCCTATACGTAACCAATAAGGCGAATCAGCAATCCTTTGTGCGCACACAAGCACGTACGACCAAGCCAACGCTACCAGAAAGCGGCTTACGTATTGCCACTTTTAACGTTCTTAATTACTTTAACTCACCATTTGGTGGCGAAGCCAACCCAACCAGTAAAAGCCGCGGAGCACAAACTTCAGCAGAGTTTGAACGCCAAGGAGACAAAATTGCCAGTGCTTTAATCGCAATGAACGCCGATGCTATCGGTTTAATGGAAATAGAAAACAACGGGTTTGGAGAAAATTCTGCCATTGCACATTTGGTTGAAAAAGTGAATGCTCGCTTACCTAAAGCAGACCATTACGCTTATGTCACCGGAGATAGCGATGGGGATGGCAATGCCGATCGATTCATTGGCAACGGTGCAATAGCAAACCAAGTTATATTTAAACCGACCAAACTAACACTTAGCACCTACCGTATCATCAAAATGCCTGAACAACGTGAGGGGAGCAGCACTACCTCCCAGCGCGATGCGATAACACCAAGCTTTAAAATTAACGGGACAGAGCAACGTATTACCCTATCGGTCAACCATTTTAAATCGAAAGGCGGCAGTTGCTTAGAAGACAACACGGCAGGTAATGACAGCGACTTACAAGGTGCCTGTGAGAACCTACGCATTTCAGCGGCTAAACACCTAGCAACAGAACTAGAAAGCGTTATCGGTTATAAATTGATCTTAGGTGACCTTAATAGCTACGCCAATGAAGAGCCGTTGTTAGTACTTACCAACATTCCTAAAGGCCACAGTGCTACACCGGCTAAAAACACCTTTATTGGTGATACTAACATGGACGAAGAGGCACCAACGGCCATAACCCAATCCTTTAATTATAGAAATCTTATCCAAGAAAAGCACCCGCAAGCCTATAGCTACTCCTATCAAGATACTGTTGGCAGTTTAGATTATATTTTGGCAGATCAAGCTACCGCTGCAAAAGTAGTCGCCGCTGAATATTGGAATATTAACGCCGCAGAATCTACCTTATTTGAGTACCCTGAAAACAAATCAAACAGCTTAACGTCATATACAGATGTGTACAGAGCTTCGGATCATAACCCTGCACTGGTCGTTTTAGAACTCAATTCATCCGTGACTCCACCGAAAAAAGTAACGCCGCCAAATAGGCCTCTAAATCCGCCTAAATCACTCAAAGAGAAACCTGACTCACCAAAGGCTGGCAAGCAAATTAAAGTACTTATGGATCTAACTTCATTAGGCCTGTTTGATCTGCATGTTGGTGACATCGCTAGTTTGAATTTTTCCCAAATAACCAGTTTTAACGCAGCGATGGTCGGCGATATTTCCACTCCTGTTACGTTAACAGAAGGGATGATAGAGCAAGGATGGGTTGAGCTCACCGCACAGGTAAGCAAAAAAGGTAACTATCAAATGAGTAAAGTGATTCAAGGTGCGACGGGCGAAACCTATCAATCTCCAGCGGTAGAGGTAGAGGTTTCCAGTAATGAGACGAACGAAATAGGAAGCACGAGCAATTCAGGAGGCTCAACTGGACTTCTTAGTTTACTCGCTCTCGTCGGTTTAACCATTTCACGCAGTAAAAAACGTAAGTAACGCCAACTCAATAGGAAATTTGATGATGAATAAAATAACTATCGCATTGCTTGCTTTGACATCTTTTTCGGTGAATGCCGCTTATATTCAAGCACAAGACCCACATGTTGTTGCTCCCTTAACCAAGATCTGCGAGATCAAAACAGATCCCACACCTCCAGTAGATCCAAGCAACTATTACGCAGGCACCCAGGGTTTAACTGGTTTGGAACTAAAAACCAAACTTAACCAAATAATCTCAGCGAATACAGTCAAACTGCCCTACTCAAGCTCTTCTTTTGATGTCTGGGATGCGTTGGATATTACCGATGAAGACCCAGATAATCCGAATAACGTCATCTTAATGTACACTGGGCGTACACAAGAAAAAAGCCAAAAGTCAGGGCAAGGTAACCTTGGCCAAGACAACTGGAACCGTGAACACAGTTACCCAAAATCTAACGGCGGATTTAATAACAAAGGAGCAGCAGGATATACCGACATCCACCACCTTCGTCCAACAGACGAGTCCATCAACTCAGAACGCGGCAATTTAGAATATGATAATGGCGGAAATTTAACTAACGAATCACCAGAAGCTGGCAATAGAAAAACCGCGACCAGTTTTGAACCTCGTGATGAAGTGAAAGGTGATGTTGCTAGAATGATGTTCTATATGGCAACGCGTTACGAAGGTCACGACGCTAAAACTCCAGATTTAGAGTTGGTTTCCACATTACAAAATAATGGTACGGCTCTGGGTAATGTTTGTACCTTATTGACTTGGCACGCTGCTGATCCGGTTGATAATTTTGAGTCCAAGCGTAACGATAAAATTTTTGGTATTCAAAAAAACCGAAACCCTTATATCGATCACCCTGAATGGGCTGAAGAGATCTTTCGTAGCGACTGCAAATAGCACAATCAGGTTTACGAAGAAAATTGCCATATAAAAAGCCGCATCAATTTTTGATTGATGCGGCTTTAATATTTTTCGGGCTAGAAGTTACCTAGCACAACTTAAGGGCGAGTAACAAAACCTACCGCTTTATATGCTTCTTTAAGCGTAACCGCTGCGCGCTCAGAAGCTTTTTCAGCGCCTTGCTTCATCACTTGATCCATGTAAGCACGGTCGCCGCGAATACGGTGGTATTCAGACTGAATTGGCTCTAGCATTTCAACCAATGCTTGGCCGACATCTTTCTTAAATGGGCCGTACATTTCAACGCCTTGGTATTGCGCTTCGATTTCAGCAAACGTTTTGCCCGTAGCGGCTGAATACAAACCCATTAAGTTAGAGATACCCGCTTTGTTTTCCCAATCGTTGGCAATACGTGGCGGTGTTTCTGCGTCCGTTTGCGCTTTGTTGATCTTCTTGATGATCGATTTTGGATCTTCAAGCAGAGTAATCACGTTCTTGCGATTATCGTCTGACTTAGACATCTTCTTCGTTGCATCTTGCAAGCTCATTACGCGTGCGTTCACTTCCGGGATGTACGGTTCAGGCACAGTGAAGATCGGGCTTTCAGGGCTGTATACGTTGTTAAAACGCTTCGCGATATCACGAGCCAGCTCTAAGTGTTGCTTTTGATCGTTACCGACGGGTACTTGATGCGCGCCATAAAGCAAAATATCAGCAGCCATCAGCACTGGGTAGCCAAATAAGCCCGCGTTCACATCGTTTGCATAACGCGAAGACTTATCTTTAAACTGAGTCATGCGGCTCAGTTCGCCCATTTGGGTATAACAGTTAAGAAGCCAACCAAGCTGAGCATGTTCCGGTACGTGAGACTGAACAAATAGCGTGCTCTTTTTCGGATCAACGCCCACTGCGAGACAGATTGCCAATGCGTCGAGTGTTGCTTCATGCAGCGCTTTTGGGTCTTGACGAACCGTAATGGCGTGTAAATCCACAACACAATATTGGCAATCATAGTCGTCTTGCATCTGGTGCCATTGACGAAGAGCACCCAAGTAGTTACCGATACTTAGTTCACCTGATGGTTGAACACCACTCAATACGATAGGCTTGCTCATGCTTTTGATTCCTTTGACTTCTTTAAATTCAATAAAAACCGCGCAGCTTGATCAACGCGGTTCATCCAGTGTACTCATTCACTAGGATATTACTAGTAGCGCAGCACAACTTTGTTGGCTTTAATCGGCAACAGAAACCACGGCCAATAACTCAGAGATATTATCCGCAACATAATGTGGCTTAGAATCACTGATTGGCTCCCCGTGGTTGTAACCGTAAGTCAGGCCAAACGAATAACACCCGGCATTTTGCGCCGCTAGGATATCGTTTTTAGAGTCCCCAACCATCAGCATTTGCTCTGCGCTAATGCCGTGCTTTTCAAGTAACCAATTCAAGGCCATTGGGTTGGGTTTTTTCTGCTCAAAACAGTCGCCCCCCAATACGTCACAAAATAAATCACTGATACCGTGTTGCGCGAGAATATCAGGTACGAACTTAGATGGCTTATTCGTCACGATCGCCATTTTATAGCCTGCTTTGTGCAATGCATTCAGCGTTTCTACTACGTTAGAATACAAGTGGCTAAGCTTATGACCACTCTGATGATAAAAGTCATCAAAACGAATTCGAGCTGTCGCTAGGAATTCAGGCTCAAAATCAGTACGAGGTTCAATTGCTTGGCTCAGCGCTCTAGCAATCAGCACATCCGCACCATTGCCAACCCAATCACGAACTTGTTCTTCATTAACGGCTGGGTAATCTAAACTGCGAACGGCTTGATCGACGGCCAGTGCTAAATCAGGAACACTGTCGAGTAATGTTCCGTCTAAATCGAATGCGATAAGTTTGATTGAATCTAATGACATGTTTTTAATCCCTAATAAAAAAGCGAGTAATCCACTAGGATTACTCGCTTCAATCATACTTAAAATGAACGATTAACGCTCGACTTTTGCAAGCTCCGCACGCATTTCATCGATCACTGCTTTGTAGTCAGGCTGGCTGAAAATAGCCGAACCAGCAACAAACATATCAGCGCCCGCTTCCGCGATTTCACGGATGTTATCCACTTTAACGCCGCCATCAATTTCGATACGAATATCACGACCAGAGGCATCAACACGTTTACGCACTTCACGTAGTTTATCTAGCGTGTTCGGGATGAATGACTGACCACCAAAACCTGGGTTAACAGACATCAGCAAAATCATGTCTACTTTGTCCATGATGTAATCTAGGTAATGAAGTGGCGTTGCTGGGTTAAATACCACGCCCGCCTGACAGCCACACTCTTTGATAAGCTGCATGGTGCGATCTAAATGCTCAGTCGCTTCTGCGTGAACCGTAATCATTGTTGCACCCGCTTTAGCAAAATCAGGGATGATGCGGTCAACAGGTTTCACCATTAGATGAACATCGATAGGCGCTGTGATGCCGTAATCACGCAACGCTTTACAAATCGGCGCACCGAAAGTCAGGTTTGGAACATAATGGTTATCCATCACGTCGAAATGCACGACGTCTGCGCCCGCTGCGAATACTTTTTCTACGTCTTCACCCAAACGAGCGAAATCTGCGGATAGAATTGATGGAGCGATCAAAAAGTCTTTCATGCCTGACCTCAAAAAAAGGGAGTTATCGAGTAAATTTCGGGCGCAATTCTACCTAAGCAATCGGTTAAATCCTAGCGATTGTTCAGTTTAGACTCTCAGAAGTACGAATTAGTCGTTTTAGGATAGAGAATTGATGAGCGAGAATGGAGCACTATTCTTTCAAGTGATACAGGGCGAGTAACTCATCCACTTTGTTTCTACCGCCACCATTTCGGCTAATAGTACGTTTCACTTTCACGACATTTAACTCAGCACCGTGATATAAACGGCGAGTTAATGTGGTGTCGTGGTTTGAAAGCAATACGGGGATACCACGCTCAAAAGCCGTTTTCTCAGCAACATCAGCCAGCGCAGCCTGATCATCAAGAGAGAACCCGTTACCCGCATAAGAAGTGAAATTTGCCGTGGACGAAAGCGGTGCATAAGGAGGATCGCAGTACACGACAGCCCCTTTCCGAGCTCGACTGAATGTCTCTGAATAGCCTTCACACACAAAGGTGGCTTTCTTGGCTTTCTCAGCAAAGAAAATCAGCTCTTTTTCAGGGAAGTACGGCTTTTTATACGAACCGAAAGGCACGTTAAACCCGCCTTTCTTGTTATAACGGCACAAGCCATTAAAACCAAAACGGTTCATATACAAGAACGCCAGTGAGCGATAAAAAGTATCATCGGTTGCATTAAATTGAACTCGTACGTCCAAATACACTTCTTTACGATTATATTCTGGTGTGAAGAAACGTTTTGCTTCTTCAATATAACGCTCTGGTTCTTGCTTTAGAAGATTATAGAGATTGATGAGATCTGGATTGATGTCGGCCAGTAAGTATTGCTCATAGTCTGTATTTAAAAATACGGAGCCTGCACCAACAAATGGTTCGATCAGTTTTCTTGCAGGCGGCAGGTGACGTTGGATATCTTCCACCAAGCCATATTTACCACCAGCCCACTTTAAAAAAGCGCGTTGCTTCTTCATCTACTGCTCAACCCAACAACTCAAAAATACGGTTGCGGAATGTAACATATTTCGCGACAAAGCTCAGCGTTATTTGCCACGTAATATCTCTCTTTGAACCTGATTTAACGATTTAGCCCAAGGGCCAACCGCTTGAAGTTCAGTAGAAAGAGAATTAACCGCGTCACGAGCTTTTTGAATACTGTCGTAGTCTTGATAAGTGATAATGAACCACTCGACTTCATTCCGAACCGTTGGGTAGATTCTAACTTGGCCATTGAGTTGATGAAGATTAATAAATGCTTGAGCTTCTTGTTTAGAAGTCATGGCGGCAAGTTGCAATGTGTATGCCCTTGGTGACAAGGCTTCGAGCTCATCTCTTGCGTAAGAGAAAGTAATGCGGTTTTGCTCTTTGGCTGCTGGCTTAGTGTCCGCGACGACGTCATCGATAACCGTAACACTTGCGGGAGGATCGCGATCTGCCATCAGTGCATCAACCACATCCGATGGCACAATCACGCGCTTCTCATCATCCACTAACTGCCCACCAACCGTGGCGGTTTCGGACATCACCGTAGGAGGCAGCGCCATGGCGTCAGCTTCAACTTCGGTGCCATTTCGCCTATCGCCATCTGAAGGGATTCGCACCGTTTCAGTGCTGTTTGCACCAGACACATTATTCGCGTCCAGAGCCATTTGAGAGTCTTGATTTGAACTGCTTTGCTCTACCATTACTTTTGAAGAGTCGAGTTCTGGCGTCTCTTGAGAAAAGAACCACCAATACCCCCCAGCAATAAGCAGAAACAAGACTAATACCAGCGCGGCAATACGCGCGGGAGACTCAATAACAGAGCGGATAATGATCCTTTTTTCCACTTTTTTAGCCCCTAATGCAATCAGTCCACCCGGCAAACGTTGACACTTTTTCGCTTGCTTACGAATCTTTTGTTTTCCTTCCAGAGTTTGAGCATAGCGTACGACGAGCAACTCGGTAAACTCTTCCGCTTCTTGTTCGGTAAATGTTTCTATTTCAAAATCAACCGGTTTGGTTTCTTGACCATAACCGATACGAGCCAATATATGTTCAAGGCTGTCACCTTCAGAAAACAGCACGACGTTAACCGACCACTTAGGGTGATTTTGCGCTTCAACCACTAGCATCCATAATTCTGCTAACAGATCCTCTGTGAGCATTTGGGCATCATCCACCACAAACACGACATCACAAGGCTCGTCTCCCACTAATAAACCAAAGCTGTCTAATACCGAGTCACTTTCGTTAAACATGGCGTCAGAAACCAGCTGATTAAGCATCATGGCACGTTGCTGTGCATCCGTTTGAGAAGGGTAACAAAGCAATAAAGATTGGTTTTTTTCCGTCGCCCATGCTTCGAGGTAACGTTGAGCAAGCCAAGTTTTACCTGAACCTTTCGCCCCACTGATATTGATAAGGTTTGAACCAAAACGAGTTAGAAGCTGCAACCTGTCGAGCAACTCTATTTGAGACGCAATTTCTAATACTCGCATTTCATGTGCAAAACTCATCAAGACCACCTTAAGGCTGATAAATAAAGGGGCAAATAAACAAAAATCACGACATAAAGCCGTGATTTCATACTTAAACGCTAATCAATGATTGCGGCGATTTACTAAGGACTAGCTAAAACCGCGACTCGCAAACATGGCTGCTAAATTTCACGACAAAATTCAATAGCCTGCTCAATAACTTGATTAGGAACGTCCGACACCACTTCTGATGTGCCGATCCCGGTCGGTAATACTAAACGCAATTTACCTGACAACACTTTTTTATCACGCATCATGTGTTTAATAAAGTCATCAAAACTCATGGTGTTAGGTGTATGGACTGGTAGTTTGGCTTTTTTAAGTATAGTGAGGATTCGCTCGAATTGCTGCTCGTCAATTAAACCCAATAACTCAGCGGTTTTCGCAGCCATTGCAGTGCCTGATGACACGGCTTCACCATGTAACCAAACGCCGTAACCCATTTCAGCTTCAATTGCGTGACCAAAGGTATGGCCTAAGTTGAGCAGAGCACGAATACCGGACTCTTTTTCATCTTGAGCCACAACATCCGCTTTAATTTGACAACATCGAGCAATCGCATAGCTCAATGTCTGGGGGTCTAGCTCGTACAGAGAAGCCATGTTCTCTTCAAGCCAAACAAAGAAGTCTTGATCGTAGATAATACCGTACTTAATCACTTCAGCAACGCCCGCCGCGAACTCTCGTTCAGGTAAAGTCGTTAAGCACTGTGTATCAATAAGTACTGATTTTGGCTGATAGAAAGCCCCGATCATGTTTTTACCCAGCGGATGATTAACCGCTGTTTTTCCACCGACAGAAGAGTCTACTTGAGACAAGAGTGTCGTTGGAACTTGAATAAAATCTACACCACGTTGGAAGCTAGCAGCAGCAAAACCGACGATATCGCCAATTACACCTCCACCCAATGCAACCAAGGTAACGTCGCGACCATACGTGCCTTCCAATAAGAAAGACATAATGGTGTTAAACGTATCAAGTGTTTTGTATTGCTCACCGTCTGGCAATTCAAGTAGCGCGGCTTCATGGCCTTGCTGCTCAAGCTGACGAATAACAGTAGATGCATACAAAGGAGCCACTGTGACATTACTCACCACAACGACTTTTTTCGACGCTATATGACAAAAGTACGCCGAGTCATTAAATAACCCGGCGCCAATAGAAATTGGGTAGCTACGCTCACCAAGTTCAACCGTAATCCGTTCCATGGGTTTGCTCTCCGAAAAATGAACTTAACGTTCTTCTAGCATTTTTACGATTTGGTTGGCTACTACTTTTGCACTTTGATCGTCAGTACGCACAACGTAATCCGCAACTTCTTCATACAAAGTGTTGCGCTCGCCTGCTAGATTTTCTAGCACATCGCGAGGGTTGTCCGTTTGCAGCAATGGACGCTTTTTATCGCGGTTGGTGCGTGCAAGTTGTTTTTCGATAGTCGTTTCTAGGTAAACAACAATGCCGCGCGCCGAAAGGCGATTACGGTTTTCTTTGCTCTTCACCGAGCCACCACCGGTTGCCAGAACAATACCTTGTTGTTCTGTCAGATCGTTAATGACCATCTCTTCGCGTACACGGAATCCGTCTTCGCCTTCTACATCAAACACCCAAGCAATGTCGGCGCCAGTGCGCTCTTCAATGACTGTGTCAGAATCAACAAACTCCATATGGAGTTGTTGAGCTAGGTGTCTACCAATTGTACTTTTGCCAGCCCCCATAGGGCCCACAAGGAAAATATTTCGTTTCTCAGCCATGTTCAGCAGTATATTACAACGTTAATTCAATGACATTGCCTCAAGGTAAGCCAATTTTTGATTGGTTATATCACCCTCGAAACACCGATTCCTCACAGATAATTCGTGATCAGACCCGAAATTATCTCAATTAAGGCACCTGTTTTGCAACTTTATTTTTCATTCATTTTAATTAGTTTGTTTTCATAGACCTATTGAAGCACGACTTTCGGGGTAATAAAGATGAGTAATTCGCTTTTTCCTAAGTTTTCATAACTGCGTCTAAACAGCGCGCCAAGGTAGGGAATGTCGCCCAACAAGGGCACTTTATCCACGCTATTAGTGACACTTTGCTGATAAATTCCACCGAGTACCACGGTCTCACCGTTGCTCACTAAAACCTGAGTTCCAATCCGTTGTGTTTCTATGGCTACTGCTTCACCATCCCCCGTTTTTACTACCTTACCCGGTCGATCTTGAGTCACACTTAAATCCAAAACCAATCGATTATCAGGCGTAATTTGAGGCGTCACTTTTAAACTCAGGACCGCTTTTTTGAACGAGATAGAGGTGGCACCACTCGAAGAGGCTTCTAGGTAAGGAATTTCGGTTCCTTGTTCAATATAAGCAGGTTGTTTGTTGGTGGTGATTAATCGTGGGCTAGAAATAATTTCGGCTTTGTTTTCGGTTTGCAATGCAGACAATTCAAGATCAAGTAAGGTATCTGAGCCCAATTTAGCCACCTGAAATGCAATACTGGCTGCATTTGGGTTGGTAGCGGCTAAATTTACGCTAAGAAAGTCATCAATTTCTACCGAGCTTTTTCCATCACCTTTGCCATCTTTACTGTCTCCCCCTGCATCGTACAATCCGGCCACGGCTAAATTACTTTCTATTGAGCCACCAGCAGAAAAATGACCATTGGTAGAAGAAAAACCCCAACGTACCCCTAACTCTTCTAATTCGCCTTCCGAGACCGTCACGATTCGCGCTTCAATTTGAACCTGCTTTACCGGAACATCAAGCACACTGATGATGCTCTCTATTGCAGTAATATTGTCGGCTACATCGCGGATCAACAATGCATTAGTTCGCTCATCAATGGTAATCGCCCCTCGACTTGAAAGCATCGAGACTTCGCCTTCTCCTTGAATCATGTCGGCCACATCGGACGCCTTGGCGTAATTAATTTTGAGGATTTTGGAAGTAAGAAGCTGTAACCCTTGAGCCAGTTTGGCTTGCTCTAATCGTTGTTGTTCTCGTGCTTCAAATTCGGCTTTAGGGGCAACAAGAATGACATTGCCCTCAATACGCTTATCTAAGCCTTTTACTTTGAGAATGATGTCCAACACTTGTTGCCAAGGCACATCGTCCACTTTCAAGGTGAGGTTGCCGCTTACGGCGTCCGAGGTAACCAAATTGAAACCGTTATAGTCTGCGATGAGCTGCAAAACGTTTCGCACCGGAATATCTTGGAAATTAATCGACATTAACTTAGCGGGTTTGCCGTCATCGGTTCTAAAATTCACACCGTCAGCTTCGTTACCAACCACGGAAGGGCTAACGGTGAGGCTCAAAATAATCAACCATAGCCAATTAAACGTTACGTACTTCGTAACTTGTGTCATTACTCAATCCTTTTATTTAAACCCATTCCGTTATCCATGTCTGGATGCATAGAGGCTTTGTCTTCTAGACTCTGTCTTCTAGGCTCTGTTTTCGAACTTAGTGCCTTTTTTATTACTGTTTTTAATGCTGCTTTTTAATTACTTGGCTCATCGCTTTCTGGCCGAGTTCATCGATAATTTCGTTTGCCGTTTCTGCCAACACCCCAGCCCATCGGGCAAGACTTCTTGAACCAACACATATTGATTGGTGACTTCGACGACCTTGCCATTATTACGCCCAATATAATTCCCCTTAGTCACCTTACTCATAATTCCTGTCGGTAAATGAATGATGCCCGACAAGCGCCCTCCACTGCCCATGACGCCGTTGAGCCTTAGCTGTTCCAATGGATATTGTTCTAATTTAGAACGTTTACTGCGAGCCTTAGGCTGCCAACAATCTAGGCTTTCATGCGGTTTAACCGCGGCCTTAGCCACTTCTGGTAATACAAAAGGTTCCCGCTTTATCCCCGCATCAAATTGAATCGCTTTGAAGGCATGGACTTGCTTGAGATCGCTCACATGCGCTTTGGCATTCAAACGAGATTGAGCAATGAAGACATCAATGGGTTCCGACTCCACCTGACAACCTACCAACAGCCACACTCCAACCACTACGATGATCCCTTTCTGCTTACTTCGCATCGGTAACCTCAGGTTTGAATTGGTAGGTGTAGGCTCGAACTCGAAAGTGTAAGGTACTGCTTTCTTGACTTACTCGCTGCCAGTCTACGTCTTCAAAGTTAATCACCCGTGGTAAAGCCGCAATCGACTCAACAAAGCGGCCTATATCGCCATAGTCTCCAGTGAGCTCGATATTCAACGGCAATTTATACAAATAGGATTGGTTGATTTTTTGTCCCCAATCAATCCGTGTAAAAGTTAAGTCGTGCTTGATGCCTTGCTCATTCACTGCCGCCAATAAGCTGGCTAATTCTTTTTGTTCTGGCAGTTGTTTCAAAAGGAACTCATAACGGCGATTAAGCTCTTCAAGCTGCTTGGTCAATTTAGGCACAGCGGTAACTCGATGAGTTTTCGCCACCAATTGGGTTTTTAGCACCTGTTCTTGGGAAATCAAACGTGTGAGTTCGTCGTTTTCTGGCGTTAAATAAAACCAACTGCCCGCACCTTGAATGATCACAGCGATGAGGGCTAACACAACCATTTGGGGTAAGCGAGGCCATTCAGGTAGATCTTCAAAGTCCAGATCTTGCCAATTCATCTGATCCCTCCTTCGGAGTACTTAGCAGTACAAATGACACCTTAAATGTTTTGAATATTTGCCCGAACAACGCTTTACCAGACACTATTGAATGTATTTCCACCTCTTCGACTGCGCCTGAACGCTCAAACCTATCTAACATGGTTGCCAGATCGGCGGTGCTATCACTGATGCCGTTGATTTCAACCAGTCGCCCATTCATATCTATTTTATCGACGTAGACCCCTTCGGGAATCAAGGTCGGCAACAGGTTCATAAATTGCGTTACCTTGTTTCGACTATGCTGAAGTGTTTCAACGGAATCCAACCGAGTAACAATGCTTTTATGGTTCGACTTCGCTTTGTCTAGCGTACGAATCTGTTGATCTAAATAGTGAATATGCGCTTTTATTTCGGCGTGACGGGCCAACTGAATGGATTGTTGCTTAATAAGAAAATAGCCCGCTAACCATTGAACTAGAATCGAAATCGCTACCACAAAAATCAGAGCAAAAAAGAAACGCTGCCGATATTGCTCCCTGCGATATTCACGCCACGGCATGAAGTTGATGCTAGTCATCTCGGCGCTCCTTTAACCAAGCTAAACCCGTTATCGCCAGCCCTAACGCCGTACTATAACCAATATTTTCATCACGATGGCGGTGATCACTCACCTGATGCTTACGGCTTTGTTTCACGGTGTTTGTAACTAAAGATAAAGATGAAAGGACAGCCACCGCCACCTGGCAGTGTGCTTTCAAGTATTCAACCAAGTCGGGGGAATTCGCTCCTCCCCCGCTCAACCAAATCCCTTCAATTGATTTATCGCCATGCACTGAGTTATGCAAGGTGATTTGCCGTTTAATATTGTCGGTTAATACCGTCATCACTTGCTTCTCGCGCCCCAAACCCGCTTGGATCTGTTTCATGCCGCATGGAATGTCCTTGAAAAACCCGCCTTCACGAGAAAGAGCATGAAATAAAGCGGTATGTTGATGACCAATATCAACCAACATCCAATGCGCTTTATCCGCATGCCTTTGGACAGCCAGCCGCCAGAGACTGCTCATCACATTACTGTGGATATCCAACGTTACTGCCTTAAGTCCCGATTTTTTAAAGGCCAATAATCGACCTTCCACGACTTCTTTTCGTGCTGCATAGGCCTGATACGTTATCGTGCTATTGCCGGCTGGCTGGGCTGACTCAAAAAGAGAAAAATCAAAAGCTTGACCTATTGCGAACTCTAACTCTCTTCCTTCTAAGCCTTGGGCAACTTGAACCATTTTGCTGTTCACGGCACCATCTGGTATCGCCGCGGCTATATTTCGGTAGCGCCAAGGTAACTTACGTTTAAGTTCTGCCAATTTCTTAACAATGCTCTGATGATCAAGTGTGTGGTTATCGGCAAAAATACCCTCAGGCATCAACAGCTCATGGAAGTGCATCAGCTCCAGTTGCTCTTTTGACTCTCGCAGCACCACCGCTTTCATACTGTAGTGCCCGATATCAATCCCTGTAACTAAGACTTTCCCCATGACGACGTTGCCCTTAAATCAGTGGTACAATTACGACTAATGACGATACTTAGAAAAAAACATAGCCGAACCATGTGGTTACTTTGTATCCTAGTCTAAAATGTTTTGTTATATATCAGCCTAATCAATCAGGGATTATTCGGTGAAACTCATAAAGAATTTATTAATATTTTCATTGGTTTGCATAATTTTGGGAGTCGGTACAATTATTGGCTTCTATTATTACGTGAAGCCTGAATTACCGGATGTTGCCACGCTACGTGATGTGCAACTTCAAACACCGATGCAGGTTTACAGCCAAGATGGCAAATTAATCGCCCATTTTGGTGAGAAACGTCGAATCCCGGTGAAATATGAAGATATCCCGCAACACCTCATTGAAGCCCTTATCGCAACCGAAGACAGCCGCTTTTATGATCACCCAGGCATAGACCCTATTGGTATTACTCGTGCCGCCTTGGTTGTCGCTATGTCAGGTTCGGCAAAACAAGGGGCGAGTACCATTACTCAGCAATTAGCTCGTAACTTTTTCTTATCCAATGAGAAAAAGATAATGAGGAAAATCAAAGAGATTTTTATTGCCATCCATATCGAACAGCTTCTCAGTAAAGAAGAGATCATGGAGCTGTACGTTAATAAAATTTTCTTAGGGCATCGTTCTTACGGTTTCGGCGCGGCGGCTCGTGTGTATTTTGGTAAAGATTTACCCGATTTAACGCTCAGTGAACAAGCAACCTTAGCTGGCATGCCAAAAGCGCCTTCTACGATGAACCCTATTTATTCGGTCAAACGCGCGACTCATCGTCGTAACGTTGTTTTGATGAGAATGTTGGATGAGCAGTACATTACCCAAGAGGAATATGATCAAGCCCGAGCCGAAGACATCGTCTCTCGTTACCATGGTGCTGAAATTGAACTCAGTGCCCCTTACGTTGCTGAGCTTGCACGAGCTTGGATGGTTGAACGATATGGAGAAGAGGCTTACACCTCTGGCATGCGTATCTACACAACGATTAAATCTGACTTACAATCATCCGCCAACGATGCCGCTATCAACAATCTATTAAATTACGACGAACGACACGGCTACCGTGGTGAAGAACGTGTTTTATGGAAAGACGGTGAAGCGAATTGGGACGAAGAAACCATCGTGAAGCACCTTAAGAAGGTACCAACTTATGGCGAAATAACGCCTGCGGTTGTGCTCAACGTCACCAACAAGAGCGCCGATGTTTACATAAAAAATGAAGGCTATGTCACGCTAGAGTGGGATGGCATAAAATGGGCTCGCCGTTTCATTACCGATAAAAAACAAGGTTCGGCTCCAAAAAGTGCAGCAGAAGTCATCGCTGCAGGTGAGCAAATTTGGGTTCGCCAAGTGCCTTCACCCGCAACGGATGAAGAGTTAGAGCAACAAACTACCTGGAAGTTAAGCCAAGTCCCGGTAGCCAATACCGCTTTCATTGCGATGAACCCTGAAAATGGCGCGGTCATGTCTTTGGTCGGTGGCTTTAACTTTGTTCACAGTAAGTTTAACCGTGCGACTCAATCTGTTCGTCAGGTGGGGTCGAGTATTAAGCCGTTCATCTACTCTGCTGCTATCGATAATGGCCTAACCCTCGCGAGCCTGATTAACGACGCCCCTATTAACCAGTGGGATAAAAGCCAAGGTACAGCATGGAGACCTAAAAACTCTCCTCCGACTTACGTCGGCCCAACACGTTTACGTATTGGCTTAGCGCAATCGAAGAACGTCATGGCCGTTCGCGTTTTACGCCAAGTCGGTTTGGATAAAACACGAGAATATTTAACTCGCTTTGGTTTTGATATCAACCAAGTACCTCGTTCTGAAACCATCGCTCTTGGTGCTGGCAGTTTAACACCAATGAAAATGGCTCAAGGATACTCAGTATTTGCTAACGGCGGTTACTACGTAGAGCCTTTCTATATTGAGCGTGTTGAAAGCCCATTTGGTGAGCTAGAGTTTGAAGCTTCTCCAAAAGTGATATGTCATGACGATTGCCAATCACCGACAACGGATAATCAATTCGACGAGCAAGATGTCGAAACTGAAACACAATATGCTCCTCAGGTTATCTCTGAGCAAACCGCATTCCTGGTTCGTGAAATGATGTACAGCAACGTATGGGGCGGAGGTAACTGGCGTCACAAAACGGGTTGGAATGGCACAGGCTGGCGCGCACAGAAACTAGGCCGTCGTGATATCGGAGGTAAAACCGGTACAACCAATGACTCGAAAGATGCCTGGTACAACGGTTACGCCCCTGGAATGGTCGCTATTTCTTGGGTAGGTTTTGATACTCATAATCGTAACTTAGGCCGTACCACTAAAAATTCGAACCTAGGTAAAGAGCAAATAACAGGCGCTGAAGCCGGTGCAAAAACAGCGCAACCAGCGTGGGTTGATTTCATGCGTGTTGCATTGGAAAACGTACCAGCCCAACGCAAGCAAGTACCCGCTAACATCGTTCGCGCTCGTATTGATCTAGAAACTGGATTGCTAACGCACAAAAGTGATGAAAGCACCATGTTCGAATATTTCCTACGTGGCACCGAGCCTACAGAGTACGTGAAGAAAACAATGACCGATACGATCTACAATTCCGGCGATGAGGGTGAGGAGTTGTTTTAACGATGAAGTACTAAAGCGGTCGCAAGCTCCCTACTAAAAGCTAGACCGCTTCGCTTCGAGTAAGAGCAAGAGCTAAACGTTCTAATTTAGCCCCTTGCTCTTCTATTCTCTTTTCTCTTCTCTTCTTATTACTTAGCTTTTATTACCTAGCTTTTAGTACTTCGCCCTTAGCACTTCGCCCCCCCCCCACCACTTCACTAATACACTTCGCCAATTGCTCAAAGCGATGTCTTAACGGTGAACCTGGGCGGTATGCCAATACAATTTGGCGGCTTGGTTTAGGCTCTGTTGCGTGTAAATAGCACACACCATCTCGTTCTTTATCTTGGGGAACGGATAACTCTGGCAATAACGTAATGCCGCCACCAGCGGCGACCATATTACGCAGCGTCTCTAAACTGGTAGCTTTAAAACGCTCATCATCTTTTGCTCCTGCGGCAAAGCAGTAACCTAATGCTTGATCTCTCAGGCAGTGCCCATCACCCAGTGAAAGCACCGTTTTTCCGTTTAGCTCTAGCATTTCAATCTCATCGAGTTTCGCCCACTCATGCTCACAAGGCACGGCCAATCGAAGAGGCTCGTCATACAAGAGAAGTTCTTTAAACGGCTCTGTTTCTTTAACCGCCGCCAATACGAGGCAATCTAACTGCCCTTCGGCCAATTGACGCACCAACTGATGTGTTTGCGCTTCATAAAGATAAAGTTCTAAGTCAGGAAAACGAGACTTAAGCTCTGGCACAATCTTTGGCATTAAGTATGGCCCGACCGTAGGAATAAACCCCACATGCAGTGGCCCACACATCTCATTGCCTTGCAGGCTAGCCAGTTCTTTAAAGCTTTTAACTTCCGCCAAAATGCGCTTCGCTTGATCGACTAACTGCAATCCCGCTTGAGTAAACAACACCCGACGACTACTGCGCTCAGTCAGCACCACATCCAACTCTTCTTCAAGCTTCTTTATTTGCCCACTTAACGTTGGCTGACTCACAAAACACGCTTCAGCAGCTTTGCGAAAATGCTGATGCTCCGCCAATGCAACCAAATATTCCAAGTCCCGAATGTTCATTACTCCCCCTTACCAATCAAGAATCCACCACTTCCAATACTTACCTCTTAGTACCTAGCTTTTAGCACCTAGCCTTTAGTACTTAGCTTTTAGTACTTAGCTTTTAGTACTTAGCTTTTAGCACTTCAATAGCCAGAACCTATCAAAACGATAACACCAAACGATTAGAGCTATCAAACGTTTTATTGAATAATAGCTTCATCGAAACAAAACGGGCTGAAGCAATCAGCTCTATAATGAATAACTCAACGCTGATTGTTGAAACTAACCAAAAATTTTAAGGGTACCAATTATGTTTACATCGAAAGAAGGCCAAGCAATCCCACAAGTGACTTTCCCAACTCGCCAAGGTGACGCATGGGTTAATGTAACAACAGAAGAACTGTTTAAAGACAAAACAGTCATCGTATTTAGCTTGCCAGGAGCTTTCACTCCAACGTGTTCTTCAAGCCACTTACCACGTTACAACGAGCTACATTCGGTATTTAAAGATCACGGCGTTGACGAGATTCTATGTGTTTCTGTTAACGACACCTTTGTAATGAACGCTTGGAAAAATGACCAAGAAGCCGAAAACATCACCTTCATCCCAGATGGCAACGGTGACTTCACAGACGGCATGGGTATGTTAGTTGACAAAAATGACCTAGGCTTTGGTAAGCGTTCATGGCGCTACAGCATGCTGGTTAAAAACGGCGTAGTTGAAAAAATGTTCATAGAAGAAGACGTAGCGGGTGACCCGTTCAAAGTTTCTGATGCTGACACAATGCTTAACTTTGTTGCACCAGAGTACAAGTCGCAGGAATCAATCACAGTATTTACTAAACCTGGCTGCCCTTTCTGTGTGAAAGCGAAACAAAACTTGATTGATCACGGTCTTCAATATGAGGAAGTAGTTTTAGGTAAAGACGCGACAACCGTCAGCCTACGAGCAATCACTGGCCGCACAACGGTTCCACAAGTTTTCATCGGTGGTAAACACATCGGCGGCAGTGAAGAGCTGGAAGTGCATTTGGGTTAACGGGTTACGGGTTACGGGTTACGGGTTACGGGTTACGGGTTACGGGTTACGGGTTGATTTTTACTCCATAGTCACTGCTGTCAACGCTTTTCCCGTGACCTGTGACCTGTAGGACAACCTCCTCCGAATTCACCCTAAGTCTTTCTTTATATAAATAATATCGGACAATAATCATGAATCAATTAAGTGTAGATGTCGCAATTATCGGTGGTGGTACTGCTGGTTTGGGTGCTTACCGGGCTGCTAAAGCTCACGGAGCAAAAGTAGTCATGATTGAAGGTGGCCCTTATGGCACCACATGTGCTCGCGTGGGTTGCATGCCATCTAAACTCTTGATTGCAGCAGCAGAAAGCGTGCATCAAATTGAAAAGGCACCGGCTTTTGGTGTTTACCCTCAAGGTGAAACCGTCATTAATGGCCGTGAAGTCATGGACCGCGTAAAACGTGAACGTGACCGCTTTGTTGGCTTTGTTATTGAAGGTGTTGATGAGATTCCAGCTGAAGATAAAATCTCTGGCTACGCAAAATTCGCTGACAATGAAACTCTCATTGTGGACGACCACACTGAAATTAAAGCAAAGCGCATTGTCATGGCAACAGGTTCTCGCCCTGCCTACCCGGGAGTTTGGAATGAACTGGGTGATCGCTTAATTGTGAACGACGATTTGTTTGAGTGGGACGATCTTCCTGAGTCTGTTGCGGTATTCGGCCCTGGCGTTATTGGCCTTGAGCTCGGCCAAGCGCTGCATCGCTTAGGCGTGAAAGTGAAGATGTTTGGTCTTGGCGGTCAAGTTGGCCCAATCACTGACCCAGAAGTCATGGCTTATGCCAATAAAACATTCCAACAAGAGTTTTACTTAGACGCTGATGTAAAAGTAGAGAGCATCAAGCGCATTGAAGACAAAGTAGAAATTCAATTCATCAACCACGATGGTGAACTGGAAACATTTAATACTGACTATTTATTAGCGGCAACGGGTCGTAGACCCAATGTTGACAAGCTAGCACTAGAAAACACAGACGTCGCTCTGGATGAACGTGGTGTGCCAACGGCCGACCACTACACATTACAAACATCAGTGGAAAGCATTTTTATCGCTGGTGATGCAAGCAACCAATTGCCGCTGCTGCACGAAGCCGCAGACCAAGGCCGAATTGCGGGTGACAATGCAGGTCGCTTCCCTGACATTCGTGCTGGTTTACGTCGTTCATCGATTTCAGCCGTATTCAGCGACCCTCAAATTGCGATGGTCGGTGAAACATACAAACAAATTACCGAACGTCTTGGTAACTGTGGCTGTTTTGCAACGGGTGCCGTTTCATTTGAAAACCAAGGTCGCTCTCGTGTGATGCTGCGTAACAAAGGCGTTTTGCACGTCTATGGCGAACAAGGCACAGGCCGCTTCCTAGGTGCTGAAATGATGGGACCAAATGCGGAACATTTAGCGCACTTACTGGCATGGGCTCACCAAAATAAGATGACGGTATCTGAAATGCTAGACATGCCTTTCTACCACCCAGTGCTTGAAGAAGGCGTGCGTACTGCACTACGTGATTTGAATGCGAAACTGCATTTAGGCCCAGAGATGGTGAAACATTGCCTAGATTGTGGTCCAGGGTGTTAATAAGCCGCTGCGCGGTTTAGGTTCTAGAGCGGTCGCAAGCTCCCTGCTAGGGGCTGGGCCGCTTCGGTTCTAAGTTCTAAGTTCTAAGTTCTAAGTTCTAAGTTCTAAGTTCTATAAAAATGTTACAACCACCGATAACCAATATTCTACATTCTTCCTCGACTAAATTTCCCTATCTCGTTATCCTATTCCGCTTTCTTATAGATAAAGTTGTTCCTATAAATGCAAGATAAACACGGATTGCTGACCGCACCGATTGATGTGGTTCTGCGTCAAATGACAGTACCTATGGTGTTTGGCATCGTTGCAATTTTAATGTTTAACTTAGTTGATACCTTCTTTATCTCTTTGCTTGGTACCCAATCGCTTGCTGCTATTAGCTTTACCTTCCCTGTCACCTTTACGGTGAACTGTATTACGATGGGGATCGGGATGGGGCTTTCAACCAATATAGGCCGACTTCTAGGCCGAGGGGATAATCAACAAGCAGCTCGATTCTCTTCTCATGGCCTATTACTTGCTGTGCTGTTGGTCATCGTCGCCTCAAGCTTTGGCGTGACTTCTATAGAGCCATTATTTCGATTATTAGGTGCAGAACCACAACTTATTCCACTCATCGAGCAATACATGCAGGTTTGGTATTTGACCATTCCATTGCTTGTTATACCAATGGCGGGCAATGCCGCGATTCGCGCTGGCGGCGATACAAAAACACCGGCAAAAATCATGATGTTAGCGGGGTTGATCAACGGTATTCTCGACCCATTATTAATTTTCGGAATTGGCCCTTTTCCTGAACTCGGCATTCAAGGCGCAGCCATCGCCTCAGCACTCAGTTGGTTAGGTGCACTCACAGGCTCGCTTTATGTCCTGATCAAACGCGAAAAATTGCTGGCGTTACCTTACTTCCCGACTCTGTTTTCAGACTGGCGACAGATCTTAAAAATAGGCACACCAGCGGCAATTTCCAATGCCATGACTCCGCTTTCTGGCGCAGTACTGATGATTCTGTTAGCCAAGCACGGTACCGAAGCTGTGGCTGCTTATGGTGCGGCTCAGCGAGTGGAATCGGTATTATTGTTGGTGATGATGGCGCTGACCTCCGCCTTAACGCCATTTATGGCGCAAAATATCGGCGCCAACAACTACCAGCGAAGCTTCAAAGCGCTTTTCTTAAGCATGCGTTTTTCTATTGTTTTTCAACTGCTGATATTCATCATGATGGTGCCTTTAAGCCACGCATTATCTGAACTCTTCTCCCAAGAGCAAAGCGTTCGCGACCTACTCTGGCACTACTTACTGTTCGTACCTTTCAGCTATGGTTTCCAAGGCATCATGATGGTATTAATCAGCGGATTAAATGCAATGCATAAACCGATGCAGGCATTCTGTTGGAGTGGTTTTCGATTATTCGGATTAACCCTCCCCTCCGCATGGATAGGCAGCTTGATATACAGCATTGAAGGCTTGTTCATCGGTATCGCCGTTGGCAATATCCTAGGTGGGATTTTAGGGTATTTGTATGCGGTGAAGTTGAGGAAAGAGTTTGAGTGAAGAAGGATCTTAGATTACAGAGACGGGCTTTGCCCTGAGATTACAGAAAAGTGCGGAAGCACTAGATCGGCCGCTGGCTCCCTGCTAGAAACTAGAACGCTTCGCTGCTATAAGAGCAAAAGCAAAACTGCATCGTTTCCCCTCTCACCCCTGCTCTTATAGTCTCTAGTCTCTAAGTAAGCGAAGCGCATTCTGTAATCTGTATTCCGCTTCTATATCCCATCCCCACCCACAAACGTTTGTGATTTACCATTAAACTGCTGATCCATATCCAGTGATGGTTTGTCTGTTTGTGGTTTACCAACGATTTTTGCAGGAACGCCAGCCACTGTGGTATGCGCCGGTACGGCTTGTAATACGACGGAGCCTGAACCAATTTTAGCGCCTTGGCCGACTTCGATATTCCCTAGAATTTTCGAGCCTGCACCAATCATAACGCCTTCTCGAATTTTAGGGTGTCGATCACCGCATTCTTTACCTGTACCACCCAGCGTCACGTCTTGAAGAATAGAGACGTCATTTTCTACAATGGCCGTTTCACCAATAACAATCCCGGTAGCGTGATCGAGCATGATGCCGTGACCAATGCGCGCCGCAGGGTGAATGTCGACTTGGCAAGCCACTGAAATTTGATTTTGCAAATAGGTCGCTAAAGCACTTCGCCCTTGCTTCCATAACCAGTTAGCGACACGGTAGCCTTGCAGTGCATGGTACCCTTTCAAATAAAGCAATGGCATGGAATACATAGCAACTGCGGGGTCACGATTTACCGTCGCGCAAATATCACAAGCCGCTGCACCAGTAATAGACGGATCGGCTTTAAACGCTTGCTCGACAACTTCACGCACAGCCATCGCAGGCATTGATGCCGTCTTAAGTTTATTGGCTAAGATATAACTTAACGCAGCGCCTAGGCTATCGTGATTGATGATCGTGGCGTGATAAAAACTCGCCAACATCGGCTCTTGTTCAGACTGCTCACGCGCCTCACGAACAATCGCTTCCCACACTACTTGTTTTTCACATCGCTTCATTGTTTTTTCCAATCGTCCTTGGAGAGATAAGAGTATTAGAGTACAGAGACGGGCTTCGCCCTGAGAATACAGAAATGAGATCGCTTCGCTACTAGAAACGAGACCGCTTCGCTCCTATAAGAACAAAAGCAAAACCACCTTACGGCCCCGCTCTTATAGTCTCTAGTCTCTAGTAAGCAAAGCGTATTCTGTATTCTTTACTCTTCCCCACCTACGCCTCTGATTTCTTATCTCGAGCTAATAGATCTTGCGCAGCCATACGTGCATCTTTTCCTTGATACAGTACTTGATAGATTTGGTCAACTATCGGCATCTCTACACCAATGCGTTTTGCTAGTACCCACACCTCTTTGGTGTTGCGGTAACCTTCAACCACTTGGCCGATTTCTTCTTGTGCTGTATCGACGTCTTTGCCAGTACCTAGCGCCAAACCAAAACGTCGGTTACGAGATTGGTTATCGGTACAAGTGAGCACCAAATCACCTAAGCCGGCCATGCCCATAAAGGTTTCTTGCTGCGCACCTAATGCCGTGCCTAAACGAGTCATCTCTGCTAGACCGCGAGTAATGAGAGCTGTTCGGGCATTAGCACCAAAACCAATACCATCAGACATGCCAGCACCAATCGCAATCACGTTTTTCACCGCGCCACCCAACTGCATGCCGATAAAGTCGGTATTTGCGTAAACACGGAAGGTTTTGCTGCAGTGGATTTTTTCTTGCAGATCTTTTACAAATTCTTCATCAGGAGAGGCAACAGAAATCGCGGTCGGCATGCCCATAGCGAGTTCTTTAGCAAATGTAGGCCCAGAAAGCACCGCTAACGAATAACTTTCACCGATGATGTCGTGAGCCACTTCTTTTAATAGACGGCCGGTTTCTGGCTCTAGCCCTTTCGTTGCCCAACACATACGAGTATCGTCACGTAAATGCGGTTTCAAACTTTTTAACACAATACCAAATACATGGCTTGGCACGACCACCAGCAAATCTCGGCTAGCGTGTACCGCTTTTTCTAAATCCGATTCAACAATCAAAGATTCAGGAAAGTCGATACCAGGCAAAAATTCATGATTAGCACGATCCGCTTCTAGGCGATCCATATGCTGTTTTTCATGGCCCCAAATCACTACATTTGCACCGTTACGCGCCAATGAAATCGCCAGAGATGTGCCGTAAGAACCTGCGCCAATCACCGTCATCGCAATGTCTTTGCCGTAAACCTGTTCGCCGAAAGCTTGTGTCATTTTTCTGCCTGATAGGTAGGAGTCAATTAAGACTATTCTAAAATAAAAAAATGCACATCGCATCGAAAGATTTGATGTGCATTCAGTAGGCGCTAGGCAACAGGACGCTTCGCTACAGGCTTCAGGGATTTATGCCCTTCGCCTTAGGCCGCTTGCCTTAAGCCTTAATTACGCTTCTGATTCTGCTTCTGCAGAGCCTTCAGCTTGGTTTTGTAGGTAGTTCATGAACAATGCATCAAAGTTAACTGGTGCTAGGTTCAGTTGTGGGAACGTACCTTTAACCACTAGGCTTGAGATAGTTTCACGAGCGTATGGGAATAGGATGTTAGGGCAGAATGCGCCTAGGCAATGTGCTAGTTGACCCGCTTCCATTTGACCAGCAGTGAAGATACCACCTTGCTGAACTTCACATAGGAACGCTGTTTCTTCTTCGTTCTTAACCGTAACCGTTAGACGAAGGATGACTTCGTAAACGCCTTCACCAAGCTCACGGCTTTGCGTGTCTAGGTCTAACTTAACATCTGGGTTCCATTCTTTTTGGAACATGTCAGGAGAGTTAGGCGCTTCAAAAGAAACGTCTTTAAGGAAGATGCGTTGGATAGCGAATTGTTGTGCTTCTTGAGGTGCTGCTTCAGCCATGATTAAAGTCCTTTAAAATATTGTATCAGTTTGCACCGAGCCTAACCGAGCCGAAATGGTTTGACTAGGAAACCTTGGCAGTACGTGCCAAAGCTCACATCTCTTCGCCTTGGTTGACGAAAAATCACTCAGTGCAATAAAAATCGAGTGTGTGCTACTTATTGTGTGACGGTTTGCTAGAGCCCACCGTATTTAACAATCGTCTATTTTTTGCCACGTACTAGCGGCATGTTTGCTTCGTTCCAAGCAATAAGACCATTCTTCAATAAGTGAACGTTTTCAAAACCTGCTTTAGCCAGCTCATTTGCACTTGCTACTGCGGTTTGGCCCGTCTTACATACAACTGTAATTGGGCTCGATTTGTACTTTTCAAGGCTAGAAATAGAGCCATTTTTAATATCAGACGGCAAAATGTGAACTGCGCCCGTAATGTGACCCTGTTTGTACTCATCAAGTGAGCGAATATCAATCACTACGCCTTCATCACGGTTGATGAACTGAGTCACTTCAGCTGGCGTCACTTCTTTGTAACCGGCCGTTTTAGCTTTAACAATGTTCATAATAAGGGCAACAAAAAGACCAGCCCATACCACAACCATAATCATATTTTGAGAAATAAAATCCATGTACTCTTGCATATATTACGCTCTTGCAATGTGTTTGCTTAAATTATGAGGGCACGAGTATAGCGTGAGGGTGCGATAGATGCGAGAGGTGTGGGCAGAAATGAGAATTCAGGATGCGCTTTGCTTATTTAGATTACAGAGACGGGCTTTGCCCTGAGAATACAGAAAAGTGCGAAGAGGCTAGAGACTATAAAAGCAGGAACCGAAAGCGCAAACGAGGATAGATGAGAGATTGATGCTTTTTGCTTCTGCTTCTGCTTCTGCTTCTGCTTCTGCACTTATAGGAGCGCAGCGCATTCTGTATTCGCTTTCAATCCCTCTCGCTTCTGATTTTTTTTGTTAAAAACTTTTACTACCGAAATATAATTAGGTCATTTATTGACGCAAAGCGGTAAAACTGTAGTAAAATTACGCTAATTTGTTTTGTAAGTTACTTTGAATTTGACGAGGTCGGAAATTATGTCTACTAAGAAGCCAATGGCTTTAGTAATCCTAGACGGTTGGGGATACCGTGAAGATAACTCTAACAATGCGATCGCTAACGCGAAAACGCCAGTAATGGACGCATTGTTTGCAAACCAACCAAACACGCTAATCTCTGCATCAGGAATGGATGTGGGTTTACCAGATGGCCAAATGGGTAACTCTGAAGTGGGTCACACTAACATTGGTGCTGGTCGCGTGGTCTATCAAGATCTTACTCGTATTACTAAGTCTATTGCTGACGGCGAATTCGAGCAAACTGAAGCGCTTGTTAACGCTATCGATAAAGCCGTTTCAAATGGCAAAGCCGTTCACCTAATGGGCCTAATGTCTCCTGGTGGCGTTCATAGCCATGAAGATCACATCTACGCAGCCGTGAAAATGGCAGCAGCACGTGGCGCTGAAAAAATCTACCTACACTGCTTCCTAGACGGACGTGATACTCCGCCACGTAGCGCACAGAATTCCCTACAACGTTTCCAAGACCTATTCGCAGAGCTTGGTAAAGGCCGTGTTGCTTCTCTTGTGGGTCGTTACTACGCAATGGACCGTGATAACAACTGGGATCGCGTTCAAGTTGCTTACGACTTACTGACTCAAGCAAAATCAGAGTTCACTGTTGATAGCGCAGTAGCAGGCCTTGAAGCCGCTTACGCTCGTGACGAAAACGATGAGTTTGTTAAAGCAACAGAAATCAAAGCTGAAGGCCAAGAGTCTGCCGCTATCGTTGATGGCGATGCCGTTATCTTCATGAACTACCGTGCTGACCGTGCTCGTCAGATCACACGTACTTTCGTTGAAGACTTTGCAGGTTTTGAGCGTGCGGTATTCCCCGCAATCGACTTCGTAATGCTAACTCAGTACGCAGCAGACATCCCGCTAGCGGCAGCATTCAAGCCAGCTTCTCTTGAGAACACATTTGGTGAGTGGCTATCTAAAGAAGGCAAAACTCAGCTTCGTATCTCTGAAACTGAAAAGTACGCGCACGTTACTTTCTTCTTCAACGGCGGTGTTGAAAACGAATTTGAAGGCGAAGTACGCAGCCTAGTTGCTTCACCAAAAGTAGCCACTTACGACCTACAACCAGAAATGAGCTCTGCTGAGCTAACAGAAAAACTGGTTGCAGCGATTAAGTCTGGCGAATACGACAACATCATTTGTAACTACCCTAACCCAGATATGGTTGGTCACACTGGCGTTTACGAAGCAGCTGAAAAAGCAATCGAAGCCATTGATGAGTGCATGGCGAAAGTCATCGCAGCAATCAAAGAAGTCGATGGCCAAATGCTAGTAACCGCTGACCACGGTAATGCAGAAATGATGGTTGACCCTGAAACAGGCGGCATCCACACAGCGCACACTAACCTACCTGTACCGCTAATCTACGTTGGTAACAAAGAACTAGAATTTGTTGAAGGCGGTAAGCTTTCTGATCTAGCACCAACAATGCTTAAGCTAACAGATATGGAAATCCCTGCGGAGATGTCTGGTCAGGTTATCGTTAATCTGAAATAATCATTCCCAGTATCAAGAGCCTAGCCCATTCTCATAACGATGAGTATACGCAGGCTCTTTTATTGGCGATAAGATGATTCAGATGTCCCTGATTAAGCAAACAGTATTCTTAAACGCCAGTGCCCTACGCACTGGCGTTTTGTCATGTCTAATAACTGTCGGTCTATGCTCTGCACTACCAGCAAATGCCAACCAAGCAGAACTCAAAGGCGTAAAGTCTGAAATAGCTCGCCAGCAACAACAACTGTCCTCAAATCAAAAGAAGTTCAACAAACAACAAAACGATCTTAAAAAGCACGAGCTGGCTATTTCGAGCCAAACTAAAAAAATTCATCAAACTGAACAACAACTCAAAACGGCCAATAAAAAACTCTCTCAGTATCAAACTCAATTTGGTCAACTTGAAGAACAAAAACAGCAGCAACTCGAAACCTTAAGCGAGCTGGTAAAAACCTATTACATCACTCGTCGCAAGTACGATACGGCAACGCTTTTCCAAGGCAATAACAAAGCCGAGTTAGACCGAATCAGTCATTATTTCCAACATCTTGCGACCCAGCGCGCCGCTGCCATTGAAGATTTAAGCCAAACAGAAAGCCAAATCGACTCAACGCATCAGGCGCTCAAACAAGAACAACAGCAGATCGCCAATTTACTCGACGCACAAAAAAAGCGCCGCAGTGAACTGCAGCGCTCTCAATCTAGCCGTAAAAAGACCTTAGCAAAAATTCAAACCAACATCCGTAGCGACAAAAACTATCTTGCCGAACTGCAAAAAAATGAAAACCGCCTAAAAGCCGAGATAGCAAAAGCCGCCAAACGCAACGCCGTATTAATGGACGGCCTCGCCAAACAACGCGGTAAGCTACCGTGGCCTCTAAAAGGCAAAATACTGCACAGCTTTGGCACCAAGCAAACTGGCCAGATCAATTGGAAAGGCGTCGTAATAGCCGCCAAGTACGAACAACCAGTGAAAGCCGTTTACTCTGGCACGGTGGTATTTGCAGAATACTTACGTGGTTATGGGTTGTTGGTACTGCTTGATCACGGAAAAGGCGACATGACCCTTTATGGGTTTAACCAAACCTTGATGAAGAAAGAAGGTGATAAAGTGAGGGCCGGAGAGACGATTGCTCTTGCTGGAGATACCGGAGGGCAAGATCGCGCTTCGCTGTATTTTGAGATTAGAAGGAATAGTGAAGCGCAGAATCCGAAAAGGTGGTTGATGAGGTAGGGAAAAACACTACAGAAACCACATGAAATTTCGACCATAGCTAGCGTCCAAGAGCCTTACTTAGGTAGTATTCATCCAACACGCACTGCATTCGTTTACAATTAATACCACCCTTGAGGCCCTTGTCACTATTTAAAAGGTTCAAGCATACCTGCCTGCTCCTAGCGAAAGCCTCTGTGCAAGCGCGTTATATCATGCAATTCTTTTACACTTAACGCTCTCCAACAAAGCTTTGCAGCACTGACTGCTTATAATAAGCGGTGTTTTTCAAGCTAGTTGTCACTAGATGCTTAATCTAGTGTTCCTTGACTACCTCTAACGGTCAAGAAATAGTCTGGGCATTTATTCACTATCTATTGGGTTACTTTACTGCATCACCAGAGCCATTGCCTGTTGCAGTCATAATTATGTATTTAAAGTAAGACTTTATCGTTAAAGTATCAATCATCTCCTTATCTGTTTTAGCCAATAACGCAGGAGTCGACATATCAATATTTTGCACTTGTGCTAAACCAGTTACTCCTGGTAGTACATTATATACACCTAGTGCGTCACGCTCCTTTATTAACTCTTCTTGGTTAAATAAGTTTGGTCTAGGACCAACTAAGCTCATTTCGCCTTTTAGCACATTAATCAACTGTGGTAGTTCATCAATTTTTGTTTTACGTAAAAAATAGCCTAACTTTGTAATGGGTACATTGCTTACTAAGTGGCTAGCTACCGACTTAGTTTCTACTGGCATAGTACGAAACTTAATTAATCTAAATGGTTTTTTATGGCGCCCAACTCGCTCTTGAATAAAAACAGGAGAGCCTATATCAAACAGACCAATAATAATAACAACAAGCAGAATTGGCCATAAAAGAAGCAAGCCAAAAAACGCAGCTATAACATCAATAACTCGTATCATATCTTATTACTTCTTTCGTGATTTTAAAAATTCATTAGCGGTGTCATTAAAACCATCCTCAAAACTATAAGGTGGCCTCCAACCAAGCACTTCTTTTGTATGTGAAATATCCACCTGCAAAGACCCGAGTAATCTATCAATAATATCTTTTTTTCCACATATGTTACCCATAAGATTATAGCAACACTTGGGAACAGGTAATTGCCACTGGGGCTTACCTAAAGACTTGGCCATTTGGCGAACCATTTCTGATGTTGAAACATCGTGATCATCAGAAACCAAGAAAATTTGGTTAGATGCTTGGGGATGTTCAATACAAGTGATAACAAGATCAACTAAGTTATTTACATATACTAGACTACGTTTATTACTAGTAATACAACCAAATGGTAACGGAACACCTCGATTAACCAAATTAAGTAGAGAAGCAAAATTTGCTTTAACCTCAGGGCCGTAAATTAACGGAGATCGAATAATAACCACCTCTAAGTCTGATTTACTCGCAAGCTCCAAGAGTTTTTCTTCAGCTTCAGCTTTAGACTGACCATAAAAATCCTCTGCCGCCGGAATGTCAGTAGAGGTATATGGCGCCCCTAATAAGGTAGATTCTCCATTAACTTTAATTGTGCTAATAAATATAAACCTCTTAACCCCTGAATCGATAGCTTGCCTTGCTAGATTAAGCGTTCCAAGCGTATTAACATCTCTATATTCTGCTAAAGAATCTGAAGATTCATCAGACATAACATGAACTCGAGCAGCGGTATGGATAATAACGTCTACACCAGTTAGAGCGCTTTGCCAATTTGTAGAGCCATTAATTGAACCAACTTCCTGTACATTTTCACTTAACGTTATGTTTTCATCACATACCCGAACAGCACTTTTGACTAATGAATACTTATTACCTAAAGATTGAACTAATTGTTTTCCCAGAAAACCATTAGCACCTGTTATTAAACAGCCTTTATTTATCACCAAAATCACCCATCAACTTTTTATATTCGTCAACCACTAGAGAATTAACCTGGTCTGAACCAAAATATTTTATCGCTCTATTCCTAGCATTTACTCCCATTTCAGACCTTAATACATGGTCAGTTAAGAGTAAGTGAAGCGCGCTAGCTAATGACTTAACATTTTTTGCCTCTACTAGTACCCCTGTTTCTCCATCTTGAACAGCATCACTCAATCCATAAATATTAGATGCAACAGAAGGTATTCCCATAGACGCTGATTCAATAATAACAGTACCAAATCCTTCTCTATAGCTAGGTAAACAAAAAACATCTGCTATGGATAAGTACTTTTCAGGGGAATCCGTAAACCCTGTAGATATAACTCTCTCCCTTGAAGAAATATAAGTACTTAAATCTAACCCATCAACCTTTAACTCTTCATCAATCGGGCCGACCAATAGCAATGACACATTAACTTTGTCAGCAATTAGCATTTCAAAAGCTTTCAATAACTCTAAAATCCCTTTATCTCTGGTTATTCTGCCAACAAAAATTAGAACTACAGCATCTTCTGAGATGTTTAAAAGGTTACGAAGTTCATTTTTCGTACTATCGGGAAAACGATCCCTATTAAATCTGCTTAAATTTACTCCTGCTAATGAACCTTCACCTAAAACGGTTAGGTCATCTTGTTTACATACTCCTTCAGATATAAGAAACTGCTTTTGACTTTCACTATCAGCATAGCAATGGTGATTAAGCTTGATCATTAATTTATCAAGAAGTTTTAACAACTTCCTTGACCAGCCTTTTTTCTCTGCCCACACCTGTCCAGTAAAGGTGTGTATTCGAACTGGTGTCCTAGCTAAAAAACCAGCGATAGATGAAAGCAAACCAGCCTTCGGCGTCGTTGAGTGTATAATATCAAATCTTCTAGCCCGAAAAGCTACATACAAGTCAACTAGCGCCTTGAAGTCATTAACAACTTCTATTTTTCTAGGAATTTTCACCTCAATTGTAGAATGCATTGCATCAAACAAAATTTCATTTTCATAGGGTTCAGCAGGACTAGTAATTATAGATACATTGCCTCCCGCAAGGTGGATATCTTTCAACTGAGTAGACAACTGCGAATACACAAAAAAAGGAACTGTTGATACTCGGGCAATATTAGTATTTTCTATACCATTCATTTATCGAACCTTAACAATTAAATAATCACTTACAAATCAATACTAAATAACTAGTCCAATTTATGCCTAACTTTCAGTAGACCATTGATTCTATGACAACCGTACTAACATCCCCCGCTGTTACTGGTTGAACTTTACTTTGTCAATTAACACCATTCACTTAAAGACCAGCCTAAATAATGGTGTCATTGAGTTCTTATATTTTATTCTTCACATTCCAAACCAAATCTCCAATCCCATCTGTCGGATTGAACCCCGTTGGCGTTTCCAGAAAAATATCGCGAATATCTTGATGCTTAAGTTCATGGCACGCTTTATCGAGCCTATCGAGTACAACAGAAAACTCATCAAGCGCTAAATAGCTTTCATTGGCACTCATGATTCGTTGATGTTGAGTCTGAACCACATTGTCTCCAATCAGCAACTCCTCGAAAAGCTTTTCACCAGGGCGAAGACCTGTGAACTTAATTTCCACATCGCCATGTGGGTTTTCAGCAGATTTCACTTCAAGGCCAGACAGCTGAATCAGGTTCGTCGCTAGATCGACAATCCTAACTGGCTCGCCCATATCGAGTACAAACACATCACCACCTTTACCCATCGCACCGGCTTGGATAACCAGTTGCGCAGCTTCAGGGATAGTCATGAAGTAGCGGATGATATCGGGGTGAGTAACTGTGATTGGTTTACCTTCGGCAATCTGTTTTTTGAATAGTGGGATCACCGAACCTGAAGAACCAAGCACATTACCAAAGCGAACCATAGCGAACCGGGTGCCCTTTTCTTTTTCCGTTTCTTGCTCTGCAAGTGCTTGCAAACCCAGTTCGGCCATACGCTTGGTAGTGCCCATTACATTAGTTGGGCGCACCGCTTTGTCTGTTGAAATAAGTACAAAGGATTCAACTCCGGCCTCAATCGCGGCTTTTGCGGTGTAGTAAGTACCAAAGACGTTATTGCGAACGCCTTCCACCACATTGTACTCCACTAATGGAACGTGCTTGTACGCGGCAGCATGGTAAACCGTCTGAACCTTGAACGACTCCATAACTGAAAGTAAGCGATCACTTCGCTGAACTGAACCTAAAATAGTGACAATTTCACAGTCAATCGCATGAAGCAGAGCGTACTCTGATAGCTCTTTATCTATTTGATATAAGCCGAACTCAGAAAGCTCAAACAGAATCAGTTTTGTTGGTTCTTGAGTTAAGATTTGACGACAAAGCTCCGATCCGATAGAGCCACCAGCGCCAGTAACCATGACAACTTTATTAGAAATGTTTGCAGAAAGTAGCGATTGTTCAGGAACAACTGAATCGCGCCCCAACAGATCTTCTATCTCAACTTCTTTAAGTTGATCAATCGAGATCTTCCCATTAACAATGTCTGCAAAGTTTGGGATTGTCAGCACATCTAGATGCTTATCGACAATGGACTCAATGACCTCTCTGCGCTCAGTGCGACTTGCAGACGGCATTGCCAATAACACTTTTTTAATACGATGTTTTTTTACCATGCGATCAAGATATTTACGCCTATAGACAGGAATCCCCTGAATACTGGTCTTATGAATTTTTCTATTGTCGTCAATAAATACAACTGGATTATAGTCATTGCCTTGACAAAGAACATTCGCTAGCTGCCTTCCAGCAGAGCCGGCTCCATAGATAAGCACTGGTTCTTTGTGCCTACCAATTAGTTCAGAAACTAGCAAACGCACAACTAAACGTGAGCCTCCACAAAGCAAAACGATAAAAGTCGCGTAAATAATAGGTACAGAACGAGGCAAAAACGTCTGGTCATAGTAAGCAAACAGTACAAATGATAACGCAGACACCGCTGCGGAGATGCAAATGCTTACGACTGCATATAAACTTAAATAACGTAATATAGCTCGATACAAACCACTTTGTGCAAATAGTAATAATGTAAATAGTTCAACTAACGCTAACAATCGCCAATAATCTGATTCATTAATATAGCCATCTAAATAACCTAAACGTACGTAAAAGCTCCCCCAAAAGGCAAGACCGATAAAAGCAAGATCAATACACACGCTCACAATGCGCTTTAATAGCCTTGGCATAGTCCAAATTGGATTTAAAAATGTCACTAACACTATCTCTCATGATTACTTAAGCTCATACTACCAAAAAGAGCCACGTTATGCGGCTCTTATCCAATACACACTCACCACCCGCCCCCTAACGATATACTTAAAGTAATCTTTGAAGCAAAGCTTATCGAGCATCTGTCTATCGGTTCTTGCTAATAGTTCTAGACTAGACTCATCAATGTTGTTGTTCTGCGCCAGCCTCATTAGACCAGGTAATACATCATAGATGCCTAGCTTATCTCATTTTTGTCGCATCAAATTAACCACTCGTTCTAGTTCCACTTAGCCTTTGTCAGGGCATCTCCAACCTAACGTAGGAACGATGACCAAATCAGAAAACACCAACATTGGACGAACATCACTTCCAAACTGCAAGATAATGGCCTTTCTATTCCGATCTTTGGCCAAGTTATGCTTTGCGAGCTTCTAGAGGTGAGAATAGAAAACCAAGAGACAATAACTATGTATACTCTTTTTAAACTAAGCCAACCCCAAATATAACACTTCGTTCATATTCATCATTTCAACCCCAACAGAGATAGCCGTGCGAATCTTAAGAGATTTGAAAAAAGTACAATAAAGACATATTTTTCTTGTTTTGATTCAATAAGAAATTGGCTGCTCGCCATTAACGATCTTAGAGCAAGCGCTCTTTTTCCGGCATTGTGCCCCAAAGAACTCGCCATTACACGATATCTGACCAACGGAGAGCCGAGGTGAATCAAATGACTCGCTTCTTTGTTCAGCACAGTTAACCAAAGTAAATAATCTTCACACGTGTTCATCTCTTTACTTTCATTAAAGCGCGAGTCACCTAGAAGCCCTTTAGAAACAACCACAGACGAAGTCGTAATTGTATTTCGGAATAGGAGAGCTTTTAATCCGTAAGTGCGGTTCTTTTTGGGTTTCTCACCAGTCGCCTTGTTAAGAAATTCAGATTCCTCATCGATATAGCGAGAATTGGTACAAATCAAGTTTGCATCATCTTCAATATAACACTTCACTTGTTCTTCCAGTTTCGATGGTTCCCAAACATCATCAGCATCAACAAAAGCAATTAGCTCGCCATTTGCTTGTTCAATGCCATCATTACGTGGGGCTGCGGGTCCACCAGAATTGTTCTCCCGCTTGATTACATTAAGCTTAGAGAACTGGTCAGAAAACTCATTGACAAGAGCAAGACTACTGTCCGTTGAAGCATTATCTACAACGATAACTTCATAACTATCATAAGTTTGATTTGCTATTGAAATCAAAGTCTCACGTATATAACTCTCTGCGTTATACATAGGTATAACAATACTAACGACAGGATTAGTGCTCATTATCTGCTCTCAGTAATGATAAAATGCTTATAATTTCTTCATCAACTTTATCTTCAAATGAATAATCAATAACAGTCATAATTTTTTCATTAGAAACCGTCAAAGGCATTGGTTTTGTCGAATCAGAATGATTAACTTCGAGATCGATATTATTTTCACCGAACTGACGACGAACTCGACTCACCAAGTCGAGCACTGATAGTGTGATACCAGAAGATAAGTTCAAGACCTCATTTCGAGTTGAGCTGTGAATTAACTTATCAACAACCCGAACTACATCACCCATCCAAATGTAATCCCTACGCGCTAGCCCATTACCCAACAGCACAATTTTACTTGTTCGGAATGCTTGTCGACAAAGATCGTTAAGAACTAGGTACCATTTATTAGTATCAACAGTGCTTGGGCAGCCGTAGCTATTTGTTAACCTTAAAATCACATAGTTGAGACCAGAAGCTCTTTGATGCTTCTCAATATACTTTTCAGCAAAGTAATGGGTAAGACCATAGTCATTTGCAGGTCTTACCTCACTTTTTTCGTCCACAAAACCATCACTCGCGCCATACACATGGAATGTACTAAAATAGATTAACTTCCCAACACCGTGGCGTTTCAATACTTGGCATAAATATTCAGTACCAAGCGCATTGATTAACAAAGCATCCTTTGCGTAGTTTTCTTTAAAGTGCTCGTTGAAACTTGCTGTATGAATACAAACATCATAGTAACAATCAACCGCATCACGAAGTAACTCTAAGTCAGTTAAGTCAGCTTGAATAAATCTATAATTAGGGTGTGTAATGCTGAAGGACTCATTTCTCGATAACACGGTAACCTGATGATCATTCAGAAAATGCTTGGTTAGCCAACTTCCTAAATTCCCTAGGCCTCCAGTGATAAGAATTTTCATTCGTCACTCCAGTTATACTCAACTTGACTAATAGGTTGGCTCATACTTTCTTCAGGATCATGCTCGATACTCGCAATATTCAGAAGTAAATTCAGTTCACAGCCTACACCTTGAAATGCCAACCAAACACCATGAGGTACCGTTAACCTAGCATAGTTTTCTGGACTAAGAGTAAAACGACTGAATTGGCCATAAGTTGAAGAATCAGGTCGATCATCATAAATGACAAACTTAATCGCCCCAACCGGAACGATTAAATTAAGCACCATTTTACGATGCTTCTTCCACCCTTTAATTTCACCATTAGTGATACTACTAAAGTAAGCCTCTCCAAAAGAAGAGAAGCTCGGCTCAGAAGCTTTAAGCCCCCGAAAAATATCTCCTTTAGGATGCTCTATGCGTAGTAAAGGAGTATAAACAACACCCTCAATCATCTACTTACTCCATGATAGCTCTTGATCTATCGCCGACTGTTGGTATTCATCAATCTGTTGTTCAGTGAACATCATCATATCAGCACGACCTTCGTAAAACTTAAAGTACCATTCGCTAACAAATTTGATGCACTGCTTATAGTTAAGGTTTGCTTCCCAATGAAGATGGAACAATGCCTTATCACAGTTAAGTTTTAGTAAACCCGCCTCATGAAAGGGAATATTATCAGTCACCTCATACGCTTTTTCCTTACCATCGAAATCCCAGTATGCACTCAGATCGGAAAGCAAATCGACAACGGTATGATTTTGTTCTGATTTAGGCCCAAAGTTGTACTGCTCGCCGTGGTGTTTAATATCATTGTCTAATGCCTGCCCTAAAGCTAAATAACCACTTAACGGTTCCAAAACATGTTGCCATGGACGGGTCGCATTAGGGCATCGGATCTCGACTAAGCGTTTTTCACTCCACGCTTTCATACAATCAGCGACAATTCGATCTGCCGCCCAATCACCGCCGCCGATCACATTGCCAGCCCGACCCGTTGCTAGCCTTACTTTGCTATCAGGGCTCGAGAAAAATGAATTTTGATAAGCATGGAAGATAACTTCTGCGGCACCTTTAGAGCCACTATAAATATCTTTTCCACCAAGGTGGTCAGTTTCCTTATACCCCCAAACCCACTCAACATTTTCGTAGCACTTATCACTCGTAATAATTACCGCATTACAGCGTTCATTATATTGTCTAAGTACTTCAAGAACATTCGCGGTACCAACTACATTTGACGTAATGGTCTCTAAAGGATCGCTGTAAGAAAGGGAAACGATAGGCTGTGCTGCGAGATGGAATACAAAATCAGGCTTAAACTCTATCAAGATAGATTTTAGCGTCGCGAGATCGCGGACATCAGCAATATGGTGCTCGATTTTCTGATCAAGTTTTAACTCTTGAAACATTGAAGGCGTTGTTGGAATATCTTTAGACACACCACAAACCTTAGCTCCTAACTTCAAAAGCCATGCGGTTAACCAAGTACCTTTGAAGCCAGTATGTCCTGTAACAAGGACTCGTTTATCTTTGTATATATCTGCAAACATTGTGATTACCATGTTTTCCATTTAGCTTTATTACTCACAAACATTTCATTGAGCTTTTGCTTGTCATTTAAAGAGTCCATACACTTCCAGAACCCATCATGCTTAAACGCCATTAGCTCACTGTCTTGTGCCAATTTCTGTAACGGTTCTTGCTCAAATACAGTGCTATCACCACCGGTAATGTAATCAAAAACATTTGGGTTACATACAAAGAAGCCCCCATTAATCCATGAGCCATCGCCCTTTGGTTTTTCTGCAAAATTTTTAACTACAGAGTCATTGATTTCCAAAGCACCAAAACGACCATCCGGCTGGACTGACGTCATTGAAATAGATTTTCCATGGGATTTATGAAACTCGACCAATTTGGTGATATCGACATCTGACACACCATCTCCATAAGTTAGCATGAAGGATTCATTACCGATAACTTCTTGTGCTCGTTTAATACGACCACCTGTCATGGTATGTAACCCAGTATCAAGCAGAGTCACCTTCCAAGGTTCCGACGTGTTTTTATGGATCTGCATTTCATTTGTAGATAGGTCGATCGTAACATCACTTTGATGTAGGAAGTAATTAGCAAAATATTCTTTAATGTAATAGCCTTTATAACCCAACAGGATAACGAATTCGTTAAATCCGTGCTGTGAATACATTTTCATTATATGCCACAAAATCGGCTTGCCACCAATCTCAACCATCGGTTTTGGGCGAATATCTGTTTCTTCACTTAATCGAGTGCCAAAGCCTCCGGCAAGCAATACGACTTTCATATAAACTCCATATAAAAATAACGCTAATAAGTACAATCTTAGACGCGAGAAAAAGAACAATAAGTATCAAATAACTTTCTTTTAAAACTACTCATTTCAACTGAAACGTTATTACTTTCAGTAAAACTACGAAGTGTATCCTCTACCTCACCAAGCGTCGTATTATACACAGTTGTCGGAGATAACAACTCGTAACCAGCACTAACACGTTCATTTAAGTGAGTAACTAAATCGGACATCAAGTCTAGTGAATAACAGTAAGTCATAGGATAGTTACGATCATAAACAACAATTTCCTTATCATTATTAAGATTATGCATCCAAGTCGCGATCGCAGAGTTGTGGTTTGGCTTACTCCCAGGGCCAAACATGTGTGGTAACCGATAAACCCAAACCTTTGCACAACTAGTCTCACAATATTTTTTCAACAAAATCTCGGCTTGTTGCTTTGTCTGACCGTAGCCATTCTTTGGTGCACTAGCATGTACACTGGAAGCAAACACAATTGGTATCGCCTTTTCAGCCTTGCGAATACTATCAATAATAATTTGAGTTAACCCTACATTGCTACGCTCAAACTCCGCTTCATCACTATTAGGTCTCACCTCGCCTGCGAAGTGGTAAATGATATCAGACTCTTCAACCATGGCATGCAGTTCATCAATATTATTCTCTCGATTAAATGTAAATAGCTTAGAGTTAGGGGTTTTATTTACTGCCGCACTGAACTCCTTCCCAAGGAACCCCCTGGCCCCTGTTACAAGAACCTTAATCATATTCTATCACCCTTCGATTCATTAACATCAAAAACCCGATCGATCCACCCAAAAATACTATAGTTACTGATATCAGTTTCCATTATAGACCCCCTATCAGAAAACAAGTCACTATCATAATGAAGCTTATTACGATCGATTACGGCCATATTTTTCATATCATAAAAATCGTGTTCTAATATGTTATGATTGGTTGTTATCAATTTCAACCCTGAACCTAAAACCTCAAAAGTGCGCATACTAAGCCCTGTTTGGATATTTAACTCCACATCAAGAACAGCTTTACTAAATGAGTAGTTATCAACGACGTCCTTCATAGTAAGTGAGTATGTCTTAATATATTTAACATCCCTAAGTGAAATCTCGCCGCTAATTAACCTCACTAGAAGAGGGATTTTTTTCAAATATAAATGGTAATGAAACTTCAGCCCATCTTTCTCCATTTCCTTATCAAAAAATTTAATAATATTTAATCGATCGCTATGATAGGCACCAACAAAACTGAGGTCATATTTCTTTTCGTCGCCTTTTGACAACCCTACCCCTTCATAAATAGGCAAATAAAACAGTGGTTGATACGGAATATTTAGCTCTTTTGAGTCTGCAACATCAAAAGATGACACAAAGTCAAAATAGGGGATAATATCTCTATAATCATTCTGCCTATAAGAGTCCCATTGATATAGAAAAAATTTAGCATTAGCTTGGCTAAGTTTTAAATATTTCATAAAATCAGTAGTTAACCCAGCCCCCCTGATTATGAAAACATAGTCGAAATCATCATTATTCGCAGCAGTGGATATTTTTTTAAGGTTTTTTCTTTGTAAGCGACTCCAATAATTAGAGCTTACTTTCTTAGCGACTCTAGAAAGAAAAGAATTGTCCATTTCTGGTAGAAATGTAACTTTAGCCCCCAGTGAAGTGAGCGCATCAGTAATATGTTTCTCATACCCATAAAATACAGGCGCAATAAATAAAATATCTTTACCTTGAAACATCATACACGCTCCCACATTTGTCGTTCAACACTGTAGCGTTTTATAACTTTTGCAGGAGAACCAACTGCTACCGAAAAGTCTGGTATATCTGAAGTAACAACAGAATTTGCACCAATAACGCTATTTTTACCAACAGAACAGCCAATAATTGATACGTTTTCACCGATCCAAGCTCCATTACCAATCGAAACTATTCCGCAGGAAAGAACTGGTTGCTGAATAATTGGAAGATCAGTATTCTTGTAATCATGAATGTTATCAGAAATGTAAACCTTGTCGGCAATCAAAACATCACTCCCGATATAAATACCTTTGGCAGCCACAATATGAGAAAAACGCCCAATATAAGTGTTGCTACCTATTTCAATTTCCACATCAGAATCAGAGTCCAAAGCCATTAACCAACACATAGAGTTTATAGAGACACCATCACCAATGCTAATACAGTCTTCTCCCTCAATTATATCAGGTCGATAAATCGATACCTTTTCCCCAAACTTTTTAAATCTTCGAGAAAAAAGTAAGTTAAAAATAGTAGTTCGGATAACCCTTTTAGCTCGACGAACAGATTTGCATGAAAGCATGTATTAAACTCTTTTGATTTGTTTTATAAACTCATCCGGATCTTGAAAGTACTCAGAATAGCGTTCCAATACATCGCTATCAAGTTCCCACCATTGACTTTGAAGAAGTTTTTCGATCAAAGACTTGTCAAAACGGTATCTGAGATGGCGAGCTGGATTTCCTCCTACGATACTATACGGTTCGACATCGTTCACCACTATTGACCCAGCGGCCACTATTGCACCATGACCTACGATTACACCAGACTTGATAAAAGCAGAGTCCGCGATCCATACATCACTTCCAATCGTAGTTCTCGTAGGTTTTTTTGACCTTAAGCTACTTGTGTAAAATCTTGGAAGCGGCTGTGATGCGTCATAAAACATGGGATTTGTACTAAGGTAGGTCATTGGATGATCAATTAAGCCAATAGATACATTACTCGCAATAGAACAATATTTCCCAATGTCAGAATGAAGTATAGTACTCGCAGTTTGTACATAAGTTCCGGTATCAACCGCTACATCAATAAGTGTAACACCAGAAAACACTACCGAGTATTGTGACAAGCTACAATTCGCTGAAAGCGTTGAACCAAAATACACTTTTGCTCTTCGGTATTTTAATGCATAAATAAACCAACGAATACCATCTTTTATACTATTGAGCATCATTAGCACCTATTAGCATATTTATATAGTTAACATTACGCTCTAAGCTCTTTCCATCGAGTGGGCCTACATATTTTTCGAGTATATTTTTATCAAGGAACGTATCGTATCTTGAGTCTCTTGATTTAAAATCTATCATCGCTTGTAATAAATCAGGAATATTGTCAACGGTAACAAGTTCTGATTTATTATCAAAAGGTGGGGCACCAAATTCATTGTCCTTTCTATAATATAGAGAAGGAACACCGAGACTAGACGCTTCGATCAATGTTTGTGAATATATTGAAACGTAAAAATCTGATAGCCTCAATGCATCCATCATAGATATATTATCGACGATTTTCACATCAACATTAGGGAAATATTCACTGACAAATTTCTCGTATTGTTTTTTATATCCATTCGGTCTACACTTGATTATAATTTTATCGAATTGACCAAATCGCTCAGCAGCAGAAAGAACATCAAACATAAAATCAAACTCAACCGCAACATATGAATTAAGGTCGACACTATTAAAACCAGAGGTCCCTATAACAAGCACCGGCTGTTCATAATTAATTTCATTCGTTAAACCATAATATGCATCCATTCTTGGATCACCTAAACATACAACATGGTCATCATTATTAAAATAATTCACCTTTATACTATTCGAGTAACAATTGATATGAGATGCTAGTTTACTTTCGTCCGAATAATCGGGGCCGAGCATGCCATTAATGATAAGAAACGTAGGTTTACCTTCAGCACGGCAAACACAATCCAATAACGTGACATTTTTACCAAGATTGGAAATAATCACATGCAAGTCTAATTGATTATTTCTAACATATCTAATGTAATTATTTAGACTTGAAACATAATCTTCTATACATGACTCTACTCTGCTATTAATAATAGACGTTACGACTGAAGTAATATCCAGGCCATTATTTAAAATTAACCTTGAATGTATCCCCCTATTATAATTAAGAAGAATCTCGCTTATTTCAAGACCAAACGCGCCATTGAAAATAGGCTCTGGAATTATTCTATAGTCAGATATATTAATAATATCTTTCACATTATTGAAGTTAGTTTTTACAACTTGTATATTTTTATTTTTCAACATACCATTAATAATGGGTTTAGTTGGATGGTACTGCTGTATACAAATATACTTTTTATTTTTATTTATTGTCTTATCAAAAATATGTGCAACTCTAGAATGGAGATTTCCAACAATGGAACGTAACTTATATTTAAAGTAAGTAAAACCATTCGGTCTTATTTTAGAATCCAACCACTGAGCTATCGGAAAGTAATATCCACCATTTTCCTGATCATTTCTTAATTTTACAACTTCATATTTCAGACTTAATATATCAAGCGCACTAAATACATATTTATCATTAGAGCATACAATAATTTTCTTACTCTCAATTGAACTCAAAGCGTCCATATTCAAAATGAGTCTAATTATATAAGTATAATCATTCCAATATTCCAACCTGAATGAAATTCCGAAATCAACACCTTTATAATTAAATAAGTCATTTCCATTCTCATCATAATGCCAAGATTCAAAGAACCTATAAATATTATGATTTTCAGACTCCATCACTTTGTTATCAATAAGGTGATCGATATACATTGCATTTTTAGAATCTAGATATTTTACTAACGCAAAGTCAAAAGTTAGAACCAAGTCTAAATCTGAATCATATTCATTTGAAATATTCAGCCAAGAAGACAGTGCATCACATATATAAACATGACGATAATTACCGTGTAATTTACTCACCAGAACCTCTGTTCATAATTACCCTATTAATAAGTGCATTGATAGAACTTCTCTCCACGCCAAAAGGAGAAGGAAAGATAAAAAAGACGATTAAAGATAACAGCCCATATATAACAGCATAAATAGTCAAATCTATATATGGTGAGATATCCATAGTAGGAATAGTAGAAGACACTAGAGCAATAAAACAGAGAATCAAGCAGCAAATAAGTTGATTCTTTATCATCAAAGAAAATTTAACACCAATATACCGACAAGTAAAAAACAACTGTACATTAACACTAACCAGTTGAATTAAAACCATTTTTATCGCCAACCCATATGCTCCCAAATTTAATAGGTATATCGTTATAACAGAGACTAATCCGCCCAGTACTGAGAATACAAAACCAATATTTTTGTAAATCTTAGTTTTATTCATTGCAAAAAGTACAGAACTGGTAAGTTGACCAAAGGTTTGATGTATAGGGTATAAAGCTAATATCATTAAACTATATTTTGCATTGTAAAACTCATCACCAGCAAAGAGCCGAACAAATATATCACTGTTGAAAGAGATAAAGAACCCAATAAATGCCGAAAGTGAAAATAGTACAGGGACATATTTAGTAAATAAGTTTGCCACTTCGCTCATATTCCCCTGACCGTAGAATTTAGCAAACTCTCTAGATATTACTGGTGTCATTGACGCCGTAAATATAATAGACAGTGTAGCAATTGAGAAAGACAAACCATAAAATCCAGTTTCAATTGAACCAGACTTATTTTGAAGAAGCCATATATCAAATATATTAAACAAAATACCAACCAGGCCAAATTGAAATATTGGATATGAAAATTCAAAGAATGATTTTATTTGAATTTTCCATTTTACATTTACTGAAAAAACACCTTTAAACAATGTTTTATTTCTATAAAAAGCAACTGCCATACCAATAATAAAACCAAGCAGCATTATTATGTTAAAGAGGTAATACCCAATGACATTTATATTAACAACTTTAATTAAAACCCACAAAAAACACAAACTCATGATCCTGTAGATTATCTTAACTAACTCTATAGAAGTAGTTAATGCATAGGCATCAGCAGCTTTTATTGCTACCTGAGATAACCAAACAAAGAAGCAAAATAATGCAGCCAAAGCTATTTCAGCATTAGAGACTCCACCATTGAACATATAGCCAAGTTCAAAAAGCCAAACACAGAACACAGCGGTATTAACGATTAGAAATAATAGAAGACAAACCGTCGAGTAAAACACTATTATTTCATTTTTTTCTTTATTTGCACTGAGCTTCGTAAAAAAGGCTGTTGATGTGCCAGCATCAATTAGAGCCATTATTTGAGTAAACATTTGTGTGAGGTAAGTATAATTACCAAACACAGCGGGCCCGAGAAATCGAGGAACTAAAACCAAGATCCCAGCATTTACTAGCCCAGAAGTAATGCTTGAACCAAGTTTTACAAGGTACCTTCGCCTTAAACTATCTTCCAAATTATTAACCCAATCACTTTCATTGACATATTATTAATAAAGCAGAATCTTATCGAAACCATATATCATGCTCTAATAAACGCCGAGTTTATTGGCAATAAAACGCCGAAAAACAAATCCATCCAAAAAGATATAGATTTTAAATTTCGGCGTTCTAAAAAACTTCAATAACTATTATACTTTAGATATTAGTTTGTCATTAAGTACTAAGTGACGTAAACCAGAGTTCTCAAATACATGGATTGCATCCTCTATATCATTTACAACAGGTAATCCATGTAAGTTATAGCTTGTATTAAATAATGCCCCGATTCCGGTAAGTTTTGAAAACGCCGTAATTAACTCATAGTATTCGCTGTTTTGTTTCTTCGTTAAAATCTGAGGTCTTATCGTTTCATCGTACGGGTGAGTACCGGCTTTGATATCATTTAAATATTCTTTTCTTGTATCCATAGCGACAGCCATGTATCTAGCATCAAATTTCTTATCGTTCACTAAATATTTATCTGAAAAAGTGTCCAAAACAGTTGCAGCGAAAGGCATCCAAAAGTCTCTTCCCTTAATCAACTCATTGATATGTTGAATAATATTAGGGTTAGATGGGTTTGCCAGGATGCTTCGATTACCTAAAGCACGAGAACCAAATTCCATTTTCCCACATACTCTTGATACGACTTCACCATCTGCCAACAACTTGGCAACTCGATCATTAGTAGCTTCCGATACCTCATATTTTTCAGCTAGCTTATACTCTAAAATATAGGATTCAACTTCATCTGTTGTATTTTCAGTGCCTAAATATAGGCTTTCCAGTGGCATGTTTGTAATGCCATTTTCATAGTTTGCTAGATAACATGCGCCAATACATTGAGACTCATCTGAAGCTGAACCAGCAACAAACAAATCATCAACAAAATCTAATTCCCCCAATGCTTTACTTGCTTTGACGTTCATAGCTACCCCGCCGCTAAAGACAAAGTTGGTGAATCCAGTTTCTTTGTAAACCCTTGAAAACATTTCTGTAAGTATGTTTTCTGTATACTGTTGAATACCACCCGCAATATTATCAAAGCGGAAATATTGTAGCTTTTCATTTAAAAATTCGTAAAGGTCATTTGGTCTATTTTTATGTACAACGTTCATACCTTCGAAATCTAACAGCTCTTCAAAGATCGTTACCACTTCATCTGAATATTTTTCTTTGGCATAAGGAGCTAAACCCATCACCTTAAATTCGTGTTCAAGCGGCTTCATTCGAAGGTACAGTGTTACCATCCTGTATAGTCGCGCTATTTCACATTGACTGCTTTCGCTAACCAGCTCAAATTTATCGTTTTCAATTTTCCAGACAGTTTGGTTTTTACCGTCACCATATGCGTCAACTGTTATTGCTGCCGTTTTGTTCTTCTTATTGGTATTAGCAAAATAACCATACATTGCATGGCATGTATGATGGTCATAGAATTTTATCTTTTCTTTATTTATATTAAGAAATTGAGCAATATCTTGCACAATTACTTCTGTTACCTTTTCTTGTTTTTCTTCGACACTAAGGTCGTAATAGCTATCAGGAATATTATAGAATGTTTTCTCATTATCAAATTTATTTTTGAAAACTTTTTTCACATAATCCTTTGGAAACTCATCACCTGCAAGTTTAGGCTTCCAATAATTCTTCATCATATCTATATGATCGTTTACACCAAAAACTGTATCAAGCGGGTATTTGATATTATTGATATCGGTTCTATCTATCGTGGACATCGCAACGATATCAAGGTTTTCGTTGCAAAGTTCAAACTTTTCCATAATGTATCTTACGGCATTAGTAGGGAATCCCACTTCATTCTTTCGTTTGGTAAATCTCTCTTCTTGTACTGCACATACAACTTCCCCATTGATAGACAATGAAGCCGAAGAGTTATGCCCATCATATATACCTAATACGTTCATCTTGATTCCTGTTTCTTTTTGTGAATATTAAAAGATACCTAGCGGTAATGTGCTGTTTGATTATACAATCAATCGTTTATTATTCAGATAATTAATCGAGCCGAATTTATTTTACAACCTATTATTGAGCATTTTTGTCACTAATTAATTTAGCCGGATTGCCTGCAACAACACAATAATCAGGTACTGACTTAGTTACAATTGATCCTGCCGCAACTACAGAATTAGTTCCGATAGTCACTCCTGCCAATACCGTTACATTAGCACCAACCCATGCACCTTTTTTAATCTTTACCGTTTTAGAAGAAGTAAAACCTTGCTCAGATATTGGTTTATCTATATTACCAAACGCATGATTATCAACATAAATATGCACGCAAGAACCAACTAAGACATCATCTTCAATTACAATTTCAGAACCACCTAAATGGGGATCAGAAAATAGCATACAACCAGGCCTTATAACCACATTTTTTCCCAGTGAAATATTATGAGTTTCTATGGCATACGCTCCAGGCCTAATTGAAGCACCAACTCCAAGATATTTTAACTTTTTTTCGCATAATAATCGTCCCAACCATCTAGAATGCAGCATCCAATGCGTCAAAAGCATATCTGGACCAATACGATTAGCCCTTGTGAGAAAAGTTAGTTTTTTTAAAATACGCTTAATCACTTAGATGTTCCAAATTCTTTTTTAAGTGATACTTCAATTTCCACTTACCATCCTCCGATTGTTCCCATATATCATGATTTCTAAATTTTTCAGCCGTCTCCCAAAACTGGTCTTCTGTAATATCGTGAAATCGGAGGAAATGCTCAAAATCATTACTTGGAAACTCATCTTGTAATCTTGTGACAATATCGATCGCTTCATTTCGAGTCATTCTATCATTCCAAATATCATAGCAAGTCTGATCTGTAGCTCTCCAAAACCCAAACTTCAAATACTTAAACCATATATTAATTTCACATAACTTCTCATCAATATTGTCATAATCAAGGAAGTTGCCTGGAAGTGTACCTGCTCGACGGCCAACAAAGCCTCTTTTTTTGACAAATTCATAATTATTTCTTCCATACCAGCGCAGGAAGTGGCCAAGATAAATACTCTTTACGCCTGCGTTTTGTAACTTCTGGTAATCAGGATATTTATAGAAGAAAATATCTCTTTCTGAAATATCATTATCCAGCCAATCATGAATAGTCTTTTCCTTAATAAGGTCACTTTTATTTATCGCAATAGCTGAAGGCTTGCTATCTGTCCGTTGCAAACCACCGAACTCAAATGCAATATCTTCCCCCCATACGACCAAAGGAACATCGTAGATTAAGGCCGTATTAACTACGCTTGAAAACATAGCGCAGTGTTCCGCCCAATTAGGCTCACCTTGGCGGAGGAAACACTTTTGTCTAATTTTTCGGAAAACACTTGGCTTAATAGTAATTTTCATATGATCGACGTTTAAGTCTTTGATCATTTCATTTAAATTATCAATACCTTCTGTTGTTGGAACATGTGCTGCTAGCGTCACACATAGAACTTTTAAGCCATACTCTTCAGCCAAAACAGCAGCTTGATACCAACTGTCTTTCCCTCCACTAACCGCTACAATACAGTCATAGAACTGATTATTCTGTGCTTTAATATCATCCACTATTTTATCGAGTTCTTTACGCCGCCCTTTCCAATCAATTGTCTCTTTAACTTCTTTCGTTCTACAAGCATTACAAAAACCACGTTCATCAAGAACAATACCAGGCTTCGTATCAGGCATTACACAATTTGAACAAAATTTCATAATTTACCCTTCTTTCGCCTTAAAGTTTTCTTCATCGATGTAGGTACGACCCAGTAAAATATACTCATCATCAAAAGATTGAGATTCAAGTAGCTCTGTTTGCTTGTACTCGCGAGGGTCTTCAACAGCAAGCTCTTGCTCACTCTCTGTTAACTGAATATCCAATACGGTTTCTTTTAACACCCAGGTTCCCGCATCGTCTTTTGCCCATGCTTTAGGGTCGCGAAATTTATCTATGTACTGATAAAATATTTCTTCTGTTAGCTCTGCCCACTCTAAGAAGCGGCTCAATGCTTTTGGTTTTACGGGTAAATAATGGCGAATTAACTCTAGACCTTGTTTGCGAGTGATACGCTTCAAGCGGATATCTCTGGCAACGTGATCGTTCACTTTGGCATAGCCAAACTTTAGATATTTAATATAATCATGAACACTTGCATTGTTGGCGCACGCGATTGACTCATAACGGTTATACGTACGCTCTTGTTCGTGCGTCTCATAACCATAGCGTTCAATCATGTTTTCAATTTGCTGCTGAGAATCCCATAGAACGTAGTTTCCTACATATAGGCCACGCACTCTCGACTTTTCTAACTGCTCATCCGAGGGGTAAGTAAATGCTTGTAGATCTTTTGCGGAAACCTTTTGACTCCCACCGATAAGGTGCTCTGCGTCCACACCACGCAGAGCATGCTCTTTACGCACTTTTTTGGTCATCTCTACTCGGTCGTGATGACTGAACATGCCGACTTGATCTAGCCAGCCATTGCCCCCCCAAATGATCAGTGGGATATCGAGCTTTGTTGCAACTTGAACGGGGAATGTTTGACTCCCAGCCAATACATGCCAGTACATATCACCCATGTTTTCTAGTGTTTTGCGAGTGATCTCTTTAACGGTGTCCGGTCCAACCGTTGATGTCATATGGTCGCAATCGAGTTCGGTAATTAGGCGGGCTAAGTTTCTTATTCCTACTTTAGTAGAAAAATGAGTATTGTAGGTAACAAGCAGTGGATTAAGGCCGTATTTATGTTTAATTAAATCAACAACAAAGAAATCATCCCCAACGCCTGTTACAGGAATCACACAGTCATAGTGAGAACCAGCTCTAACCTTATAGTGAGACAAGAGTTTCTCTAACTCCTGTTCTTTTTCCTGCCAGTCAATTTGGTATTTTTCTTCATGTACGCGGCAACCACTACATACTCCATCATTATCGAATATTAAATTAAGTGCGTGGTTTTCTGGATACAAACAACGTTTACAATATTTCATAGTTTATACACTTAGTAGGGGCGACCAAGGAAATCCAACTCAAAGTTTTCATACTTAACTTCAGAGCTTAATCTCACGTTTAAATTAGCACTTCTCATCTGGGCTTTAGCCGCAATGGTACTGTGTTCCATATGTTGGAAGATGTTTGCCGCTGCCAATGCTTGACACCCACCCGCAATCGCACCGTCTGCAAGCTGATCAAAACGACCAATTCCCCCAAGAGCAATAACAGGAACAGAAACATTGTCACTCACACTTCGGAGTAATTTCGTATCGTACCCTTCTCGACTGCCATCTCTGTCGACGGAATTAAGTAGAATTTCACCGGCACCAAGTAACTCTACTTTTTTGGCCCAGTCAACGACGTCTAAATCTAATGGAGCACCTTGCTGATAGTCGTAGACTTTATAACAACCATCTTGTTCAAGAGCATCAATGGAAACGGTAATACACTGGCTACCAAAAATGGAAGATGATTCAGTAATAAAGCTCGGGGTTTCCATCGCAAGTGAATTGATAGCAACTTTATCAGCGCCTGCTTTTAGGAGTTGACGAATATGCTCAATGCTCTTGATTCCGCCACCGACAGTTAAGGGAACAAAACACTCTTTTGCCGCCCAGCTAACCAAATCAAAATTAGGCTCTCTACCATCTTTTGTTGCATCAATATCGTTAACGACGATTTCATCGACATCCCAGTTTACAAAAAAGTCGATGGCTGTTTTTACGTTACCAATAGGCAAGTATTTGTTAAAGCCGAAGCTCTGAACCACGAGCTCCCCTTTTGTAACAATGCATGGAATTAATCGAGTTTTAAGCATTATTACCTCCTGTTGCTTGAGTTTGAGCCCAATCTAAAAAGCTCTTCATTGCTGCCAAGCCATTCTTCTGACTTTTTTCTGGGTGGAACTGCATACCAACCACATTGTCTTTTTGCACCGAGGCTGTCATTTCTACACCATAGTCAAATGTCGCTAGCTTGTATTCTGACGGGCAATTCACCCACAAGCTATGTACAAAGTAGAAATCTTTATCATCATGAAGGTAATCAAATACGCTCTGTTCTTTTTGTAAAATCAGCGAGTTCCAACCAACATGAGGTACGCGAAGTCCCTGACCAGGCGTCATATACTCCACTTTACCTGGAATCCAACCGAGCCCTTTTGTCAATTCAATTTCTTCTGAAGACTCAAATAACAACTGCATACCAAGACAAATACCGAGAGCTGGTTTTTTCTTGGTTATAACTTCATGGGTAAGCACATCCACCAACTGCTTTTCGTGCAGCTTTTTCATCGCGTCTGGAAAAGCACCAACGCCAGGTAAAATAACACAATTTGACGCTTCAATGATGGCAGGATCATTAGTGATTTGAATGTCGTACTTTCCGACATGGTTGATCGCATTTTCAATGGAGCGAACATTACCCATATCATAGTCAATTATTGCTATTTTCATTTTATTCACTTTGAATGTTTTCGTTACAGAATAAAGCCATCGTCGACAACAATGTTTTGCCCAGTGACATACTTAGATTGTTGTGAAAGTAAAAAGAGTACGGAACCAATGACTTCTTCGACGTCGAGCATCCCCGCTCCATGAGTCTTACTTTTATAAGCTTCCAAAAACTCTTCTGGCTGATGATCAAAGATCCCCCCCGGACTGATACTGTTAATCCGAAATCTGCTATCATCAACATACGCAACTGCATACTTATTCATATGCAAAATAGCCGATTTAATTGCTGCGTATTCCACCGGCATCGTCATAGAGGTACCAGCATAGACATCAAATTTAGGTGCAATCACACCATATATTGATGAAATATTCACTAATGAAAACGGCGACTGGTTTCTATTAAAATATTCAGCACATTGCTGAGTAAACAAAAACGCACTGCCTAAATGTAAGCTCAGGTTTTCATTAAAACTCTGTAATGTCACATCAAAAAAATGAGAACCATAAGTTTTGTTACGCGGGTAAGTACTATTTACCGCTCCAGTAATCCCGTCATGTTCAGTAAAAAACGCTTTCACTTCCGACTCATTTGTGACGTTAAGTTCAACCAATTTAAGTTTCGGATTGTTTGTGTCGACTTGCTGTTGCACGAGCTTAGTATCCATTGCTTCTAGCTCAAGATCGGCTGCTATTACTTCTGCTCCTTGAAGTAATGCCTGATGAACAATTTTTGTACCAAGCAAGCCAGCAGCACCAGCAACCAAGACTTTCTGATCTTTCAATAAGTCTCTCATCATTTTATATCCTGTAAGATAGCTTCAGCCAGCCTGAAATCATAGATATCATCAATATCAACCGCTCGTTCTTTTGGAACATCAATACTCGTTACTTTACCAGAAAAAATACCATATTGGTCGAGCACAAATTTCGGCGTAGCGACATATACAACCGTTGTAATATCAAATACTTTTGGGGCATCTTGTCGACGTGCGACCTCAGATTCAGGTTGGTTGACGAGCTCTACTAAGTCGTCTCCAGTGTACTTAACCATATTGAAAAATGGGCTACGCGAGGCCGGAGTTGTTGAAATACAGATGTCCGCACCTACGTTTTCACGTTGAGCTATTGCCAATTCGATATCTTCAACGCTACGCAATGGGCTCGTTGCCGGTAAACTTACAAAACCATCAAAATGGCCGTAATTTTCGTTCACCCATTGTATCGCATGCCGCCATGAGAGCCACTCTGGACTCGTATCGGTAGCGAGTTCTTCTGGTCGTTCTATCAAAATTGCGCCAGAATTCAGTGCCACCTCAGCAATGCTTTTATCATCTGTAGAGACAAACACTCGGTCAATCGAAGGAGAAGCTAATGCTGAATCTACAGAATATTGTAACAATGGCTTCCCAGCTAAAGGTTTTATATTTTTACCAGGCAGCCCTTTTGAGCCTCCTCGAGCAAAAATAAATGCGTAATTTTTCATTTTAATCTCTACTCTCGCTCAGTTTGTCGTCTGATGTCATCAATCAGCATCACTGTACTTTGAGCTTCTTCAATTGTGATGCAAGTATGCGGCAAACCTTCTATCATTTGTATAAAGTCATCAATCATGGCCAAATACATCTGGTTTTTATCCCACATTGGATCTTGATATACGACAGAGCTATTGGTCGCGGTTGTAAATAACAATTGATTCTGAATTAGATCCCAGTCAATTCGCCCTTCACTTCCAATAAAGCTGCATTGTCTATGTGCCTTGCGCTGAAGAAAGTCCAAGTGAATCGTCGTCACTACATTTTCGTTATTAGTAGTTAATATATCAGCGACATCTTCAACATCGAGTTTTAGTTCTTGTGATGATCGTAAAATTGCATGCTGCACAGTAAGAGGACCAAGTAACCACTGGGTATAATCCAATTCATGGCTCAATTCAAAAAGCGCTCCCCCACCCAGATTTTTGTTTGCTGAAACGCACTGGCGGTAGTCTTTATTTGGGCGCCAGTCTGGTAAATACTGACCAATTTCAATATGAGCATTATACATTGTACCAATCTTACGCTGAGCCAATAGCTCTTTTAACTTCAAAGCAGAAGGCAAATAACGTAAACAATAGCCTATCGCTACCGGAGTTTGGTAGTAGTTAATAGCTTGTTGAATTAGCTGCGCCTCTTCAACTGTCGTCGTTACTGGCTTTTCAATTAATGTCGGAATGCCGGCTTTAATAAGTGGTATGGCATGCTTTGCATGGAACGGAGCTGGTGAGGCGACAATCACTAATTGAACTTTTTCTTTGATTATATCAGCAATACTAGAAACCAGTTCGTCACAACACTCTATGCTCTCTGTTGGTATTCGACCGCTCGAAGACATCGAAAACAGTTTCGCAGCTGGAAAGCGTAACTTTAAATTACGTCGATGCCGAGTAGCAATATTACCTAAACCAATGACTGCAAGCCTTTCCATTTTTAATCAAACCCCAATGTATGTATGTCTGTTTGAGCTCGGTTAAAGTCGTCAATTCGCCCAATATCTAACCAATATTCATGAATAGGGAACATCAATATGTTTTCTCTTTCATTCATATGCTGTTCAAGCAAAGTTGGCATATCAATATGATGATTCGCAGGAACAGATTGAATGACACGCGGAGACACTACATAAATACCCGCATTAACAAAAAAACGTTGAATCGGTTTTTCCACCATACTCGTAATTTTATGGCCTGTTCCATTGATAACCCCGTAAGGGATCTGATAGTCGTACTCTCGTACACACATAGTCGCATCTGCTTGGTTATCAGTATGAAACTCTAACAGGCGTTGAAAGTCGACTTTAGTAAGTACGTCTCCATTCATCATTATCAGTGGCAAACCTTCCGGTAAATCTGCTGGCAACAGCCCCAAAGCCCCTCCAGTACCTAAAGGGGATTCTTCATGCACATAAGTGATCTTGACCCCTAAGCCAGAACCATCGCCAAAATACTGCTCTATTTGCTCTGGCATGTAATGGGTTGATATATAAAAATTAACAAAGCCCGCTTTAATAAAACTGCGAATAACCGTATCTAAAATTGGCTTGTTACCAACCTTTAGCATTGGCTTCGGGCAATCATCTGTCAAAGGGCGTAAGCGGGTGCCAAAACCACCAGCCATTAAAAATACGGGATTATAGAAAACTGGCTTACTAAGCATGCTATGTAAGGTTTCAAGACCAACTACCTTCCCATTAGCTAGCAGCGGTATTGACAGAATCTCTTTACTTTCCATCATCGTAACAAGTTTTTCTTTGCTCGTATTTACATCCGCGGTTTCGGGCGATGAGTTCATGACAAGCTGAACTTCAGCACTCAACGGTAAATTATTGAGCAAACCACGTCTTATGTCGCCATCAGTAACAACACCTAGTAATCTATCCGAATCATCCACAACCAATACAACACGCAATGACTCATTATTTATAATTTCTAACGCATCGCGCAGCGTACTCGTCGGTTTTATTAGTACCTTTTTCCAACTGTGGCTCATGAGTAACCTTTATTTTTTAGTCCATCTACACTTTTCTTAACCGTTACTCTACTTGGGTAACAGGTTTCGCCCGCTAGCAAATTTCTTATAACAACCGCACCTGCACCCACAACTGCATGTTGTGCGAGTTTAATACCTTGAATAACCGTAGCATTCGCACCAATAAAAACATTTTTTTCTGTTTCTACCTGCCCACAAAGTGTCGCGTTAGGGGCAATATGATTATACTCACCGATGCAGCAATCATGCTCGATAATCGCTCCAGAGTTAATAACCACATGACTTGCTATACGTGCACCGGCCTGAATGATAGCGCCAGCGAATACTTGCGCTCCAGCCTCTACTGTCGCGTAAGGCGAGACTTGTGCTGTCTCTGCGATCACAGTTTCAAACTGATAGCCATGTGCGAGATAATACTGATTCAGTTTTTGTTTAAAATCAGAATTTGGTAATACGCCAATCCCGTTGACCAGCAACACATCCTCGTTCGAAAACTGAAACACATCATCATCATTTCTAAAGCGCGTCAGTCCTTTAAATACAGTACGCCTATTCGGGTCATCAGGGCTCACAATAGCGACAATGTTCCGTCCTTGCATTCTCAGTATATCTACCAGCACGCTGGCATGACCGCCACCACCAATGATAATCAATGGCTTTAATTTCGGCTTACTCAACAATTATGTCTCCAGCCATATAGTTTTGGGTTGCAGGTTTATTAATCAGCGTCCAAAATCGATAAGGCGACATCCCCGTCCCCGGACGTTTAATTGTAAGGTTTTGCTCACTAAAACACTCACCCGTTTTAATTGGCTTCGCTGCCACAAGGCTTTTACGTGCAACCGCTTTATTTTTGACTTCAGATACCGTGGGAGTTTTTACCCCACCACCTAATGCAACTTCAACCTGACGAATACTCTCGACCATAGCCGCAAGCTCATTCGGCTCTAGCGACGCTTTATGATCAGGCCCTTCCATGGTCTTATCTAAGGTAAAGTGTTTTTCAATCAACACCGCGCCACGAGCCACTGCAGCTACAGGGATAGTAATCCCTTCGCTATGATCTGAATATCCAGCAGGCAACTCAAAAGCGCGACCCAATGTATCCATCGCTTTTAGGTTAATTTCGGCCATTGGCGCGGGGTATTCTGTCGTACAATGGAGTATGGTTACCTTTTGCTTAAGCATTTGCTGGCCAGCGATTGAAGCATAAGCTTGCTGAAAAGCACCTACACTCGGCAAAGCTGCGTCATCGGCCGTATAACCGAAGGCAATTACACCAAGTACCGCTTCAACTTCCGATAGCGTCGCCATACCTGTTGATACAATTAAATCACATCCAGTGCGAGCATGCTCCAACACCAAAGGCGCATTGGTAATTTCACCTGATGGGATCTTTAATCGAGTTAAGCCTAAATCATTTACCAAGAAATCGAGACTTTCAGAGTCAAATGCGGTTGAAAGAAATTCAATGCCTAGCTTCTGGCAATGCTCAACCAGCTGATGATGCACTTGATAAGATAACTCCAAGCGACTTAACATCGCCAGTTGTGACTCCTGCTTTTGGGTGTTAGTTACTTGATATTCAGCTTGTTTTGCATCTTCCGTGACTAGATTCTTTGCTTTAAACGTCTGAAATTTAACGATATCAGCGCCCGCTTGATGCGCAGCATTAACCAGTTCAAAAGCCAGTTTTTCATCACCATTATGATTAACACCAGCTTCTGCAATTATTAACGTCATAGGGTTCTCGCTTGTTCTCGTTAACGTAAGTTATTGTTCGATTTCTTTGTGCTACTCAGATCGTAAAAAGCTTTGCTCGGCTCAAATTGTAGCGACTTAAGCATATCAATCACTTGCTTGCTAACATCCCCTTGCCCATATGGATTATAAACAACCTCATCCGTCTGCTTATAATTACGGCTCACAGCAGTACCAATAGCAGCCGAAATAGCTTCTTGATTAGAATCGCAATGCAACACACTTTTTGCAGCTAAACGCCCTTTTTGTCTGACCCCAATATTAACCGTAGGGACATCAAATGCCGGAACCTCGATAATACCGCTTGAAGAATTACCAATCACCGCAGTCGCATGCTTCACCGCACTTAAATATCGAACTTGTCCTAAAGATGGAATTGCCAATATACGCAATGGTCTTTCACGCGCATACCGTTCCAAAATGGGTATAATACGCCGGCCACCGTCATCCGCATTGGGATAAGTCAAAATTACTTGATGATCGGGGAATTCGTCTAACGCATCTAACAACGCTTGAAAGCTGACTTCTGGCAATTCTTCTCCAAGCGTTACTGGGTGATAGGTAACTAAAAAGAAAGGTTGAGATAGTGGAAAATTAAGCGACTTCGCTAACCCTTCAACCTCCATGAAGTCGGCACGTTTCAAGTGGTCAAGCCCAATAGCCCCAACATTACGTACTCGATCGGGGGCTTCACCTAACTGGATCACTCGTTGACGGTATTCCTCCGTAGAAGTGCCGTGCAAGTAACTTAACTTAGTAATTGCATGACGAATTGCATCATCATAAGCCCCTTCGGTGATCTCCCCACCATGCAAATGTAAAATAGGAATACGCAGAATCATCGCTGTTTGTGCGGCGGCTAAAGCTTCAAATCGGTCACCTAGAATCACTAACACATCTGGCTGTAAGCGTGCTAATGCATCAGCAAAACCCAACACCCCTAGGCCCATACTCTTTGCCGTACCCACAGCAGAATCAGATGAGAGTAATATCTCGATTTTTTCATCAATCTTAAAACCATCTATCTCTATTTGTTGGTATGTTTCGCCAAACTCAGGGGATAAATGCATCCCAGAAACCAACAGTTGAAGATCAAGTTCACGATCACTTTGAATGTCTTTTAACAGCCAAAAGAGCAGACCATACTCAGCCCTTGTACCTGTAAATACCGCGATTTTTTTATTCATTACTTTTACTCGCTACCAAAGTGATCATCAAAATTAACGACTTCCATCCCATAACTCAATTAGAGCAGCCTAGAACGATACGGGGCTACTCGGCAAATTAACTAAATGTGCTTCAATATGCTCAGAGTGCGTTAAATCACCACGCGGTGCATCTTTAAACATAGGTAAACGATGCATCAACTGCCAAATTGGGCGAGTCATGACCCCTGCATCATTAGTCTGCTTGAGCAGGGCATCACGCGAACCAACAGAAGGGCAAATAACTGCATTCAACCAGTAATTCGACTGAGCGTATTCAGGCTCAATCACAAACTCAAAATCACTTCCATCAAAGAAGTTTTGGTACTTATTGGCTAAAGCCCGTTTACATATTAGGTACTGCTCTAACACTTCCATCTGCGCGCAACCTAATGCCGCATTGAGGTTTGGCATACGATAATTGAACCCCGCCACATCATGATAAAACTCATAAGGATGTGGTACTTTTGCAGTGGTGGTTACATGCTTAGTGTGAGCACCTAACTCAGAGGTTTTGCACAACACCATGCCGCCACCGCCTGTGGTAATAATTTTATTACCATTGAAACTCACCGCACCAAAATCACCCAGAGTACCGGTATGTTGCCCTTTGTAGAATGATCCTAAGCTCTCTGCCGCATCTTCAACTAAAGTAATGTTCCATTTACGACAAACGGCAATGAGTTCATCTAGTTCAACAGGGTGGCCGAAGGTATGCATTGGCACGACGGCACGTATCGGACGTTGCGTCTGTTTATGAACACAGCCTGTCGATGTTAACTGAGCATGCTCAGTAAGATAACAATCCATTGCTTTAGGGCATAAACCTAAACTGATAGGCGACACATCGACAAAAATTGGTTCAGCTCCCATGTGGTAAAGAGCATTACAAGTCGCAACAAAGGTCAGCGCTTGAGTAATAACAAAATCATCTGGTTTTACGCCTGCCATATACAAGGCGGCATGTAATGCTGCCGTGCCATTTACTGTGGCAACCGCTTTGGCCGTGCCCGTATAGGCTTCAATTTGTTGCTCAAACTGTTCAACAAACTTACCAACACTGGATACAAACGTGCTTTCTATCGTTTGTGAGACGTACTTCTGCTCATTACCATTAAAGCTAGGGGCATGTAGGGGGATGAAGTCGTTGGTTTGATATACATCACGAACAAACTCAACAATCGATGTTTGGCTCATTACTCAACTCTCTAGTTAGTGCGGCTTCAGTATTTACTTCAACAACAGTGATAACTACATTTTGCTATCAAGGTATTTACCGGTTTCTTTATGGCCAAAGTCTGGGATCATGGTAAAGACCAGCTTAACAAGCTCATCCTTACTCCATTCACGACCCAACTTCATTCGGCTTACTTCTTGCTCAAACAACGCCAAAAGCTCTTGCTCATAAAGCGGTTCGTTCTTAATGATGCCTAAGTTTTCAAAGCGCGCCATATCCAACGTTTCTTGATCAGTAAAGAACTCTTCGAAGTCTTTTTCGCCCGTAGTATCACTCGACGTAAATAAACAAGGCCATTTACCCTGTGCAGGCAGAGTTTTTGCTAGTTCTCGCGCTTCATCTTCTGTTTCACACAAGTGAGGTTCAAAACCACGTTGCTCAAGGTACTTTATCGCAATATCTGCAAAAGAAATAAGATGCAGGGCTTCACTTAATTTAGGAAAAAAGATGTCGCGGTTTTCACCAAAAATACAAGACATTAAGCAGAGCTCGCCAGACTCTTGCGGAGTCACGAAATAACGTTTGATATCATTTGGGGCAACTATCGGTTGATTTTTCTGAATACGCTGATTAAAGCCATGCAGTAATGAACCGTCTGAAAACGCTACGTTTGCAAAGCGCGCGGTTGAAATCGCTATCTGTTCACTTTTACGCATTAAGAACATTTCCATAATACGCTTAGAAGCACCCATCATGTTGACAGGGTTTGCTGCTTTGTCTGTCGAGACACAAAAGTATTTTTTCACACCTGCATCAATTGATTGCTGAATGGTTTTATCGGTATTAAATACATTCACATCGATCATACGCATTAAGGTAAATGGGTCTTTCTCGCTACGAACATGCTTTAATGCAGATAGATTTAAGACGTAGTCATACTGACCATCGGCTTTGATAAACGCATCGTATTCGATGGAGCCAATGTCTAACGCAAAGGTTTGGAAGTCGCCATCGATATAACCAAACGAACTACGAATATCACGAACCAGCTCAACCATATTGTTTTCGCTAATATCGACCACATGCAACTTGTTAGGATTACGCTTGAAGATCTCTTTTGTGACCGCCTGACCAATGGAACCTGCACCACCTAAAACCAAAAAACGAGCATTAGAAACAATACTTTTCAATTGCTGCTCATTGCTTTGTATATCCGTATTAAATAGCGCTTTTTGTCGCCCAATTAAAGAAAGTATCGTATTCATATGCCATAAACCAAAAAGAAAAATGTACGCTACCGCCCTAAGGTTAAACGTACCCTCAAGACGCATTAACATGCTAGGGCATGTATAAGAATTTTATATCTGCGATTATACCCCGATTCCCTGACGAAACACCAATGCACCGCGACCAATCCAACAATTTGTGCGAGAACTGTGCTTGTGGCCCACAGCACATCTCATTTATTCAATAAAGTCGGTCCCAATACGGTTAAAATTCTTCTTTTTCATACCTTGCTTTTCATCAAGCCCTGTACGATATTTAGACAATAGTAATCAAAAGGATTCGATTCTGAGAGGCGTTTATGTACACATCCACTTAACCTTAGCTGAATGATTCTAATAAAAAACAATCACAATCATCAGCGGTAGGTACATCATGGCTTTTACACTTCTGGGCGTATTCGTATTCGCGAGTGTGCTATTAATTTTTGGGCGCAAGCTCGCCCAACAGGTTCAACTGGTTGACAAACCTAACCACAGAAAACATCACTCTGGGGCAATTCCACTCATTGGTGGTATTGCGATTTGTATTGCTCTCTGCTCTATGCTGGCATTCCAACCAAGTTTTATCGACAACCAACAATGGCTTATCTTTTCAATGCTTGTTTTAACAAGCATGGGCGTATGGGATGATAAAAACGAGTTATGTTGCAACATTCGTATGGCCGTTCAGGCTTTACTCAGTATCGGCATGATCTTTATAGCCGAAATAGAATTACACTCATTCGGGAATCTATTTGGTCATGGTGAAGTTGATTTAGGCGGCCTACTGTCTACTGCCATCACCATCATTGCTGTTATTGGTGCGATTAATGCGTTCAACATGGTAGATGGTATAGATGGTTTGCTCGGTGGGCTAAGTATCATTACCTTTTTAGCTATGGGTATTTTACTCACTATTAATGACCAGCCAGCCTTAGCTATGATCTGCTTTGCCCTCATCGCGGCACTTATTCCATTTATGGCGTTCAACCTTGGGCTGTTTGGCCAAAAACGAAAAGTATTCATGGGAGATGCCGGCAGTATGATGATTGGCTTTTTAGCCATTTGGTTGCTGCTGCAAATGAGCCAACCGAACCAATTAGCTGCAATTCGACCAGTGACCGTCCTTTGGCTTATTGCAGTACCGTTGACAGACATGGTCGCGATTATGTATCGCCGAATTCGGCATGGGCAGTCGCCACTCAAACCAGACAGAGAGCACCTACACCACATTTGCCAACGCATTGGTCTTTCAAATACACAAACATTGGCCTTTATTTACGCTGTTGCTATAAGTTACGCCGCATTTGGTATTTACGGCGAAATCGCCGAGATAGCACAAAGCACCATGTTTATCACCTTTTTGGCTTGCTTTGGCGTTTACGCTCTTGGGCTAAGCCACATTTGGCGCATTACCTCATTCATTCGAGCCAAGCGAGGCGACCAACAGCAAGCCTTTGTTAAAACCAACGACTAACTCAATTAAGGCCAGTGAGACCTCACTCCTTTTCTGGCCTAATATCATATCTAGAACACCATCAAACATTGTAACAACTCACGGGTATCTATGCTTTATAATCAAACTAAAATCGACTAGAATATCGCCATAAAAAATACAATCACACGGACACGTTGGCTACCTCATGTTGTTAGAACTTTCTTTCACTTTCTTCTTTTCCTTTGCCACTCTTTTTTTGATGCGCAAAGTAGCAAAACAAATAGGCTTAGTAGATAAACCAAACGCGCGTAAGTTCCACACTGGAGCTGTGCCATTGGTTGGTGGTATCTCTATTTGCATTACCTTAGCTCAGTTTATTTTTAACAAACCTCATATTATTCACCATAGCCAACTATTTTTGGGCTGTATTGCCTTGTTAACAATTTTAGGCGCATTGGATGATAAATACGACGTGAGCTTTAAAGTTCGTTTGCTAATTCAAGCGGCTCTTTCTATCACCATGATCCTGTTTGCAGACTTAAACCTACACTTTTTAGGCAACATGTTTGGTTTCGGCGATATGTGGCTTGGTGACGGTTATATCAGTGGTGTTATCACCATATTTGCGGTCATTGGTGCGATTAACGCTTTCAATATGGTCGATGGAATCGATGGCCTGTTAGGTGGACTTTCTATGGTTACCTTTGGCGCACTAGCAATACTGCTAAAGCTCGATGCACGGCAAGGCTTGGCCTATTTATGTGTAGTTTTAGTGGTAACCATGGTTCCCTATATTTGCATGAACTTGGGCTTATTAGGTAGAGAGCGCAAAGTCTTTATGGGCGATGCGGGCAGTATGCTGATTGGCTTTACTGTGATATGGATTTTGCTCAGTGCAAGCCAAGCAAATGAAAGTACTGGTGACATGCTAATGCGACCGGTAACTGCACTCTGGATTATTTCGATACCACTGATGGATATGGCCGCCATTATGATCCGACGCGTGCGCCGTGGCGACTCACCATTTAAACCAGACCGTGAACACCTACACCATATATTCCAACGCCTAGGCCTTGGCCCACGCGCTACACTACTCACAATATGCAGCTTTGCGAGTGCTTTCGCAGGCTTTGGCATTTACGGTGAGGTCACCAATATTCCTGAGCCGGCTATGTTCTGGCTATTTATTGCTACTTTCGGCGCTTACGCCGTACTGCTTTCTTATGTGTGGCGCATTACCACCGCAATCAGAAAGTGGCGAGGGATGCCAGAAAAGGCGTTTTGAGAGTAAGCGCTCTAACAAAATCTAAAAAATGGCACCTGCATTTAGGTGCCATTTTTGTACTTATTGTAATTTAGAAATCACTTAATTTTAATGCCATATTCTTCAATATGGGCAAGTAAATCGCTAGAGGTTACTTTCCTCTTTACTAGTAAATCGACTTTAAATGGTAGTGACGATTGCTCTAAACGGTCTTGAAAACCTGCCACGACGCTAAAGGATGTACCTTCACCTTCAAGTGCAATGTCTATATCAGAACTGTCTTGATAGATGCCCAATGCTCTAGAGCCGAAAACCCAAGCATGGACAACCAAAGCGTTACACTCAACAAAATATCGTTAATCAATTGATACTGATGTGGTTTAAGGCCGATAGACGATGGCACGAATAAATGACTATTGACCACTTTTAGCCTCGAAGGCAGTTTTAATGACACTGAGTGGAGAAGAGACATCGAACCCTTCGTATTCAAGTAAATCTTTTAGCGTTTTCCAAGTCAACTCAAAAGAAAACTCAAAAGAAAACTCAAAAGAAAACTCAAAAGTATGGACAAGCCCGGCTAACTCGAGTTCATTATAGCTTTCTTGCATACAAGCTCTATTGAGCCGTTGCTGCGCCTTTTTCAGATTCTGCAATCGCTGCGTCCAGAAAAAGCCATAAATTGCTATCATAGTAGCAATTTAATGATTAAAACGATAAAAACCATTACTATAGTATCAATTTTTTATCAGGTAATATTGCTGGGAAATATGAGTATCAATCGTCGAAATTAACACATTGGACAAACTGAATTGCCTTGCTTCTTGTTTAAAACTTCGAGTTTCATGATAGATCTCTTCAATCATATGCTGTAATGACGTCGCGCTTGCCAATGTCTCTTGATGTCCATCCGAAAAGGTTCTTTTTACAATCAGAGGCGTATTAAGCATGCTTTAATACCTCATCAATACTGCTTGGCGCATGACTAGGCTACTCGATAATATTCTTTATACCGTTAAGATGCCCCACAGCTTCAAGCAGCATAAGAAACTGCCTTAAAGAGATGTTCCCCGTTCTTTCAAATTTTCGAATGGTGCTATAAGGCACACCAGAGCGATCCGCTAACGCCTCTACACTAAGTTTTTGTTGTTTTCGTCGCTCTTTTACAAAATCTTTCAATTCAAGCTGAACGTCAAACGCGGTATCAAGAGAAAGCATATCAAACCCCAACTGTCACTATGGTGACATTATTATAGAAATAAACTTGAAAAGTGTCACCACTGTAACAACAACTAATTGTATTAGTATGTCTATCATAGATAATACTGCCCAGAAGCGACTCGTAGTGGTCAACTAAAATCTCATACTCTGCAATAAAGAAGGCATCATGAGCGAATATCAATTCTATCGATTTGAACGTCTAGAAGGACAGTTAAACCGCAAACAACATATCGCCCTAAGAAGCATTTCTAGCCGTGCCGACATCACGGCCTCCTCCTTTATAGTGTATTACCATTACAGTGGCCTAAAGGCAGAGCCGCACGACGTCATGCTTAACTACTTTGATATTGGTTTCTTCTATGCCGATTGGGGCTCTATCCAGGCCTATATTAAGCTGCCAATAGGCACGCTACCTGAGGCACTATTACCGCGCAATGATGACAGCTTCTATGTACATGAAACAAAGCAGTGGCAGCTATTAACATTCTCGATAGAAGAATATGGTGAGTATTTTGATGATGAGCAAGCGGATGATTTTTTTCAGCACCTTGCTACACTTCGCGCCGAACTTTTACAAGGCGACTGGCGCCTAATCTATTTCATTTGGCTAAACACGTTAGAAAGTGACGATGATTTAGAAGCAATTCCAATGATAGATTTCGACTTTCATCAACTCAGCCAAGCGCAACTGGCTTTTACCCAGTCATTCGAGACTCCACAAGAGTTAATAAAATCCTTAGCTCTGGCTCTAGAAGAAAACTCTAGCCACCGCCCTAATCAACACCGCTTTAATTTCGATAGCTGGCTAAAAGAGCGAACCAGTTTAGAAAAATACCAGCTATTAAAAGCCCTATTTCAGCAAGGGCAACTGACGTCTCAGCAAGCATTAATGATGACCAATAAAAAGCAAGCCGATACACAACCAGCCTACCAACACTGGCTAACTGCCGCAGTTGTTGAGCCGTATATTGAAACTGCTCACCAGCAAGTAAAGCAAGAACAAGCCGAAGCACTCGCCCTAAAACTGGCTCAAGAAAAAGCGCAAAAGGAAGCCACACTGACTGAAACTTACAGGCAACGTGAAAACTTATGGCAGCAGGCACAAGAGCAAGCTAACCGTACTTGTGCCAGTGGATATGACCAAGCCTCATTCAATATGCATCAATTGGCAGAGGCATATCAACTCAAAGGTGACGACTGTGCCTTTGCACTTCGCTTTAAACAGTTCGTATCAGAGAACAAAAACCGACAAGCGCTACTAAAAAGACTGCACAAATTACGAAATTAACCCTTTTATGCGCATTATAAACGGAGCTTAAGAGATTTATAGATTGGCTTTACTTCTAATTCATCTTCAACCCCTTATACTTATTGGAACCACATGGAGCTATTGCACAAGCTGTACATCCAAAGCAGTATGAAGAGAAACTTGAGTGGAGTGTGATTGAGTTACCCTGACCACCAGTGAACAAAGTCTAAACAGATAAAGTAAGCCTAGTTGGCAATTTTAAGGGCTTCAAATATATGGGTGACCTGTATTTTTCTTGCATGGGCCGACTTATTACTCAGACAATAAAAACGCCACCGCTTTATCCGTAAACTCCGCTAACGTTAGATAGTGACCTTCACGTAAAATATCTTCAATAATTAATAAATCGATATTTAAGTAATCGTGCACTAAGCCATTACGCATACCGATAACCTGCTTCCAAGTACGTAACTCATTACTAGAAATTAGGTTATGTTCCTTTAAGATAGAAAAGGATTGATACGCCTCTGTCGCACTCCTACTTTGAATTTTCTTCACCATGTGCTTAGATAAGCCAATGCACATCTCTGTAAAAACCTGCAATAAACGCTCTGCAGCTAAATAGTCACGACTTTTTAATTCCGACTGATTTAAATCAAAGCGAAGTTCATCTAATTCTTTAAGATACTTTGCTTTATGAGATGCCACCTCCGCTAGATATAACTCAAGGCCTTTATTCATATGATGCCTCTCTCTTACTTTCAATCAACTGGTATTCAAACATAGAGTGAATACGGTTCTGCTCTTTATAAAACAGTAATGGATTATTGTTATAAATCAGGTCCCCATATTCAATAACATTGAAAGCGAGCGCAATAGGTATGCGATTAATGTCAACAATACTCAGTTTATCTAAAGGTAAATTTAAGTGTTCTGCCCACTCTATCGCCAAACATTCAGGGCGAGTCCGTAAAGCTAAAGTCGACAAACCGTGATCATGAAATGCCACCGCTAAGTCAAAGTCACTTTCTTCATGATAGGTACCTTGAGCGCGAGAACCATATAACCACACAAGTTCAATACGTTTATCCATTTTGGCCAAGCTAACGATAGAATCAATCATACTCAATCCATGGTTGTTTATTAAAACTATAGCAAGATTGAAGGCGCATTACTGCCCTCTATTACCCGATACTGTAGCAGTCATGATAATGGAAAACCCTAGAGACCACATACGCTCATTGAACACTTCCCCGAAACCCACGCTCTGCTGGTATGCCGCGCATAACTTTCTAGTTCTTTAGCTCAGCCCACTGCACAACGAAACTTGCCACCAAAGCTTTCAGAGAACTTTAGCCATTCCTCAGCATTCATACTTAACCGCTCAAGGAGAGAGTTTTGGCTTGGCTGAATGCTTCCACTAAGGCTAAGTAATCCAGCAAAGAAAACTCAATACCACCTATCTTGAAATACACCGACATAGACCATGCAACTGAGTAGTGCTTAATTGTACTTGTTACATGCCTAGCACGCACCTATAATTAGTGCGCATAAACTATACGCACAGGGTGATCCTATGAGAAACGCATTCAATGCACAACCCCCGAAAAAAGCGACCAACTTAAGTTTAAATAGCGAGCTGCTAGCCGAAGCTAAACGCCTGAAGATTAACTTGTCCGCAACAATGGAAAAGGCACTAGAGAAAGAAGTAAACCAACACCTTAAAGCAGAATGGCTAGAACAAAACGCTGAAGCCATTAATGCATGTAATGAGCTGACTGAAAACCATGGCCTGTTTTCTGCTCCCTACCGAGTATTTTAATGTCACAATTTACGCTATACCAAAACAACGATAAGAACACTTCAACGGCTTACCCTTACTTCGTAGATGTACAGAGTGAACTGCTTGACACACTAAACACTCGGCTCGTCATCCCACTCACCAAATGGCAAGCGTACCGACCAAAATTCTGCGTAAACCCGTTGCCGAATTAAGTACATTCAGAAATGAGATCATAGAGGCTATCGACTTTCTTATTACTGGCATATAACACAATATACTTCTCTGCCCGTGCCACTTCCGGCTCAGTAACAAGAAGACAACAGACATTCATCATTACCCTCACCCAGCTCATCTTTGGTATAAATCGTAACACCGTTGTTAGGTAAATATTCACACTGATGTATCTGACAAGGCATATCACTTCCTTTCAAGTTTCAATCGAACGCAGGACCAATAAAAATGATACCCCCCTAGAGGTCATATAGGCTCATTGAACATTTTCCAGATACCCATGCCCTGTTCGTATGAAGAGCGTAACTTTCAAGCTCTTTAGCCGAGCCCACTGCACAACGAAACTTGCCACCAAAGCTTTCAGAGAGGGTTAGCCATTCCTCAGCATTCATATTTAACCGCTCAAGGAGAGAATTGTGGCTAGGTGGAATATAACCGCGCTTGTTTGGCCGAACCACTTGGCCTAGTTCTTCGACTAGCGCCAAATAATCCAACAGTGAGAACTCAATACCCCCTCTCTTGGACAACACCGAGGACTGCGTTTCTCGCTCGTTGTCTAAAAAGCCAGTTAGGCCTTTAGCGGGTAATGACGCAATCTCGCCCTTGCCTGTATCTTGCTGACAAGCGAACGAATGAATACGTTCGTAAATGGAAGTGAATTCTGACTCTTCAAGGGTTTGCGCCATATCGGCCCTAACAGGATTTAAATCTACGTAAGCCATACAGCTGAGCAGGGCTTTTTCATCCAATAGGGCTTGTGACTTAAAGCACCCTTCCCTAAATCGGCCTTTACAACCTTCTTCTTTATTGGCTTCACGTGCAATAAATTCGTTAAGGTTACGCATTAACCAAGAAATATCCGTTAAGCGTTCACGCCATTCCTCTATAAGTTCTAGAGTTTTGTTAATTTCCGCTTTGGATTTTAACTCACCACTAAGCCAACGGCTGACCAACAACGGCGCTTTGTATAACGTTGTCCAACGCTTAGCGACTTCTTCGTTACTCCAGGACTTAGCCAACGCTGTGTCTACATGCAGCACTAAATGATAGTGGTTAGACATAATGGCATAGGCGCATACGTCAATCGAAAATACTTGGCTTAGCAAGCGCATTCGCTCTACTATCCACACTCGGCGATGCTCAAAGCTTTGCCCTGAATAGTTATCTTCGCCGCATAAAAAAGCACGGCGCACACACCGTGAAATACAGTGATAATACGCCGTGTCTTGAAGCGAAACTTGAGTTGAACGTGATTGCGTCATCCTGACCACCAGTGAGCGAAATCTAAGCAGATAAAGTAAGGCTAGTTTGTTTATTTCCGCTTTGGATTTTAACTCACCACTAAGCCAACGACTACCCAATAACGGCGCTTTGTATAACGTTGTCCAACGCTTAGCGACTTCTTCGTTACTCCATGACTTAGCAAGCGCCATGTCTACATGCAGCACTGTAAACGCCCCATGAACCCACGGGGCGATATTACTAATGTTTGAAGTTCCAAGGTAGGAGCGCATCGATATCTGGCTCTGCTTTCGCCAACTCTTTCATGCACTTGACCATATAGTCGTAGAGGATAAGGCCGTTGGCTTTCGCGGTTTCGACGATACTGTAAAGCATCGCGCTCGCGTCAGCACCATTTTGAGTAGCCGAGAATAACCAATTCTTTCTGCCAATGACCAGCGGTTTGATTGCGCGCTCAGCACGATTATTGTCGATAGATAAATGACCGTCATCGATATAGCGGATGAGCTTCGGCCATTGGCCAAGCGTATATTTTATTGCTTTACCCAGCGGGCTAGAGCCTATCACTTTCTGAGTTGTCATCCATTCGTAAAACTCATCCAGTATTGGTTTGGCGTATATCTGCCGTTCTGCTTTTCGTTTTTCGGCAGAGATGCCTTTCAAGCGTGATTCTATTCCATAGAGCTTCTGGATTTTAGCCAGTGCTTTATCCGCTTTGCCTGACTTGCCTTTTCCTTGAAGCTTCTTAGCATCCATGAACTTACGCCGTGCATGCGCCAAGCAGCCGACATTGGTCACGTGGTGAAGACCGTCATAGGCACCATATTCATCGGTTTGCATATAACCACTATAATCCCCTAAAAAGGCAGCAGGGCACGCCCTCGCGCGACTGTTTTGATAGTCGTACAAGGCGATGTTTTTCATATTGGGGAGTGCGGCATCTGGCGAGTCTGCGCCCGAGCAGTAGAGCCACATGTAACACTGTTTATCTTCCTTGAGCACATTGAGCGGCGTTTCATCCGCCTGAACCACCACTTGTTCTAGTAGGTGCCTTTTCAGGGCAGCATACAGCGGTACGAACTTCTCACTGACTTGGATAATCCACCTTGCCATGGTGGTTCGTGATAGTTCGATACCCGATTGGGTAAACAGCGACTCTTGCCGATACAGCGGCATTGCGTATTGGTATTTGCCAAGGATGATATTGGCAAGCAAGCTTTCTGTCGCGAAGCTCTTAGAGATAATGCTTTGCGGCGCTGGCTTTTGAACGATGCGGTTATTGTCCTCTGTTTGCTCGCACTGGCGGCAAGCATACTTAGGACGAACATATTCCAGCACTTTGAGTACCGCTGGTGAGAATTCCAGCTTTTCACTGCGGTCTTCACCGATTTTATGCAGGCTCTGCTTGCAGCAAGCGCATTGCTTTTCATGGTCGTCTAAATCGAGTTCGATAATCTCACGAGGTAAGGTCTTTGGAAGTGGCTTACGTTTACCACGTTTCTTCGTTGTGGTAGTGGTCGTCACCTCAACCTCTTCTTCTTTAGCGGCTTCACATTCCACTTCGTTGAAGAGGTCACCTTGAAATTCATCGTAAGGCTTTAACGCCTCCGAACGTTTCGCGAATTGGCGGTCGAAGGCAAGTTTGAGTTGCTCAAGTAGCGATTGGCGCTCTTGTTTCCACTCGCTTTTCTCTGACATCAGTGCTTTCACCATCGCTTGTAGCTCGGCAACACTTTGACTTTCTGGATTGATATCTGGCGTTTTTTTCATGACATTTATTATACTAAAATCATGTCGTTAACGCTTGGTGGATAAGGCTTTATTATCGCTTAAGTCATTGTAAAATCGTTTATTCGAACGGGTTTATGGCCGATAATCGTGAAGCCAGAAAGCAGTCTATCAAGCTCGAATTGCGTCAGGGTAAACACTTCATTTTTCTCTTTTGTAGGCCACTTGTACTTGGCTTTTTGGAGTCGTTTATACCAAAGGGCGAAGCCTGTTTTATCCCAATACAATACTTTGATTTTGTCGCGCTGTTTGTTGGTAAACAAGAACAGTGCGCCACTCCCCAAAGGCAAATCGGTGTCACTTTCGATAATCGCCGCGAGGCCGTTGATGGACTTTCTAAAATCGACGCTTTCACGATAGAGGTAAATCTCAGGAGCGCTCAGCATACGTTTCATGATAGCGCACCGATAAGCTCTGCCAGATAGGCCGCAGGCGTGCCTTGAGGAATATTCAGCTCAACATCATTGACGAGAAGTGTCATGTTGGCCGTTGCAATTTGAGCCTGATACTTCGTTGTCTTTTCGACGACTTCAGCTCTCACAAATCCGACGGTTGCTGATTGGGCTACCGTTTGAAGCTGACGGCGTTTTGCGAAGAACGTGGATAAACTCAGTCCGTGCTGCTCGCAGAAAACGCGTTGAGTCATATTGCTGCTTTCATACTGTTGAAAAAGAGCCTGCCATTCCTGGTTAGAGCGTCGCTTTGCCATTTCAAATCTCCTTTTGGTTAGAGACTTGATCTTAATATTCGTGCTTGGCGATTAGAATGTGGGGTTTATGAGGCGCTTACATAGTTATCTTCGCCGCATAAAAAAGCACGGCGTACCACCGTGAAATACAGTGATAATACGCCGTGTCTTGAAGAGAAACTTAAGTTGAACGAGATTGAGTCATCCTGACCACCAGTGAGCGAAATCTAAACAGATAAAGTAAGGCTAGTTGGTGATTTGGAGGAGGGTGTCAAATATATGGGTGTCCTTTATTTTTCATTTTTTACTAAAGATAATTGGTTCAGTAAGAGGCTAACTTAACTCATCCATCATTTCTGATAACTGTTTACGCCAGTGTATCGTTTTAATACCAGAGACTTCTTCTGCACTTGATTTATCAATCACCGAAAACGCGGGACGTTTAGCGGGAGTTGGATAAGCGGAGGTTGGTATGGGTAAAACCGGAATAGCCTCTTTTAATAACCCTTTATCAACACCTAACTCTTGAATCGCTATAGCAAAGTCATACCAAGAAGCTATACCAGCATCGGTCCAATGGTAAGTGCCGGTCACTGCAGGTTTCTCTGCCACTGCCCATAACCATTGTACGAGACCTCTAGCCCAAGTCGGCGTGCCCACTTGGTCATAGATGATGCTAAGCTGCGGTTTCTCTTGCATTAAGCGCAGCATGCTTTTAACGAAATTGTTACCGTTTACTGAATACACCCAAGCAGTACGTACAATCACACTCGCTTCAGGTAATATCTCCTGAAGGGCTAAATCACCAGCTAACTTTGAAGCACCATACACATTGATTGGGTTAGGCTTTGAATCAGTTTGATAAGGCATAGTATCAGTCCCATCAAATACAAAATCAGTCGACACATGTAAAACACGCGCATTGATTTCCTTACAAGCGCTAGCTAAGTATTTAATACCTAACTCATTTACCGCATAAGCTATTTCAGTATCTTCTTCAGCCTTATCTACCGCAGTATAAGCAGCAGCATTAATCACTAAATCAGGCTTAGTCTTTACCATAAACTCAGAGACCAATGACTCATTGGAAATATCAAGTTCCTTAATACCGACACTGATAACTTCAACATCTTGTGGTACAAGCTGCTCTAACTCCCAAGCGAGCTGCCCCCCTTTTCCTGTAATGACAACTTTCATACTGACTTTACCTATCAATCAAATTTTGGAGCATCTTTAAATGAAAAACCATCTGCGTCTTTTGCAGATAGTTGAGGTAATTCACCATCAACTAACGGCCATTCAATAGCAAGTTCTGCATCACTCCAGCGAACAGAGACTTCAGATTCTGGGTGGTAATAATCAGTACACTTATACACAAACTCAGCAGAGTTAGTCATCACATAAAAACCATGTGCAAAACCTTCAGGCACCCATAATTGACGTTTGTTTTCAGCAGATAGTACAACGCCAACCGCTTTACCAAACGTCGGTGAAGATTGACGCATATCTACAGCAACATCATAAACAGCACCCGATGTAACACGTACTAGCTTACCTTGAGTTTGCTCTTGCTGGAAATGCAAACCACGTAAAATACCTTTTGTTGATTTACTATGGTTGTCTTGCACAAACGGTTTAGCACCCGTTTGTTCCATAAACTCATCAGCACGGAAGGTTTCCATAAAGAAACCACGCTCATCACCAAACACATTTACTTCAACAATTTTTACATCTGCAATTGCTGTATCAATAAATTTCATTAAACCATTCCATTAGCAATATTGAATAGATACTGACCGTAACCTGTTTTCTTTAGTTTCTCAGCCTGAACAAGCAACTCTTCTTTAGTTAACCAACCTTGCACGTAAGCAATCTCTTCTAAACATGCGACTTTAAAGCCTTGACGATGCTCAACGGTTTGTACAAAGTGACTAGCCTCTAATAATGAGTCGTGCGTACCCGTATCAAGCCAGGCAAAGCCACGACCTAATAGCTCAACATTCAAATCACCGCGCTCCAAATAAGCAATATTTACATCGGTAATTTCTAACTCTCCACGATGTGATGGTTTAATCTTTTTAGCAATATCAATCACATCATTATCATAGAAATACAAACCAGTGACTGCATAGTTAGATTTTGGTTGTTCAGGTTTCTCTTCAATACTTAACGCTTTACCACTTCCATCAAACTCAACCACACCAAAACGCTCCGGGTCAGAAACGTGGTAGCCAAATACCGATGCACCTTTTCCAACTTTTGCAGCAGCCAATAGTTTGTCTGAGAAGTGTTGCCCGTAGAAAATGTTATCACCTAACACTAAAGCAACATTGTCATTACCAATAAACTCTTCTCCAATAATAAATGCTTGTGCTAACCCATCAGGAGTCGGTTGCTCTTTATAGCTGATTTCAACACCAAATTGACTTCCATCGCCTAACATACGCTCAAAATTAGGTAAATCTTCTGGGGTTGAGATAATTAAAATATCATTAATGCCCGCTAGCATCAAAACCGATAGAGGGTAGAAAATCATAGGTTTGTCGTAGATAGGTAATAACTGTTTAGAAGTGCCTAGAGTAATGGGATGTAGACGACTACCAGAGCCGCCAGCTAGAATAATTCCCTTGTAGTTTGAAATTAAATTGTCAGGCATGGTTACATATCTCCTATACGTTCTAGTTGGTATTCACCGCTTAATACACGCTTCCACCAGTTTTCATTATTTAAATACCATTCAACTGTCTTGCGAATACCTGTTTCGAAGCTCTCTTCTGGTACCCAACCTAACTCTCTATCTATTTTTGTTGCATCGATGGCATAACGTACATCGTGACCTGGGCGGTCTTTAACGAAAGTAATAAGCTCGTTATAATTAGTAATTTTCGATGAAGAAAAAGCGGGGTTATCGGAGATAGGTTTTAATTCATCAAGAATGGCACAAAGCGTTTCTACTACTTCGATATTCCTCTTTTCATTATGACCACCAATATTATAGGTTTCACCCACAACCCCCTCGGTTACCACTTTATAAAGTGCACGTGCGTGATCTTCTACATATAGCCAATCACGAATTTGGCTACCGTCACCATAAATAGGCAAAAGTTTAGCTGCTAACGCATTTAAAATAACATGAGGAATGAGCTTCTCGGGGAAGTGATAAGGTCCATAGTTGTTCGAGCAGTTTGTTACAATCACAGGTAAACCATAAGTTCGATTCCAAGCGCGAACTAGATGATCACTTGATGCTTTAGATGCTGAATATGGGGAGCTTGGTTCGTAAGATGTTTCCTCTGTAAACAGGTCATCAGTCCCTTCTAAATCACCGTACACTTCATCGGTACTAATGTGATGGAAACGGAAAGCTTGCTTTTTATCTTCTGGTAAAGCAGACCAATAAGCACGTGCAACTTCTAACAAAGTGAATGTGCCCATAATATTCGTTTGCATAAAATCAGCAGGACCATCAATCGAACGGTCAACATGTGATTCCGCAGCTAAATGCATCACCGCTGTAGGCTGGTATTTTTCAAATACCTCAGACATTGCAATTGCATCACAAATATCTGCATGCACAAAATGATAACGTTCGTTATTGGCAATCGAAGCAACAGACTCAACATTGCCAGCGTAAGTCAACTTATCTAGATTAACGACTGAATTCGACGTATTTTCAATAATGTAGCGCAAAACTGCACTACCTATAAACCCGGCACCGCCGGTGACTAAAATCATAATAAAACTCTACATTAATAAAAATTGACATTTTGCGTAAGAAACTAAGAGATAACAACATTTAATATTGCTATGGACAGTAAAGCAGCCACGGAGATAACAAATGATGCTATGCTTAAAAATCAGTCAACCACATCACCTTCAACTCTGAATATATTCACAATCCAACTTCTTAATGAATATTTCTCATAAATACTTTTATCTATTTCTATGTACTTAGCATCCAAAAAACCTTCCGCTACAACAGGATTATTTCGATCAATAACAAAAATATTCCTACTATCGTAGAAGTCGTACTCTTTAACATTTGAATTGGTAGTGATTAACTTTTTTTTAGCCCCTAGCATCTCAATAGTACGCATAGTCAACCCATTCTGTAAGGGATGCTCAATATCTACAATCGCTTTAGAGTCTCTAATGATGTTAATTACTTCATTTTTAGATAGTGAAACAAAACTCACATCACTTCTTTGAATTCGCCTAAATTCCTTATATAAAAGCCTTTGCAGCATAAATAAAAATCTACTTTGAGAATAGAAATATGAAAACAGCTTAAATCTTCCGTTATCCATGGATTTAACCGTAGAATATCGATCACTATGCACACTCCCTATAAATGAAATGTCATACGAGCAATCATCGGACCCGACAGCATCCTCATAGTCTTTTATATAAAAAAGAGGTAAGAACCTGATACTTTCATCTATAACTCCGTCATTGGAATCGAAAGTAAAGAATTTATTAGAAGCCGACAACAAATCTAAAGACTTTTTTTTGTTTTTTATAGAGTCCCACATGTAAGTATAAACAATAACATTCGGGTGACATTTTTTAATAGCTTCAATTATTTTCACATCTATGGTTTCAGGATTGACTAAAAACAGATAATCAAAACAATCATGCTTGGTATTTTCTATAATGTTGCGATAATAAATATTTATATTATTTTGTATAGCTTTTTTAAGTTGTAAACGAATTAGTGCTTTAGTAACAAAATCATTTTTAGGCCTTTCATCAAAATATTTAACTTCAGCACCAAAATTTTCAAGTTCTTTTTTTATCTCTATCTCATAACCGAAAAAAGTTGGCGCTAAAAAAAGAACCTTTTTTCCCTTTAGAGCCTCCATTACTTATACAAACCTTTTTCTTTCATTTCATTTATACTTTCTTCATATTTATCTTCAGAAACTTCTTGCTGATTTACCCATTTAACAAACTTACAGATACCTTGTTCAAAGCTAACTTTAGGTTCGAAGCCAAGCTTAGACCTTATTTTACTTAAATCGGCATAATTATCTCTAATATCTCCCAACCTGTAATTACCTGAAATTTCAATTTTTGAGGCGCTGTTGTATTCATTAACCAATGTATCTGCGACAGTTAAAACATTTATTGCTTTCCCTGAACCAACATTAAACACTTCATGGTTCGCTTCATCCTTTTCTATGCCTAACATTGTTGCATCTACGACATCGTCGATATATACGAAATCACGACTCTCTTTTCCATCTTCAAAAATTGCAATATCATTCCCATTTTTTATTCGCGTAGAGAAAATAGACAAAATCCCGGTATATGGATTTGACAATGACTGACCGGCACCGTAAACATTTTGATATCTAAAGGCCACGGCGGGAATATTCAAAGATTTCCCCATAACCAGAAACATCTGTTCTTGCACTTGCTTTGTAATACCATAAATAGAACTAGGGTGAACTTTACTTGCTTCATCTGTCGCTAACAATTCAACGTTTTTATTGCAAATTGGACATTTAACAAAAAAGTCGCCTTTAGCCATATCGCTATCAATTCTATCTTTTGGATAAACAAAGCCGTCATCTACGCAATTGTATTTACCTTCTCCGTAAATAGAACGAGAAGATGCAATTACCATTTTTTTCACGGTATGCTCTTCGTTGGCTAATATATCTAAAAAGACAGAAGTACCCTTAATATTTACGTCAGTATACTTCTCGATCTCATACATTGATTGGCCAGTACCTGTTTCAGCGGCTAAATGAACAACAACATCAACACCTTCTAAAGCTAGTTTCCAATCATCATAACTGAGAACAGTCCCTTTGATAAAGTTCACCTTACCCTTAATTGATTCATACAATGGAGACACATCATCATGAATCTGAGGTGACAAGTTATCCAACACCGTAACAGCATACCCTCTATCTATTAATTTAAGAGCCAAATTTGAGCCTATAAAACCAGCACCACCAGTTATAAGTATTTTCCTATATTTCATCTAAAAAATTTCCTTTACTATCTGTTTTATCCCAAGAATTAGTCTTTTTATTATAACGTTTCACTATTTTTGCAGGAGCCCCGACTATCACCGAGTAATCTGGAAAGCTCCCTCTCACTACAGAATTACACCCCACAACACAATGCTTTCCTAATTTAGTCCCCGCCTGAATACAGGCGCCTATTCCAATAAATGAATTTTGTCCAATACATGTGTTAGATATAATTAGAGGCTGCGAAGAAACTGGCAACTTAATATCCCTATATTCGTGGTCGATATCGGTTACAAATACATTTGCAGAAATAATAACCCCTGGCTCAATTACAATTTTCCCAGCGGAAGTAATATGGAAATTCTGCCCAATAGAAACATCGTCATTGATATGGATCTCGCCACTCCCATGAGTTTCAACCCGAAAGCCCTTGAATATTCTTACTTTTTTTCCTATATGTACTTTTCTAAGCCCTATTGAGAAAATAGGAAATGAAACATAGGACGGAAACTTATAGCTTCCAAAAAAAAAGGATAACAATAACCCCTGGAAAGCCCAAATTATTTTATAGATCATTAATTTAAACTCCGAATAATCACTCTTCTTAAAGATTTAAAATAGTAAAAAACTCGAAATATAGCTCCTTCGAGATGACTTACGTCCCCCCTCTTTATAGCCATATTTAATATCTTCATCCCACCGTCCGACATTGCTTGTAAGTTAGCAGATAAGCCAGAGTGACCAAAATTTGGCTTACCTCCACCAGTAATAACTAGAGATTCAGGGAGATAATAAAAGCGGTATTTTGTACAAATCCTTATCCAAAGCTCTCCATCTTCTGCATGAGTAAAACTAGTGTCATACCCGCCAAGCTCTTGCAACACTGACTTTCTAATTAATGCAGTAGACGTTTGTGGAAACATCTTAACCAATAACTCTCTTACAACTGCCTTGTGAAGAGTTTTTATTTTTCTCAAACCAATTCTCAACGACTCATTATTTCTAGCGCAGCCTATAAAATCAACATTTGAAGAAAGGCTTTCAACAACTTCTACCTGACGCCGCAATTTTGATGGTAACCAAATATCGTCTGAATCAAGAAAAGCGATCCAGTCGTATGAGGCATTTTCTATACCCAAATTTCTGGCAGACGACACACCACCATTAGGTTTATTGATTAATTTTATATCAAAATCGTTTTTTCCTATAAAATCATTAACAATATTTGAGCAACTATCTGTTGACCCATCATCAATTACAATTATTTCAATACGACGATCGTAATCTTGCTGGACAACACTTGTTAACACATCAGAAATAGTCGATGATGCATTATACATTGGTATAACAACAGAAATATTCATTTCAAAACCTCTAACCATTTATTTGTAATCAGTTCACTGTCCCATTTTTTTCCTTCATTGAAAGCTCTTTGAGAAATTTCTTCCCGGAGTGCGTCATTTACCATAAGATCTTGCAAATGATTTGAGTATAGTTGTTTATTAAAACAAGGCACCAAGTAACCATTTCTAATGTTAATAATGTCTCGAGGCCCAGAAGGACAATCAAAGGAAATCACAGGTAAACCAAAAGACATTGCCTCAATAAGAACCATACCAAACCCTTCAAATCTAGATGTCAAGGCGAATATTGATGATCTTTTGTAGTATTTTACTATATCGGGCGTCGCATCCACGATTAAAATAGTAGATGCAAATTTTGATGTCGCTATTTTCTTCCTAAGAAAACCACTATTTTCTCCGGACCCCAATATAATTAGACTCCAATCACTCAAGTTAGGGTTTTCGTTCAGGACATCATTCCAAATATCTATTAATAAACCTTGTTGCTTATCATCAGTTAACCTTCCAACATTTAGTACTTGTTTAAGACGACGATCTTTTTGGCTGTAATCTAAATTTGGTCTGAAATGAGGTATATATTTTGCTGGAATTCCTATACTATTATAATAGTCAGTATCAGATAACGTTGGTACAATATAAGATTTGCATTTTAGATAAAGAAACTTCTTGATTGTTCTATATACAATGTTATACGCTCCATGTGAACCATGCTCAGAAATAATGAGCCTTTCAGAATCCCCCCCCGCCAATCTATACGCAAGTACGCTAATAGGGTGTGTACAATAGAATAAATCATATTCTGTTGACTTAAGGAAATCTGATAATTTTTTTATTTCGTCAAATAAGGATATTGCAATATTCCTAATTCTTATCGCCTTAACCGATTCATATTTACCTTGTTTAATCCTTAAACTTAAACATTTTACGTCGGCAGGTATTGGATAAAAGCTTTTCTCAAAATCTTTAGTTAATAGTACAATTTCAATTCTACCGTGCAATTTGAATAACAGCGTCGAGATCACACGTTCAATGCCACCTGAAGGTGCCATACTATCTACATAATAGATTACTTTTTTCAAATTTCAAACCTTATAACTTTAATTACGCATAACATGTTAAAATATGTCAATAAATTTATATTGATACTGAGCGATATTTGTATAACTATACATCGAAAAGGCACAGTAAATAAAAATCGTGAGTACATATATCCCTCTATCTAAAGGTGCTTTAAAGTAACCAATAAACATGGGTAATATGATAATATTGAACATAATAAAATACGTACTTAAACGCACCGATATATCGGGAAAACTGTAATAAGTCGACAAGAAGAAGCTAAAACCAAAAAACCATACCTTTATGTATGGAGATTTAACTAATCCATAACTCTCTTTTCGGTTAATATTAAATAGGTACAATAGTACTAGTAATGGGAAAGACCTTTTTATCGCACCTGCTATGAAATTTCCTAGACTAAAGACATTATAACTATCAGAAATATACATATCAACAGCTCTGAAATAACCCAGACTAGATATATAATTAAAAAAGACAGTTGACAAAATATATGGCATTATAAACAACATCAATAAGCAAAGTAGGTAAAAAACACGAGTGCTGAAATAATTCACTAATGGATAGAGTATGACAAATATAATTGCGGTTTTATGGAACAGAGCTGCGCAGGTAACGGCGAATAAAAAATAGGGCAACCTTTTATCTAGTATATATTTAAACGAATACATGGTAATACTCATTGCAATAGCTTGCCTTATTCCACTAAGATGAAAATAAAAAAACACATCAGAGTAAAGAATGCATAAAGCGATACAAGGGTATGTTGTAGTAATAATGACACTTTTATATATAAAAGTGTACATAATCACACAAACAGAAACCAAGAAAACGTAGAAAGGCATATCTAACAAAGCGAAAAACTTAGATAAATACAAATACCCTAACTCAATTGAGTTGACCCCATCATCATATATAGATATTGAATTGTAATATAGACTTTCATATGCATAAAAGTCAGTACCTACACCAGTGCGAAATGAAACTAATACAGTAAAAGCTATTAGTACATAAAAAGGCAATACATTACTAATACTTTTGTTATTTGAGCCTAATTCTAAAACAGCCAAAAAAGACGCAGAAAAAAAAACTATATAATAAATCAAAATATATCTCTAAATTATTAGCAAGTGAAGGTTAAATACTCTCACTATCAACGTGAATTATTATTTAATTTGACCTATCCTATAGACAACATAGCAATTATAAAATAGGTCCGAGTTGTTATAAGTTTCTGAAACTATAGATATTAACCGAACGCTGCCATGATAGACAAATAATAACCGTTAACCCTCAAGTATCATTTCAAATCTAACATAAGTTGTTTTATTGTTTTATTGTTTTATTGTTCTTTATACAAAATTTCTCAAGCGCTTCACTAGCATCACCTATCGTATCAAGTTCCCTAATGTCAGTTACCTCTCTCATTCTTATAAATATCTTAAGTCGGCCTAGAGCTCTCTGATTCAAAAAGCATAGTACAGGCCCCATTAAAAACTCTATTATAGCGTGAAATATAGGTTTAACGTGTCCTATTTTGGAGTTTAATTTATTTGCCACTCTGTAATGCTCCAAAACCAGAGAGCGAGCTTTAGGTTGATTAGACAAAATATATGCATATAATCTAAGCTGCGACGACATTGCCATATCAATACACTCAGAAACATCAGAAAAAGCAGCTAGAGCCGATTCAGCCCAAATACAATTTACGTTATATACTTTTGGAACCTGCGAATTCCACTTATATTCACCTCGATATCTCAGGTGTGGTAGATCCTTAATATCCAATGAGTGTGTCTTTGCAACACCTTCTTGAACTGAAGAGCTGACTTTGCACACTCCTGGTATTGTAATCGGAAAATCAATTTCATAGGTCTTACACTTAAGTAAAGATAAGGCTACCGAAGCATAAATATCAGGACTTAACCCACCTAGATATTCTCCCGTTAAGGACTTTATTTCTTCAAATTTGTTTCTCTTCACGATTCCATGGTAAAGTTTTGGTAACGAAAACTGTAGATAATTAGTAAATCCATTTCTAATTAACTTTTTCAGAGAATCTTCAGTATCTACCTTGCCCATTTTACAAGTAAAACTATCCAAGACTAAAGTGGAGTCCGTCATTTTAGTAAATATTGTATTTACCTGTTCAGTTCCCGCCCAACGATAATTTGCTGTTAACGAACCAACTAAGCAATCCATATTATTTTTCGATGCTAATTCTACCGCCGTAAAGAACTCATGACTAATTCCATCATCATCACCAATAAGACATATATATTCCCCAGAAGACATTTCTATGACGTTTCTAAAATTATGAATGGAAGAGATTGGGCTTGCTATATATTCATATTTCAACCTGGGATCTACTTGAAACTCTTCCACTAAAATTGATAGTTCATTAGAGTCACTATTATCAGAAATGACCAATTCAAAATTATTTTTCGAGAAACTCAATATATGCTTTATTGTCTCATAAGCGTATTCTTGTCTATTTTTTGTAGCAATCAAAATACTAACAACTGGGGTAGCCATATCACTGATTAACCTTTTAACTGATTTTTTATGTATTCAAGAGAAACGAGTAGCTCCTTCACTTGCTCTGTATTTAACTGCACAGTATTATGTGACGTATAGTCTTCTATAGAATTAGTTGACAAATCACCCTCTGAAATATATTTCTCATAATTTAGATCTCTATTATCAGCAGGCACTCGATAATAACGTCCAAATTCAATTGCTTTAGCCATCTCTTCTCTAGAGATTAATGACTCATATAATTTCTCGCCGTGGCGGGTGCCGATAACCACTTTATTAGATTTACAACCAAATAGTTCAGAGATTGCATCGGCAAGTGTTCCAACTGTAGAAGCAGGTGCTTTTTGAACAAAAATGTCACCTTGCTCACCATGTTCAAAAGCGTGAATAACTAGGTCAACAGAATCCTCAAGAGACATTAAAAATCGTGTCATATTTGGGTCTGTAAGAGTTAATGGTTCCGAATTTTTTACTTTTTCAACAAACAAAGGTATTACAGAACCACGAGAAGCCATCACGTTACCGTACCTTGTAGCACAAATAACAGTATCAGAAACCTCAAGCCCCCTTGCTTTGGCAACCATAACCTTTTCCGCCATCGCTTTAGATATTCCCATCGCATTAATTGGGTATACCGCTTTATCTGTACTTAAAACAACAACACGTTTAACGGCGTTTTCAATGGCAGCTTGTAATACATTTTCAGTACCAATAACATTCGTATTTACCGCCTCCATAGGGTAAAACTCACAAGATGGGACTTGTTTTAATGCAGCTGCATGAAATACAAAATCAACGCCTTTCATTGCTTGCCTTATAGATTCAAATTTTCTTACATCACCCAATACAAATTTAATCTTATCGTTTTTAAAAGATATTCTCATATCTTCTTGTTTCTTTTCATCTCGACTAAATATAATAATTTTTTTAATATCCGCATTCAAAAATCGCTTCAATACAGTGTTACCAAAAGATCCTGTGCCACCGGTTATCATTAATACTTTGTCTTTAAACATTATATACCTATTCCAAAAATCAATTATAAAAAACAATCATTAAAACAATAATGATTTGAAAAATGTAATACTTGAAGATGCTTTTAATAGCAAGTTGACACACATCAGAGCCTGTTGAACCAATCAAATTAACGAAAACAGATATGGTGTGGTAACACGAGTACAATATACATATTGCTAATATCTCTTTCTCATATGAGAAAAACAATAAAATAAGCACGGTGATAACAGTCATGACAATTGATGCTTTTGCCTGAAATGAATACTTCTTCAATCCCATTAAAATAGATAATGGAACATAGCCTACGCAACCTAATGCAGTCCCAGGTAAAAGATACGTAACATACTCTATGACTACTTTAGCAACATCTGGATCATGTAGCCAAAGACTAATGATCTCTGTTCGATACACCCACAGAAGCATACTAGGGAGTACTGATACTATGAATATGGATAACATAAAGAATTTTATATTATTATTCAAATTCAGAGCCTGATTATTATCGATATCCTTTATTACTTTAGGTTGAAAATATTGAAATACCGGTGCAGACATAATCGTTAACGGTAACATGGATACTGATAGAGCAAGGAAATAAGTGGACTGTACTTCTAGACCCATAAATATATTAACAAGTACTTTATCTGCTTGTAATACAATGACTCCCGATATGCTCATCATGAGAAGAGGTAGCCCAAGCAATACAAGAGATTTAAAACTATTATAAACTGAGCTTATAGTTATAGCTTCTTTCCGATAAAAATTAGAACCGAAACTCCCTAATAGATAGCGCGTTAATATATAGAATATTACTGAAGTTACCGCTTGCGCGGCCATAAACGAAATGATATTTGGCTCCCATAGGACAGCCAAATAACTAAAAATGGCTTTAAACAATGACAAGCCACCTTGAATAAAACCTGATATTGTATATTTTTGGGAACCAAGCAATATCATAATAAGTATATTTTGAAGCACACAAAATATGATATTAATAGATAGTAGTAAACCAAAATAGATAAGGTTACTATTTATAAAGAGGCAACTTATGGCAGTAATTATTGAGAATAGGATAACTAAAGATATTTCGACCGTAAATAAATTCCATGTTCCCTCATTAGAATAAAATTCCCCAGAGGCGGCACTACGATGAAATAAAACAGACAGACCAAAATCGAATGATATGGCAATAGCAACACAAGTAAGGTAGAGCGTCACCAATCCAAAATCATGAGTAGAAAGCAAAATTTGATATAAGGGTAAAAATATAAACCCTACAACTAAGCCGCCACTTCTTCCTATATATAGGGATAAAACATCTATTATTTTACTTGCTTTCATGGAACTCATTCACAACATTTGATATATACGAAATTTCATCTTTAATTAGCCAATAACCGATAGGTAAAGCTAATATTCTTTCTTGTAATTGCACTGTATTGTGAATCTGTTTGTCATCACTACAGCTATCAAATGCTTCATATAGATCGTTTCTAAAATGGATCTTTGATGCAGCAACACCTTTAGACTTTAAATGAGCGAGTAATTCATCTCTAAAATCGGACAATACTAGAAACCCCCAATACGAAGGTTCCAAACCATCCTTTAGCTTTATTATTTTAAAGTGCTTATTTTCCCGCAAATTTCGAGTCAATAGTCGAGCATTATCTAAAGTTCTATCGTGCCGTTCCTTTAAACCTTCCAATTGGCTTAAACCGATTGCGCAGTTAATATTACCTAAGTTAATTGAAGTCCCAATTTTTTTAATTTGTGATTTAGGATTAATTTCCCCTGTTCCATCCCTAAATGTTGCGCCATCAATTCCAAATCGTCTTAATTTCAATGCCTGTTTATATTGTTCAGTATCTTTAATACTTAACATAGCCCCTTCTAGAGTATTAATTTGTCTATTGGGATAAAATGAATAAATACTATAATCTGCATACGTTCCAACTTTTTTATCATGGCAATTTGCAAAGAGCGCATTATTACAATCCTCAATAAAGGGAATATTGTAGTCTTTACATATTTCACTTACTCTTTTTGAATCAGAAGGATAGCCTGCAGCATGGTATAATATAACTGCTTTAGTTTTATTACTTATTTTCCTTTGAAGATCGTCTATCGACATAGATACAGAGTTTTTATCCAAATCTACCCATACGGCTTTAGCTTTTAATAAAGCAATCGGAGAAGTAGATGCTAAACAGTTAAAACTGGTTGTTATTACTTCATCGCCAGCTTCTATTCCGATAAGATCAAGAGCTAATGCTATCGCACTTGTCATATTATTAACTGATAACAGATTATTTACTTCTAAGTGTTTTTCCAACGCCAACTCAAATTTTCTAATACTATCACCGGATGCAATATTTCCAGCTTGCATAGTCTTATTTGCTACATCACTCATTTTATCGCTATAGAAGGCATTAAATAGATTAATCATAAATAAAACATTTAACCTTTAGAAATAATTTCAACGATTCTGTTTCTATCTTCGTCTGCAACCCACCACCCGCAAGGGATATGGACTAATTTATTGTAGAATAACTCTAAGCTAGTTAACTCATTATCCTTCGAAGCAAATAATGAATGCTGATGATTGGGTCGATGTAGTTTTGATGCTGATACGCCTTGTGATGTTAGACATTTTATTAATTCATCACTGTCATCAGATAATAATGTATACAACCAATAACTAGGTTTAGCCCCTTCAACTATTCGTGCTGGTTTGACGCCTTGAATTTTTGCCAATTCTGTATCATAAAACTGCCCGTTAGAAATATGCATATTTATTTTTGAGTTGATAGAATTAAGCGAAACCAGACCTATAGTTGCATTTACATTATTCATATTGTATTTATAGCCAACCGACGTCAAATTAACCTTTGTCCGCTCAACACCTTTTTCCAGGCCGAACCATCTAAACTTTTTTATGTCTGTTAGCAGATTCTTATTTTTAAAAAACAGAAAACCGCCATCAACTGTTGTCATATGCTTAATTGCTTGAAATGAAAATATAGAAAAATCACCAAATGAGCCTATCTTTTTTTCATTAAACTCAGCCCCTAACGCATGGGCACAATCTTCAATTAAACTCAGCTTGTATTTGTCAGCTAACAACCTGATTTTTTCAATTTCAACGGGATAACCAGCATAATGCACAACTAGAATTGCTTTAGTTTTCGGCGATATCTTTTTTTCTATACTTTCAACAGATAAATTACCTGTATCCGTATATACATCTGCAAAAATTGGTTTAGCACCTACTTGGCATATTGCAACATTCGTTGGCTCTGCCGTCATACTCGTGCTTATCACTTCATCGCCAAAACTAACATTAGAGAAATGTAATGATGCGTGTAATGCAGATGTGCCGCTACTCATTGAAATACCATTAGTTGAACAAAACATCTTATTAAATTCATCTTCGAATTTATAGACGGCTTCACCTTCAGCAATTTGACCACTGTATAAAACAGATTCTAATTCTGGGAGTAATTCTTTTTTTTCTGGCATTACAACTTTAATTAAGGGAATCATAACCTATCCAATAAATCATATGTTTCAATTTTTTCAATTTTTATACTTCCAAGCCACATTTGTAGCATTGGTTTATATTCTTTAAAACCAATTTGTTTTTCTATTAAGATACGCTTAATACTTTTCATTGTTTCGTCTTTTGTCGGAAAATTACATATGATTATCCCTTTGCAAGACATTATTATATCTACAATATCTTCTACTTCTCCAGAATATCTACAAATAGATTTACTACCATCTATATTAGATGTTATTACAACGCAAGAATCCCCTTTATGATAAGTATCAATACTTTTAGAGAATGCCGGTATCAATTGCTGTTGATGCGTCACATTTTTTTCAATCAAAGCAAAATCAAGAGCATCCAAATTTTCGAACTTAATGCAGAAACTTGAGTCTAGTATGTTAAACCCATACTTTTCATATAAGTAGCTTTTATTAGTCCATAATGTTAACGCAATGTATTTGGTATGGCTAAATTTAATAGCGGCCTTCAATATTTTGTCAAGTAGCCCTTGCCCCCTGAATGCCTCTTCGATGTAAACTAAGCTAACAATACCTACGTGTTGGTTTTTATTGCACGGGACTATACATACACCGCCAATTAATTTATCTCTTCGATACAAGTAAAAAAAGTCAGAATTATTCATTCTATCAATTGGAAAGTGTTTATGAAAAGCTACTCCACGCTTCTTAGAATAAAAGAAACCATTCCATACCATATTCTTAAATTCATCAATGAATGTATCTCCATGAATAATTTCTGTTGAATCATGAGCCAAATTTTTCATATTCACTTCCCTGAATAACCATAATATTACGAAGCACCTCAACTAGGACTAGATCACGCAGAGAAGAAACAATGTTCCAGGAAACATCATAAACATCCCTGTAATACAAAGTTTATTAGAACCTGATGAAGGTAACTTTCATCCATCGCACACTTAGCTCTTTTATGTATGATACTCGCTTTAAAGATCGAGTCGCTTCTTAGCATGTTCAAACACCTTTGTCTGATACGATCAAAGTTTTCAGCCCTATCTCCAGCTTTTTTTCTTGAGGCATCTTCACCAAATTCTATATCAAAAATCCAATGTATTGATTCAACTAACCAGTGAGAACGGCTCGCATGAAGTAATGATTTTTGCGTGTAGTAGATCTTTTCCTGAATACTCTAAAATAACTACTTCGAAGAATATTCATAGTTATAGTAACCGTACCCATAACTAGAAGACGCTTTCTTCTCCGTAGCATTAAAGATCACACCTTTAACATCAATACCTGCCTGCTCAAAGCGGTGTCTTGCTACGTCTATCTCTTTAACCGTATTTTGGCCGAAGCGTGTCACCATCAATGTGGTACCTGCTAGTGCACCTACAATGCTCGGGTCTGTTACTGCGAGTACTGGCGGGGTATCTACAATTACTAGGTCGTAATTTTCTGAAGCCCAATCCACTAAGTCTTGCAAGCGTTTGTGCATCAGTAGCTCTGATGGGTTGGGTGGCACTTGGCCGCGGGTAATAATGCTTAGGTTTTCTACTTTCGAATCTTTAACCGCTGCCGCTATATCTATTTTACCACTAAGCAAGTCAGATAAGCCATTGTCCCAACTAAGGCCGAACGTCTGCTGTAGGTAACCTTTACGCATGTCGGCATCTATTAGCAGTACTTTTTGGCCTGTTTTTGCAGCTACTGCTGCGAAGTTAGTCGATACAAAAGATTTACCCACGCCCGGCGCTGGGCCAGAGATCATCAGTACGTTATTCTTTGCTTCCATCATAGCAAAGTGAAGGCTGGTTCTTAGCCCGCGCAGTGCTTCAATAGAAAGGTCGGCTGGGTTGCTTTCTGCTAGTAAGAGCATTTCGCCCTTTGCGTTATTTTTGCTCTTGTTTTTTGATTTACGTTTAAAGCGATCAAATAACTCTAATTGAAAAGCCGATCTAGGAATACTCGCATAGACGCTAAGGCCAATTTCTTCAATTTGGTCTGGGTTTTCAACACCGCGATGGAACGCCGCTTTCACCAACACAAAAGCCACACTTAATATGCCGCCAAGTAATGTCGCTAATACCGCTATTAATGGCTTTTTAGGTTTTACTGCTCGCGAGTAGGCTTGTGCATCATCCAAAATACGAACGTTACCCACAGTGCTTGCTTTGATGATGTTTAGCTCTTGCACTTTATTCAGCAGTTGGATGTAAATTTGTTGGTTTACTTCCACATCACGGGTCATGCGCAGTATTTCACGCTGTGTTTTAGGCAGCTGTTGCACTTGCTTGTTTAAGCGTTCTTTTTCACCGAGTAGTGTGTTTCTTTTATCAATTAAAGATAGGTACGCAGGGTGATCTTTAGTAAATCGCTGGCTAATGTCGCTTTCTTTGAATGTTAACTCGTTAAGTTGCGCCTCCAGCTCCACCATTACTTTTAAGGTAGACTGTGCTTCAAGTCCAAGGTCTATCGACTCGTTGTCTTGGCGATATTGGTTTAGCTTATCTTCCGCAGCCATTAAGCTGGTTTTAATGTCTGGCAGGTGGCTGCTTAAAAACTGTAAGCTTTTTTGCGCTTCTTCTGACTGGCGTTCAACGTTTTGTAAAAAGTAGTTATGGCTAATGTCGTTAAGTAACTCAGAAATTAGTGTTTTCTGCTCACCTTCTAATGAAAGCGAAATAATGCCCGTTTGTTTGCCTCTTTCTGAAATAGACAAACTCTGGTTTAACGCAGCAATAGCTTCAAGCTTGGATTGCTTACCAATGTTAAATGCAAAGCCATTAACAGAGTCCACATGAGTAACAAACAATTTGTAGCCATCTTTTTGTGCAAGTTCACCCGCCTTGCCTTCAAGTACTACACGTTCGTCATCGCGTACTAGTTGGTATGTTTGCTTTTCTGCATCCAGTACCACTATTTGGTGACCAAGTTGCTGTGAATGATCTGGCATTTCGTAACGGCTTACGTCAATACGATTAACGTCACCAGTTAGCCTTGCCCAACCTTTGCCAGCGATAGGAAAATAGCTTGGTGACACCATGCTGGTTAAATTAAATTTGTCTACCGTGTCGCCCAAAATCATGCGAGATTTAATGATCTCGATTTCCGTCGTCGCAGAAGATTCTGAAGAGAACATGTCCCCCATATCCCCCACCATGGCAGAAATGCCGCCTTTGCTTTTTTCTTCAATTTGAATCAGCGCATCGGCTTTGTAAATCGGTGTAGAAAGCAGTGCAAAAGCCACACCAGCTATTGCGAATAGAAATGTAGTGGCAATAATTGTCCATTTTGCATCCAATAGAATGCCGAACAATTTACCTAAATCGATTTCATCAGATGAAGAGTCGACTTGTTTTGAAGGTTGAGTCGTCATGTTTGTAATAATTCTTATGTTGAAGTTAAGTGCGAAGCTCTAAGCTCTAAGCTCTAAACTCTAAGCCCTAAGTAAGTTAAAGCTTTTTGATCCAGGCATCGGCGGACTTTTCTATTAGGTCATAGGCAAAGTCGAAGGCTTCTTTGCTTTGTTTGTATGGGTCTGGGATGTCTTTTTGGCCAATCCACTGGCCAAATAACATGGTTTTTCCGCGGGCTTCTGGTGCAATCTGTGTTAGTGCTTCCATGTGGCCTTTTTCCATGACTAGAATAAGGTCATATCGGCTACATAATTCAGATGTTAGCTGTTGAGAGCCGTGGCCTTCTAGGCTTACGCCATGTTCGTTAGCTACTTCTGCTGCCATTGCATCGGCAGGCTTACCTTCAAGTCGGCTTTTTTTAGAAGCTATTCCTGCAGAGGCCACTTCTTTATTCGGTAACAGCTTTTGTAAGTAGCGCTCACCAATTGGTGAGCGGCAAATATTGCCGACACAAACTACTAATATTTTATTGAACATACATCAACACTCTAAAGTTATGTTTAAGGCCACGTTTTAATACGTAACGCCCCTTCAGTAAGGTTATTGAAGCCTGTGATAGTTGGCATTAGTTGCATCATCACTCGGTTCCAGCGGGCTATTGGTGCTGCGGTCACATAAACGATGTCATAAGGTTTTAAATCAAATTCAGTGCCTACAACCAATGATGATGCTTGTTTAATATTTAGCTGGTAAACATCTGCCGCGGTTTGCTCATCTTGATTTGAGCGAATCACAAAAACACCCGTTGCATCGGCAGAAAGCTCGTTAATGCCGCCTACGCTGCTTAGCGCTTCAGTTAGGCTCATGCCCGCGCGGTCTATTTTAAGTAACTGTGGATCTTTTACTTCGCCCATCACGAATACTTTTTGTGCATCGTTGCGTGGAACATGAATAATATCGCCAGACTGCAATAAACGGTTTTGGGTTAAGTCACCCCGTTGCATTAATGCGTGTAGGGAAACGGTTTGTTCTTCGCCATTACGGGTGAGCGTTACGTTTCGCCAGTCAGCGTCTTTTTCTAGGCCACCAGCGCGGTTAATTGCATCTAACAAGGTAAGCGGAATGTTAGTAATTGGGTGTTGGCCTGGTTTATCTACTTCACCGGTTACATAAGCTTTTTTAGAGCGAAACGCCGCAACGTTTACATCAACTTGCGGGCTTTCAATGTACTTGGCTAAACGCTTAGCCATGTAGTCACGAATTTCGGTAACGGTTTTACCTTCTACGTCCACTTTACCTATGTAAGGGTAAAAAATGGTGCCGTCGGCATGCACCCAGTTACCAGCTTCAGCAGAACTACGGTAAGAGCCTGCAGGAATGGTCAGCTCTGGATGATCCCAAATGGTGACATTTAGAATATCACCCGGCCCAACGCGGTATTCGTAGCGCAGAATAGCTGCGTCTAGCTCAACGTTAGGTTTCGCGTTAATTTTTGGGGTTTTGTATTCGTTAACTCTATCAGCCGTTAGCGGATAAACGTTAAATTGAGGAGGCGTTTGTTCTTCTTGGGAAGAGTGGTCGTTAGCGTTTGCAGCATTCGAAGGGGAAAGATGGGAACCTGGAACTGCACAACCCGCTAATAAAGTCGGGATCAGTGCCGCTAAAACCAGTTTTTTATTAAAGTCCATATTCTTGTTTAGCTCTTACTTTAGTTAGCCAATGTATGCAGTGGGGAAACCTGGGTAGTAAGTGGTAGCTAACCATAGCCGTTATCACAATGTCTCGCCCTTCCTAGGCTATTTAGACACGCTACCGCCCTTTGGTATACGCCTAACCACACTGCGTTTTTAATTATGTTTTTGCCAGTATTGCAATCAATTGGCAATTTAGTTTGCCACATTATCCATAATGCGGTGTAAATTACAAACGATTAGCGGTTTGATATTAGAGGTCAAACACTACTGACAAAAGCAACAGTTAGGTAATGACCTTTGTACTCGGGTTTTGCTTTACTAACAATTGTTTTAAGGTTTTTTTGGGTTCAACGTCACCATGTATCAGGTGAATTTCACTAACTTGCGAGCCAATCCCTGCTACAAACTTAGTTAAGTCGCTTTGATCGGCATGAGCAGAGTAGCCATACATAGTATGTACTTGAGCTTTTAATGGAATACGCTCACCATTGATGTCAACTGAGTTCACAGCGTGCTTAGCGGAATTTTGCAGGGTTCTGCCTAACGTGCCGTGTGCTTGGTAGCCTGCAAAAATCACATCGGTTCTTTCATCCGGTAATAACGCTTTTAAATAATTCACCACCCGCCCACCTTGGCACATACCAGAAGCAGAAATGACAATGGCAGGCTCGCCAGATGTTGCCAGCCTGTTAACTAACCCCATGTGCTGCTTATGATCTTCGATAACAATACATTGAGAAAACTTTAAAGGCTGTCTCGAGTTTGAGACTTTATTCTTGGCTTCTGCACTCCAGAGTTTTCGGTATCGGCGGTAAGAGCGGGTTATTTTGCTCGCTAGCGGTGAGTCCACAATAATAGGTAGGCGGTGTGATAGTTTTTGGTCATGTAATAGCTGTTCTATATCGAAGAGGAGTTCTTGAGTGCGCCCTACACTAAAAGCGGGAATGATGATGGTGCCGCCGTTATTTAGTGATTTATTGATAATGTGATTAAGCCGTTCTCGCCTTGTTGTGATGTCTTGGTGGGTTTTGTCACCATAGGTGGATTCTAGGTATAGATAGTCTGCTCGTTTTGGTGGTTTAGGGTCTGGTAATAATGGCGTGTTGCTTGGGCCTAGATCGCCGGAGAATACGATGACTTGGTTGTTGGGGAGTTTTATTTCGATGTAGGCAGAGCCGAGGATGTGGCCAGCTTCCTGAAAACGGATGTAGCAGTAATCATATTGAGGGTCGTGCTTGCTTTGAGTAGATCTCGGACATCTCGTTCCTCGATTCCGAGATGACGATAACTGGGTGCTTTGATTCTTCAGTGACGACGATGAGATATTTCGATTTTTTAATAGCGCTTCATTTAAGTTCAGCTTTAAATTGATTCTGTACCACTGGTTGTAGGGGATGGGTTTTATTTGTTTTCTAATCCGTTCTAGTATTCTGGCTCGTTGGCCTTTGTCGAGGTTTAGTTGCAGTTTTAGGGTGTCTTCTAGCATTAGGGGGGCTAATTCTGCAGTAGCTGGGGTGCAGTAGATGGGTGCTTTGAAGCCTGCGGCTAATAGCCATGGTATGCGGCCTATGTGATCAATGTGGCTGTGGGTTAATAGTAGTGCTTTGATGTGTTTTATGGGGAAGTCAATGTCTAGGGCTTTGTTGCCTCTGCTTGCTAAGTCTTGCCCTTGGAATAGTCCGCAGTCTATGAGTAGGCTGTTTTTTCCGAGTTGGAGTTCGTGGCACGAGCCGGTTACGGTGTTTTTGCCGCCGTGGTGGATTGTTTTGTGGTGGATTGCTTTCATGTTTGTTTCCCTTACAAATACGAACCTATAAGCATATCGATTTATAGAGGAGGGTTTTGCGAGTGGGTTAAAGGGGTTGGAGCGTGCTTTGGGTAGATCTCGGATATCTCGTTCCTCGATTCCGAGATGACGATGATGGGGTTATTCGATTCTGAGATGACGAATCAAGGTTGTGATATTTGGGGTAACTTATGCCTAGAAAATCGTAAGCACAGAATTAATAAAGGCTTATTCTTCTATGATAATTCACAAACTCGATCGAATAAGCTTATGAATAAAAACCACCAGCTATCAAGTCCCGTTAGACTGCGAATTTTCTCAGAAGGCTAATTTCATGCAAAAGCAACCCTGCGTTTACTTTCTTTCGTCCGTAAACAAAAATGCTTTATATATCGGGGTTACGAGCAATCTAAAGAAGAGAGTATGGTTACACAAAAGTAATGCTGTTAACGGTTTTTCTAAGAGATATCAAACACACGAACTCATATATTTTGAATTGTATTCAACAATGGATTTAGCTATCGCAAGAGAAAAACAAGTTAAGAAATGGCGCAGGCAGTGGAAGAATGAGCTTGTTGATACGCATAACCCTGAATGGCTAGACTTATACTTGTCATTATAAGGTTAGCCTTAAAAAAAACGTGCAAGTTTTAGTAGATCTCGGATATCTCGTTCCTCGATTCCGAGATGACGATATGTAGTGGTCTCTCAACGACAATACGACGGCGGAGAGTCGTCATCTCTGAAACAATGTACCCTAGTAAGGTTATGAGATGAAAGTGGTGGGCATTGTTATCAGAGATCTACTTGCCTAGTGCTCGGTGATTAAGGGGGCTTAGAGTACGCTTTAGGTAGATCTCGGATATCTCGTTCCTCGATTCCGAGATGACGAAATGTAGAGGCTCGATTCCGAGGTAACGGTAATAATAGCCCCTATCCCTCTAAATGCTTTTCTAACGCTTCAAGCTGCATCATCCCCTCTTCCGTCGCTAACGGCTTAACAATGGTGATCATCTGCTGCATGCCTTGCAGAATGACTTGTTCAGTCACTTGAGTTTGAGTCGACATGACGATTCGGTAGCTTAACCAGTGAGTCGCCACTAAATGAAGCGTGCTAACTAAAGACTTCATTGCCTCATCGGTTACTTCAATCAGGCCAAGATGACGAATTTCTTCTGTAATCGCCAGTAAGTTCGCTTGAAGCTTTTGTTGAACTTGCAGGTAGTCTTGGTGCAAAGAGAGATCTCGGTTCAAAATTTCAGGTAAATTTGAATAGAAGAATCGGTACTTCCACATCAATGAAAATATGGCTTCCATATAATGTTCAAGAAATGTGAGGTTCTCATCAGGGCGTGATGAAGGGGAAAGCTTCTCTAGCAATTCTTGGGAGTAAAGCTCAAAAATACTGCGGATGATCTCTTGTTTATTAGCGAAATGGTAATACAGGTTGCCTGGGCTAATATCGATGTGGGCCGCGATGTGATTGGTCGTGACGTTACGTTCGCCTTGTTCATTAAAAAGGGTTAACGCATTAAAAATAATTTTATCACGAGTTTTCATCTGCCTACCTATTACTTGTCATTATCAGCCATTCGAACAAGGTGCTATGGTCTCATTATTTACTCACCTATCGCAAGTTGAGATATTTGGTTAGCTATTTGTTAATTAGATCCTATAAATAAAGCGATTCATCATAAAGCCTATCAATGACTCCGCATTCACATTACTCGTTTACAATATGCTCAAGGTTACACTACAATGGTAGGTGAAGTGCATTGAGCGCACTTCATACATCGATGTATATAAGTAAGGAATAAAAATGAAAAATATCGCTCTAGCAATGCTAGTTGCACTAGGTGCAATGGGTACTGCGCAAGCAGCTGGTACTGAAGGTACTGCAGCAACGACGACAGGTACGTCTACTACTGCAACTACTACTGCTACAACGGCAACTTCTAGCACAGCTGCTGGTGCTGGTGCTGGCGTTGGTGCTGCTACTGGCGCTACAGTAACAACGGTTGTAGGTGCTACTGTTGCAACTGCTGTTGTTGTCTCTGTTTCTGAAGATGGCAGCACTGAAACAACAACTACAACAACAAACACAGCTTCTTAAGTTTGTCTGTTTGTTTAACGCCCTGATTTATCTCAGGGCGTTTTTTCATTCCTTTCTTCTGCTAATTGCTTGTCACGTTAGAGCCCTATTATGAATAAACCCTTCTTATTTTTTATCGCGATGTTTATTAGTCTATTCACCCTGAGTGGTTGCACGAATAAAATGGATAACGTGAATGACACTGTTAAAGCTCTATACGATAGTTATCAAGACATCGAGCTAAGTACGAGTGAAGTCGAACAACTGCCCTACCCCAGTGCTTACGTAAGGCTAAATGACGGCCAACAAATTTATATGGTATTGGCCTTTGCGGATATCAACCCAGAAACTCAAGTACCACGCTTGTCTTGGATCTCATCCGACAGAGCGTTAATCATTACCGAGCAAGGCCGAATAATAAAAACCGTCTCGTTAGAAAATAGTAACTTAAATAACATAACGGCCAAAACACCTCTACTGCCGGTGAACAACTTAAAAACATGGCAAGCTCAATACCACTGGATGCCAGACTATCGCTTCAATTTTGAAGCGAGCATGGTGCCTAGTTATATCGGCGAAGCGCGAATTAGCTCAAGCCAATGGCAACTAGATACTAAATATTATCAAGAGCGTATTCACTTTCCCGGGCTTGAACAAAGTTTCGTTAATCACTATTGGATGACCAGTGACAAGAAAGTTGTCAAAACCATTCAATACATTGGGCCTAACTTAACGAAGATCGAAATGACGTTTTTAAAGACCTACGCAGTAAACTAAAGGAATAGATTGTCATGCATTTATCAACTCTCAAATTTGCCAGCCGAGCTTTGTCTGCTAGCCTATGTGGTTGCGTTTTTTCCTTTTCAGCTTATGCCGCAAACATCACCTTGGTGAACCAAGGCCTAGAGTTAACCTACCCCATTTCGGTGCGCTTAGAACAAGCCCTTAATGATACTCACAAGGTGCTAGGGTATTCCCCCTATGCGCTTGGTGCCGTGTTAACAAACCCAAGCAAGCAAAATGACGTAATTGAATTAAAGCAGCAGGTTTTCTCCCAACTTGATGACTTAGCCAGCGCTGAGTCTACTGAATTAAAAACTCAGCTTTCCACGCTTAACTATGTTGCTCGGGAGTTTATTCACTTAGATCTAGACTGGGTTCGAGTGAAGCCAAAACATGATCCTTTACTAAACGGCACCTATCAACTCCGCATCGGTAAAATGCCAACAACATTTCAGGTTATGGGCTTGCTGCCAAAACCACAAAGCATCGATTTAAAAGGTAACGTGCACCTAGGTAGCTACCTTGAACCGCTTGAACACTTTAAAGCGGGTGATATCAACCATCCTTATCTCATTCAACCTGATGGTAACGTTATCGAAGCCAATTTATCTTACTGGCACAACGAACGTTATTACCCGGCTCCCGGTGCCCTTGTCTTCATTGGCTACAAAAACAACCCTGAATTGAACCAACAGATAGCTCAACTGCTGCGCCACGCGGTGAAAAACTAATGATGACTTCTATGAATAAAATCCAACTGACCTTTTTGGCAACGTCACTCATCACCGCACTTGTTACCGCTCAAATAGCCCACGCGGAAACCGAGAACAGTGCGTTTAAACCTGTGCAATTTAAACCTTCTCAAAGTGATTTCGGCGGCACGGGGTTAATGCAAATGCCCAGTGGCCGTGTTGCGCCCGAGGGTGAATTTAACCTCAACGCTAACTTTAATGATGCTTATCAAATTTATAATGTGTCTCTAGTATTAATGCCTTGGTTTGAAACCACGATTCGCTACACGATTGTTCCCAACTCTCGCTATAGCGGTGACTCATCTTTTAGTGGGGACACGCCATACGCAGACAAAGGCATCGATTTTAAAGTACGTTTATGGGAAGAAAGCGACCTACTACCAGAAGTATCTGCTGGCGTACGTGACTTTGGTGGTACTGGCCTATTTGATGGTGAATTTGTTGCCGCTTCAAAGAAGTACGTGTCAGATGATTACGGCATCTTCGACTTCACGTTAGGTATGGGATGGGGCTATATGGGCACCCGTGGCAATGTGACCAATCCATTTTGTAAAGCCAGTGAAGGTTTTTGTTCTCGAGAGTCTGGATTTAGTGGCAAGGGCGGCATGGTCGATTACCAGCGTTGGTTTAGAGGCCCTGCATCTCTGTATGGTGGTATCGAGTATCAAACGCCTTACCAGCCACTTGTAGTCAAAATTGAATACGATGGCAACGACTACAGTGAAGATAAGGCAAATGTTCAAAGCCCTTCTAATTTTTACAATATCGATATGACGCCACACACACCGTGGAATATTGGCTTAGTGTACGCCATTCACGATGTGGTTGATTTAAAACTCAGCTACCAACGTGGCGATACGCTTACCGGTGGTATTAGTATTCATACGAATTACAATGAAATTAAAGCCACTTGGTTAGATGAAAGCGAACCTCGCCCAACAGAAAATAGGCCAACGAAAACCGAACAAATAGACTGGCAAGCCCTTGAGCAAGAAGTGGCAAAAGTGGCTGGCTACAAAGAAAGCCGTATTTATCTCGATGACGACAGCGTGACGATTGTTGGTGAGCAGAAAAAATATCGCCAAAGAGAGACCGCCCACCAAAGGGCCTCTGCGGTATTAAACGCTAACTTGCCAGAATCAATTCAAACTTATCGTTTGGTTGAAACCGAGCAACATATTCCACTTACCGAAACCACGATATCAGCCTCACAATACCGTGATGTTGCAAATGTCGCTTATATCGCCCCAAGCATTACCGATGCTACTAAAACTACGCCGCCAAGCAGCGAGTCAAGTAACGCTGGCTATGGTGATTTAATGATCGATGGTAGCAAACGTTTAGACTACGGATTGTCGCCACACCTTAGTCAGTCGTTAGGTAGTGCTGAAGATTTCTACTTATACAGCTTAGGCATCAATGCTAACGCGAGTTACTGGTTAACCAACAATATGCAGTTAACGGGTTCTATTTACGTTAATTTAACCGATAACTACGATAAATTGAATTATATCACCCCTCCAGATGGAACATCAGAGCCTCCGCGAGTAAGAACCATGATGCGAGCGTATGTTTCTGATAACACGGCCCGTATGAATAACTTGCAACTGACTTGGTTTGAAAACTACGGCAGTGATTTTTATCAGCAAGTGTATGGCGGCTATTTAGAAATGATGTTTGCCGGTGTAGGTACCGAAGTGCTTTATCGCCCTCACGGGAAAAATTGGGCCATTGGTGCCGATGTGAATGTGGTTTCTCAGCGTGACCCTTCAAGTTGGTTCGCCACCTACGATGAGCCCCATCAATCTAACCCTGCCTATGGCCGAGACTTTAAGGTGCTAGATAAAGGCACAACCGGTTTTGTTTCTGGTTACTACATGCCAGAGTGGTCTTTCCTTGAAAGTACCTTGTTTAGAGTTGATGTTGGCCAGTTCTTAGCTCAGGACATTGGCGCTCGTGTCGATTTTTCAAAGCAGTTTGATAGCGGTGTGATCGTTGGCGCTTACGCCAGTAAAACTGATATGTCGGTTGAAGCATTCGGTGAAGGTAGCTTTACCAAAGGTTTCTATATTTCAATTCCATACGACATCATGACCGTTAAGCCGAGTAAGCAACGTGCCACGATTTCTTGGCAGCCGATTACACGTGATGGTGGCCAGAAGCTGAACAAGGCTCATTCGTTGTTTGGGATTACGGATGCGGCGTCGCCTTGGTATTCAAGGCCAAGTGTGGTTAGTGAGAAGTAACACAACAGCTCGTCATCTCTGAAACAATGTACCCACGGAGCTCAAAGGTGTTGAAAATGGTGTGCATTGTTATCAGAGATCTGCTTACCTTGTGCTCGGTGGTTAAAGGGTTCAGAGTTCGCATCGGGTAGATCTCGGATATCTCGTTCCTCGATTCCGAGATGACGAAGTTTGGATTCCGTGATGACGAAGTTTTGGGTTCCGAGATGCCGAGGTTTTGGGTTCCGAGATGCCGAGGTTTTGGGTTCCGAGGTTTTGGGGGCCGAGATGACGACGTTTTGAATTTGGGGATAACGATGCTACTGGCCTCTCAATTACTACCTGAAACTAAATATTCGTCATCTCTGAAACAATGTACCCACGGAGCTCAACGATATTGAAAATGGTGGGCATTGTTATCAGAGATCTGCTTACCTTGTGCTCGGTGGTTAAAGGGTTCAGAGTTCGCATCAGGTAGATCTCGGATATCTCGTTCCTCGATTCCGAGATGACGAAGTTTGGATTCCGAGATGCCGAGGTTTGGGGGCCGGGATGCCGCCGTTTTGAATTTAGGGATAACGATGCTACTGGCCTCTCAATTACGATGAAGCGTCAGCTCTGAAACAATGCTCTCCTGGTATGCTTTCTTACATGCAGCATGTACAATACTTAATATTGTTATCGTCTATTCCATCTATATTTAAAGGTATCTCGTGAAAATTCTCATTACTGGTGGTGCAGGTTTTATCGGCTCTGCTGTTGTGCGCCATATTATTGATAACACTCAAGATAGTGTCATTAATCTCGATAAGCTTACCTATGCAGGCAACTTAGAGTCTTTAGAGTGTGTACGTGAGTCTGAACGCTACCATTTTGAACAAGTGGATATTTGTGATCGTGCAGAATTGGACCGTGTGTTTTCTGAATGTAAACCCGATGCCGTCATGCACCTTGCAGCTGAATCTCATGTTGATAGATCAATAGATGGACCAGCCGATTTTATTGAAACTAATATCGTTGGTACTTATACCTTACTTGAAGCAACACGCAGTTACTGGAATACGTTAACTGAATCAGCAAAATCTGATTTTCGTTTCCACCATATTTCTACCGATGAAGTGTATGGCGATTTAGAAGGCACCGATGACCTCTTTACTGAAACGACCTCTTATGCGCCTAGCAGCCCGTATTCAGCATCAAAAGCATCTAGCGACCACTTAGTTCGAGCATGGCAACGTACTTACGGATTGCCAACATTGGTAACAAACTGCTCTAACAACTATGGCCCGTTCCATTTTCCTGAAAAACTGATTCCTCTGATGATTCTGAATGCGTTAGAAGGGAAGCCACTACCGGTTTATGGCAATGGCATGCAAATTCGAGATTGGCTGTTTGTTGAAGACCACGCTCGTGCACTATACAAAGTGGTTACAGAGGGTGTTGTAGGTGAAACGTACAACATCGGCGGTCATAACGAAAAAGCTAATATTGACGTAGTGAACACGATTTGTAGCTTGCTCGAGGAATTTGTTCCGAACAAGCCAGCAGGCGTTGCAAACTATCAAGACTTGATTACCTATGTAACAGACCGCCCAGGACACGATGTACGCTATGCTATCGACGCAAGTAAAATTGCGGGTGAGTTAAACTGGAAACCAAGCGAAACGTTTGAATCTGGTATACGAAAAACCGTTCAATGGTATTTAGCCAATGAAAAATGGTGGAGCCGCGTGTTAGATGGCTCTTACTCTCGCGAACGCTTAGGTAGTCAGGAGTAACTCATGAAAGGCATTGTTTTAGCAGGCGGTAGCGGCACACGCTTATACCCATTAACTCGTGGCGTATCTAAGCAACTGTTACCAATCTACGATAAACCTATGGTGTTCTACCCAATATCCACGTTAATGCTTGCAGGCATTAAAGATATTTTGATTATCACCACTCCTGAAGATAACGCCGGCTTTCAACGCCTTCTTGGGGATGGCAGTGATTTTGGTGTCAATATCGAATACGCCATTCAACCAAGCCCCGACGGTTTGGCGCAAGCGTTTATTATCGGTGAAGAATTCATTGGTGACGATTCTGTCTGCTTGGTTTTGGGCGACAATATCTTCTACGGCCAATCTTTTACTCAAACCCTTAAAAATGCAGCGAGTCGTGAACATGGCGCTACAGTTTTTGGCTATCAAGTGAAAGACCCAGAACGTTTTGGTGTGGTTGAATTTGATGAAAACATGAAAGCCATGTCCATTGAAGAAAAGCCTTTCGAGCCTAAATCAAATTATGCCGTTACTGGGCTCTACTTTTACGATAATCGAGTCATTGATTTCGCCAAGAAAGTAGAACCTTCTGATCGCGGCGAGTTGGAAATTACGTCTATTAACCAAATGTACCTTGAAGATGGTTCGCTCAGTGTCGAATTACTGGGCCGCGGTTTTGCATGGTTGGATACAGGGACTCATGAAAGCCTTCATGAAGCTTCTTCTTTTGTGCAGACCATTGAGAATGTTCAAGGGTTGAAAGTCGCTTGTCTTGAAGAAATTTCATGGCGTAATGGCTGGCTTAGTGACGAACAAGTACTTAACTTAGCTAAACCTATGATGAAAAACGATTATGGCCAATATTTGACTCGTTTGATTGCAGAAAAACAAAAAAAGGTGGGCTGATAAATGTCTGAACCTCTTATGCGCGTCCTGATCACAGGTGCACACGGTCAAGTCGGCCACTGTTTAACCCAACAGCTAACGAACAAAGCTGAAATTCTTGCTGTCGATAGGGCTGAATTAGATATCACCGACTCAACCGCGGTTAACCATACCGTCGAAAAGTTTCAGCCGCACATTATTATCAATGCTGCTGCGCATACCGCTGTAGATAAAGCTGAAACAGAGGTGGATTTGTCTTACGCTATAAACCGAGACGGCCCTATGTATTTGGCAAAGGCCGCTCATTCGGCTAGAGCTGCGTTATTACATATTTCCACCGATTACGTATTTGCGGGTGATAAGCAAGGCCTTTATCTTGAAACTGACACCCCTGACCCACAAGGCATCTACGGTGAAAGCAAACTTGCCGGTGAAATTGCGGTTGCCGAAAACTGTTCAAAGCACATCATTTTACGTACCGCTTGGGTATTTGGCGAGCAAGGGAGTAACTTCGTAAGAACCATGCTTCGCTTAGGTAAAGACCGAGATTCACTTGGTGTTGTTAGCGACCAATTTGGTGGTCCAACTTATGCTAGAGATGTCGCCGCGGCACTAATCACCATTGCAGAGAAAATTCACAAAAACGAACAAGTAGAGTTTGGTCTTTACCATTACTCTGGCTTCCCGCATGTGAGCTGGCATCAATTTGCTCAAAAAATTTTCGAACAGGCCCATCAGCAAAGCATTCTAGCCCGAAAACCAGTGATCAATGCAATTGGAACGGAAGATTACCCAACCCCTGCAAAGCGACCGGAAAATTCTAAACTTTGTACCGATAAAATAGAACAAAATTTTGCTATTGAAGCGAGTGATTGGCAAGCCGCACTCAAACAATTAAAAGACTACCAATAACGATAAGATATAAGCCAATGAATGTAATTCCAACTGATATTCCTGACGTTAAGATCATTGAACCTGCCGTTTTTGGCGACGATCGTGGTTTTTTTATGGAAACCTGGCAACAAAAACAATTTGAAGAGCTAGTAACAGGCAAACCAACCCCTTTTGTGCAAGACAATCACTCTAAATCAAGCAAAGGGATCTTACGAGGGTTGCATTTTCAAACGGAAAACACCCAAGGTAAACTTGTTCGAGTCATTTCTGGTGAAGTGTTTGATGTGGCCGTTGATATCCGCAAAAGCTCTCCAACATATGGGCAGTGGGTCGGTGTATATCTATCTGCGGAAAATAAACGCCAACTTTGGGTGCCTGAAGGTTTTGCTCATGGGTTCTATGTCACCAGTGACGAAGCTGAATTTGTGTATAAATGCACCGACTATTATAACCCAAGCGCTGAAGTGTCAATTGCCTGGAATGACCCCAAATTAGCCGTTGATTGGCCGATTTCAACAGAGCCGAATCTATCCAGCAAAGACGAAAATGGTATTGGCTTCCTCGACATTACGCCGTTCAAGTAAGTATTGCCAAACACGCTAAGTCTACGTGCAGCAAAGTCCATTCTGTATTCTACTTATGTTCTTTGCTAAACTCGCTACAATATTTTTTATAAGCTAGGTGAATAAAGATGATCATCGTTACTGGTGGTGCTGGCATGATTGGCAGCAATATTGTTAAGGCTCTAAACGAAAAAGGTTTTAACGACATTTTGGTGGTGGATAACCTAAAAAATGGTAAGAAATTTGCGAACCTAGTGGATCTCGATATCACTGACTACATGGATCGTGATGACTTTTTAACGCAAGTGATGGCCGGTGACGATTTCGGCCCTATTGAAGCTATTTTCCACCAAGGTGCTTGCTCTGCAACAACAGAGTGGGACGGAAAATACATGATGCTCAATAACTATGAGTACTCTAAAGAATTACTTCATTACTCTATTGAACGCGAGATCCCATTCCTTTATGCCTCTTCTGCTGCAACTTATGGCGGCCGCAATGAGAATTTTATTGAAGAGCAAGAATTTGAAGGCGCGTTAAACGTTTACGGCTACTCTAAACAACAGTTCGATAACTACGTGCGTCGCCTACAAGCAGACGCTGCTGCTCACGGTGAAACCCTGTCTCAAATTACCGGTTTCCGTTACTTCAACGTATACGGCCCTCGCGAGCAACACAAAGGCAGCATGGCTTCTGTGGCGTTCCACCTAAACAATCAAATTTTAGCGGGCGAAGATCCAAAGCTATTCGAACGCAGCGATGAGTTTAAACGCGATTTTGTTTACGTAGGTGACGTATGTAAAGTTAACCTGTGGTTTATGGAAAATGGCGTATCTGGCATCTTTAACTGTGGCACTGGCCGAGCAGAACCATTTGCAGAGGTAGCAAAAGCCGTTGTTAAGCACCATGGCAAAGGCGAAGTTCAAACCATTCCATTCCCAGAGCACCTAAAAGGCGCTTACCAAGAATACACGCAAGCGGATTTAACTAAGCTTCGCGCCGCGGGTTGTGATGTTGAATTTAAAACTGTTGCACAAGGTGTTGCACAATACATGGCGATTATTAACTAGCCAAAGCGATAAGTTAGATAACCAAAAGTTATGCTGGGCCATCGGCATAACTTTTTAGTGATATGCTCTGTCTGTTATTTTTAGGTGAATAAGTGAAAATACTGGTAATCGGTCCGTCTTGGGTTGGCGATATGGTGATGTCTCAAAGCCTGTATATGGCACTAAAGACACGGCACCCACAGTGTGAAATCGACGTATTAGCACCAGCTTGGTGTAAGCCAATCTTAGAGCGAATGCCTGAAGTTAACCACTCTATTGAAATGCCCGTTGGCCATGGTGCGCTTGACCTAAAAAAGCGTTGGCAAATCGCACGATCACTAAAGAAAAACCATTACACTCATGCCATTGTTCTGCCTAATTCAGCCAAATCTGCTCTGATTCCGTTTTTTGCAGGGATCAAGCAAAGAACGGGTTGGAAAGGTGAGTTTCGTTATGGCCTGCTAACAGATTTAAGGCCCAATAAGCGTATTTTCCAATACATGATTGAACGTTATGTTGCTCTTTCTGCCCCTAAAGAGAAGATGTTAGATCAGATATCTTTGAGTAGCTGCTCTCACCCTAAGTTATCTATCAACAAAACAAGCCAAAACGCGGCAATGAAGCGCTTAAATTTAAATAATCAAAGAAAAGTATTTGGCCTTTGCCCTGGCGCTGAGTACGGCCCGGCAAAACGCTGGCCTGATGAGCATTACTCAACAGTAGCACAACAAGTTATTAATGATGGTGGCCAAGTATGGCTTTTTGGCTCTGTAAAAGATAAAGAAGTGACTCAAAAAATAAAGCGGTCACTCCCTCAACCATTACAACAACAATGCTTTGACCTTGCAGGTGAAACTAGCTTAATTGAAGCCGTAGATTTACTAGCAGCGTGCCACACTGTTATATGTAATGACTCGGGCTTGATGCATGTTTCGGCGGCAGTGAATTGTAATATCGTCGCGATTTATGGCTCAAGTTCTCCCGAGTACACACCGCCGCTAACTGCCAAGTTACATATGCTACATACCGATATAGTATGCCGCCCTTGTTTTAAAAAAGAATGCCCGCTAGGTCACCAAAAGTGCTTAACTGAACTAAGCCCTCAATTGATTATCGAGACGATAAAAAAATAATATGAATAAAATTAATCCTCAGTATTTTAATATATTTCTTGTTGGCTTTTGCTTCTTGACCATCTACACATCAAAAGCGGGAATGAATATCGCGTTAGCTTTGCTGCTTATTGGTCACTTAATTGCTTTGAGAAACTTCAAAGCGTTTAAAGAACAGGTAAATCAACAACCTATTTTTATCATGATGTATGCGGTTTTCACTTTGGCTCTGATAGCAAAATCTATTAGTTTTAGTGATATAAATGAACTGGCCACTACATTTCGAAAAGGCGCATTTCTGCTATTAACACCGTTCATTTCTTTATTATTGCTTAAAAAAAACCACCTCGACTTAGCAAAAAATGCCCTTATATTGGGGGCTTGCATAGCAATAATAAACAGTTACTATCAATTATATTTAATGGATGACTGGTCTCATTTCAGAGTGCAGAGCTTTTGGGATGTTGGTCGTTGGTCAGAATTACTTGGGTACTTATTTGTAGGTATAATCCCTTTCATTCTGGTAAAGAAAAATCGACCACATTTGTTTATCAGCGTTTTTTTTCTAATCGCCACCCTAGGTAGCTTATTAATTGCCAATAGTAGAGGTGCTATTTTAGTCACCGCCATTGTGACGTTTTTTTATCTACTTTTTCATCATCGAAAACTACTGCTATTGTGCACCACCGCATTGGTTGTTTTGATTGTCGCCTTTAGTCAAACGAAGCCCGTAAGTGAGTTTGTTGATCGTATAGCAAGTGTTGCATCAAGTAGTAATGCCTCGAACAATGCTAGAAAGCTAATGTGGGGAAATGGCATATTACTTGCTCAACATCATATTGAAACAGATCCTGTGACTTTTTTGTTTGGTACCAGCACAAAAGAGCTGCCGATTAAAGTTGTAGAAATTATTAACACTATTAGCTCAGTTGAAGAAATGCAAGACAGTATTGGCACCAACATTTCAATACACGATTTTCATAATGCATACATTAACAATATCAATAAAAATGGTTTAGTCTATTTTCTCGCGTATATCACTTTACTGGCCATGCTCGCTAAATTTTTCTGGTCATATAGATATATCTCCCCAAGTTACGCTTGGGCAGGCATTAACCTTCTATCTGCATATTTGATGCTTGGTGTTGTATATAGTAATGAAATGGAATTTCAAACAGCTTGCTTATTCTTTATTCTATCGGTCATGATTGCTGGTTGCCTAAAAACAAATAATGAGATAAAGCACAATGCTAGTTAGAGCTATTTATTCATTGTTCTTGTACTTACTTGCTCCTTTCTTTTTGTACGGTTTATACAAAAAAAAAAATGGGAAACCACACATTGGCATGCGCTGGCTTGAGCACTTTGGAGTAACACCAAAGACATCAACTACCGAGCGGCCACTCTGGATTCATGCTGTCTCTGTTGGTGAAGCCATTGCTTCTATACCAATCATCAAAATGATAAAGGCGCGTCACCCACACGTACCCATTGTAGTAACTACAACAACCACTACTGGTGCGGAGCAAATTGAAAAGCTGGGAAGCATTGTAGAACATCGCTACATGCCACTGGATTTTGGTTTTGCTATTAAAGGATTCCTACAACAGATTAACCCAAAACAGTTACTCATTATTGAAACCGAATTATGGCCCAACACCCTTCATTATGTAAAAAAATCCAACGTTCCGGTAAATATTGTTAACGCTCGATTATCTGAGCGATCTATGAACCGCTATAAAAAGGTATCCGCCCTATTTTCTATCATTGCTAGCAATGTTGACCAGTTCCTTTGCCAACATGAGGAGGATGCAGAGCGCTTTATTCAACTCGGAGTCCCGACTGCTAAAATATCAGTAACTGGGTCATTGAAATTTGATATTCAAATCTCGGCGACCACCTTAGAAGCTGGGGATATATTAAGAAACCGCATTGGAAAATCTCGCCCAGTTTGGATAGCCGCAAGCACTCACAAAGGTGAGGATGAGATCGTCATTTCAGCACACAAACAAATTCTACTGTCACAGCCGAATGCCCTACTAATCTTAGTACCAAGACACCCCGAACGTTTTGATGACGTGTACTCTTACGCAGCTTCAAAAATGACGACAGCCCGACGCACGCACTCTGAAGCCATCAGCTCAGATACTCGAATCTACCTTGGTGATACGATGGGAGAAATGCTCACGCTGATCGCTGCTAGTGATGTGTGTTTTATGGGTGGAAGCTTACTTGGTGACAAAGTGGGGGGGCATAATATCCTAGAACCCGCAGCTCTTGGCGTCCCGACGATTATAGGCCCTAGCTACTTTAACTTTCTAGACATTACCAATACGTTAGTTAAGCAGCAAGGCGCTATCATTTGTGAGTCATCTGATTTATCAAATAAGATCTGCGAAATCTTGACTCAAGATTCTCTACGCCTTGAAATGGGAGTAAAAGCAAAACAGTTTGTTACCAGCCAACAAGGTAGCATTGAACGCACTTTGCATTTGTTGGATATGTAACACACTCATTCAAATCGAACCTGTTTAGTATTTGTGCTTGCCTTGCTCTTTATATAACATTATACGTTGAATCTACATTTACCATTATGGCCTATTATGAACATTTTATTTATCTGTCCCGATTGGGCAAACCTAGCATCTCCCATTGTGAGTGAGATGCGCCGTCAGGGCCATGACGTCATCCACTTAGACCATAGTGATTTTGCTGATTTTCGTTATTACAACAAAACTCACCGCCTTCTTTCAAAAGCTTTTGACCTGATTGCCAGTTCAAAATATAAGCACCTGCGCACCAAAGAGCAGATATCTTTCTCACTGAGAGGTTTTTTCAACCATCGTCAGCGCTTTGACATAATCTTAATGACAGAACCCAATTTTTTCGGTGATGAACATTTTGACTTGTTTGAAAAAAACACCGACAAACTGGTTCTTTCATTGTGGGATAGCCTAGAGCGTATGCCTAGAAACGGGACTCATTTAGAGCGATTCTCACCCATTTTCAGCTTTGAACCGACAGACTGTGAAAAGCATGGCTTCATACGTTCTTACAACTACATTAATAAGTTTGATAATCAGCATAATAATCTGAAATATGACTTATTTTCTGTTATGAGTTTCAACAAGCAGCGCTATCAAGACGTTGTCTCTTTCTTAGAGGCGAATCCACATATTAACGCCAATGTGAATTTTTACATCGATCATCCTAGAAAGCGAAAATATATTACGCATCCTCGAGTCAATATTATTGATAAACTGATGCTGACAGATGAGCTGGAACAAAATATTCGCGAAGCTAAAGCCGTACTAGACATAGGGCAAGGACAACAGCTTCAAGCCGGCCTCTCCTTTAGAGTCTACGAAGCTCTCGGTTTCGAAAAAAAACTGATTACGACTAACTCATCAATTAGTAAATATGATTTCTTTAATAAAAAGAACATCCAAATTTTGGATGCTTCATTAAAAATTGAGGATTCATTTTTCGAAGCGCCTTATGAGAAGCCCGATAACAAAGTTTTGCAAAAATATACCCTCTCATCTTGGGTGGAAAATGTTATTGATTGCGTCAGTAAAGCACCAGCAATCAAGCATTAAAGAGTTAACTTACCGTCACGTAGTAAGGAGACAGATTTACATTCTGTCTTCTCAATTGCATAATCTTGCCCAGTAACGAATATATACAAGGCCAAAAATGAACTCTCCAACATTCTTCGAAAGACACTTTGAGCTGCTTTTTTTTGCGGGACTTTGTATCGGAACTATTTTTGCCTTCGTATACGGAGAGCATCAAATACTTCGAGGCGACCAAACGCAAATGATAGCTAAAGGCTATTTGGGTGCTTATGACAATAATTGGCTGGCCTATGGAAGCTTTGCCAGCACTGTTGGAAACCTACCAGGTTACCTTTCAGCGCTAGTGGTTGGCTTACCTATCATGGTATGGGATTCACCTTGGGCTCCCATGGCTTTTTTAATTGCGTTGCGCTTATGTGCATTTTTAATGATAGACGCCGTTATTAAACAAGCCTTTGATAAGCCGATCCGCTTAGTCTTTCTTGGGTTATTTTGGCTAAGCCCTTGGGTTCAATATGACAACTTGATGTACAACCCAGCTTATCTATGCTTTTTTGCAGCTCTGCACCTATGGACAGCGTCCAAGATGCGCGAGAAATCATCGTTTCTATATTCGTTTTTGCACATTTTAGCTATTGGTATGGCTCTGCAGCTGCATTTTTCTTGGCCTATTTTAGCTGTCATAAGCGTATTCTTGTTCTACAGAACCATGATAAAGGTATCCTGGCTTGGCGTTGCCGCTGGCCTCATCGTCACCATATTGTCTCTCATCCCTTATTTCCATGAGCTAATGGTTAACGAAGCGATTGTTGAAGAAAGTGATCGCTACATCGGTTACGGCTTAGTCCATGTTTACCCTGTCATAAAGTCTGTCGTTTACTGGCTTCGATATGGCTCGTTCCTATTCTCTAACCGTGTCATTGCTAATAGTTCGTTTGATTGGATAACTAGCATTGAATGGATGCAAATGGTTATTCAGTATTTGTGGAAAGCCGTCACATTTGGTTTTGGTATCGCGTCTGTTCTTATTTCAGCTAAGTTTAACTGGCGTACCTGGAAATTTGTGAAGCCAATTATTAAGCGAGATAACCCAATCGAGAATACCGAGTCTTGGCTGATCCTGTACTCGTTTGCAACCTTAACGGGCATTGTTATTTGTGCTTGCCTGTCTCCGATTACCTTTAGTTACTGGCATCTTATTATCGCTTTCCCATTTGCCTTATTCCCTATTCTGCGCGAAATCAGGATTTGGAAGGAAAGCAATAACTCACGTTTTACGAAGGTGTTCCTTATCTCTCTTACCTATCTTTTGGCGCTCAATTTACTTGCATCACATGATAGCCAGAAGTTCTCCTATAAGGTTTCATACCAAGAGCAAGTCGAGAGCTATTTAGTCACTGAAGGGCTGTCGAAGTAATGACGCCTTTATTCAAGGAGTCGCCATCAGCACTCTGTATTTTGCGATTATCAGCCATTGGCGATGTCTGCAATACTGTTGCCGCAGTACAAGCAATACAAAGACAGTGGCCAGAAACTAAAATAACGTGGATAACGGGCAAGCTAGAAGCCAAACTTATTGGATCTCTACCAAACATTGAAGTCATTGTGTTTGATAAGAAGCAGGGATTAAAAGGCTATCAGGTTCTTTGGAAAACACTAAAGAACCACCGTTTTGATGCCTTACTTCACATGCAATATGCATTTCGCGCTAGCATCGCAACCTTGGGCATTAAAGCAAAATACAAGCTGGGATTTGACGCAAAGCGTAGCCAAGATTTTCAGCACCTGTTCACAAATGTTAAGGTGCCTTCACCTTCAGCACCACATGTGTTGGATGGCTTATTGGCTTTTGCACAAACACTTGGTGTGCAAGATATTACTCCTAAATGGGCCATTCCTTACTCAGACCAAGAGTCTCGTTGGGCATTAGAGAATCTACAGACAGAATCATCTAACTTGGTGATTGTTCCTGCGGCCAGTAAAGGTTATAAGAATTGGACCTGCGACGGGTATGTTGCACTAATTAAACATGCTCAAATCGCTGGCTGGAACGTGATTTTAGCTGGTAGCCCAGCTAAAATTGAACTCGAATTAGCCGAAGCTATTCAATGCAAACTCGCAAAGCCTGTGAACAATTTGGTTGGTAAAAGTAGCTTACTTGAAATGCTAGCGTTACTAGATAAAGCCCATTTGGTTGTCGCTCCAGATACTGGCCCAGCTCACATGGCAAATGCTATGAATACTCCAGTAATCGGCCTTTACGCACACCATAATCCGGAACGAACTGGTCCTTATCAATATCAAAACTACGTGGTTTCTGCTTATGAAGAAGCAATCCAAGCTGAGACTGGCAAACCGTCTAACCAGCTAGCCTGGCGAACAAGAGTGAAAGATAAGTCAGCCATGCACCGTATCAGTGCCGACCGGGTTATTCGTATGTTTGATAAAGCGGTAGCTGATTTTTCTCTATAACCCCGTTACACTAGCTTACCCAACATGAGAGGCATTCCAGTGAGCAAACCAACTTTAGCGGTCGCATTAATTGTAAAAAACGAAGCCGCACACCTTAAAGCATGTTTAGAAACCGTACATGATTGGGTGGATGAAATTGTCGTTCTCGATTCTGGTAGCTCTGACGAAACGGAACAAGTTGCTCGAGAGTACACAAACAACTTCTTCGTGAATGCAGATTGGCCAGGCTTTGGGCCGCAGCGCAGAATCGCTCAAACTCACGTAACATCAGACTATGTTCTTTGGCTTGATGCCGATGAACGTATTACACCTGAATTAAAGGCCAGCATACTGCAGGCCGTTGAGACTAATTCCTCTGATACTGTTTATCAATTTGCTCGACTAAGCTGGGTGTTTGGCCGCTATATCAAGCATTGCGGTTGGTACCCAGATCGCGTGTTAAGGCTTTACCCAACAAAACTAACACAATATACCGATGCTTTAGTCCACGAACGTGTGGAAGTAACCAAAGAAATGAAAGTGGCAAACCTTGAGGGTGATGCCATTCACTATACTTACAACGATGTGCATCATTATTTAGTGAAATCTGCCGGCTACGCCAAGGCCTGGGCTGACCAGCGTCAAAAGCGTGGCAAAAAAAGCAGCCTCAGCCAAGGCATTGTGCATGCTTTAGCCTGCTTTATTAAGATGTATATCTTAAAGGTGGGCTTTCTCGACGGGAAGCAAGGGTTCTTACTTTCCCTGTTGTCTGCGCATTCTACTTTTGTGAAATACGCAGATTTATGGGTAAGAGAGCAAGAACAGAAAGATTAATTACGGAATACAGAATTCGCTTTGCTCACTAGAATACGGAAAAGCAAAGCGGCATCGCTCTTATAGCCTCTAGCCTCTAGCCTCTAGCCTCTAGCCTCTAGCCTCAATTTTTCAAAAACCCAACCCTTCAACTCAATCGTAATATCATTGATATCAATTCTCGCCATATCTTCTTGGCTTTGTTTATCACCCGCTTTCGGTGGACAAAAAGCAATATGATTACCCTCTGAATTGATTGGTCGCCAGCGAAGTGGCGTCGCACTTCGCTTGCTTGGGAAAAAACCAACTGTTGGCACATCTAAGGTTGCAGCTATGTGTAGTGGTCCTGTAGAGCCTGCTATAAATAGATCTGCACAAGCAATTGAGCGAGTGAAGTCGACTAAACCTTCATTTTTATCATACACAACCGCATTAATACCTTTTTGCTTTAATAGTACCTGAAGCTCTCTCGCTTTTTCTTCTTCCCCTGGTCCTGCTGTTAGTATGCACTCACTCTCAAGGTTTAGTTCTGAATAAAGCTGTGTGTACTGCTCTAGAGAAAGGTTATTCGCAGAGCCTCCACTACCTGCATGCAAGTAGATCCAAGGCCTACTCACATCAATCTCTAACGACTCCGACAGCTTTTTCTTTTGCATAGAAAGCTCTGATGAAGAAAAGCTCAAGTATGGAGAGGTAGGTTCCACAACATTGACATTCTGGTCGGCTAAGAAAGCTCGAATGAGGTCAAGGTTGTATTCATATTCAGGCTTGGCAGACTGAGAGCGATTTTGTTTAATTCGTTTGTTATAAAAGATTTGGGCGAGTTTAGTCGCTGGTGCTAAGCGGTATTTAATACCTGCTTGCCACACTAACAGAGCGTTATACGTCGTCGAAAACAAGTTAATAGAGGCGTCAAATTGCGCTGATTTTATCTGCTCAATCAGTTGTTTTTGTTCTGTTTTACTGCCTTTATTCGTTGGGTCAACCATTACTTCGTCTATCCAAGGGCAAAGCTCTGCTAACGCCTTGGTATAGTTTGGCACTAAAGCGGTAATATGACATTCTGGCATGGATTGTTTAAGCATCGCGAAGCTGGGCCACGCCAGCATGAAATCGCCAATTTTATCGTTTCGGATCACCAAAATCTTTTTCATATCACACTCTCTATTCAGTCTGCCTCCATCATACCGACATAGATAACGAATTTTGAGTTTTATTTGCTATGATGAGTTCAGATTAACAAATTAAAAGAGTAGCTTACCGTGACACAAAAACGCATCTCTCGGGTGATTTATCCTGGCACATTTGATCCCATGACTAATGGGCATCTAGATTTAATCGAACGTACTGCTAGCATGTTTGACGAGGTCATTATCGCGGTTGCAGCAAGCCCAAGTAAAAAGACCATGTTTACTTTAGACGAACGCGTAAACTTTGCTGCGCAAGTGACCGCTCACTTAGACAATGTTAATTCAAAAGGTTTTTCTGGCTTAATGGTCGACTTTGCCAAGCAAGAACAAGCGAATGTGTTGATTCGAGGCTTGCGCACCACGGTCGATTTTGAATATGAATTTGGTTTGACCAATATGTACCGACGTTTAATGCCAGGGCTTGAAAGTGTGTTTTTAACCCCAGCAGAAGAGCACGCTTTTATCTCGTCGACTATCGTACGTGAGGTGGCGATACATGGCGGTAACGTGGATCAGTTCGTACCTGAAGTGGTCGCAAAGGCGTTAGCGACTAAGGCTCATATTTAAGTCTCACATTTAAGTCTCACATTTAAGTCTCACATTTAAGTCTCACATTTAAGGCTCGCATCTTAAGCTCGAACCTAAAGATCACAGTGAAGAAGCCACCCTATGATTCTTCATCAAATGGCTGACATTTCGAACAATAAAACGTATTTCGTTGGCCAATTTTAAGTGCTTCAATCAAGGTTCCACAAATGGGGCATGGCTTGCCTGCTCTGCCATACACTTGCAACTCTTGTGCGAAGTAACCTGGCTTGCCATCAACTTGGTTAAAATCTTTTAGAGTGGTTCCACCTTGCTTAATAGCCGTAGCAAGTACTGACTTAATGTCATTAACCAATTGTAAAAATTGATTTTTAGTTAACTGCCCGGCCGGTGTTTTAGGGTGAATATTTGAGTTGAATAACGCTTCGTTAGCGTAAATATTCCCCACTCCAACGACAACTTTGTTATCCATCACAAATTGCTTAATGACGACTTTCTTGCTGCTAGCTTTTGCACACAAGTATTCTGCATCAAATTCATCCGTCAGTGGCTCTGGGCCCATATTGTCTAACAGTTTATGCGATTCACCTTCCCCGATGAATAACCACGAACCGAACCGACGCGGGTCGTTATAACGAAGCACTTTGCCGTTTTTAAGGATCAAATCAACATGGTCATGTTTTCCAGCGTCAATGAATGTATCTAATACTCGCAAGCTGCCAGACATGCCTAAGTGGATCATCGCACTGCCTTTTTGAGTTTCAACCAGCAGATATTTAGCACGGCGAGAGATGCTATTTATTTTTTCACCGACTAAGTCTTGCAACTCTTCCGGCACAGCCCAACGTAACTTTGGCTGTCGCACCACGATTGATTCGATAGTTTGCCCAACCAAGTGAGGACTAATCCCCATTCGGCTGACTTCGACTTCTGGTAATTCTGGCATAAAAAATCCTTTAGTTAAGATCGAAGGTTACAGAATTCGCAGTGCTAACTAGAACACAGAAATAGCAGAGACTAGAGTCTAGATCACTTCGCTGCTAGTAAGAGTAAAAACCTTAGATTACTGTGCGCTGTTAGTAGATCCCGGACATCTCGTTCCTCGATTCCGGGATGACGATATGGTTGATTAACACCATAACGCTTTTGCTTTTCTAGCTTCTAAAGCGAGCCTACGGGTACTCTGTAACCTATAACCTATAACCTATAACCTATAACCTAGTGAGCACAGCGAATTCTCTTTTTTATTCAAACGAAAACAAATACCCCTCATCCACCGAAACCGCCAACCATTGCTTGTCCCAATTCTGAAATAGCCAAAACTGTGGGGTTTTGTAGTAGGTTACGCGCTGGGGTTCTTCTTGCTCTTGATACCAGACTTCTATTGTGTGAGCAGCCGATAGGTTAGGTTTTAGTTGTTCGAAAGTTTTGTTATCAACAGGCGTCCCTTGCAAAGACTGCCAGCGATTAATGGCTTGCTCAGGAGAAAGAGTGAGTAAACGAGTGGACTGCCAATCACTGCCATCAAACTCTAGTGACCATTTAGGAAAATGGAGCGCGGTAGGCTGCCATTTTGAATTGAGTATAAAAGGTAAGGTCACTTCAGGTTCGACGCCTAGATTAAAGTGCTCTCGTAGAACACTGGGGGCATTGATCAAAGCAATAAAGACTAAGATCGAGATGATCATAACGTTGTTCCATCCACGCCGACTTAATTTCATATCCTTCCCCTCACCGTAACCCGTAACCCGTAACCCGTAACCATAGTAAAGGACACTGTTAAAATAAACACCTACTTTAGGTTAATCCATTTACTCACTTTTCTTCAGGCAATAAAAAACCCAGCTAAAAGCTGGGTTTTTAACACTTTACAAAGGTCGTTAGAATCAATTACTTGATTTTAGCTTCTTTGTACATAACGTGCTGGCGTACTACTGGATCAAATTTCTTGATCTCAAATTTGCCTGGCATGTTACGTTTGTTTTTGTCAGTTGTGTAGAAGTGACCTGTTCCAGCAGAAGATACTAGACGGATTTTCTCACGAATGCCTTTAGCCATTGTTCAATTCCTCTTATACGTTCTCGCCACGAGCACGGATATCAACAAGAACAGCTTCGATGCCTTTCTTATCAATAATACGCATGCCTTTAGCAGTTAGACGTAGTTTAACAAAGCGCTTTTCGCCTTCTACCCAGAAACGGTGAGTTTGTAGGTTCGGCAGAAAACGACGCTTAGTAGCATTTCGTGCGTGTGAACGGTTGTTACCCGTTACAGGACGCTTACCAGTTACTTGGCATACTCGGGACATGAATGTCTCTCCAAATCGTTTCAGCTCGATATCAACCTTGGTTGCCGAACCTCTCTATCTATCATAAATAAAAGACGTGAGGTCAAAAACCGTTATGGAATATCCATACAAGGCTATCAAAGGTCGCGCATTATACTAACTTGATACGCATTGCTCAAGACCCGAACAGATCCTTTTTAAGGATTTTCGTGATCTTTTTTGAACAGAGCTGATTTAGGTTCATAAATTAGTGCGGGGGATGATAGCAGATTTTGAAAAAAAGCTAAGCTTTTTTTTAAAATAGATGCTAACCGCATAAATTAGAGCGGACTTCGTCCTTTGAGAATACAGAGACGGGCTACGCCCTAAGATTACAGAGAGCGAAAAAACTAGAACAGTCGCAAGCTCCTTTCGAGAAACGAGACCGCTTCGCTCCTATAACAACAAAGATAAATGCACGATCTCAACTTTTTCTCTTCATAGTTTCTAGTTTCTTAGTGAGCATAGCGAATTCTTCCCCTTCCCCCCTAAATCCACCCCCTCTCAGCAAACGACACAACTTCCCCATCCCCGATAACAAAGTGGTCCAATATTCGAACATCGATTAACGCGGTGGCATCTGAAAGGCGGCGGGTGATGCGTCTGTCTGCTTGGCTGGGTTCTGCAACGCCTGATGGGTGGTTGTGGGCAAGGATCAGCGCGGCGGCATTATGGTGCAACGCACGTTTGACGACTTCTCGTGGGTAAACACTGGCGGCATCTATTGTGCCTTCAAATAAAATCTCATCACTGACGACTCGGTGCTGGTTATCAAGAAACAAAACGAAAAAGGCTTCTCGATGACGATCTCGGAGTATAGAAGAGAGGTAAAGCTTGGTTTGTTCCGGGCTTGTCAGCGCATCTCCCCGTTTTAGAGTTTCAGCAAGGTAACGCTGGGTCATTTCTAGTACGGCTTGCAATTGTACGTAGGTAGCCTCCCCTAGGCCTTTATGTCTGCAAAACTGATCTTGGGTAGCGGAAAATAAGGCTCTTAGCGAGCCGCAATCTTTTAATAAAAAGTCGGCAAGCTCTAATACGTTCATGCCTTTTGTGCCCGTTCTTAAAAAGATAGCCAGCAGCTCTGCATCGGTCAAAGACTTAGGCCCATGGGTTAGTAGCTTTTCTCTTGGCATGGATTCGGTGGGAATGGATTTCACGCTCATCAGTTGGCTCCTCATTTTTCTTTTAAACAGCACGCTTAAAATTTGAGAGCAAATTTGATTTAACTTGTTAGGATCAGGCTCATGCCTTGGTGTAATTGATAAGTTTAAGAAGTATGAGCATTGAGGACTTATGTTTACTCCTCAAATTTCTCGGTTTTAAAGCTCCCGTCCTCTATCAGTAAATAGCGAATTCCAAAAAAAATCAGGCTTATGCTAAAGTAGCGGCAGAAAATTTGGAGAGTTAAACATGCAAACACTTGCTGGAAAGAAAATTCTTGTTGGTATCAGTGGTGGTATCGCGGCTTATAAATGTGCCGAGTTAACACGCAGGTTAATCGAGCGTGGCGCAGAAGTCCGTATCGTGATGACCAATGCGGCAAAAGAATTCATTACGCCACTCACGCTACAAGCGGTTTCGGGTCACCCGGTCTCTGAAAGCTTATTTGATCCTGCTGCAGAAGCTTCTATGGGTCATATAGAGTTAGCAAAGTGGGCTGACTTAGTGCTTTTAACACCAGCAACGGCTGATCTTATTGCTCGTATTTCGGCTGGTATGGGTAATGACTTATTATCGACGCTAGTGCTTGCGACTGACTCTCCGGTTGCTGTTTCTCCTGCGATGAATCAGCAGATGTATGCCAATGTGGCCACTCAAGAAAACATAGCGACGTTAACTCGCCGCGGCTTTTATATTTGGGGCCCAGCTTCTGGCGAACAAGCCTGTGGTGATGTTGGCCAAGGTAGAATGTTGGAGCCAATGCAGTTAGTTAATCACTGTGAAGCGTTCTTTCAACCTAAAGTGCTGCTAGGAAAATCTGTCGTGATTACCGCAGGCCCGACACGCGAAGCGATTGATCCTGTGCGCTACATCAGCAACCACAGTTCAGGGAAAATGGGCTTTGCCATCGCTAAAGCCGCAGCCGAGCAAGGTGCACAAGTGACCTTGATCAGTGGCCCGGTATCACTGCCAACACCTGCAAACGTTACCCGCATTAATGTCGATAGCGCTGAACAAATGCATGCTGCAGCAATGGAACACGCGCCAAAGCACGATATTTTTGTTGGCTGCGCTGCCGTTGCTGATTACCGACCAGCAAATATCGCCGAGCAAAAAATTAAGAAAACTGACGACAGCGATGAAATGACCATCACCATGGTTAAGAACCCAGACATCATCGCCTCTGTTGCCGCACTCACCGAAAACCGCCCTTTTACCGTCGGTTTTGCCGCTGAAACTCAAGATGTAGAAAGCTACGCTCGCGGTAAGCTTGCACGAAAAAACCTCGATCTTATCTGTGCCAACGATGTCTCTGTGGCTGGCCTAGGTTTTAACTCGGAAGACAACGCACTGCATCTTTATTGGCAAGGGGGGGATAAAGCACTTCCTCTAGCAAGTAAGGCGTTGTTGGGGCAGGCGCTTATGAGTGAGATTGGGGAGAGACTGAAAGGCTAGAGGCTAAGGGCAACTAATGCCTTTTGCCTTCCGCCCGCCCCCAACAAGCGAAGCGAACCCTCATTTCACTCTTTTACAAACAAAATCAGGCACTCATCACTGGCTACTATGTCAGGCTAAGGTTAAAATGCCGTTTGGTTATTAGCGCCGTAGATAAGGAACAAATTACATGGCCGGTACAAAACGCTCTAATCGTCGTGAAGAGATTCTGCAAGCTCTTGCTCAAATGCTGGAATCGACAGACGGCGCTTCCCGTATCACGACGGCAAAACTGGCTAAACATGTAGGTGTTTCTGAAGCGGCTTTATATCGTCATTTCCCTAGTAAAGCTCGTATGTTTGAAGGGCTGATTGAGTTTATCGAAGAAGCGTTGATGTCTCGGATCAATCGAATTTTAGATGAAGAAAAAGACACGCTAGAGCGTATTCGTTTGGTTCTCCAACTGATATTAGTCTTTTCTGAGCGTAACCCTGGGCTCACCCGTATTCTTTCTGGTCACGCATTGATGTTTGAAAATGAACGCCTTCGCGAGCGAATCAACCAATTGTTTGAACGCATTGAAACGCAACTGCGCCAGATCTTACGTGAGAGAAAAATACGTGAAGGTAAATCTTTCCCTGTAGATGAAAAAATCTTAGCGACACAACTGTTAGGCCAAGTAGAAGGCAGCCTCAATCGCTTTGTACGCTCAGACTTTAAATACCAACCTACCGCCAATTTTGAGGAATACTGGGCGCTACTAAGTGCACAGATTCAATAGAGCTTATGAAGAACAATAAACCACAAGTAACGCTGATAATCGCGTTTTATAACAATATCACTGCACTAGACCTGATCTTTCAGTCACTCGCAGCTCAATCTATACAGTGCTTTGAGGTGATTATTGCTGATGATGGTTCTAAGCCCGACGCTGTAGATTTTATTCGTGCCGCTATGGAAAGCCAGCCATTTACCATCAAACATGTTTGGCATGAAGACAGCGGCTTTCGTAAGAATCGCATTCTAAACCATGCCGTCTTGGCGTCAGAAAGTGATTATTTGATCTTTATCGATGGTGATTGCATTCCTCAACAGCACTTCATTGAAGATCATTTTTTATCCAGAAAACCAAACTCTGTCATGTGCGGACGAAGAGTGGATTTATCCGAAATTGCAACTCAAAAATTTATGCAGTCGTCATCCCCGGAGAACTTTTTCCATGACAACCGGTGGGCATTAATGCGGAACTATATTTTTGGGAGAGGCTCTCAGAAAGAAAAAGGAAAGAACCTTGAAAAAGGGTTTCGCGTAACTTCCAAGTTGATGAGAAAATTGTTGGTGACATCTAAGCCTAAAGGCATTGTTGGCTGTAATTTTTCTTTATATAAGTCTGACCTTGTTAAAGTTAACGGCTTCGACATGCGATATGAGGCAGCTGCAGTAGGTGAGGATACCGACGTAGACTACCGCTTATCTCTTATTGGGCTTAAAAACGTGCCACTTTTTTATAAAGCAGTCCAACTCCACCTTTATCACAGGATCCTTGAGAGAGAGACTATCAACGACGAGATTTTTGCAGACACAATCAAGGCCAAAAGAGTGCAAGCCCAACTTGGACTTAAAGAAATAGAACGAGAAATCTATGACAAAAAATAAAACCTCTCATATTAGCCACCCTAAATACTGGGGCGTTTGGGTTGGGTTTGGCCTGTTAGCCCTGACTGTTACTATTTTCCCGTACTCAATTCTCAAAGTCATTGGACGAGGGCTTGGTAAGGCTGTCACTCCGTTAATAAAAAAACGATCGCATATTATCCAACGCAACCTTGAATTGGCATTCCCAGAGATGCCAGATGTAGAAAAACAGCGGATATCCGATGAAGTACACAAGAATACTGGATTAGCCTTAATAGAAACTGGCATCGCTTGGTTTTGGCCAACCTGGCGCTTTAAGCGACTAATTACCTTTAAAAATGCACAACATCTAGCGGACCTTGAACAACAAAAAAAAGGTGTTCTTGTTGTTTGTACTCATATGCTTAACCTTGAAATAACCAGCCGTGCATTCACACTTGTCGGTGCATCTGGTTTTGGTGTTTACCGTCCCCATGAAAACCCGGCCATTGAATTCATTCAGTGCTGGAGAAGAACTGCTTTCGGCAATAGTTTGATTGACCGAGAAGACATTCGTGGCATGGTTCGCTTGCTAAGAAAAGGCGGTCGGTTATGGTATCTACCCGATCAGGACTACGGCAGCACCAATTCTGTTTATGTTCCGTTTTTCGCGTTTGAGAAAGCATGCTCTCCGGCTGGAACCGGGTTTCTGGTCGATAAAGGTAAGTGTGCAGTTATTACTGGTTCAAGCGTACGAACAGGAAACAAATACTGTTTAGAGGTTGATAATGACTTGAGCAGTGAATTTCCAACAAAAGACCCAGAAGGCGCCGCTATCGTCATGAACCGTGCGATTGAAAAAGTGATTCTTCGCGGTATTGACCAATACATGTGGATGCACCGCCGTTTCAAAACCATGCATGATGGTAGTGAGCGCGGTAGGCTTTATGATGATAAAAGGCCGTAAAGGCGGAAGGCGGAAGGCGGAAGGCGGAAGGCGGAAGGCGGAAGGCGGAAGGCGGAAGGCGGAAGGCGGAAGGCGGAAGGCGGAAGGCGGAAGGCGGAAAAATACCAGCCCAAAAACAAAAAGACAGCAAATGCTGTCTTTTTTATTTGAGCCCTATGCCTTCAGCCTTATGCCTCTTAAGCAAAGCGGCCTGCTTTTCCTAAATCCCATACTCTGCACGGTATGCTTTCACGGCTTCTAGATGCTCAGTGTTATCGCCTTTCTCTTCAAGGTAAGAGATAAGGTCTGTTAGGCTCACGATTGAAATAACCGCACAGCCAAAGTCACGTTCTACTTCTTGAATCGCAGACAATTCGCCTTTGCCTTTTTCTTGGCGGTCAATAGCAACTAGAACACCAGCCAAATCAGCGCCGTTTGCTTTAATGATTTCCATTGATTCACGAATGGCTGTACCTGCCGTGATCACGTCATCAACCAGCATGATGCGACCTTCCAGTTCGCTACCGACTAAGCTGCCGCCTTCACCGTGCGTTTTCGCTTCTTTACGATTAAAGCAGTAAGGCGTATCGATATCATAGTGATCAGCCAGAGCTACCGCTGTTGTCGTTGCAATTGGAATGCCTTTGTATGCAGGGCCAAACAAAACATCAAACTGGATAGCAGAGTCTGATAATGCTGCTGCGTAAAAACGGCCAAGCTTCGCAAGGTCAGAACCGGTATTAAACAATCCAGCGTTAAAAAAGTAAGGGCTAGTACGGCCTGATTTCAAAGTAAATGAACCAAACTTCAGTACTTCTTTTTCTAATGCAAATTCAATAAACTCACGCTGGTATGTTTTCATATCACTCTCTCTAATTCTTTTAACTATTGCCTTCAGCCTTGTGCCTCAAGCCTTTCTTATCTAAAAAAATAGCCCCTTCAAAAGGAGCTATTCATCAAATCAATTTTCTAACGCTTTCTTCTGCGTTGTTACGATAGAGTCGATCCCCGATTTCGCCAGGGCCAACAATTCAAGTAACTCATCGTGGGTAAACGGTTCGCCTTCTGCTGTGCCTTGCACTTCAATCATGCGACCGTCTTCTGTCATTACCACGTTCATGTCTGTGCCTGCCGCTGAGTCTTCAACGTATTCAAGGTCACATAATGCTTCACCGTCAACAATACCAACAGAAACAGCAGCAACGTGCCCTTTCATTGGGTTCTTTTTCATTTTACCTTGGTCAATCAAGTGTTGGAATGCGTCTGCCATTGCAACGCTTGCACCAGAAATAGAAGCAGTACGAGTACCGCCGTCTGCTTGGATTACATCACAGTCTACCGTTACCATGAACTCACCCATGGCTTCCAAATCAACCACTGCACGTAAGCTACGAGCAATAAGACGTTGGATTTCCATAGTACGACCGCCTTGCTTGCCACTCGCTGCTTCACGACGATTACGAGTGTGCGTTGCACGTGGCAGCATGCCGTATTCAGCTGTTACCCAGCCTTGGCCTTTTCCTTTCAACCAACGCGGTACGTTTTCTTCTACCGTTGCGTTACAAAGTACTTTGGTGTTACCAAATTCAACCAAGACTGAACCTTCAGCATACGCAGTGTAATTGCGGGTAATTTTTATCGGACGAACTTGTTCGGCACTTCTTTCGCTTGGGCGCATTGGCTTTACCTATGGTAGCTGGATTGGGTGTTTCAGATTGGAGCAAGATTATAACGGAAGAATAAAGGAAAGCGAAGTACTAAGGGCGAAGTACTAAAAGCTACGGGCGAAAAGCGAAGTACTAAAAGCTAAAATCGAAGTGGGCCGTCGAGCGAATTCTGTATTCTCCCCTTCCCGCGTGCTAACATATCGCCAGTCAAATTTTCACCAAATGTGAACCAAGGATATTTTAAATGATCTACAGCATGACTGCTTATGCACGTAAAGAAATCAAAGGCGACTGGGGTAGCGCGGTATGGGAAATTCGCTCAGTAAACCAACGCTACCTAGAAACCTATTTTCGCCTACCTGAGCAGTTTCGTGGTTTAGAACCCATCCTTCGTGATCGTTTCCGTAAACGCCTAGCTCGCGGAAAAGTGGAATGTCACCTGCGCTTTGAAGCGAACCCTGCAGCAAAAGGCGAGCTAAACATTAATCAAGACTTAGCAAAGCAAGTGATCAACGCCGCTAACCAAGTAATGAGTTTAACGGGTGAAGAAAGCCGTCTTAATCCATTCCAAGTAATGAACTGGCCCGGCGTGATGGAAACACCAGAGCAAGATATGGACGCGATAAACAAAGCACTGCTTGAAGGTTTCAACGAAGGTTTGGCTGATTTTATTGAAGCCCGTGGTCGCGAAGGCGAAAACATGAAAGATCTTATCGTGACTCGCTTAGATGCCATTACAGAGCAAGTTGTTAAAGTGCGTGCTCGTATGCCAGAAATCCTAGTGTGGCAGCGTGAGCGCCTAATGACTAAATTTGAAGATGCAAAAGTTGAATTAGAAGCGACTCGCGTAGAACAAGAACTGATTCTACTTGCTCAAAAATCTGATGTCGCTGAAGAGCTAGACCGTTTAGATTCTCACGTAAAAGAAGCAAATAACATTTTGAAGAAAGGCGGCGCTTGTGGTCGTAAGCTTGACTTCATGATGCAAGAATTCAATCGCGAATCAAACACGCTGGCTTCTAAGTCTATCAGCACAGACATCACCGCATCAGGCGTTGAGCTTAAAGTGCTTATTGAGCAAATGCGTGAGCAAATTCAGAATATTGAATAGCACCGCATCTCGAGCAGGGAATGTATGAAGTGCTCCCTGCTACATTCACCATCGGAATGCAGACACCTACAATGAGTAAAAGTATTTTTAGAAGAACTATCGACAGAGTGCGGTTGTCTCGAGACTTAATTCGCCGTAAGTTTGGTATTTTTCTTTTTGATCGTAACACTATCGAAACCGACAAAAAACCTAGCGCAAATAACATTGTCGTCGTTCGTTGGGATGCAAAAATAGGTGATTCGATCGTTTCCTCTTTTTTCTTTAGAGAATTAAAGAAAGCCTATCCTGAATCAAAAGTTCAAGTAATTACCACTCAAGCTCTTTCCGAGCTCTACAAAACCCATTTTGCTGTTGATGCTGTTCACATTAGTAAAAAAAGACCTTCTTATAGCGATCTTAGCAAGCTGGCCAAACAATTTGAAAGCGCTGATATCGTGATTCATCTTTCTAAAATTTTAAAAATGAAAGATCTCTACTTCTTGAATAGAGTAAAGGCTAGGAACATTGTTGGCCTTGATGATGGCGTAAAGCTAGTAAACATAAATCTAAACCAGACTATGCTTGAGCAACATTTTTCTTCAAAATATCGCGCAATTCTTGAATTACTCAACATTGATAATATTAAGACCGATTATATAGTCCCTAACTGCCCTCAAATATCGCGACGAATTTCTAATCAAATCAATTTGCAAGGTAAACTCGTTGTTGCTATCAATCCTTTTGGTAGTTCTCGCAATCGCCAGCTCCCAATAGAGCAAGTCGCAAAACTAATCCGTCTACTGAAAGAAGAACATAGCTCTTTAGCTATATTGCTAATATGCCCACCATCCGAGCAAGGTTCATTAGCACCATTGCTTAAAGAATTTGGTGATTTTTGCTTTATCGATACAGACGGCTCAACAATTTACGATGCGATAGAGCTACTACGCTTTGCCACTGTCGTTGTCTCTGTCGATACCTCGATTATTCACATCGCAAACGGATTAAACAAAAAAATTGTCGGCTTATATAACCCTGATCCCGTCAACTATCAGGAGTGGTCACCGAATAGAGACGATTCAATTACCATCTTTTCTGAAAAAGATGAGATTAGAGGAATTTCTATCAAAAGCATCGCTGCCGCTACTTCCAAACAATTAACTAGATAACGAATTATGATCACGAACATCGTCCTAATATTCATCACTCTTTTCTTTAGCTCATTTGTCAGTAAGGTGATTTTTCTTACGATGGGCTATTCTACCCCGTTGTCTTTAATCAGCTCTGAAGGCCTCTGGGCACTGTTTTATGGTACCCGGTTTGATGCCACTATAACCGCTGTAATCGCGACTCCAGTAATTCTAACCTGCGTTGTTTTGCATTATTTTAAAATCGAATTGCAAACCTTTATTAAGGTTTGGCTAACTGGGGGAGCATTCTGGATTATAGGCACAACAGCTGCTGATGTGATCTACTCAAATGAGTCAGGCAAACATGTTACTTATGAAGTATTCACTGCATCAGGTTCAGAGTCAGAGCTTCTTCTTACTGCAATACAAGGCCATTCGCTAGTCGCTCTAACAGCTTTCTTACTATGCGCTGTAGCAACCTTTATAATTATACGATTACCTCTTAGTACTGTCGGAAAGAAAAAGCTTCCTGTTGTCCGTTTTATACTAACAACTCTAACCTGGCTATCAATTACAGTCCTTGCAGTACGAGGAGGGTGGCATGACCACCCTCAATCACCGATGAGTGCCTATAAAATTGGTAAAAATGATCATGCTTATATCACTTGGAATGCACCATATAGCATCACTTATTATCTTTACATAGGAAGCTCTGAAGCAGCACAAAAACTCACTAAATCAGCGAGTCCAGCTATTCTTTCTGAATTATATCAAGCTCAACTTCAATCACAAAAGATTGACTTAGATAATCTAAAACATGCCAACATAATCTTTGTCCTAATGGAAAGCTGGGCATCTATTGATATGGCGAGTTACACTGGTCATACAAATGCAACTCCTTATTTCGATGAGTTACGGAAGTCATCTCTAACAACAAAAGCGATGTATGCTAATGGCTACCGGACTGTTCAGGGCATGTTTGCTGGCTTGTGTTCGTACGACAACCCTACTAGTGGCATAGTGGCGAATACTCAGCTACAAAATGAACATTATCACTGTTTGCCGCATATGTTGAACGATCAAGGTTGGAGTACACATTTCATCCAAGGTAGTGGTATGGGAGTTGTAGGTTCATACGCTCAATCGATTGGTTTTACGCACTCATATGGTAAAACCGACTATTCTTTCGATTCTGATATGAACCGCTGGGGATATTTTGATGACAGTATATTCAAATTTACTTTAGATAAAATTAATAGCTTACAAAACTCGGCCCCAGAAAAGCCTTTCATGATTACGATAAACACCAATACTCAACATGGTGTCGTCGTCCCGGAATGGGCAGAATACAAGTACGGGAATGATACATTAGCTAGTACTCGACGCAGTGTGTTGAAGCACTCAGATGACGAGCTGTCAAGATTTATTCCTAAATTAAATGCGTTAGTTAAGAAGCCAACTCTGGTCGTCCTCATGTCTGACCATACATCGAAGATCACAACTGAAGGTGGGCTATCGGTAATATCGATTCCGTTTTTAATGTATGCTACTGATGGAAGTATCCCTATTAAGAACTTGGATCAATCTGCATCACAGAGAGATGTTGCCCCTACAATTTTGGAATGGTTAGGAGGAAGTGCACCTTGGTTTAGTGGGCAGTCCATGCTTACCAGCAACTACGAAGGGTTTGCTAGCCATTCTTCAGGTAGTCGATTCAACTGGATACATAAAAATAAATTTATTCAACTTGAGTCTAGTACTGGAGAACTAATATCGTGCCAAGTAATTGGCGAAGATACCATTACCCTTCAGGAGTCGAATTGCAATGAAGACTGGGCACAACCTCTCTACGAGCAAGGTCGTGACTTCAATGAACTCACTCAAGAGCTATTGTTTAATGGAAAAACCATGGATTACCGAAAACTTAAATCCATTTTCCCTGAACAATAGTGACTAGAAATCAAATTTTAAAAGGGGCATTACGCCCCTTTTCTTTATTTGATTGTAGAAAAGCTGCAAAAAATGCTATCCTTTCGCCCCATTTTTTAAGCATTAGTTTTGCTGTTGTCTTACGAGTTCAGCACCAAAACAGTCAAACCACGAGTGGAAATACCATGGGCAAAGGTACTTTATACATCGTCTCTGCACCTAGTGGCGCAGGTAAATCGAGCTTAATTTCATCGCTATTGGAAAAAAATCCAACGTACGCAATGAAAGTATCGGTGTCGCATACTACTCGCGGCATGCGTCCGGGTGAAGAAGATGGTGTTCATTACCATTTTGTTAGCAAAGACAAATTTGAAGAACACATCGAATTAGGTGCTTTCCTTGAGTACGCAGAAGTATTCGGAAATTACTACGGCACTTCACGCCCTTGGATTGAAGAAAATCTAGACAAAGGCATTGATGTCTTTTTAGATATAGACTGGCAAGGCGCTCGCCAAATACGTGAGCAAATGCCACTCGCAAAAAGTATTTTCATCCTGCCTCCTTCGAAAGAAGAACTTGAACGTCGTTTAAATGCACGCGGCCAAGATAGCGAGACAGTGATTGCAAAACGAATGAACGAAGCACAATCTGAAATCTCTCATTACAATGAATATGACTATGTCATCATTAATGACGATTTCGATACAGCAGTCATCGATTTTAAAGCGATTCTGCGTGCCGAGCGATTAAAGCAAGACAAACAGGCGACAAAATACAACAGCATGCTAACTGCGCTATTGGCAGAATAGCCATTTAAGCTGTATAATTTCTCGTCATATCAAATTTTATTACAATATTGGAGTTCTCATGGCACGCGTAACTGTTCAAGACGCTGTTGAAAAAGTTGGCAACCGTTTCGACCTAGTTCTAATTTCGGCTCGTCGCGCTCGTCAAATGCAAACTGGCGGCAAAGATTCACTAGTGCCTGAAGAGAACGATAAGCCTACCGTTATCGCATTGCGCGAAATCGAAGAAGGTCTTATCACTAAAGAAGTACTGGATGCTCGTGCACGTCAAGAGCAACAAGAACAAGATGCGGCAGAGCTTGCAGCAGTAAGCAGCATTGCTCACACCCGTTAATCGTTAAATAGCGTTAAAGCTGGGCCTATAATTTGTATCTTTTTGAAAGCCTTAAAGACGTTGCCCAAGAATACCTAACAGAGCCTCAACTTGAGGCTCTGCGTCAATCTTATGTGGTAGCAAGAGACGCCCATGAAGGGCAAACCCGTTCCACCGGCGAACCGTATATTATTCACCCTGTCGCTGTTGCACGTATCCTCGCAGAAATGCGCCTTGATAACGAAACCCTAATGGCAGCCCTGCTGCATGACGTTATTGAAGATACCGAGACAACCAAAGAAGAATTGGAAGCGCAGTTTGGAACCACGGTAGCAGAGCTGGTCGATGGTGTATCAAAGCTGGATAAGCTTAAATTCCGCGATCGCAAAGAAGCTCAAGCCGAAAACTTCCGCAAAATGGTGCTTGCTATGGTGCAAGACATCCGCGTAATTCTGATCAAGCTGGCCGACCGCACGCACAACATGCGAACGCTTGGCGCACTTCGTCCGGATAAAAAACGTCGTATTGCGAGAGAAACGCTTGAGATCTATGCACCCTTGGCGCACCGCCTCGGTATTCACAACATCAAGGTTGAATTAGAAGAGCTCGGTTTTGAAGCCCTCTATCCAAACCGTTATCGCGTATTAAAAGAAGTCGTGCGAACGGCTCGCGGTAACCGTAAAGAAATCATTCAACGTATCCACTCCGAGATCTCCGGCCGCTTAGAAGAAGTCGATCTAGAAGCTCGGGTATTTGGCCGTGAAAAAAACCTGTTCTCTATCTATAACAAGATGAAGACCAAAGAGCAGCGTTTTCACACCATTATGGATATTTACGCGTTCCGTGTTGTGGTCGAAAGTGCCGACATGTGTTACCGCGTTCTAGGGCAAGTGCATAGCTTGTACAAACCCCGCCCTGGTAAGATGAAAGATTATATCGCGGTACCTAAAGCCAATGGCTATCAGTCTTTGCACACTTCAATGGTCGGCCCTCATGGTGTGCCTGTTGAAGTTCAGATCCGTACTGAAGACATGGATCAAATGGCAGATAAAGGTGTCGCGGCACATTGGTCTTACAAAACCAATGGCGAACGTTCTGGCACAACCGCGCAAGTTAAAGCTCAGCGTTGGATGCAAAGCTTACTTGAGTTACAGCAAAGTGCTGGCAACTCATTTGAGTTTATCGAGAACGTAAAATCCGACCTATTCCCTGACGAAATTTTCGTATTTACGCCAAAAGGCCGTATCGTCGAATTACCCGTCGGCGCAACCGCGGTTGATTTCGCTTATGCCGTACATACTGATGTCGGCAACATGTGTGTGGGTGCTCGAGTAGACCGTAATCCTTATCCGCTCAGTAAAGCGCTTAAGAATGGTCAAACGATTGAGATCATCAGTGCACCAGGTGCTAGGCCGAATGCTGCATGGTTGAACTATGTGGTGACTTCTCGCGCTCGTACTAAGATCCGCCAAGTTCTTAAAACCATGCGCCGTGAAGAATCCGTCACCTTAGGTCGTCGCTTGCTCAATCATGCATTAGGTGAGCAATCTATTTCTGATATTGAACAAAGCAATATCGACCATGTTATCGCTGAACTGCGCATTCAGACGTTTGACGACTTGCTTGCATCCATTGGCCTTGGCGAATTGATGAGTATTGTCATTGCACGCCGATTGCTTGGCGATGTCGATGAACTTACTGAGCTTGCTGGATCTGAAAGTGACAGCTCGAAGAAAAAGCTGCCGATTCGTGGCGCCGAAGGTATCTTGCTGACCTTTGCTAAGTGTTGTCACCCTATTCCGGATGATCACATTATTGCCCATGTTTCACCGGGCCGTGGTTTAGTGGTTCACCGTGAAACTTGTCCGAATGTACGTGGTTACCAACGCGAACCAGACAAGTACATGGCGGTCGAATGGTCGAAAGATTATGATCAAGAGTTCATCAGTGAACTGCAAATTGATATGCAGAATCACCAAGGTGCACTCGCGGCGTTAACCAATGTTATCTCTCAGACGGGTTCCAATATTCATGGCATCACGACTGAAGAGAAAGACGGCCGCTTATATACGATCACTGTGCTACTTACCGCAAAAGACCGCGTGCACTTAGCCAGTATCATGAAGCGCATTCGCGTCATGCCACACGCGACAAAAGTTCGTCGCCGTAGGCATTAGTGACACATTTACGTTATAAAAGGCTCTGAATTCAGGGCCTTTTTTCTGCTCATTTTTTGTTATTTATTATATTAAAACCATTATGAATATTGAACGTTACCAACGTATCCAAACGGTTCTAAAAGCTCGTCAAACTGATCTAACCCTGTGTTTAGAAGAAGTGCACAAGCCAAATAATGTTTCAGCGATTATACGTACTGCCGATGCTGTCGGTGTTCACAAAGTCCATGCGGTTTGGCCAAGCGAACAAATGCGTACCCTTAGTCACACCTCTGCCGGCGCACGTAATTGGGTTGAAGTCGATACCCATAAAAACATTGATTCTGCCGTTACTGAGTTCAAGAACCAAGGTATGCAGATCTTGGCCACCAACTTATCTGATAGCGCCGTTGATTTTCGTGAAATCGACTACACCAAGCCGACGGCAATTATCTTGGGTGGAGAAAAGCACGGCATATCCAAACACGCACTTGAGCTCGCGGATCAAGACATCATCATCCCGATGGTTGGTATGGTGCAGTCTCTTAATGTTTCGGTCGCCAGTGCTTTGATCTTATTTGAAGCCCAGCGCCAACGCCAAAACGCCGGCATGTACGATAAAGAGAAAACTTCTTTACCTGAAGAATACGTCCATCGCTTGTTATTCGAACGCGGTCATCCTGTGCTTGCGCGCGTTGCTAAACGCAAAAACCTCCCTTACCCACGTATTGATGAGCAAGGCCAAGTGGTTGCTGATGAAGCGTGGTGGGCGGAGATGCAGAGGAAATAAGTTACGGGTTACGGGTTACGGGTTACGGGTTACGGGTTACGGGTTACTTTTTATCGAGACTGTCTCAATTTCTGTGTAATTGCCTAAACTAAGCCTTAAAGGCTAAGGATAGGCAATATGAACAAGAAAGAGCTTGAAGCTTTCGCCAAGGAAGCAGCAAAAGGAATTAAAACCCCTGAGGACTTAACTGAGTTCAGCCAAATGCTGAAAAAAATTACGGTTGAGGCCGCACTCAATGCGGAAATGGATGAGCATCTTGGCTATGAAAAACACCAACCCTCTAGATCGAATAATAGCCGCAATGGAAAGAGTAGCAAACGCGTAAAAACCGAAGATGGCGAGTTTGAACTCGATACACCTCGGGATCGCCTTGGCTCGTTTGACCCCAAGCTAGTCAAAAAACACCAATCACGATTTACCTCTATGGATGACAAAATCTTGTGGCTCTACGCCCAAGGAATGAGTACGCGCGACATCGTAAACGCTTTCGATGAGTGGTACGGTGCGGAGATATCACCCAGCCTCGTATCGCGCGTCACAAATGCGGTGATAGAAGAAATAGTGGAGTGGCAATCAAGGCCACTCGATGCCATTTATCCTATCGTTTATCTCGATTGTATTGTGGTCAAGATCCGTCAAGACAAGCGTATCATCAATAAGTCGATTTTCCTTGCTTTAGGTATTAACACCGATGGTCAGAAAGAGCTAATGGGCATGTGGATAGCCGAAAACGAGGGGGCTAAGTTTTGGCTGAGTGTTCTAACTGAACTCAATCAACGTGGTGTTGAAGATATCCTTATTGCGTGTGTAGATGGATTGAAGGGCTTTCCTGACGCTATCAATACTGTCTTCCCCCAAACGCATATTCAGCTTTGTATCGTCCATATGGTGCGGAACTCATTGAAGTATGTGTCTTGGAAAGACTATAAGGCGGTGACTGCCGACCTGAAACGAGTGTATCGCTCTACTACAGAAGATGAGGCTCTACTCGAACTGGAGCGCTTTGGCGAAGTCTGGGATGGGCAATATCCGCAAATATCTAAGTCCTGGCGCAATCACTGGCAGAACCTCAACACGCTCTTCAACTACCCAGAAGATATCCGTAGAGCCATCTACACAACCAATGCTATTGAGTCTCTCAATAGCGTGATCCGTAAAGCACTAAAAAAGCGGAAGATCTTCCCTAACGATGAGGCCGCAACCAAAATGGTGTACTTAGCAATCAAAGACGCCAGCAAGAAATGGACGATGCCCATTCAAAACTGGCGTCAGGCTATGAGTCGGTTTATTATCGAGTTCGAGGAACGTCTCGATAAACACGTTAACTAAATGGCAGTTACACAGAATCTGTTACAGCCTCTTTTTATCCTATAGCCACAGCTGTCAATGCTTTTCTTACCTGTTACCTGTTACCTGTTACCTATAATCGCCCTGCTCCTCCACAAAACCCCCTTGCACTTCAACATTTTTCCTTTCAAACTAGGTCTTTAAATCTTGTCATCACTTTAAGGCCTCTGCCATGTCCCAGCTTTTATCTGCTATTCCCCTCACCGAGCTTTCTGGCGTGGGGGCTAAAGTCGCAGAGAAGTTATCTAAAGTTGGGCTTAATAGTGTTCAAGATCTGCTATTCCATTTACCTTCTCGCTACGAAGATCGGACTCGTGTTTATCCGGTCGCTCAATTGCATCCAGGTCTTTGGGCTGCGGTGCAAGGTCAAGTGATGAGCGCAGAAACACTGTTTGGTAAGCGCAAAATGCTAGCGGTCAAAATTAGCGATGGTAACGGCACTATTACGCTGCGATTTTTCAACTTTACCGCAGGGATGAAAAACAACTTCGCCACAGGTAAAACCGTTCATGCCTATGGGGAAATTAAGCGGGGGGGTTATGGGTTAGAGATTGTTCACCCTGACTACAAATTTAACTCCCCAAATAAAAAACCGGATGCAGAACCAAGCTTAACGCCTGTCTACCCGACGACGGATGGATTACGGCAATTAACGCTACGTAATCTAACCGACCAAGCGCTTAGTTTGCTGGATAAGATGGCCGTTAATGAGCTATTACCCTCTGGTTTGTATAATCATCAAATTACCATGGCAGAAGCGCTGCATACCATCCACAGACCACCACCAACGGTGAACTTAGAAGCATTCGATGCAGGTCAACACCCTGCTCAACGACGACTGATCATTGAAGAGCTGCTGGCTCAAAATTTGTCTATGTTAGCCGTTCGAGGTCAAGGCCAGAAAGAAGCCGCTTTATCGTTGGCTCCTGTCGATAAACTGAAACCGCAGCTTCTAAGCCAATTGCCCTTTAGCCCAACCGGCGCTCAATCAAGAGTGGTTAATGAGATTGAAACAGACTTAGCGAAGCCTCACCCTATGATGCGATTGGTGCAAGGTGATGTCGGTTCGGGTAAAACCTTGGTTGCTGCCCTCGCCGCGCTTCGGGCGTTAGAGCACGGCCATCAAGTTGCGTTAATGGCGCCAACGGAATTATTAGCAGAGCAACATGCGATTAATTTTTCCAACTGGTTGGGTAATATCGAACTCAACGGCCAGCCAATCAAGGTAGGTTGGCTCGCGGGTAAATTAAAAGGCAAAGCCAAAGAAGCCGAGCTCGCCAACATCGCCAGTGGTGAAGCACAAATGGTGGTGGGCACTCACGCATTGTTTCAAGAGCATGTCGAATTTCATAACCTTGCTTTGGTTATCATTGATGAACAGCACCGATTTGGTGTCCACCAGCGATTAGAGCTTCGAGAGAAAGGCGTGAAACAAGGCTTCTTCCCTCATCAATTGATCATGACTGCCACACCTATTCCAAGAACGCTGGCCATGACGGCCTACGCTGATTTGGAAACATCCGTCATTGACGAGTTGCCACCGGGACGAACGCCGATTCAAACCGTCGCGATTCCTGATACTCGTAGAAAAGACATCATTGAACGCGTTCGCAGCGCCTGTCTTGATGGTAAACAAGCTTATTGGGTGTGTACGTTAATTGATGAGTCAGAAGTTTTGGAAGCGCAAGCGGCGGCAGACACCGCAGAAGAGTTAAAACTGCAACTACCAGAACTAAAGATTGGCTTAGTGCACGGCCGAATGAAACCAGCAGAGAAACAAGCCATCATGGCGCAGTTTAAAGCCAATGAATTACACTTATTGGTTGCTACAACGGTTATCGAAGTTGGCGTAGATGTGCCAAATGCCAGCCTGATGATCATTGAAAACCCAGAGCGATTAGGTTTAGCCCAACTCCACCAACTTCGCGGCCGTGTGGGTCGAGGTCAAGTCGCTAGCCATTGTGTATTGCTGTACCACGCGCCATTATCTAAAACAGCGCAAAAGCGGTTAGGCGTTTTAAGAGAAAGTAACGATGGGTTCGTCATTGCACAGCGAGATTTGGAAATCAGAGGCCCCGGCGAGTTACTCGGCACCAAACAAACTGGCCTAGCAGACTTCAAAATTGCCGATTTAGTTCGCGACCAACGCTTGATACCCGAAATTCAGCGGATGGCTCGTCATATTCACGAACAGCATCCGAAAAGTGCTCAGGCGATTATTGATAGGTGGTTGGGGGATAGGAATGTGTATGCGAGTGCGTGATGGGTTACGGGTTACGGGTTACGGGTTACGGGTTACGGGTTACGGGTTACGGGTTACGGGTTACGGGTTACGGGTTACGGGTTACGGGTTACGGGTTACGGGTTACGGGTTACGGGTTACGGGTTACGGGTTATTTTTTGGTCTAAAGTAGCCCCTGTCAACGCTTTCCCGTCTTTACCTGTTACCTGTTACCTGTAGGACATAAGTCCGTCCTGCAACCCTCTGCCTTTAACTTCCTTTCCTCTTTATCTCAGTAGGAAAACTGATCTGCACTTTCAATCCACCTTCGCTGCGATTATTCACAACAAGTGAGCCGTTATGCTGGCTGACGATCCGCTTAACAATCGCTAAACCTAGCCCTGTCCCTTCCGAGCCACGAGCCGTATCGCCACGGGTAAACGGTTCAAACAGTTTACTCAGTTGAGATTTATCAATACCCGGGCCGTTGTCTTCAACACATACCCAAGCCAATTTATTGTCTACCGTGGCCCCTGTACTGATTTTCAACCAGCCGTTACCGTAGCGAATGGCGTTGACCACCAAATTGCTCACTGCACGTTTAATCGCGATTGGGTTACCAAGTACCGGGTGTTTTAAGTTAGCCAATGCTTCTTCAATCTGGATTTCATAGCCACCCTCTGCACTGGCAACATCGCTGGCGATATCATTGAGGCACACCGCTTCAAAGCTATTGGCATCGACAGGCTTCAAATAGTCCATAAACTGGCTGATGATTTCGTTGCACTCTTCGGTATCTTTAATAATGCCTTCAGCCAAATAACCATCTTCTGGCGACATCATTTCCGTAGCTAAACGAATACGAGTCAGAGGGGTTCGTAAATCGTGGCTGATGCCTGCCATCAAAAGTGCTCTGTCTTCTTCTAGCTCTTGTATGCCACGCGACATTTGATTGAATGCTTGGCTTACTGCTCGTATTTCACTGGCGCCACGCTCAGGAAGTGCGTCTGGGATTTCTCCTCTACCCACTTTTCTCGCCGCGCTTTCTAAGTCCATCAACGGTCGATTTTGAATTCGAATAAATAACCAGCCACCTAATACAATCAGCAAGGCACCAATAAGGCTATTTCGAAACAGCGGAGTAAAATCTTCTTCTTGCAGTTCAGATAAAGGCACACGAATTAACGAACTCGGCATCGCTTCGATATCCATCCACAACACGTAACTTTCTGCTGCCAGCGCTAAGCGAACTTCGGTATTGGAACCCAAGGCATCACTCATTTGTTCGCTCATTAAGTCTATGCTGGTGGCCTTATCATACTCAGCAATGATCGGCTCATCACGAGTATGAACACTCACTCCTAACTGTTCGAGCAGTTTACGCCGAAGCGGGGCATACATTGCCACCTCATCTTCAAGTCGCATGCTTTCATCAAGCACCACGTTCATTTCATAAGCCAAAATACGATTAAATTGCTGCAAGCTCGGCAACAACGCATAGTTAAACACGGCGTAATAGGAAAAAACTTGGCTTGCTAGTAATAGCGTGAGAAATAGAAAGATGCTTTGAGTACGAGAGCTTCGAAGGCGTAAGCGCATGGGGGGTACCGGTTGAGGTTACAGGTTATAGGTTATAGGTTATAGGTTACAGGTTACAGGTTACAGGTTACAGGTTACAGGTTACAGGTTACAGGTTACAGGTTAATCAAGGCGACGGCTGAGTCAACTCAGTCGCCCTGTTTTATGACCTATTCCTGTAACCAGTAGAACGAAGTTCGTCCTGCAGCCCTTAATCGATTCTACGCCTCTTTCCCATCAGGAACAAAAACGTAACCTAAACCCCACACCGTTTGAATATAACGAGGGCGACTTGGGTCTTCTTCAAGCATACGGCGTAAACGAGAGATTTGAACATCAATCGAGCGTTCCATTGCGGAATATTCACGGCCACGAGCCATGTTCATCAGCTTATCACGAGACATAGGTTCACGCGCATTAGTAACCAGCGCTTTCAATACCGCAAATTCACCAGAAGTCAGTGGCATTGGCTCTTCATTACGGAACATCTCACGTGTGCCAAGATTTAAGCTAAACTCGCCAAATTCAATCACCGTGTCTTCAGCACTTGGAGCACCTGGCGCTTCAATCGTTTGGCGACGCAGAACCGCTTTAATACGAGCAAGCAATTCACGTGGATTAAATGGTTTTGGCAAGTAATCATCTGCACCCACTTCTAAGCCCACGATACGGTCGACTTCATCGCCTTTCGCCGTCAGCATCAAAATTGGCAGCGTATTATTAGCACTACGCAAACGACGGCAAATCGATAAGCCATCTTCGCCCGGTAGCATTAAGTCCAACACCATTAGGTGGAAGTTTTCACGTGTTAGCAGGCGGTCCATTTGCTCACTATTTGCAACACTTCGAACTTGGAATCCCTGTTCCGATAAATAACGCTCCAACAACGAACGAAGACGTGCGTCGTCATCAACTACTAGAATTTTAAAGTTCTCTTGCATGTACCATTACCTGCTAAAACTATTATGAGGATTAAAATGTAACATTAGTTGCATGGAAGTCATGCAATTAATTGTTAGCGTTTATTTCTTTTTAGTCGATTCTATTCACTATCTCAATTATCGCACCACCAGAACGAGATAACAGAGGTGTTTTTTGTGGCACTTATTGGTATAACAAGCTCAGTATTCTTTTATTTTGGCGTAGCCACTTTTGTATGAAAACCAATATCATCACCCGCGAAGGCTACGAACGCCTCACTAAAGAACTCAACTTCCTATGGCGTGAAGACAGGCCCGAAGTAACGAAAAAAGTCACTTGGGCAGCCAGCCTAGGGGATCGCTCCGAAAACGCTGATTATCAATATAATAAGAAGCGCTTACGTGAAATCGACCGCCGCGTTCGTTACCTAAGAAAACGAATAGAACAAGTTAAAGTGGTGGATTACTCGCCCCAACAAGAAGGCAAAGTCTTCTTTGGAGCGTGGGTTGAGATTGAAAATGAACAGGGTGATGTGAAAAAATTCCGCATCGTCGGCCCTGATGAAATTTATGGTGGAGTAAAAGACTATGTCTCTATCGACTCTCCGATGGCGCGCGCACTACTCAAAAAAGAAATCGATGATGAATTCACGGTTCGCACTCCTGATGGTGAGAAAGAGTGGTTTGTGAATAGTATTACATACTAGATTGAAGGCGGCTTTAGGCTTTAGGCTTTAGGCTTTAGGCTTTAGGCTTTAAGCACAGTAACCGCCTCTAGTGGGCAAAGTGGATTCTGTATTTATTTTCCCTACTCTCCCAGCAGGAATTTCTCATCACTGCTAACGACTGCACCATGCTTAAGGAAATTCTTACCTAAAATCATGCTGTAATGGAAACGAGATCGATCTTGCAGATTTACGCGCACGGTTTGTTCTAAATCACCTATTTTCACGCTCATTTCAACCACGGGTCTTGGCATCGCTTTTTCGCCTTTTCGTGCTCGAACTCGCATTTCGTCAACCACTTCTCGAGTCATCTGTTTTTTCTGGCCAAGATCATTTTGATAGGTAAACGACACCATAGATTTGCCGTCTTTTTCAAAACGCTTGATGTTGAGAGCATTCATTGAACTAACATCGGCGCCAGTGTCTAGTTTTACCGGAAAAGTAAGCCCGGCTACGATGGCGTTTTCAATATAGCCGGCTCTAAATAATGGCTCTGCATCGAGCAAATGATCGGCACGTGTATTAATCAACACATTGTCTTCTAACATGGCTCTGCCAATCACAAATTCAACTTCATCCCCCTCTTTGTCATCCAGTACTTCTAAGCCAAACTCAATGGTTTGTGATTTACCGGCCAGTTCCACTTCGCCCTCAACCACAGGGCGAACATCGTCACCCACCGTCAGCGTTTTCACCAATGGCTTGGTCACTTCATGATCTTCACCTTGGTTATCGGTAAAAGTATACGTCACATCATCTCGGCCTTTTTGCGCCGTCACTTTAAAGCTAGAGACTTTTAATAACGGGGTATTAGTCACTAATGAAGGTTCAGCCACAACACGCACACCATCAACGGCTAAATGCTCCTTTGGAGATAGAATCAAAGGTGGGTTTTTCTTCATTCTTTGTTCAACACTTTGTGTGCTGCTTGTTCCACTCTTACTCGCATCAAGCATAAAGAACTGACTTAAGCTGTCTTGTCCTACTCGAAGTTGACTGTTGCTATCCGAACGATCATTTAAATAGACTAATAAGTAGCGCTCTTCATCTTGATTAAACGTAACTGGCACGTACACCAATGGCCGCTCTTCGCCACTGACTTTGAGCATCCTGATTAATGGAAGATCTAGCGGTTTCTTTTCGCCATCTTTACCCACTAAATCAAATGAAACCTGCTTATCTTTGTGACTAATTTTAATATTTTCTGCATGCAAATTGCTGTATCGATTTGCCAATGAAAAGCTCGCATTCATATGTAAATCTTCAATCGTGACGTCTTCATCTCGGCCAATAATTTGTGCCGTTGGTTGCTCTTGCAAATAGTCGTATCCAGCAAACACCCATGCTTGCTGTTTGAGTAAGCTTTTACCGACTAAAATAGGTGCAGAGAAATGACTCCTGTCAGTAAGATTTACGTCAGTTTCAATGGTTCGGCCTGCAATAGTCAACGGCATAGAAACCACCGGGCGGTACATAGGTTCACTGCTGCTGCGGCTGCGGATCACACTCATGCGAGCCAAGGGACGTGTTACCTTTATCAGTTCATCTGTATGTGGGTGGTGCAAGGTAAAATGCACAAGGCCACGAATATCGCGAGATGGAGCCGTATCATATGGCATTCTCCATTCGCTGCCTTCCTCAAACGCACCGAGGTCTTCAACTATCTGTTTCATTAAAGCCAGATCGGTTAACCCTTTATATTTCGGGTTCGTACTTTCTACATGAATGTTATCCGCATGAATTGACGTCGTGTCTGCTCCAGTATCAATTTTGCCCATAAACGGTACGCTTGATACCCCTTCGATACCCGAGAAGTACACATTCTCTAATCGACCTAGCACGATTTTATTATCAAGCGTATAAGCAGGTGATTGGGTGGTGAATGAATCACTTGCCATAGAGAGAGGCGAGTAGAAACTGGTAGCGGCCATAATAGCCAAAAGAACAGACGTTTTTTTCATTCTATTTCCTAATCACGAATAGTCGGTATGCATGAATATGAGTGTGCTGAATTAATTAAGTTTCGCTTACCTTGGTGATTTTTACAGAATTTTTACCTGCAAATGTTAACTTAAACCTAAGATAAGTAAGCGTAAGGTGATAATGCATCAATTGAAATTGACCGACACGCCCCCATATTTAACAACAAATAGCCGATGTTTAATGACCCATAAACCCTCGGCCAATACTGAATTATAGAGAAGACACGGATGAGCCAAGCGATTTGCCAACTGATTGCTCAAGAACTTAATGTTCGCCCTGAGCAAGTTAATGCTGCTGTAACCCTTATTGATGACGGTAACACCGTTCCATTTATCGCTCGTTACCGAAAAGAAGTAACGGGGGGGCTTGATGACACGCAGCTGCGTACGTTAGACAGTCGCCTAGCCTATTTACGTGAGCTAAGCGATCGCCGCCAAACCATCATTAAATCGATTCAAGAACAAGGTAAGCTCACCTCTGAACTTGAAGCCGAGATAAACGGTGCCGATAGTAAGACCCGTCTTGAAGATTTGTATTTGCCTTATAAGCCTAAACGCCGAACTAAAGGCCAAATTGCCATTGAAGCCGGTTTAGAGCCTCTAGCCGACACGCTTTGGAATACACCTCAAACGGTTCCTGAAAGTGAAGCCGACAAATACGTTAATGCAGACAAAGGCATTACTGATACCAAAGCCGCATTAGATGGCGCTCGCGTTATCATCATGGAACGCATTGCAGAAGATGCGAACTTATTAGAAAAAGTGCGTATTTATCTCAATAAGAATGCCTTTTTGAGCTCTCGGGTTGTGGCAGGCCAAGAACAACAAGGCGAGAAATTTAAAGACTACTTTGAGCATGATGAAGCCATCAACCGAGTCCCATCGCACCGTGCTCTTGCCATGCTGCGCGGCCGCAATGAAGGTTTTTTACAGCTGGCAATGAACGCCGATCCTAGCCAAGAACCCGGAACTCGTGGGTCATACTGTGAAGAAATTATCGCGCAACACTACGGTATTCACTTGAGCCAAGCACCTGCTGACACATGGCGTAAGTTGGTGATCAGTTGGGCATGGCGCATTAAAGTTTCTATGCACATGGAAACGGAATTAATGGGCGCACTAAAAGAGCGCTCTGAAATTGAAGCCATTGAAGTGTTCGCGACCAACTTAAAAGACCTGCTCATGGCAGCACCTGCTGGTCCTCGTGCCACCTTAGGTCTTGACCCAGGCTTGCGTACGGGTTCAAAAATAGCCGTGGTCGATTCAACTGGTAAAGTACTGGCAACAGAAACCATTTACCCTCACCCACCACAAAAGCAATACGACAAATCAGCTCATGTTCTAGAGCAAATGATTAAGAAATACAATGTCGATTTGGTGGCGATTGGTAATGGGACGGCCTCACGTGAAACCGACACCTTTGTTGCTGATGTCATCACGCGTGCCAGCCTCAACACTCAAAAAATCATTGTGAGCGAAGCCGGAGCATCGGTTTACTCTGCTTCTGAACTAGCCGCCAATGAATTCCCTAATATGGATGTATCGCTGCGGGGCGCCGTCTCTATTGCTCGCAGGCTACAAGACCCACTGGCAGAACTGGTGAAAATTGACCCTAAATCCATCGGTGTGGGCCAATACCAACACGATGTTAGCCAAAGCATGCTGGCGAAAAGACTCGATGCCGTTGTCGAAGACTGTGTAAACGCCGTTGGTGTGGATGTGAATACCGCCTCTGCTGCGCTATTAACCCGTGTCGCAGGCCTATCAACCACCATGGCACAAAACATCGTGAACTATCGCGATGATAACGGTCGCTTTGAAGCGCGTACCACACTGAAAAAAGTGGCACGTTTGGGGCCAAAAGCATTTGAACAATGTGCTGGGTTCTTACGTATCATGGATGGTAAAAACCCTCTTGATGCCTCATCTGTGCACCCTGAAGCTTACCCTGTCGTTAAAGCCATTGCAGAAAAGAACAGTAAAAAAGTTCAAGGGCTAATTGGTGACAGTCAGTTCCTACAAGGCTTGAAAGCCGTTGACTACATCAATGATACTTTCGGCTTACCTACCGTCACCGACATCATCAAGGAATTGGACAAACCAGGTCGAGATCCTCGTCCTGAATTTAAAACCGCCACCTTTGCTGATGGGGTTAACAAGGTTTCTGACTTAGAAATCGGCATGGTTTTAGAAGGCGTGGTTTCTAACGTTGCCAACTTTGGTGCCTTTGTTGATATCGGCGTGCATCAAGATGGTTTAGTGCATATTTCCGCACTAACGGATCGCTATGTATCCGACCCTCGTGAAGTGGTAAAAGCGGGCGATATTGTAAAGGTTAAGGTAATGGAAGTAGATGCACAACGTAAGCGAATTGCGCTTACCATGCGTCTGACTGATGAACCCGTTCAAGATAACCGCAGCCAACGTGGTAGTAATGAACGACCTACGCAAAACCAAAGACCGCGCCAGCAAGCTTCAAGAGACAATGCGCGCAATCAAAATCGCCAAGATTCGTCGAACACCCCAATGGGTGGCGCATTTGCTGCGGCGTTTGCTAATGCGAAGAAGAAATAGATCAGAATACAGAGACGGGCTTCGCCCTGAGAGTACAGAGTGGTCATAATTCGCGACTAGAGACGATAAAAGCAAAGAGCAAAGAATCAGCGCCTGCTGTTTTCTTTGCTCTTGTTGTTTCTAGTAAGCGAAGCGTATTCTCTGTTTATCCTATTTTTTCGCTTTTTTAAACGTATAGTTACCCTTTATTTTCCGCCATAAGCCAAACACATCCGTTCTAGGGAAGATAGCTATACGGCGAATTTGTTGTAAGTCTTGATGGAAAGCCAATGGGCCTGAATTAGTCGCAACACTAAATGGATAACCCGCTTGTTCTGCCAACTGTTTAGTTTCTTCGCTTAAGTCGCCGTAGGGGTACGCAAAAGAAAATAACGATTTCCCAATCAATTCTTCCAGTTGTCGTTTATTTTCTTCAATTTCATATTGTTGTTGCTCTCTTCCCAGTTTGCTCAACTTAGGGTGAGTCAAAGTATGACCACCAATCTCAACATGACCAGAGTCAACCATCGCCTTTAATTGCTCAGCACTCATCAGCGGTACTTTGTTGTCAGGTTTATCCACACCTTCAACATCCCAGCGATTAAAGTCCTCTCCTGTCACAGCATATACCACGGCTTTAAAGTCATATTTTTTCAATAGTGGTAACATTAAGTGATAGTTGTCTTCATAACCATCGTCAACGGTAATCATAATATATCGCTTACCAGCCTCTAAGCGATGTAAAACTCCGTTATCGGCTAAATCAGCAAAGGTTAGTGTTTCAAAACCCATTTTTTTGATTAATTTTAAGTGCTTTTCCAGCATATCAACGTGCAAATATGTGCCATTTACCCCCGCTCCACTCCCGTCACGAATAAAGCGGTGATACATAATTACTGGCATTTCACTTTGCAGCTTTTCAACTATCACATCTTGATAAATATTTTCAAGATGATCGACGACCTTGGATAAATCATAGTGCGATCGGATCGTATCTGATACACCACTTTGACAATTTGACTCCAATAGCGCTTGTTCCACTTGATGACTAATCATGGAGAAATCGATATCCAAATCTTTAGGGCCGATATCACCAAAATTAGTCGCCATCGCCTGAACTACATTATCGTTAGTCACCACACCGATAGAATTTGCTTCACCTATTGCAAACGTAGGACGTCCACACAGTAAAGACTCCATAGCAACCCGACCAGCACCGATAACAAGGTCGGATTTAGCCAGCATCGTAGGAACATCATCGGTATAGCCCGTAAATTCCACCTGATTCAAAAATGGCTTAAATCGTTCTGTAACCGCGCTACCAGTGACGACCTTTATATGGTATTGCTCACTATCAAGACACTCGCTCAATAACCGAAAACACAGATCGCCTTTTGGCCCGCTAAGTCGACCGATAATTGTAATGATAGGCTTGTCGTTGGTAGGTGTCGGCATTTGTTGAAACTGAGTTGTTTCAATACCGTTACGACTTACTTTTAGCTGCGATTCAGGTACATCCAATTCTTGAATTAGTTGCTGGCGTATAGCTTCACAAACTGGGAGTGCTTTATCTCCCATAGCATGAAAACGCTTACGAGAAGCATGCACAGGTTGGCGCCCATGTACCGTTGTAACCATTGGAGTTCCAGTCAGCTTACAAGCAATATGACAACTCCAACTTGAAGCGCGTGAATGGGCATGAACCAATTGAATGTTATGTTTTTTAATAAGATAAACCAAATACCCTACATGCCAAAAACGACGAACAATACTACGCTTGTTGAAGCGTAACTTAAAAAATTCACCTTGATGCGGTTTGGTCAAGGTATCAGAAACATAAAATACATTATGCCCACGCGATGTTAGTTCATCACCTACTGTCGTCGCGTAAACTTCCGCTCCCGTAACCTCTAGCTGAGACAATGCCATTAAAACATTCATATCTTTATACCAAATCCATCAAATTTTGTTACTTCGATACCCTACCAACAGAGCACCCCATTCGCTTTGCTGCCAACGAATCGCGCGTTTATTAAGTTCTTTATTAAACGAGCGCAGTAAGCGTTCTAGATTAGCGGCTTTCCACTTTTCACCGTCTTGCTTAGCGCATTTATCAAAATCAATAATCCAAACCTTGTGCTCGCTATCGAGTAAAATATTATGGATATTCAGATCGGTATGGTTCACACCTGCGTTGTGCATTAAACGAATCTGCTCCCCTATGCTGTTATAGGTTTCTACAGATAAACTCGAATCTTGCAAGATGGAGACTAAATCTCGCGCGTTGACGATTTTTTCGCTCAAGATGTCCGCTTGATAACAAATGGTGCGCTTCTTGGCAATGGCCGCAATTGGCCTAGGCACATTCACGCCAGACTCTCTCAAATGCTTCAGTAATAATAGCTCTTGGTAGCAACGAGTGTTTTCCCAACCCGCGAACCAATAATGATCTTTCACTAATTTACCAAATAACCCACCACGGCGATAATGCCTAAGAGCCGCTTGCATCTCTTCAAGTTGCACGAACCACGTAGTGCCTCGTCCTTGCGCGCTGCCAACGACTTTGCCCAGTCGCTGCCAATACTCACCGTCAAAATGTTCGGACGTTGGATTCATAATGAATGAAGCGTCATACCAGATGATCTGCTTATGTGATTCGATGGATTGAAGCATGCTCTTGGTCAATTGAATGAGTGTCGGGTTATTGTACAGGTAAGAGGCGGAAGGCGGAAGGCGGAAGGCGGAAGGCGGAAGGCGGAAGGCGGAAGGCGGAAGGCGGAAGGCGGAAATGATTTTCGAGCAAATATTGATAATATCAACTATTTCTCTCTCCCTTCTTTGCCTTATCGCCCTATGCCTTATGCCTTATGCCTTATGCCTTATATAGTTTAAATCGGTTTTGTGCACACTACGTAATAGCAATGACTTCTGAAGGGTTATGTGGGGCAACAGAATGACCATAATGATATTTAATTACGGTTCTTCGTTTTTCCATTTTGCCTTCTTTTATCGCAGCGTTAAGTACACTTGGCGGTAGTTTAAATCGCATGGTGTAACCTAAGCCTTGTTGCTCACTGTATGTTTGTAGTGCTATCAACTCGAACAATCGCTCAAGGGGGCTTTTTGGTTCTGTGTGAAACTCTTCTTTTTCATCTAACTCGTATTCAGGATGTTCTGACGGGTTCCAAGCTGCACGTTTACGGCGCTTTTCTTCGAGCGTCGCTTTACGTTCAGGGTTGGATTTCGTCAAGTGGACCGTCGGTGTTACTGGCTCCCGAACCTTGTTATCCCTTGCTGCTTGTTCAGTTTGCAGATTAACCGACGGGGCGATCAGTGGAACACTGGCGCTGGTCGGGGTCACTACCATAGCAAACCTCCCTAAGATGCATGACATGCACACTGTCTAAGCTAAATAGATCTAAGCTGTATAGACTAAACCGCCTAGACAGTCTCAATAACTCACGTCAGTAATTCGTTACCTTTGCGTGCTACCTGATTATCTTATCGGCAACTTGTCTGTTTTATTTATAGCCGAATTGTATGATTTGCGCACAAAATGTATCTAACTCTGTCATAAAAGGCGCATGAGACGACTCTAAAAAGACAAAATGCTCACTGGTTTCATGATAACGCTCCATCGTACTGGCGACTTTTACTGGCACCAATCCATCTAAACGACCATATAAACGTAAAAAGGGTTTTTCGATGTGACTGAGTTGATCTCTCAGGTCGACTTCGGCCAGCATTTTAAGCCCAGCAATGAGTGCATCTTGATGAGGCAATGGCCTTGCTAGCACCCCCTGCTTTAATTGTTTCACATCTTGGCGAGCAGAAGGGCTACCCATGGCTTGCAGTGCCATAAAACGCTCGACCGTGGTTTCAAAATCTTCAACTAATTGCTCGGTAAATGCACTCAACACATTAGGCTGAATACCTCGCCAAGGCTTGTCGGCAGCAAATTTAGGGGAACTGGCAACCGTAATGAGCTTATTTACACGTTCAGGGTAATGGATGGCAATGTGGGTCGCCACTAAACCACCGAGTGACCAACCTAGCCAAATTGCGTTGTCTGGTGCTTGGGCAAGAATCAACTCAGCCATACTTGCCATGTCTTCGCAGGGGTAATCACCACTGTGGCCATAACCGGGCATATCAACCACATGAACCGTAAACTGCTGAGCCAGTTTTTCTTCCACTTGATGCCAAACCGCACCGTTCATCCCCCAGCCATGCAACAAAACTAAGTCTGGACCCTTGCCTGTCGTCTGCCAATATAATGGTGCGGTCATGATCTCTTCCTTTGATACTTATCTGGTTCAAAACACATCGTTGTTTTTTCAATAGTATCAAGAAGCACATCAATTGTGAGGTCGAACATGACAAAATGGCTCAAGCAAACTCTACATCACAGCTTTAAAGGGCATTGCCATTTATGTGGGCTCAGTATTGAGTCAGACGAAAACGAAGGGATATGGTGTCAGCATTGCCGAACATTATTTAACCCAGAGCCTAGATGCGCGACGTGTGGGCTGCCAAACGTAATAAATGTCGAACGGTGTGGTCAATGTATTTCAACCCCACCTCCTTGGCACCGACTGTATTGCGTTGGCGATTATCAAGCACCGCTCGATCACTACATCCATCAGATGAAATTCAATCGAAAATTTTGGTACGCGAGAGACTTGGCTGAGTTATTGGCGCCACGCATTTTAGAACCCGCACAAATTATTACCAGTGTGCCACTTCACTGGCATCGCCAACTCGAACGAGGTTACAATCAAAGCGACCACCTCGCAAAAGCACTCTGTGGCCATTTATCCATATCTAATCGATATAACCCCAACCTGTTTGAGCGAACTCGGCCAACCAAAGCTCAACGAGACTTAAGTAAAAGAGAACGCCAGATAAATCTCGTTGATGCCTTTAAGCTAAAAAGCGTTCCGCAGGAGAGTCATGTAGCCATTGTCGATGATGTCGTGACGACAGGCAGTACTATCCGACATTTATGTCAATTATTGCTTGAAGTTGGCGTCGAAAAAATCGATATTTACTGCATATGCCGGACTCCTGAGCCTAGCTAAGATCCATTACTTGCCACATCTAGGGGTAAAAACACTGGATCGAAAGCGCAACAGGAGTAAAATAAATCGAATAGTTTACAAAAACACTCAGGTATTAGTCGTGTCGAATTCCATTATAGTTACAGAAAATGCTCAAGTTCACTTTTCTAAGCTGTTAGAACAGCAACCTGAAGGCACTAATATCCGTGTCTTTGTGGTAAACCCAGGTACTCCAAATGCGGAGTGTGGCGTTTCTTACTGCCCACCAGAAGCCATTGAAGCTTCTGATACCGAATACCCATTTAGTGCTTTCTCTGCTTACGTTGATGAGCTAAGCCTTCCTTTCTTGGAAGACGCTGAAATCGACTACGTGACAGACAAAATGGGCGCGCAATTAACGCTAAAAGCGCCCAATGCCAAGATGAAAAAAGTTTCTGACGATGCTTCACTAGTTGAGCGTGTTGAATACGCAATCCAGACCCAAGTTAACCCACAACTTGCTGGTCACGGTGGTCACGTAAGCCTTGTTGAAATCACTGAAGATGGCATTGCTATTGTTGCATTCGGTGGTGGTTGTAATGGTTGTTCTATGGTTGATGTGACGCTTAAAGAAGGCATCGAAAAAGAGCTACTTAACCAATTTGTAGGTGAACTATCAGCGGTACGTGATGCAACAGAGCATGACCGTGGTGAGCATTCTTACTACTAGAGCCGATTTGAGAATTCGCTTCGCTCACGAGATTACAGAAACTAGAAACTAGAAACTAGAAACGATAAGAGCTTAAAAGCACGATGCTTTTAAGCTCTTTTTTTCGCTTTTATAGTAGCGAAGCGGTCTAGTTTCTAGTGAGCGCAGCGAATTCTAATTTCTGTATTCTGCTCTTTTACCCCTGAACTAGAATTTCATTCCATGGCAGTTCGGTATCTCCTAGAACAATGAAGTTCGGGTTTTCTAAGGTTTCTCTTAGGTTATAAGATAACGGCTCAAGTTTCGTGCTTAATATTTTGCCACCCGCTTCGGTTACGATGCATTGAGTCGCTGCGGTGTCCCACTCTCCGGTAGGCCCTAAGCGAAGGTAACAGTCAGCGGCACCTTCTGCTACGACACACGCTTTAAGTGCCGCAGAGCCTAAAGGCATCAACTCATAGTTCCAATCTGCAGACATACGACGAGTAATGTTGTTAATGTCTTGCCTACGACTGATTGCCATGGCAATAGAGCGGCTTTCAGGCCCATGCTTATGAACCGAAATCGTCACACTTTCATCAAGATCAGGGATTTTCCAGGCACCTTGATTATGGTAAGCATAATATGTAACACTCGATACCGGAGCATAGACCACACCCATGATCGGTTGGTTGTTCTCAACTAAAGCGATGATGGTAGCGAAATCTCCGCTACGAGCGATGAACTCTTGCGTGCCATCAAGCGGGTCGACTAACCAATAGCGATCCCACTGAGAGCGCTTAGCTAAGCTAATATCGGCATCTTCTTCAGACAATACTGGAATATCTGGCGTCAATGCGCTGAGTTGCTCCATAATTTGCTTGTGCGCCGCTAGATCGGCACTGGTAACAGGCGTAGCATCCGCTTTGACGTATTCTTTATATTCTTTGTTTTCGTAGATCTCTAAAATTAATTGTCCAGCCGCTCGAGCGATCTGTATAACATCAGGGATCAGGGGGGAGAAATCTTGCGCCATCTTGTGCTCCTTACTTTGCCACTTGAGCCAAATAACGTTGTGCCAGCATTAAGGCAGTAATGCTACGCGCTTCACTGAAATCTAGGTGGGTAAGCAAATCATCCGCTTGCAGCAAAGGCCAACGAACTAATTGCAACGGCTCAGGCTCATCACCTTGTAAGGTTTCTGGATACAATTCCTGAGCAATAAACAATGTCATACCACTTGAAAAATATGACGGAGCTAATACCACTTCTTTAAGTGCAACCATGCTGTTTGCACCAAAACCAATTTCTTCTTTTAATTCACGTTGTGCGGCTTGTTCTGCAGATTCTCCCGGATCAATTAACCCTTTAGGAAAACCCAATTCATAACGGTCCGTGCCTGCGGCATATTCACGAACCATTAATAGATCACCCTGCTTCGTAACGGGTACTATCAACACAGCGTGACGCCCACTTGGCTTCATTCGCTCATAAGTACGTTCTTCTCCGTTTGAAAAACGTAAATCTAACGACTCTATAGTAAAGAGTTTAGATTGAGCCACGGTGTTTGTAGCCAAAATTTCAGGCTTTTTCAGTTTTGCCATGTTATTTCCATTGGGAGCTAGATCGACAGCTCAATATAGCATCAATTTATAAATCTATTTTAGCGCTGATGTAAAAGTATCAATGCCGTCTCAAAGTTATTTCTATTTCGTTGAAAGTCATAGAAAACCCACTAAAGCGGAACCCGTCCCGCATAATTCAATGTGTACTGACCTTGGTTGTTTGGTGAGCCTAGCCACTGTAATTGACTTGCCATCCTAGGAGGAAAATCAGCTCCCGGCTTGAACCAGCCATCAGCTTTATACGTCATATCGGACGATAAACTGGCTTCAAATTCACTGGTTAGCTGATCATTGTGTTGTTCACCGTTTACCAAAAGTTGACTGTTTTCGCACTGAATATGAGCAACGATTGGCCCGGCTTCTAACGCCCCTAGTGGAGAATCAACCTGGCTCTGGTTCCACACCACACTGCCTTCTGCACTTTGGCACCAAGGCTTGGCATAAATTACATGTTTGAGCGCAACTTCTAATTGTCCACTCACATCAATCGGCACAGGCAGATTAGTGAACAATAGTGCTTTTTCAGCTGGCATTGCTGCCAAGATATTTTCTCCGTAGAAACCCGAAAGACCAACACCAACATTGCCCTTCCCTGTCAGCTTAATACTACTCCCTCGGCCAAACCTTAGTCTGAATTCCGCTTTTGCTGTGAGTAATTTGCTCGGCTGGAACTCCCAGTTCAATTGCCCGTAAGTACGCCCTTGCCAGTGCACGTTTTCCGCATGGCCTTGCCATAATGTGCCTTGTACACCAGACAAATTAAGTCCGCGAATTTTTGGCATATTGTCCACCAGCAACCCTGCTGGTAAATGGGCAATCAGGCTCGCTAACAGCACCACTACAAAAACTGAAATGTAACCAATAATACGTTTCAACTGACTTGCTCCGCTTTCATTTATTCGGCTCGCTTTAATTGCAACCGGTTAACTTCTACTTGCCCCAATGTTTCTGTGCGGCTCAAATCTAAAAATTCAACATCGATACCTTGCTGTGCTTGAATGTAAGCCAACCAGTTAACCAATTGATTAAACGGAATGGGCTGAATCCACACTTGCAGGCTGTCTCCGCGAGGCTGCATTCGAATCAACTCCACTTTAAATCTCGCCGTCGATGATGACACAACTTGATTAAGTGGTTGAGTAGAAGGACTTGTCGCTGTGCCCGTTGTGCCTCGTAAAGAAACAATGCCATTGGCGGAGTTTTTAACCCAGACCAAAAGTTGCTGTTCAGAATGAATACGTGCTTTGGCGTTTTCTGCTCGCTGCTCGAGAGGAGAAATCACCCCCCAATAAAGTGCGCCTAATATAGTGATGATGGCACCACCTAACACCAAGCGCTGTTCTCGTTGCGAAATGGAGTTCCACCATGCGATAACTTGATTCATGATTTTCTCCTAATCACATAGCTGCCAAACACGTCAGCGCCGTTACGATTCAACTGACCTTGCTCAACATTAAAGTGCTCCGATAACTCACTTCTTACCGCTTCAAAAGATTGGAAGTCTTTAGCCTTAGCTTGAATTCTAATTTCGTTTCTAGTGCCATCAAAACGGACGCTCATGACGTCCATCGACTCCACTTTATTCAGTGATTGAGGTAACTGCGCAAGCCATACTAATAGGGAATCCTGAGTATTCCCGCCAGAAAGGCGAGACTCTTCAGCGCTCATTTGTCGCTTTAAGTAACTAACGGTAGGGATTTTTCGCTTACCCGGAAATACGTCGCGGAATATACGCTCGCTTTCGGCCCGGTATTGTGCGGCTTGCTGCTCATAACGCTGAACTTCGAACCAATTTTGAACCACCATTACTGTCAACAACAACACGCTGGCAACGGCGACTTTCTGCCACACTTTCCAGTGCTTTATCCAAGACGACGTCGCCTTGAATTCACCAGTAAGTAAATTCGATTTGGAAAGCAGTGCTCCTTTCGTCAGCATCGCCATAACAAGCTCGGCATCCCCTTGCTGCCAATTCCCACTCAATTGAGCGTGATGCTCTGGTAAAGGGGTATAGGAGGTAATCGTCACATCATGCTGAGTCAGCTCTGCCTCTTGCTGTTCAGTCTCGTCACTGAGCTCTAACACTTCAGAAATGACGAGTGGTTTGACCTTAGGTAATACCGATGCCCATGACCTATCATCCATAAGTTCAAGCCAATCATGATCGAGCATAAACCCTTGGTGCTGACCAGAACGAAATAGCCACTGCTGACCGATTTGTACCGCCGAGACTTGCTGTACCGAAGAAGGACTGGCTTCGATAAGTGGTAGCGCTAAACAATCGGGTAGCGCCTGTTTAACGTTAATGCCGTGCTCTTTAAACGTCTCGATCCAACGTACTAGGTAATCCCTTTTAACTGCCGCAAACGAAGCTAAACTCCCTGTTTTCGCTAACACACTAAAGTGCAGTTCATCCACGTCTTCAGCGACTTCGTCTTCCACCAAAAATGGCAACATGGTCGACAACTGACGTGACGCTCCAGCAGGCAGAACTATTTGCTTAAGCAAGACATCACTGCTAGGGATCAACATAATTGCCGGCCGTTGCTTTGCATATTCGCTTAGCTCACCAAGCTGCTCTGCGCTTTGCAATTCGCCACTGGCTATTACTTCTTGCTGGCTCACGGACCAGACTAGCCATTGAATTGGCTCGCATGCCTGACTATTTAGTCTGACTGTCAGAAACTCGCTCACTCATTCCTCCAAATCGGCGGCGTACCACCACCGTTTTCTTTTTATCTTTGCTATAAAGCAGGCTGCGAAGTCTCACTCTTGATTGTTCAACTAAGATTTGCGCATCTACTTCAAAATACTGGCTATCCACAGACAAATAAGGCTTTGCCAATTTCCGTACTTTTTCATCAACAGAAGCAATGCTAGCTTCTGCTAAAAAGTCATCGACACTTTGCCAGCCGTCATACTTTCGGTTATTCACCAACTCTTTCGCATTCTTTTCACTTAAATAAGGCTGAAACAGCGCGACAAGGATTGCTGACTGCTTTTCGTTTATCGTGTTCACATTCAGCTTCCACTCTTTGGTTGGTAATGCACAAAGTAGTGGCGACATCTTATGCATGATTTCATTGCTCACCTGATTCACGGCTCTAAATTCACTGCTATCGGCCATGAAACCGTTGGGCGCTAAATAAGGAGGCTGCATGCTCTCGTACGTACTATCTTCGGCACCAGAATTGGACTGAACCCTGCTATTACTGTCTACAAACTCCCAACTTGAGTCCGATATAACCTCAGCTAAGTATGGCTCTACGCTCTGTTGCTCTAACAACGAACGCAATACTTTAACCAGATATGGGCTTTGGCTGTCGGTGCCATTATTGAGATCATTGGCCAATACATTCAGATTAAAGCATGCTTGTTTATCGACTACCTTGCCAATCGCTTGCCCGTAATCGAGCGGGTATTGCTGCTCTTCAATCGCCCATGGCTGGCTCAAATTAATGGTGTCGTTGTCTTTATAGCTCTGCTCTATGCCCGCTTTTGCTAATGCTTCCACCCCTACGCTATACCAATACGCCTGCTGGTGATTAATTTGGCTGGTCGCTCGTTTGAAATTAGTAAACAAACGTTCTGACATCGTGGCAGCGATTGCCGTCATCACAGCTAACAGCAATAACACCATGATAAGCGCGACACCGGATTGCTTACCCGGCCTAATACCACTTCGCCTGTGCAGGTTAGCTTTCATCGTCAGCCTCGCTGCCATTCGCTTCTAACTGCCCTGCTGGTGTTAAATAAATTCGCTCTACTTCTCCGTAATCTTTTAGCTTCAAGACAATTGAAACGGCTGCGGGAAGCTTATTAGCCTTGTTCCACTCTTTAACCCAAGCACTACCATCATAAAATGTCGCTGTGAACGACTCTACGTCATTCAATATTGGCCTGAAAATCGGATCTTGCCCTGCTGGCGTATCAGCGTATCTCCACCATACGCGTTCAAGCTTTTCATCACGTACTCGATAACCCACTTTGGTGACCTCTCCCCGAGGAAAGATCTGTTGCGGGTTCTGCCAACCCAAACGAGAAAAAACGATGCCCTTACTGTCGGAATCAAGAAGGTAGTCGTCGTATTGCAGCAGTTGTTTTGATGGTGCTTCACCATCAGTGCGATATTGACGAAGCGCTATTTGGCGGAAATCGTTATCCATAAACACCAGTGAGCGCTGCAGTTGTTGTAACCGAGTCGTCTTTTCTAGCGATAACGCATTACTACGCTGAACCTGATTCACCACTTGATAAGCTGCCATGCTGAGGCTTGCAAATACGGTGATAGCAACCAGCACTTCGATAAGTGTGAAGCCTTGGTTTAGCTTTCGTTTTTTCATTGAACGCCTAAGGTGCGACATAACTGCGCACCGTGACTAAACTGTTTTTATGTGTTTTGTCTTTGCCAACCGACACATCGACCGCATTAATGATGCCAAGCCCTGTATTGATAGGCGTTACTTTCCAATACCAAGTTTGCCCAGCCAACTCCGACTGACCTTTTTTTTCTGACTTTGGTGCACTGCCTAACATGACTTTTGCCATTTGATTATCCACCACCATGGCCGCAAAGGTTTTTTCTTCTAAATAGGACAGAGTATTAATATGCTGGCTAACCGAACGCACCACGCTGATCGCCGCCGTTGCAAATATGGCTAACGCCACCAATACCTCAATTAAAGTCATGCCTTGATTTGATTTTTTATGTGAGCGTACAGGATGCTTAAAAACCATTTTTGGGCTCCTGCGCTTCCAAGCTTTCACCGGGGGCACGTAAGGTAATCAACCCCGCTTCCGACACTTTAATCCGCCAACCATCTTGATCTTCATTGCCCACATTCGGATAAAAAGACAAAACAAAAGGGGTCACTTCCCCGCTCGACAACACCATCACTTGAGGGGGTGGCAGGTTTTTCTTTTTCTTTTCTTCATCGGCAAACATGTCTTCATCAAACAGGCCACCGGGTTTGAACAACCTATCATCTTGCGCCCAACCACCATCGCCCATCCGCAAAGACAGTGAGAGTTCTGGCTCTAACGCCATTTCGCTGTAAGTTGGGTTATCATCGACCAATTGCCAACCATCAACATTAAGGTACATGAAACGGTAACGACCTTTCACATCGTCAGCCCATAGGCCATAATCTTGCCCATTAAGTACGGCATCTTCATTGAGTAGTTGCAGGCGTTGATACAAGCGATACGCTTGTTCGCTGGCAAGGTCTTCATTACTATCAGGCAGGTTCACGATGACCGCCACTGCACTCAAAGAGAGCAGCACCAGTACTAGCATGATTTCTATGAGGGTAAATCCCTTTTGTACTACTCGCATAACCTGCCTTGGTTCGGCTTCACAACACGAAGCCTTTCATCATTACTGGAAGTCTTGCATGTTCCAGTTACCGATATCAGCATTAGCTTCTTCTCCACCTTCTTGAGCGTCAGCCCCTAAAGTAAAGATATCGATGTTGCCATTATCACCTGGGCTTAGGTATTGGTACTCATTACCCCAAGGGTCATTGGGTAAACGTCTGATGTAACCATCATTGCGGTAGTTACGAGGTTCAGGGCTTGCTGAAGGTTTAGACACCAACGCCTCAAGACCTTGATCCGTCGTTGGATACACGCTGTTGTCGAGCTTATACATATCTAATGCATTTTCTAGAGCAACGATGTCTGTGATCGCTTTCTGTTGATCCGCTTTTTCTTTGTTACCCAATAAATTAGGGACAACAACACTCGCCAACACGCCAAGGATCACAACCACAACCATGACTTCAAGTAACGTAAAGCCAGACTGTTTTTTATTCATTTTATTATTCATTTTTCCTCCAAACGAAAAGCATCATGTTTCAAAACGACATAACGCCAAAAATATTGTGTAGAAGTTCTAAAAGCTAAGTTCTAAAAGCTAAGTTCTAAAAGATCGATGAAAGCAAAGGTGAAGAAGCAAAGCAATGCCGCAAAGCGTTTACCGAAGATAAGCTCTAAGTATTCAACGTCAATAACTTAGCGCTTCTCTTTTAATGCTTAGCTTTTCGTGCTTCGTACTTCGAATTTCGCTTTTATCTCTTAGTACTTCCCGACACCAAATTGTTCAATTCCAATATCGGCATCAAGGTCGCAATCACGATAAACAACACGATGCCGGCCATAAATACGATCAGCAAGGGCTCGAATATACCCAGAGCCATCGCCACTAATGATTCAAAGTCGCGGTCTTGGTTATCGGCCGCTCGGGTCAGCATTTGTTCAAGCTCACCACTTTGCTCGCCACTGGCAATCATGTGTAGCATCATGGGTGGAAACAGCTTGGTTTGCTCTAATGATTTACGCAAACTCGCGCCTTCACGCACTTTGTCTGCAGCGATGAGCACTTGCTCTTTTACGTACTGGTTACTCATGACATCAGCCGCTACTTTCATGCCATCCAGCAAGGGAATAGCGCTTGATGTACAAATAGATAAGGTACGAGCAAAGCGAGAAGTATTAAGGCCTCGAGCCACTTTACCGATAACGGGTAAATACAGTATTCGCTTGTCCCACGCTAAACGGAACTTAGGGCGGCGCAGTGCGACTTTGAGTAACATAATAAGGGCTAGGATCACCAGCACCAATACGAAACCCCAGTTCTGCACAAAGTTACTTGCAGACAATAAGATCTCAGTCGATGTTGGCAGTTTTTGCCCCATTTGAACAAACTGATCGACAATTTTAGGCACAACTGTCGCGAGCAGAAACGCCACAACACTGACCGCAATTAGCGTTAACATGACTGGGTAAATCAAAGCTTGTTGCATCTTAGAACGCATTTTCTGACGATTTTCAGCGTAGTCAGCAAGGCGATCTAATACCGTATCTAGGTGACCGGATTTCTCTCCAGCAGCAACCATTGCTCGGAATAAATCATCAAACACATGCGGGTAGTCGCCTAAGCTGTCTGATAAAGTGTAGCCTTCAACAACACGAGAACGCACCGAGACCAACATGGTTCGAATGCGCGGTTTATCGCTTTGTTCAGCAACGGCTTTAATGCACTCTTCTAAAGGCATACCAGCCTGCACAAGTGTTGATAGTTGACGAGTAATCAAAGCCAGCTCATTAGTGCTGATACCACGCTGTAATGTGAACCCGCTAGCGCTGGCTTTTGCTGCCTTCGCTTTGGTTTCAATCACTTCAACGGGAATAAGCCCTAACTCTTTTAGTTTCTGGCGCACCTGACGAGCGTTATCGCCTTCGATCGCCCCTTTTTTCTGTTTGCCTTTTGCGTCAAGCGCTTTGTATTCAAATGCTGCCATTAGACTTCCTTGGTGACTCTCATCACTTCTTCAAGTGTGGTAATCCCTTGGCGAACCTTTTTCAATCCATCGTCCCTAATCGTCGGGGTGTTGTCTCGAATGGCTTTTTCAATGCTTTGTTCACCGGCTTCATTGTGAATCAGTTCCTGTACCGCATCATCAATCACCAGCATTTCATGAATGCCCGTTCGGCCTCGATAGCCTTTATGATTACAGTGTTCACAACCCACCGCTTTGTATAACTTCAATTCTTCTTTTTTCTTTAATCCAAACAGCTTTCTTTGCGTCTTATCCGCCTTGTACGGTTCTTTGCAGTTTGGGCATAAAGTACGAACAAGCCGCTGAGCTAAGACACCCAATAACGAAGATGAAATAAGGAAAGGTTCAATACCCATATCACGTAAGCGAGTGATAGCACCAACAGCCGTATTGGTATGTAAGGTAGACATGACCAAGTGCCCGGTCAGTGAGGCTTGTACACCAATTTGAGCGGTTTCAAGATCACGAATTTCACCGACCATCACCACATCCGGGTCTTGACGCAAAATCGCACGCAGCCCTCGAGCAAAAGTCATATCGACTTTAGGGTTAACCTGAGTTTGCCCGATGCCGTCGATATCAAATTCGATAGGATCTTCTACGGTTAAAATATTACTTTCGGTGCTATTGAGCTCTTGCAGGCCCGCGTACAAGGTGGTCGATTTACCAGAACCGGTTGGGCCTGTAACCAAGATGATACCGTGCGGACGTTTTATCAGCCCTTGGAAAGCAACGTGATTTTCTGGCGTCATTCCTAGGCTATGTAAGTCTAAGCGGGTGGCGTTTTTATCCAACAAACGCATAACCACTCGCTCTCCGTGTGAAGACGGCATGGTGGACACACGCACGTCAACAGCTCGGCCACCAATGCGCAAAGAAATACGTCCATCTTGTGGAACGCGCTTTTCTGCAATATCCAGCTTCGCCATGACTTTTACACGCGACACCAATAAAGGGGCGAGTTTGCGGCTTGGCGCCAGTACTTCACGTAACACCCCATCAACACGAAAGCGAATAGAGAGCGATTTTTCGAATGTCTCAATGTGAATGTCCGATGCGCCTTCTTTGATTGCTTCACCTAACATGGCGTTAATCAATTTGATGATGGGGGCATCGTCTTCCGATTCTAATAGGTCTTCACTTTGTGGCAGCTCTTCCGCTAACGAAAAGAAATCGTCGTTGTCTGCGCCAATGTCTTCCATTAACTGGCGAGCTTCAGATGAGTCTCGTTGATACAGCTCAGTTAACTTAACATCAAATGCACTCAAGCTGAGTTCCACCGGAATAAACTTGCCTTGGCTAACCCGGCGAACTTCCGTCAAGGTCGCTAAATTGAGCGGAGCAACATAGTACAAGTTAGGCACTTGCTCTGGGTGCTCGGAGCTTTCCATCGCGACTTTATGTCGGTTAGCAAAGGTAAATGGTAACCGAATATAGTTACCAGAAACCACTAAAGTGTCGGCCATTACTTCGCCTCCAACTGCTCGATAAAGGCTTGAATTTCAGCAGGGTGTTGAATGTCATCACCAAATTTAGGCAGTACCGGAATGTTTGAGTCGTCCATCAATTTCAAACCTTGATCGGCTTTATATAGTTGTTCTGCTCGAATGTAGTTGTACTTGCGCTGGCTAATACCGTCGGCTGTCACGCCATCACGAATAATCGTGGGCTTAATAAATACCATCAGGTTTTTCTTTTCCACCTGCGTACTGGTGGATTTGAACAAATGCCCAAGAACAGGGATGTCACCTAGGATTGGAATTTTAGACTCACTCTCTAGAGCTCGCTCATCAATCAAACCACCGAGCACCAACATTTGGCCATCTTGTACCATGACGGATGTATTTAACTGACGTTTAGCGAAACGCACATCAACGGCACCTTGGGCACCTAATACGTTTGATACTTCTTGTTCAATAACCAACTGTACCGAATCGCCTTCGTTTATTTGCGGCACTACTTTCAACTTAATGCCCACTTCTTTACGTTCAACGGTTTGAAATGGGTTGCTGTTGCTCGAGCTCGCAGTAGAGCCTGTGATCACGGGAACTTCTTCACCGACAATGAATGAGGCCTCGCCGTTATCCATTACAGTAATGCTTGGTGATGAAAGAATATTGGAGTTTGAATCGCTGGCAACGGCACTGATTAATGCTGTCCAGTCGCCAAGCATAACGCTCACTGCCGCGCCATTCACGCCGCCTAAAGCGGTAGCAAGGGCGCTGTAATCACCTTTTGTTGTAGTAGTTTCATTTCTTAAAAACTTACCATCAGAATCATATACCGCTTTTACCGTTTCTGTATCTTTGGCTTTTTCCATCCCCACCATAACGCCACCAATTGGTACGCCGGTATTAGAATATTGGATCATAGCACCCGTGCTCATGTTGCCCCATTGAACACCCAAATTCGCACCATCGCCTTCGGCCATTTCAACGATCATCGCTTCAATAAGAACTTGAGCACGGCGAATATCCAATTGAGCGATCACTTCTTCAAGTGCCCCCATGATATCGGTTGGCGCCGTTAGTACTAACGCATTGGTGCCTTTGTGCGCGGCAATCATCACTTGATCGCGTTTTGTTGATGATTTACTGCTGCTACTTTTACCCGCTTGTAGGTTTTCTGATACACCTTTAAGCACTTCTACCATGTCTTCCGCTTTTGCGTACTTAAGGTAAACAACGCGGTTATTGCCCTTTGATGCCATTTCTACATCAAGTTGCTCGATCAATTGTTTAATGCGCTGACGAACTTGTGGGTCACCAGAAATCAAAACGGAGTTCGTGCGGTCGTCGGCCACCAATTTAGGTTGTAAAAAGGCAGGAGTATTTTTCGCATCGGTCGATTTATTCAAGGCTTCGACGATTCTCACCATTTCCGCCGCTGAAGCATTTTCTAGCTCAACGACATCAATGCCTTTATCACCAGCACGGTCGACACGTTCAATGATTTCAGCAAGTCTATTAACTACCGCTGCTCGGCCTGTGATCAAAATGATGTTGGCTGGGTCGTAGTGCACTACGTTACCCGCACCGGCATTATCATTTAGCTGTCGAAGCAATGGCGATAGTTCTCGCACGGAAACATTACGTACCGCGACAACTCGTGTAATAACGGCATCGCCTTCTACACGTGTTTCATCGCCCACGACGGGAATCGCTGCAATTTTGGCGTCTTTATCACGAATGATTTTTAGAACGCCATTTTCCATTTCAACAGCAGCAAAGCCGTACACTTCCAAAACGTTTAGAAAAAAGTGGTAGTACTGCTCTTCATTTAACACATCGTAACTGCGTACATCGATATTGCCCCTAATAGCGGGATCAACAATGATGGTTTTTTCTAAATTACGCCCAACGATATTAATGAATTCTTTAATATCTGTGCCTTTAAAGCTGGCGCTGAATTCGTTTGCCATGATAGGCGAACAAACTAAGCTTCCTGCTAACAGCCATGTGCCCTTGTTAAACCAACGTTTCACTTTTTGCTCCTGATACATCACCTTGAGTGTTAACCACTCAAGTTAAAATTCAATAAATATGTCGTGCTGCTGACCATTTCGTTCTACAGTTAAATTTAACTCGGTAAGCTCTGAAATGGATTGCCATATTTTGCCCATGGCAGCAGGATCACTTAAATCAGCGCCATTTATTCGGGTGGCGATGTCCCCTTGTTTAAGCCCTACAGAATCAAACAGTTCTCTGTTTTTTCCTGGCCCCACACGGTACCCCATCACTCGCCCATCTTTTTTCACTTGGGACAAACGAATATATTGCATGATTTGCTGAGGGTTTTGTGTGATTTCACGACGAATTTGTTCGAGCTGCTCTGCAGGGAGGCCTTTTGTTCCTGAGGCTTGAGTATTTTGTTGCTGCTGAGATTCCGAAAGCTTGCTGTATTTCACCCCTTCAAGCATCAGAGTTTCATCTTGGCCTTGGTTTTCAATGATCACTCGGTCGATCATCACCACTTTAAGCACTGCTCTTGTGCCATCAATGGTTTCACCAATGCCATAAGTATTTTGTTTGCCGCGATTAGCCACAACAGCTAAGCTTTTATCGCCAGAACGGCTAGCGACGGCACCGACCAAAACTAGATTTAAACGTGTTTTCGGCGCATCAACCACTTTCGCAGCCACTGGCTTAGGTGCCGTCTGTTGAGAGTACCGACCAAAGAGATGTGCATCCAACAAACGAGTAACCGCTTGTTGTTGTCCTTGGCTGTTAGCACCAGATGATGACGTGCTACTGACTGGAATCGGTGTCCAACGAGTGACTTTCTGGTCTTGATAAGCCAAGCCCCACGCTAATTGCCCCACTATCCATGCTGACAAAGCAATAAATAATAGAGTGAGAAATAAGCTAATTTTTCCTTGCGCTTGAGCGACGAATTCGATGGCTTTGTTCGCGGTGCGATTAAGTTGAAACCTTTGCACCAATTGAGAAGGCATTAGCGGCGCTCCCTGTCCCCAGATAAAACTTATAAAAATTTAGCTAGCCAGCGTACACAAAGGCTTTAGCTATGTCATATGAATTTACAATTTGGAAGCAATAAGCGAGCTATATGCCTCATTCCGTTCAATTCTCTACATTAATGAAAGGTTGAATTTCGCATTATTCGCCACCATTATTTATTTCAGTAATGAAGTCAATCGTTAGAGGCCTGATTTAACTATGAGTTCAAATAGTATTGCCGTAAGGCTAGATAAATGGCTGTGGGCTGCCCGTTTTTATAAAACACGCTCAATCGCACGAAATATGGTTGATGGCGGTAAAGTCCATTATAATAAGCAGAGATCAAAACCAAGCAAGATTGTAGAGCTTGGTGCCATTGTGCAACTTAGACAAGGCAACGAAGAAAAGACCGTCGTTATTGAGAAGATTTCCGATCAACGACGTGGGGCACCTGAAGCGCAAACTCTTTATAAAGAAACTGATGAGAGTATCGCCAAACGCGAAGAAGACGCTCAGAAGCATCGCCTTAATGCGTTGCATAGTCCAAGCCCAGATCGACGTCCTGATAAAAAGCAGCGTCGAAATATTATTAAATTTAAACAGCAGTAAGCCGGAGCCCATCGCATGGCCAACAACCTTTTGCATCGCTACCTATTTGAGAACCTATCAGTCCGTGGCGAATTGGTACAATTGGACGACACATACCAACAAATTATTTCAAGCAAAGAATACCCAGCGCCAGTCCAACGAATTCTGGGTGAATTGCTTGTCGCAACCACACTATTAACGGCTACGTTAAAGTTCGAAGGCTCTATTACGTTGCAATTGCAAGGTGACGGCCCGGTTTCTATTGCTGTGATTAACGGTGATGACGATCAAAAAGTGCGTGGTGTTGCGCGTTGGGAAGGCGATATCGCAGAAGATGCGACTTTGCACCAGCTCATGGGTAAAGGTCACCTCGTGATCACAATTTCACCAAAAAAAGGTGAACGCTACCAAGGAGTGGTCGGTTTAGAAGGCGATACACTTTCTGAAGTGCTTGAAGGCTACTTTGAACGCTCTGAACAGTTAAAAACTCGTCTATGGTTCCGTTTAGGTGAGTTTGATGGCAAACCACATGCTGCTGGTATGCTGCTTCAAGTGATGCCTGATGGCACCGGCTCACCTGATGATTTTGAGCACCTAGAGCAACTGACTGACACGGTTAAAGATGAAGAATTATTCGGCCTACCTGGTAACGAAATTCTGTACCGTTTATATAATCAAGAAACCGTTCAACTGTTTGATCCACAAGAGGTTGAGTTCTTTTGTGGCTGTTCAAGGGAGCGCAGTTCCGCTGCAATACTGACGGTAGCACGTGAAGAGATTAACGACATTTTGGCTACCGAAGGATCCGTTTCTTTACATTGTGATTACTGCGGCACGAATTACACGTTCGACGAAAAAGATGTCTCGGCTTTGTTTGCGGGTGCAGACAACAACACTGGCACCGTGCATTAATTAAACATTTTTAATAAGCCAGTCAAAAAATCATTAAAGCCAGCATAACGCTGGCTTTTTTTGTTATTTACCTCACAAAATCACAGACTTACAGTCACCATTTGTGCACTTATTTTTTTTAAAGTATTAATTGTTTTGATCTAGCGCAAAGGTTTGCTTTGGCTATAAAATGGGCTAGCTAAAACTGTGAACAGGGTTAGGATTCCCCAAAAAATTCAGGGTTATTCTTTGATGCATATCCCTGTTTTATCTTAGTCCTGTTGTTAGCATGGTGAGCAGATAAAAATAATTTATTACAAAATCCCTACAAAAAAATATCCTACAAGGAGCACCTATGACTGTTATGGAACATACTAAGGCTGCACAACTAGATCTAACTAAATACGGTATTAATGGCGTAACTGAAGTTCTACGGAATCCAAGTTTTGACCAATTATTCGAAGAAGAGACACGACCAGAGCTCGAAGGCTACGAAAAAGGCGTAGTCACTGAGCTTGGTGCTGTTGCTGTTGATACCGGTATTTTTACAGGTCGCTCACCAAAAGATAAGTACATCGTTAAAGATGAAACCACTCGCGATACCATGTGGTGGTCTGATCAAGGTAAAAACGATAATAAACCTATCGACCTAAAAGTATGGAATGAGTTAAAACAACTCGTAACTACCCAGCTTTCAGGTAAACGTCTTTTTGTTATTGATGGCTATTGTGGCACCAATGACGACACACGACTTAGAATTCGTGTCATAACAGAAGTAGCGTGGCAAGCGCACTTCGTGAAAAACATGTTCATTCGTCCAAGCGACGAAGAACTTGCTACTTTCGAGCCTGATTTCGTTGTCATGAATGGTGCAAAAACCACGAATGAAAAATGGCAAGAACACGGCCTGCATTCTGAAAACTTCACTGTGTTTAACTTAACTGAAAAAATGCAGTTAATCGGCGGTACTTGGTACGGCGGTGAAATGAAGAAAGGCATGTTCGCAATGATGAACTACTTCCTGCCTCTTCGTGATATCGCGTCTATGCACTGTAGCGCTAACGTAGGTGAAGAAGGCGATGTTGCGGTATTCTTTGGCCTGTCTGGCACAGGTAAAACAACGCTGTCTACCGATCCTAAACGCCAACTGATCGGCGACGATGAGCACGGTTGGGATGACGAAGGTATCTTCAACTTCGAAGGCGGCTGTTACGCGAAAACAATTCGCCTTTCTAAAGAAGCTGAACCAGACATCTACAATGCCATTCGTCGTGATGCACTGTTAGAAAACGTTACGGTTCGCAACGATGGCTCTATCGACTTTGATGATGGTTCTAAGACTGAAAACACGCGTGTTTCTTACCCAATTCATCACATTGATAACATCGTGAAGCCAGTTTCTAAAGCAGGCCATGCTGAAAAAGTGATTTTCCTTACTGCGGATGCATTTGGTGTGCTTCCTCCAGTAGCGAAACTCACCCCAGAACAAACGAAGTACCATTTCCTTTCTGGTTTTACCGCTAAGTTAGCAGGTACTGAACGTGGCATCACAGAACCTACGCCAACCTTCTCTGCTGCATTTGGTGCTGCATTCCTTACTTTGCATCCAACCAAATACGCTGAAGTTTTAGTGAAACGCATGGAAGCTGCGGGCGCTCAAGCTTACTTGGTGAATACCGGCTGGAACGGCACAGGCAAACGTATCTCGATTCAAGATACTCGCGGCATCATTGACGCCATTTTGGATGGCTCAATTGACAACGCAGACACCACTCAAATCCCTGTGTTTAATCTAGAAGTTCCAACGGATCTTCCTGGTGTAGATAAAGGCATTCTTGACCCACGTGATACCTATGTTGACCCACTACAATGGGACAGCAAAGCAGAAGACTTGGCTCAACGCTTTATCAAAAACTTCGCTCAATACACTGATAATGACGAAGGTAAATCACTTGTTGCCGCAGGGCCTCAATTAGATTAATTAGGTAAATAAAATACCAAGCCCCTCATTTGAGGGGCTTTTTTGTTGAATCTATTCGTTATTTGAGCCAGTCTGGATATTATCAGCAACAAAAATCGACCAGTACTCACCTCAATTGCGTTAAGGGAATCAACGAATGAGAAAAGCTCTTGCACTTATCATCCTGATGTTCAGCTTAATGCTTATCTCTATACTGATTTTATTTGCGAGTCTGCATACTCGGTACGCTACGCCCGTTGTTAACTTCATTTTTAAATACGCGTCATCACAAACCATTCGTGCAGACCTGATCGAGTATCAGTCTCCTTATCACTTCACTTTTCATGGTCTAGAGCTTTCAACCTCCCCAGAACCCCTTTATATAGAAACCGCACAACTTTGGTTGAATCAAGGTCTAGTCTCACAAGGTAAACTGGCAATAGACAGCCTGCTTTTAAGTGGTTTTCAATTACAACAAGGCATGCCTGAAATCACGCCATCACCTTACGTTTCTATTGCGCAAGTAGCCGTGGATCATTTGGATTATTCAGACGACGCCTTGATCATCCGCGATCTGAGCTTTCAAATAAAGCAGCCAGAATATCAACCCTCCTCATCCTGGCCGGTGCGTGGCGAAATTCAACTTTCAGCCGAACAGTTGTATTGGAACAACGAAGCGTTTGATAACGTGTTAGTTGATGCGGATGTGCTGGAAGACGGTGCGAAAATTTATGGTTTGTCTTTTAAATGGCGCCAAGCCGACATTAAGACTCAGGCGGAATGGCTAAACAACCAATGGCATCTCATTAATGCTTCGATTAAGGGCTTACAGCTAAGCCACTCTCAATGGATGGAAGTAAATTCAAATCAAATATTTGAACAGCTCAGCACACCCGTTTTCATTGAAAGGCTAGACGTGCTTTCAACAACGATTACCAGCGACGTGTTTTCATTGACCGCCGCAGATATCACATTAGACAACATTCAATACCCAGTTAAGGTTTGGCAACAAGATGGCCGTGTGTCTCTCAATGCTGAAAACATCACTCTAGGAAATCAAACGCTACTCGAACCGACATTAAGCCTGCAGTTAACCGAGAATAAAATTGCAATCGATGATCTTAATGTTGGCTTCAAACGAGGTTATATACAGCTTCAGGGTTCCCTAGATCCAAATGCTATTTCGCTCAATAATTTAACCGTTTCTGGTGTGGAATGGTTAATAGAAAATGAGGCAGATCAGCGTAATTCGTTTGAGTCTGACCTCACCGGATTGAACTTAAAATCGCTTATCCCAGAGCTCAACAATTACCACCATCCAGAATTTGTTGCTATAAAGCGATTACGCATTAAACGCAGCCAATTCATTAATTTAGCCAGCGAGCCTAAACGTCAAGTCTCAGGATTAAACATCTCTGGTGATGATTTACTCTTGGTCAAGGACAGTCAGCTAGGTTTATGGAGCGGTAACCTAACCTTATCAGCTAATAGCGCGAGCATTGGAGAGTTAATCGCTTCCCAATCGCTCATTGAAGCACACGCCGAAGATGGCATTAGTTATCTAGACAAGCTCGTTGTGCCACTGCAGCACGGACTAATGCGCGCACAAGGTAAAATGGATTTCACACAACTCAGCCAGCCATGGCAGCTTAAATTTCAAAGTGACGGTTTTCCACTGCAAACTTTGGGCTACTGGCGAACTATCCCCTTGGGTATGAAAGGTCTGGCGGAAGTGGAATTCGATTTAAACGGATTAGCTGGCGACGAAGCTATGTTGAATTATTCTCTAAGCGGGTTTGCCAATGTCAGTTTACGTGATGCCAGTATTGAGCCTGCATTCGAGCAAATAATGAACCCTAAGCCTGATCAGCCCGTCCTTACCTCTCCTATTACGGTCGGTGACTTTAGCTTGAAAATGAAACGAGGTGACATCGAATTAACCAGTACCAAAATACAGGGCAAAGATTTCACTGGCCAATTAAAAGGCAGTCTCGACTTAGTCGCTAACGACATCGGGAAGCTGACCTTATCGCTAGCTAGTCGTTGTGGACAACTGCGTGTTGATTTACTCACTAAGCAGCAAGAAATCAACAACGCAGAATGTAAAACCGGCGCGGTTCAAACAGAGAAAGTCATTATTCCGTTTGAGTGAAAAGAGAAGTTCTAAAAGCTAAGTTCTAAAAGCTAAGTTCTAAAAGCTAAGTTCTAAAAGCTAAGTTCTAAAAGCTAAGTTCTAAAAGCTAAATTACTGAAATAACTACCTAAGTTCAACGGTTACTTCGCGTTTCTCACTTCGATTTTAGTACTTAGTACGTCGCACTTCACCTACCCCCTATAATTCGGCAACAACATGTAGGTGCCGACAAATTCAACGGCGGCTTGATCTCCGCTGAAAATAGTCACGCTAATGATCACACGGGCTTTACGTCCTGATGCCAATCTATCTAAGTCACCACTGATCCCATCTAATGAGGTTGCGGCTATGGGCGCGTGCTCCACTGGATGGCGATAGCGTATTTGGCTGTCAGCTAAGACGATATCCGCTTCAAGTCCACGTTCTTTCATCAGAAGCCAGGTCATACCCCAGCCGGTTAACGTTGCCAGAGTAAATGCCGAGCCCGCAAACATGGTGTTATGTGGGTTTAAATTCGGATTTAACTGCGCTGCACACTCAAACCGATACCCCGTGTACTGGTTTATTTTAATGCCCATCTTGTCACTGATTGGAATTTGTTGCTCCCAACGTTGCTGAAGATCGGCGCACCATTCAGGTCGTCGTAATACATTAGCGAGTGGATCTAACGATTTGATCATTTGCTGATGGCGAAGTGGACCTCTTTCATCATTGAGTTCGCCCTGGCTCTCAAAACCATTTTTCTCATAAAATTTGATCGCATCTTCACGCGCGTTAATCACTAATCGCTTCACGCCTTCTTGTCGCGCAAACGACTCCAACGCCACCAGCACTAAAGAACCTACACCTTTATTTCTTCGGTTGGGTTTTACTGCCATATAACGAATTTGCCCTTCGTTATCCGGCGTAATATACAAGCGCCCCACCGCCATTGGACGACCCTTGCCATCAACAATCATACGGTGATGACTCATTTCGTCATATTCGTCACGTTCAGAACCAATTGGCATACGCCAAGGCTCCCTTAGCATCTGCCAACGAAAGTGGTAGTACTTATTCTGTTGATTCACCGTTTTTGGCGTGATCAGTTTAAACATGGAAATCCTTTTCGTAAGAACTAGATGAACGGGGTACAGGTCGCTTCGCTACAGGTAATAGGAACAGCTCTAACCTGTAACCTGTAACCTGTAACCCACCTTATCTCTTCTACACCTGCAACCAAAACGTTACTGGGCCATCGTTCACTAGCGATACTTTCATATCTGCGCCAAAGCGGCCTCGTTGTGTGTTGAGCGTTTCAGCACATTTATCAGCAAAAAAATCGTACCAATGCTCAGCATCGGTTGGGTTTGCGCCTTTAGAAAATCCTGGGCGCGTGCCTTTTTTTGTGTCTGCGGGTAATGTAAATTGAGACACCACCAAAACACTGCCGTTCACTTGTTGAACATTTAAGTTCATTTTACCGGCTTCATCTTCAAATATTCGATAAGTCAGAACTCGCTCTAATAAGCGTTTTGCTTTCGCTTCATCGTCTTCTTTTTCTACGCCAAGCAACACCAGTAAGCCGTGGTCTATTTCACCGGTAATTTCACCGTCTACCTTGACCGATGCTTCACTTACTCGCTGTATCAGTGCTATCACTTTTTGTTCCTTGCTGTTCAATTATAGATGCAGATTCCAACTCTAGCGGTGAGCTAGGTACATCCATTTCTTTATTTTGATGACCTTCAGAATACCACAGCTTCTGTTCTCCAAGGCTAGCCGTAACCTCTGCGCCTAATAAGACAATCAGCCAGCACATATATACCCAAACAAACAAAATGGGAATGGCGGCGAGTGCACCGTAGATAAGCTGATATGAAGGAAAGTGAGTAATGTAAAGCGCGAAGCCTTTCTTACTCAATTCAAATAATATCGCCGCAACCAAAGCCCCAATAGCCGCGTCGCGCAACGAAACCTTGGTATTTGGCACCAGCAGATAGAGACCAACAAAAGCAAAGAAAGAAAGAATAAACGGCAGCCAACGTAGAAAGTAGGTATAAACGGTCGAAATGGCTTCGCTATCTAAAAAATTGAGTGACGTAATGTAAGAGGTTGCAGCAATACTTGCTCCGACCATGCTCGGCCCTAAAGTGAGCACCATCCAGTACATTGAAAATGAATACACACTGCGGCGCTTGTCTTTCACTCGCCAAATAAAATTGAGGCTTTTGTCGATATTTGAAATGAGCATGAGCGCGGCAACAAACAAGAAAGCACCACCTACTGCGGTCATTTTCCCGGTATTCGCAACAAAGTCGGTTAATGCTGATTTAACGGCAATGCCAGCTGCAGGAACAAAATGTGTGATAACAAAATCTTGTAAAACGTCGCCAACGTCGGCAAAAAGCGGAAATGATGACAACACCGACAACAACACGGTTAATAGTGGAACAAGCGACAACAACGTAATGTACGCCATATAACCAGCACTCACGGTTAAGCGATCGTGCGACACTCGGTTCACCAGGTATTTGGTAAAGTTTTGAGACTGAATAACCATCTTGTTTAGCGTCAACTTGTATCTCCCTGCCAAGTCGTTCATAGTTTTGAATATTATCGAGCCCAATGGGTCGCGACTTACATTCTATACGAAAAGGAAATTCGAATGCGTTATTTGTTGCCATTTTGCATTGCACTCTTTGGCCTAACGGGCTGTCAATCCACCTACTATTCTGCAATGGAGACCGTCGGTGTACACAAGCGAGACATCATGGTTGACCGAGTCGAAGACGCAAAAAAATCCCAACAAGAAGCGCAAGAGGAGTTTTCCAGTGCGCTTGAAGCCTTATCCAGCCTAACCCATTTTGACGGGGGCGATTTAGAAGGGATGTACAACAAAATCGATGATAAATACCAAGACAGTGAAAAAGCCGCTGAAGAAGTCGCTAGCCGCATCAGTGCGATTGAAGATGTGTCTGAAGCACTGTTTGATGAATGGCAAGAAGAGCTAGAACTGTACACCAGCAGCAAACTTCGTCGCGATAGCGAAAGTAAGTTGAAACAAACTAAAGCGTCTTACAGCGACATGCTACGAGCCATGAAACGCGCCGAGAAAAAAATGACTCCCGTCTTAAATACGCTACGAGATAATACTTTGTATTTAAAACATAACTTGAACGCCAATGCGATTGGTTCACTGCAAGGTGAGTTCATGAGCTTAGAAAAAGACATCGGCGTCGCCATTAAAGAAATGAAAGCGGCGATTGCAGAATCCGATAAGTTTTTGGCTAAGTTGAAGTAAGGGAAGGCAGGACGCTTCGCTTGAGGCGGAAGGCGGAAGGCGGAAGGCGGAAACGTTAATGCTTTAAGTTCAGTAAGTAGTATGAATTCTGTATTCTAATAAGCAGTGTTTAATATGGATTTATACAAATGCAACCAATCATCATCACCGGCGGGCCAGGGGCGGGTAAAACCACTCTGGTTAACGCGCTGGGCAATCTTAACTATATAACCTATGCAGAAGGGTCTCGTGCTCTTATTGAACAGCAGAGCACGATAGAGGGCGGTATACTGCCATGGCATGATCTCGCTGGTTTTGCCGAATTATGCCTCGATTTAATGTCCCGCCAAAAGTCAGACGCGCTCAGTAGCAATCATTTCGCTTTCATGGACCGAGCCATTCCGGATATTTGCGGTTACCTAACCAAAGGCGGTCTAGCCGTTCCAGAATCATACCGCCAAGCAAGCCTTGGCTATAACCCTCAGGTGTTCTTCTGCAGACCACACGCCGATATTTACGTTCAAGACGATGTAAGACCCTACCCGTTTGAAGAAGCGTTAGAGATCCACGCAGAACTCGTTACGAGTTATCAAGATCTAGGTTATGACGTGGTTGAAGTGCCTTGGGGGACGGTGGAGCAGCGGGTTGAGTTTTTGGTGAAAAAGCTTTAAGAGCAGAGTACAGACGGACTACGTCCTGAGACTACAGAATTCGCGGCGCTCACAAAGAGAAGAAACGAGAGACTAGAAGCTAGACCGCTTCGCTACTAGCTACTATAAGAGCAAAAGCCCCCCGCTCTCGCTCTTCTAGTTTCTAGTTTCTAGTTTCTAAAGCGAGCCTACGAGCGCTCTGTATTCTCATAAGCGAAGCGAATTCTGTATTCTTCTCTTCAAAAAAGCCCCGCTATCACTAGCGGGGCTTTCTAATTTCTACATGGTCTTGCTAACTAAAAAATTAGTCTTTAGCCGGACGTGCTGCGCGCTTACGCTCGTTTTCAGTAAGAAGTTTCTTACGAATACGGATGCTTTCAGGCGTTACTTCTACTAGCTCATCTTCGTCGATAAACTCAAGAGCTTGCTCTAGAGTATGACGGATTGGCGGAGAAAGAACCTGTGCTTCATCAGTACCAGATGCACGAACGTTCGTTAGCTGCTTACCTTTCAAACAGTTTACAGTAAGGTCGTTTGAACGGTTATGAATACCGATTACTTGGCCTTCGTAAACTTCATCAGCGTGCTCAGCAAATAGACGACCACGAGCTTGAAGGAAGAACAATGCGTAAGTCAAAGCTTTACCAGTAGCGTTCGAAACAAGAACACCATTGTTACGTTGACCAATTACGCCGCCTTTGTGAGGACCGTAGTGATCGTACGAGTGGTAAATAAGACCAGAACCAGACGTCATTGTTAGGAATTCAGTTTGGAAACCGATAAGACCACGAGAAGGCATCATGAAGTCCATGCGAACACGGCCTTTACCATCTGGTGCCATGTCAGTTAGCTCGCCTTTACGTAGGCCGATGCTTTCCATGATTGCACCTTGGTGCTCTTCAAGAACATCGATAGTTACCGTTTCAAACGGTTCCATTTTCTGACCATTTTCTTCACGAATGATTACTTCTGGACGAGATACTGCTAGCTCGAAACCTTCACGACGCATGTTTTCAATCAGGATAGATAGGTGAAGTTCACCACGGCCTGATACACGGAAACGATCTGGGCTTTCAGTTTCTTCAACGCGCAATGCAACGTTGTGAACCAATTCTTTTTCAAGACGCTCAAGAATGTTACGTGAAGTAACGAACTTACCTTCTTTACCAGCAAACGGAGAAGTGTTTACTTGGAAAGTCATGGTTACTGTTGGTTCATCAACAGACAGTGCTTCCATTGCTTCAACATTGTTTTGGTCACAGATAGTGTCTGAAATTTTCAGCTCACCAAGACCTGTGATTGCAATGATGTCACCAGCGTTAGCTTGTTCAACTTCATGACGGTCAAGACCAAGGTAACCAAGAACCGTACCGACTTTACCGTTACGTTTTTTGCCTTCAGCATTGACGATAGTTACTTGTTGGTTTGGTTTAACAGAACCACGAGTAACACGACAAACACCGATAACACCTACGTAAGAGCTGTAATCTAGTTGAGAAACTTGCATTTGAAGTGGGCCATCAAGGTCAACTTGAGGCGCTTCTACTGTATCAACAACCGCTTGGAACAATGGTTCCATGTCTTCGCCAACAACGCCTTCTTCCATTGTTGCCCAGCCGTTAAGAGCTGAAGCGTAAACAGTGGTGAAGTCTAGTTGCTCATCAGTAGCACCTAGGTTGTCGAAAAGGTCAAAGATTTGATCCATAACCCAATCAGGACGAGCGCCTGGGCGGTCAATCTTGTTGATTACAACGATTGGCTTAAGACCGTGTGCGAACGCTTTTTGCGTTACGAAACGCGTTTGTGGCATTGGGCCATCTACTGCGTCAACGATCAAAAGAACAGAATCAACCATCGACATGATACGCTCAACTTCACCACCGAAATCGGCGTGTCCTGGGGTATCTACGATGTTGATGCGGTAGTCATTCCAGTTAATTGCGGTGTTTTTCGCAAGAATGGTAATGCCACGCTCTTTTTCGATATCGTTCGAGTCCATGACGCGCTCTTCAGCTTCACCACGAGACTCAAGCGTACCTGATTGCTGTAGCAATTTGTCAACCAACGTTGTTTTACCGTGGTCAACGTGCGCGATAATCGCGATATTTCTTAACTTATCAATCTGTGGAGTAGCCATGGATTTCGATTCACTCATAAAAGTAGCCGCGTCTTATTAACAATTAATAAGTGCCGCTCACTTGATTTTAAAAACGGCCAATAATGTATCAGATTTTGGCGAAAAACCTAGAAATATGTGATCTATTTCCGCTTATTTCTTATTTATAGCTTATAAATCACATAATACCCTGCCCTGTAGACCAGCAAATTTAAGCGCGTGAACATTTTATGAAATCGGAGAGTGAATCCAGAGACAAAAATGAGATTGACAAAATACGAAATTGATTGCTGAATAACCTTGGTTTGGTTAGGTTTAATACTTGCCCTTAAATTGCACCACATTGGTGCTACCAGGGATCATTTTGGTGCAATCAAACGCACCAAAATAAACGTTAATTACATAACAAGCTGAATATAAAGGATTATTTTTTTTGGCACGATTTTGGCTTTAGTAGAACAGTCATCGATTAATATCAATTTTTGAAAAGATTAATCAATGCCGGTTTAAACAAAATTGTGCATTATCAAATTCATAACACTGGAGGTTATCCAAGATGTCAGTAGAAAATGTTGTATCACTGATCCAAGAAAACGAAGTTAAGTTTGTTGATTTACGCTTTACTGATACCAAAGGTAAAGAGCAACACATCTCTATCCCTTCTCACCAAATCGACGCAGACTTCTTTGAAGAAGGCAAAATGTTCGACGGTTCTTCTGTAGCGGGTTGGAAAGGCATTAACGAATCTGACATGGTAATGATGCCTGACGCGACAAGCGCGGTACTTGACCCATTCACTGAAGACGCAACGCTAAACATTCGTTGTGACATCCTAGAGCCTGCAACAATGCAAGGTTACGACCGTGACCCACGCTCTATTGCAAAACGTGCTGAAGAATTCATGCGTGCATCGGGTGTTGCAGATACGGTTCTTATCGGCCCTGAACCAGAGTTCTTCCTATTTGATGATGTGAAATTCAACACAGACATCTCAGGTTCTTTCTTCAAAATTGATGATATCGAAGCGTCTTGGAACACTGGCGCTGATGTAGAAGGCGGTAACAAAGGTCACCGTCCTGGCGTTAAAGGTGGTTACTTCCCAGTTGCTCCTGTTGATTCATCTCAAGATATCCGTTCTGCAATGTGTCTTGTTATGGAAGAGATGGGTCTTGTTGTTGAAGCGCACCACCACGAAGTGGCAACTGCGGGTCAAAATGAAATCGCAACTCGCTTTAACACATTGACTGAAAAAGCCGATGAAATCCAAATCTACAAGTACGTTGTTCATAACGTTGCTCACGCATTTGGTAAAACAGCAACCTTCATGCCTAAGCCACTAGTGGGTGATAACGGTTCTGGTATGCACGTTCATATGTCTTTGAACAAAGACGGTCAGAACTTGTTTGCTGGTGACAAGTACGGCGGCCTTTCTGAAATGGCACTTTACTACATTGGCGGTATCATCAAGCACGCACGTGCTATCAACGCCTTTGCTAACGCATCAACTAACTCGTACAAGCGTCTTGTACCTGGCTTCGAAGCACCTGTTATGCTTGCATACTCTGCACGTAACCGTTCTGCTTCTATCCGTATCCCTGTGGTACCAAGCCCGAAAGCACGTCGTATCGAAGTTCGCTTCCCAGATCCAACAGCAAACCCATACTTGGCGTTCGCTTGTATGCTAATGGCTGGTCTTGACGGTATTAAAAACAAGATCCACCCAGGTGAAGCAATGGATAAAGATCTCTACGATCTTCCAGCTGAAGAAGCAGCAGAAATCCCGAAAGTAGCAGAATCACTACAGCAAGCACTTCAAGCGCTTGATGATGACCGTGAATTCCTAACGGCTGGCGGCGTGTTCTCTAATGACTTTATCGATTCTTACATCGCACTTAAGTCTCAAGATGTTGAGCAAATCAACATGGCTACTCACCCACTTGAGTTTGAACTGTACTACTCAGTATAAGTTCAGCACAGAGTTGATTCTCGGTGTAAAGCCAATCGTATGATTGCATAAATATTAGGCTCACCTCGCAGGTGGGCCTTTTTTATTTTATTGAAATAATCCACTCTATATCATGGGCTTAACTTGAAATACTAGTAAGGTAAGCTCTTCATGAAGTACATTATTGCCAGCTTTATCATTCTATTTTTATGCCCGCCGTCATTTGCGCAAACCGTATATACATGGACAGACAATAATGGCGTATTACACCTGAGTTATACACCACCAGCGCTTGCTTCCAATCTCGAAAGTTTTGATATCATTGAAGATAACCCAACAACTTTAGACGCTCTAGATGAATCGATGCCCCCTAAAGCTGCCCTTTCGAAAGAGAACCTCGATGCAAACACAACTTCCGTTGCCCGAGCGCCTGCACACGTAAAGCCGCAACCATTAGAGATTACCTTTGAGTCACCAAAGCCAGATCAAACCATTCGAGACAATCAAGGGCGCATTCAAATATCACTACAAAGCAGCCGCAAGCTATCCATTGATGAGAAACTGCAACTCGTACTTAACGGTGAAACGTACGGCGCTCCTCAAACCCAAAAAAAATGGACCTTACTCAACGTAGATAGAGGAACCCATACCTTTATGATCAAAGCCTTACGAAACGGCAAGCTTATTGCATCTACTGATACTATATCGGTGCATTTACATCGAGCTAAGGCAAATTAGAGAGATAACGCACAAAAATAAGAGCGGTTATTCAACATAGCGCTTTTTCTTCTCTGCTCAATGTTTCATACTTAGCTAACGATGCACCATAATAGTGCAATGAAATTCATGCTGTTATTTCAAGCACGCTAAGGTAGGGACTATGCTAGTGAACGATCAACTATCGACAAATATTTTAGATCACATCGTCACCGCGACCTTGATGCTTGATGATACGCTCACCATGAGATTCGCCAACCCGGCGGCGGAACAGTTGTTTGCCCAAAGCGCTAAGCGCTTAGTCGGTGCCTCACTTGCTAGCCAAATTCAACATAGCTCGATGGATTTAAATTTACTCACTCAACCCCTTCTATCTGGACAAAGTATTACTGACAGTGAAGTGACCTTTGTGATTAATGGCAAGCCCATGCTATTAGAGGCCACCGTGAGTCCGATTTCATGGCAAAAAGAAGTCATGCTGATCTTAGAGCTTAGAAAGATTGATCAGCAAAGACGCTTAAGCCAAGAGCTAAACCAACATGCACAACAGCAGGCCGCTAAAGTACTAGTGCGTGGACTCGCTCATGAGATAAAAAATCCATTAGGTGGTTTGAGAGGTGCAGCTCAACTGCTTGCCCGCATGTTGCCCGATCCATCATTGAAAGAATATACCCAAATCATCATAGAACAAGCGGATCGCTTACGAGCGTTAGTAGACCGGCTACTAGGCCCGCAGAAGTTGGGTGAAAAGAAAGATGAAAACCTTCACCTCGTGATTGAGAAAGTACGCCAATTAGTTGAACTAGAAGCTGAAAACAAGTTAGTCATTCATAGAGATTACGACCCTAGCCTACCCGATTTTTTAATGGATCCAGACCAAATAGAGCAAGCGCTTCTTAACATTTTAAGTAATGCGGCTCAGATTCTTGCCCCTCAAAATGATGGTGAGATCCTCATTCGCACCAGAACGGTGCATCAAGTCAATATTCACGGTACAAGACACAAACTCGCCGCCTGTATCGAAGTGATTGATAACGGGCCCGGTATTCCACCAGCCCTACAAGATACGCTGTTTTATCCAATGGTCAGTGGACGAGAAGGCGGTACCGGGTTAGGGCTTTCTATTTCTCAAAATCTTATTGATCAACATAAAGGGAAAATAGACGTCATCAGTTGGCCGGGACAAACCAAATTCACCATTTTATTACCGATTTAACTTTTCAGGTCATTTGGCCTTAGCTACGCTGCGGGAACAGGAATTATCATTATGAGTAAAGGCTTTGTTTGGGTCGTAGATGACGACAGTTCAATACGTTGGGTGATGGAAAAAACGCTCTCTTCAGCGCAGATCCAATGTGATACGTTCGCCGATGCAGAAAGTGTTCTGCTTGCGCTAGAAAGACAAGCGCCTGATGTCATCGTATCCGACATTCGTATGCCCGGTATGGATGGCCTAGCGCTTTTAAAACAGGTCCAGCAGCAATATCCTGATTTGCCGATCATTATCATGACCGCACACTCAGATCTAGATGCAGCAGTCAATGCCTACCATGAAGGTGCATTCGAATATTTACCGAAACCGTTTGATATTGATGAAACCTTGGCTCTGGTAGAGCGCGCTATTGCGCACAGCCATGAACAACGTAAACACCTCCCTATTGAAAATGATGCTCTAGTATCAAATGCGCCGGAAATTATTGGCGAAGCGCCTGCCATGCAAGAAGTATTCAGAGCGATCGGCCGTTTATCGAGGTCGTCAATTTCAGTTCTCATCAATGGAGAATCCGGTACCGGTAAAGAACTGGTCGCACACGCTTTGCACCGCCATAGCCCGCGAGTTAAGAATCCATTTATTGCTCTCAATATGGCCGCGATCCCTAAAGACCTGATTGAGTCAGAACTGTTTGGGCATGAAAAAGGCGCCTTTACTGGTGCGAACGCAGTGCGCCAAGGCCGCTTTGAACAAGCCAATGGCGGCACCTTATTTTTGGATGAAATTGGCGACATGCCATTAGACATTCAAACCCGATTATTACGTGTCTTGGCAGACGGGCAGTTTTACCGAGTCGGTGGTCACTCTCCGGTCAATGTAGACGTGCGAATTATCGCGGCGACACACCAAGACTTGGAGCAGTTGGTCAACAAAGGAGACTTTAGGGAAGACTTGTTCCACCGTCTTAACGTTATTCGAGTTCACATCCCATCACTTCGAGAACGTCAACAAGACATCGAAAAGCTCACCATTCACTTTTTGCGTCTGGCCGCTGAAGAACTCGGTGTTGAAATGAAAACCTTGCATCCAGATACCGTCAGCCAACTTAATCAACTTGAATGGCCTGGTAATGTTCGCCAACTAGAAAATGTCTGTCGTTGGTTGACAGTGATGGCTAGTGGCAATGAAGTGTTGCCTAGCGATTTACCAAGAGAGCTCATCGAGCACACGCCATCAAAAACTGAAAATACGGACAACATAGGTTGGCAGCAACAATTGGAACAATGGGCACGAAAATCACTACAGAAAGGCGAATCATCGCTACTGGCATACGCACAACCTGAATTTGAACGTATACTGTTAAAAACAGCACTCGAACATACCAATGGTCACAAGCAAGATGCCGCAAAATTACTTGGTTGGGGACGCAATACCCTAACGAGGAAATTGAAGGAACTTGATATGCCTTAGTATGAATTATAGTCATGATTGTTTAATAGCTAATCAAGTCTTACGTGCTATCATGACTATTAATAGTATTATTTAAAAATCAAAGTGATGGACCATAAAAAGCTAACCCTACGAACGGCCGTTATATTACCACTGGTCATAGTGTTCCTATTTACACTAGGGGTTATCGCATTTGTCCAATACACCAGTTACGAAAATATGGTCACTAAACTGAGCCACAAACAACTGGTCGCTTTCACTGAAAATACGAATACTAAGCTCAAAGTTTTTCTAAACGAACCCTATAAAGCTAACATCGCCTTATCCCGTACTATCGCATTCAGTAACCTTTATCAGCCTGGCGATATGACTCAAATTCAAGATTTCTTGGCCATGAGCTTTGCTCACTTGTACAAAGAAGTTGGCCACCTCGATGTGATCGGATTTGGCGGAATAAACGGCGAATATATTGGTTTTCGCCAAGAAAATAGCAACAAAACCACCCTGATGCTCAAAGATCAACGTACCGACGGTGAACTCAGGATTTATCAAGGCAACGACACCCTTTCAGGTATTCGTTCCCAGTTTCAAAATTATGATCCTCGGGTTCGGCCTTGGTATAAGCCGGCTGCAGAGTCGTTAAAACCTTCATGGTCTAAGATTTATGCCAATGCTGATGAAAGACAAGAAATCACCTTATCAGCGTTAAACCCCGTAATAAAAAATGGGAAATTGCTTGGCGTATCAGCCACCGATGTTCAAATTGATACCTTCAACGAATTTCTAGTTGAACAGAAAGACAGAACCTCCTCTTCAATCTATGTATTTGATAAAGATAAACGGCTGATTGCTCACTCTGAGTCGGATAGTGTTGTCTCCATGGGCACCACTCAATCGGCCAAAAGTATGCGCTTATTAGCAACAGAAAACATCAACCCTGTCCTAAGTGAAAGCGCTAAATTTATCAACTTTGAACCGTTAACCACCCCATATTCAGCGTTCATGTTTGACTATGAATTAGATAACGAACGTTATTTCAGTAAGCTATCACGCTTTAACAATGAGTTTGGTCTTGACTGGTATATCATGGTCATTGTCTCTGAGTCTGACTTGTTAGGCGACCTACCAAAACAACAAAAAACAGGATGGATGATAGGTTTAGCGGTCAGCTTTTTTGGCCTCTTGCTCGGCTTAATGGCCTTTAATCGCATTACTCGCGCCATCACCAGCACCGCGAAAGCAGCCAATGACATTGCCGCGGGCGATTGGGATGCCACAATGCCCGAGCCAGGCCATATCCATGAAACGAGTATGTTGGTTTCAGCGTTCAATAACATGACTCACAATCACCAAAATTCGTTTGAAGCCCTGCGCGCTCAATTAGTCTATGACTCCCTAACTCAACTCTATAGCCGACAAGGTTTGATTGAAGCAAGTTGTAAGGTCAATAACCTAGATAATGGCTCATTGATCTTAATTGGTATTGACCGATTCAGAGACATTAATGATAGCTTGGGCCACTACAGCGGAGACCAGTTACTGATTATTCTGGCCGAACGCCTTAAGCACCAATGCCAAGCGGATTCAATGCTTGCCCGCGTATCCGGTGATGAGTTTGCCATTTTCCAACCCGATAGCACCAGTATCTCTGGGCTTGACGAAATGACAAACCGAATTAAACAAGCACTAAGCTCCCCTTTTCAAATGGGTGATGAGACCGTCGTTATCAATGTTTCAATAGGCATAGTCACAACAGACAGCCTAGCCAGCATGAGTACTTGGCTGCGCAATGCGAGTATTGCACTGAGCCATGCCAAGCAAGAGTCTTTACGTATTGCACATTATCGACCGGAAATGGCCGATGCATCACGCAAGAAAACCCAAACATTAGCTGAAATGAATCAAGCCATTGCTCATAGTGAATTTGTGCCTTTTTATCAGCCTATTGTTGATTTAGAAAACGGCCAAGTATTAGGTGCCGAAGCTTTAGCTCGCTGGATCTCTCCAGAGAGAGGTGTGATCCCACCGTTTGAATTTATCCCTATTGCCGAAGAAAGCGGGTTAATCGGCGATATTGGCCATCAAATATTACTTAAGTCATGCACTGATACGGCATTGGCGATTCATAGCGGTCAATGGCCAACAGATTTCAGCCTACACGTTAACTTATCGGTTAATCAGCTATCTCAACCTGAGTTTATCGTTAATTTGAAGCAAATCTTGCTCGATACAAAACTTGACCCAAACAACTTAACGCTTGAAATTACGGAGTCTAGAATCGTCGATAACGATCCCGTTATTTTGAAGAACATGCAGACGATTAAGCAGCTGGGCATCAAGATCGCGATTGATGACTTTGGTACGGGCTATTCTTCTTTGGCTTACTTACACAAACTCCCTTTTGACTGCCTAAAAATAGACCGTTCATTCATCATGCAGCTCAATAAAGACAGTATCGATACATCGATTGTTGCGGCTATCGTCAATATGACAAAAGGGTTTAAATCTAACCTGGTTGCTGAAGGCGTAGAGACCGTTGAACAAGCCGATATCCTTCGCCAACTGAACTGCCCACAAGCGCAAGGTTACCTATTTAGCCACCCACTCCCTTTCGCGGAATGGCCAACAGAATTAGTAAACATGAAGCAAGATTCCGCATAATGGTTGATTTTCTAGCTATTACCTGCTGACATCAAGAACATAGATTCTTATACTTAGCTGAATAATTAGCGACTGGGATATTGATAATGATTACTAAAAACCTGCCACTTACCGATCTTCACCGCCATTTAGATGGCAATATCCGTAGTCAGACCATTTTAGATTTGGGCAAAAAGTTTGGCGTAGCATTGCCAGCTTACGACCTAGAGGCACTGCGTCCTCACGTACAAATAGTCGAAGCCGAGCCTTCATTGGTGGCTTTCCTTTCTAAACTAGATTGGGGTGTGGCTGTTTTAGGCGATCTCGACGCCTGTCGCCGCGTTGCCTATGAAAATGTTGAAGACGCACTTAATGCTCAAATTGATTACGCTGAATTGCGCTTCTCACCTTACTACATGGCGATGAAACACAACCTTCCAGTAGCGGGTGTGGTCGAAGCTGTGGTAGACGGTGTACAAGCAGGCGTTCGCGATTTTGGCGTGAAAGCGAACTTAATTGGTATCATGAGCCGCACTTTCGGCCAAGATGCTTGCCAGCAAGAATTAGATGCTCTGCTTACGCAAAAAGATCACATTGTTGCTATCGACTTAGCAGGTGATGAGCTTGGCCAACCAGGCGAACGTTTTGTTTCTCATTTTAAACAAGTTCGTGATGCGGGCTTGCAAGTAACGGTTCACGCTGGTGAAGCTGCTGGTGCACAAAGCATGTGGCAAGCGATTCAAGAGCTTGGCGCGGTACGTATCGGCCACGGTGTTAAAGCGATTCACGATCCAAAACTGATGGACTTCCTAGCTGAAAATCGCATCGGTATTGAATCATGCCTAACCTCAAACTTCCAAACCAGTACGGTTGAAAGCCTCGCTAACCACCCTGTGAAGCAATTCTTAGAGCATGGTGTACTTGCGTGTCTTAATACCGATGATCCTGCGGTAGAAGGCATTGAGCTTCCATTTGAGTACGAAGTCGCAGCACCTCAAGCCGGCTTAAGCCAAGAGCAAATTCGCCAAGCACAAATCAACGGCCTTGAACTGGCATTCCTTTCTGATGCTGAAAAAGCAGAGCTGAAAGAAAAGGTGAAAGATAGAGCCTAAAGGCGGAAGGCGGAAGGCGGAAAAGAACGTACTCCTTTAACCTTCCATAGCGCTCAATAAATAAAAAAGCCGACATAGTCCCCTATGTCGGCTTTTTGTTTTGTTCTATTCGCTCTTTTGCTCTGTCCTGTAGCCTGTAGCCTGTAGCCTGTAGCCTGTAGCGCAGCGTCCCTAAGCCTGCTCTTAAATAACTCTCGAAAACTGTTGTTGTCTTGCGCGGTTACGTAGGTACTTATCAAAACACATGCAAATGTTACGGATAAGCAAGCGACCGCGTAGAGTCACTCGGATCTCATTGTTATCATGTTCAACAAGTTCATCGTCTATAAAGGTTTTCAGTAGGGCTAAATCTTCTTTAAAGTACTTTTCAAACTGAAGGTTGAATTCTTGTTCTATCGCACGAGTGTCCAACTTAAAGTTACAAATAAGCTGTTTAATCACTTCACGGCGGATCAGGTCATCTTGATCAAGGCACACTCCTTTCCAGAGTGCATGGCGCATATCATTCACTTGCGCGTAGTATTTCTTCAGATCTTTTTGGTTCTGAGCGTAGCTGTTGCCAACCATTGAGATAGACGACACACCAAAGCCGACCAAATCACACTCACCTTGGGTGGTGTAACCTTGGAAATTACGATGAAGAATGCCTTCACGCTGTGCCACGGCTAATTCATCGTCAGGAAGCGCGAAGTGATCCATGCCTATGAATTGGTAACCAGCCCCTGTTAATGTCGCAATGGTATCTTGCAAGATAGCCATTTTCACTTCTGGTGCGGGTAAATCTTCATCTTTGATTTTACGTTGTGCCGCAAATAAATTGGGCATATGCGCATAATTAAAGACGGATAATCGGCCTGGTTTCATCTTCAGAACTTGAGCCATGGTTTCTGCAAAGTTTTCTTTGGTTTGCTTTGGCAGCCCATAAATCAGATCTAAGTTGGTCGAACGGAAACCCAGCTGTTTGGCGCGCTCTACCATGGCAAAGATAAACTCTTCATCTTGCTCACGGTTAACTAATTTCTGCACTTCTTTATTAAAATCTTGGACACCAATACTCAGGCGATTAAAGCCTTCACTACGCAGGTGATCCAACATATCTAATTCAAGTTCACGTGGGTCTACTTCAATGCTGATTTCAGCATCCGCTTCGAAGTGAAATTCTTCACGCAACAGTGTCATTAAGCGCGTCACTTGAGCTTTGTTCAAGAACGTCGGAGTGCCACCACCAAAATGCAGTTGAGTCACACCACGGCCAGCCAATAACGACGCTCGTTGGCGGATCTCTAATTCCAAGACATCAAGGTAATCGTCTGCTTTATGCTGATGACGGGTGATCACTTTATTACAGCCACAGTAGTAACAAAGCTTATGGCAAAACGGAATGTGCACATACAGTGACAATGGGCGCTCAGGATAACGAGTGCATGCCATATCAAGCTCTGAGATGGTATATGCTTCATGGAACTCTAACGCGGTTGGGTAAGAGGTGTATCTTGGCCCAGAGTAGTTGTATTTATCTAATACCGCTTGATCCCAAACTATTTGATCACTAGACATGCTGTACTTCCATTATATTTTTCTATGGACGGGTATTTTGCCACAACCTCATTCACTGATGATGTGGAGATACTTAAATTAAACTAGAAATGTGTGAAAGTGCTAGTTTGATCACTAGCACTTTCGGTATTTTGACTCAGTCTCAGCGACTAATGAACAATCTGAGTGACCGCGATTTGATTATTGAGGGGCTTAATACGCTTTTGCAGCGTTGTTAACTCAGCCACAATGGTATCTGACAAGCGAGCTTCGGCTTTCGTTCTGAGCAAATTTTGCTTCATACGATCCTGCTTAGCGAGTGCTTGGCGAGCATCTCCACGCTCCATATCTTTTACGATGACGTGAAGCTCATTCAGTGCTGGATAGTCGGCAGCAACATCGACTTTTTCATCACCTTGGACGTAATCCAAGATCCCACACACACGTATGCTTATCTCCGATAAATCGCATTGCCCTTGAATGCCTGCGGCACAAAGAGCATCGACGTTTTCAAAAATATTCGCATTACGTTTAGCAATGGCGATAGCTTGATGTTGCTGTTGCAGTTCCTTCTGCTTTTTAACTTGCAGTAATAGGTAACCAGCATAAGAGCCAAGGCCGATAATTATCAAACCGCCCAAAGAGGCCAACAAAGTTACTGACATAAGCTAAAACTAGTCCTTAAATTCGTTAAAATCATTCAAATCGACATCTTCAAATTGAGACAATAAGTCTTCTTCAGAGCTCGATTTCTTTTTCGCTGTTGGTGCTGGCGCTTCAATTTCAGCTTCTGGTTCTTCTTCAAATAGACCCAGTTGCTTCATCAATACTTCAATACGATCCAATTTCTCGTCAACGTATTTTTGTAGACCGCCACCAAGGCTTTCACCGCTTTCTAGGCGATCAAGCAATACCATCAATTGTGCATCTTGCTCTAGCATTTCAAGCTCTTGCTCAGCAGACAGTTTGCGCTGTTGCTTAGTTTGCTTTTGCTTCGGCTCAATAATCAGTGGGATCTTTTTCTTGCTGCCTAAGCGAGGGTCACGTGCTTTACCACCATTACCTTGCTTACCTTGCTCTACATCAGAGTGGCGGCTGCCAGATTTTAAGCCTTTACGATTTTTAACTTTTTTACGTAAACGGCCTTCTACATTGGATTCGCTACGGTTACGTGTAACGTTAACTTCAGGAGCGCCTGACGCTCCTGGCTTTCTTGATTTTTTACTACGACTCATTACTGGGCTTCCTCAGTAAAATTACATCATTGCCAATAAATTCGAGTTGGAGTCCATCCCGCGCTGCCAAGTATTTAAAGGTAGCTTGGCTAAAAAAGCTCACGTGTGTGAGATCATTCTTATAATGCCATCCGGCGAACGCTTCCACGTCTTTTACTAGTTTGGTCATCACACCAATCCAGCCGCCTGGTTTGACTAAACTCAACCATTGCTGCCATACCGATTTAGGATCGTAAAGATGCTCTATTACTTCGGTTGCAGTCATAAAGTCATACGTTGTGTCTAATACCTGCTTATCGGGGTAATAGTAGATATCGTATAACGCCATGGTGTGCCCCTGCTCTTCCATCATAATCGACAGAGTCGGCCCTGGACCACATCCAAAATCTATCCCGTTAGAAGGTTCGATTAAACGCTCCGCCATTGGCTCAGCCATACGGCTTAAAAACCGTCGGTAACCTTGGTCACTTGGATCGTTTTCATGCAAATCATAGTGCGCTTTTTCTCTTTCTGCATTTAACCTTTGCTGTGGATCGACATAAACAAACTGGCATTGGGTACATTGTAAGTACTGCCTACGTTTGTCAGCAAAATAGTCAATGACATGAGAGTGTTCACAAAGTGGACATATGTGCATTCTGACATCCTCCGTTAGGGATGCGCAAGATACCAGAAAGTGATGCTAGAGTGGAGTTTTATTGAGCACTTCCACAAAAATTAGTAATGATGACGTAAAAAAGCAGCAGATTAGACTGCTGCTTTTCATTCTGAGCTTATTTCACTTCCGAATACTGGTTATCGAAAGAGACGTCAGGCCGCTTTAATTAATGCAAGCCGCCAACATATTTGGATAAAATTTCGATATCGTCATCGGTGAGCTTTTTCGCAATATCGCTCATCATTGCATTCATATCGTTGCTACGTTCGTCTGCACGGAACTTAAGTAACTGTGCTTTCACGTAGTCGGCATGCTGGCCAGAAATTTTAGGGAAGCCCGACAATTCCGTGCCGTTACCACGAGGTCCATGACAGGCAATACATGCGGTAATACCACGGTCAATGCTACCAGCTTGGTAGAGAACTTTACCTTTTGCAACCACATCTTCTAGAGTCGATGTTTCAGAAATAGGTAATGAAGCATAATAGGCTGAAAGATCGGCCATGTCTTGCTCGCTTAATGGCATTGCCATCGCGCTCATCACGGGATCGTATCGACCTTGCTTACCTGCAGTTTCAGCACCAAGCTTTAGATCTTTGAGTTGTTTCTCAAGATACTTCGCATGTTGCCCCGCTATTTTAGGGTAAGTCGTAATCAGACTGTTACCATCTGTACCATGACAGGCGGCACACGTTACGGATTTTGCTTTGCCAGCTTCAATACTACCTTGAGCCCACGCAGTGCAGCTGGCCAATAAACTCAAGATTAGCGCTATTTTCTTCATGACATTCCATTATTATTATTAAGCTTCCAGTACCACGTTAAGTGGTTGCTCATGGTACAATAGGCGACCTTATACCGATCACGGTTATTTTACACAATTTAACGAAAAAGTAATCATTCGACTACACAAAGACGAGATGGAGTTAACAGTGAGCGCAAAAATTCATTACCAAAATACGCATTTTATTACGAGTGCTCCCGATATTCGCCACCTTCCTGATGATATGGGTGTCGAAGTTGCGTTTGCTGGCCGCTCTAATGCGGGTAAATCAAGTGCACTCAACCGACTGACAAACCAACGTGGTTTGGCCAAAACCAGTAAGACCCCAGGTCGTACTCAATTGATTAACTTATTTAAAGTTCATGACAATTGCCACATTGTGGATTTACCGGGTTATGGTTTTGCACAGGTTCCGCTAGAGCTAAAAAAGAAATGGCAGAAATCGTTAGGTGAATACCTACAAAAACGTGAATCACTAAAAGGCTTGGTCGTTTTGATGGATATCCGTCATCCAATGAAAGATCTCGACCAGCAATTAGTGTTCTGGGCTGTGGATTCTGGCATTCCTGTTCAGATTTTACTGACTAAAGCAGACAAACTTAAAAGTGGTGCACGAAATGCGCAGCTCCTTAAAATTCGTCAAGATGCACAAGGCTTCGGCCCTAATGTGGAAGTAGGTATGTTTTCGTCACTGAAAGGCATTGGCGTTGACCAATTAAGAGCTAAGCTTGATGAATGGTTTGCACCCGCGCTTCTTCAAGAAGAAAGCGAAGACGATATTGATACAAACGAATAGATACGTCGCCCAAATAAAATCGCAACTTTTATAGAAGCACGACCATCTCGATAGTATCCAAATAAGTCCCCACCTTGTTATAGGTGGGGCAACGGGAGAGAAAAATATTTTATAGTTATGGTCTAAAATTCTCGACTACCCATCAACATAATTCAAGATTTTTCGATCAGTTTGTCTTGAAAACTTGCACTTCTGCCCGTTTCTTATCTTTATTACACCACCACATCAAATAACATACCTCTGGCCAATATTTCGCTAGCCAAGAATACTGCAACTTATTTATCTAAAAGAAATATTCACGTTTTTTAAAGGATGTTTATTACATCAGACCATTCTATTCGAAAATCACACTTTGTATGTAAATTGAACAGTCTGAGCTTTTATAAAGATACGTAATGTTGAGACATGTAAGTGAAAATTTAAAACTTAGATGGAAACATCGAGATGAGAAAGGATAACAAGATACATTGTAAGCTTTTGTTTTGACACAATAAAAAACGCCCCAGTCAAAAGCTGACTGGGGCGGCTGAATCAGCCTAATCCAATAACGTGAAACAAAAGGTCTGAAAGATAGAACATCTTACCTCTGTACCCTACAAGAGATAATGTACAACAATCACTCAGAAATGGAAACTGTTTTCGTAATTTATTTTCATCATTAATTACTAAAATTACGAAAGGCAAGGACGCTCAAAGCACTTTATTAACATAAAAAAAAAGCCAGCATGTGCGCTGGCTCAAGTTAGTTATTCAATTTTGGTTAAAAAACGTCTAATGAGCCTGATCCCAGTTGTCACCATGACCAGATTCTGCGACCAGTGGCACATCCAGATCTGCAGCTGATTCCATCAATTCTTGTACTTTACTTTCAATTTCAACCAATGCGGATTCTTCTACTTCTAACACCAATTCATCGTGCACTTGCATTAGTAACTTAACGCGACCGTTGCCTTCGGCTTCTATCCATTCATCAACCAACAGCATTGCTTTCTTAATGATGTCGGCAGCCGTTCCCTGCATAGGGGCGTTGATTGCAGCACGTTCTGCCGCTTTTCTGCGCATGCCATTTCGAGACGAAATTTCTGGTAGATGTAAACGACGGCCCCATATGGTTTCTACGAATCCCTGCTCAGACGCTGTTGAGCGCGTGTCTTCCATGTATTGCATTACGCCTGGGTAGCGCTCAAAGTAAGTATCCATGTAGTGTTGTGCTTCACCACGAGGAATGCCCAGTTGTTTTGCCAAACCAAACGCGCTCATGCCATAGATAAGACCGAAGTTAATGGCTTTAGCTCGGCGACGTTGCTCTGAGGTGACTTGATCAATGCTAACGCCCATCACTTCTGCTGCCGTTGCTGCGTGAATGTCTTTTCCGTTGGCAAACGCTTCTAATAACGCTTTATCTCCAGAAAGGTGCGCCATGATGCGTAATTCAATTTGAGAGTAATCGACAGCGAGAATCTTCCAGCCATGTGGTGCAATAAACGCCTGGCGAATACGGCGGCCTTCTTCATTACGAATTGGAATGTTCTGCAAGTTTGGATCGGTCGATGACAAACGCCCCGTTGCCGTCACCGCTTGATGGTAAGAAGTATGAACACGACCCGTTGTTGGGTTAATCATCTTAGGCAGTTTATCTGTATAAGTAGATTTTAGTTTCGCCAGTCCACGGTACTCTAAGATCAATTTCGGGAGCGGGTAATCCAACGCCAACTCTTGTAATACTTCTTCATTAGTCGACGGTGCACCAGACGGCGTTTTCTTTACAACCGGTAGCCCCATTTTTTCAAACAAAATGGTTTGCAGTTGTTTCGGAGAGCTTAAATTAAATTCTTGCTCTGCAACTTCAAATGCTTTTTTCTCTAACTCGTCTAATCGAGCCGCAATTTCTTGTGATTGAGCACCAAGCATCATGTCGTCAATCAAAACTCCGGTGCGCTCTATGCGTGAAATCACCGGAATAAGCGGCACTTCAAGTTCGCTATAAATGCGGTTTAGTTTTTCATCTTGTTCGATGTTGTCGTAAATGCGATTGTGTAAACGCAACGTCACGTCAGCGTCTTCAGCGGCATAGGGAGAAGCTTGCTCCAAATCGATTTGGTTAAAAGTTAGCTGTTTTTTACCTTTACCGGCTAATGACTCAAATGAAATGCAGCTGTGTTGAAGAAAACGTAATGCTAAGCTATCCATATCATGTCTGCCACCTACGCTATTAAATACGTAAGAAGCCAACATGGTATCGTGTTTGATGCCCTTCATTTCGATATCGTAACGAGCCAAAACGCTGGCATCATATTTAAGGTTTTGCCCTACTTTTGCCACATTGTGATCTTCTAGAAGAGGCTTTAATTGCTCTAATACCCAATCACGCTCAAGTTGTTCTGGCGCATCAAGGTAATCGTGCGCAACAGGAACATAAGCCGCTTCACCTTCGCCAATCGCAAAAGAAAGCCCAACTAAGTTTGCCACCATGTAATCTAGACTATCGGTTTCAGTATCAAACGCGATAAGTTCGGCTGTTTTTAGTTTTTCTAACCAAGCGCTGAAACTTTCTTGATCCAAGATTGTTTCATATTTACTGCGATCAATAGAGACGGCCGACGTTTCCATTGCAATAGAAGAAGCATTATTAGCAGCAGTTGAAGAAGGTGAACGCTCAATCGCTTCAACTTCACCCGTGCCGCCCTCTAACAATTCATTCAACCACGATTTAAAGACCATCTGACCATACAGTTTTATCAACTCATCAGTATTTGGCGTTGTCTTAACCAAAGATTCAGGCGTCTCTTCTAACTCAACATCCAGCTTGATGGTAGCGAGTTTGTAGGACATTAATGCTTCATCTTTATTATCAACTAACTTCTTCGCCATGGTTTTCGAACCACGGAAACCAAGTGCAGCAATGTCATCAAGGTTATCGTACAGTTTTTCCATGCTGCCAATACCTTGCAGCAAGGCTGTTGCCGTTTTGTCGCCAACACCTGGAACACCGGGAATGTTATCGACCTTGTCACCCATAAGCGCCAAGTAATCGATGATCAGCTCTGGTGGAATGCCAAACTTTTCGATGACCCCTTCGCGATCCATCACGACATTAGTCATGGTATTAATCAGTGTGACGTTCTCGTCGACCAACTGAGCCATATCTTTATCACCGGTGCTAATCAGCACTGGCATGCCCATTTTGGAGGCTTGCGATGCCAACGTACCGATTACATCGTCAGCCTCAACGCCGGGAATTGAGATAAGCGGCAGCCCCATCGCACGAATTACATTGTGTAATGGTTCAATCTGGCAACGTAAATCATCTGGCATTGATGGGCGATTCGCTTTGTACTCGGGATACATATCGTCGCGAAAGGTTTTACCTTTAGCATCAAAAATCACGGCAATACGATCAGAAGAAAATTGACGCATCATGCTTCTTAGCATGTTCACCACGCCATACACTGCGTTGGTTGGGATCTCACCGTTACTCATGGTGCCCGGATAGGCGTGAAAAGCTCGATATAGGTAAGATGAGCCATCGATAAGAATAAGCGGGTTGTCAGGTATGGTAGCCATAATCTAGTTGATCCATGCAGTGTATTAGTTTGTGCGCTTAGGATGCCATGACTCTCATTCCGATGCCATGTATTCTCTTTTGAATACAAGACAAAGCTTGGTTAAATCTAAGCGATGATAGTGGTTACTCCATTTCATGGCTTCATTCTTCTGTTGCGCAACAAAAATCAACCCTAACTGTGGATAACTCTGTTGGTAAAACTTATCCACCGATAATTAACAGTAAAAAAATCAGGCTGAAAGAACATATTACTCAATTAAAAACAACAACTTAATCTAAAGAGAAACCAAAGATCTTTGATCTTATAACGATCCTGCATTGTGGAAAATAATTTTGTTCTAACAAGTTAACGGAATAAACAAGAAATGATTGTTTGATGAAATACTGGACAAATAGTGGTGATTTAATGATTAGATCGTGCAGAAAAAAAGAAAGCGACATCAGAAGATGTCGCCTAGCAAAAGTGGCCAAAACCATAAACAGTTAGTGCTGTTATCGCTTTGCCTTAAAGCTTAAATTACACTGGAAGCAATGTGAGCAATGTCGTGTCGTTCAAGAAAGAACCGTTCAACCTAACTATTCCATCTGGAGTCTAATTAGGTTGTTTGCTTTCTCCCGAAGACAAGTTAATAATAACCATTCTCATTTAAATAGCAACCCCTAAATGATAATTTATCTCATTTAATTTTTAGCCACGATAAGATCACAAGAGCCGAGCAAATGCTCGGCTCTATAATTAATAACGACTTCTTTCAAGAATTAGTCATCTTTGGTATTGATAAAAGGCTGTGCGCCCTCTTCTGCTAACCATTGCGCGACGTCTTTAGCAAAATACGTCAAGATGCCATCTGCCCCAGCCCGCTTGAAGCAAAGCAGAGATTCCAAAACCGTCTCACGTTCTTTTAACCAGCCATTTTGAATCGCCGCTTTATGCATCGCATACTCACCAGAGACTTGATACGCAAATGTAGGGACTTGTAATTCGCTCTTCACACGACGAACAATGTCTAGATACGGCATACCGGGTTTAACCATGACCATATCAGCGCCTTCGTTAATATCCATGGCAACTTCATGCAATGCTTCGTCGCTATTTGCAGGGTCCATTTGGTAGTTTTTCTTATCACCACCTTTGAGATTCGCTGCTGAGCCAACCGCATCACGGAATGGGCCATAGTAACAAGAAGCGTACTTTGCTGAATAAGCCATGATCTGAGTATGAATATAGCCGGCGTCTTCTAGTGCTTCACGAATTCGGCCAATGCGACCATCCATCATATCTGAAGGAGCAACAACATCTGCGCCAGCTTCGGCATGAGACAACGCCTGCTTGATCAAGACTTCCGTTGTTTCATCATTTTGAACATAACCCGTTTCATCAATGATCCCGTCTTGCCCATGAGTCGTAAATGGGTCTAATGCAACGTCGGTAATCACACCAATTTCAGGGATATGCTCTTTCAATAGACGAACGGCACGTTGTACCAAACCATCAGGGTTATAGGATTCTGCCGCACAGATGCTTTTCGCATCCTGAGTAACAACCGGGAACAATGCGATAGCTGGAACACCCAACTTTGCAAGGTATTGAGCTTCTTCAAGCATCAAATCAATTGAAAGACGCTCAATCCCTGGCATGGACTCAACCACTTCACGACGGTTTTTACCCATTAAAATGAACATAGGGTAAATCAGATCACTCGCACTTAATTGATTTTCTGCCATCAATCGACGGCTAAAGTCATGTTTACGCATACGACGCATGCGGCGTCCTGGGAATTGACCTTGGATTGAAACAGACACATGATTCTCCTTGTCTGGGTGTAATACTGGCAGAAACTATAACTACTCAAGCTTTGAGTGACTAGCGTTAAAGCCAAAAAGTGCCTTAATACGCAAATACTTCCTATGACAACACGCTCATCACAGTGCTATTTTTTATCAGCTGAATTATAATTTTTACACATCCCTTCAACCGATAGCCAATATGATAGATACCCACGCTCACATTTATGCCACCGAATTCGATGCCGATCGCTCGCAAGTCATCCAACGAGCTGTCGAACAAGGGATATCGCATATTTTGCTACCTAACATTAACCTTGATTCAATAGAGCCAATGCTTAAAACCGAATCAGACTACCCCCACCTCTGCCGATCAATGATGGGCCTACACCCTTGTTATGTGAATGAAGACGTTGATGAAAGCCTTACACTCATGCGTAGCTGGTTTGAAAAACACAACTTTATTGGTGTTGGTGAAATTGGCATCGACCTATATTGGGATAAAACATTTCGAGCAGAACAGGAGCATGCGTTTGCCACCCAGCTCCATTGGGCAAAAGAACTTGGTCTTCCTGCGGTTATCCATACACGAGATTCAATTTCAGAAACCATCGACATCCTGAAGACCGTTCAAGACGGCAGCATTCGTGGTGTTTTCCACTGCTTTGGAGGCAGCGTGGCAGAAGCAAGAGCCATTACCGACCTCGGTTTTCATCTTGGTCTTGGGGGCGTGACTACGTTTAAGAACGGGGGTATGGATAAGGTCATTCCTGAATTAGACTTGAACCATGTCGTGCTCGAAACGGATTGTCCTTATTTAGCACCAGTCCCGCATAGAGGAAAACGAAACGAACCAAGCTACACAGCTCTCGTGGCTGCCCGCGTAGCGGAATTAACACATCAATCCGTTGAAAGCGTTATTGCTCAAACCAGCCACAATGCACGCTCAATATTTGACATCTAATCAAAATCCAAATCTATCATACCTAGAAAATAAAGTTCATAGCAGCCAGATACATATCAAAACGAATTGTCTGCTATGCCTTGATATGCAAAACATATTGATAGAATATTAATGATGTGATTTCCATTCCATATTTGATTCCTTCATATTCATACTGTAGAATACCGCCTTCAAAACAGAATGAGGACTAGTGTAATGCACTGTTGTGGAGAAACCTCACACTTATTGAGACAACGTCGAACCATAATTGAAAGACTAATGGGTGTTAAAGAAAAATACATCTGCCGTCATTGCGGAAAAGTTTTAAAAATCATGTAAAAAAAATCCCAGGCATTTGCTTGGGATTTTTTAAATAAGAGACCAAAATCGGCTACTCGGCTTGCTCTGACTCTTCTTCGTCTTCAGTCGGTTTTCGCACATAAAAGCGTGCAAAAAACAATCCAACTTCAAACAGCAAACACATCGGAATGGCAAGCAGGGTTTGAGAGATCATATCTGGTGGCGTAAGCATCATGCCGGCAATAAAAGCGGCTACGACAATATAAGGGCGCTTCTCTTTTAGAGTTTTAACATCCGTTGCACCTGTCCAGCACAGCAAAATGATAGCAACAGGAACCTCAAACGCGATACCAAATGCCATAAACAACGCTAATACAAAATCTAAATAATTCGCTATATCGGTTGCGAACTCCACTCCCCCTAAAGAGATAGCGGTAAAGAAGCCGAAAACTAATGGAAATACCACGTAGTAAGCAAAGGCCACGCCGCAATAGAATAGAATCGAGCTTGAAAAAAGCAGCGGCATTATAAGTCGACGTTCGTGCTTATATAAGCCCGGGGCTACAAACGCCCAAACTTGGTACAGAATGAGCGGAACGGCGACAAAGATAGACGCGACTAATGTCAGCTTTAGTGGTGTAAAAAACGGTGAGGCAACATCGGTTGCGATCATCGTTGCCCCTTCTGGCAACCTTTCAATCAAAGGCGCAGATACAAATTCATAAATATCATTGGCAAACCAAATTAAACCAATAAATACCACTAGCACCGCCAATATGGCTTTCATAAGACGGTTACGCAGTTCAATAAGGTGACTAATCAAGGGCTGCGTTTGTTCAGCTGAAGACATATCTACCTCAACAAACGGGATCAAAAAGAGCTGCTAAGCAGCTCTTTACTCATCGGCTTTTTTTTCAGGAGTGGCCGTTTCTTCTTTCTTGGCATACGGCCGTTGAACATCCTGAGCCGCTTTTTTAAGCTCATTAACGGAGGCCTGCAAGTCGGGAGACAAATCGTTCATGCCCATTTGTTCCGCTTTTTTTAAGTTTTCTTGCAGCTCTTGAACTTTTAATTCATGTGACAGTTCATCTTTTACGCCATTTGCCATGCTTTTAGCCGCACCAATAAAGCGCGAAACACTACGAATAGCGACAGGTAAACGCTCAGGCCCGAGAACGACGAGCCCAACCACAGAAATTAATACCAGTTCCCAAAAACCGATATCAAACACGCCTTACGCCTGCTCTTTGTCTTTTTTGCTGTCCACAGGTGTTTCTTGTGCTTCCTGTTTCTGCTCAATATTCTGCTGTTCGAAATCTGCGTCTTTTTTCTTTTCAGCTGCAATTTCGTCTTCGCTCATTGCTTTTTTGAAGCCTTTCACAGCGCTACCTAAATCACCACCGATGTTGCGCAGTTTTTTAGTTCCAAACAACAAAATCACGATTGCGGCAATGATCAATAATTGCCAAATACTAATTCCACCCATGTTATTTTTACCTCGGGTTAGTTTTAAAAATAGTCTTTATAAACTCAGTCTAACGCTTAATCGCGATAAGCTCGCCAACTAAGCAACCAAAATGTGACACCAGCAATGCCGCTGCCTAATGCGGTTTGTGAAAAACCGCCAGAAACTAGTATCGCTCCACAAATAATCAAAGTCGCGCCAACACCAAATAGGAATCGTCCTGTGGCTTGTTGCCTTTTACTCGCACGGTAACCTTGATAAAGCTGATCCATACGCTGATTAAATGCTTTGCCCTGCTTTAAGCTATCGTATAGCAGTTCAGGAAGCTCTGGTAATTTTTCCGCCCAAAAAGGTGCTCGTTCTTTAAAGGCATTCACCACCGCTTGAGGCCCGACTTGATTTGCCATCCATTTTTCTAAGAATGGTTTCGCCGTTTCCCATAAATCAAGCTGAGGATACAACTGACGCCCTAAGCCTTCAACATAAAGCAGTGTTTTTTGCAGTAATACTAACTGCGGCTGCACTTCCATGTTGAATCGACGAGCCGTGTTGAACAAATTAAGTAGCACGTGACCAAAGGATATTTCACACAATGGCTTAGCAAATATCGGTTCACATACCATACGGATAGCAAACTCAAACTCTTGAATATTCGTGTCTGCTGGCACCCATCCTGAATCAACATGTAGCTCAGCGACTTTTCGGTAATCTCGATTAAAAAACGCCAAAAAGTTTTCTGCCAAGTAGCGTTTATCTTCGCTATTTAATGTACCAACGATGCCACAATCTAAGCCTATCCACATTGGATTTTCAGGGTGTTCTGGATTAACAAAGACATTGCCTGGATGCATGTCTGCATGGAAAAAACTGTCGCGGAATACTTGTGTAAAGAACACGCTCACACCGCGTTCAGCCAACAGTTTCATGTTGGTGCCATTAGCCTTTAATGTCTCAATGTCGGAAACTTGAATACCGTAAATACGTTCAGACACCATCAGGTTTTCACTGCTGAGGTCAGAAATCACTTCCGGCACGTAAAGTTCTTCACTGCCTTCAAAGTTGCGTCTTAGTTGAATGGCATTCGCCGCTTCTCGACGTAAATCTAACTCATCAATTAAGGTTTTTTCGTATTCCCGCACCACTTCAACAGGCTTAAGTCGCCTTGCTTCCGGCAGAGCTTTCGCCACGATACGTGCCATGCGATACATCAGCTTTAGATCGGCATCAATAACGGGCTTAATATCGGGGCGAATGATCTTTAAAACAATCTCGCGACCATTGTCTTTCAATTTAGCCGTATGAACTTGAGCAATTGAAGCCGACGCTAACGGCTCAATATCAAAATCAGTAAACCAGTTCTCAAGCGACCCACCTAATGCTAATTCCATCTGTTCTTTTGCTAATTGACCATCAAATGGCGCAACTTGGTCTTGCAGCAAGGCGAGTTGATCCGCAATGTGGGGAGGGAAAAGATCGCGGCGAGTAGACATCATCTGGCCAAACTTGATCCAGACAGGCCCAAGTTCTTGCAATGCTAAACGCAATCGCTCACCAAGCGGTTTATCTGAATGTTGGTTTTTAAGCCAAAATAGACCTTTTCGCGCCAATAAAGGGGCTTTTGTTAATTGGTGGTTTGGCATTAATTCGTCCAAACCATATTCGAGCTGAACCTTTATGATTCGGTACAGACGACGTAATTCTGTTGGGGTCATGCTTGCTCCAGCAAACGCTTAAAGCGTATTTCTAACTGTTCGCATTGCTTTGAAACGGTTTCCACTTGATCACAAAAATGGGCAATCTCAAGCGGCGCTGGTGCAATAAGCCACTCTTCCGTCAGCACTTGCGCTAACTGGTTTTGTTTCTTTTGACCACTTTGCTGTAACCAACCTAAGCTTTGTTTAACGCCCGAAACCAATGTATGCGCCACCACATCGCCAGTGATACGTGAAAGCCACTCTTCGACATCTGGCTTGGCATCGGTCAGCAGTTTTGCAAAGTTTTGCGCCAATTGAATGTCTCCGTCTAATTCAAGCTTATCTTGCTTTATTAGACGGGTGATATTGGATTGCTCTCTTAACTCAGGCAGCACCGCGAGGTTCAGGCTTAAGCTACAATCGGGCTTTCCTTCATAATGCGCTAACACATCAACCTGTTGGCTAAAGACAAAGGTGAGTTTTTTGCCAAGCTCTTTCATCTCAACATCAATAACCTGACCTTTTAGGCGCATCATGCGGCGCACCAGTTGAGGGTCGTCTTTGATTAAAGTATTAAGTGTGGTTTCGATTACCGCCGTTACCAGTGGATCAGATGGCATAATTACCTCAGAACTTGTAACCGCGGTGAAGGGCAACAATACCACCGGTTAAGTTGTAATAGTTGGTATTTTCAAACCCAGCGCTTGCCATCATGCCTTCCAGTGTCTTTTGATCAGGGTGCATGCGGATCGATTCAGCTAAATATCGGTAGCTGTCAGCGTCATTAGCAATAATTTCACCCATCTTAGGAAGAAGATGGAAAGAATACGCATCGTATATCTTTGATAATGGCTCTAAAACCGGCTTTGAAAATTCAAGAACTAATAGACGGCCACCAGGTTTTAATACGCGATACATAGAACGAAGAGCTTTGTCTTTGTCTGTCACATTACGCAAGCAAAAACTGATGGTGATACAGTCAAAATAATCATCAGGGAAAGGCAGTTCTTCAGCATTGGCTTGGACGTAATGTACGTTGCCTACGATACCGATATCACGTAATTTATCGCGACCAACATTCAACATTGAGTTATTGATGTCGGCTAAAATGACATGGCCTTTCTCACCCACAATTCTTGAGAACTTCGCAGTTAAGTCACCGGTACCGCCACCTAAATCCAGCACACGTTGACCAGGGCGTACGCCACTGCAATCAATAGTGAAGCGTTTCCATAGGCGATGTACACCACCAGACATCAGATCGTTCATGATGTCGTATTTCGCCGCGACTGAGTGAAACACCTCGGCTACTTTGGCGACTTTTTCATCTTTGGCTACAGTTTCAAAGCCAAAATGCGTCGTTTCTTGTTCTTGTTTTGTTGAGTTCAATTGAGCGCTTACTTCTGTCATGATCCTTCCTCGTTAACAATTCCATATCCAAGAATTGCGACCATCTAGTCTACTTTATCCTCAACCTGTTGTCTTTCCACTAAAACGTCATTTTGTGTAATTTCTAACATCCGCGGCGAGATAGAGCGCTTCACTTCCACGCCAAGTTCTTTAAAACTTTCAGCTTGGCGTAAAACATTGCCTCGCCCCGTCGCCAACTTGTTGATTGCACCTTGATAATTTTGATTGGCTTTGTCTAAGGCGCCGCCAAGGTTTTCCATGTCATCCATAAACAAACGCAATTTATCGTACAGTTTACTCGCCCGTTCAGCGATAACTTGAGCGTTCTGGTTTTGTCTCTCATTACGCCATAAGTTATCAATTGTGCGTAGTGCCACCAATAACGTGGTTGGGCTGACCAAAATAATATTTTGCTCCATTGCATCTTTGACTAAACTTGGATCCGCTTGAATTGCCACTTGAAAAGCCGGTTCTACCGGGATAAACATCAGTACATAATCAAGGCTCGAGATACCTTTTAGCTTATGGTAGTCCTTAAGGCTTAAACCTTTAATATGGCTTCGCAGAGCCACAAGATGTTCACTTAATGCCTGATCGCGATCAGCGTCGGTATCAGCATGGAAATAACGCTCATACGCCACCAGCGCCATTTTAGAGTCGACCACGACTTGCTTATCATGAGGTAAGTGAACAATCACATCGGGTTGGTAGCGTTTTCCTGCTTCATTTTGTAAGTTTACTTGGGTTTGATACTCATGGCCTTCTCTTAGACCCGACTCAGATAACACCCGAGCCAACACCACTTCGCCCCAGTTACCTTGCTGCTTGTTGTCGCCTTTGAGCGCTTGAGTGAGGTTCAACGCTTCGCGGCTCATTTGCTCGTTTAACTGTTGCAGGTTACGCAGTTCGTGAACCAAAGTGTGCCGCTCTTTCGCTTCGTGACCAAAACTGTCAGTCACCTGTTTTTTGAAGCCTTCAATTTGATCTTTTAATGGCGACAACAACCCTTCAAGGCTCTGTTTATTTTGCTGATCGACTTTAGCGGTTTTCACTTCAAAAAGTTGATTGGCTAAATGCTCAAATTGTTGTGTTAATCGTTGCTCTGCGTTTTCTAACAACTGCAATTTCTCTGCACTGGCTTGCTTTTCTTGCTCATGGCGAGCCTCTTGTTCACGCCGTGTGGCTTCGCTGTCAGTTAAACGCGTACGCACCTGTTCTAAATCGGCAGCTAGCTGTGCTTTTTCTTGCTTTAAGGCTTCGAGATAACGCAGTTTTTCAACCGCCGCCATTAATTTCCCATGCACTTGTTTAAGTTCAAATGCTGACTTATCACGCTCGGCATCTAAACTATCTAAATCACTTTGTGCTTCTTTAAGTTCTTGCTGTGTACGCGCATGCCATTGCTTGTCGGACTCTAGATCGTGCTCCAGTAACTGCACTTCTAGCCGCATTTTTTGTTTTACCCACCAGCCAGTACTCACTGCGCCAAACAGCAAACCTGATGCGGCTGCGATAACAATATCTTGATGTTGAATGAACCACTGCATAGCCACTGCCTAATATTAAATCTTTTCTTGTTATTGATAGTATTTTTATACTGGATAAATGTCCAGTTTTAGCCAGCTATAATGGCCGCTATATTAACGGTCTACTTTCCGTCATCTGAGCATAATAATAATAATAATGATAAATGAGCGTCGAGCGCTTGGCTTTGGGATCAGTGCAGTTTTGCTTTGGTCTACCGTTGCAACGGCTTTCAAACTGACCTTAGCTGAATTATCCCCAATTCAGATGCTGACTGTTGCGAGTATCGTGTCCGTCATCACTCTGTTCTCAATTTGTGCGGTTCAAGGTAAATTGTCGCAACTTAGCAGCACGTTTATCGCCAATCCTTGGTATTACATTATTCTTGGACTAATCAACCCACTAGGCTACTACCTCATTTTATTTAAGGCCTACGACTTACTGCCCGCTTCGCAAGCGCAGCCGTTGAACTACAGTTGGGCGATCACGTTAACCTTAATGGCAGCGGTATTTTTGGGGCAAAAGATCCGCAAACAAGATTGGTTTGCCGCCGCATTAGGGTATTTAGGCGTTATCGTTATTGCGACTAAGGGAGATGTGCTCGCACTCAATTTTGAAAGCCCGATGGGGGTTGGTCTTGCGTTACTTTCTACGTTACTTTGGGCTGGCTACTGGATTCTCAATGCTAAAAACAAGGCAGACCCGGTTGTTGCGGTACTGCTCGGTTTTTTGGTCGCGGTACCTCTTGCGGTAGGAATCAGTATTTTCGAAGGGGCACCTTGGCAACAAATTACCTGGAAGGGTTGGGCGGCCGTAACCTATGTTGGCCTATTTGAAATGGGCGTAACGTTCGTACTTTGGATAAGCGCACTTAAAGCCACCAACAACACTGCACGCATCAGTAACCTGATATTTACCTCACCGTTTATTTCTTTGATGTTACTTGCCACCATCATTGGTGAAGAAATTCATCCTTCGACCTTAGTGGGTTTAGTCTTGATTGTGATTGGTTTGGTGGTTCAGCAGATTAAGTTTGGCAAAAAAGCCGTCACTTCATAAAAGCATAAAAAAATGCCGAACTACACAAAAGCGTAGCTCGGCATTCAGAATTTCAGTTCATTTGTAACTATGCGTACTGACCAGCAACATAGCCGCTCGACCATGCCCATTGGAAGTTATAACCGCCTAACCAACCTGTTACGTCCATGACTTCGCCAACAAAGTACAAGCCCGATACGTTTTTCGCTTCCATGGTTTTAGACGACAAGTGATCGGTATCGACACCACCTAATGTCACTTCTGCCGTTCGATAACCTTCTGTACCATTTGGCAGTACTGGCCAATTTTCAAGATGATCATGGATGGCTTGCATCTCTTTGGAATTAAACTGCTTTAATGGTTTATCGGTTAGCTCTTTTCTGTCAATCAACACTTCTACAAATCGCTTAGGCAGCACTTTTGATAAGGTATTTTTTAAATTTTGATTTGGGTGCTTTTCACGAGACTCTGTCAGCAGTTCCATGACATCGGCTTCTGGCACCAAATTAATGCTAACTTGCTGTCCGGGTTTCCAAAATGAAGATATCTGTAATACCGACGGACCCGACAAGCCACGATGGGTAAATAGTAATGCTTCTTTAAATAATGTTCCGTCTTCAGCCGTGATTTCTGTCGGTATCGCGATGCCTGATAGCGTTTCAAAATCTTCTTTATCTTGCTTATGTAAAGTAAACGGGACTAAACCTGCCGTTGTAGGAATAACGGGAATGCCAAATTGTTCTGCAATATGGTAGCCATATGGCGTTGCACCCAGCTTTGGCATAGACAGCCCACCCGTTGCAACAACTAACGATTCACACTCAATCTCATCGGTATTGGTTTCTAGCTTAAAACCCGTGTCTACTTTTTCAATGGATTCTATTTCGGTGCGTAAACGCAGATTGACCTCGGCCAATTCACACTCTTTTAGCAGCATATCAACGATCTGTTTGGCGTTGTCTTGGCAAAACAATTGGCCATGATCGCGCTCGTCAACGTCAATGCCATACTTATACACCATCGAGATAAAATCCCAATTGGTGTATTGCGACAATGCCGATTTAACAAAGTGTGGGTTTTGGCACAGGAAATTATTAGCCGTCACATCATAGTTAGTAAAGTTACAACGACCACCACCTGAAATGATGATCTTACGACCTGGCTTTTTGGCGTTATCAAGCACCAGAACTTTACGTCCTCGTTTGCCTGCTTCTGCTGCGCACATTAATCCTGCTGCACCCGCACCAATCACCACTACATCGTATTTATTGCTCATAACCCACTACCTAAAAATAAAAAAAAGATGCGCGATAATTCGCGCATCCTTGCAATTTGGACGCTATTTTAACCAGTATTTGCTGCTTACGCTACTAAAGCACGAATGCCATGAGTAAAGTAAGCCCAAGCAACGAGAACGTTAAAACAAACAATTCGCGAACCTTGACACATTTTTGAGTAAATAGAGGATCGTGATGATGCAGATATTCGCGGCTTTTTAGGTAGTGAAATAAGCGCACTTGCTTAGCCATGTTGCCGTGTGTCGTGAAAAAACCACGACCATCCACTTGCTGATAAAGTAACGGATGCGCTTCTCTCATGATGTATATCAAAGAGCGCAATGCGGTTAAATATCTCATCATATTGACGCCACTAACGAGCATCAAGGTAAACAGAATGGTATCTACACTGATCATCTTTTCCTCCCTACATCCTCTAGGATACCGAAAGGAAAAGACGACCTATATTAGGAGGCTTTTCGAACTGTTTGGTTAAACAGCTGGGGTATCCATGATTGAAGACGAACCTTCTTTTGCCATGGTTGCTAGGTCTTTATCGATAAAGAACAGCGCCTTGCCATCTTCACCAACTAACTCTAGCTTGTCTAAAATCCCTTTAAATAGCTTCTCTTCTTCGTGCTGTTCAGCGACGTACCACTGAAGGAAGTTAAACGTTGAGTAGTCTTGATTTGTAAACGCAGCATGAGCCAGCTTATTGATTCTGTCTGTAATCATTTGCTCATGTTTGTACGTTTCACGGAATACATCGCCTAAGCTATTGAACTCGTGTTGAGGAGATTCAATTGCCCCTAAGATTGGCATAGCGCCAGTTTCACTCACATAAGTAAAAAGACGCTGCATATGCTCCATTTCTTCGGTGGCATGAGCTCGTAAAAACTCGGCTGCACCTTCAAAACCTTTATCTTCACACCAAGCACTCATTTGTAAGTATAGGTTGGATGAGAAAAATTCCAGATTAATTTGCTCATTTAGCTGGTCGACCATAGTCTGAGATAACATGCACTGTTCCTATAAAACATCGAAAATTTGAATAACTATAACACCTTATTAACTTAAAGACGCGCTGTCTAGCCTCAAGTATTGGGATCACATCTACAAAAAAATTTGGCATCTAGTGCTAACCTATTTGTAAGGTATTGAAACTGGAGTGCATAACATGAGTTATCAACATATATTAGTCGCGGTCGATCTTTCTGAAGACAGTAAGATATTGATAGACAAAGCGGTTTCTTTAGCAAAAAAATTGGAAGCTGACGTCTCTTTTATTCATATCGATGTCAATTATGCCGAACTCTATACGGGATTGATTGATATCAACCTTGCTGAGACCCAGCACAATAATATGGAAGCTTCACAACAACAGCTGCAAAGTTTTGCCAAACATGCCGATTTTCCAATCAAACATACTTTAGTAAGAAGTGGCGATTTAACGGATGAGTTAAGAGAAGCAATTAATGAATTATCCGTTGATATGTTGGTTTGTGGTCACCACCAAGATTTTTGGAGTAAGCTGCTTTCTTGTACTCGGCAGTTGATTAACAACTCCCCGGTAGACTTACTTGTTGTACCACTCAACGATAGCCAAGAATAAGCAATCTGGGTAGACTGTGAGAATCATTCTCAACTAACGTTATGGACAATGAGATATTTATCCGCAGTCACCCTACTTTGGGCTTTTTCTTTTAGTCTGATCGGGGTTTACCTCGCCGGTCAGGTCGATGCTTGGTTTTCCGTGTTAACACGAGTCGCCTTAGCGAGCCTCGTGTTTTTGCCTTTCCTGAAAATACGCCAAGTCCCTAAATCACTCATTGCTAAGTTAATGGCCATTGGTGGCATTCAACTTGGCTTGATGTATTGCTTCTACTATCAATCTTTCTTGCTACTGAGCGTACCTGAAGTTCTGCTATTTACGGTCTTTACCCCAATTTACGTCACCTTAATCTATGACTTGTATAAAGGGCACTTCTCTCCGTGGTACCTAGTTACCGCCGCAATTGCTGTTACAGGTGCCGCCGTGATTAAGTTTGCAGGCATCAACCCAAACTTCTTAACGGGCTTCTTAGTCGTACAAGGGGCTAACCTGTGCTTTGCTATCGGCCAAGTCAGCTACAAAGTGCTGATGGAGAAGCAACCGATAGAGCTACCCCAGCATTCGGTGTTTGGTTACTTCTACCTTGGCGCTTTGTGTGTCGCGCTCGTCGCATTTGCGCTGCTTGGTAACCCAGACAAACTGCCTACCACCCAAACCCAATGGGGCATTTTGGTTTACTTGGGACTTGTTGCATCCGGTGCTGGTTACTTCCTTTGGAATAAAGGGGCGTGCTTTGTTAATGCTGGAGCTCTGGCGGTGATGAACAACGTCCTAGTACCTGCAGGCCTAGTGGTCAATATTCTGATTTGGAATCGAGACGTAGACCTACCTCGCCTTGCCGCAGGCGCGAGCATTATTTTACTTTCACTTTGGGTTAATGAAACGTGGGTAAAGCGAAAAGTCTCTCAAGACGAAGCGCTTAGAGCGCAAGAAAATTCATAATGAGCTTAGGCTGGTAAAGTAAGAGAGTACATATCTCGATAAGCAGATGGCAAAAAGCGACGTTGTGATAACGTCGCTTTTTTATATTTATAACCCACACTACATAGAATTAGTGCACCGCAGATTCTCTCGGGCTCTTGTCTTCAACAGTATGCAGTAGGTCGCTTCGTATCATGAGCTGTTGGTAGTTCACTTCGGCCTTACGCAATTTTTTCATCAGCTTTTGCTGTTTCTTAAGCGCTTTAGCTAACTTCTTATTGCGCTTTTTCTGCTGCTTGATCGCTTTCTTGCTATCCATTGATTCCGCTTTTTTTGCTGCGCCAATCGTAGCGTTTATAACAGGAACTTCGTCGGTTGTGACTTTCAATGGTAAAGATTCGAGCACTAAACCACACTGCTCTGCTCTTGGTTTATCCAAGCACGATTTTGGCGGGATAGCCGCAGGTTTACACAGATGATTTTTATCAGACGCTGCGCGACTGCACGAACGGCACATGTATTTAGGCGATGCAATTAAGGCATGGATATCGCCAAGGTTACTCGCGATATCATGTCGATTCAGTTTGCAAAGACGTCGAGTCATACTCACTCCAAACAGAATAATGATAACAATTCGTGTTTAGATATAGCGTGATTCAATGTTTAACGCAAGCACTAAATTGTCTGTGTACGCTATGTCATTGATGCCTTTACATAGACATCAAAACGATTCTTTTTCGTTTCGATTGCCATGGTTGGTTTTTGCTCATCAAGCCAGTTAGCGTAATCCGGTCTTTTTACTACGACACGTTTAGTCGCTAGCGCCATCGCGGGCACTAATAAGCCATCTGCATCGGTATCAGCACCCACCAACGATTGAAAAACTCGCATCTCTTTTTTTACCAATGCGGATTTTTTTTTATTTTCTGGGTGAGGATACATTGGATCAAGATAAACGACATCTGGACGTTCAAAGCCTTCCTGCTCAAACAACGTATCGAGTGCGTCAAGACTTGAAGCATGCAGTAAAGACATTCGCTCGCCAACCCAGACGCCAATTTCCGCATCGGCTTTAGCACGTTCGAGCCCATCATCAAGCAATGCCGCAACCACCGGGTTACGCTCAATCATTTGTACTTTGCAGCCTAATGATGCCAAAACAAAGGCATCTCGACCCAAGCCTGCAGTGCCATCTAAAACACTCGGCGTTGCTCCCTTATTCAGGCCAGCCGCTTTCGCAATAGATTGCCCTTTTCCGCCACCAAACTTGCGTCTATGGCCAACAGCACCACCGACAAGATCAACAGCAATTGCGCCTAACTTGGGTTCGTCTAGTTTACGTAATTCCAATTGTTCCGACGTCAGTACCAAAGCAAAAATACTTTGTTCGTCATGGGTTAAGTTCCAACGTGCTGCCAGCTCGTCCAGACGAGCTTGTTGGCTTGGGTTGTCACAAATCAATTGTAATTGCACGCTAGGCTCCGAATCTCTTTTTATGGGGTCGCAAGTGTAACCTAATTTGATGCAGGGCGAGACTGTTGTTGTGCAATCATCTCGTCAATGAGCTCTGGTAATGGTTTTGGCATGCCTATCTCATAACCTTGGCCATAATCGACACCAAGCTCACATAGGCATTCAATGATTGCAGGGCTTTCCACAAACTCAGCCACGGTAATTTTGCCCATCTGCTGAGCCAAGTCGTTAATCGACCGCACCATGATCAGATCCATTTCATTTTCATCGATATCTCGTACAAACAGGCCATCGATTTTTACGATATCTACCGGTAAAGACTTAAGATAACCAAATGAAGATAAACCTGAGCCAAAATCATCTAACGCGATCAAACAGCCTAATGACTTAAGATGAGTAAAGGCTTGCTTTGCCTGTTCGACATTTTGAATGGCTGCGGTTTCCGTTATTTCTAAACAGATTTTACTGCTCGGGAAGCTTGCATCGGAAATGGTTCTTGTCAGGGTGCTTATAAATTCAATATTACCTAAGGACTGGCCTGAGATATTTATCGAACACATATCAATCAAGGCAGACTTCTCAGGGTTGCTATCCAGCCACTGCATCGTTTGCGTAATGACGTGGCGATCCACCAAATGAGCGATGTTGTAGCGCTCTGACGCTGGCATAAAGACACCGGGAGAAAGGTATTCGCCATCTCGCTTTTTGATTCTAACTAAAATTTCTAAGTGGATTCGATTCGCGTTGCTTTCATCTAACCCCAATATTCTTTGGGCAAAGAGCTCCATCCGTTGCTCAGACAACGCCTCATGCACTAAATTAACGCTTTCCATTTGCTGTTGGCGATAATTTAATTCGGCATCATCAACGTGATAAAGCTGATAACGATTACGCCCTTCTTCTTTTGCTGCGTAACAAGCAGTATCAGCCTGTGCGTGAACCATTTGAGGGGAAATGGCGGTATGGTCAATCAAGCGAATGCCGATACTACAACTCAAATTAAGGCGCATTTTATCCAGTACGAATGGATTATCATTAAGCGTATTTATGATCGTTTGCGACACTTTAATGGCTGACACTTCCGTACAGTCTCTTAGCAAGACCCCAAACTCATCTCCCCCCATTCGTGAGAGCACACCATTAAATGGCAACACTTCTTGAATCAATTGGGCACAATATACAATGGCTTCATCACCGGCTTCATGACCAACGGTATCATTGATCACTTTCAGCTGATCGAGATCGATAAACAACATCGCATGGGTTCGATAATGCCCTTCGATTTCTTGCATTGCTTTAAGCAACTGTTGTTCAAAATAATTTCGGTTAAACGCTTTGGTCAGTACATCGTGCTGGGCTTGATAGGCGAGCTGATCCGCCAAATCTCGAGTTTCACTGATGTCTTCCCCAACAATCAATAATTGCTGCGTTTCAGTCAATGGGCGAATATTTTCTCTAATCCAGATGGATTGCCCATCGGCTCTTTTATACTGAACTTCACGTCGCCACACCGATAGCTCAGACGGTTTAGGTTGCAGCAGAAGTTGTCTCGCCGTTAAGGCATTGTCATCGATATAGAATTCTTTTAGAGGATGACCCAGCAATTCCATAGACTGATAACCCAATAGTTCTTGAGAAAATCGGTTTACCGCCTGAATTCGATTGTTTTCATCCAAGGTCACCATCATTACTGGCTGTTTTTCGTAGTAGTGACGAAAACTGGCCTCACTTTCAAATAGCTTTTCTTCCGTTTCTTTGCGAGAGGTAATGTCTTGCGCTTCCACGAGAAACTCTTGATGTGACGGATCAACCACTGGCAAAGCTTTTAATGAAATATCCAATATTCGAGAACCAAGGCTGTGGTGTAGTACTTCCCCCTCAAATCGGATACCTGATGAAATTCGCTCTAAGCTAAAATATTGAAAGATTTTATTGGCTGAATCCGCATGCCAGCTACCAAATTGCCATAATGGACGTTCAATATTAAAATCCTGACTAAATAACATCTCCTGCATACGACTGTTACTAGAAATCAATCGCCCATGCTGATCAAAAATACCTAAGTATAAATTGCTTTGATCGAATACTGTTTCTAGCAAAGCTTGGTTTTTGCGCAGCTGGCGCTTACTGCTATTTAGTCTTTTGGTGTAATAAAGCAAACTGACTATGGTCAGAATCATTATCACAATGAACATCAAATACACTTTAAACTCTTGTAGATAAGATAACCAAAATGGAATCGGCTTATTATATAAGGAGCCCGATAATACTCCGCTACTATCGAGATCCCAATGTTTAAGTGCCTGATAATCTAACTTTAGCTGCGGGTTACTTAAAGAAATGTCCGGCAATGGCGCCTCGGGGTTATGCAACACCTCTAGCGCTTTTGCCCCAACAGCCAACCCATGCAGGTAGCCATCATTGATAATTCCACCAACGCTACCATGACCAAAAACGGCATTATGCAGCATATAGATGGGGGCTTTAGAGTGTTGTTTCAGCCACACCCAATCTTCAATGCCCAGCATCTCGCCATTCTCATCTCGGAAGTATATCCAAAACAGCAAGGCCGATTGTCGTGTCATCTTTTCTGTTATTTGGTGCAAAGTCTGGTTATTACTAGGTGCAATTACTTTAATAAGCGCCCTATCGGCAGGGTTCTTTGTTAAATATTGCTCAATGACCTTACGGGCGGCGTTACCCGTTTGGGAGTGATCGATGATGACCACAATTTTTTCTATATCAGGCTGAAAGCTTTTAATCAGTCGGATATTCCCCGCCACCTCAGAGTGCTCTGGGATGCCTGTGGCTCGAATTCTGGAATGAAGAGTGGTCGAATAATTGTTGATACCACCAAAGATAACGGGAGTCTCACCAATTTCTTTGGACAAACTTTGCATCAGTGCTAATGCGTTATTATCACTGACAATAATGGCCTTAAATTTTTCTTGCTCGAATTTGGTTCTAAACAAAGATTCCAATTGATCAAAGTACTGAGGGGTTTGCAAACGTTTCGTATCAAGATAAAACACGCGATTGGAAATGTTTTCGGAATCCAGTTGTTCAGCAAGCCCCTTTTGGAGATTGTCTGTCCAAAAAAAACCTTGATGGTACGAATGCACGACCAGTACATTTCCGTTACCACCAGACACTCCTGCGGTATATAAAGCAGTGCTTAGCAGTAATGTTACTGTCATTATCCAAGTACGTATCAAAATATCTTCTCGTCAAATTTGTCGGATATGCCTACTATGTCCAGAGCATCCTACTCCAGACTGAAATCTCCGATTCCCCGAAACAAGGAACGTAACATGCATACCAACCAGACACGTCTTGATGATTTAGATCGTGCCATTTTAAAAGCGTTAATGAGCGACGCAAGAACTCCGTATGCAGAAATGGCAAAGCAATTTAATGTTAGCCCAGCCACCATTCATGTGCGAATAGAAAAAATGAAAGCCGCTGATATCATTGAAGGAACGGAGGTGATAGTCAACACCAAGAAGCTAGGGTATGACGTATGTTGCTTTATTGGCATTAACTTGAATGCCGCGAGAGATTACCACTCTGCGATTGCCAAGCTGAATGCACTGGATGAAGTGGTAGAAGCTTATTACACCACAGGTGCTTATAACATCTTCGTGAAGCTAATGTGTAAATCGATAGAAGAGCTGCAGTTTGTCCTGATCGACAAACTGCAGGCCATTGATGAAGTGCAATCAACAGAAACGCTGATCTCACTGCAAAATCCGATCAATCGGAATGTGAATCCTTAGAGAGCAGGTCGGTCGCAGGCTCCCTTGAGGCGGAAGGCGGAAGGCGGAAAATAATAGCGCCTTTAGCCTTTAGCCTTTAGCCTTTAGCCTTTAGCCTTTAGCCTTTAGCGAAGCGTCCCGCTCTTAAGCACTAATACCCGCATGTCTTAGCATGGCATCAATTTGTGGCTCGCGGCCTCGGAAGCGTTTGAATAGCTCCATTGGTTCTTCGCTGCCGCCCATTTCTAGGATGTTGTTTAAGAAGCTTTGTCCTGTTTCAGCATTAAAGATGCCCTCTTCCTCAAAACGAGAAAAAGCATCGGCTGATAGCACTTCAGCCCATAAGTAGCTGTAGTAACCGGCACTGTAACCACCAGCAAAGATATGGCCAAAGCTATGAGAGAATCGGTTCCACTCAAGGCTTGGTAATACGGCTACTTTGCTTTTTACTTCGGCTAACGTTTCTAGTACACGAGCACCAATTTCTGGATCAAACTCGGTGTGAAGGGTGAAATCGAACAAGCCAAGTTCAAGCTGGCGCAAAATAAACATCGCAGATTGGAAGTTCTTGGCTGCGAGCATTTTGTCTAACATTGCTTTTGGCAGTGCTTCGCCTGTTTCATAGTGACCTGAAATGAAGCTTAACGCTTGCTCTTCCCAACACCAGTTTTCTAGGAACTGACTTGGTAGCTCAACCGCATCCCATGGCACACCATTGATGCCAGAAACCGCTGACTCTTCGATCTGCGTTAGCATGTGATGAATACCATGACCCGTTTCGTGGAATAGCGTCACGACTTCGTCATGAGTAAACAAAGCTGGCTTGTCGCCAACGGGTTTATTGAAGTTACACGTAAGGTACGCAACGGGTGATTGCAGTTCACCGGTTTCGGTAACACGACGCACGCGACACTCATCCATCCATGCACCGCCACGCTTGTGTTCACGCGCATACAGGTCTAGGTAGAAGCTACCACGCAGCTCGTCTTTACTGTCAAAAATATCGAAGAAACGCACCGAATCGTGCCATACATCAACCCCCTCACGCTCTTGCACTCGCATGCCAAACACACGGTTCAGTACTTCAAATAAGCCCGCGATGACTTTCGATTCAGGGAAATAAGGACGCAGCTCTTCATCAGAGATTTGGAACAAGTTCTGTTTTTGTTTTTCGCTGTAGTAGCCGATATCCCACGGATTTAACTCAGTGACACCACATTCTTTTTCAGCAAACTGGCGCAATTCTTCTACTTCACGTTCACCTTGTGGCTTGGCTTTTACTGCTAAGTCGTTTAAGAAACCAAGAACTTGTTGTGGGTTTTCCGCCATTTTAGTTGATAGCGATTTTTCACTATAGGTAGCAAAACCGAGCAAACGAGCAATTTCGTGGCGCAACTTTAATTGCTCTGCGATTAACTCAGAATTATCCCATTTGTTAGCATTCGGGCCGCGATCGGAAGCGCGAGTTACGTAAGCTTCATACAGCTCTTTACGTAGCTCTTGGTTGTCACAGTAAGTCATCACGGGAATGTAAGATGGCATTTCCAAAGTAATTAACCAACCATCCAATTCCTTGGCTTGCGCTGCCGCCTTTGCCGCCGCGATTGCTGAGTCTGGCATACCCGCTAATTCCGTTTCATCGGTAATTTGTTTCGTCCAACCCATCGTTGCGTCTAATACGTTATTCGAGAACTGAGAACCAAGCTCAGACATACGCTTGCTGATCTCGCCATAACGATGCTGCTCATCCGCTGGCAAACCAATACCAGAAAGTTCGAAGTCACGCAGTGCATCAGTGATCGATTTCTTTTGCGCTTGCGCTAGGCCGGCAAATTCCTCTGAATTTTTAATACTCTTATACGCATCGTATAAGCCTTTATGTTGACCAACCCAAGTGCCATATTCTGACAAAATAGGCAGACAGCTTTCATAGGCTTCACGTAATTCGTTACTATTTAATACCGAGTTCATGTGGCTCACAGGAGACCAAATGCGGCTTAAACGGTCATCCACTTCAGCCAAGGGCATACAAATCGTTTTGTGACTCGGCGTGTCATTTGCTTCAAGAACTTGTTCTACTTTTGCGCGGCACTCTGCAATGGCTTGCTCTACAGCGGGCTTAACGTGTTCTGGTTTAATTTGAGAAAATAGCGGAAGATCGGTAAAGCTCAATAGTGGGTTGGACATCCTGAGTTCCTTTTAAAATTCGTCTTTTTTATTATTTCTACGTCTAATAAATGTAGGCATCTTATAGAAATTTCAATAGTGGCGTATAATCATTCACATTAGTTTATTAAAGTATCGTGAACCAAGCCTTCACAGCTCATTTCATAAAGCGAGAAACCATTTTGTTAAGTTATCGTCACAGTTTTCACGCAGGCAACCACGCCGATGTGGTTAAGCATATCGTTCAATCATTAATATTGGATGCTTTAGCCCAAAAAGAAACACCCTATGTTTACCACGATACGCACTCTGGTGTTGGTCGCTACGACCTGACTCATGAATGGTCAGAAAAAACCGGCGAATACAAGCAAGGTATCTCTCGCGTTTGGCAACAAACTGATATACCAGCAGACATTAACAGCTACCTAAGTGCCATCACTGAGCTCAATCAAGATGATGAGCTTCGTTACTACCCGGGTTCACCTCGTGTGGCTCGTGCGCACTTACGCCCACAAGATCGGATGGTATTAACCGAACTGCATCCAAGTGATCACCCGCTTTTGGAGCAAGAGTTCCACCGTGATCGCCAAGTGAAAATTTACAAAGAAGATGGTTTTCAACGCTTGAAGGGCAGTTTGCCGCCAAAAGAGCGCCGTGGTTTAGTGCTCATTGATCCGCCATATGAGCTAGCCAATGAATACCGTGATGTCGTAAAAGCAATCGGCCAAAGCCACAAGCGCTGGGCAACGGGTATCTATGCAATTTGGTACCCGGTTGTGAACCGTTACGACATCGATGACATGATCAAAGGGCTTGAAAAGCTCGGTATTAGAAAGATATTACAAATAGAACTCGGCGTTTCTCCAGACACCAATGAGCGTGGTATGACGGCATCAGGCATGATCGTGATAAACCCACCTTGGAAACTGGAAAGCCAAATGAAAGAAATTTTACCGTTCTTACAGCAAGCAATTGCCCCTGCGACCGGTCATCATAAAGTAGAATGGATTGTGCCAGAGTAATTTCAAGGATAAGGAACAGCTCAACACCCTTCGTCCTGATTAGAAAACTTAAAAAAATTAAAACAAATCGGAGAAAGAAACAATGACAACACATTTTGACTATATCTGTATTGGCGGTGGTAGCGGTGGTATCGCATCGGCTAACCGTGCAGCAATGTACGGCGCTAAAGTGGCGCTGATTGAAGCTCAAGACCTTGGCGGTACTTGTGTTAACGTTGGCTGTGTGCCTAAAAAAGTGATGTGGCATGGTGCTCAAATCGCTGAAGCTATGCACCTTTACGCAAAAGATTATGGCTTTGATGTGGACGTCAAAGGCTTCGACTGGAGCAAACTGGTTGAAAACCGTCAAGCTTACATCAGCCGAATCCATGCCTCTTACGATCGAGTATTAGGCAACAACAAAATCAATGTGATTAAAGGCTTCGCTAAGTTTATTGACGAAAAAACCGTTGAGGTAAATGGCGAGCAATACACAGCCGATCATATTCTGATTGCTGTAGGCGGCCGCCCAACGATTCCAAACATTCCAGGCGCCGAGCACGGTATTGATTCAAATGGCTTCTTCGAGCTAAACGAACAACCTAAGCGTGTTGCGGTTATCGGTGCAGGTTACATTGCGGTTGAAATTGCGGGCGTACTGCATGCGCTTGGCACAGAAACACATTTATTCTGCCGTAAAGAATCACCACTGCGTAGCTTTGACCCGATGATCATCGATACCTTAGTTGAAGTGATGAACACCGAAGGCCCAACACTTCATACTCAGTCGGTGCCTAAAGAAGTGGTCAAAGAAGCAGACGGTAGCCTGACTCTTCACTTAGAAAATGGCAACACTCAAAACGTTGATACGCTAATTTGGGCGATTGGTCGTCACCCAACGACCGATGCAATCAACCTATCTAATACTGGCGTTGCAACTAACGATGCGGGTTACATCAAGGTAGACGAATACCAACAGACTAATGTCGATGGCATTTACTGTGTTGGCGATATTATGGAAGGCGGCATTGAGCTGACGCCAGTTGCTGTTAAGGCTGGTCGTCAATTGTCTGAGCGTTTATTCAACAACAAGCCTGAAGCCAAAATGGACTATGAATTAGTGCCTACGGTTGTATTCAGCCACCCACCAATTGGTACGATTGGCCTTACAGAACAAGAAGCAGACGACAAGTTTGGTAAAGATAACGTAAAAGTGTACACATCTGGCTTCACAGCGATGTACACCGCCGTTACGACTAATCGCCAACCTTGTAAAATGAAACTCGTGTGTGCCGGTGAAGAAGAAACCGTTGTAGGCATCCATGGTATTGGTTTTACTGTTGATGAAATGCTGCAAGGTTTCGGTGTTGCAATGAAGATGGGCGCCACTAAAGCAGATTTCGATTCAGTCGTCGCGATTCACCCAACAGGTTCTGAGGAATTTGTTACCATGACGGGTTAGTGTAGGAAAAGTATCTTACACAGGTAAGTAAATCTGGAAAACAATCAATCACTGACTATGCTCTATGTATGGTCAGTGGTATTTTCTAGGTGGTTTTATGTCGTCACTCATACACTCAAGCGATGTTTTCAAAGAAACAGAGCTACAAACATCAAGCGGTGGAACTCTCCATTGCTCCCCTCTGAAAGATAACATTGGTTCCTTGCCTACTCTCTTTAATAAAGAAGGCATATTTAACCGTGAAACTAATAGTTACTTCTTCTATCAGAAAGCCATAAAGCAAGCACAAGATCTATCGCCTTGCGCTCAAGCTCTCCAAGCTTATTACCAGTTCTTAGAAGATAAAGGTTTAGACTGGGATAAATTCCCTCCCATTAAAAGACTCAAACCAACTTACCTCTTTCGCTCTCATTTATTAAAGCAGATCAAGAAGGGTGAACTTGCACACAGCACTGCTAGTGTCCGAATGAACCAGATTGTTAATTTCTACAAGTGGTTGATGCACGATGGTTATTTGAGAATAAAGGATGAGAAAGAAGCACCTTTTAAAATGGAGTTCGTATCAGTTCAAAGTACTGGAATGCTTGCTCATATCTCGCCTACCTTCACTGTCGAAACAAGCGACTTGAGAATTAAAGTGCCAAAGGATGCAAGCAGTAAAAACATTCGCCCTCTGTCACCGTTAAGCCAAGAATCACTTAGTATCCTGACTCAATACTTACCTAATGCGTCAGAAGAGTTACGCCTACAAGTATTGATTTCCATTGATACTGGTATGCGACTTAAAGAAATAGCTACACTCTCACTCGATGCGCTCGATACCGCTACACCATTAGCTGAAAGTGAGCATCGTTACGAGATAGTTTTATCGCCACAATCAACAGGTGTTCAAACCAAATACCGAAAACAAAGACAGGTTGAAATTTCTTCCGAGCTACTGAACATACTCAATGAATATCGTACCTCGGAGCGAAGAATTAAACGAGTCAATAAACTCAATGAGAAGCTTGAGTCCTTACCAAAAACCGCATCCAGTCTAAAACAAGAAACCGTTGAAACACTGGAGTTGTGTGAGCGTCACGAACCACTCTTTGTCAGTGAACAAGGGAACCTTGTTTCAGCTAAGTCTATAGAAGCTCGATGGACAGAGCTAAGAACGCTAATTAAGAAAGAGTATACTTCTTTTACGCACCGCTTTCACGACCTACGCTCAACCTATGCCACTTATCGCTTTAGCGACCTATTGGAAGCCAAACTGCCCGTCGTAGAGTGTATGGAACTTTTGATGAGCTGGATGGGACATAAAAATGAATCAACCACTTGGAAATACTTGCGTTATCTAAAGCGAAAAGATGCATTTAAGGTGAAATTTGGCATTTTGGATAGCATTATGCATGAAGCGCTAGGAGGAGATGATGAGTAGTGTCTCCTATCTAAGTGGCTGGAATCCAGAGCTGTGTATTCAATTGGAGGATGAAGATCGTCGTCTTGCTGATTTTAATCGCTTATTAGTCAAAGGGTTTCCTTCAACGAAACAATTAAAACGAGGCGGACAATTTAAAACTGTGGAACATGAAGATTTTGTGCTTCTGTTAGTTGAATGCTTTCACGAAAAATTGAAAGAAGGGATTAGCCATGACTCGCTCCACACTACCTTTCATAAAACTTCACAATACCTTCGCTGGTGTGAGAAAGAAGATGCTGAAGCATTCACCAAAAGCTCCATCGAGGGCTATATGGCACACGAAAAGATGAGGGCCATGCTTGGTGAAATAAAGCAATCTCCTTACGGTTCAACTCGTTCAAAGCTACTAGTGACTTTTACTGAGTATCTAGCACTACCAAGCCACTACTTTGATAGTGTTGTGGTGTTGTCAAATAATGATAGTGAACCTTTTGAAGCATATACGCGCAGCGATTTAAATCAGCTTCTTCCCTTTTTAAGGCAACTCTTTAATCAGACATATCAGCAATTTGTGGTCGAACCTGATAAGCATTTAAATGCGCCTGTAAGAATTCCCGCTATGACATTTTCATACAAAGGGCAGAGCTATCAGATTTATGGGGGTATATCCAAGATGATGTGTGCTGCAACATATTTGCTTGCATATTACACCTACACCAATACAGGCGAACTATTCAAACTCAAAAGGCCTACGGCAGCATCGACCTCTATCAGTGAGATATGGTACACCATGCCAGCCTTTAGGCGTCGAGCATTTAAAAGTATCCAAGTAGAAATGGGAGGGCATGGATTGATAGATGTCCCCAAATATTCCATAAGCTTTTTTGATAAGTTACTTCACGCCTCAACACTGATTTCAAGTGATGAAAATGCGCTACTACTTCAAACAGTTGTCAACAAAAAACCTCAACGGATAAAAACCGTTACCCTACAAGATTCTCTGCTGAAATGGATTGAAAAATACTTTAATTTTCGTGACCAAACCAAACGCCGCTTACGCCCTATGATCAGTCGTTTTCGTGAAACAGGCTCACAGTTAACCGCTTATCATCAAGGGGAGATGACCAACGACATTATGCTAAATAATACCCCTAACACCCGTAAACAACACTATAGCCAAGGTAATAAACATATAAACAACGGCATGTTGCAAGATGTAATGGTAATCAGGCAAGAACAGATTAAAAGTGGAGTATCCCCCAAAATAGCACAGGAAAATCTAGGGATTGAAATGTTGGTCATAGAGTCTGAATATAAAGTCAACATTCCCGACCTAAGTCGAACTGCTAGTGGAAGCAGTTGTGCTAACCCATTTGGTGAGCAATCAAAGATGTACACAAAAAAAGCACAGAAGCAGAGATTATTGAAAGAAGGGGAAAGGTTAGCGTGTGCAGACCTACTAAAGTGCTTTGGTTGTAAAGAACAGGTTATTGTCCAATCAGTAAATGATATCTGGTGCTTACTGTCTTTTAAAGCATCTATAGAAGAATCACTATATCTTCATCTAGATACACACCACTATCACAAGAACTTTGAAACAGTAGTGACATTCATCAATACAAACATTCTCCCCAAACTGAAAAAAAGTATTTTAAAACAAGCTGAAACCAAGCTTGATGACAAAGGTTATCACCCGTTATGGGACGACAGTAAATCTATACTTGGGCTTATCCCTAACTCAACGAACAAGGGGCCCCAATAAATGGATACTTCAACACTATACTCACTTGGTTTTCCGGAAAAACACAAAATTGAATATGTAGACGTTGTAGGCCTTTATCATAGTGGTAAGTTTGGAGAGCTTAATCGAGTCATTATCTGCAAGAATAAAGATGGCAAAGTGACAACCACTATCGGTCAGAGTCTGTGGGACTTAAGAGTTTTTATCCGAGGTAATGGTGCAAATAAACTTAATTTCAACGAATGGAGCACATCACAGAGTCTTCAACGAGAATTAAAGCTAATTGCATTTGGGATACTGTTTAATAACGGCCCTCAACAACGAAAGGCACTGAAGCCTTCAACTACTATAGCTCAGATTTCTAAACTCAAAATTGCTTACCGTTTTCTAGCTAAACACCAATTAACATCTCTGAGCACGCTTTCTAAACCTACAACGTGGGCAAAGTTTGAATTGTACTTAAAACATCAGGATTATTCACGTCACACTTTAGAGTTAATCTTTACTGCAATAAATTCCGTCATTAAGCTTGGGGGGTTGGCATCAACTTCAATTAGGCATCGCTCGCATAAACACTAAAGAGTGTGCAAAGTCATTGAGTAATAGAGAACCTCAACAAACGTTAGTTATTCCAGAACGTTTGTGTAACGAAATTTATGGAAAAGCCATAAAGTTAGTCGAAGAAGCTATACCCTATAAACAACTCATTGCCGATACAGAACATGCTCTCCAAGAAAACTACTTACAAGGTAAGCGTACCCTTGAGGAAAAAATGCGCCAAGGCCACACCTTCACTTTTATGGCCAACAATGGAGAAATTGATGTACATAAGTTTGCGACTGCAGTTAAGGATACTCAACCAAAAAAACCTAAAGATATCCTTGCTCCTTTAAGTAAAAAGGTAACTCACTTAAAACATGGTGAGGATTTTAGGCGATATTTAGGGCAACTTATCAACGCTTGCTACATTATTTGTGGCGGTTTTAGTGGAATGCGTGAGTCGGAATTAAACAAGCTTACTCCCAACAGTTATTACAAGGATACTTTTAAGGGGCGTGACTATCATCTGTTGCAATCTCACACTTTTAAGCTAGGTGAAAAACGAGAAACATGGGTCACTGCACCGATCTCAAGACAAGCTATTGAACTGATTTCTGTACTAACAAAAAAGTGGCGACAAAAAGCTAAATTCCCCTCCGAAAAATACGCAAATTCACTTTGGGTTAATCAATGTTACCGTTCCAAACCGCCAGTACTTATCACTGATTGGAGTGAAAGATTACGTCGGTTTTGTAGACAGTTTAACTTTGTTGTTACCGAAGATGATTATCAAGAGTGTGCCAAGAGCAACCCACGTTCAATTGAGCGAATAAACAAAAACGTCAAGGTGGGTCAACCTTGGCCTTTAGCCTCACATCAGTTTAGACGCACACTTGCGTTCTACTGCATAAAAAACCGGTTAGGAACATTGGTGTCATTAAAACAACAATTTAAGCATACCTATCCAGTAATGACAGAATGGTACACCAATGGCGGTAAGTTGGCAAGTTTACGAGACTTAATGGTAGATCAAAAAGTACAAAAAGCACTTAATGACATTAACGCTGAAACCACAGCAAACAAAATCTTTAAGCAGTGGCACTCAGATGAAAAACTCTCTGGTACACATGGCAAAGCGATTATAAAAATGCGAGGGGATGTGCCGACCATCTATAGTTCATGGGATGTTATTTATAAAGCTGTAAAAGAAGGCAAGTTGACACTACATGGTTCAATGCACAGCTATTGCAAATCTGGTTATGACTGCGATATGGACGGTGTAGTCACCCCCCAATTCTGTGTGGACTGTGGCTCTGGTAGTAGCATTATTGACGAGCAACAGGCTAAGTGGTGGCAGAAAAAACATCTTAGTCTAGTTGCTTACATGAAGTCAGATGAAGATATTTCAGTCAGTGAGCAGAGCCACTACATCACTCAAGTTAGAGCGGCGGAAAACGTGATGAGAGATTTTGATATGCCCTTTGTTCCTTTCGAACCTGATTTGAAGGTAACTAATTTATGAGTAAGAGTGAAAATACACGACTAGCATTAGAAGCCGCCCTAGAACGTATTAAACAAGGCAAGCCCAAGCGTATTCCTACTCACCGAAAACTCAGTGTAAGAGCTGTCGAGGAAGAAGCCAATCTAGGCAATGGCAGTGGCTATTACTACCCAGAGTTTGTAGAGAAGGTTAAGCAGACCAAAGCTGATATCGCCGAAGGCAAAGGTGAAATAGTCCAGCCGGAGGTCCAGACGGTACGAGCAAAGCTGAATGAGCAGAAACGTATCAAGGAAAAATTTAAGGCTAAGTATGAGACTGAGAGAGAAAAACTAGCCCTGTTCGCTGCTTCACAGCACCACCTTAACGATAAGCTGGTTCAAGCGTTGGCTCATATAGAGGATTTGGAGTTTGAAAATTCCCAATTACGTGAAGAGTTAGTACAATTAAAACGGACTAAGGTTGTACCAATTAAGTAGCTTAGAAATACACTAGATAGCGATATAGGCTTCACAATCATGAACTATATAAATATTGCTCCAGACCATGAACGCCAGGAGCAATATTACTTGAATTTTAAGCAGGCTTTCTTGCTCTCACAATACGATGATTCCTAAGAGTCTTTGTATCTGGTTGAGTAAACGAAACTGTACTCTCGTCGACTATGAAACCAATATCATTCAATCTATTTATAATATCTTTGTAATGTGCTGTCGATTTATGATAAATGTAATCATTATAAACAAAACACCCATTAGGTTTGAGTACTCGAAACAACTCTTCAAGTTGGTTATCATAAATAGGGAAATGCATTACAAAACTAGATAGAACGGCATCTATCGAATTATCATTTATCTCTAAAGGATTAACACCATCAAATAAGAAAACTTCACTTTTTATATCTTTAAGCAATTCATATTTTTTCGATGCCGACTTTACAGCAAACTCAGATATATCTAATCCCGTAACACTTTTAACCTCATCAATATAATGACCCTCAGTTAAAACCTCAGCAAGAATACCACCACCACACCCGAAATCTATGATACTACCAATAGGACTATCATTAGCCTTTTCAATAAGAGTGCTTATTAGCTCTTTTGTATATGAATAATCAATCACATCACCATTAAGCTTAATTCTTATTTCAGACAAAGCTGAAACATCTTCTTTACTAAGATTTGCTGGTGTTTCTGGAATATATATTTTATCCATATACCTGTAGTATATTTTTTGATCTACTATTAACTCTTCAGCCAAAGGAATGCAACTACCTTTAGGAGCTTGTACGTAAATTAGATTTTTGTATATTTCCATATTAGACCCCAAAAAATTTCAGTATCGAACTCTGGTTTTTCTTTCCACCAAGAGCTCTTCTTGGTCTTAACCTAGTTACTAGCACAATAGATATTGTCATGTAAACTATTACCGCAATATTGCAATAGTACAATATGTGATAAATTTTTTCTAACAGGGCGCGATTACCTCCCTCTAGATAACTTTCTAACCAAGGGCTTTGATGCACTAATATATAGCACATGAACCACACCCCAATAGGCATAGATAAAAATAATTTAGCACCGACACTTATGTTTACTTGCTTAATAAATCTAAACTTTATCAAGATCCCTAAGCAGACTAATAACCAAAGTGCATCAATAGAAAAATATTGCCAATCAGGAAAAATTGTCGAGAACCCGTTCAACTCAGTCTGCCGAGTTCTGTCAAACCCGAAAGATGTAAATAGAGAAAAAACTATACTAAATATAAGTAAATTAATTTCTCTTCGTCTTGGCTTCTCTAAGTCTTCCATATCAGCTTTCACGGAAATAGAGCAGACCCCACCTTCACTTATTAATTTATCCCCAGCAGTACCGTAATTCACTTTAAATAATGAAGAAGTGTATATACCTAAATCAGCCCATTCATCAAAGTATTTAATCTTTGACTGAGAGAACACTTTAATAATCTCACCAACTTTCGAGTCATTTCTATCTTTTACTTCTACTTTACTTCTACAAACATCATATTTTTTACTTGTTTGTATATAAGTCTTAAAATCCGGAGATTTAACAGTCATATTTGTAGGGAAGTCGATATTAGAGGTAAATGAAAATCCATTTTGACCTATATTTAAATCAATATTAAAAACTGATTTAAACCAATAACCATAAGAAATAAATTTATTTAACTCCGAATCACCCGGGCTAGGTTTTTGTTGTAAAACCACTTGATTAGTTTCATTTTTTATATTTAATGGCACGATAATTATATTATCTATTCCTGGCTTGTTTTCTTTGACACCAAAAACCCCACCAATATCAAGTTCTTTTAAATAACTAGATAACGCCCCCGTACAAGATGTAGAAGTAAACTCTTTAACTACATTCGATATATTAGCGTCATATCGAGACTCAGAACCCCAGAACTGACTAAGGACGTCACTATTTTTATAAAATGCAACCTTGTCATCATGCTCCATCACTGGGACACTTTGCCCTTTCTCATCAAGGAACTCTACAATGAGCTTACTATCCTCCACTTCATTATGGAATGCGATCGCATTGTAAATGGTCACTTCACAACGGTTGTCATTTTGCTTGTTTAACACAATAAATTGAAAAAACTTGTCTAGTACTATTGTTGTTTCTTCAGTGCTATCAACTGATATTTTTGTAGTTAGCTGCATTTAAAATCACATTTTTTATCAAGTTTATTTTAAGTGAGAGGTTTTGCATATTTTTCTCTCGTAAAGTTATTCGATAATCTATTGAGTATCACGTTTTTATGAAACCAAACCTAACATCCACCAATAAACGTATCAACAAACCCTTTGAACTTCTCGGTCAACCGTCCAACAATCTTCTTACGTTGCAGTATCGTCGGCTTCGTTTGCAGTGTTCCTGCGAAGTCATCACGTAGTGGCATTTCTTCGCTAAGCTCATAACGGTTAACCAAGATTTCTAGCTTATCAGTATCTAGATTTTCTTCAGTTGCCATGCTTTCTAAAGCTTCGCGTTTCTCTTTTTCCCAAAAGTACTCAAACTCTTCCTCGACATCAGCGTGAGCTGGTATGCCGTCAAGGTGCTCATTCATGAACTTCTCGATTAGAGCCTTCTTACTGAGTAATGTAGGGTCAGAGCCAATAAGGTTCGCGATTACCTGACGCTTACGCTCTTTCTCGTCAGTGCTCTCTTCTTCATGAAGTTCACGCAGTAAGTGAAGAATGTAGCCAACATTGACTTCATCACGGTGCATGAGCTCTAGTTCAAAATCGACGTCATCAAGTATTGATACTTTCTCTTTGGTTGAGTTCTCACGTAACTGACGATTCAAGTCGGCATATTTACTGGTGAAGTCCTGAAACTCCTGATCGCTCATCGCGGTCGAGTCCATATCAAAATCAGCGAAGTTACCTAACGAGGCTGTAGAATTTCTCCTCGCCCGTCTCAATTCTGATCCTGCCGCCATTTCATCACGATATGAACTTGAACGCACTAACTCCTTGTGATCTAATCTAAATTATTCGCCACAAGACACGGTTATGCCCAACTTCAAAACCGATTACTCGAACCAAAACATGTTCGTCCCTATCATCATCGATGAACAACTCATCCCCGGAACTATTGAGTATGCGATTTCCCACATTGTCGATAACCACCTCGACCTCTCGCCCTTTGATGCGCACTACCACAACGACAAAAACGGGGCGGCGGCTTATCCACCCTCCATCATGCTTAAGGTTATTTTTTACGCCTATTCCCTCGGCATGTTAACTAGCCGACGCATAGAAAGAGCCTGCATCAACAATGTCACTTTCATGTGCTTATCGGGCGACGAGCGACCACACTTCACCACTATCGCGGCTTTCATCGCACAAATGAAAGACACCATCGAACCACTGTTCACTCAGGTTCTCATGATATGCGATGAACAAGGCCTAATTGGCCATAACATGTTTGCTATTGATGGCTGTAAAATTTCATCCAATGCTAGTAAAGAATGGAGTGGCACACACGAAGAGCTTCTCCGTAAAAAAGAAAAACTACAGCGGGCGAGCCAGCGAATTATCGAGCGTCATCAAAGCCAAGATTCGCTCCCAAATGAAGTTATCGAACAAGACCTAAGACAAAAACAAAAGCTTGATAGCAGCGCCGATAAAATAGGTGCATTTCTGGCGAGCACTCAAGACAAATTGGGCAGCAGTAAAAAACCCGTAAAAAGCAACATCACGGACAATGACAGCGCCAAAATGACCACCTCAAAAGGCACGATTCAAGGTTATAACGGTATCGCCATCACAGATGACAAGCACCAAATTATTTTACACAGCCAAGTGTGGGGAAGCGTTGGTGAGCAGCAAACATTAAAGCCTGCAGTGCTCGCTTTGAAAGAACAATTAGAGAAGCTACCCAACAGCTCAGAGCGCACCACCAAGTTCACCGCAGACAGTGGATTTCACAGTAAAACTAACCTCAAGTTCCTATCTGAGACCCCTTATGATTGTTACATAGCAGACACTGGATTTCGCAGTCGTAATCCACTATTTCAAAACAGTGAAACCTATCAGACCGAGCAAGAGAAAAAACGGAAGAAACGCTCGAAAACAGGTAAAACCTGTTACTCCATTTCTATGTTCGAGTTCAACCAAGACGAAATGACTTGCCGATGCCCTGCAGGAAATATGATGCGACTGAGCAGCAAAAACGCCGTCATCCGTGGGGAGCGTGGTGCTCAGTTTTGTGGATACCTAAACGACTGCAGACAATGCGTGCATCAACCGCTGTGCATGAGAAAACCGCCTGGCAAGCAAGTCGGTCGACAAGTCTTCTTCATCTACAAAAATACCAAAGACTTTGACCACATGCAGGCCATGAAAGACAAGATTGATAGCCCAGAAGGAAGGCGGCAATACAGTAAACGGCTTGGGTGTGTTGAACCTGTTTTTGGTAACATCACCGTCAACAAACAGATGAATCGATTTACGCTAAGAGGACAAGAGAAAGTGAACGCCCAATGGGCGATGTTCAGCATGCTTCACAACATAGAAAAGCTAAGAAATTGCATTATCTAGAGGGTAAAACCTCTCAAATCAACGAAAAATCCAGATTCCCTCTCATCCTGTCGCTCTATCTTTCCTTACTATGGTAAAGGTCGCTATCATCGAGCAGTATTTACGCCGTTGCCAGTAGGATTAATGACGATAAAAACATGGGAAATCGGTGAAAAATCGAGAAATTCTACAGCCTCAACATGTTTTTAAGACGCATCAATTCACGGAACTGCCTAACAAACAGAGCCTGAGCCTCTTCATCAGGAAGGGTATCGACAGAATCAACCGTTGGCGTAATTGCCATTAACGCTTCGTAAGCCTTATCAAAATCAGCTAGCAGTTCTTCAAATGGCGGTATCACGATTGATTCATTCGGCTGCTTATTAGAGAACAATGTAAAGGCATCATCTGCTGCTTTCTTCAGGTTGCGGAAACAGACCACATTACCGTGAGACTTGGTTTCATCTAACAGGCGGTTAGTTCGCGAGAATGCTTGAATGAGTCCGTGATTCTTTAAGTTCTTATCGACATATAGCGTATTAAGTTTTGGAGCGTCAAAACCCGTTAGAAACATGTTTACGACAAGAAGAATATCGATCTCTTTAGCTTTTACTCGCTTAGAGATGTTCTTGTAATAGTTATAGAATGACTCGTTATCCTTGGTCGTATAGCTTGTACCAAACATCTTGTTATAGTCGCCTATGAAAGACTCAAGCTTATCTCGGCTGTGCAGTTTTACGGCGTCTCCATCGTTAAGATACTTCGCAGCGACTTCTTGAACCTCTGCTGCATCACTATTGCCTAGCTCGTATTCTTCCTCTTCATTGGCTTCATAACTAAAGATGGTCGCCACTTTGAGGTTGTGCTTGCCTTCCGCTTTCTTCTTCGTAAGCAATTCGTAGTATTGGACTAACTCTGGCACACCCGACACACAGAACATCGCGTTGTAGTCACGGCTGTGCGTCTTTCTTCGGTGATGAGTAATGATGTAGTCGGTAATTTTATCAAGACGCGCAGGAGAGCTTAGAAGCTCTTTAGTGTCGATATCTTCTACTTCAATATCAAGATTGTTGTTCGAACCATCTTTGTACTGATAGCGCCCCACATACTCAATAGCAAACTTCAGAACGTTATTGTCACGAATCGCATCAACAATCACATAGGGGTGTAAACATTCGCCAAAAAGGTCTTTTGTGGTTTTCTTTATGGATTTCTTAGCGACTGCGTTTTCAGCAAAGATTGGGGTACCTGTAAAGCCAAACAGCTGAGCCCCCTTGAAGAACTCGGTGATGTTCTGGTGCGTATCACCAAACTGGCTGCGGTGACACTCATCGAAGATAAAAACAATACGTTTATCTTGTAGCGCTTCCATCTCATTTAAGTAGCGCTTTTTAGTCACCACGTTATTGAGCTTTTGTAGCGTAGTAACGACAAGCTTACTGTTGCGATTCTCGTTAATCTTTTTACCTTTAATTGGCTTATCGATTAACTGGTGAAACAGCATATTGGTATTGTCTGTGCTATCAACACAACCTTTGGCAAAGGCATTAAATTCTAATGCTGTTTGGTAATCGAGGTCTTTACGGTCAACAACAAAAACGACTTTATCGACTTCACTTAATGAAGTCATAATCTGCGCAGCTTTAAAAGATGTCAGCGTTTTACCTGAACCCGTGGTATGCCATATGTAGCCATTCAAGTCGGAAGTTTTGACTTGTTTAATGATCTCTTCCACTGCATAGAACTGATACGGGCGCAGCACCATTAAGAACTTACCTGTCTCGTTCAAAACTATGTACTTGGTCAACATCGCTGTTAGGTGCGACGTTGTTAGGAAAGCACTAGCAAAGCTCGGAAGCTGGCTAATTCTCTTGTTATCAAAATCCGTCCAATCAAAAGTTTGCTTAGCGGACATCTCGCTATTATTAGAGAAATACTGAGTATTAACCCCATTAGAAATCACGAACAGTTGAATATAATTAAACAGACCGTGGTTGGCATGATAGGAATGCTTTTGATAGCGCTTAACTTGATTAAACGCCTCTTTTAACTCAATACCACGGCGTTTAAGCTCAATTTGAATAAGAGGAAAACCATTCACCAATACCGTCACGTCATAACGGTTGGTATAGATACCCTTCACTGTAATTTGCTGGGCAACCTGAAACTTGTTTTTACTGGCATCATCAAACAACGTAAGGTGTCGGCTATCACCATCATCCAAGGTAACATCGATGTGGTCGCGCAATGCCTTCGCTTTGGTGAAGATATTACCTTTCTCTAGCTTACCCAATACCTGACGAAACTCAATGTCTGAAAGCGAACATTCATTCACTTTTTCAAGTTGAGTTTTTAGGTTCGCTTCAAGCTCTGCATTGTCTTTAAGCGCAATAGCTTCAAAGCCTTGAGTGCAAAGCTGAGCAATTAAGTTATCTTCTAATTGTTGTTCTGATTGATAAGCCATGTGACGATTTACTTTCCTTGGGTGCCTTTATGTAAAACCCTAACTGATAGGGCTATGCATGTAACAGTTACACAAACATCTGTTGAAGTAAGCCTTTCTTAAATTGTTTGGTTTGTTCTACCTGTTCTGCGATAGCTTTGATTTTGACATCGATAGCCTGTAGGAAATGAGTGATTTTTTGCTGCTCCTCCAAACAAGGAAGATGAACTTTAGTTTTCAACCAACCTTGAGTTTTGAAAAGCAACTTTTCAATATGAACACCATCACTATTGGTGAAGAACGCTCTACGCATAAAAGGAATCGCTGTAAATCGATTGAAATATTCGATATCTAAAAGCTCTTCAACTGGACGGAATACATTGTATTCATTTGAAACAATAGCGCCGTCAAGTTCTGAAGGAACTAGCCCACACGCGCCATGTACAATTTGTCGCTTCGAAATGACGAACTCATTTTCATGAATAGTAAATTGGTTCTTCACAAGTACATCTTTACCTTTGAAGTGTCCGCGACTTTTCACACCACCAAACCCACGTTTAACAGTTATAAGCTCATAGATTTCTTCATCCCCCATTTTTAAAGAGTCTGACTGTAAAAGTAAGATTTCTTTTAATGCATACTCTTTCCACTCGGGAAACGCATTACCGTCTTCATCTTTAAAGCGAATTTGCTGGTTGAAAATCTGTTGCATCACACCTTTTTTGTACTCTTTGAATAGACGATGCTTTTCCGTTAGTTGGCTGATTTTAGTATCTATAGAGGTTAGAAAGTCAGCAACTTTTTGTTGCTCTTCTAGACTGCAAAATAAAACTGGAAACGACCCAACATCAAAACTAGTAATGTTGGGATCTTTTCGACTACTCGCAGCAAATCGTCTCCACCTTGATATTTGAGCGTTTAAATAATGCTGCAAGTACTCAGAATGCACTTCATCTTTTCTAGGGTTTAGTACTGAAAGAGCTTGGTTTGTTGCAGATGGCTCTTTGAGCAGTCCAGTACGACCAATTTGTTTAAAGCCTCCATACATAGCGACAAGTACACTTCCAACAGGCTGTACTTTCAATGACGTTTCTTTTAAGGCTAAATCCGTCACTTTCTCTTCAGTATCATTAATAAGCGAATTATTGAGGTCTGTAGTTTTTACCCAAGGGATATAACCATTTCTGAAGTACTCTTTATTGGAGCGTAATGGTGTTGAACCAGATTTGACAGAGCAAAAGCTGCGGATCTTCTTTTTCTTATAAGACTGATCAAAGCCATCAAAACGGAGCCTTGGTACTAAATCATCAATCATCCTCTCACCTCAAACGGTACATCAATTCCTAACTCTAGGCAGAATTCAGCAATTGACTGTTCACTCTCTAGCATTGTTTTATCATTGCTAATTAGTAACTTTGATACTTCCTCTAAGTTGACTGCAACTTCCTCTTCAAAAGTATCAACATAACGAGGGATATTGAGGTTGTAGTCATTCTCATTTAAATCAGCGGGTGTCGCTAAAAAAGAAAATTTATCAATTGTTTGGCGCTTAGTTACCGCATCAAGAATACGCTGCAAATCTTCCTCACGCATTACATTGTTGTTGGTACCTTTCTCGAAGTAACTACTCGCATCAATAAATAACACGTCATCATCGACTTTACGATTTTTCTTCAACACCAACACACAAGTTGGAATAGATGTACCAAAGAATATATTGGCAGGTAAACCAATCACCATATCTAGATAGTTTTTCTCTTTGATAAGGTGCTGACGAATATGCCCTTCTGCAGCGCCGCGGAACAACACACCGTGGGGCAGAACTACAGCCATGGTGCCGTTATCATCAAGTTGATGAACCATGTGCTGAACAAAAGCAAAATCCGCTTTTGATTTAGGAGCAAGCTTACCGTAGTCAGAAAAACGCTCATTGTTTAGATGCAAAGGATTTGCAGACCAGTCAGCAGAGAATGGAGGATTGGCTACTACCGCGCTAAAGCGTTGCTCGATATGTGCTGGGGTTTCTAGCGTATCGTCATTTTGAATGTCGAAACGATTGTAGTGAACATCGTGCATAATCATGTTCATACGAGCTAAGTTATAAGTACTTGGGTTTTGCTCTTGTCCGTAGAATTTTAAATCTGGGTTATTAGCTTCTTTGGCAACACGGAGCAACAAAGAGCCAGAACCACACGTTGGGTCATAAACAGATTTAAGATTTGGATTATCAAGCGTCACAAGCTTAGCTAGCAGCTTAGAGACCATTTGTGGTGTATAAAACTCGCCAGCTTTTTTACCCGCACCGCTGGCAAACATACCAATTAGATACTCGTAAGCATCACCAAGAATATCAATTTCACTGTTTTCTAAGTGGAAATCGATGTTATCTAGGTGCTCAAGTACTTTGGCAATCAGTTTGTTACGAGCATCTGGCGTTTTACCTAGCTTATTTGAAGTTAGGTCTAGCTCATCAAACAGGCCGTTGAAATCGTCAGCACTGTCTGCGCCCATAGTGCTTTGTTCAATGTCATTAAGAACATCACGTACATCATCAAGAATGAACTCGCCATTAGCGCCAGCTTCAGCAACTACATGAAACAGCTCTGATGGCTTAAAGAAGTAACCTAGTTTGTCTAGTGCTTCTTCTTGGACAGCCTCTAGATACTCTTGGCCTTCATCACTCTTTTCATCAATTTGAGCAAACTGGATACCATCCTCTGAAAGCAGTTCATCAGCGTAACGGTTTAGCTTATCTGATAGATATTTGTAGAAGATCAGGCCAAGGATGTAATCACGAAAATCATCGGCAGACATGTTACCGCGAAGGGTATTGGCGATGTTCCAAAGCTGTTTCTTTAGTTCTTGTTGATGCTGTTCGACCATTTAGGGAAACTCTAATTTGATTGTTGAAATTGAACTCTAAGGTGATCCCACATCTCTCGACCAGCAAGTTGGTCGGTGGATCCTGTCGGAGATCTTACATAAAACGTATTTTCTTTACCTAAAAAACAAGGTTGATTTGCTCGACTGCATTTTACCACCAAGACAGGTGATTCTTTGATTGTTTCAAGATCAATTTGAATAAATGTATAGAAGCTCTCTCCTATCAGAGACTTCACCTTATTCTTGAAATGAAGTAAAAACTTATCCGCAGAGCCACTGTGAAACATTGAAAACTCTTCCTCTAGCCCAGTAATTTTCTGATCATCATCGACTCCAACGAAAAGTACCCCTCCACTAGAATTTAAAAAACCTGCTATCGTCTTCAAAGAAGATACTTCTAACTTTAACTCCTTGATTGGCTTATATGCCTTATTGTTTTTACATTGCCTAACATCCAATGAAAAAGTTTCTTTGAACTCTGTTGTTGAGTTTTCACCCACCCGAATTTGCTGTAACAATTGTTCTTGATAGTTAGCTTTGTCAACATACTGGGCAGTAGTATCTAGCCTGATTAACAGGTCTTTAGAAAAAGTCGGCTTAAAAATAATATCTTCTTGATACTTTAAAAGCTTTTCTCTTATCGACTTTATAGCTTGGTTGGATTCAATACATGCCTCTTGAACCTTTAGAGGAGGAACCGAAGCTATTAAGTTATTCTTTATAGATTCCAGATTTAAAGTCTTCACCACCCCGCCAGTCTTTGCTGCACAGTCCATTAGAATCAACTGACCCACTTGTGACTGAAAAAACAGCTCTAGATACTGTGCATTAACTCGATTTCTATTAAAAACTAGAACAAAGTCGCCATTTGTTATCTCTGTGTTTGGATTTGGGTTTGCACTCACTTTTATTGTCTTCCCAACCGATTTCGAGATGACAAGCGTATTCTCTAAAGCTTGCTCTTCTGCCTCACTCTTGAATCGAAAAGAATAAAGGACGTATTGAATAAGCAAACTCGCTTCGTACTCCTGAAATTGCTCTTTGAGTCCTTGTAAGTAAATCGACTGAGGTGAAGCATCTACATAGCGAGATATATTCAGGTTGTAATTGTTTTTGGCAAGGTCGGATTGTGAAGCCACATAAGAAAAGCGGTCAGTACTCTTACGCCTAGAAACAGCATCAAGAATTCGTTGCAAATCCTCTTCACGTATATAATTAGCGTTGCTACCTTTTTCAAAGTACTGGCTAGCATCGATAAACAAGATATTTTCGTCAACTTTTCGGTTCTTCTTAAACACCAAAACACAAATAGGAATGCCAGTTCCGAAAATTATGTTAGCTGGTAGGCCTATAACCATATCTAAATAATTTTGACTTTCGATTAAGTATTGACGAATACACCCTTCAGCCCCCCCGCGAAATAGCACCCCATGAGGCATTATAACAGCCATAGTACCGCTATCACTTAGCTGGTAAATCATGTGCTGAATAAACGCATAATCTGCTTTAGACTTCGGGGGTAACACTCCAGAACCAGAAAATCGTTCACTTTTAAGATGCTGTGGATTAGCAGACCAATTCATAGAAATCGGTGGGTTAGCTACAATGGCATCAAAGTGATGACCTTGATGCTGTGGTGCTTCTAAAGTGTCATCATTTTTAATATCGAAATGATTGTAGCTAACGCCATGCATAATCATGTTCATACGCGCTAGATTATAAGTACTAGGGTTTTGCTCTTGTCCGTAACATTTGACATCTAGATTGCGGGATTCTCTAGCTGCCTGGAGTAGTAATGAGCCGGAACCACAAGTAGGGTCATAAACAGACTCAATATCTTCATTTCCTAAAGTAACCAGCTTTGCTAACAGCTTTGATAATATTTGAGGTGTATAGAATTCACCTGCTTTTTTACCTGCACCGCTAGCAAACATACCAATTAGATATTCGTAAGCATCACCAAGAATATCAATTTCACTGTTTTCTAAATGGAAGTCGATGTTATCTAGGTGCTCAAGTACTTTAGCAATCAGTTTGTTACGAACATCTGGCGTTTTGCCTAACTTGTTTGATGTTAAGTCGAGCTCATCAAATAGGCCGTCAAAGTCATCGGCACTATCTGCGCCCATAGTGCTTTGTTCGATATCATTCAGAACATCACGCACATCATCAAGAATGAACTTACCGTTGGCACCAGCTTCAGCAAGTACATGAAACAACTCTGATGGTTTAAAAAAATAGCCTAATACATTTCTTGCTTCTTCTTTAATCGCTTCTAAATACTCTTGACCATCCTCGCTCTTCTCATCAATTTGAGCGAATCGAATTCCATCATCTAAAAGCAATTCATCAGCATAACGAATCAATTTATCTGACAGATATTTGTAGAAGAGCAGACCAAGAATATAGTTGCGAAAGTCATCACCTTGCATTTGACCACGCAGATGAGTGGCAATTTGCCATAATTGTAGGTTTAATTCTTTTTGATACTGTTCAACCATGAGAGCTCAGTTACATATATTCAAGTTTATGGCATTGTAACTGAAATAAAGAGTTAACTAGAGTGCAGAGATCATTTTTAATCTACGAAGCGGCTAGAAAGGCTGAAATTACGCGCTGCTTAAAAATTCCCAATCGAAGTTCGTCGAATGCACAAAGAGATCCGGTTGAATTGGAGCCTGCGTCGATAGTATTGCTCCAGTTCAATTTTGAGGTCACTTCATCTCGGTCTTCTAGGAAGCGATTATCACTTGAATGAGCACGTTGAGATCCTAACTCAAACTCTATCAATTTCTCTATTTTTGCAAACATACAAGAGTCAGGAATGTCTTGTTCAATCCGTTCCGAAAACTTAATCAGGCTTTGCTCTGCAAAAGTAAATAGCCACGCTTGTTGGTTTGCTGGCCCATTAACTCTAAGAATTCGCCCAAGAACCTGTCGAAAATACAGCTCGGTTTTAACAGAGCTCATATGGCAACTAACTTGAAGCCGAGGGATATCCGTTCCTTCGCTGATCATCCCTACGCTGACAATCCATTGAACATCACTTTGACGATAACGTTCTATTTCAGTTAAAGGTTCTTCATGACGGTAAGTAACTATTGAGACTGTTTGATCGTACTTTTGAACGAGTATCTTCTGAATTGATTTCGCATGCTGAACGGATGAAGCAACAACTAAACCTCCTGCGCCTGGCGATTGGGTGCGGATTTCTGTGAGCTTTTTACAACCGAGCCCAAGTAGGTATTCCATAGCTTCTTGGTTATGTATGACACTTTGATATGAAGTTTTTGTTTGCTTAAGCATTTCTAAGATTGAAGAAAACGATTCAACTTTCTCATCACTGGTCACTGAAAGATGTTCGTTATCAACCAACACCAACTTTGGAGATCGGCAAACCTTATCGACAATTGCTTGCTTTAAGGTGTATTGATAATCAACGAGGATTTGACCTTCAGGGTCACTATATTCAGACATTACTATTGGTAGAGAGTCTGAACGCCATGGAGTACCTGACATAGCAAGTGTGTAGGTCGCGAGCCCTTGAATCTTAGTAAGTACTTGCTGGCCCCAAACGTTCGCATTTTCAAGTTCAGACCCAGAGCAATGGTGGATCTCATCAAATACAACAAATACTCGATGGTTACGTAATGTCTTCCAAAAATCATCATTAAGGAATTGAATAGATTGGTATGTTAACGACTGTCCAATAGAGCCTAATCCGCCATTAAAAGTGCAATTCAGAGCCTGAGAAAAGGTTCTTTTAATTCCATCAGAAACCGTTAAAGATGGAGAGAAGCACAATACAAGGTCGACCATATCATTGCTAAGCAACTTTGATGCAACTGTTGCAGCGAGCACTGTTTTACCGGCGCCAGGAGTTGCTTGGCAAAAGAAGTGCTGTTGATTTTCCCTAAATTTCTGTAACGCTTTTTCAGAACATTCTACCTGCCAATGTCTTAACACGGTTGGTCGCCCTCTGAGAGAGTTTTCAGGACACTCTCCAATCCATTCATCTTTCCAAGCAACTGCGCTGAACGTTCTCTTGCTTGCTTTAACAGTGGAACTAAGCGACTCTCAAGTTCAGGGAAGCGGCACCTTAATGAATGGTATTCATCTATTTCACCAAGCACGATCTCCAATTCACCTTTGTATTCGTTGCTCTCTCGGAATAGCACAGAGTAATCCGATGTAGATTGCTTTACCGAAACTTCACGTTCAGATTTTCTTCGAGGCACAACTTCAAGTTCTATAAATTGTTCAGTTTGAAAATACCTTTTGTTCCTTCCTTCCCCCTCGCTTCGAAGCCAACCCCTTTGTTGATATTGCCATATTTGTCGATAAACCTTCTTCCGAGCTTCATCAAGATTCTGTGTACTACACCCATCATTTAATGAGACATCCCTTGCCTCTATAACAGAAAAACCATCCATTCTTTTTTCAATCAACAACTTGTGCATTACTGCACTGATTTTTATAGAACGTTTCATGTACCAGTTACACCAATTAAAATACTAAGGATTGCTTAGTATACAGAAATCAGTAAAACTAAGAAAATCTTAGTCACATAGAGCCAATTAGTATGAATCATAAATGTCGATCGACAACCCTATTCCAATGCGGCTCAAAGAGGTACGCAAAAAAGCAAAGATCTCCCAAAAAGAATTGGGAGTGCGTATTGGTATCGATGAAAGTTCAGCTAGTGCGCGAATGAATCAGTATGAGAAAGGAAAGCATACGCCGGATATCAGTACATTGAAGAAAATGGCTGACGGGCTGGGTGTGCCTCTAAATTACTTTTTTTGTGAGGATGAAAGTTCAGCTGAACTAGCTTGCTTGATTGCGAAAATGAGTGAAGAAGAAAGAAACAAGCTAACGGCCCAGATAAAAGCAGCTAACCTTAAAACCCGAAAAGAGAAATAGAAATAGCTAATGCAGTCGATATTTTTCTGGAAACTGAGACTACCTAAACTCAATTTTTAGGAAAAATAGCAAAAGATAGCTATTTTTCTGGAAAAGGCTATCACGCCTTATCATTTAAACCTTTCCAGATTTATTTCAGAAACCACCTGTGTTGGTAATATGGGACCATGAGATAATCAATTAAAATTCAAAGGGTTAAACAGATATCTCTTTGATTTTAATGACAATGAAAAAGCCATGGACTATCCGCCCATGGCTTTTTTGTATCAGTAACTTCGCATGTTAACTATGGGCACCGCTCCAAACGATGTCACGATAACGCTCGGCGTTAGTATCACCTTCTGTGCTAAACAGCATAACAACCGCGTCTTGATTTAAACCAAGCTCATCACGAGTGGCTTGATCTGCCCCTTCACGACATAACTTGTACAGCAACCCTAACGTGATAGCACCAGACTCACCACTGATGATTTGACTGTCGCCGGCAAGCGGATTACCCAACACTCGCATACCCGTAGCGGATACACTATCGTCTACAACAGCAAAGTGATTACTGCAATCTTTTAGAACAGGCCAAGTAATCGGGTTAGGTTCACCACAAGCAAGACCTGCCATAATTGAGTTCAGCTCACCGGATACGTTAACGATCTCGCCTTTTGAACCTGAGCGGAAGATACAATCAGCAGCAGAAGGTTCCGCGATAATCGTTTCGAAACTATCCGCTCCAAGCTTATCCGCTAAGTAACCTAAAATGCCGCCCGCCATTGCCCCGACACCCGCTTGCAACAACACATGCGTTGGCGATCCAAATTCAAACTGCGCAGTTTGCTCGACGGCTTCGTCAGCCATGGTCATGTAACCTTGAGAAATCCAGGTTGGAATTTCTTCATAGCCATCCCACGCCGTATCTTGTACTAGCATCCAGCCATTGTCTTGCGCTGTCTGATTCGCCATACGCACAGTGTCATCATAATTTACGTCAGTAACGATGCACTCAGCGCCTAACCCTTGAATTCGTTTAACGCTCGCTTGAGCGGAACCCTTTGGCATGTACACAACAGCCTTTTGGCCCATCTCTCTTGCGGCCCAAGCCACACCAGTGCCGTGATTCCCGGCGGTTGCAGTGGTAAATACCAATGGCTTATCAAGTTTAGAGGCAACGGTTTTCAGGTTGATTTCCGAGATATCAATACTTAGATGCTTAGCCAATTGACAGCCAAGAGCATATGAACCACCGAGTACTTTAAACGCATTGAGACCAAAGCGCTTTGACTCGTCTTTTACCAAAATAGCTTTTACACCCAACTGTTTCGCTAAGTTAGGTAACGAAACCAAAGGCGTTGGCTGATAACCTTCAATTTGACGGTGAAATTCACGCGCTTGCAGAGCTTGTTTAGCAGTAAATAGCTCGCAGATTTTACCAGTGTAGAATGAGTTTTTTGATAGTTTTAGCATAGGGCACACTTCAATACAGGCTGAAATTGCGACAAGGCCATCAGAGCTTAAAAGCTAATGGCCGAATATCGATACGAATTATTTGATGTAAGCAATCGCTTCTACTTCTACCAATGCATCTTTCGGTAGTCGAGCCGCTTCAACACAAGAACGCGCTGGCGCATTTTCAGTACCAAACACTTCGGTATACACTTCATTAAACGCGACAAAGTTTTCCATGTCAGATAGGAAACAGGTCGTCTTAATTACCGTATCCAAAGACGCACCACTCTCTTCTAATACTGCTTTCAAGTTAGCCAAAGACATGCGAGCTTGTTCTTTAATACCGCCTTCTACAAATGCCATTGTTGTTGCATCAAGCGGTAACTGGCCTGATGTAAACGTCAGATCCTTGAAAGTCATACCTTGAGAGTATGGGCCAATTGCTGCAGGTGCTAGATCAGTATGGATTTTAGTTTTCATAACGCTTCTCTTTAATTTAATCGTATTTTTAAGATCTAAACTCGCGTATGTATTTATAAATAGCATGGCGAGTAATACCAAGGCGATCAGACACAAATGCTGTCGCCTCTTTTAGTTCGAAAATACCGTTTTCAAGCAATTGCTTAGTGATGGCTTTGTTTCGACCTTTTAAATTAACTGACGCATCATTTTCAACTTCATAAATCGCATGCTCAAGCGCTTGCTCAATCACTTCCGTAGTTGAAGCTCCAAAGTTCTCATGCACCCCTACAGGTGAGTGAGCCATATCTGGCATTAAAGTTTTGATGATCTCAGGAAAAGGGTGCGACAAATTCATATTGATACAAAAAAGACCAATCGGTTTACCACCCTCACCAGCCAGAACGCAGGTTGTCGATTTCAACAAGGAACCATCTTTACTGGTAGTAAAATAGCTTTTTGGTGTTACTTCTCCGGTACTTTCGAAAACACTCAACATCTTCAAACCCAAATCCGTAATCGGCGACCCTACTTTTCTTCCCGTATGGTGCCCATTCACTATTTTTACGACTGACTTTTCGAAACTCTCAAACGAGTGAATAACAACTTCACAATGCGGACCAATAAAGTCTGCAATGGTTTCGGCTAGCCGAAAATTCAGTTCTAGATGTTTCCTGTCACTGTCTGTGAATTCCACATTGAATGACTTATATGCTGATGCGTTCATTTTAGACCACTACTGTTAACTTTAACTGCCAATTATTATCCTCGTAAGCCTGATGCTTTTCAAGTTGCCAATTAACTTTATGTAACTATAAGACTATACATTCCCGTCTCCGGCAACTACAAAGTTACATAAAAGTGCCCAAAATTGATCAAAATCAAGATTATTTTCGGTTTTTACTCACTTCAGGACACTAAAGTTAACCGCAAGATCGTGGTCACATTATTTAACTAAAATATCAGTAAGATGCTCAGCCATACCGTAAACAAAACTGAACTATAAGAGTAAGCCCCTAATGGCTCACTTAATAAAAATAGAGTAGGAATTCCAATGACTGACTATCTTAATCGTGGCTTCGCACAAGCCGAATTTGAAAACAGAACATCACGCGCTCAAAAAATCATGCACGAACAAAAGCTCGATGCGATGATTTTTACAACAGAACCTAACGTTCGTTACTTTACTGGTTTTCATACCCAGTTTTGGCACAGCCCTACTCGCCCTTGGTTCGTCATTGTTCCAGCAGAAGGCAAACCTATTGCCATTATTCCTGAAATCGGTGCGAGTGGTATGGCAAGCACATGGGTCGATAACACCATCACTTGGCCTTCCCCGCGCCCTGAAGATGATGGCATTAGCCTAGTCGCGAGCGCACTTAACTCTTTGCCTTGTCGTCACGGTCGAGTAGGTGCCACTTTAGGCATTGAATCTCACCTACGTATGCCTGTTAACAACTACCTGAAACTCACCACCATGGTGAAGAAAGACTTTGTTGATGTATCACTGGCTATGCACGAACTTCGTCAAATCAAATCTCAAGCTGAAATCGAAAAAACGCGCGAGATCTGCCGCATCACCAATATCGGCTTCAATAAAATCCCTGATTACGCTAAAGCAGGCATGACTGAGCGCGAAATCTGTAAGCAATTTCGAATCGATATGTTGCTAGAGGGTGCAGATGAATGCCCTTACATCATTGCAGGATCAGGCCCTGATGGTTACGACAGCATCATCATGGGACCAACCGACCGAATCATTGAATCGGGTGATGTACTGATCATCGACACTGGTGCTGTTCGTGACGGCTACTTCTCTGATTTCGACCGTAACTGGGCATTTGGCCACGCCAGTGAGCAAACCAAAGCTGCGTATCGCGCCACTTATGAAGCAACAACTAAAGGGTTTGAAGCCGCAAAACCAGGTGCAACGACAACAGACATTTACAACGCAATGTGGGGAGTACTTGAAGCAAATGGCGCTCTTGGCAACGACGTCGGTCGACTCGGTCACGGCTTAGGTATGGAGCTAACAGAACGTCCATCCAATACCGCTACTGATAATACCGTTCTAAAACCAGGCATGGTCATGACACTTGAACCAGGAATGGTGTACGCACCAGGTAAATCTATGGTGCACGAAGAAAACATCGTGATCACCGAAGACGGTGCGGAATGGTTAAGCGAGCGAGCTGAGCCTGAGCTAATCGTGATCAAATAACAATAAAAATGTGGCTGAGTGGCAACGCTCAGCCAAAACAATATTAATGCAGGGAAACATTAAAATGAACACAACAAACAGAGACACAATTTTGGGTTGGACTGCTGCAATTGCAGTTGCCTTTATCTGGGGAGTGACAGGCGTTGTATCTAAACCACTTTCTATGGCCGTAGATCCAATGACATTGGTATTTTTCCGCTACGTTACTGCGGTAATCGGCTTGTCTATTATCTATTTCTTTACTTCTAGAAACAAAAGCTTGAGCGAAGACTTAGGTTCTTCTCTGAAAATTGATACCAAAGATATCGGGCGTATTGCTCTTTGCGGTATTGTGGGACAAGGTGTTTTCTCTCTCTTCAACTTCCTTTCACTTTCTCACATTGGAGCCACTGAAAACGGGGTTATTCAAGGCATGCAGCCCTTTGCGACCGTATTCTTTGGCATGATGTTCATGAACTTTCGTATGAACAAAATCCAATGGGGCGCGTTTATTGCTTCAGCTGTCTGTATCTACGCAATGAGTGTTGGTCCAACAAATACCATTGAAGGGGGCACTCCGTTACTCGGTTATGTTTATGTGACTTGCTCTATGCTTGCGCTTGCTTGGACTGCTCATCTACGTGCTAGCCTAGCAGACAAATATGGCTCTGTCGTATCCATGCTTTATCAATACATTTCTGTTGCTGTCATGGGTATCATCGTAGTAACTACAATGGGTCTAGACCTATCTCAAATCTACATTATTTTCTCAAGTCCACTGCTGATTGGCTTACTGATCTTCTTGGGTACAGGTATTTCTGGTGGTAGCTATTTAGTTCAGCTATACGCGTTTAAACGTATTGGTGTTGAAAAAGCAACAATGGCGCTTAACCTAATGCCGCTTGTCGGCTATATCGTGGCAGTACTAACGTTAGGCGAACAAATGGCGCTTGGAAAAACAGTTATCGTATCTCTCATTGTTGTTGCGCTTTACGTATTCACAAAATACGAAACGAGAACTGCCCCAAAAGATGAGCAAAAGCTAGAAACTCAAAAAGCATAATCTTTATCGTAAATTAGAAGGTGGGCTCTTGTTTTGAGCTCACTTTTTGCTGGAGAACACTATGACACTAGAACAAACCGTAATCGAATGGCGTCGCCACCTACATCAGTTTCCTGAATTTGGCACTGAGGAGTTTAAGACCGCAGAATTTGTCGCAAATAAGTTGAACGAATTTGGCTTGGAGGTTCATACCGGCATTGGTGGTACAGGTGTTGTGGGTATTTTGAAGAATGGCACCAGTGAACGTACAATCGGTTTACGAGCTGATATGGATGCCTTGAGAATTCAAGAAGCCAATACTTTTTGCCATGCTTCTAAACACGAAGGCGCGATGCATGCATGTGGCCATGATGGACACACGGCCATGTTATTAGGTGCAGCTCGTGAGCTAGCACAAAATAAGAATTTTGACGGTACGGTTTATTTCATTTTCCAACCAGACGAAGAGCGCGGAACAGGCGCTAAAGCCATGATCGCTGATGGTCTCTTCACTCGTTGGAACATGGATGCAATTTATGCCATGCATAACTTACCAGGTATACCTGAAGGACAGTTTGTTACTCGCCCTGCCTCACTTATGGCCAGCGAAAGTAGTTTTGAAATTGTCATCAATGCAACGGGCGGCCACGCCGCCATGCCCCACATGGGAACAGATCCGATCGTTGTAGGCGCTCAAATAGTCACCGCGTTACAAACCATCGTATCAAGAAACTTAAGTGCCATTGATGAAACAGCAGTGCTATCAGTGACCAATTTTGTAACGAACGGCACGGTTAATGTCATTCCATCTCAGGTAACGATTACTGGTGATACCCGTAGCTTTACAGACCAAGCCTTACATAAGATAGAAGCCGCTATCGAGCGTGTTGTTGCTGGTCAATGTATGTCGGCTGGTGTTGACTACCAATACAACTTTAACAACAGTTTCCTGTCGATTATTAACTCGCCAAACGAAACCACTCATGCCGTTCGAGCAGCTCAAGCTACGGTTGGGGCAGATCGAGTTAATGGCAATTGCGAGCGCTTTACCATCAGTGAAGATTTCTCGTTCATGCTCCGTGAAGTAAAAGGATGTTATGTATTGGTTGGCAACGGTGTTGGTGAGTGCGGTGGAACGGCTCTGCATAATCCATACTATGACTTTAATGACAATATAATCAAAGATGGCGTAGCTTTTTGGAATACGCTCGTTCAGCAACAGCTTCCAGCTTAGTATTAACATCACCTAAGTCATTCTAAGCCCCGCAATTTGCTGGGCTTTTTTGTGACTTTTTTATGCTTTCCGCTACAATGCCTCGGTTATTGAATATCAACCAAGGAATGATTGTACCGATGAATAAATCCCTACCTTTACTTTGCCTCAGCGCTGCCATGCTGGCTTCCAACGCGCACGCTCAAAGTGCATTGACTACTTATGGTGACATTGCTCAAATTGGTATTCCGCTAACAGCAGGAGCGATCTCCTTGTATAAGGGAGACAAAGAAGGGTTTGTTCAACTAGCAGAAGGCGCTCTTTACACCGTCATTGCCACCCAAGGGCTAAAGTATGCGGTAAATGCGGAGCGCCCTAACGGTGGAGAGCACTCTTTTCCATCAGGGCATACCTCTGCCGCCACTCAAGGCGCAGCCTACTTGCAGTTTCGTTATGGCGCGGCTTATGGGGTTCCTGCCTATGCTGCAGCGGCTCTAGTTGGCTATTCGCGAGTTGAAGGTGAGTATCACCACTGGCGTGATGTCATCGCTGGTATGGCATTAGCCACAGGCATTCAATATGCTGTGACTGAGGCGGGGTACTCGATTACCGTTCATCCTTATTTTGCCGACAAAGAAACCGGCATTTTTGCACAAATGAATTTCTAACTCTGATAGCCCGATTTTATCGTCGCTATCAATCCAAGATTAAGGTTCGATACACAAAACATTAAGTAGTGAAGAACCTTTCAATTGCGTTACCTTGCCATTGGTAAAGAACCCTTGATTACTATCACCCCAGTAAGGTAAATGGATGGGCCATTTGTTCTTCACTAACTCGCCAGAATCGAGAATAGCTTGCCACTCTTCGTTCTTAGCAAGTCTCATATCTAACTTATGACATAACGCCTGAGCCGACTGATAGTTCATACGATTCCAAGCTCTGTCGTATTCCATATAGAAGGAGTTGTTATCTTCTAGTACGTAAGGCACCACATAAGTATGTATACCTAACTTTGATTGACGTCGTATTTCAATATCACCACTAACCATCTTAGCGGGTTTGGCTAATTTTTCTGGTTCAGCTTGTTTGCTTGCAATCGGTTTGTTCTTAACCGGTTTGTTAGCAGCAACCGCATCCGGTTTTTTGGCCGTGACTTTCTGAGGAGTAACGGGGGCTGCAACTAAAGCCGCTTTTGGCATGGGCTTTGATGAAGCTGATGTTTGTGGTTTGGCAGGCTCTGTCTTCCCCTTCTCTACCACCTCACGAACAAAGGCATCTTTATAGGCCGTCAGCTGACGAACTTTGATTTTCTCTTGATTTGCGGTTGCAAAGTCTTCATACGGGCCAATCAAGCAGCGATATTCTCGTCCTTCTTGCTTCATCCAAACGTCGGTCGAAATTTTTTGATAAATACGTTTCGCACCCGTAAGCGACATTGGCTTAGTCAAAATCCCACACTGTATCCAAAAGAGCCCTTGAGCGTTTTGCGGCTTTTTTTTGCCCCATACACCATTGCCGATAGGACAATTGCCTTTCAACATCGGTAATTCATTTTTTGACACTTGGACCGCGTCGCAGAGATATTCCTCGTCAGCCATTGCCTTCCCTGTAGGTAAAGCAAGTGCGCACAACAATGCCAATACTGGCAACGCCACTTTAGCTGTCAACTTTCCGTCCATAGCAAACTCCGCATTCATCAATATAATGTTTTTCATGCAAAAAAAGAGCCGTAAAAATACGACTCTTTAGTTTACGAACATTTTTGATTGAAAATCAATCGTCTTGGATCACCCTTTGTAGATTTTAGGGTTAAATACATCACGTAACCAATCACCTAGTAGATTAATCACTAGCACCAGCGTAACCAATAGTACGCCAGGGAAAGCAGTAATCCACCACGCTCCAGAGAAGATGTAATTAAAACCAATACTAATTAATGCGCCCAATGATGGTTGATCAACCGGTAAACCTAAGCCTAAGAACGAAAGCGCCGCTTCGGACATAATGGCGTTAGCAACTTGAACCGTTGAAATAACTAAAATTGGCGATAAGCAGTTCGGCAAAATATGGCGGAACATAATACGAGGGGATTTAAAGCCCATCACTCGAGCCGCTTCAACGTATTCTTTTTTCTTTTCCGCTAATACAGACGCACGGATGGTACGAGCATATTGTGGCCATTCCGCCACACCAATGATCACCACCAACATAACAACCGCATACTGGGCATAGAAGTCACTGCCGAAGCTTGCTTTAAAAATAGCGGAAACAATGATTGCGACCATCATGGTTGAGAATGAGAGTTGAACATCCGCAAAACGCATTAAGAAACTGTCAATACGACCGCCAAAATAGCCGGCTGAAAGGCCAATAATGATACCCAAGAACAATTGAAGGCCAACCGCTAAGAAACCAATGGTTAACGATAGACGAGAGCCGTAGAGCATAGTCGATAAGATATCACGCCCTTGCTCGTCGGTGCCGAGAAGAAAGCGCTCGTCACCGCCTTCCATCCACGATGGAGGCAGTTCTGAATCCATCAGATCAATGGACATTAAGTCGTATGGATCCGTTGGAGCGATAATCGGTGCAGCCAGTGCCATCACCAAAAACACCATAAAGACAGCAAAGCTGAACATTGCCACTTTGTCTTTAAGGAAATAGTACAAAAAATCTGATTGTTTAAAGCGCTCAAAACGGCTTGGAACGCTAGAAGTCGTGCTAGTAGTCATGATTACGCTCCTTTACCCGTTAGATTAACAGTTGGGTTAATGATGCCGTATAACAAATCGACAATGGTGTTTGTAACCACAAATAACAGCCCTACGAAAATAACGTAAGCGGTAATCAAAGGGGTATCAACACGATTAATGGCTTCTAAGAATAGGAAACCAGTTCCCGGCCATTGGAATACCGTTTCGGTCAAAATCGTGTACGCAACCATGGTTCCGATTTGAACACCACCAACGGTAAGAACTGGCAGCATGGTGTTTTTAAGCGCATGTTGATAATAAATTTTATTGAGTGCTAACCCTTTTGCTTTTCCAAACTTGATGTATTCAGAGCTCAACACTTCAAGCATTTCAGAACGAACTAAACGAATGAACAGAGGTAGCATAATTGAAGCTAGTGCAATACACGGTAAAACAAGGTGAGCGAGGCCGTCCGCCGTCAAGTAACCCGACTCCCAACCAAACCAGTTCGCGGTATCACCACGACCATAAGAAGGCAGCCAACCCAACTCAATGGAGAATACGTACATTAGAAGAATTGCCGTTAAGAAAACTGGCACAGAAATACCGATGCTACTACCAGCCATCACTATCTTAGTAAAAATGCTTTTTGGGTGAATCGCTGAATAAACCCCTAATGGGATAGAACAAACGACAATGATGACAGCTGCACCGAAGACCAATTCTAACGTTGCAACCAACTTATCTAAAATAACATCCACAGCCGGTCGCTTGAAGAAATACGATGTACCCAAGTCCCCTTGAACTGCTTTGCCAATAAAACGAGAATATTTAGTAATGAATGGGTCGTTGAGACCAAGATCGTCACGCAGCGCTTGTCGCTCCGATTCCGAAACTGACTGGCCGACTAACTCGCGTAACGGATCGCCCAGATTATCCTGGATAGCAAACGCCACCAAACTGATCACAAACATCACTATCAGTGCCTGAAACAGGCGCTTGACCAGAAACGTAAACATCCCTTGCCCCTTAAATATCTATCCATGACTTTCAAAAAAGAAAGAATTCAGCCTTAAAAATGGTGTTTAACCCGACTGAAACAAAGTTAAACACCAAAAACAGTTCAGCACCCACTCATATTAAAATGAGGTGAGTGCTGATGCTTCACCTACTTAACAACAAGGTCGCCAAAGTAAGGGAAGTTCATACCATTGATGATTGGACCAATTTCTACATTGCTCTTAGCCGCCCATGATGGATCCTGCCAATGCAGTGGAACGAATGCCGCTTCATTGTAAAGCGTTGCTTCAACTTGTTTTAACGTCGCGCTACGCTTTTTCAGATCCGTTTCAGCGTTGGTTCCAATCACTAGCTTATCAAGCTCAGGGTTTGAATAACCGCCACAGTTGTATTGGCCTTTACCTGTTGCTTCGTCACGAGTCATCGTTAAGAACTCAGAGAAGTTTGCAGAATCTTCTGTATCTGGGTGCCAGCCGATCATCATCATGTCAGCCGCACACTTATCAAACTCAGGCCAGTATTGCGCTTTTGGCATTGTTTTAAGGTCGACCTTGATGCCAATTTTAGACAGCATTGCTGACGTCGCTTGAGCAATTTTCGCATCATTCACAAACGGTTGTTTGGCGCCATCATGCTGAGCGTAAAGCCATCAGCGTAGCCTGCTTCTTTCATCAGAGCTTTTGCTTTCTTCAAGTCATAACGAGGTTTAAGATCTTCATTGTAACCTGCATAACCGACAGGGCTCTGTTGAGCGGCAGCAGTCGCAGCGCCTTTCATGATTTTCTTCGTAATGCCTTCGTTGTTCACTGCATAAACAATCGCTTGACGAACACGTACGTCTTTCAGTGCTTCGTTGCTGTTTTGGTTCATTTGGAACGTGATAATACGTGTACCTGGCATGGTGTACAGATCAACGCTTTTCGCTTTTTTAATACGCTTGTAGTCATTTGGAGCAACAGGAGCAATCATGTCGACGTCACCAGAAAGCAGTGCGGCTACACGTGTCGCATCTTCTTTAATCGGTACAAGCGTTAGATTATCAACATTGCCTTTTGAAGCGGTATCCCAGTAGTTACCAAAGCGTTCAAATTCAACTTTAACGCCTTGCTCACGAGACTTAATCGTAAATGGACCCGTACCAGAAACGTTCGTAGAAGCATACGAGTTACCGTGCTTAACTAGAGCAGCCTTGTCTTCACCTGCTGCTGTCTTGCCTGAATAGAATTTGCTATCCATTGGGAAGATGTACGTCGCCACGTTTTCAATTAGAGGGTAAGTGCCGTCTGTTTTCACTTCAACGGTATAGTCGTCAACTTTAGTTAAAGAAACTAAAGGACCAAAGATACCTTTAAAGTCAGGTGATGATTTTAGACGAGAGAAAGTCCAAACAACATCATCCGCTGTAAACGCATTACCAGAATGGAATTTAACGCCTTTGCGAAGAGTAAAGCGCATAGTTTCGTTATCAACACGCTCCCATGATTCAGCCAAGCGCGGCTCAAAGTCCATCGTTTGAGTAAAGCGCACTAGTGGGTCAAATACCATATGCGACATCTGCAATGTGCCGCCAGATAGCTGCTCATGCGGATCCAGAGAGACTGGGTCTGCGGCATAACCAACCGTAATATCAGCGGCTGCTGCACCAAAACTAAGACCTGCGGCCATCAACGCCACTGCTAATTTGCTTTTCATGGTTTTCATTGCATAACTCCTTATGCGGGAATCCAAATCCCTAGTTGTTGTATTTGTCTGTGTTGTGTTTGTCTTTCTTACATTTATTGTTTTCCAGTCAATAACGAAACTGGTGGCTTACGCCGTTTGTACGTCTTCTCGCAAACCCGTGAATTCAGGCATTAGAGAAATTAACTGCTTACTGTACTCATGCTGCGGGTCAGTAAACAATTGCTCCGTTGGGGCAACTTCTAATAACGTGCCCATCTGCATCACGCCAATACGATCACACATTTGACGAATGACAGGTAAATCGTGACTGATAAACAACATGGTTAAGTTCAGCTCGTCTTGAAGATCTTTTAATAGGTTCAAAATCTGAGCTTGAACAGATACATCCAATGCCGATGTTGGTTCATCACAAATCAATAAACGAGGCCTGGTTGCCAAAGCTCGTGCGATAGAAATACGCTGGCGCTGACCACCTGAGAACTCATGCGGGTATTTCAAACCAGCCATCACACCTAAACCCACATGATCAAGTAAGTCGTTCACAATAGTGCGAGTTTCGGCTTCATTAGCGGTGAGTTTATGGAATCGAATTGGCTCAGCAATGATGTCGAAAATTTTCATTCGAGGGTTCATTGAGGTATATGGGTTTTGAAACACCATCTGCATTTGACGACGCATAGGGCGACGCTCTTTTTCAGACTTCAATGACGTTAAATCAACACTTTCAAACGAAACCGTTCCTGAATCCGGTGTGTACAAGCCTGCAATAATACGAGCAATGGTCGATTTACCAGAACCAGACTCACCAACCAAGCCAAAGGTTTCACCCTCGTGAACTTCAAAGCTAACGTTGTGAGAGGCCTGAACATATTCACGGCGGCTTTCAAACAAAGAGTCTTTAGTTATAAAACGTAGATTAACGTTTTGTACATCAAGTAGTGGACCTTCGTATTCACGCTGATCCTGACTTTGACCCAACCAGTGATTTTTAACATCAAGTTGCTGCAACTCTTCAGCTTCTTCGATGTAACTCACGAGAGGAAAACGGCCTAATTTGACATCAGAACGAGGGACCGCTGAGATCAAGCTGCGCGTATAGGAATGATCGGGATCACCCAGCACTTTCTTCGTTGGACCAATTTCAACGAGATCACCACGGTACATTACTGCAACACGGTCTGTGACATTAGAGACCACACCCATATCGTGAGTAACCAACATACAGCCGACGTTTTTCTCGATACACAAATCACGGATAAGAGTCAGGATTTGGTCTTGAATTGATACATCAAGTGCCGTTGTAGGTTCATCTGCAATGATTAAGTCTGGTTCACCAGCCAAGGCAATGGCGATAACCACACGTTGACGCATACCGCCTGAAAATTGATGAGGGTACTGCTTTAAACGGTTTTCAGGTTGTGGGATACCCACTTGATTCATCAACGACAGCGATCTTTCGTACGCTTCTTTATCGGAAACCTTCATATTGGCATGAATCGTTTCTTTCAGCTGATGTTCTACGGTAAATAGAGGGTTGAGTGACGTCATAGGATCTTGGAATATGAATCCAATTTTAGAACCACGTACACTACGCATTTGTTCAGGAGTTAGCCCTGATATCTTTTCGCCATCAAGAAATACGTCGCCATTAGCAACTAGCCCAGGAGGGCTCAATAAATCGATGACTGCATTACCTACTGTTGATTTGCCGGCGCCGGATTCTCCAACCACACCAACAATTTCACCGCGTTCAATATTGAACGACAATGATTTAACAGCAGCATGAACTCCGTGTCGAGATGGGTACTCGATACGAAGATCCCTTACTTCTAAAAGTGACATTATCAGACCTCTACTACTGCTCTGGCAGTTTTCTGCCCTGTCTGCAAAATTGATTCCATTCGATGTCAGAAACAAGTTTCTGACCAAGATAAGCCAGCTCATAATTTGGCTTATAATTCACAGAAAAGCAACAAACAAAGCATAAAAATGGGCTTGAGAATCAATTAGAAGCAGATTAAATGCATATTAATTCACTTTTAAGGTTTTTTCGTGCATTTATTGAGCTAAAGACCAATCGAACATTACGCCACCTAACAGCTAAAAGTTAGGCTTTTCTATTACAAAACCAAGTAAAGTACAAATAATCAGCAAGACATAATTATTCAACCCACCAAATTAACAAAACAGAAACATGTGTCACCTTATGACTAATAACTAGTTATATAAACCACTAAATTAGCATTTATGCAAAATAAACAACTAGTAAAGAACCAGGGGGCAATCAATGTGATCGGTGTCTGTTTGGTAGCAAATTGATGTAGCACGAAAAGTGGGTTCTAGCGCACATAGGATAATGACAAAATCAACATTAGTGATTACTTCCGTCTCACAACATCTTTTAATCAGTACAAGCCGATTGCCTTTATATCCCGACAAGTGGGTTTGCCGCCTCTACCCAGAAATGGATCAAATGATGAGCCAATCAGTAGGCTCAATTAGAGAAGAGATAATAGAACGAGGCGTTTAGCCGGCTTTGAATAGCCGCTCCTCCGATTCTCAGGTTTTAAACGCAAAAAAGCCTCATCTAATGATGAGGCCTTTTTAATAGTGGTCGGTGAAGAGCCGACTTTGAATAAGCCGAACCCCCGACTCTCGGGTTTTAAACGTAAAAAAGCCTCATCTAATGATGAGGCTTTTTTAATAGTGGTCGGTGAAGAGGGATTCGAACCCCCGACCCTCTGGTCCCAAACCAGATGCGCTACCAAGCTGCGCTATTCACCGACATAGGTTTTATTCTGATAAATCAGAAAAGGAAACTAATGGGTTTAGTTACCGAGTTAATGGGGTGGCTAACGAGATTCGAACTCGCGACCACCGGAATCACAATCCAGGGCTCTACCAACTGAGCTATAGCCACCACTAACTTTTTACATAACCGCAATTAAGCGATTATCGAAATAGTGGTCGGTGAAGAGGGATTCGAACCCCCGACCCTCTGGTCCCAAACCAGATGCGCTACCAAGCTGCGCTATTCACCGACAAATTTTTTAATTTGGTTCACACTAGAAAGAGTTAACTCTTTGGAAGTGCTAGTCCAATATTCCCGAAGGAATTTTTCGTTTCGACATTAAATCAAAACTGGAGACAAATGTCACCAAAATAATGGGGTGGCTAACGAGATTCGAACTCGCGACCACCGGAATCACAATCCAGGGCTCTACCAACTGAGCTATAGCCACCATTATGTATCTTTTCGCCAATAACTACTTATTTTACTAAGTATCCGGATGGTACGCCCGAAAGGATTCGAACCTTCGACCTTTGGCTCCGGAGGCCAACGCTCTATCCAGCTGAGCTACGGGCGCATGCCCTATCGGCGGAGTGGAATAATACGGATATCACACTATGCCGTCTAGTGTTTTTTTATCTTTTTTTTCCGTTTGTTGCCTTTTTCAGCAATTAGGATGTGATAAAGCCCCTGTCATGGCGATCTTGTGGTTTCTTGCAACAACTCAACAAGCTATAATCACGCAATATTTACATTGATTTAACAGGCGTTTTTCTCCTGCTTTATCAAAAATCAACAATTAGTGGTAAACATCGTATTTATCATCGCCCAGGAATGTAAAGTGAGTTTATGGATATGTCTCGACCAATTTTAAGCCTATTGGCTGCTACCTTAGTTTTTTCTAGTAGCGCATTCGCCGCCTCAGTTGACCGTGATGCAATTGAAAAGCGCATTCAACCTGTCGGTCAGGTTTACCTAGCAGGCAGTGAGCCTGTTGCGGCAGAACCTGCAGGCCCACGCGATGGTGCTACTGTTTACAATACATTTTGTACTGCTTGTCATACATCGGGTGTAAGTGGTGCGCCTATTAAGGGGGATGCTGGCCAGTGGGGCTCACGAATCGCACAAGGTCGCGATGTATTGAATAATCACGCACTGAATGGCTTTAACGCAATGCCAGCAAAAGGCTCTTGTATGGATTGTTCTGACGATGAAATCATCGCAGCGATCGATTACATGATTGAAGGGCTGTAAAGGCTAAGTGCTAAGAATAAAAGGCTTGGTTAACCTACCAAGCCTTTTTTGATCTTTTCTCTATAATATTTCGCTTTTAGGACTTATCTCTACTTCTTAAACATCGCCCTTATATTGGCAATGTGCGCCTGACCTTTTTCCATTCGTTCTTCCGCCGACTGAGGCTTCTTAGTCGACTCCCATTCAACGTCATCTTGTGGTAACTCGTCCAAGAAACGGCTTTGTTGTGGTTTGATTAACTCACCATATTGACGGCGCTCTTTACAGATAGTGAACGTCAGTTCTTTTTGAGCGCGAGTAATACCTACGTACATGAGGCGACGCTCTTCTTCTACGTTTTCTTCATCAATACTGGTTTGGTGAGGCAATATGCCTTCTTCTGCACCAATCAAATAGACGTAAGGAAATTCCAACCCTTTTGATGCATGTAGCGTCATTAACTGTACTTGGTCTGCATCGTCATCATCTTCGCCACGTTCCATCATGTCTCGCAGAGTGAGCCTTAACACGACTTCTTTAAGCGTCTTTATCTCTTTGTCGTAATTATCACCTTCAAGATCGGCTACTATCCAACTGTATAAATCAGACACATTCTTCATGCGCATTTCAGCGGCTTTTGGGCTAGCCGAAGTTTCATATAGCCAATCTTCGTAGTGAATATCACGTACTAAAGATCGCACCGCTTCCACCGTATTACCGCGCTCTGCATTATCCGAGATAGCAACAATCCAGCGTGTAAAACGTTGCAAGTTTTCTAAACCTCGCCCTGTAAGCGTTTGCTCTAAGCCCATCTCGAAACTTGCTTCAAATAAGCTTTTGCCTCGCATATTTGCGTAGCTGCCCAGTTTCTCTAGAGTGACAGGCCCAATTTCACGCCTTGGCGTATTCACAATGCGCAAAAATGCATTGTCATCATCAGGGTTCACCAATACTCGCAGATAAGCCATGATGTCTTTAATTTCAGCGCGAGAGAAAAAAGACGTGCCGCCAGAAATCTTATATGGGATGCGGTTTTGCATCAGTGCCTTTTCAATCAAACGAGACTGATGGTTACCGCGATACAAGATTGAATAATCTTTGTAATCAGTTCTATTTAGGAACTTATGCGCGATAATTTCACCGGTGACCTTTTCCGCTTCATGCTCTTCATTTTTTACATGCAATACCTTGAGTTGCTCTCCATCAGGAATTTCAGAGAACAGTCTTTTTTCATATACGTGTGGGTTATTGGCAATCAAAATGTTGGCTGAGCGCAAAATACGGCTGGTTGAGCGATAATTTTGCTCAAGCTTTATCAGTCGTAAATTTGGGTAATCTTTACCTAACAAGACCAAGTTTTGAGGTTTTGCCCCTCGCCAAGAGTAAATAGACTGATCATCATCCCCTACCACGGTCAAACGGCCACGCTCACCAACAATCAATTTCACCAATTCATACTGACTGGTATTGGTATCTTGGTACTCGTCCACCAGCAGGTAGCGAATTCGGCTTTGCCAACGCTTACGAACCTCTTCATTCGTTCGAAGCAATAATACCGGCAGGGAAATTAAGTCATCAAAATCCAATGCGTTGTAGGCTTTCATTTGCTTCAGGTACATCTCATAGCAAAAAGCAAATAACTGGTCTTGCTCGCCTTTCGCCTGTCCTTTCACTTGTTCCGCCGTCAACATGTCGTTTTTCCAATTGGAAATACTGCTCATTAAGGCTTTAAGCAAGTCCTTATCACCATCAAGCTGCGTTTCCGTTAACTCTTTGAGTAACGCCAATTGGTCTTGATCATCAAATAATGAAAAGCCCGCTTTTAACCCAAGAGCTTTGTACTCTTTACGAATAATATTCAAGCCTAGTGTGTGAAAGGTTGAAACCATTAACCCTTTAGACTCTTGCTTACCCAGCGTTTGCCCCACACGTTCTTTCATTTCACGCGAGGCTTTATTGGTAAAGGTTACCGCTGCAATATTACGAGCCTTATAGCCACATTGCTGAACCAAGTAAGCAATCTTATTGGTAATAACACGGGTTTTACCCGAGCCTGCGCCAGCCAGTACTAGGCAGGGTCCGGACACAAATTTTACCGCTTCGTCTTGTCTTGGGTTCAGCTTCATTTTGCACTCTAAAAGGTTCTCATTATTCGGGCTATATAATAGACGCGCTAAGGTTTGAAAGCTATGTCCAATCCATTGCATGAAAAAAGATCCACTAATTTGTTATTTTTTGTTGCACAGAGGGGCAGTAAGTGATCTACAATGAATGAACGTTCATTCATTACTAGGTGTCTCTATGAGTATTAGTACTGAACAGGATAAACGCGAAAAGATTCTAAACGCGACGGAAGCTGTGCTGGCAGAAGAAGGATTTCAAGGCATTTCAATGCAGAAAATTGCTAAGAATGCTGGAGTTGCTGCAGGCACTATCTATCGATATTTCGAAGATAAAGATCACCTTCTCAAAGAGATTCGCTTTCGAGTCACCAAACGAATTGCTGATCATCTGCAAGCCAACGTTAGTGAAACCATGCCGATAAAAGAGCGTTATCAGGTTATGTGGCTAAACTTATGGAATCTGGCCCGCGACAACTGTTTTTTACTCAGTAATCGAGTCCAGTACGACTCATTACCAAAACCCTCGAGCTCAGAGGAGTGGCAACAAGAAAGAGAGATGTTTCATAAAGTAGAGCTGACTTTCAACGAAGGTAAAGAGTCCGGTCTATTTAAACCTCTCGATAACAGAATTTTATTTGGTTTAAGTCTAGAGGTTGGCGTGACATTAGCACGTAAGCACTCTCTAGGAATCATTCACATTGACGACGAAACCCTTGATGCCGCAATTGCTGCAAGCTGGGACGCTATTATTCAACATTAACTTGGAGTTCTAAACAGAATGAAAAAGTGGACATTTTTTATGTTACTTATCGCGATACTGCTTTTTGGTAGCGTTATAGGTTTTAATCTTTTTAAGCAGCAGAAAATTGCTGAATATCTTGCTAATCGTCCAGAGCCTGAATTTCCGGTTACCGCGCAAGAAGTGGTTTCAATTGATTGGGTTCCAAACATTGAAGCGATCGGTTTTATCGAACCTAACCAAGGTGTGACTTTAACAACAGAGACAAGCGGTGTTATCAACAGAATTGATTTTGAATCTGGTTCTGCCGTTAAAAAAGGACAGGTTTTAGTCGCTCTAGACTCAACGGTTGAACGTGCGAATCTTAAAAGTACTCAAGCTCGCCTACCTGCTGCAGAAGCGAAATTCAAACGTTACGAAGGCCTCTACAAAAAAGGCTCTGTTTCAAAAGAATCGTTTGATGAAGCAAAAGCCGCTTACTTTTCTTTAGAAGCTGAAATTGAGAGTTCTAAAGCCTCGATTGCTCGTCGTACCTTGAAAGCACCATTTGATGGCGTGGTTGGTATTCGTAATGTCTACCTTGGCCAATACCTTCAGCCGAGTACTGAGATTGTACGTCTCGAAGACACTAACGTAATGCGTTTGCGCTTCACTGTGCCTCAAACCGATATCCCTCGTATTCATATTGATCAAAAAATCAAAATTTCAGTGGATGCCTACCCTGAAGACAGCTTCGAAGGCACCATCAGTGCGATTGAACCAGCAGTAAGCGTTCAAAGCGGCCTAGTGCAAGTTCAAGCCGATATTCCTAACAATGATGGTCAATTGCGCAGTGGTATGTTCGCTCGCGCCAATATCATCTTACCTGCAATTACCGAGCAAGTAACACTGCCGCAAACCGCCATTACCTTTACCTTATACGGTGACAGCGTCTACATCATTTCTGAAGAGGATGGTCAACAGCGCGTTAAGCAACACGTTATAAAAGTAGGTGAACGTAAAGCGGATATTGCACACGTTCTTGAAGGCGTTGAGCCTGGTGATTTAGTGGTTACGTCTGGTCAAGTTCGTCTAAGTAATGATGCAAAAGTACGCATTGTTGAAAATGACGCGACAACACCACCAGCCGAAACACCGATGCTATAATTGGAGGAAGCATGCGCTTTACTGATGTTTTTATTAAGCGTCCAGTTTTAGCGGTATCGATCAGCTTTTTGATTGCTTTGCTTGGTTTCCAAGCAATATTCAAAATGCAGGTCCGTCAATACCCTGAAATGACGAACACAGTGGTTACTGTATCCACTAGCTACTACGGTGCAAGTGCCGACTTGATACAAGGCTTTATTACTCAGCCCTTGGAGCAAGCCGTCGCACAGGCCGATAACATTGACTTTATGACGTCGCAATCGGTGTTGGGTAAATCCACCATCACGGTGACTATGAAATTGAACACCGACCCGAATGCGGCACTGGCAGATATACTCGCCAAGACCAACTCGGTTAGGTCTCAGTTGCCCAAAGAGTCAGAAGACCCCACGGTAACCATGTCGACCGGTGATTCAACCGCTGTCCTCTATATCGGTTTTACCAGTGATGAATTATCTTCGAGCCAAATCACCGATTACCTTGAGCGTGTAATTAACCCTCAATTGTTCTCGGTAAACGGTGTATCTAAGATCGACATGTATGGTGGTATGAAATACGCCCTACGTGTTTGGTTAGATCCGGCTAAAATGGCCGCGTTGAAGATGACAGCAACCGACGTGATGCAAGTCTTGAATGCCAACAACTTCCAGTCGGCAACGGGTCAGGCAACCGGTGAGTTCGTTCTTTACAACGGCAGCGCCGATACGCAGATCTCAAATGTTGCTGAGCTAGAAAAGCTGGTTATTAAGAGTGATGTCGGTGAGGTTATTCGTTTAGGTAACATCGCCAAAGTTACGTTAGAGAAAAGCCACGATGTGTATCGAGCCAGTGCCAACGGTCAAGAAGCCGTGGTTGCTGCGATAAATGGTGCACCCAGTGCTAACCCAATTACCATCGCTAAAGATGTGTTAGAACTTCTTCCTCAACTAAGAAAGAACTTACCTAGCAATATCAGCATGGAAGTCATGTATGACTCAACGGAAGCCATCAATGAATCCATTAACGAGGTTATCAAAACCATCGTTGAAGCGGCATTGATCGTACTGGTGGTGATCACCTTGTTCCTTGGTTCATTCCGCGCCGTTATGATCCCGTTAGTGACGATTCCATTGTCATTGATTGGTGTTGCGATGGTCATGCAAGCCATGGGCTTCTCATGGAACTTAATGACGCTACTGGCAATGGTATTGGCTATCGGCTTGGTAGTCGATGATGCCATCGTTGTACTTGAGAATGTCGACAGACACATCAAGCTTGGTGAATCTCCGTTCCGTGCCGCCGTTATTGGTACTCGTGAAATCGCAGTGCCTGTTATTGCAATGACCTTAACGCTTGGTGCCGTGTATGCGCCTATCGCTTTAATGGGCGGTATTACCGGTTCACTGTTTAAAGAGTTTGCTCTCACGCTTGCAGGAGCGGTATTCGTTTCCGGTATTGTTGCCTTAACGCTATCACCAATGATGTGTTCTAAGATGCTCAAAGCAAACGAGACACCAAATCGGTTTGAGACAACAGTCCACGGCTTTCTTGATCGCATGTCTAACGGCTACGAGAAGATGCTGGGTAACGTAATGCAACGTCGACCTGTCATCATTGCATTCGCTATTATTGTATTTGCTAGTTTGCCAATGCTGTTTAAGTTCATCCCAAGTGAGCTTGCACCAGCAGAAGATAAAGGGGTTGTGATGCTGATGGGTACAGGCCCATCGAATGCTAACCTTGATTACTTGCAAAACACCATGAACCAAGTAAATGAAATTCTGACTGAACAGCCAGAAGTGAAATTTGCTCAAGTATTTACCGGTGTTCCAGCTTCTAACCAAGCATTTGGCCTTGCATCCATGGTGCCTTGGAGCCAACGTGAAGCTAGCCAAGCCGAGGTGTCTAAGCGTATTGGTGAACTGGTGCAAGATGTACCAGGAATGGCCGTAACCGCCTTCCAAATGCCTGAATTGCCAGGTGCCGGTTCTGGTCTGCCACTGCAGTTTGTTATTACGACACCAAATAGCTTCGAAAGCTTGTTCCAAATTGCGACCGATATTCTGGCTGACGTATCAGTTAACCCATTGTTTGTTTACTCAACATTGGATCTTAACTACGACTCGGCAACCATGAAGATCCATATCGACAAGGACAAAGCGGGTATCTATGGTGTGACCATGCAAGACATCGGTATGACCTTAAGTACCATGATGGCTGATGGTTATGTTAACCGTATCGATTTGAATGGTCGTTCTTATGAAGTGATCCCACAAGTTGAGCGTAAATACCGCCTGAACCCTGAATCCATGAACAACTACTACGTTCGCGCAGCAGATGGCAATGCGATTCCACTGGGCAGCTTAATTGACATTGAAGTGGTTGCGGAGCCTCGTGCTCTACCTCACTTCAACCAGTTAAACTCAGCGAGTATTGGTGCCGTGCCAAGCCCAGGTGTTGCTATGGGTGATGCCGTTAACTGGTTTGAAAATGTCGCACAAAGCAAACTGCCATCAGGCTACAACCATGACTACATGGGTGAAGCAAGACAGTACGTAACAGAAGGTAGCGCGCTATTCGCAACCTTTGGTTTGGCACTGGCGATCATCTTCTTGGTTCTAGCGATTCAATTTGAATCCGTTCGAGATCCACTGGTTATCATGGTGTCGGTTCCACTGGCGATATGTGGTGCATTGATTTCACTTGCATGGGGCGCAGCCTCAATGAACATCTACTCGCAAGTGGGCTTGATCACTTTGGTTGGTCTTATCACCAAGCACGGTATTTTGATTTGTGAAGTAGCAAAAGAAGAGCAACTTCATAATAAGAAAGATCGTATTGCGGCGGTAACGGAAGCGGCGAAGGTTCGTCTTCGTCCTATCCTAATGACCACGGCAGCCATGATTGCAGGTCTGATTCCGCTGATGTACGCAACCGGCGCAGGTGCTGCTCAACGTTTCAGTATTGGTATTGTAATCGTATCGGGTCTGGCTATCGGTACCATCTTTACCTTGTTCGTTCTGCCTGTGATTTACAGCTACCTTGCTGAGAAACACAAACCGCTTCCCGTATTTCTAGAAGATAAAGATCTAGAAAAACTGGCACGAGTAGACGAAGCCAAAGCCGCTCAACGCGAAATTCGCGAATAGATCGCTAACGGATGTTTCATCTAATAAAAAGGCTACTTCGGTAGCCTTTTTTGTTTGCCCAGCGAAGCTGGCAAACCCATTAGGCTGAAAGAAGCCTAAATCACCCTGATTGAGGGGAAGATAATCCGAATCGCAAGGGCGTTGCTGGCCAACGGCAGGGTTTGAAGGAAGCGATAGGAAGTTAACAGTACACAACGAAAGTGAACCTGATTCGGCAATTTAGGTGGGTAAGCGTGAAAAATAGCGTGAAGCCCGATACTCAATCAGACCTAGATTGTGCTTGAGGGTGGCATTGTTAACAGGGAGCCAGTGCAGTAACTGGGGAAGCCTGACATCACATCCGAGCAAACGTCGGAAGCATAAACTCAAGGCGAGAGCCAAGATCTATGTTGGTGCGAGGTGGCAGATGAATCCGTAGTAGTGAGTAAAGCTCGGCCGGTGAAGCCCAGTAATGGTGTGGAGGATAAAACTGAGCTGACCATCAGTAACACGTCTGATGGGACAACATTTTGCCAAAAGCAATCTGGTGTTGCGAAGGGATGAAGTACATTTTAAGTCTGTGATGAGCAGATGTTTTTTTTTCAGTGGTATACAAGTTGATTAGCTATCGAGGTATTCCGTCTCGGTCTTTGTGAAAGCAAAGCACTGAAGCGAGAAACCGTACAAGGGAGTAACTCTGACTCACTCTAGTAAATTGCCATTGAGCTAGAAGGCTAGAGAGTGGAGTGAAATACACCAACACTGTGAGAGAGCATTTGTCCCCACACGGCACACAATCTAAAGGAAAAAGTTGAGAGTTTACTACAGTTTATATGGTCACTTGCTCCACAAAGAGCGACTCTATAAAGGATTTAAAAAAGTGTGGAAAGCGAAAGGCGCGGCCGGAATAGATAGGCAGAGCCTAAGCGACTACGCCCAAAATCTGAGTGATAACCTAGATCAACTTCTTCTGGAACTCAAAACCAAGCGATACACCCCTCAACCCGTCAGACGGGTAGAAATACCGAAAGATGATGGTGGGGTGCGATTACTTGGGATCCCAACAGTACGGGATAGAGTTGTCCAACAAGCTCTAAATGATCTATTAACCCCAATCTTCGAAGAGCAGTTTCACCCATCCAGCTTTGGGTATAGACCGAATCGAAGTTGTCACGATGCTATAAACAAAGCGACGATGTTCATCCGTCGATACGGAATGCAACACGTCGTAGATATGGACTTATCGAAGTGCTTCGATAAGCTCGACCACGAGCTTATTCTAAAAAGCATTAAGAAACGAGTCACAGACAGTAGCGTACTGGAGCTCATCAAACAGTTCCTGAAAAGTGGCGTAATGGTTGATGGAGAGTGGCAGCATACCGAGATAGGTAGTCCGCAAGGTGGAGTAATAAGCCCACTGATAGCGAACATCTATCTGGATGCGTTTGATCAAGAGATGCGAAAGCGAGGACATCGAATAGTCCGTTATGCCGACGACATACTGATCTTCTGTCGCAGCCGTAAAGGTGCAGAAAATGCGCAAGTACAGGCAACGAAGGTCCTGGAAAAACAGCTCAAGTTAACGGTGAACGAAACCAAATCACACATAGCGCACAGCGGCGAAGGTGTGAAATTCCTTGGAATAGAAATCGGTAGCCATTATAGCCGTATTCAGCCAAAGAAAATGTCGACGTTCAAAGGAAAGTTGAAGCGAGTGACAAGACGCAATGGCGGTAAGCCATTGTTAGAAGTCATTAAACAACTGAATCCACTTCTGAGAGGGTTCAGCCAGTACTTTCGAATAGCGAATGCCAACAGGGAGTTTAAGAAACTGGCCGCGTGGTTAAGGCGAAGACTTCGCAGCGTCCAATTACGATTATGGAAAAAACCGACCCGACTCCACCGCAGGCTAAGACAGCTAGGTTACGAAGGGTCATTCAGGTATATCTGTATGGATAGTTGGAGAAATGCTGCGAGTCCATTAGCCAGTTACTCGATGCCAAATCAATGGTTTAACGACCTTGGATTAGTGAATCTTGAACACGTTAGGACAGGATATGTGTTCAGCCATTATGCTGAATGGAAATGTGCATGAGCCGTATACGAGGTCCGTACGTACGGTTCTGTGAGAGGGATGAGGCGGAGACGCCTCACCCTACTCGATGTCCCTTATTGACAAATGGTATTACATAAAATAACCTCCAACGCAATTGAGAATGATTTATAGTCAGAGATAATACGTGCAAGCCCCCACAAATCGCATAAATACCGCAATCAAGGCGCTGTTATTGCCAGTGATATTATTCGTCGGTTGGCACCTATGCTGCCAACATTTATCTTTGTCTAACTACTTACTGCCAACCCCTTCAATGGTTTTTGGTGCCCTCTTTGATATGATCATTTCTGGTGAGCTATTCAGCCATGTCGTCGCAAGCTTAACTCGCGTAATGATTGGTTTTGTATTAACCAGTAGCGTTGCCTTGTCATTCGCGTGCATCTTCATCCGTTTTCCACAATGTTACGCCTACTTTCATGTCACCTTCGAAGCCATTAGGGTCATTCCACCTCTCGCATTTAGCCCTTTATTAATCGTTTGGATGGGCATCGGGGAAGGCCCCAAAATAACCATTATCTTCTTAGCTGCTTTTTTTCCTATATTTCTCAACGCATATAGTGGCCTAAGAAATATTGACACTCGTTATTTAGAACTGGCAAAAAGCCTTGATTTGTCTCGCTTTGAAACCATAAAGCACATCCATTTTCCATTTGCGGTTCCAAGTATTGTTACCGGGCTAAGGCTTGGATTTGGCTACAGTTGGCGCGCCCTAATGGGGGCTGAGCTGATTGCGGCAGCTTCAGGGCTTGGCTTTTTAATCGTCGATGCAGAAGAGCTCGCTCGTACTGATAAAGCGATGGCCGGAATCATTGTGATAGCGATTCTTGGTTTGATATTGGATACATTGATCAAAAGGTTGACGAAAAATGCTCACTATTGCTCGGCTTAATAAGTTTTTTCTTAATCAACAAGGTCAAGCTGAATCCATTTTGCATGACATCAACTTTGAATTAAGCCAAGGGGAGTTCGTTGCTATTGTGGGTCATAGTGGCAGCGGTAAAACAACGCTACTCAAGTGCTTAGCTGGGCTTGAAAGCTGCCAGTCTGAGTCCTTTGAATATCATCACCCGATAACAACAGCGGTGGTCTTTCAAGAACCCCGATTGTTACCTCATTACAGTGTAGAAAAGAACCTACGCTTAGCCTTTGCTGCCAACAGACGGAATGACCAAGCCACTGACCAATGCATCCACCAGCAACTGAGTTTAGTTGGTTTGTCTGATTATGCCGATAATTTCCCCAGTGAGCTTAGCGGCGGAATGGCACAACGTGCTGCAATCGCTCGCGCTCTTTGCCGAAAACCAGACGTACTGTTTATGGACGAACCTTTTTCTGCGCTCGATATCATTACCAGACAAACGATGCAAAAAGAGCTTAAAACCATTCATAAAACAGCCCAATGCTCCGTCATTTTTATCACTCATGATATTCAAGAGGCCATCACGCTTGCCGATCGCATTGTTGTCATGAACAAAGGACGCATCACGGAAGAATTTAGTGGCGATACACTTTCAAACGCCGAACAACGGATCGTCGAAGCAACCCGAACTAATTGATCTTACGTAATTCCCAATTTATACATCAGACAACCATTAAGGATTCATAATGAAAACATGGTTAAGCCTAGCTTGCACAATGATAGCAACCCTCACTTTTTCAAACCTTTCTTTGGCAACCCAGCAAACGGTTAACGTTACTTATGTACCGACCCCGTTCAACTTGCAACTTATGGTCATGCGCGATCAAGGCATGCTGGATGACGCTTTGGCAAAGCACGACGCAAAAGTAGAATGGCATAAAATCAGCTCTGGCGTGCATCAAGCAAAAGCGATGGCATCAGGCTCCGTTGATATCGCTTCTGTCATGAACACCAACTCCCTGCTAATGGCTGCGACAGAAGGTAATAATTTAAAAGTCATCGCCAATGTGGCTCGCCCAGCGAATGTATTTGCATTAGTGGCAAGACCCGGCTTTACAGGTGATATCACTTCTCTTCAAAACAAAGCCATTGCTGGCGCTAAAGGTACGGTTGTTCAGCAAATGTTGATCGCTCAGCTACAAAACAATGGCATGCAACAAAAAGACGTGAAATTCATCAATATGGGGACACCAAAGGCCTTTAACGCCCTAATGGCAGGCAGTGTCGATCCCGCATTATTGACTTCAAGTTTCATTCTAAAAGCACAACAAGCGGGGGCGACCATTTTAGCGACGGCAGAAGGTCACATCTCACCCATCTTAGTCAGCACGACAACGGAAACATTCGCAAAACAACACCCAGAGTTAGTCGAAGCTTTCATCTTAGCCCAACGTCAAGCAATGGCGTTCATCCAACAAAAACCAGAAGCCGCTCTGGCTATTGGCGCAAAAGAGCACGGCATTTCTACCGAACAGGCTAAATTGCTTTGCCAATGGTCAGCTCTGACGACAGACATCGAACCACAAGACTTAAAAGCCCTGTACGCCGATGCTGATTTCTTAATTGAAAATAACCTAATGCGCACAGGACTAAACGTTTCAGAATTAATAACCCCAACCTCCGCAACACAGCTCGTGTTATAGAAGACGAGTGTGCACTGAATTTTGTGCAGCTAGTTGGCGACTTTTATCCCTGAAATGCATAGAATGAATGTATTGATATAGGAGTGATTACCGAAATGTTTGATCCAAAAAAACTCGAGCAAGTAGCGAAACAGATTCATGATTCTATGCCTCAACCCGTCAAAGAGTTGGGTTCGGACGTAGAACAAAAGGTACGCCAAGTTATCCAAGGCCAACTCAACAAACTTGATGTGGTTAGCCGTGAAGAATTTGATGTTCAGACTCAAGTACTGCTCCGCACTCGTCAAAAACTGACAGAGATGGAACAAAAGCTAGCGGATCTTGAAGCAAAGCTCACAGACAAGTAATAGCGACCAAGTTAAATAAAAAGCAGAATCTAATGATTCTGCTTTTTTTGTTTTAAGAGGCTAGCGTTTAGTGTTGCCGATTTCTATCAACTATAACGTCTCTAATTTTGCATATTGGGTGACTAACCACTTAATGCCTTCACCATTAAAGGCGACTTGAACTCGGCTTTGAGGGCCACTGCCTTCAAAATTAATGATCGTGCCTTCACCAAATTTCGGATGCATTACTCGCGCACCTAAACTAAAGCCAGTTTCGTTGAAATTTTCTTTTACCGCAGTTGGACTAAAGCGACCTGTGCTAGTCGGTCGGCTCACCTGCGCTTTCATGCGCACTTCATCTAAACAAGTTTCTGGTAACTCACGTATGAAGCGAGACGGCTTATGATATTTATCTTGCCCGTACAGGCGGCGCATTTCGGCATAAGTAATGTAGAGCTTTTCCATTGCTCGCGTCATGCCTACGTAGCAAAGCCTCCGCTCTTCTTCCAAACGGCCTGATTCTTCAGCCGACATTTGGCTTGGGAACATGCCTTCTTCCACACCCACCATAAACACCAAAGGGAATTCTAACCCCTTAGCACTGTGCAGAGTCATGAGTTGGACGGCCTCATCGAATTCATCCGCTTGGCCTTCCCCCGCTTCCAATGCAGCGTGAGATAAGAAAGCAGATAGCTCACTCATTTCATCGGCTTCTTCTGGTTTTTCAAACTGACGAGTCGCCGTAACCAATTCTTCTAAGTTTTCAATTCGGGCTTTCGATTTCTCGCCCTTTTCTTGCTCGTACATAGCAAACAAACCTGAGAACTTAATCGCATGGTCTGCTTGTTCGTGCAGTGCCATTTCAGCGGTGTCATCTTCGAGTGCATTCACCAGTTCAACAAAACGGCTTAACGCGCCCGCAGCACGGCCGGCAAATACTTGTTCGTCTAACAAGGCAACACTGGTTTGCCACATGGTCGCTCCGCGCTCGCGAGCTGCAAAACGGATGGTCTCTAGTGTTTTATCACCTAAGCCACGAGTGGGCGTATTCACCACTCGCTCAAATGCCGCATCATCATTACGGTTAGACATAAGACGTAGGTAACCCAGTGCATCACGAATTTCTAAACGTTCGAAGAATCGCATGCCACCATAAATACGATACGGTAATCCTGCTTGAATTAAGGCTTCTTCCAACACACGTGACTGAGCGTTGTTCCGGTACAGCATGGCCGCATCGGTTAACGACCCACCTTTTTCTTTCCATTCTTTAATTTTACTGACGGCAAAGCGGGCTTCATCTAATTCGTTATACGCAGAGTACACCGAGATAGGATCGCCATCATTGCCATCCGTCCAAAGCTCTTTACCCATACGCTCGGTATTATTGCCAATCAATTCATTAGCGGCTTTCAGAATGGTTTTTGTCGAACGGTAATTTTGCTCCAAACGCACCGTTGAAGCGCCCACAAATTCATCAAGAAAACGTTGGATATTTTCTATTTTTGCGCCACGCCAGCCATAAATGGATTGATCGTCATCACCTACGATCATCACGTTACATTCAGGGCCTGCCATCATGCGTAGCCAAGCGTATTGAATGTTGTTGGTATCTTGAAATTCGTCGACCAAGATGTGCTTAAAACGCGCTTGATAGTGTTCACGAATGTGTTGCTTATCGCGCAGTAATTCTTGAGCACGCAATAAAATTTCTGCAAAGTCGATCAAGCCTGCGCGATCGCACGCTTCTTGATAAGCGGTATAAATCTGTAGCCATGTTTTGGTCACCGGATCATGATAGGCATCAATGTGATTTGGACGTAAACCTTCATCTTTTTTACCGTTAATCCACCAGCAAGCTTGACGTGCAGGCCATTGCTTCTCATCTAGATTCAGTGCTTTTATCAAACGCTTAAGCAGGCGCTGTTGATCATCAGAGTCGATGATTTGAAAGTCTTCTGGCAGCTTGGCATCAAGATAATGCGCGCGCAGGATGCGGTGACAAATACCATGGAACGTACCATTCCACATGCCTGACGAACTGCCCATCATTAGCTCTTCAATACGGCCACGCATCTCTGCAGCAGCCTTATTGGTAAATGTAACCGACATAATAGAAAACGGCGACGCTTGCTCTACCGACATCAGCCACGCAATGCGATGCACCAGCACTCGGGTTTTACCACTGCCCGCACCCGCTAAGATCAACATATTGTTTAGCGGCGCTGCGACAGCTTCGCGTTGTTTGTCATTCAAACCATCAAGTAATAAGGAAGCGTCCATCGTTTTCTACTGTTTATTTATACATAACAAAAGATTATACCCCAATTACAGGTCAGAAATCTGGCTAACCAAACGAAAAAAATGTCATTTTTTAATCAATTTAAATTCAATAACTTAGAGCTTAAATTGTAATAATGTGAAAATTTATCGAACATAATGTGAAATATTTTCCGTGTTTACCTAATCTAATTAGGTAAGCAACTTGAGCAAAGCGACAAAAAATCAAGTTGTGATAATTAAAGAAACTATGGATCAAGTTCGAGGAATTTATTATGAAAAAATCTAATCTTGCTGTTACTGCTGCTATCACAGGTCTTCTAGCTCTTGGAGGCACAGCGTTAACTGCAACGTCTGCTGTCGCGGCTGAAAAAGAGAAATGCTACGGCGTAAGTAAAGCGGGCAAAAATGACTGTGCTACCAAAAGCAGCTCATGTGCAGGTACAGCTAAAGAAGATTTCCAAAAAGATGCATTCGTTGTAATGCCAAAAGGACTTTGTGGCAAATTGGCTGGCGGCAGCACCATGTCTTCATAATAAACAGTTTATTCAGCAGGGCTCAATTAGCACGCCCTGCTGAGCTGTTACCTTTTATTCATTTCGGAGAAATTCAATGCATCCATTAGTTGGAGTCGGTTTGCGAACTCCTCACTTAGACTTTTTTGAGCACACTCCTACCGATTTGGGCTGGCTTGAAATCCACAGTGAGAACTATTTCCAACCTCGTTCACCATCCCGTATCCAATTAAATGCAATCGCAGATAAATACCCAATAAGCTGTCATGGTATTGGCTTATCCCTTGGCTCAGTCAACCAGGTCAGCCAATCTCATTTACGACAATTGAAAACGTTAGTCGATGACCTTAACCCCATCATGGTTTCTGATCATTTAAGTTGGAGCGAAAATGGTGGGCATCACTTTAACGACTTGCTGCCCCTTCCTTATACAGAAGAAGCACTGGATGTATTTTGCCGCAATGTACTTCAAGTTCAAGATTACATCGGTAGACCGTTACTGATTGAAAACCCATCCAGTTACATGAAATTCACTCATTCCACCATTGATGAGTGGGACTTCTTAAACCAAGTACACCAAAGAACTGATTGCCGATTGTTGCTGGACTTCAATAACATTCATGTATCCGCGTTCAATCACCAGTTCGATGCGAACCACTATATTCAAACCATCAACGCAACCGCTGTAGACGAAATTCACCTTGCTGGTTTTACGATAAAACAGTACCCACAAGGGGAGATTTGGATCGACACGCACAGTAAACCGGTCAGCGACGAAGTTTGGCAACTGTTTCAAACTTGGATCTCCCAACATGGTGCTAAGCACACCTTAATTGAGTGGGATCTCGATATTCCTAACGTTGAAGTGTTACTGGGTGAAGCGAAAACAGCGAGTGGGTACTTACACAAAGCGACACGCGGAGGCATTATTCATGACTCTATCGCTGGCTAACCTACAGTCCCGTTTTGCTGATGCCTTGAATTACCAAGCAAAAGGGGAAGAGTGCAATATTCATAGTGATCACTTTGCTGCGGATCAGCGTATGCAGATCTATCGCAACAACTACATCATCAGTTTGAGTGAGGTTCTGCAAGCAACTTACCCGCAAGTATTGGCTCTGGTCGGGGAAGAGTGCTTCATGCAGATAGCTCGACATCACGTACTGAACAACCCGCTACAACAAGGTGATGTGACTCACTACGGTGCTAATTTTACTAACAGTATTGAGCAATTTGAACAAGTCATACAACAAGCACCCTACTTACTCGATGTCGCGGCTCTCGAGTGGCAGCTTGATACTAGCAATCAATCGAGCAATATATCTTCTGTTGCCGAGCTTAATGTACTCCCACTGGAAAACCTGAGTCAGATAGATGCAGATCAACAGCCTTTTGTTCAACTGAAATTACAGAACAATCTTCACGTGCTGGCTAGCGATTATGCCGTATTCAGTTTATGGCACGGAATTAAAAACAATCAGCTAGATAACCTTGATTTAAGTAAAGCAGAGCAAGGTGTCGTCTATGTCGACGAAGCTCACCAAGCCCACATTACCCCATTAAACCCATTGAGCTTTAAGCTATTGGAGCACTGTTTAGCACCGCATACCTTAGGCACATTACCTGCAGAACTTTTGCCACACTTAACCGATTTGGTGAACCATCAGCTCGTGATAGGTTTTGAATTGGCGACCACGGAGAACATAGAATGAACATGAATCAAAATTTGGCTCGTTACGATCAACTAGTCGCGACTCTTCAAACTTTGTTTGTGCCCTTGTTATTGCTGGCATGCCGAATTTGGGTTGGCTATGTTTTCTTTAATTCTGGTCTGACTAAAATTGCCACTTGGGACAGTACCCTCTATTTGTTCGAGTATGAATATCAAGTTCCGCTATTACCGTGGCAGCTTGCTGCCTACATAGGAACCGCAACCGAACTCATTTTACCGGTATTCTTAGTATTAGGGTTATTGACCCGTCCAATGGCCGCCGCTCTGTTTGTGTTTAATATTATGGCGGTTGTTTCTTACCCAGTCTTGTGGGAAGGCGGATTTTTTGACCACCAGCTTTGGGGGTTAATGATACTTATCGTTGTTGTTTGGGGGCCGGGAGTCGTGTCCGCAGATTCCTTATTAAGGCGTAAAATAGAAGCCACAAGCTAGCAATTCCCATCACACATATAGAACGTAGGTAAGGTTAGCTTTCCTACGTTTTTTTATTTTTGACCAGAAAAACAACATCATGAGTTATTGAAGTTTGATGTTGGTTATGTTTTTACGAATTCAAGCGCATAAATAGAAGCCAAACCGCGACAAACATGTTTTGCTGCCTAAAAAGTAACAAGATGTAATTGACTATGACTACGACAGCCCAGCGACGCGAACACATCATCGAACACATTCAAACCCACGGAACCGGCCGGGTTGAAGACTTCTCTAGCGAATTTGGTGTTTCCAAAGTCACGATTCGTAACGATCTACGATTACTTGAAAAGCAAGGCTGCGTAGAACGGGTTTATGGTGGAGCGACCCTTAACAAGCAATTCGCTTTTGATCGATCCCTTAAGATTAAGGGGAAAATCAACACCAATATTAAAGCTCAAATTGCACGTGAAGCGTTAAAGTTAATTCAACCGGGTGAGAACATCATTTTAGATTCGGGTTCGACTACCGAACAGATCGCACTTAACCTATCTGACGACGTCTCTCTAGTCGTATTTACTAATGCCATCAACATTGCTTACCACCTTGCAAGCTATCCAAAAGTAGAGGTGATCATTGCTGGCGGAACCATGCGCCAAGACTCTTTCTCCATTCACGGAGCCAATGCAGAAAGCCACCTTAGTCAGTATCGGTTTGACAAGGTCTTTCTAGGTGTTGATGGCTTTGAATTAGAATCGGGAATCACGACGCCTCATAAAGGAGAAGCACAACTGAATCGAATCATGTGCCGAGTAGCCAAACAAGTCATCGCGGTAACGGATTCATCCAAGTTTAAGCAAAAAAGTTTTTGCATTATCACTGCTGCCCAAAACATCGATATCTTAATTACCGATCAGGGCATCCCTAGCCACTATAAATCTTCGTTAGAGCAACATGGTGTCACTGTCATCATCGCGGACGAATGATACTCCCTAAAGACGAATGACGGCTCTTTTACTATTGAGCTGTTTTCACTTATTACTACTGATAATTCTCTTATCTAATTTTTTCACTTTTCTACATTGTGTGATCACGATCACTTCGAAGACTGAAATACTCTTACAAACCCCTCGGTAAACCGCCCTTTCGCTTTGCTTTTATAAAAAGCCTTATACCACCGAACTTCTCACCACTCTTTAGCCATAAACCGAAAGAAAAAAACCCTTTCACTTAATACAAAACGAAAGGTTTTTTGCTTATCTTTGCTTTCGATTACAGCTGTGATCCAGCATCAACTTTGCTTTTCCTTTCGGTGCTCTAATTAACAACGAAAGAAAACGAAAGGTCGACAGACCTAACAATTAGCAAACTGAAAGTTGAGAGCGCAATAATGAAAAGCAGCGAACGCCGTCAGAAAATAATGAAACAAGTACGCCTTAACGGCGCTACGAAAGTTGACGACTTAGTCGATCAGTTTTCTGTTTCTGCGGTGACGATTCGCCACGACCTCAATTTACTTGAGCAGCAAGGTTGTGTATTTCGTTGCTACGGTGGTGCAACCCTCAACCCCAATTTCGCTTTTGATCAACCGCTGCATCAAAAGGGCCAACTTAACCGCAATATTAAAGATCGAATTGCTTTCATCGCCGCAAGCAAAATTAATGACGGTGAAGCCGTTATTCTCGATTCAGGTTCAACCATTAGTTGTATGCCCCCTTACTTAAGCAAGACTCAAGGCCTAGTCGTCATGACAAACGCTTTGAATACCGCCTACCTACTTAGCGGTTACAGCAACATAGATCTTCATGTTGTCGGCGGCAATCTGCGCCGTGCATCTTGTTCTCTGACTGGTGCACACGGCGAACTGCAAATTAAAGATTTTCATTTCGACAAACTCTTTCTGGGTGTTGATGGCTTTGACTTAGAAGCAGGAATCACCACACCAAACCAAAATGAAGCACGTATCAACAGAGCCATGTGCCAAGCCGCCAAACAAGTCATTGCCGTAACAGACTCCAGCAAGTTTGGCCGAAAAAGCTTTTGCATGATCCGTGCAGCTCAAGATATCGACATTCTCATTACCGACAGCCACATCCCAACCCACTATCACCAACAACTGGTTGATATGGGTGTGGAAGTCATTATCGCTGACCAAGAAACTCACTAGGAATTGTGATGAAAGCGCTTATAGATTTAATTCAACAGCATAAACAAGGACACGCGAGCGGTATCTACGCAGTGTGTTCTGCGCACCCTTTAGTTTTGGAAGCTGCGCTTACTCAAGCAAAAAATGATGACCAATTGGTGTTGATTGAAGCTACATCCAATCAGGTCAACCAAGACGGCGGCTATACCGGAATGCAACCACAGGCCTTCGTTGATTTCGTCTACAACCTAGCAGACTCAATGGCGTTCGATCGTAATAAAATTCTACTTGGTGGTGATCACTTAGGCCCAAACTGCTGGCAAGCGCTTAGCGCCGAACAAGCCATGGCAAAGTCCGATATTTTGATTCGTGATTACGTACTGGCTGGTTTTCGCAAGATACATCTCGATTGCTCGATGCCGTGCGCCGGTGACCCAACACCACTCACGGACGAAATAATCGCGCAACGCGCAGCAAGGCTATGTGACATTGCGGAACATGCATGGCAACAAGCTGGCGGCGAAGCACCCGTTTACGTTATTGGCACAGAAGTTCCAGTTCCCGGCGGCGCGCAACATGATATGGAAGACACACTAGCAGTAACGACGCCAACTGCGGCCAAAGACACCATAGATGCTCATTATCAAGCGTTTCAATCCTTTGGTTTGACTCAGGTATGGTCACGAGTGATTGGTTTGGTCGTTCAGCCAGGCGTTGAGTTTGACCATCACAACGTGGCTCACTACCAACCAAACAAAGCACTGAAGTTATCTGAGTTTATTGAAAGCCAACCGCACATGGTGTTCGAAGCTCACTCAACAGATTACCAGTGCGACTCAGCGTACCAGCATTTGGTGCATGATCACTTTGCAATATTAAAAGTGGGCCCTGCACTCACGTTTGCTTTGCGTGAAGCCTTGTTTGCACTAGACCGAATCGAACAAGAATGGCTTGGCAGCCATCAAGCGTCTCACTTGCGTGCAACGTTAGAACAAGTCATGCGAGAACAACCCAATTACTGGCAGAGCTATTACCAAGCCAGTGGACACCAACAATATTTAGATTGCGCGTACAGCTTAAGTGACCGAATTCGCTACTACTGGCCGCACCCTCAAGTGCAACAAGCCTTAAGCGTGATGATGGACAATCTCACCAATAATCCTGCGCCTATCACTTTGCTGAGCCAATACATGGCCAATCAAGCTAAGGCCGTCATCGCTGAACACATTATCAACGATCCAAAACAACTCATCATTCACAAGGTAATGGAAGTTACCCAAGTTTACGCGCAAGCCTGTTATTTCAATGCGCTGGCGCCTAAGGAGACCGTATTATGAACAATTACTTAGGCTATTCTGATGCTTGGCTATCTGAGAAGAATGGTATTCATACCGCTCAAGAAATTGAACATCAGCCAAAGCTGTGGCGCAATCTAGCGACCCAATTAGAGCAAAACAAAACCGACATTGACGCGTTTCTCACGCCTATTTTTGCTAAAGATGGCTTACGTATCGTACTTACTGGTGCAGGCACTTCTGCATTTGCTGGCGCGGCATTGGCTCCGTTCTTAAGTTCGAAAATTGGTTTTCACGTAGAAGCAGTAGCCACAACAGACATCGTTTCTAACCCAGAGCAATATTTGGATCCGAGCCGCCCAACTCTGGTTGTGTCATTTGCACGCTCTGGCAACAGCCCTGAAAGTGTCGCTGCAGTGCAACTTGCCGATCAACTAGTCACAGATTGTTATCACCTATTCCTAACTTGTAATCCGGAAGGCGCACTAGCAATACACGCACAAGAAAGCGATAACGCCTTATGCGTCAACATGCCAGAAGGGTCTAACGACAAAAGCTTTGCCATGACCTCCAGCTTCACTTGCATGTTGATGTCGGCACTTCACCTCCTTTGCCCACAACCAACCGAGAAATTTCAGCAGGCAGTAGCGCATATTGCCCGCCTATGCGAAAGCAAATTAACGCAATGGCAACAAGCAACCAAACAACTGGCGGCGCTCCCGTACCAACGTCTTATTGTTCTAGGTAGCGGCGGCTTTGCCGGTCTAGCTCAGGAAGCTTCGCTTAAGTCTCTGGAATTAAGTGCTGGCGTAGTGACGACAAGTTTCGATTCATCTTTAGGCTTTCGCCATGGACCTAAGTTCTCTATCAATCCAGAAGCCTTAGTGGTTCAGTTCTTTTCTAGCGATGAATACACCCGATTGTATGACCTCGACCTGTATCACGAACTACGCCAAGACGGCCAAGCAATGGGCTTAGTGGCGCTGACGGAGCAAGCGCTTGACGGCGAACACGTATTCGAGCTGGGACACACAGGTCTTGATCAAGAGTGGTTATGTTTCCCATACATTATTTTTGCCCAAATGTTGGCATTCGAAAAATCGCTGCAACTGGGTTTTGGCCCTGACAACCCTTGTCCAAGCGGTGAGGTTAACCGTGTTGTTCAAGGCGTCACTATTCACCAATACCAATAATAACTCACTAAATTAACGTGTTTCAAATAAGGAAATCACCATGCCGAATATTGTATTGAGCAGAATTGATGAACGCCTAGTCCATGGACAAGTTGGGGTGCAATGGGTTGGCTTTGCTGGCGCAAACATTGTGGTCGTAGCGAATGACGAAGTCGCACAAGACACCATCCAGCAAAACTTGATGGAAATGGTCTTGGCAGAAGGGATCGCCATTCGATTCTGGAGCATCCAAAAAACCATCGACACCATCAATAAAGCCGCAGACAGACAAAAAATTCTACTGGTCTGTAAGAGCCCGAAAGATTTCCGCCAGCTCGTTGCAGGCGGTGTACCGATTAAAAACATTAACGTTGGCAACATGCATTTTGCTGACGGTAAGAAACAGATTTCTAAAACGGTTTCTGTTAATGCGGAAGACGTGGATGAATTCTCGCAACTAAAAGCACTGGGGGTCACCTGCTCGATACAAGGTGTGCCAACCGAAAGTGCAACTGACATCTTTACCCTACTTTAAAAAGGAACAAAGTTATGGATATAGGATTTATGCAAGCAGCAATGCTCGGCATTCTTGCTTTCTTCGCTGGGTTAGACCTGTTTAACGGGTTAACCCACTTTCACCGCCCCGTGGTGTTAGGCCCGCTAGTGGGCTTAATCCTTGGTGATCTGCAAACCGGTATTTTGGTTGGTGGTACGTTAGAGCTGATTTGGATGGGCCTTGCCCCTCTTGCAGGAGCACAGCCACCAAACGTGATCATCGGCACCATAGTTGGTACCACATTCGCGATCACCACCAAAGTTGAGCCAAACGTCGCGGTTGGCGTGGCTGTCCCATTTGCTGTTGCGGTACAAATGGGCATTACTTTGCTGTTCTCGGCCATGTCTGCCGTGATGTCAAAATGTGATGAATACGCTGAGAATGCCGACACAGATGGCATTGAGAAGATTAACTATTTTGCTCTGTCTGTTCTTGGGGTTTTCTACTTCTTATGTGCGTTCTTGCCAATTTACCTAGGCGCAGAACACGCCGGCAACATTGTACAGACCTTACCAAAAGAACTCATAGATGGATTAGGTGTTGCGGGCGGCATCATGCCAGCGATTGGTTTTGCTGTTCTGATGAAAATCATGATGAAGAACGTTTACATCCCTTACTTCATCTTAGGTTTCGTTGCAGCGGCATGGTTACAGCTACCCATTCTCGCTATCGCTTGTGCGGCAACGGCTATGGCTGTTATCGACTTCATGAGAAAAACCGAACCTGCACCTGTTACTGCACCAGCTGAGGACCTTGAAGATGGAATCTAATGTAAGCAATGAAATTGATGTTCGCCGCCTCAACACTGAAGTGCAGCCTGCTCCAGGTGTCTCTGATGACGAATACGAAAATAAGGAAGTCGGCGTTGAGTTGACTAAATCTGACATTAACCGCATGGCATGGCGTTCTCTGTTACTCCAAGCCTCGTTTAACTACGAAAGAATGCAAGCATCGGGTTGGCTCTACGGCATTTTACCTGCGTTGAAAAAGATTCACCCGAACAAAGCCGACTTAGCCAAGTCAATGAAAGGTCACATGGGGTTCTTTAATACGCACCCATTCCTAGTTACGTTCGTGATGGGCATTGTACTGGCGATGGAAAGCTCTAAGCAGAACATCAACAGTATTCAAAGTACCAAGATTGCCGTTGGTGCCCCTATGGGCGGTATCGGTGATGCAATGTTCTGGCTAACGTTGCTTCCTATATGTGGTGGTATTGGCGCCGACCTTGCTCTTCAAGGTTCCATTATGGGCGCGGTGTTCTTCTTCGTACTGTTTAACGTTGTGCACTTCGGGCTTCGCTTTGGTCTGGCTCACTATGCCTACCGTATGGGGGTATCGGCCATTCCGCTAATAAAAGCCAACACTAAGAAAGTCGGCCATGCCGCTTCTATCGTTGGTATGACGGTAATTGGAGCCTTGGTTGCCACGTATGTTCGCTTAGCAACCACAGCAGAGATCACCGCTGGTGATGCCGTCGTGAAACTGCAAGCCGACGTTATCGACAAACTGATGCCTGCGTTCTTGCCATTGGTCTACACCTTAGCGATGTACGCCTTGGTGAAACGTGGCTGGAGCCCACTTCGTCTGATTGTTATCACGATGACATTGGGTATTGCGGGTCGCTTTATGGGCTTCTTGTAAGCCTGAACTCAACATTGTTTCAGTAGTAATGGGGCTGATATCCAGCCCCTAAAAGGAATGAATATGATCGCAGTAATTTTATCAGGCCATGGTGGCTTTGCGAGCGGCATTGAGCAAGCGATTCACCAAGTGATTGGCGAACAAGAGCAGTTCAGAGCCATTGATTTTCCTGCAGAGATGACCACCCCGCAACTTGAAGCGGCGATGCGTACAGCCTTGTCTGACATTGATACGGGCGAAGGTGTGGTGTTTTTCACTGACTTGCTTGGTGGTACGCCTTTTAGAACCGCTTCATTACTGAGCCAACAACAAGACAAGATCGAAGTATTAACGGGAACCAACTTACAAATGGTTGCTGAAATGCTGCTAGAACGAGATGAATTGTCATTAGTCGAATTTCGTAGTCAGGCACTGACTTGTGGGCACCGAGGCATGACAAGTCTTCATGATGAACTTAGCAAGTCCCATCAACAGGAAACCGTTGAAGATGGAATCTAACCTACAACACATTAGAGCTGGCCGTGTTCTTGTTGATCAGCAATGGCAGCACGACTGTATCGTTAGCTTTGACGAACTTGGCATTATTCGCTCAATTCAAGCAACGAATAGCCCTGATGCGCGACCAACTATCACGACGTGGGCAATGCCATGTTACTACCAGGCTTGGTTGACTCTCATGTGCATGGAGCAAATAACAGCGATGTGATGGATGCAAGCCACGCCAGTTTGGAAAATATGTCGACTTACTTTGCCAAGCATGGTGTCACGGCTTTTGTTGCGACAACAGTTACCGCTCCAGTCGACAAGATAAAAAACGCATTAAGACAAATTGGCAAGAGTCGTACGGCAGGCCTTAGTGGTGCAGAGTTATTAGGGGGTTATTTAGAAGGCCCTTACTTTACCGCAAGACACAAAGGCGCTCATCCTGAAGCTTGGTTCCGTGAACTCGATTGTGAAGAATTAGATAACTGGATTTCCTATTCAGACAACAGCCTGATCACCGTCGCGCTAGCACCGGAAAAAAACAATGCAGCACAAGCGATTAAACATCTTAAACGCAACAACGTTAAAGTCATGCTTGGGCATACAGACGCAAATTCAGAGCAAGTAGAAGCCGCATTCAACGCGGGCGCTGATGGCATAGTGCATTGCTACAACGGCATGCGCGGATTACACCATAGATACCCCGGAGTGGTTGGTGTCGGCCTTTGTCATCCTAACAGCTATGTCGAAATAATTGCAGACGGTATGCATGTTCACCCGACGGCCATTGATGTGGCTCATCGCTGTTGTGGTGAACGTCTAACGTTAATTACCGATGCAATGCAAGCTGCAGGGATGCCAGATGGCACCTATCAGCTTGGTGAATTTGAAGTACAAGTGAACCGCGGTGAAGTACGCACTCCTTGCGGTAGCCTCGCTGGCAGTACCTTACATTTACTTCAAGCCGTTCTGAACCTAAGTAAATGGCTCAATCTGCCATTGGAAAAAGCGTGGATGTATGCCTCGAAGGTACCCGCTCAATCTCTCAGCCTAGAGAACCAAATAGGCACCCTCTCAATTGGCAAGCGCGCTTCAATGGTTGCGCTTGATGAACATCATTTAGTTTTGAACACATGGGTAAACGGCAAACTCGTATTTTCTGCCAACCCATCTCGTTGCCCGGAGGCACTATGTATCTGATTTCTTCTCGTGAAATGTTAAAACGCGCTCAACTTGGTGGCTATGCGGTTCCGGCCTTCAATATCCATAATCTTGAAACAGTACAAGTTGTTGTTGAGACCGCCTCAGAAATGGGTTCCCCTGTTATCCTCGCGGGTACACCAGGTACCTATGATTACGCGGGCACCGACTATCTCATCAGTATTTGTAAAGAAGCCGCACATAAGCACTCGATGCCATTGGTGTTACACCTAGATCACCACGAATCTTTCAGTGATATCCAACAAAAAGTTCAGCATGGTATTCGCTCAGTCATGATTGATGGTTCACACTTTGCGTTCGACCAAAACATAGAAACCGTTCGCCAGGTTGTACAGTACTGCAATCGCTTCGACGCAAGTGTAGAAGCTGAGCTTGGTCGACTTGGCGGTCAAGAAGATGACCTTATTGTTGATAGCGCTGATGCACTGATGACCGACCCCGGAGCCGCGGCTGAGTTTATCCGTCGTACAGGGATAGATTCTTTGGCCGTTGCGATAGGTACCGCCCATGGTATGTATAAGGCTGAACCGAGGTTGGACTTTGAAAGACTGGCTAAGATCCGAGATGTCGTCGATATACCACTCGTTTTACACGGTGCGTCTGGTGTTCCAGATGCCGCAGTAAGACGCTGTATCGAGTTGGGAGTCTGTAAGGTTAACGTTGCAACTGAGCTGAAAATAGCCTTTGCCGATGCCGTAAAACTGCATTTTAAAGAAAACCCTGAAGCCAACGACCCACGCAAATACATCGTACCTGGGAAAGAAGCGATGAAGAAAGTCGTGATGGATAAAATCCGAGTTTGCGGCAGCGAAGGAAAGATATAGTTTCGATCACCTCCCCCCTATAGTTTGGTGACAATGGGCAGCGCAAGCTGTCCATTTTTTTGCTCTTAACCTGAAATCCATTTAGACAATAAAAAAGGTCAGCATAATGCTGACCTTTAAATATCTTTGCGTAAACGCATTTTGTTCTTTCATACTTATCGATTTTCGATAAACGCCTTTAGCTCTTCTGCAGAGATGCCTTTTTCGGCTAACTCATCAGCAATGCTTTGGACTTGCTCACCTTTACGAGATTCGATGACTTTTTGAAACTGATAAACGATATCTCGCAAATTAGCCAAAGGCACCTGTTTCGCCGCACTACGAATTCGCTCTTCGCTTTGGTTACCAAGCTCCTGAAGTAATTTACCAAACATTACTTTTTCTGGAGACTCTTCTAGCTGCTCTAGCCTTTTCGCCATTTCATAAGTCGTCAAAGACATGGTTGTAGTATTCGCTTAATTTAAGGGAGATAAGGAGACAATAATACACCTCTTTATGCGAATGGAAAACAACCAATATTACTTTGTACTTAAGTTAGATTTTAAGCGATCGATTCGCTATGCCAACGCTTTCCTAATTGACTCAATAAAACGATGAGCCCTGGAGCGAGTAACCACATATGCAGAGCTATCATTACATGTGGAGTAAAATCCAGTCTTTGCATTGTACCAACAATCAGACCCGCACCACTCATTTGGAAAAGCCCCAACAACGCAGCAGCAGTACCAGCTTTATCACCAAATGGCGCCAAGGCTTTGCCAGCCGCTCCACCCATAATAAAAGCAAAGCCAACAGAGGAAAGGAAAATAGGTACCATAAATGCCCAGGCTGTTTGAGAGCCCATCAAAGCCAGCATCAAAGTCCCTGAGAACAATAATGACACAATCCCGACCAATAACATTTTGTGGGTGCCAAACTTGTCCATCAATCTTGGAGCGATTAGGCAACTAACGATATTAACCACAGCATTAACGCCAAACCAAAATGTAAAGGCGTTCATATCTAAACCAAGATCCCCCATTAAGACGACAGGTGCAGACGTAACATACGCCAGAATCACAGCCATGCCTAACATGCACAGTGACGCATGAAAAACGAAGCTAGGGTGTTGCAATACCTGCCAGTAGCGCTGGGGTTTAAACAAGGCTTCCTTTGAGGGCGCTGGGTTCGTTTCCTTCATACCCATCATTAAAACAATACCAACGATGAGAGCAAAACCGCCCATGAAACTAAAGTTACTGCGCCAGCCAAACTGCTGAGTTAGCCAAGCCCCTAAGATTGGAGCTAAAGCAGGAATGAAGCAAATCGCCCCATTAAGGTAACTGATCATTTTGCCACTTTTTTTCGGGCCAAATAGATCGCGAACTGTCGCAAAGGCTGCTACCGATGTTGCACATGCACCGAGGCCTTGTAGCAGTCTGGCAATGAGCATCCATTCAATAGATTGAGCGGCCCACGCCAAGCAAGCACTCAATCCATAGATGACCACGCCACCCAATGCAACAGTTCGACGTCCGTAACGGTCTGCCATTGGGCCAGCAAAGAGTTGCCCTATACCCATAGCAAACAAGAACCATGTAATTGTATCCTGAGCCAACGTATGTTCCACGTGAAACGCCTGTGCCATGGTAGGCAATGCTGGCAAGTAAATATCGATCGCCAACGGGCTAAACAGTACAAGTAGCACCAATAAGGTAAGCTGGAGTTTAGTAGGGTTCGTGGTTTGCATAATGGCTCTATTAATTTCTGGATGACATATCTCTGTCGCAGAGTTTATGATGAAGACAACATGAATGGAAATGGCATATCCTCATCCCAGATATTCCAAATAGGAATTTCACAATGAATATCGAGCAACTTGGTCGAATTGACCTCAATTTATTGGTTTGTCTTAATGTCTTAATTGAAGAGCTAAACGTAACGAGAACCGCATCTCGCCTTTGCTTAACGCAATCTGCCGTCAGTAAATCACTAGCAAAGCTGAGAGAGCAGTTTGACGACCCTCTTTTCTATCGCACATCTCATGGATTAAAGCCCAGCCCAAAGTGTTTATACCTTAAGCCGAAACTGGAAGCCTTAATCTATCAACTCGAATCCATCACTCAACCTGAAGCTTTTGATCCAGAAACATCAACACGTCGGGTTCACATCGCTTTAGTCGAAAGTGTTTACCCCCTGATTTTGCCTCACTTTCTGCCTGATATATTTCATCAAGCACCGAGATTAAAAATCAACACTCACAGCTGGTCTTTAGAAACATTTAAACAGCTTCAATCAGGTGAGATGGATTTAGGTATTACTGGCAAAGACATTAACCTGAACGATGCCGCGATGACGATGCTACCGCCTAAGGACATATGCTGGCAGGAGATCTATCGCGATGTTCAGGTTTGCCTCGTCCGCAAAGGGCACCCAATCCTTGCCAAACCATGGGATCTCAACGCCTATCTAGCCGAAAGGCATGTGCAAGTCCGTTGCGACGGTAACGACCGCTGGTTACTGGACTTCCGATTAGCAGATGTAGGGCTTGAGCGTGACATCGCAATGTATGTACCTGACTTTAACAGCGCCGCTAATCTGTGCTCGTATACAGACTTTATCTTTACTGCACCACGACACTTTTGCCGCTACATAGAGCAGTTCTTAGATCTTGTGGTTGTGCCGTTACCAACCGATCTTCCGCCAATGGCTTACACGCTGTTTTGGCACAAGGACAGGGACCAAGATCCAGCCTTAACGTGGATACGAGAACTAATAAAAGAAAAGACTAACCACTTGAGCCAAGAACCGCTATAAATCCATTGCGAGTACGAAAAAAAAGCGCTAGCTTGTACGCAGTCCAACCACAGAGTTCGGATGTACAACACTAATAAGGACAGTAATCACATGCACAGTACTATTACACAAAAGGTTGAATCCCTTAGAAATTGGCTTATTGAAAATCAATACGACGCATTAATCATTCCTCATGAAGACGAGTTTTTAGGTGAGTACATCCCGGCTCATAATGAACGGCTTCACTGGGCGACAGGTTTTACGGGTTCAGCAGGTGCTGCGGTCATTACTCAAGATCGCGCAGCCATATTTGTTGATGGTCGCTATACTGTGCAGGTAACAAAACAAGTTCCAAGTGAGACATTCGAATACTGCCACCTAATTGAAAACCCACCGATTGACTGGATTTGCAGTGAATTAAAGCAAGGTGCCAAAGTAGCGGTTGACGCACGAATGCACTCAGCTAATTGGCTTAGCAACAGCCAACAGAAGCTGACCGATAAAGGCGAGCTTTGTATCCTTGGTAGTAACCCTATTGATGTTCTTTGGCATGACCGTCCTGAAGCCAAATTTACTGACGCTTCTTTGATGAGTGAGGAAAAATCTGGGCTTTCAAGTACCGCCAAGCGACATCAAATTGCCAAAGAGCTGATCGAGCGAAAAGCCGATGCTGCTTTACTGACTCAGCTCGATTCTATTTGTTGGTTGTTGAATGTCCGAGGCTTAGACGTTTCAAGACTTCCTGTACTGCTATCCCACGCCATCATCTACAACACGGGTAATGTCGACTTCTTTATTGATTCAACCCGACTGCCTGCTGAATTCGACCAGCACGTTGGTAATGGTGTTTCAGTCTTCGCTCCTTCTGAACTAGAAGCACGACTGACCACAATGACCGGCAAGCAAGTACTTGTTGACCCCGCTACCAACAACGCGTGGTTCACATTAGTTCTACAAAATTCCGGCGCCGAATTGATTGAAGCGGCCGACCCATGTTTGTTAATCAAAGCGGCTAAAAACCCAGTAGAATTAGCGGGAATGAAAGCTTGTCATATCCGTGATGGTGCTGCGATGACTAAGTTCTTGTCGTGGCTAGACAGTGAAGTTGATAACGGCAAGCTGCACAACGAAGCACATCTCTCAGACACGCTTCAAGGGTTCAGAGAAGAAGATCCTACGTTAGTAGACTTAAGTTTTGATACTATTTCAGCTGCTGGCGGTAACGCTGCAATGTGTCATTACAATCACAATGACCAACCTCAACCAGGTCAGCTTTCATTGAATAGCCTCTACCTTGTCGATTCAGGCGGCCAGTACCCTGATGGTACAACGGATATCACCCGTACCATCGCTATTGGTCAACCTAGTGATGATATGAAGCAGCAGTTTACCTTGGTTCTTAAAGGTCACATTGGCCTGACTACTGCGTTGTTCCCTAAAGGCACAACCGGCCATCAGCTTGATGTACTCGCCCGTCAGCCTCTATGGTCACAAGGCTATAATTACGATCACGGCACTGGCCATGGTGTGGGTCACTTCCTCAGTGTTCACGAAGGGCCACAACGAATTGCTCCCGCAGTGAATACGGTCGCGCTACTTGAAGGCATGGTTCTTTCTAATGAGCCTGGCTACTATCGCGCAGATGCATTTGGTATCCGAATTGAAAACTTGGAAATCGTAAAAGAAGTGGCGACTAACGGCGATATGTCGATGCTTGGTTTTGAGTCTTTAACTCGTTGCCCGATTGATAAGCGTTGTATCAACGTTAACATGCTAACTCGACCAGAGTTGGAATGGCTAAATAACTATCACCAGAAGGTATGGGATGAAGTCAGCCCACTTGTCTCAGGTGAATCACTGACCTGGCTTAAGCAAGCTACATACGCGTTAGGTTACCCTGAAGCATAGAGCCCCAATAGTTCCTAGCTAAAACAAAGCCACTCTCTTGAGTGGCTTTTTTGTTTCACGTGAAACAGGAAAACGACGTTAACCTGAATAGGCGCTATGCCAGTCCTTCCATACGGGTTCAAAGCCACGGCTCCGAATCGCATCTGCCACACTTGAGGCACTGCGTTCGTCACTAATAGCAAACTGCTCCAAAGCCTCACTGGGTGTCGCATAACCACCCGGTTGGGTTTGAGATGCTGCAGAGATCGTTGTTACCCCTAATGGCAGTACGTTATCCCTAAAGCTTTCTGACTCCCGAGTAGATAGAGACAACTCAACTTCAGGGTTAAGTAATCGGTATGCACAGATAAGCTGAACCAATTGCTTATCACTCATTACTGACTTAGGTTCAATCGAACCTTCACACGGCCTTATTCGAGGAAACGAAATTGAATATCGTGTACGCCAGTATGTCTGCTCTAGATAGGATAGATGACTTGCGACATAGAAACAGTCGGTACGCCACTCTTCCAAACCTATCAATGCACCAATCCCAATCTTGTCGATACCTGCTTTTGCCAACCGATCTGGTGTATCCAGCCTATAATCAAAATCTGTCTTATTGCCACGTAAATGATGTTTTGCATAGGTCGATGGGTGGTAGGTTTCTTGATAAACCATCACCGCATCTAAACCCAGTGTTTTTAGTTCCTGATAACACTCTTGGTCTAGTGGTTGAACTTCCATAGAAAGATAACTGAACTGGCTTTTAATCATTGGCAAAACTTGCCTAAAATAATTCATACCTACTTTCGTTTCGTGCTCACCCGTAACCAATAATAGGTTGTCAAAATTCATCTTCTTTATTGCAGCTAACTCTGGCTCAATTTCGTCTGGATTAAGGGTTTTCCGTTTGATCTTGTTCTCCATCGAAAACCCGCAATAGGTACAGGCGTTGGCACACAGATTAGAGAGATACAAAGGAATATACATTGAGATAGTATGACCAAATCTCTGCCGAGTAGTCAGCATAGATCGTTGTGCCATCTGCTCTAAGTAAGGTTCCGCAGCAGGAGAAATCAGCGCCTTGAAATCTTCTAAATCCAATTTGCTTTTCGCCAAAGCTCGTTCCACATCCCTAGCGTTCTTGCTATAAATTGAGAGCGTAATGCTGTCCCAATCCATTTCCTTAAACTGCTCAACAAAACTCATGACTTACCCCAAAAATGCGGTCAATGGGCTAGAAGCGACCGCTACATTTTGTCTGACAGCCAAACCTGCTTCATAAGCTATGCGGCCTGACTCAACCGCGAGTTTGAATGCTTGCCCCATTGCAACTGGATCCGGCGATGACGCGATTGCGGTATTAACAAGTACTGCATCCGCCCCCATCTCCATTGCGAGTGCAGCATGAGATGGCGCACCAATTCCGGCATCAACAATGACAGGAACAGATGCCTGATCGATAATGATTTCTAAGAAGTCTTTTGAGGCAATGCCTTTATTCGAACCAATTGGCGCACCAAGTGGCATGACTGCAGCGCACCCTACTTCTTGTAGGTGCTTACACAGCACGGGATCTGCATGGCAATAAGGCAATACAATAAAGCCTAGCTCAACAAGCTTCTCTGCCGCCTTCAATGTCTCAATAGGATCCGGCATGAGGTACTTAGGGTCTGGGTGAATCTCTAGTTTCAACCAGTTGGTACCTAACGCTTCGCGTGCTAGTTGTGCTGCAAAAATGGCTTCCTTGGCATTCTTAGCACCTGATGTATTTGGCAATAGATTCACACCGTTCGCGATTAACGGCGCGAGTATGTCGTCATCTTGATGTTCTAAATCAACTCGCTTTAGAGCCATAGTCGCTAACTCTGAACCAGATGCAATAATCGAGGACATCATCGCATCCTGATTCGAGTATTTTCCCGTACCTGTAAAGAGCCTCGAACTGAATTTTTTGCCCGCTATTGATAACATATTAGCCACCTGCTATTGCTTGGAAAAGTGAGATTTCATCACCTTGATTAACACTCACATCACGCCATTGGCCTCGTGGAATTATATCTCCATTAATGGCGAGAGCGCATCCTGAAGATGACAGTTCGAGTTTCTCCAACATCTCTTCGACTAATAGCACACCAGTTAATGCAACTGGCTTGCCGTTGATTACGATTTCAATACTCATAGGGTTCCCAAAATTCTTGTACTTCTCTACCTATTCACAGACAGAACAGGACTTATCTTTGTTAAGCGTTAGGTTCTGCCATTGATTAGTCAGGCCATCAAATACATGCAGTACGTTGGTTCTGCCGTGTTCACCAACTTGTCCAACAAACTTAATCGCCTCCAATGCTTGATACGCTCCCATCATGGAGACCACAGGCCCAATAATTCCGCTCTCAGAGCACGTTTTGGCAGCACCCACGTCTTGAAATGGGAATAAGCAGTGATAACAAGGCGTATCCGGTTGATAATCGAATACGGCAAGTTGGCCTTTCCAACCAATAGCTGCCGCTGAAACCAACGGCGTCTTGGTCTCATAACAAGCACCATTGACTTGATGCCTAGTTCTCATATTGTCACTACAATCAAGGACAACGCCGGCCAGCAAGCACTCGAGCTTTAGCTGTTCACCTTCAAGTGCTTTCTCAATGCTTCGTACCTTGCAGTTGGGGTTTAGAGCCTCAACATACGCTTTAGTTGCGGCAACCTTGCTGGTTCCAATATTGGATGTGTTGTAATGGGTTTGTCGATGAAGGTTACTTTCGTCGACGCTGTCATGATCAGCGATCACTAGTTTTCCAACGCCAGCCCCAGCTAATAAAGGAATCGCAGCGCTACCTAACCCACCACAGCCGATCACAAGTATCGATGCATTGAGTATCTTCGCTTGCGATTCTTCACCAAATTCAGGTACGCCTATTTGCCTTTGGTAACGCAAAAACTCTTTGTCATTAACTGACATCAGATGGTCTCTTTTCGTTCATAACCTGGTTGAACTCAGCGATAACCGCCTTTGGATCACTGCTTAGAGTAATTGCCCGTACAACGGCTAAGCTCGACACACCACACTGCCACACCTCGCTAGCTCGATTTAGATCAATGCCACCTATTGCTACCGTAGGGAAATCCCCAATAAGATCTTGATACAGTTTTAGACGTACCAACCCTTGCGGCTTTGAAGGCATAACCTTAGTCGTTGTAGGATGGATATGCCCCAGTGCTATATAGCTTGGCGAAAGCTGCTGTATCCGCTGAATCTCATAGTAACCATGGGTAGAAAGGCCAAGCCGAATACCTGCTTCCGAAATTGCTTTTAGATCGGCAACTTCAAGATCTTCTTGCCCGAGATGAATACCATAAGCACCATGCTCGATTGCGAGCTCCCAGTAGTCATTAATGAAAACCTGAGCCTTAAACTCTCGCCCCAAACAGATGGCCTTTTGAACCTGTTCAGCTAATTCTGGATGATGTCGATCTTTGATTCGCAATTGTATGGTCTTGATACCTAGCTTCAATAGCCTTTCAATCCAAACAACATCATCAACAACAGGATAGAGGCCTAAACTATCGGCTTCCATGATGGGAAATGACACGGGTTCTGAATTATCCCAGCCAAGCTTTATACCGAGCTCTCGGTCTTCAAGCAGTGGCAATGGAAACTGACTAGGGACTGTCGGCCATGTTTCACGTGAAACATCGGATTGACTGGCTACTCTAGCCAAAATAACCGCATCTTCGATTGGAAAATCAAGCACTATTGAAGCTGCAAGCCAGCTTAAGTGCTTCTCCTTATCGGTCAATGTCTTAAGAGTTGTTACTGATGGAACGGACTTTATTAGCCCGTCAATACGAAATACATCGCTATTGATATTGCCAGTGTTTGCATCAATGGCGATCTGATTATCAACGATCGACTCGCTTCCATAAGTCACCAATAAACTCTTTTCATCTGAGCCATTCATTTGCAGCAACAAGGACATTGCTGCTGCTTCATCTAACGGGCTATCAAACGATACTGATAATCTGAAACACTTATTATCAACTTGGATACAAACGTCGGTCGTTTCACTAGTGCCGACTTCAATGGCACTGGTGTCCATCCCTTGCTCTTCTGCTGCCGACAGACATTGCTTGATAAGCGACGTTAAGTGGCTAAGGTGCGTTGGAATTAGTAACTGATACATTATGATTCTACTGTCTCGGACGGATTTTCTGCCAGCTTATAGAGCTCAGATCCTTGCTCTTTAAACTCTTGGGATTTCTGGCGCATACCTTCCATTGGATCTGCGAGCATTTTGATTTCTATCGCCTGATCCAAGGCCACCTGGTCGGTATCCTTGGCGTATTCACGCACTTCGTGAGAGATCTTCATTGAGCAAAATTTAGGGCCGCACATCGAACAGAAGTGAGCCACTTTGCCTGATTCTTGAGGTAGAGTTTCATCGTGATATGAACGAGCTGTATCTGGGTCTAGAGATAAGTTGAACTGATCTTCCCATCTAAATTCAAAACGTGCTTTAGATAACGCATTATCTCGAATTTGAGCCCCCGGGTGGCCTTTCGCAAGGTCAGCCGCGTGAGCAGCCAGCTTATAGGTAATCAAACCCGTTTTAACATCTTCTTTATTAGGCAAACCCAGGTGTTCTTTCGGCGTTACATAACAAAGCATGGCACATCCGTACCAACCAATTAACGCAGCACCAATACCTGAGGTGATGTGGTCGTAACCAGGAGCAATATCCGTTGTTAATGGACCCAACGTATAGAAAGGAGCTTCATGACAGTGCTCTAATTGCTCGTCCATGTTTTCTTTGATCATGTGCATCGGTATGTGACCAGGCCCTTCAATGATAACCTGAACGTCGTACTCCCATGCGATTTTGGTTAGTTCACCCAGTGTGCGTAATTCAGCAAACTGAGCTTCGTCGTTCGCATCTGCGATAGAGCCAGGACGAAGCCCATCACCCAGAGAAAGTGCCACATCATATTGAGCACAAATCTTACAAATCTCTCGAAAGTTAGTGTAAAGGAAGCTTTCTTGATGATGCGCCAAACACCACTTCGCAATAATAGAACCGCCGCGAGAGACGATGCCCGTCACCCGTTTTGCCGTCATTGGTACGTAACGTAATAACAAACCAGCATGAATGGTAAAGTAATCAACACCCTGCTCTGCTTGTTCGATCAGCGTGTCTCGCATGACTTCCCAGTTGAGGCTTTCCGCAACACCGTTCACCTTTTCAAGGGCTTGATACATAGGCACCGTACCAATTGGTACTGGGCTGTTTCGTAATATCCACTCACGAGTCTCATGGATGTTTCGACCCGTTGATAAGTCCATTACGGTATCGCCACCCCAACGGGTAGACCAAACCAGTTTCTCTACTTCTTCTTCAATTGAAGAGCTAACCGATGAATTACCAATGTTGGCATTAACTTTCACCAAGAAATTTCGACCAATAATCATCGGTTCTGCTTCTGGGTGGTTAATATTCGATGGAATAATTGCGCGCCCTTCAGCCACTTCTTTACGAACGAATTCTGGCGTGATTTCCTTAGGTAAATTGGCACCAAAATTATGACCAGGGTGTTGAATATTAAGCTGCTCATCAGCGTACTTCTGACGACCCATATTTTCGCGAATCGCGATAAACTCCATTTCTGGTGTAATCACACCTTGGCGAGCATAATGCAATTGAGTCACGCATTGACCAGGCTTACCGCGTCGAATCTTAGGTAGATTGCCATAGCGCAAGTCATCTAAGGTTTCATCCTCTAAACGTTGCTTGCTATACACCGAACTTACGTCGCCAAGTAATTCAGTATCAGAACGTTCTTCTATCCAGCTCTCACGCAATTTAGGCAGGCCGCTATAAAGGTCAATATCGTGTTCGGGATCGGTATACACACCAGAGGTGTCATATACATAGATAGGTTCATTTGGTTCAAATATCGGTGCATCTTTACTGCCGCCAACTAGACTATCAGCTAACGATATTTGACGAACAGGTACTCGAACATCAGCTCGATCACCTTGAATATACGTCTTTAGGGAGTTCGGGTAAGGTTGTACAGAAAGAGAATCAATGAAGTTTTTGGCTTCTAGCCTTGCTTGTTTACGACTCGACATAGCATTTTCCTATTTATTATAGAGGGATAAATGCTTGGCGGATTGGTGTTGCAAGAGGTGTTGATGGATCTATGCTCACGCATAAACATCAAAACATAGATACATTAGCGGAATGCCAATGAAAATATCTTCTCCTGTTCCCTTCGCAGGTATTAGCCTGATCAGGTTCAACGGATCCCGTTTTCACGGTCTCAGCTATCATCTCACAATTAAGTAGATGTAAGCACTCCGACAAGTGAAGCCATTATAAGTAAGTTTTCGAGATTTACAAACCCACTATATGCTTAATAGGCGACTAAAGCTGATTAATTTTTCATCAGCAATTGGAAACCTAACCAAGCTGCAGAAACACTTAATGCGACATTCAATAATATGTTTAAACCCATTTTAAAGAATGCTCCTTGCTGCATTAATAGAACGTTATCCATTGAGAAGGTCGAAAATGTCGTTAGAGCCCCAAGAAAGCCAAGACCAATTATTTGCCTCCACGGTTCCGTCGCCAATAGTTCATTCTCAAATGCAGCAATCAGCAACCCCATGGCAAATGAACCAATGACATTAACCGTTAATGTGCCGTAGGGAAAACCTCGACCAAATAAAGACACGCATAATTCTGAAATCAGGTATCTCGAACACGCACCAAATGCCCCGCCTAATGCGATACACCCCAAAACAAAACCCTGTCCCATAGTCACTCTCAATTCACAATTTATAAATTCGGTAATATTACTCGGCCATTTTTAGGAAAATTTTCATTAAAAACGACAACATAATGCCCCATTAACTGAACTAGAAAGTAAAAGTTACAGGAGTCACAAATGAGCAACATTCGTCGCGTAACGCATTTGCACTAGATACCTATAGCTTATCTGCTGCTTGAATGAATGCAACAGTCAATGATAAGAGGAAGGAGAGTCCGATGAGTATTCAGTATAAATTAAGTAAAGCGGCAATTGTTGCCGCCTGTATTTTATCCGCCGCAGGGGCATTAGTTTTTAATGCATTTCCTTTATTCTTAGGAAACATTGCGACTCAATATCAATTTGGTGACGAAGAGTTAGGTTTGTTAGGCGCGGCCTATTTAGGAGCTTTTGCACTCGCCGCTTTATTTGCCCCACTTTGGATGCCACGTGTCGCGTGGAAACCAGCGGCGCTTTTCGGATACGTATTTATTTTAGTTGGTAGCTACTTACTTTCACATGCCCCCGCTGATCAGGTGCACATGATCATGGCAACTATCGGTTTAGGCTCGGGTATCATCTTTACAATTTCATTAGGTGTTCTTGCCGCAGCAAAAAACCCAGATACCGCTTATGGCTGGAAGCTTGTCACCGAAATGGTCGCTGCTGGTTCTTTGATGTTTATCATGACCAGTTTGATCATCAATGAATTTGGCTATCAGGGCTTCGTTGTTGGAATCGTGGTGTTATATGGACTTTCCGCGCTGTCTATTTTCGCACTACCGAAAAACTTCATGGCGACGAGTATAGAAGCAAAGGTAAGTGGCAAAAAATCAAAGTTCAACACTTCCGCTGCGCTCGCAAGCATTGCACTCTTTTTCCAAGCAGGCACATTCTCAGGGTTATGGGGTTTCATGGAACGAATTGGTGAAATTCATGGCGTAGATAAACAGTTAATTGGCACTGTACTCGCTGCATCTATAGCGGCTGGAATATTGGGTGCTCTATGCTGTGTCGTATTAGGACAAAAACTTGGACATCGTAAGCCAATTGCTGCGGGGCTTTTCATTACTCTTGCAACATTGGCCTTACTGGAGTGGAATACGGGGACTATCACGTTCATTGTCGCCGCATGCTTGATTAACGCACTGTTGCAGTTCCTTGTGGCAACTCTCATGGTTTTAGTTACCGATAAAGACCTCACGGGCAAGTATACGGTAATGATGGCCTTCACACTCGCTATGGGGGGTGCAATAGGACCTGGCGTACTAGGAACCATCATTGAAGAGTTTGGTTTCTCAATGGGCTACTTATGGGCTGCATTTTTCACCTTAGCAACAATGATGCTGGTGTTAATGGCAACCAAAGAAGAAAACAAGGCAACAGACGTAAACCTACAAAGCGTAAACGGATAAAAGTCAGCGCCAAAATACCTTTCAACAAACAAAAAAAAGGCTCCAGCATTTCTGCTAGAGCCTTAATTATGGCAGGGGTGGAGAGATTCGAACTCCCAACACGCGGATTTGGAATCCGCTGCTCTGCCAATTGGAGCTACACCCCTAAAACAATATCTAACGTATGTTAGATTCAAAAAACCTCGCTTATAGCGAGGTCTTCTGAATAAGTGGCGGAGTGGACGGGACTCGAACCCGCGACCCCCGGCGTGACAGGCCGGTATTCTAACCAACTGAACTACCACTCCGCAGTGGAATACTCACAAAGTGAGTGTTCATATCTTTAGATTGGTCAATCTAAAGATTAAATTTAAAGCCTGGCGATGTCCTACTCTCACATGGGGAAACCCCACACTACCATCGGCGCTACTGCGTTTCACTTCTGAGTTCGGCATGGGATCAGGTGGGTCCGCAACGCTATGGTCGCCAAGCAAATTTTGAAGTTCGAAGTGCTAAGTTCTAAAAACTAAGTGCTTAAAGACAAGACTTCGGACTTATAATCTGGAAAGCTGTTTTTTGCTCCATACTTCGCTTTTAGCATTTAGTACTTCGCATTTAAATTCTCTACACATTCAATTATGTTCTTGCTTTGAGTCCAATCAAAACCTGGTGTTGTATGGTTAAGCCTCACGGGCAATTAGTACAGGTTAGCTCAATGCCTCGCAGCACTTACACACCCTGCCTATTAACGTTCTAGTCTTGAACAACCCTTTAGGGCACTTAAAGTGCCAGGGAAAACTCATCTCAAGGCTCGCTTCGCGCTTAGATGCTTTCAGCGCTTATCGATTCCGAACTTAGCTACCGGGCAATGCCATTGGCATGACAACCCGAACACCAGAGGTTCGTCCACTCCGGTCCTCTCGTACTAGGAGCAGCCCCTTTCAATTTTCCAACGCCCACGGCAGATAGGGACCGAACTGTCTCACGACGTTCTAAACCCAGCTCGCGTACCACTTTAAATGGCGAACAGCCATACCCTTGGGACCGACTTCAGCCCCAGGATGTGATGAGCCGACATCGAGGTGCCAAACACCGCCGTCGATATGAACTCTTGGGCGGTATCAGCCTGTTATCCCCGGAGTACCTTTTATCCGTTGAGCGATGGCCCTTCCATTCAGAACCACCGGATCACTATGACCTGCTTTCGCACCTGCTCGAATTGTCATTCTCGCAGTCAAGCGGGCTTATGCCATTGCACTAACCACACGATGTCCAACCGTGTTTAGCCCACCTTCGTGCTCCTCCGTTACTCTTTGGGAGGAGACCGCCCCAGTCAAACTACCCACCAGGCACTGTCCGCAATCCCGATAAGAGACCGACGTTAGAACATCAAGCATACAAGGGTGGTATTTCAAGATTGCCTCCACTCCATCTAGCGACGAAGTTTCAAAGGCTCCCACCTATCCTACACATGTAGGGTCAATGTTCAGTGCCAAGCTGTAGTAAAGGTTCACGGGGTCTTTCCGTCTAGCCGCGGGTACACTGCATCTTCACAGCGATTTCAATTTCACTGAGTCTCGGGTGGAGACAGCGTGGCCATCATTACGCCATTCGTGCAGGTCGGAACTTACCCGACAAGGAATTTCGCTACCTTAGGACCGTTATAGTTACGGCCGCCGTTTACCGGGGCTTCGATCAAGAGCTTCGACCGAAGTCTAACCCCATCAATTAACCTTCCGGCACCGGGCAGGCGTCACACCGTATACGTCATCTTACGATTTTGCACAGTGCTGTGTTTTTAATAAACAGTTGCAGCCACCTGGTATCTGCGACTCCTAGTAGCTCCATCCGCAAGGGACTTCACCGCCAAGAGCGTACCTTCTCCCGAAGTTACGGTACCATTTTGCCTAGTTCCTTCACCCGAGTTCTCTCAAGCGCCTTGGTATTCTCTACCCGACCACCTGTGTCGGTTTGGGGTACGATTTCTTATAATCTGAAGCTTAGAGGCTTTTCCTGGAAGCATGGCATCAATGACTTCACAACCGTAGTTGCTCGACATCGTGTCTCAGCGTTAATAACGGTCCGGATTTACCTAAACCATCCGCCTACGCACTTGAACCTGGATAACCATCACCAGGCCCACCTAGCCTTCTCCGTCCCCCCATCGCAATTATAAGAAGTACGGGAATATTAACCCGTTTCCCATCGACTACGCCTTTCGGCCTCGCCTTAGGGGTCGACTTACCCTGCCCCGATTAACGTTGGACAGGAACCCTTGGTCTTCCGGCGAGGGAGTTTTTCACTCCCTTTATCGTTACTCATGTCAGCATTCGCACTTCTGATACGTCCAGCAGCCCTTACAGACCACCTTCAACCGCTTACAGAACGCTCCCCTACCCCGCACACCAAAAGTGTGCAGCCGCAGCTTCGGTTTACTACTTAGCCCCGTTACATCTTCCGCGCAGGCCGACTCGACCAGTGAGCTATTACGCTTTCTTTAAATGATGGCTGCTTCTAAGCCAACATCCTGGCTGTCTGAGCCTTCCCACATCGTTTCCCACTTAGTAGTAATTTGGGACCTTAGCTGGCGGTCTGGGTTGTTTCCCTCTCCACGACGGACGTTAGCACCCGCCGTGTGTCTCCCGGATATTACTTATTGGTATTCGGAGTTTGCAAAGGGTTGGTAAGTCGGGATGACCCCCTAGCCTTAACAGTGCTCTACCCCCAATAGTATTCGTCCGAGGCGCTACCTAAATAGCTTTCGGGGAGAACCAGCTATCTCCAGGTTTGATTGGCCTTTCACCCCTAGCCACAAGTCATCCGCTAATTTTTCAACATTAGTCGGTTCGGTCCTCCAATTGATGTTACTCAATCTTCAACCTGCCCATGGCTAGATCACCTGGTTTCGGGTCTAATTCTAGCAACTGAGCGCCCAGTTAAGACTCGGTTTCCCTACGGCTCCCCTAAACGGGTAACCTTGCTACTAAAATTAAGTCGCTGACCCATTATACAAAAGGTACGCAGTCACCCAACAAGTGGGCTCCTACTGCTTGTACGTACACGGTTTCAGGTTCTATTTCACTCCCCTCACAGGGGTTCTTTTCGCCTTTCCCTCACGGTACTGGTTCACTATCGGTCAGTCAGTAGTATTTAGCCTTGGAGGATGGTCCCCCCATATTCAAACAGGATATCACGTGTCCCGCCTTACTCGTTTTCACTGATTATGATGCGTCGACTACGGGGCTATCACCCTTTACTGCGACACTTTCCAGAGTCTTCGTCTGCATCATTAAAAGCTTAAGGGCTAATCCAATTTCGCTCGCCGCTACTTTCGGAATCTCGGTTGATTTCTCTTCCTTCGGGTACTTAGATGTTTCAGTTCCCCGAGTTCGCTTCACTTAGCTATGTATTCACTAAGAGATGACCGCTTATGCGGCCGGGTTTCCCCATTCGGAAATCGTAGACTCAAGTGGCTTTTACTGCCTTATCTACGCTTATCGCAAGTTAATACGTCCTTCATCGCCTCTGACTGCCAAGGCATCCACCGTGTACGCTTAGTCACTTAACCATACAACCCCAAGAGGTCTTTGTGTATGGCAAACAACCAAGGTTGTCTCTCTATTTTATGAGTGAGAGACGTTCGATTTTGCCGGACTCAAATATGTTTTCATTCGCATGAAAACCCAAGAACACTTGAATGTGTGTTGGTACCTATCACTCATAAAGAGTCATAGGATTTGAGAACTTTTAAATTTGAATAACAACTAATCACAGTCGTTATTCGTCAGCTTTCCAAATTGTTAAAGAGCAAAAGTTTCTAATCGAAACCATTTTTAAAAACACTATCGCTAATGCGTTTAAAGATGGTGGGCGATACCGGGCTCGAACCAGTGACCCCCTGCTTGTAAGGCAGGTGCTCTCCCAACTGAGCTAATCGCCCTCCGATGTTTTAATTCCTTGAGGAAGGAATGGTGGAGCTATGCGGGATCGAACCGCAGACCTCCTGCGTGCAAGGCAGGCGCTCTCCCAGCTGAGCTATAGCCCCATATTTTTATTTCCTTGGGAGGAAATGGTGGGTCGTGCAGGATTCGAACCTGCGACCAATTGATTAAAAGTCAACTGCTCTACCAGCTGAGCTAACGACCCAATGGTATCCCGTAGGGGAGTCGAACCCCTGTTACCGCCGTGAAAGGGCGGTGTCCTAGGCCTCTAGACGAACGGGACACTAAGTTTGTTTCCACTTTAAAAAAGTAGAATCAAATTTGTTTGAAGAACTTGGGAGTTCTTCTCTCTTTTGCTTTTCTAAACCATATCAATCTGTGTGGGTACTCATCGTGAAAATCTTCGTATAAGGAGGTGATCCAGCCCCAGGTTCCCCTAGGGCTACCTTGTTACGACTTCACCCCAGTCATGAACCACAAAGTGGTAAGCGTCCTCCCCGAAAGGTTAAACTACCTACTTCTTTTGCAGCCCACTCCCATGGTGTGACGGGCGGTGTGTACAAGGCCCGGGAACGTATTCACCGTGACATTCTGATTCACGATTACTAGCGATTCCGACTTCATGGAGTCGAGTTGCAGACTCCAATCCGGACTACGACGCACTTTTTGGGATTCGCTCACCATCGCTGGTTGGCTGCCCTCTGTATGCGCCATTGTAGCACGTGTGTAGCCCTACTCGTAAGGGCCATGATGACTTGACGTCGTCCCCACCTTCCTCCGGTTTATCACCGGCAGTCTCCCTGGAGTTCCCGACATTACTCGCTGGCAAACAAGGATAAGGGTTGCGCTCGTTGCGGGACTTAACCCAACATTTCACAACACGAGCTGACGACAGCCATGCAGCACCTGTCTCAGAGTTCCCGAAGGCACACCTGCGTCTCCGCTGGCTTCTCTGGATGTCAAGAGTAGGTAAGGTTCTTCGCGTTGCATCGAATTAAACCACATGCTCCACCGCTTGTGCGGGCCCCCGTCAATTCATTTGAGTTTTAATCTTGCGACCGTACTCCCCAGGCGGTCTACTTAACGCGTTAGCTCCGAAAGCCACGGCTCAAGGCCACAACCTCCAAGTAGACATCGTTTACGGCGTGGACTACCAGGGTATCTAATCCTGTTTGCTCCCCACGCTTTCGCATCTGAGTGTCAGTATCTGTCCAGGGGGCCGCCTTCGCCACTGGTATTCCTTCAGATCTCTACGCATTTCACCGCTACACCTGAAATTCTACCCCCCTCTACAGTACTCTAGCCCGCCAGTTTCAAATGCAGTTCCGAGGTTGAGCCCCGGGCTTTCACATCTGACTTAACGAACCACCTGCATGCGCTTTACGCCCAGTAATTCCGATTAACGCTCGCACCCTCCGTATTACCGCGGCTGCTGGCACGGAGTTAGCCGGTGCTTCTTCTGCAGCTAACGTCAAGGATGCACGCTATTAACGTACACCCCTTCCTCACTGCTGAAAGTACTTTACAACCCGAAGGCCTTCTTCATACACGCGGCATGGCTGCATCAGGCTTGCGCCCATTGTGCAATATTCCCCACTGCTGCCTCCCGTAGGAGTCTGGACCGTGTCTCAGTTCCAGTGTGGCTGATCATCCTCTCAGACCAGCTAGGGATCGTCGCCTTGGTGAGCCATTACCTCACCAACTAGCTAATCCCACCTAGGCATATCCTGACGCGAGAGGCCCGAAGGTCCCCCTCTTTGGCCCGAAGGCATTATGCGGTATTAGCCATCGTTTCCAATGGTTATCCCCCACATCAGGGCAATTTCCTAGGCATTACTCACCCGTCCGCCGCTCGACGCCGAAGTAGCAAGCTACTTCTCGTTTCCGCTCGACTTGCATGTGTTAGGCCTGCCGCCAGCGTTCAATCTGAGCCATGATCAAACTCTTCAATTTAAGATTTTGTCGGCTCAATGAATACTGACTTCAAAACTAATATTCATGTAAACATGAACATGTAATTCTAAAGCTATTACCATTCCAACAGAATGGTAATGAATTGACTGTGCCAAAATTAAGTAAACTTAATTTCGTATTGGTCACTCAGTTCATTGAAACCAAAGTTGTTTCCGAAGAAACTGTTTTTACCGAGGTAAAAACTTTTTTGATTATCATCAACGAGTGCCCACACAGATTGATAGGTTTAAATTGTTAAAGAGCTTTTCGAATCGAGCATTGCTTGATTCGGACGGCCATTCTAGCGATTTAAGTTTTAGTGTCAACCACTTTTTTCAAAACTATTTTTAAGCACTTGGCTTAGCTAGTAGACCTTGCTAACTCTGGTTCACTTCTTTCGAAACGTTCCCGTGTCAGCGAGGTGGCATTATAGAGATCGACGTCACTTTGGCAACCCCAATTAACCACTTTTTTCGAATATTTTGTTTGTTTGAATACTTTCCAACCAACTGCGTCTAAATGTTAGTCAAGTTGCCCGAAATTTCGGATCTGATGCGAGAATTTAGTCACTTTTTCCCAATTAGTATATTCAACTTCTTTACTAGTATCGGTTTCTCCACCAGTCATGGTCATAATAAAGCGAATCATGACTCGGTCAAAAAATCCGTAACGTGGGTAATAAAGCGCACCAGCAAACACACCTATCAATTTAGGCTGCCAAGGCGACTTCTTTAAAAACGTCTTTATATAGGCGCTACCTTCAGGCGTATCTTTTCCTTCGGCTTCTTTACGTGCGGTTAGGTTGACACAGAAAAAGGCCGCATTACATTGTTCGAGCTGTTCTAAATGCTGTTCAATGAACTGATAAAGCTTTTTATTCAAATGGCCATAGCGAATCGATGCACCAATCACAACACGATCGTACTTAGATAGTTCAACCTTGCCTATTTGGTGAATGTCTTGAGTCTCACAATCGAACTCGCCAAGTTCCTTCTTTATATAGTCGAGAATTTTAACGGTTTGCCCTTCTCGGCTTGAGTGCAATAACAGTAACTTTTCCATTTTCATTCCTTAACTACGCCAGAACGTTGGAGTCAACAGAATCAATAGCGTAAAAATCTCTAATCGTCCAAACAACATGGATACAATCAACACCCACTTAGCGTTGTCATTTACATCGCCAAAATGAAGCGCAACATCGCCAAGTCCTGGGCCTAAATTATTCAGTGTTGCAGCAACGGCAGAAAATGCCGACAGCTCGTCCATACCCGTAGCGATCAGTGCCAGCATACAAACAACAAACACAAGTGCGTAGGCAGAAAAGAAACCCCAGACCGCATCAACAACACGTTGTGATAACGCAGAACCACCCACTTTGATGGTGTACACCGCTCTTGGGTGTACCAAACGTTTCATTTCACGAGCACCTTGCAAGGTGAGCAATAAAATTCGTATTACTTTCATTCCACCACCAGTAGAACCAGCGCAGCCCCCTATAAAAGAAGAGAATAACAATAGTACTGGCAAAAATAGCGGCCACTCGGAGAAACCCGTGGTGGTAAATCCTGCGGTAGTCGAGATAGACACCGTTTGGAAAAGTGCCTGATCAAATGCATCGTATACAGAGTCGTAAGAGTGATGCTTTAAAAGCAATAGAAAACATATTAAGAATAAGACAGCCTGTATAAAGATAAAGGCTCGAAATTCAGGATCTTTCCAATAATATCTAGGATGAACGCCGCCGGACGCAAAAGCAGCAAAGTGCAAAGAGTAGTTACACGCAGAAATGAGCAAAAACACCACTGTAATCATATTGATCACATGACTATCAAAATAAGCCATGCTTGCATCATGCGTAGAGAAACCACCGATAGCAATCGTTGAAAAACTATGGCTTATCGCATCAAACACGCTCATGCCCGCCAGCCAAAATGCGGTTGCACAGGCGATCGTTAAGCTTAAGTAGATATACCAAAGCACCTTTGCGGTTTCAGCAATTCGTGGTGTCATTTTAGTATCTTTTACTGGGCCAGGTATTTCAGCCCGATACAGCTGCATACCACCAATGCCCAAGACTGGCAGAATGGCAACCGCGAGAACAATGATTCCCATGCCTCCAAACCACTGCAGAAACTGTCGATAAAACAAAATGGCTTTAGGTAATTCATCTAGCCCAACAATAACCGTTGCGCCGGTCGTTGTTAAGGCAGAGAAAGACTCAAAGAAAGCATCTGTTACTGAAATATTGGGGTTATCAGAGATAAGAAATGGCAGAGCACCGGCGCTGCCGATTACCGTCCAAAAAAGCACTACGATAAGAAAACCGTCTCGGGCCTTTAATTCATGCTTATGTTTGCGGTTAGGGAACCAAAAAAATCCACCACACATCAGTAATACAACAAATGTCGTGACAAAAGGCACACCGGCACCATCACGATAAATAAGAGCAACAAAAGCTGGGGCTAACATTGATACACTGAAAAGTGCCAGCAATAGGCCAACGATGCGGATAATTGAACGAATTTGCATTCTTAAATATGAAGCAGCGCTTCGAAATTCCTAATAGTCATCTAACGGCGTAACCAATACTTTGGCAGCGCTCTTATTAATAATGGTTTGAGTAAACGGACTGACTTGATTTACTTCAATGGCTACCACTATCGTAATTCGGCTTTGATAATCAGCCTCTACTTGTTCTGCTTTAAACTCAGCCATTACCGACTGCACTAAAGGCATAAGCGAGTAGTCTAACTCTAGCTTCAAATTTGTGGTGATTTTTTTCTCGATAGTTTGAAGCAACTTCAGTGCTTGTTGAACACCTCCACCATATGCTTTAACTAAACCACCCGTCCCAAGCTTGATTCCTCCAGAATAACGGGTAACTACAGCCGTTATTTCCCCAACTCCAGAGCCAGCCAGTTGCGCCAAGATCGGTTTCCCGGCAGTGCCTGATGGTTCGCCATCATCACTAAAGCCAAATTTCATCGAGTTTTCAGGTCTGCCTGCAACGAAACCCCAGCAGTTATGTCTTGCTCCTGAATGACGCTGCTTTATTTGATCAACAAATTCTTTAGCTAACTCAATAGATGGAGTATGAGCCAAATGGGTAATGAACACGCTCTTTTTGATCTCTTCTTCAAATAAAGCGGGGGCAGATGGAATTTTAAAAGGCTGAAGATTCATGATAATGGGGTTAAAAAATCAAGGTAATCAGTGTATCACGACACCACACCAAAGCGCACCAGACAAGACCTAAACCACAAATGTTAAACACCTGTTTAAAAATGTATTGAAATTAGCCAAAACAAAGAGCAAACTGAGAACGCTAAACAATTTGGCAACATAACTATAACACTCACTCTGTCAGACAATCATGGATTGTGCGTCATGGAGATAGACAATGATTTACCAATCTAACACCCTACAAGTAAAGGAATTACAAGACGGAATCGCCGAGTTAAGCTTCTGCTCTCCAGAATCAGTTAACAAACTCGACGTTGCAACTCTTGAATCGCTGGATAAAGCCCTTGATGCCCTGAAGCAAGCCACTTCAGTATCAGGTTTAATCCTAACTTCAAACAAAAATGCATTTATTGTCGGCGCTGATATTACCGAATTCCTCGGTCTATTTGCGAAGCCAGAAGAAGAATTAGACCAATGGTTGCGCTATGCCAACGACGTGTTTAATAAGTTGGAAGACCTTCCATTCCCAACGCTATCTGTTCTGCGTGGCCACACTTTAGGTGGTGGCTGTGAATGCGTACTCGCAACCGATTTCCGTATTGGTGACAAGACCACCAGCATTGGCTTACCAGAAACCAAACTTGGCATCATGCCGGGCTTTGGTGGCAGTGTGCGTTTGCCTCGCGTGATTGGTGCTGATAGTGCTATGGAAATCATTACTCAAGGTAAAGCTTGTCGAGCGGATGAAGCCTTAAAGCTGGGTCTATTAGATGCCCTAGTTGATAGTGACCAACTGTTTGAGTCTGCGATCAAGACCATCACACAAGCTAAAAACGAACAAATTGATTGGCAGTCTCGACGTCAGCAAAAAACGTCGCCACTGACGCTGAGCAAACTCGAAGCTATGATGAGTTTTACCATGGCAAAAGGCCTTGTTGCTCAAAAGGCTGGCCCTCATTACCCAGCACCCATTACGTCAGTAAAAGCCATTGAAGAAGCCGCTCGCTTAAGCCGAGACGAGGCTTTGGATATTGAACGCAAGCACTTTGTTACTCTGGCAAAAACAGAGGTAGCCCAAGCCTTGGTTGGTTTGTTCTTAAGCGACCAATACATCAAAGGTTTAGCGAAAAAAGCTGAAAAATCAGCTCAAACTGACACCAAGAGAGCGGCTGTACTTGGCGCAGGTATCATGGGCGGGGGTATCGCTTATCAATCTGCATTGAAAGGTGTCCCTGTCATCATGAAAGACATCGCTCAGGCATCCCTTGATTTAGGTATGAATGAAGCGTCAAAATTACTTAACAAACGCCTGTCTCGTGGTCGATTAGATGGCTTCAAGATGGCTGGCATTCTTTCTTCCATCACGCCTAGTTTGCACTATGCAGGTATCGAGCAAGCCGATATCGTTGTTGAAGCTGTTGTAGAAAATCCAAAAATCAAAGCGGCCGTATTGGCTGAAGTTGAAGATAAAGTAGAAGACAACGCGGTCGTTACTTCTAATACTTCAACTATTCCAATCAACTTACTGGCTAAGTCACTAAAACGCCCAGAAAACTTCTGTGGCATGCACTTCTTCAACCCAGTACATCGTATGCCTTTGGTCGAAATTATCCGTGGTGAGAAGACCTCTGATGAAACCATCAATCGTGTTGTTGCTTACGCAGCTAAAATGGGCAAATCACCCATTGTCGTTAATGACTGCCCTGGATTCTTTGTAAACCGAGTACTTTTCCCTTACTTCGGTGGTTTCAGTGACCTGCTTCGTGATGGCGCTGACTTTACTCAAGTAGACAAAATCATGGAAAGAAAGTTTGGCTGGCCAATGGGCCCAGCTTACTTGCTTGATGTGGTTGGAATAGATACCGCTCACCATGCTCAAGCGGTGATGGCGCAAGGCTTCCCTGAGCGCATGGGTAAAAATGGCCGTGACGTGATTGATGCTCTATTTGAAGCAGATAAATACGGTCAGAAAAACGGTTCTGGATTCTACAGCTACAGCGTAGATAAAAAAGGCCGACCAAAGAAAACCTTCGATGACAGCATATTACCGACACTCGAGTCGGTAACGAATGACAAGCAAAGCTTCGACGAACAAACCATTATTCAGCGAATGATGATTCCAATGATCAATGAAGTGGCTCTGTGTTTAGAAGAAGGCATTATTGCTTCTCCACAAGAAGCCGACATGGCATTGGTGTACGGATTAGCCTTCCCTCCATTCAGAGGTGGTGTGTTCCGTTACCTAGATACCATAGGTGTTGCTAACTATGTTGCAATGGCCGCCAACTACAAAGAACTCGGCCCGTTGTACCAAGTGCCTCAATTACTACTTGATATGGCGCAAGACAATGGCAGCTTCTATAACGCCCAAGTCGAGCAATCACTGTAACCACCCATTGGAGAAGGAAATTCAAAATGAATAACGTTGTAATTGTTGATTGCCTGCGTACGCCGATGGGTAAATCGAGAGCCGGTGCATTTCGCCATACTCGTGCTGAAGATTTATCAGCACACTTAATGAAAGGGCTGCTAGAACGTAACCCGCAGGTCAATCCATCGCAAATTGAAGACATTTACTGGGGTTGTGTTCAACAAACTCTAGAACAAGGATTTAATATTGCACGTAATGCCTCATTGCTGGCAGGTGTACCAATTGAAGTCGGCGCTGTTACGGTTAATCGACTATGTGGTTCATCAATGCAAGCTCTGCATGATGCTTCTCGCGCTATCATGGTGGGAGATGCAGAAATTTGCATGGTGGGTGGCGTAGAACACATGGGTCATGTACCGATGAACCATGGGGTCGACTTCCATCCAGGTATGTCAAAAAACGTTGCTAAAGCGGCGGGCATGATGGGGCTAACAGCAGAAATGCTCGGCAAAATGCATGGCATAAGTCGTGAAGAACAAGATGCGTTTGCCGCTCGTTCCCACGCACGTGCTCATGCCGCAACCGTGGAAGGTCGCTTCAAAAACGAAATTCTACCTATTGAAGCTCATGCGCCAGACGGCACTTTGTTCACACTAGATCACGATGAAGTCATTCGCCCAGAAACCTCAGTTGAGGGCTTAGCACAACTTCGCCCGGTATTTGACCCAGCTAACGGTACCGTAACGGCAGGGACATCATCAGCGTTATCTGATGGTGCCTCAGCTATGCTGCTTATGAGTGAAGATAAAGCCAATGAACTTGGTTTAACCATTCGAGCTAAAGTTCGCTCTATGGCTGTCGCTGGATGCGATCCTTCAATTATGGGTTACGGCCCAGTACCAGCAACACATAAAGCACTTAAGCGCGCTGGTCTAAATATTGAAGATATGGACGTCATTGAGCTTAATGAAGCCTTTGCGGCTCAGTCTTTACCTTGTGCTAAAGATCTTGGTTTACTTGATGTTGTCGATGAAAAAGTGAATCTAAACGGTGGCGCTATTGCTCTTGGTCACCCATTAGGCTGCTCTGGTACTCGTATATCAACAACTCTGATCAATTTAATGGAAGCAAAAGAGGCTAAATATGGTTTAGCGACCATGTGTATTGGTTTAGGCCAAGGCATCGCCACCATTTTTGAAAGGCCATAAACCGCTAGCTGAGTTAAATAGAAGTACAAACCCTAAAGGCGACGAAAGTCGCCTTTAGTCTATGCGTAACATGCATAGTTAAAATGCCAAAGTATCACTTTTTTCATACCCAATATCCAACTACACTTGCTTTACTTAATCTTGCTTTGTATCAAGCCTCTGTGGAGATCATCATGTTTAACGCTCTCGTTCTAAACCAAGAAGAAAAACGCACCATCGCTAACATAGAACAAATCGAATTAGCTCAATTACCGGAAGGCGATGTTGTAGTAGATGTCGATTATTCATCACTGAACTACAAAGATGGCTTGGCGATTACAGGCAAAGGAAAAATTATCCGTAACTTCCCTATGGTTCCGGGAATCGATCTTGCGGGGACGGTATCAAGCTCTGAAGACGCTCGTTATCAAGTGGGTGACAAAGTGGTTCTAACTGGTTGGGGAGTGGGTGAAAACCATTGGGGCGGTATGGCTCAAAAAGCACGCCTAAAAGGTGATTGGCTTGTTCCTATGCCAAAAGCAATGGACAGCAAAAAATCCATGATGGTTGGCACCGCTGGTTTTACAGCAATGTTATGCGTGCAAGCTTTACTTGATGCTGATGTAAAACCAGACTCTGGTGAGATATTGGTTACAGGTGCTAGCGGTGGTGTCGGCTCAGTTGCGGTTTCACTGCTATCTCAACTTGGTTACCAAGTAGCAGCAGTAACAGGTCGAGTTGAACAAAATGGTCCGTTACTTAAAAAGCTTGGCGCTGCTCGTATTATTGACCGTTCAGAGTTTGAAGAACCCGCTCGTCCATTAGAAAAGCAAATCTGGGCAGGTGCTGTCGATACTGTTGGTAGTAAGGTTCTGGGGAAAGTACTGGCACAAATGGATTACAACAGTGCGGTAGCCGCTTGTGGCCTTGCCGGTGGTTTTGACTTACCAACGACGGTAATGCCGTTCATTCTACGAAATGTGCGCCTACAAGGTGTCGATTCTGTTTCTTGTCCATTAGAGAAACGAATTGCCGCATGGGAAAAGCTCGGTGAATTATTACCAGAAAGCTACTTTGAGCAAGCATGTACCGAAGTCGAACTCAAAGATGCGCCTAAATACGCAGAAGACATCACAAACGGCCAAGTCACCGGACGCGTGGTTATCAAGCTATAGTCAGTATCAAGCGATAAAACAGTAAGATCTGGGGGCGCACCAACATTGCGCTCCCTATAATCCTATCTACCCATCTAACCTCATATCTTCTACTCGCTTGGCAATTAAGCGACCACACTCCTCTTTAACGATACTCCGTAGCCACTCTTGTGCGGGTGAGTGATCGCATCGTGTATGCCAAATCATAGAATAATCAAACGGCGTAAACTGGAATGGCAGAGGCTTAACCACAAGGTTATGTCGATCTTCAATTAAATAGGCCAAATCTGCGGGTACGGTGATAATCAAAGGCATGGTATCGACTATCGCTAGCGCCGCTTCTAGGTGATAAGCCCTAAGTACCATATTACGTTCCGGCTCGCCGACTAAAGCTTGGTCTATCAAGGCTTTTACACCATCACTAATCGCAATCATCGCGTGCGGATAATGTTGGTAATCTTGCAGGGTCATTTCTTTGTTCGCTAACGGGTGTTGCTTTGAAAGCAAGCAGAGTACACCGACCCTACCAAGAATTTCGCTTTGTAGCGGTGCAACTGGCGCGGTAGGGCGACATATGGCTAAGTCTGCCCCTTGAGCTGCCAATTGACTGGCTAATTGATCGTGTTGCAGTGGAATGAAGTTAAACTTCACCTTAGGTGCTTCATGATAAATACGCGGCAATGCAAACGGTAAGATAGTCAGTGGTCGCAATCGTAAAGGTTTGTTCACACTCTTTTGGCTCAAACTCTTTACTCGATAATAACCACCTTAGAGATTCAAGTGGCTCGCTCAAAGCAGTATCAAGTTCTAATGCTTTTACCGTCGGAATCAACTTCTGGCCTTGGCGGGTGAATAAAGGATCATCTAACAATACTCTCAGACGCCCTAATACTCGGCTCATCGCAGATTGACTCAAACTTAAACGAGCTGCTGCCTTACTAACGCTGCCCTCTTCAATAAGCACACGCAGGGCAACCAGCAAGTTGAGATCTCGACGATAGATTTCTTCCAATTCCACTACATTCGACCTTATTTACACCATAACCGTTAAATCATGATGCCAGATGCACTTAGATACAATATAGCAGGCAAAAAAATCCCGCCTTATGTTTGAGTTAGATCGAAGTTTATTGTTACTTTTCTTATTCCTCGGTTTTTTCAATGCTCGGCTGCCATCGATACATTTCGACACCAATACCAAAAATCGTCGAAAAAAGGCCAATGAGTGGCAGTAATGATACATTCGGCGATGTTCTTAATACCAAAGCGCAAAACGTGATAAAACCGAGAACGGTATAAATTGTGAGTCTGTCTAGTCGATTTAACATAGCCCATCCCTAGCCAAATGTTGCACGATTGTTAAAATTTAATTTATATGAAATTGTTCACTTTGCCAAGAGCTTATTGCATATATTTTCTTCACTAGTATGATCTTGTCTCCATCAATACCGAGTAAAGTAAAAAAAATGACTTTTGATCCAACCATTGCCACTAATACGTTAGAAGCCGAAGGATTGCGCTGCCCAGAACCTGTCATGATGGTGAGAAAAACAATCCGCACAATGGAAGATGGCGAAGTATTGTTGGTTACAGCCGATGACCCATCAACAACAAGAGACATTCCAAGCTTTTGTCGATTTATGGATCACCAATTAATTAGCGCCCAAGTAGACAAGATGCCTTTTCAATATCTCATTAAGAAAGGTATGGATTAGTTTGACATGGTGTTATTTAAAAGGCTGTGACATCGACAGCCTTTTTGACTTTATTCCATTTCGTTAGAATGAATGCGCTTTTGTAGGCTATCGACTTGATGATGAAGCTCGCGCAGTTCATTTCGTAAAGGAATGATGTGAAGAACTCTTACCCATGACTCAACCGCCAACGCCGTCATAATAACCGACCCTGCAACCATTGGAAGCCACATATCCGTTAGCGCCATTCCCAACAAGGTTAACGCCAATCCGGTGGTAAAAAGATAACTTTGACTCTGTGGAGTGATCCCCATATAACGTGCCAGCATAATAGTGCCCTCTCGCTATGATTCACACTGTTAAGATACCATGACAATTGTGACACTAATATGGCAAGGATCCCGATTCACTGTGGTTTCAGTCGGATATTTGATCCAGTACAAATAACCTCAAAGAGGCACGATTATTATTCAAATGCCCTTAAAGAAAGGGCACCCAAATAAAGTAAAACCCGCTAAGTTTCTAGCCTAAATATGAACTAACTTTTAGGTTTTAGATCCAGCACATGAAGCAATCTTTCAGGTGTTCCTTCCCAAACCATTGGGCGACCTTTCGGGTTATCCGCACTCCACCAGCCAGTGAATCGAGTGGTGTTGTATTGATAAAAATTAGGGCCTGATAGCACAGGCACCGTCACTTGGTTTTCAGCAATCAGGCTTTGAATATCATGAGCAATATTCTTCTGCTTCTTCATGTCAGCTGTTTTGTAGAAACTATCTAATAGCGTATCTAGCTGATCGTTTTTCCAGTGATGCATGGCGAAACGAGGCATACCTTCAGACTCTTGCAAGCGAGAGTGGTAGCCGCTGTCCCAATATTTATGCGGCGTAGGGCCGTGAAAGTAATTGGTATAAGCAATGTCATAATCCGCATTTTGCATAGACTGATTGTATATAGAGAAATCAGGTGTTCTTGCTTTCGCATTAATGCCCACTTCTTGCAACTGCTCTGTTGCTAGCATCACGGTATTGTTAAAATCAGTCCAACCTTGAGGTGATTGAATGATCAATTCAAAAGCCTCGCCATCAGGAGACTCAACCAGCCCATCGCCATTGATATCTTTATAACCCGCTTCAACTAATAACGCTTTTGCGTTGCTTTTCGAGTAAGTCATGTAATTTTGATATTTCTTATGAACCGATTCATCAGACCAAGCTTCAAAGGCATAACCAAGCCCTGATGCAAAATCATTAATAACGCCATTTCCGTAGTTAGCAATATCTATGATGGTTTGGCGATCCAGTGCCATCGAAAACGCACGTCTAAACTGCACGTCTGTCAGCACGCTGTGCTTCACTTTATCTTTAGATTCATAATTAAAGACAAATGCTTGAGTCCCTGCTGGTGGGTACCAATAGCCATGATTAGCCGATGCTTTTAGATAAGTTTGGTCGATATCAGGAACAAACGAGCCAGCCCAATCAATGCGGGAGTTCATCAATTCACCCAGTACTTGATCATTATGATTCATTTGAGGAATGCGCAAGCAATCTACGTCCAAATTATTATTGTCCCAATAATGAGGGTTTCGACACTGCAAAAACAAAGAAGAAGTGAATTGTGGTATATCAGTAAATGGCCCCGTTCCGACAGGGTTTTCATTTAAGAATTCGGCCGGTGCTTTTACTTTATTCCATTGATGCTCAGGGACAATGGGAATCTGAACAATTTCATAAGTACCATTGGTGTTCACTTCCTTCATGTGGAAACGGACTTGGTATTGGTTGAGTTTTTCTACCGACTCAATTTTGTTGTTAATGCCGCGATCATCCAAAGCAGGGAATGCTTTTACTAATTCAAAGGTAAAGAGCACGTCATCAGCATCAAAGGTTTCTCCGTCAGACCATTTAACGCCTTCACGCAGATCAAATGTAATGCTCAGTAAATCTTCACTCATTGTTGAACTGGTCGCTAGGCGATACTCAGGTACATTGCCTTTTAACTCATTGAATACCACCAGCGGTTCAAACATAAAGTCACGAGCAGTATGTAAGCGAGAGACTGCAAACGGATTAAAGTTACGAATCAGCGAAGCGTTGTGATTAGGGATAATCGTTAACTTTGAGAGGCTACTGAGATCTTGAGCTGAAACAGAGTGAGCAGACAACAACACCGCAGCTCCAATCGCACTACTTAGTAAAGCTTTGTTCATAATGACATCCTGTTATTAAGTTTCAAACAACATATCGATTTACAAAATCAGCCTCAAGCCGATCAAATTCAAATAAAAACAGAAAGTTACTGTAATTATTAATTCTCTCAATAATTTTTAGATCAAACAACGTCATTAAGTTTTACCACAACAAAATAAAAGTGAAGTCACTCGAAAAGCCAAAATTTCTGATGAAAGATAACAACAGCTGTAACAGTATATTTCCAACCTTAAAATTGCTCAATATGTGAGCAAGACGCAAAATCATCACTTTAGGTTCACGATACTTGAGCCCTTTTTCATGCGCTATTCTGCTACAAAAGCAAAAAATCACCCAAAAGCACAAATATGCTGGCTAAATAAACAACATTGCCCCTACTCGACCTATCAATATTTGCGTATAATCTGAGGTTATTTCTAAAAAACCAGATAGAAGAATCGCGCGAATTTAATTATGCAAAAATACGATATCAAAACCTTCCAGGGAATGATCCTCGCGCTGCAGGATTATTGGGCTCAGAATGGTTGTACCATTGTTCAACCTCTAGATATGGAAGTAGGTGCTGGCACCTCCCACCCAATGACATGTTTACGTGCACTTGGCCCAGAGCCAATGTCTACGGCATACGTTCAACCTTCACGTCGTCCTACTGATGGCCGTTACGGTGAAAACCCGAACCGTCTGCAGCACTATTATCAGTTCCAAGTAGCACTAAAACCTTCTCCTGATAACATTCAAGAGTTGTACTTAGGCTCACTTGAAGTGCTTGGTGTCGATCCATTTGTTCATGATATTCGCTTCGTAGAAGACAACTGGGAAAACCCTACATTGGGAGCTTGGGGTCTTGGCTGGGAAGTTTGGCTAAACGGCATGGAAGTGACTCAGTTTACTTACTTCCAACAAGTTGGCGGCCTTGAGTGTAAACCTGTTACAGGTGAGATCACTTACGGTATCGAGCGTCTGGCAATGTACATCCAAGAAGTAGACTCTGTTTACGACCTTGTTTGGAACGTAGCACCTGACGGCTCTAACGTGACTTATGGTGATATTTTCCATCAAAATGAAGTTGAGCAATCAACTTACAACTTTGAACACGCCGACGTAGATTTCCTATTTGGTTTCTTTGAACAATGTGAGAAAGAGTGTCAGGAGCTTCTAGCACTAGAAACGCCACTGCCTCTTCCTGCCTACGAGCGCATTCTAAAAGCAGGTCATGCATTTAACCTACTTGATGCTCGTAAAGCTATCTCAGTTACTGAGCGTCAACGTTACATCCTTCGTATCCGCAACCTAACTAAAGCCGTTGCAGAAGCGTACTACGCATCACGTGAAGCACTTGGCTTCCCTATGCTGAAAAATAAGGATGAGGTGAAGTAATCATGGCTAAGAATTTTCTAATTGAATTAGGTACGGAAGAGCTACCACCAACGGCACTTCGTTCTCTAGCGGAAGCATTTTCAGCAAATTTTGAAGCGGGACTCAAAGCGGCAGAGCTTTCTCACGAAGGTGTGAAATGGTATGCAGCACCTCGCCGACTCGCACTTAAAGTGACTAGCCTAGCTGAAGGTCAAGCAGATAAAGTTGTTGAAAAACGCGGCCCAGCAATCTCGGTCGCTTTTGATGCCGACGGCAATGCGACTAAAGCCGCACAAGGTTGGGCTCGCGGCAACGGTATTACCGTTGAGCAAGCTGAACGTCTAAAAACAGATAAAGGCGAGTGGCTTCTATTTAAACAAGAAGTGGCTGGCAAACCAGTACAAGAATTAGTAACCGACATTGCTGCCAAAGCACTAGCGGGTTTACCTATTCCTAAAGCAATGCGTTGGGGCAACTCTGATATTCAGTTTATCCGCCCAGTAAAAACGCTAACCATGCTGCTTGGTGATGAGTTAATCGAAGGTGAAATCCTTGGTGTAGCCTCTGGCCGTACTATTCGTGGCCACCGTTTTATGGGTGAGCAAGAATTCACGATTGATTCTGCAGATCAATACCCTTCTCTTCTTGAAGAGCGCGGTAAGGTAATGGCAGATTACGATGCACGTAAAGCCATTATCCTAGCAGATGCTAAAAAAGCAGCTGAAGCCGTTGGCGGTATTGCTGACTTAGAAGACGACCTTGTAGAAGAAGTGACGTCTTTGGTTGAATGGCCTGTGGTTCTAACTGCGAAGTTTGAGCAAGAGTTCCTGAAGGTTCCTTCTGAAGCGTTGGTTTACACCATGAAAGGCGATCAGAAGTATTTCCCTGTTTATGATACAGAGAAAAATCTATTACCAAACTTTATCTTCGTTTCAAACATCGAGTCTAAAGAACCTCGTCACGTTATCGAAGGTAACGAGAAAGTTGTACGCCCTCGCCTTGCGGATGCTGAATTCTTCTTCAACACAGACCGTAAGCGTCCGCTTATCGACCGTCTTGCTGAACTAGACCAAGCTATCTTCCAGAAGCAACTGGGTACGATCAAAGACAAAACAGACCGCATCACTGAACTTGCTGGCTACATTGCTGAGCAAATCGATGCTGACGTTGAGAAATCTAAGCGTGCAGGCCTACTGGCTAAGTGTGACCTAATGACATCTATGGTATTCGAATTTACGGATACTCAAGGTGTGATGGGCATGCACTACGCAACGCACGATGGTGAAGACGAGCAAGTAGCACTAGCACTGTACGAGCAGTACATGCCTCGTTTCGCGGGTGACACGCTACCAAGTACCGGTATTTCTTCTGCCGTTGCAATGGCAGACAAGCTAGACACTATTGTAGGTATCTTCGGTATTGGCCAGGCACCAAAAGGTTCTGACCCATTTGCTCTACGTCGTGCATCGCTAGGTGTACTACGTATCATCGTTGAAAACGGCTACAACCTAGACCTAACCGATCTAATCGGTAAAGCAAAAGAGCTACTCGGTGACAAGCTGACTAACGAAAACGTTGAAGCTGACGTTATCGACTTCATGCTCGGTCGTTTCCGTGCATGGTATCAAGATGCTGGTTTCAGCATTGATATCATCCAAGCAGTATTGGCTCGTCGTCCAACTAAGCCTGCTGATTTTGATCAACGTGTTAAAGCGGTTTCTCACTTCCGTGAACTGGAAGCTGCAGAAGCGCTAGCGGCCGCCAATAAGCGTGTTGGTAACATCCTTGCGAAGTTCGATGGTGAATTGGCACAAGAGATTGACCTAGCACTGCTGCAAGAAGATGCAGAAAAGGCGCTTGCGGAAAACGTTGAAGTAATGACAGAGGCACTAGAACCTGCATTTGCTACCGGTAACTACCAAGAAGCCCTAAGTAAACTGGCTGATCTACGTGAACCTGTTGATGCATTCTTCGACAACGTAATGGTAATGGCTGACGACGAAGCTCTGAAAAAGAACCGTCTAACGCTGCTTAATAACCTGCGTAACCTTTTCCTACAGATTGCCGATATTTCTCTATTACAGAAGTAATCGCTTAAAATCTAAAAAGGGAAGCATTCGCTTCCCTTTTTTATGTCGCACCAAAACGGCCACTTACCCGTCGACTTTGTTCTCGTTGGTTTCATCGGTATTGTTCGTGCATCGATTCAGGTCAAAATGCTCCTCTCGACCACCCTTTCCTTTAAAACCTATCTTAATAACAAAACCATGCTGTAAGTATTCAATCATCTCATTGCACGCCCACTCGTTACTCATTTTCTTTATCGCAGACGTATTCCAACGAAAACCTTCTTCATTCCATGTGTAATAACTTATATAACCGTCATCAGATACATCTAAATTTTCTACTTCAGCAAATTGCTGCTGTACCATTTCTATGTCTTCTGAAGAAGCAAACGGTTTAACAACCTGGTAATCATTACTACTGCAACCAGCCAAAACTAATGCCAACGTTAATAGGGGTGTAATTTTCACACTATATCCATTACTTTTATTAATATAAGACACAAAGTGTATATTCAGTGGATATAAAGTCTAATACTTAGTCTTGCTCAGGCATTAATCTGTTAAGTCGATCAGGATCTAATCCAGCAAGCCCTTTTCACGTTAGACACTTGAATGTAAATAGGATAAATACAATTTCTTCTATGCCTCGCAAAAACATTGCGGTATGTTGATTAATCCAACAAAACCAGCATCTACACTGGAATATGACACATAAATAATAATTAGGTAATCGAGCAATGCAATTCTCTAAATTTGGTGAAAAATTCAATCGCTACTCTGGAATCACACAATTGATGGACGACCTTAACGAAGGTCTACGCACTCCCGGTGCCATCATGCTCGGTGGCGGCAACCCTGCCGCAATTCCAGCCATGCTCGAATATTTTAATCAAGCCAGTAAAGAGATGCTCGATAATGGTGAGCTTATCGCCGCCATGGCGAATTATGATGGGCCACAAGGTAAAGACACCTTTGTTAAAAATCTAGCTGTCCTATTAAAGCAAACCTATGGCTGGGATATTTCTGAAAAAAACATTAGCCTAACCAATGGTAGTCAAAGTGGTTTTTTCTATCTATTTAATCTGTTTGCCGGCCAACAACAAGATGGTTCTCATAAGAAAATTTTATTGCCATTAGCGCCCGAATACATAGGCTATGGCGACGCAGGTATTGACGACAATATTTTCATCTCTTATCACCCAGAGATAGAAATGCTGGATAACCGTCAGTTCAAATACCACGTCGACTTCGAACAGCTAACAGTGGATGACTCTGTCGCGGCTATTTGTGCCTCACGTCCTACGAACCCAACAGGTAATGTACTGACTGATGAAGAAATTCAAAAGCTAGATAAACTGGCTCGAGAAAACAACATCCCACTTATCATTGATAATGCCTATGGTACCCCCTTCCCAAACATCATATTTGAGGAGGTAACGCCTTTTTGGAATGACAATACCATTCTATGCATGAGCTTATCTAAACTGGGTTTACCTGGTGTGCGCTGCGGTATTGTTATCGCCAATGAAGAAGTGACCCAAGCCCTTGCTAACATGAATGGCATTATCAGCTTAGCGCCAGGTAGTATTGGCCCTGCAATTGCTAATCATATGATTGAGTCTGACGACTTACTCCGTTTAAGCAGTGATGTTATTAAGCCTTTTTATCAACAAAAGTCATTAAGAGCGGTGGAATTACTACAAAAAGCGATACCTGATGAGCGCTTCCGTATCCATAAACCTGAAGGTGCTATCTTCTTATGGCTATGGTTTGATGAACTGCCCATTACTACCATGGAACTGTATAAGCGCCTTAAAGATCGTGGTGTATTGATTGTTCCAGGCGAGTATTTCTTTATTGGCCAAGAAGATGAGTGGGATCATGCTCATCAATGCCTGCGCATGAACTACGTACAAGATGATGAAGCGATGCAAAAAGGCATTGCTGTGATTGCAGAAGAAGTGGCTAAAGCGTACGCCGAAGGCTAGAGGCTAGAGGCTAGAGGCTAGAGGCTAGAGGCTAGAGGCTAGAAATGATAAGAGCAAAAGCGACGCTTTTGCTCTTTTTTTGCCTGTTTAACGACGTTTCGTTACAACGGATGAACGAACGAGTTGTGGTTATTCGCTGTCGATGAGGTTTTTGCCATTGATGGCTATTTTACGTGCTTTCATCGCTTCAGGAATTTCACGCTCTAAGTCAACGTGCAGTAGGCCATTTTCCATTGTCGCTCCGACCACTGTTACGTAGTCAGCGAGTTGGAATTTACGCTCAAAGTCACGCTCTGCGATGCCTTGATAGACGTAATTCTTACCTTCTTCAGCTTGACGCTCTCCACGTACAATCAACATGTTCTCTTTTTGAGTGATATCGAGTTGTTCATCAGCAAAACCTGCCACCGCCATAGTAATACGGTAGTTATTTTCATCTTTTTGCTCAATGTTGTACGGAGGGTAGCTGCCAGACGTGTTCTTGGCATTGTTGGTTTCCATCAGGTTTAACAAACGGTCAAAACCAATGGCGTTACGGTATAGGGGAGTGAAATCTACATTACGCATAATACTATCCTTTAATAAGCAATAGCCTTAGCTGCTAAGTTAGCTAAGGGGGTCAGCATACTGTTCTGCTGATAATTGATCGTTCAATTACGCTCAGACACAGTGACTGATTGAGTTAAGTTTTGTGCTTTCCTTCGTTGGACAAGCGGTTAAGAGGCCCTATCGGCATCCTCTTCATAACTAGATATAGGGATGGGGGAAATGAAGTTCAAGGGGAGAATGAAAAAAAAACGCCACCCGAAGGCAGCGTTTCTTTATTACTTGGTAGCACCGAAGCACTACACGTCTAGGTTAGCTACCTTCAACGCATTTTCTTCAATGAAGTTACGACGAGGTTCTACGTGATCACCCATTAGTGTGGTGAACAGCTGATCCGCACCAACTGCATCGTCGATCGTCACTTGTAGCATACGACGAGTCTCTGGATCCATTGTTGTTTCCCACAATTGATCCGGGTTCATCTCACCCAGTCCTTTGTAGCGCTGTAGGCTAAGACCACGACGTGATTCTTTAATTAACCAGTTCAATGCTTCAACAAAGGTAGTAACAGGCAAAGTACGCTCGCCACGTTTAATGTAAGCACCCTCTTCAATCAAGCCATCTAGTGCTTCTGAAAGATCCGCTAACTTAGCGAACTCTTTCGAATTGATTAAATCGATGCTTAATAGATATTCGTGCGTCACACCATGAGTACGAACAACAATCTTAGGTAAGCTAATACCCATTTCAGCATGCTGTTCGATCTCTAGGCTGTATTGACTCGCGCCTTCTTCTTTAGCGTTAAGCTGAGTCACTAATTGTTGACCCCAAGCTTCTACTGCCGAAGCATCGTGGCACTGTTCCATCTTAATACGAGGTGTGTAAATCAGCTCGTGGATCAGCGCGCGAGGATAACGACGACTCATACGATCAACTAACTTAATACCCGCGTTATACTGCTGTACCAATTTCTCTAGAGCTTCACCAGAGAAAGCTGGTGCTTCAGCATTTACGTGCAACGATGCGTTATCTAGCGCCAATGAAACTTGGTATTGGCTCATCGCGTCTTCATCTTTAATGTATTGCTCTTGCTTACCTTTCTTCACTTTGTAAAGTGGTGGCTGAGCGATGTAGATGTAGCCACGCTCAATAAGCTCTGGCATTTGACGGTAGAAGAAGGTCAATAGTAGCGTACGAATGTGCGAACCATCGACATCGGCATCGGTCATGATGATGATGTTGTGGTAACGCAATTTATCCGGGTTGTACTCATCACGACCGATACCACAACCTAATGCAGTAATAAGCGTTGCCACTTCTTGAGAAGACAACATCTTGTCGAAACGTGCTTTTTCTACGTTTAGAATTTTACCTTTCAGTGGCAAAATCGCTTGGTTTTTACGGTTACGCCCCTGCTTGGCTGAGCCGCCAGCAGAGTCCCCTTCCACTATATATAGTTCAGATTGTGCAGGGTCTTTTTCTTGGCAGTCTGCAAGTTTACCTGGCAGGCCAGCTAAATCGAGAGCGCCTTTACGACGAGTCATCTCACGCGCTTTACGCGCTGCATCACGAGCTCGTGCTGCATCAATGATTTTGCTACAAACGATCTTAGCTTCACTTGGGTTCTCAATTAGGAACTCAGACAGTTTTTCACCCATCGCAGATTCAACCGCAGATTTAACTTCAGATGAAACCAGCTTGTCTTTAGTTTGGCTTGAGAACTTAGGATCAGGCACTTTAACCGAAACAATCGCGGTTAAGCCTTCACGAGCATCATCACCTGATGTCGCCGCTTTCGCTTTTTTCGAGTAGCCTTCTTTATCCATGAAGCTGTTTAACGTACGCGTTAGTGCTGCACGGAAACCAGCAAGGTGAGTACCACCATCTCGTTGAGGGATGTTGTTAGTGAAGCAGAAGATGTTCTCTTGGTAACCATCGTTCCACTGCATTGCCACTTCAACAGAAATGCCGTCTTCACGCTCATAATCAAAGTGGAAAACTTTTTGGATGATTGGTGTTTTGTTGGTGTTGAGGTAATCAACAAATGCCTGTGTACCACCTTCGTAACAGAAGTGGTCCATCTTGTCTTCTTCACGCTCATCAATCAGTTTGATTGATACGCCTGAATTTAAGAATGATAGCTCGCGTAAACGTTTTGCGAGAATTTCGTAATGGAAATGTACGTTAGTAAACGTCTCTTCACTTGGCCAAAAACGAATAATAGTACCCGTTTTTTCAGTATCGCCAGTCGCACCAAGTGGCGCATCTGGTTCACCATGACGATAAGTTTGCTGATGCGTAGAGCCTTGACGGTGAATCGTTAGATCCACTTGCTTAGATAGGGCATTTACAACAGAAACACCTACACCGTGCAAACCACCAGAAACCTTGTATGAGTTATCATCGAACTTACCACCGGCATGAAGCACCGTCATGATAACTTCTGCAGCAGATACGCCCTCTTCAGGGTGAATTTCTGTTGGGATACCACGGCCGTCATCGCTTACCGATACGGAGTTATCCTCATGAATAGTCACAATGATGTCATTACAGTGACCTGCTAACGCTTCATCAATTGAGTTATCCACCACCTCAAAAACCATGTGGTGTAAACCGGTGCCATCATCAGTGTCGCCGATGTACATACCTGGACGCTTTCGTACTGCATCCAGACCCTTCAGTACTTTAATACTCGATGAATCGTAATTTTCAGACATGAGTTACTCTCTGACTATTTATCCTTGCTCTATTGTGCCATGTTCCACATGAAACATCTTGCCATTTTCATCATGCATATCTGCAACTTGGCTGGCGGTAATAGAACTCACAAAAACTTGTGCCCCCGTCTGCTGCAAGCAATCTGCAAGACGTTGGCGACGTTGACTATCTAATTCAGATGCAAAGTCATCTATTAAGTAGATGCATTGCTTACCTGTTTGTTGCGTTAAGTGTTGCCCTTGTGCTACCCGAAGGGCACAAACCATCAGTTTTAACTGACCTCTAGACAACACATCTTCTACCGGGGTTCCCGATATTTTTATCTTTAAATCGGCTTTGTTTGGCCCACTAAAGGTATACCCGAGCTGCTGATCACGTTCAAAATTATCGCGTAATATATCGCTATACGGCGTGCTTTTATCCCACCCACGATAGTAATTCAGCTGGATATCAAACTCAGGCAAAAATGACTGACAAATTTCTTCAGCAACTTGGCGAACTTGTTCTATGTATTCCTTACGCCATGCACTGATTTTTTCGGCTAATTCGGCTAATTCTTGATCCCAGTAACTGAGTTCTCGATAGCTGGTGGCCGTTTTCAATAATGCATTTCTTTGCTTATTTAATCGCTTCAACCGACCCCAGATTTCATAAAACTGAGGCTCAGTATGAAACACCCCCCAATCGATAAATGCTCGGCGGTGTTTTGGCCCATCGGTGAGTAAATCAAAGCCTTCGGGGTGAATCAATTGCAAAGGTAATACTTGTGCCAACTGAGCAAGCTTCTGCCCAGATTGACCGCCTATTTTAACCTCTGTTGAGCCATCACGCTGTTTATTTATGCCAATTGGTAGCTCAAATTGATCCGAGTTCAAAAAACGGCCATGTACAAACAGCTCGCTGCAGTCATTTTGTATGACTCGACCTGTTAGTGAGCTTTTAAAGGAGCGGCCATGACCAAGCAAGTAGATGGCTTCTAACACACTGGTTTTGCCACTGCCATTGGGGCCGATAAGAAAATTAAAGCCTGGTGACAATTCAATATCACAGGCTTTAATATTACGAAATTGCTGAATGATTAGTCGAGTAAGAGGCATTAAGCCAGCCTATTACAAACGAATTGGCATTACGACATACATGGCACTGTCATCTTGAGCATTTTCAACTAATGCACTAGCGTTTGCATCAGACATCGATATACGTACTTGATCGCAACGAAGTGTGTTCAACACATCCAACACATAGCTAACATTAAAGCCGATTTCGAGTGCATCACCTTGATAAGACACATCCAAAACTTCTTCGGCTTCTTCTTGCTCAGGGTTATTGGCTGTGATGCGCATTTCACTGCCATCAAAATTAACTCGCACGCCACGGAATTTTTCATTCGATAAAATAGCAGCACGAGAAAATGCTTGACGTAATTCGTCACAGCTTGCTTCTAGTGTCTTGTTACTACTTTGTGGCATTACGCGTCGATAATCTGGGAAACGGCCGTCAACTAGCTTAGAAGTAAAGGTGAAATTATTTACTTCAGCACGAATATTTGAACTGCCTATCTGCAATGTTACTTCTTGCTCGGGAGCATCGAGTAACTTAACCAACTCTTGCACGCCTTTGCGTGGCACGATGATTTGCTTATTTTCAAACTCACCCACCAGGGTCGTTTGAGATACCGCCATACGGTGACCATCTGTTGCAACAGAACGAAGCGTAGTACCGTCAACCTCAAATAGCATGCCATTTAAGTAATAGCGAACATCTTGATTCGCCATCGAGAATTGAGTTTTTTCTACTAAACTGCGTAGGTCACCTTGAGACAGAGATAACGCTACGTCATCTTGCCAGTCTTCGATATTAGGAAAGTCACTTGCCGGTAATGTTGCCAAAGAAAAACGGCTACGACCGGAGCGCAGTTGAATACGGTCTGCGTCTAATACAACGGTGATGACCGCAGCATCAGGTAAACCGCGACAAATATCTAAGAATTTACGCGATGGAACAGTAATACTACCCGCTTCAAAGTCACCTTCGAGTGCCACTCGGCTTACCAACTCGACCTCAAGGTCAGTTGCAGTCATCGATAATGTGTTGTCTTCTACCTTGAGCAGCAAATTCCCCAAAATAGGCAATGTTGGCCGGCCACCAAGTGCGCCAGACACTTGCTGTAATGGTTTGATTAAATGGCTACGTTCAATGGTAAATTTCATTTTTGTCTCTTTTGTTCCCTTACGATGAAAGGGTGCGGATCAGGTTAGAATAGTCTTCTTTTATATCATGACTCTCTTCACGAAGCTGCTGTATCTTACGACAAGCATGCAGCACCGTAGTATGGTCACGACCACCAAAAGCATCGCCAATTTCTGGCAAGCTGTGGTTTGTTAACTCTTTAGACAGTGCCATTGCAAGCTGCCTTGGGCGAGTGACCGAACGAGAGCGGCGTTTAGACAGCAAATCAGCCATCTTTATTTTATAATATTCCGCTACCGTCTTTTGAATGTTGTCGATAGTGACCAGTTTTTCTTGCAGCGCTAGCAGATCACGCAACGCTTCACGAACGAAGTCTATTGTGATTGGGCGACCCGTGAAGTTAGCATTCGCTATCACGCGGTTTAATGCACCTTCGAGCTCACGAACATTTGAACGCAAGCGTTTTGCAATAAAGAACGCCACTTCATCTGCCAAGTGTATCTGGTGATCTTCTGCTTTTTTCATCAAAATCGCCACTCGAGTTTCAAGCTCTGGTGGTTCAATCGCGACAGTTAGACCCCAGCCAAATCGAGATTTTAAGCGATCTTCTACGCCGTTGATCTCTTTTGGGTATCGATCTGAAGTTAGAATGATCTGTTGATTGCCTTCCAATAACGCATTAAAGGTATGGAAGAACTCTTCTTGAGAGCGCTCTTTATTGGCAAAAAATTGAATATCATCGATCAACAGTGCATCAACACTTCGGTAATAGCGCTTAAATTCTTCAATCGCATTATTTTGTAGCGCTTTAACCATATCCTGAACAAAACGCTCAGAATGCATATACACCACTTTGGCATTCGGTTTGTTATCAACAATTGCATTGCCAACAGCATGCAATAGGTGAGTTTTACCTAAACCTGTTCCGCCATATAAAAAGAGTGGGTTGTATGCTGTACCCGGATTATCAGAAACCTGACGCGCCGCGGCCAAACCGAGCTGATTCGATTTACCTTCAACAAAGTTATGGAACATATGCTTAGGGTTAACGTTCGAGCGATGACTAATATTCACCACTTCAGATTCGTCATCCCAGGTTTTATGTACCGGCACGGGTTTGCGGGCTTGCATACGAGCTGGCGCTGAAGACTCTGCAGCAACATCAGCCGGTGAGCGTGTAGGACGTACAGGCGCAGATATTGTTGATGTGCCAACCTCGAAGCGTAAGCTAGGGATATCGTTGCCACAAAACTGCTGCAACAAGCGGTTAATTTTATCAAAATACTTGTCGCGTACCCAATCGAGTACAAATCGATTCGGTGCAAATAAAGTAAGGGTATTGTCATTGAGCTCCGCTTTAAGCGGTCGAATCCAAGTATTGAACTCGGTGACGGATAACTCTTCTTGAAGCTGTTGCAAACATTGCAACCATAGCGAAGATGACACGGTGCCCTCACTCTGACTAAGTTATTTTGGAAAAGGTCGCTAATTCTAGCGCCCTGAATCGCAGATCGCCAGCAAATGATCGCAGATCCAGTGAATAAGATCGAAGTTATTCACAATTTATCGACTTGAATAAGCAAGATCTACATCGTTGTCCCCAAATTTACTCACAATATTGATAGATTGAGACGATCTTTTTCCTCGACCTAGCCCTGTAATCACCAAAGGGATCGAAAAATCCACACAATAAAAAATAATTTCATTTTTTTTGTCCACAGGTAATTTTTGCAAGGCTCGATATTGCTTTTTATCTTAACTTTACGCCACAGACCTTTATTTACTTATATCTCCAACAATTTTTTTACCATAGAGTTCTAATTACAACTTATTGTTTTATAGATTCTTCCACAGCTTTATCACCTGAAATCCACTGAAAACTCACAGCGATCGGTGAAGGATCCTTGCGCTCTGGATTACAAACCGTATAATTCGTCGACCGGAATTTTAGTTAGACCAATTATTGACTCTTTGCGAGTCAGTGATTACAATTCCGCCTCTTTGTTGAGAGGCGTCGGATTTTACGCGCGCTTTCTATATAGATAATCGCCTGTAATAAGAATCCCACGCCGGGTTTAACAGAAACCTAAACACTACTGATCAGTAAAGGTAATAACCATGTCTAAACGCACTTTTCAACCTTCAGTTCTAAAGCGCAAGCGTAGCCACGGCTTCCGTGCTCGCATGGCAACTAAGAACGGTCGCGCAACAATCAATGCACGTCGTGCTAAAGGCCGTAAGCGCCTTTCAAAATAATCTCTGATTATTTTGAATAAGCTAGCCTTTTCTCGGGAGTTACGTTTGTTAACTCCCGAGCATTATCAAAATGTCTTCCAGCAAGCTCATCGAGCAGGCTCACCTCATTTCACCATAATAGCTAGAAAGAACACTCTTTCTCATCCTCGTCTTGGCTTAGCCGTTCCTAAAAAGCAGATTAAAACCGCCGTAGGTCGAAATCGCTTCAAACGTTTAACCCGAGAAAGCTTTCGAAACATTCAGCATCAACTTCCTAACAAAGATTTTGTTGTTATTGCGAAAAAAAGCGCGCAGGATTTAAGCAATGATGAAATGTATAAGCTTCTAGAAAAATTATGGCATCGCCTGTCTCGCCCTTCGCGTGGTTAGCCATTGGATTGGTTAAACTCTACCAATGGATAATTAGTCCTTTATTAGGACCACGTTGCCGTTTTACACCGACTTGCTCTCAATATGCCTTAGAAGCGTTGAAAGCTCACGGTTTTGCAAAAGGATGTTGGCTATCAGGCAAACGTCTATTAAAATGCCATCCTTTGAGTGATGGGGGATATGACCCCGTCCCACCAGTCCAAAAACAAGACAGAGATAATTAACGATGGATTCTCAACGTAATATCCTGCTGCTTGCTTTAGCTATGGTTTCTTTCTTGCTGTACCAACAATGGCAAGTAGAAAAGAACCCTGCGCCACAAAGCACTCAACAGGTTCAAAATAGCAGTACCCTTCCTGCGCCATCTTTTGCTGATGACTTGGCAGATCCGGCACCACAATCAAGTTCGCCTTCAGCTCAGCTCATTAGCATCAATACTGATGTCTTAGATCTGTCTATTGACACTTTTGGCGGTGATGTTGTTTCAGCTAAGCTGACTCAATACGACGCTGAACTTGACTCAGAAGATTCATTTGTATTGCTTAAAAATACTCAAGGTCATAGCTATATCGCTCAAAGTGGTTTAGTTGGTCCTCAAGGTATCGATTTAAGCAGTTCAAATCGCCCAGCTTACCAAGTAGCGAATAAAGCTTACACTTTGGCTGATGGGCAAGATGAACTTCGTATTCCATTTACTTACGCAGCAAACGGCCTTGAATACGTAAAAACATTCGTATTCAAGCGCGGCAGTTACGCGATTGACGTTGAATACGATGTTGTCAACAAATCAGGCAACAACGCAACACTAGGTATGTACGCTCACCTTCGTCAAAACTTGATGGATGCTGGCGGCAACTTAGCAATGCCAACTTATCGTGGTGGTGCATATTCTACTGAAGACGTGCGTTACAAAAAGTACAGCTTCGACGATATGCAAGATCGTAACTTGTCTCTTAGCCTGCCAGATGGCAAAGGTTGGGCGGCAATGCTACAGCACTATTTTGCAAGTGCATGGATCCCTCGTGAAGAGCCAGGCACAAGCCTTTACACTCGTGTCATCGGCAACCTAGGCGACATTGGCGTACGTATGCCAAACAAAACCATTGCAGACGGTGGCGAAGCTAACTTCCACGCAACATTGTGGGTTGGTCCTAAGCTTCAAAACGACATGGCTGAAGTTGCAGACAACCTTGACCTAGTAGTGGATTACGGTTGGTTGTGGTTTATCGCAAAACCACTGCATAGCTTGTTGTCGTTCATTCAAAGCTTTGTTTCTAACTGGGGTATCGCCATCATGGTACTGACGTTTATCGTTCGTGGTGCTATGTACCCACTAACGAAAGCGCAATACACCTCAATGGCTAAAATGCGTATGCTGCAACCGAAACTTACTGCTATGCGTGAGCGTATTGGTGATGACCGTCAGCGTATGAGCCAAGAGATGATGGAGCTGTATAAGAAAGAGAAAGTGAACCCGCTTGGTGGCTGTTTACCTATCTTGCTACAGATGCCAATTTTCATCTCCCTGTACTGGGCGTTAATGGAATCTGTTGAATTGCGTCACTCGCCATTCTTCCTTTGGATTAATGACTTGTCAGCACAAGACCCATACTACATCCTGCCTCTATTGATGGGTGCGAGTATGTTCTTAATTCAAAAAATGAGCCCAACGACAGTTACGGATCCAATGCAGCAGAAGATCATGACCTTTATGCCGGTTATGTTTACCTTCTTCTTCCTATGGTTCCCATCTGGTCTAGTACTTTACTGGCTAGTATCGAACATCGTAACGCTTATCCAGCAAACTCTGATTTATCGAGCACTGGAAAAGAAAGGCTTACATACTAAGTAAGACTAATTAATGTTCAACAAAGGCGACCTTTTGGTCGCCTTTTTGTTTTTCGCTGATTACAATTGCCAACAATGACAGCTTCATCTTTGCTATAAAACCAGCAACCAAACTAACTAGGCACTATTTATGACAACAGACACTATTGTTGCTCAAGCTACGGCTCCAGGTCGAGGCGGCGTGGGGATTATTCGAGTATCTGGCCCAAAAGCCGCTCAAGTAGCGCTTGAGGTAACAGGCAAGAGCCTTAAACCTCGTTATGCTGAATACCTTCCTTTTACCGATGAAAGTGGCACAGAGCTGGATCAAGGCATTGCTTTGTACTTCCCTAACCCACACTCGTTTACCGGGGAAGATGTCCTAGAATTACAAGGGCACGGTGGCCCAGTTGTCATGGATATGCTAATCAAACGCATCCTAACTATTTCTGGTGTTCGCCCGGCACGTCCAGGGGAGTTCTCTGAACGCGCTTTCTTAAACGATAAGATGGATCTAACACAAGCAGAAGCGATTGCTGACCTTATTGATGCGAGTTCAGAAGAAGCCGCGAAGTCAGCGCTACAGTCGTTACAAGGCCAGTTCTCTAAGCGGATTAATACGCTGGTGGAATCTCTGATACATCTACGCATCTATGTTGAAGCGGCGATAGACTTTCCAGAAGAAGAAATCGACTTTCTTGCTGATGGTAAAGTAAGTAATGACTTACAAACCATCATCAACAACCTCGGGGAAGTTCGTAAAGAAGCCAACCAAGGCTCCATCATGCGTGAAGGCATGAAAGTCGTGATTGCAGGACGACCTAACGCGGGTAAATCCAGTCTATTGAACGCATTATCGGGTAAAGAGTCAGCCATTGTTACTGATATCGCCGGTACAACCCGAGACGTATTACGTGAGCACATTCATATAGACGGTATGCCTTTGCATATTATTGATACCGCAGGCCTACGTGAGGCGTCAGATGAAGTCGAAAAAATAGGTATTGAGCGTGCATGGGAAGAAATTGCCCAAGCCGATCGTGTTTTATTTATGGTTGACGGCACCACAACGAACGCAACAAATCCAGCTGATATTTGGCCAGAGTTTGTCGATCGACTGCCTAAAAAGATCGGTATTACAGTGATCCGCAACAAAGCAGATCAAACCGATGAAAGCTTAGGGATCTGTCATGTAAACGATCCTACTCTGATTCGTCTTTCAGCAAAAACGGGGCAAGGTGTAGACGCACTACGAACCCACCTTAAGGAAATCATGGGCTTCTCGGGGAATCAGGAAGGTGGTTTTATGGCTCGAAGACGACACCTTGACTCGCTCTCTCACGCCGCCGAGCATCTGGATATCGGACAGCAACAATTGGAAAGCTATATGGCCGGTGAAATACTGGCTGAAGAGTTGAGAATCGCTCAACAACACCTAAATGAAATTACCGGTGAATTTAGCTCTGATGATTTATTAGGCCGCATTTTCTCATCATTTTGTATTGGTAAATAATACGATGATGGCAATTTAGTGCTGCCATCTGTACTTATAGGAACGAACAATGATCCACATAATTACAGGAAGTACCCTTGGTGGCGCTGAATACGTTGGTGATCACCTCAGTGATTTACTGCAACAGGCCGGACATGAAACGACTATCTATAATCAGCCCGTACTTAGTGATATCCCGACCCAAGGCACTTGGTTAGTCGTCACATCGACCCATGGTGCAGGTGATTACCCTGATAATATCAAGCCTTTCATCGCTGCAATTCAAGCAACACCACCAAAAATGACCGACGTTAGGTTCGCAATTGTTGCTTTAGGTGATTCCAGTTACGACACCTTTTGTGAAGCAGGAAAACACGCTCGTGAACTGCTTAAAGATATCGGTACCAGTGAGGTATGTGAACCTTGCGAGATAGACGTATTAACCACTCCAGTACCTGAAGATGCCGCTGAAATATGGCTAAAAGAAGTAATAACATCCTTCTAATTTAAAGAATATAGACACTCAAGAGCACCTTATCGGTGCTCTTTTTTTTGTATGAGACAAAGAAAAGCAAAAATTAATTGTTCAACTGGTGATTAATTGACCAACAAATCTGTGGATAAACATATAACTATCCCGTTATTAACCTATAGTTATCCAAAGAATAAGATCTAGACTTACGATCGCCTGTGCATAAGTAGCCATTTTGATCCCAGCTAATCCTCGTGATGATCAGATCAAGATCACAAGAAATGATCGTCTCAAACTTAATGATCTTATTGATCATTTTCCAGTTATCCACAAGATCGTGCTTCCTTAATAATAGATCTAATAAAAGATCTATATACAGATCCTACATATAGTAAAGAAATACCACTTGATCCAAAATCGTTTTCACATGAAGCCAAAGAAGGTAGAATAGCGCTCCTTTTGAAAAGCTCATCAAACATTTGAATACCTGAGGTCGGTCCATGCTTTATCACGAAAATTTTGATGTCATCGTAGTTGGTGGCGGACATGCAGGAACGGAAGCCGCACTCGCATCAGCAAGAACAGGTCAACGTACCTTGTTACTCACTCATAACATCGATACTTTAGGTCAAATGTCTTGTAACCCAGCAATTGGTGGCATCGGCAAAGGACATTTAGTAAAAGAAGTTGATGCTCTAGGTGGGTTAATGGCTCAAGCGATTGATCATTCTGGTATTCAATTTCGCACTCTTAACGCATCAAAAGGGCCTGCGGTTCGTGCCACTCGCGCTCAAGCCGATCGTGCACTTTACAAATCATTTGTGCGTAACTTTCTCGAGAACCAACCGAATCTAACCCTATTTCAACAATCAGTTGACGATCTTATTGTAGAAAATGATCATGTGGTTGGTGTTGTAACTCAAATGGGCCTCAAATTCCGCGCTCAAGCTGTGGTATTAACCGTAGGAACGTTCCTTGGTGGAAAGATCCATATTGGAATGGAAAGCAGCTCTGGAGGTCGTGCAGGCGATCCTCCTTCGATCGCTTTAGCCGATCGCCTCAGAGAACTGCCATTGCGTGTGGACAGACTTAAAACAGGTACTCCACCGAGAATTGATGCTAGAAGTGTCGACTTCTCTGTTTTAGAACCTCAGCATGGTGATAATCCAACCCCTGTTTTCTCATTTATGGGAAATAGAAGCCAGCAACCACGTCAGATCCCATGTTTTATTACTCACACCAATGAGCAAACACATGATGTGATCCGTGCAAACTTGGATCGTAGTCCAATGTATGCGGGTGTTATTGAAGGAATTGGGCCTCGGTACTGTCCGTCAATTGAAGACAAAGTCATGCGCTTTGCCGACAAAAACAGCCACCAAATATTTGTTGAACCAGAAGGCTTAACAACACATGAATTATACCCAAATGGTATTTCTACAAGTTTGCCATTTGATGTACAGGTTCAAATCGTTCGTTCTATGAAAGGGTTTGAAAATGCGCATATTGTTCGTCCAGGTTACGCCATTGAATACGATTTCTTCGATCCAAGAGACTTAAAGCAAACTTATGAAAATAAGTATATTCATGGTTTGTTTTTTGCGGGCCAAATTAATGGCACTACTGGCTATGAAGAAGCCGCAGCACAAGGTTTAATGGCTGGATTGAACGCCAGTTTATATACCCAAGGTAAAGACGGATGGAACCCTCGTCGCGACCAAGCTTACATGGGCGTATTGATCGACGATCTGTCGACCATGGGAACCAAAGAACCTTATCGAATGTTCACTTCTCGTGCCGAATATCGTTTGTTACTACGAGAAGACAATGCGGATTTACGTTTGACCGAAAAAGGCCACGAACTCGGATTGGTCGATGAAGCTCGTTGGGCTCGCTTCAATGAAAAAGTCGAGAGCATTGAAAAAGAACGTCAGCGTCTGAAAGATACTTGGATGAATCCAAAATCAGAAGGCATTGATAAGCTTAATGAACTATTAAAAACACCTATGTCTCGTGAAGCCAGCGGTGAAGACTTATTGCGTCGTCCAGAAATGAATTATTCTTTGTTGACCGGTCTTGAGGCATTTACCCCAAGTATCGAAGACAAACAAGCGGCTGAACAAGTTGAAATACAAGTAAAATATGAAGGTTATATTCAGCGTCAGCAAGATGAGATTGAAAAATCATTACGTCACGAAAACACCCAGATTCCTACTGATACCGATTATTCTCAAGTCAGTGGCTTATCGAATGAAGTCGTTGCAAAACTCGATCAAGCGAAACCAGAAACGGTAGGAATTGCTTCTAGAATTTCAGGTATTACACCGGCAGCAATTTCAATCATCTTGGTGCATTTAAAGAAAAAAGGTCAGCTGAAAAAGGGAGACTTATAATATGAGCGCTTTACGCCTTAAACTTGATCAGTTGATTGATCAGACCGATCTAGAAGTCAATGATCATCAACGAGATCAACTGGTTGGTTACGTTGAAATGTTAAACAAGTGGAATAAAGCTTATAATTTAACGTCGGTTCGCGATCCTCAAGAAATGGTCGTTAAACATATACTTGATAGCATAGTGGTAAGTCCTTACTTACCTGGTGAAGATTTTATTGATGTTGGTACGGGCCCTGGTTTACCGGGTATCCCACTCGCAATCATGAATCCTGATAAGCGTTTTACGTTACTTGATAGCCTTGGTAAGCGTATTCGTTTTATTAAGCAAGTTGTGCACGAACTCGGTATTTCAAACGTTACTCCTGTACAGAGCAGAGTTGAAGACTTTCATGTTGAAGAAGGCTTTGATGCAGTTTTGAGTCGCGCATTTGCTTCGGTTGTTGATATGGTAGAGTGGTGTCACCATTTACCTAAAGCAAAAAGCGGGGTATTTTTGGCACTAAAAGGAATGCGTCCAGATACCGAGTTGGATCAACTACCGAGTTGGTGTTCTGTGACTAACATCAAAGCTTTGAAAGTTCCTGAGCTCGAAGGTGAACGACATCTTGTAACCTTAGTGCGCAAGGATAAATAACCGAGGTTAACGTGGGAAGAATCATATCAATTGCTAATCAGAAGGGTGGTGTCGGTAAGACGACTACCTGTGTGAATTTGGCGGCCTCTATGGCGGCTACAAAACGAAAAGTGTTGGTGATCGATCTTGACCCACAAGGTAATGCAACCATGGCTAGTGGCGTCGATAAATATCAAGTCGATGCTACGGCTTATGATCTATTGGTTGAAGATACGCCTTTTTCTGAAGTGGTTTGTAAAAAAACCAGTGGTGGTTATGATTTAATTGCCGCTAACGGTGATGTGACGGCAGCAGAAATCAAATTAATGGAAGTGTTTGCACGAGAAGTGCGCCTAAAAAATGCTTTAGCCTCTGTTGTTGATCATTACGATTATATTTTTATTGATTGTCCACCGTCATTAAACCTACTGACTATCAATGCGATGGCTGCATCGGACTCAGTACTTGTGCCCATGCAGTGTGAATATTTTGCATTAGAGGGGCTGACTGCATTGATGGATACCATCAGTAAACTTGCAGCGGTTGTGAATGAAAACCTAAAAATAGAAGGTTTGCTTCGCACCATGTATGATCCGCGAAATCGTTTATCAAACGATGTATCTGATCAGCTTAAACTGCACTTTGGTGATAAAGTGTATCGTACTGTTATTCCACGCAATGTACGTTTGGCTGAAGCGCCGAGTCATGGCAAACCCGCTATGTACTACGACAAATACTCGACGGGAGCTAAAGCGTATTTAGCACTCGCAGGCGAAATACTTCGCCGTGAAGAGATTCCTGCATAATTCATTTCGTTTCCGATATAAGGATAGACCCATGTCTAAACGCGGCTTAGGTAAAGGCCTCGATGCGTTGCTTGCGACCAGTTCAGTGGCTCGTGAAAAACAGCAAACCATCTCTCATAGTCAATCTTTGTCAACGGAAGGTGAATTAAAAGATATTTCCGTTCATAACCTGCAGACTGGCGTTTATCAGCCAAGAAAGGAAATGGAGCCAGAAGCTCTTACTGAATTAGCATCATCAATTAGCTCTCAAGGTGTTATACAGCCTATCGTGGTTCGCCAAGTGAGCGAGACCCACTTTGAAATTATTGCTGGTGAGCGTCGCTGGCGTGCGGCAAAACAAGCGGGATTAAAACTTGTCCCATGTTTGATTAAAAAGGTCACAGACAAAGCGGCTATCGCAATGGCACTGATCGAAAACATCCAGCGCGAAGACTTAAACGCAATCGAAGAAGCACAAGCACTAGAACGACTTCAAAATGAGTTCCAACTCACTCATCAACAAGTGGCTGAAGCAATCGGTAAATCTAGAGTTGCGGTATCAAATCTTTTGCGTTTGAATCAACTAGAAGCAAACGTGAAACAATTTGTAGCAGAAAAAAAGTTAGATATGGGCCATGGTCGTGCATTATTAGCACTTGGGCTTGATTTGCAATATGAGGTTGCAAAAGAAGTAGTAGCCAAGCAGTTAACAGTGCGTAAAACTGAACAATTAGTGAAAAAATACTTATCACCACAGGTTGACGTTGAAAAAGCACCTGTCGATCAGGAAGTGCAAGTTCTGTCAAAACGACTAACAGACAAACTAGGCTCTCAGGTTTCCATACAGCGTGGTGCAAACGGAAAGACCAAAGTTACGATAAGTGTTGATGAACATCACAAATTTGAGCAACTCATTGCAATGCTAGAACGCTAAATGAGATAATTGATTTAGGTCAATTGTGACTAAAATTGTGTTTTTAAGTAAAAGTTGTCGGTTTGTAAACAAAGATGTAACTTTTTGCAGTGTTTTCATTGCAATCAGGTAGACTCACCGTATAATTTTTTCCAATTTCCCAGCACAGAGAGAAGTAGTGCAGAGTGGATATTATTAGAGGTACGAATACATGGTAGCTGCGTTGGCTAGACCAGGACGAGAGCTTGCAAAGCGATTGTTGATGATCGAAACTGGCGCGGTTACATTAGTGGCAGCAGGTGTTACATTTGCTGTTAATAGTGAGTGGGGAGTTTCAGCGCTGATTGGAGGAAGCATATTTGTTTTCGCTAATGCTGTATTCGCTTTTTGCGCTTTTTTGTTTGTAGGAGCGCGTGCTACCAAAATGGTGGCCGCATCGTTCTTTGCAGGGGAAGCGCTTAAGATCCTCATCACGGTGGCACTTTTCTCCGTTGCCTACATGTATATGCAGGTGGAACTCGTTCCCCTCAAACTAACCTATTTGCTGGTATTAGGGATTAATATCTTTGCGCCAGCGCTATTCATTAACAACAAAAAATAGGATGAGTTATGGCTGCGCCAGGTGAAGCGCTAACATCGTCCGGTTACATTGCCCACCACCTTTCTAACCTTTCTTTAGCTAAGTTAGGTTTGGTTGCGGATGAAGCAAGTTTCTGGAACGTACATATAGATAGCCTGTTTTTTTCTTGGTTTACTGGTTTAATTTTCTTAGGAATTTTTTACAAGGTAGCAAGGAAAACGACAGCGGGTGTACCAGGTAAGCTTCAGTGTGCTGTTGAAATGATCGTAGAATTTGTCGCGGAAAACGTCAAAGATACGTTCCATGGACGCAACCCATTGATTGCCCCTCTGGCACTGACTATCTTTTGCTGGGTACTTTTGATGAACGTGATGGACTTAGTTCCTATCGACTTCTTACCTTACCCTGCAGAACATTGGCTTGGTATTCCTTACCTTAAGGTTGTACCTTCTGCTGATGTCAATATCACCATGGCTATGGCTCTAGGCGTATTTGCTCTGATGATCTATTACAGCATCAAAGTAAAGGGTCTAGGTGGCTTTGCAAAAGAACTTGCATTACACCCTTTTAATCACTGGACAATGATCCCGTTTAACCTACTGATTGAAGTGGTATCGCTACTCGCGAAACCTCTATCACTTGGTATGCGTTTATTCGGTAACATGTTCGCTGGTGAGGTTGTATTCATTCTTTGTGCGGCAATGTTACCATGGTATTTACAATGGATGGGTTCACTTCCGTGGGCAATTTTCCATATTTTGGTCATTACGATTCAGGCCTTCGTGTTTATGATGCTAACGATTGTTTATATGTCGATGGCTCACGAAGACAGTGATCATTAATTTTTATTTTTTAATTTTTATTAGTCAAAAGTATATTTGGAGATAGTAAATGGAAACTGTACTGAGCTTCTCAGCAATCGCAGTAGCAATCATCGTTGGCCTGTGTGCGGTAGGTACTGCAATTGGCTTTGCAATCCTAGGTGGTAAATTCCTAGAAGGTGCTGCACGTCAACCAGAAATGGCTCCTATGCTACAAGTTAAGATGTTCATCATCGCTGGTCTACTAGATGCGGTTCCAATGATCGGTATCGTAATTGCTCTACTATTTACTTTCGCGAACCCATTCGTTGGTCAACTAGCTGGTTAATCAATAGTTTTTAGCGAGCGAGCAAGTGTTTTTAATGCTGAGTTCGTTGGTGAATAAAATAGAGGGGTAGCTGTTGTGAATATGAACGCAACTCTGCTGGGCCAAGCAATCTCGTTCGCACTGTTTGTGTGGTTCTGCATGAAATATGTATGGCCGCCAATTATGGGTGCGATCGAAGAACGTCAGAAGAAAATTGCTGACGGACTTGTAGCCGCTGAACGCGCTGCAAAAGACTTGGATCTAGCACAAGCCAATGCTTCTGACCAAATGAAAGAAGCAAAGCGCACAGCAACTGAAGTTATCGAACAGGCCAACAAACGCAAAGCTCAAATTGTTGACGAAGCTCGCGAGGAAGCTCAGGCAGAACGCCAGAAAATCCTAACGCAAGCAGAAGCAGAAATTGAAGCTGAACGTAACCGTGCCCGTGATGACTTGCGCAAACAAGTTGCTACTCTGGCTTTAGCTGGTGCAGAGAAAATCCTTGAGCGTTCAATCGATAAAGATGCGCACAAAGATATTCTTGATAACATTACTGCAAAACTTTAAAGCGGGGGGCGCTTATGTCTGACTTGACTACTATTGCACGCCCCTATGCTAAAGCAGCATTTGATTTTGCGGTTGAGAAGGAAACACTAGACCAATGGAGTCTAATGTTAACTTTTGCTACCGAAGTAACGAAGAACGATGATGTTCAAGGATTGCTTACGAGCTCTTTGAATGCCGATAAAATGGCTGAAATATTCATCGCAATTTGTGGCGAACAGTTTGATGAACATGGCCAGAACTTTTTGAAAGTGATGGCTGAGAATGGCCGATTACAGGCTATTCCTGATGTTTGTATAGAGTTCCATGCCCTCAAACGAGAGCATGAGAAAGAGATGGATGTTGAACTTATTTCAGCAACTGAACTTTCGACAGAGCAACTAGCAGATATTGGCAGCAAACTTGAGCAGCGTCTTGAACGCAAAGTTAAGCTGAATTGCAGTATAGATGAGACCCTACTTGGTGGGGTTATTATTCGAGCCGGAGACCTTGTCATCGATAACTCAGCACGTGGTCAATTGAACCGCCTGAGCGATGCCTTGCAGTCTTGATGGGGATTGGAGCATGCAACTTAATTCCACTGAAATTAGCGATCTAATCAAACAACGTATCGAATCTTTCGAAGTTGTTAGTGAAGCTCGTAACGAAGGTACTATCGTTTCGGTAAGCGACGGTATCATCCGCATTCACGGCCTAGCGGACGTGATGCAAGGTGAAATGATTGAATTACCGGGTGGCAATTACGCACTAGCACTTAACCTTGAGCGTGACTCGGTTGGTGCAGTTGTAATGGGCCCATATGCCAACCTAAAGGAAGGCATGAAAGTAACAGGTACTGGTCGTATTCTTGAAGTACCAGTTGGTCCTGAATTGCTTGGTCGTGTTGTAAACACACTAGGTGAGCCAATTGATGGTAAAGGCCCAATTGAAGCGAAATTATCTTCTCCTATTGAAGTGATCGCACCAGGCGTTATCGCACGTAAATCGGTAGACCAACCTGTGCAAACAGGTTACAAAGCGGTTGACTCAATGATTCCTATCGGCCGTGGCCAGCGTGAGCTGATCATCGGTGACCGTCAGATTGGTAAAACAGCACTGGCGATCGATTCAATCATTAACCAACGTGATTCTGGTATTTTCTCTATCTACGTAGCAATCGGTCAGAAAGCATCGACTATCGCTAACGTAGTTCGCAAACTAGAAGAGCACGGCGCATTGGCAAACACCATTGTTGTTGTAGCATCTGCTTCTGAATCTGCTGCGCTGCAATACCTTGCGCCATATGCAGGTTGTGCGATGGGTGAATACTTCCGTGACCGCGGTGAAGATGCACTGATTGTTTATGATGATCTATCTAAGCAAGCTGTAGCGTATCGTCAGATTTCACTATTGCTTAAGCGTCCACCAGGTCGTGAAGCATACCCAGGTGACGTATTCTACCTCCACTCTCGTCTACTAGAGCGTGCTGCTCGTGTAAGCGAAGCGTACGTAGAAGCATTCACAAATGGTGAAGTGAAAGGTAAAACTGGTTCTCTAACCGCTCTACCTATCATCGAAACTCAAGCTGGTGATGTATCTGCATTCGTACCGACGAACGTAATCTCGATTACTGATGGTCAGATCTTCCTACAAACTGAGCTATTCAACGCAGGCGTACGTCCAGCTGTTGACCCAGGTATCTCAGTATCTCGTGTAGGTGGTTCTGCGCAAACGAAAATCGTTAAGAAGCTATCTGGTGGTATCCGTACTGCTCTAGCTCAATACCGTGAACTAGCAGCGTTTGCTCAGTTCTCGTCTGATCTTGACGAAACAACTAAGAAGCAACTAGACCACGGTCAAAAAGTTACTGAGCTAATGAAGCAAAAGCAATACGCTCCATTCTCTGTATTTGACCAAGCGTTGGTTATCTTCGCGGCAGAGCGTGGCTACTTACAAGACATCGAGCTAAACAAGCTTGCTGACTTTGAAGCTGCACTACTATCGTTTGCTCACGGCCAACATGCTGATTTCGTATCTGAAATCAACTCGACGGGTGCTTACAACGACGAAATCGAAGCCAAGCTTAAAGCGCTTGTTGACGACTTCAAAGCAACCCAGACTTGGTAATTGGTTGGTGATCGAAAGATCACCTTCTAACGGAGAGTAAAATGGCCGGCGCAAAAGAGATTCGTAATAAGATCGGGAGTGTTAAAAGCACTCAAAAGATCACGAAAGCAATGGAAATGGTAGCAGCTTCAAAAATGCGTCGCTCGCAAGATGCGATGGAAGCTTCTCGTCCGTATGCAGAAACAATGCGTAAAGTGATCGGTCATTTGGCGAACGGAAGCCTTGAGTATAAGCACCCTTATCTTGAGGAACGTGAAGCCAAACGTGTTGGTTACATCATCGTTTCTACTGACCGTGGTCTATGTGGTGGCTTGAACATTAACTTGTTCAAGAAAGCCATTGTAGACATGAAAGGTTGGCAAGAAAAAGGCGCAGAAGTTGAATTAGCCGTAATTGGTACTAAAGCAACTGCCTTTTTTAATAACAGCGGCGCGAAAGTGGCAGCTCAGGTCTCTGGTTTAGGCGATAGCCCTAGTCTAGAGGAACTGATCGGTTCAGTTGGCGTAATGTTACAGAAATACGATGAAGGCGAATTGGATCGTCTGTACCTAGTGTTCAACAAGTTTGAAAACACCATGGTGCAAGAACCAACGATCGATCAATTACTACCATTGCCTAAATCCGATAGTGCTGATATGCAGCGCGAACATGCTTGGGACTACATTTATGAGCCTGAGCCAAAACCACTACTGGACGCATTGCTTATTCGCTACGTCGAATCGCAAGTGTACCAAGGGGTTGTCGAGAACTTAGCCTGTGAAATGGCTGCTCGAATGATCGCAATGAAAGCTGCTACAGACAACGCTAGCGACTTGATTGATGACTTAGAACTTGTGTACAACAAAGCCCGTCAGGCTGCGATCACACAAGAGCTATCAGAAATCGTTTCAGGCGCTTCTGCGGTTTAAGCAAGGTAACATTAAATAGTTTAGAGGATTAACGATGGCTACAGGTAAGATCGTACAGATCATCGGTGCGGTAGTCGACGTAGAGTTCCCACAGGGCGAAGTACCTCGTGTATACGATGCTCTGAATGTTGTTGACTCAAAAGAACGTCTTGTTCTAGAAGTTCAGCAGCAGTTAGGCGGTGGCGTTATTCGCGCAATCGTAATGGGTAGCTCTGATGGTTTACGTCGTGGTTTGACAGTAGAAAATACTGGCGCTCCAATCACAGTTCCAGTGGGTACTAAAACTCTTGGTCGTATCATGAATGTTCTTGGTGATGCGATTGATGAGTGTGGTGACATTGGTGCTGAAGAGCATTACGAAATTCACCGTGCAGCGCCTAGCTACGAAGAGCAGTCTAACGTGACTGAACTTCTAGAAACAGGTGTTAAAGTAATCGACTTGATTTGCCCATTCGCTAAGGGTGGTAAAATCGGTCTATTCGGTGGTGCTGGTGTAGGTAAGACCGTTAACATGATGGAACTTATCAACAACATCGCACTGCAGCACTCTGGCCTATCAGTATTTGCTGGTGTAGGTGAGCGTACGCGTGAAGGTAACGATTTCTACTTTGAAATGCAGGAAGCAGGCGTTGTAAACGTTGAAAACCCTGAAGAATCAAAAGTAGCAATGGTTTACGGCCAAATGAACGAGCCACCAGGAAACCGTCTACGTGTTGCCCTGACTGGTCTAACAATGGCTGAGCGTTTCCGTGACGAAGGTCGTGACGTTCTGTTGTTCGTTGATAACATTTACCGTTATACCCTTGCGGGAACAGAGGTATCGGCTCTACTAGGTCGTATGCCATCTGCGGTAGGTTACCAACCAACACTTGCTGAAGAAATGGGTGTTCTACAAGAACGTATCACATCGACTAAACAAGGTTCTATCACCTCTGTTCAGGCGGTATACGTACCTGCGGATGACTTAACGGATCCATCTCCAGCAACAACCTTTGCTCACTTGGATGCAACGGTTGTACTTAGCCGTAACATCGCAGCGATGGGTTTATACCCTGCAATCGACCCATTGGATTCAACATCTCGTATGCTTGATCCACTGGTTGTTGGTCAAGATCACTACGATACGGCTCAAGGTGTTCAAACAACTCTTCAGCGTTATAAAGAGCTAAAAGACATCATCGCGATTCTAGGTATGGACGAGCTATCTGAAGCAGATAAGCAAGTTGTATCTCGTGCACGTAAGATTGAGAAGTTCCTAACTCAGCCTTACCACGTAGCTGAAGTATTTACTGGTGACCCAGGCATCTATGTTTCTCTTAAAGAGACACTACGAGGCTTTAAAGGTCTACTAGCTGGTGAGTACGATGACATTCCAGAGCAAGCGTTCATGTACTGCGGTTCAATTGACGATGCTATTGAGAACGCGAAGAAGCTATAAGGCTAACTAGGAGGCGATATGGCAGCAATGACCTTTCACCTAGACGTTGTAAGCGCTGAGAAAAAACTTTTTTCTGGTGTGGTTGAAACGTTTCAGGTGACCGGTAGCGAAGGTGAATTGGGTATTTTCCCAGGGCACACTCCGCTGCTAACCGCTATTAGGCCTGGTATGGTGCGCATAGTGAAACTGCACGGCCACGAAGAAATCATTTATGTTTCTGGTGGTATGATTGAAGTTCAGCCTGGTACAGCGACTGTACTGGCTGATACAGCAATCCGTGGTGAAGATCTTGATGCAGCTAAGGCTGAAGAAGCCAAGCGCAAGGCTGAAGAGAATATTTCGAATCAGCATGGCGACATGGACTTTGCTCAAGCGGCGAGTGAATTGGCTAAAGCCATTGCTCAGCTTCGAGTTATCGAGCTGACCAAAAAAGTACGTTAATTCACGTTAGCGTAGATGATAAAGGCGACCTTAGGGTCGCCTTTTTGCTTTCTGTTGCCTGTTAAAATGATGATGGGAACAACGGCAAGTACCTAATTTGAGTTAAAAAATAACCAGTCAGATTTAACATCTCCCCTGAATCAGGTTAGAATTTGAAACTTAATAAAAAAACAACGTCTCTAGGGATAGCTACTATGAAATTCAGCGCGGTGATCCTCGCTGCGGGTAAAGGTACCCGTATGTATTCTAATAAGCCAAAGGTACAGCATACACTAGCAGGCAAACCTATGGCAAAACACGTCATTGATACCTGTACCGGCCTTGGTGCTCAAAACATTCATTTGGTGTACGGTCATGGTGGAGACCAAATGAAACAGGTCTTGGCTGAAGAGCCGGTCAACTGGGTGTTACAAGCAGAACAATTAGGTACCGGTCATGCGGTAAACCAAGCATCTGCAGAATACGCTGACGACGAAAAAGTCCTCGTGCTTTACGGTGATGTACCGCTTATCTCCTCAGAGACCGTTGAAAACCTTTTAGAAGCACAACCTAATGGCGGTATTGCACTGCTGACTGTAGTACTCGATAACCCAATGGGTTACGGTCGTATCGTGCGTAAAAATGGCCCAGTTGTGGCGATTGTTGAACAAAAAGATGCGACCGACGAACAAAAACTGATTAAAGAAATCAACACCGGTGTCATGGTTGCGACGGGTGGCGATTTAAAGCGTTGGTTATCGGAGCTGAAAAACGAAAATGCTCAAGGTGAATACTACCTAACCGATATTATTGCAGCGGCACATAATGAAGGTCGTGCCGTTGAAGCGGTTCACCCTGTTAGCCCTATTGAAGTAGAAGGCGTAAATGACAGAGCACAACTAGCTCGCCTTGAACGTGCTTATCAAAACATGCATGCACAGCGTTTGTTAGAACAAGGCGTGATGCTTCGCGATCCTGCTCGTTTTGATCTACGCGGTACCATTCAATGTGGTATGGATGTTGAGATCGACACAAACGTGATCATTGAAGGTAATGTTACTTTAGGCGATAACGTAATTATTGGCACGGGTTGTGTGTTGAAAGACTGCGAGATCGACGACAACAGCATCATTCGTCCATACAGTGTGATTGAAGGTGCGACGGTTGCTGAAGATTGTACTGTTGGACCCTTTACTCGTCTTCGTCCGGGTGCTGAGCTACGAAATGATGCCCATGTCGGTAACTTCGTAGAAGTAAAGAATACTTGCATTGGTGAAGGCTCTAAAGCTAACCATCTTACTTATCTTGGTGATGCCGAAATAGGCCAACGTGTTAATGTTGGTGCTGGTGTTATCACGTGCAATTACGATGGCGCAAATAAGTTTAAAACGGTTATTGGCGACGACGTATTTGTTGGCTCTGATTGCCAACTCATTGCTCCTGTTACGATTGCTGATGGTGCGACTGTCGGTGCTGGTACTACGCTAACGAAAAACGTAGGTGAAGGTGAGCTGGTGATTACTCGTGCAAAAGATCGCACGATCGCTAATTGGCAGCGCCCAGTTAAGAAAAAATAGCGCCAGTTCTAGTAAAAGTACGCCATGCCTATCGATATACCATGAGCAAGGCGTACCCTAGCTTTTAGTACCTAGCTTTTAGTACCTAGCTTTTAGCATTTGATCAAAAAAGGAGCCTTTGCTCCTTTTTTGTTTGCCCAGCGAAGCTGGCAAACCCATTAGGCTGAAAGAAGCCTAAATCACCCTGATTGAGGGGAAGATAATCCGAATCGCAAGGGCGTTGCTGGCCAACGGCAGGGTTTGAAGGAAGCGATAGGAAGTTAACAGTACACAACGAAAGTGAACCTGATTCGGCAATTTAGGTGGGTAAGCGTGCAAAATAGCGTGAAGCCCGATACTCAATCAGACCTAGATTGTGCTTGAGGGTGGCATTGTTAACAGGGAGCCAGTGCAGTAACTGGGGAAGCCTGACACCACATCCGAGCAAACGTCGGAAGCATAAACTCAAGGCGAGAGCCAAGATCTATGTTGGTGCGAGGTGGCAGATGAATCCGTAGTAGTGAGTAAAGCTCGGCCGGTGAAGCCCAGTAATGGTGTGGAGGATAAAACTGAGCTGACCATCAGTAACACGTCTGATGGGACAACATTTTGCCAAAAGCAATCTGGTGTTGCGAAGGGATGAAGTACATTTTAAGTCTGTGATGAGCAGATGTTTTTTTTTTCAGTGGTATACAAGTTGATTAGCTATCGAGGTATTCCGTCTCGGTCTTTGTGAAAGCAAAGCACTGAAGCGAGAAACCGTACAAGGGAGTAACTCTGACTCACTCTAGTAAATTGCCATTGAGCTAGAAGGCTAGAGAGTGGAGTGAAATACACCAACACTGTGAGAGAGCATTTGTCCCCACACGGCACACAATCTAAAGGAAAAAGTTGAGAGTTTACTACAGTTTATATGGTCACTTGCTCCACAAAGAGCGACTCTATAAAGGATTTAAAAAAGTGTGGAAAGCGAAAGGCGCGGCCGGAATAGATAGGCAGAGCCTAAGCGACTACGCCCAAAATCTGAGTGATAACCTAGATCAACTTCTTCTGGAACTCAAAACCAAGCGATACACCCCTCAACCCGTCAGACGGGTAGAAATACCGAAAGATGATGGTGGGGTGCGATTACTTGGGATCCCAACAGTACGGGATAGAGTTGTCCAACAAGCTCTAAATGATCTATTAACCCCAATCTTCGAAGAGCAGTTTCACCCATCCAGCTTTGGGTATAGACCGAATCGAAGTTGTCACGATGCTATAAACAAAGCGACGATGTTCATCCGTCGATACGGAATGCAACACGTCGTAGATATGGACTTATCGAAGTGCTTCGATAAGCTCGACCACGAGCTTATTCTAAAAAGCATTAAGAAACGAGTCACAGACAGTAGCGTACTGGAGCTCATCAAACAGTTCCTGAAAAGTGGCGTAATGGTTGATGGAGAGTGGCAGCATACCGAGATAGGTAGTCCGCAAGGTGGAGTAATAAGCCCACTGATAGCGAACATCTATCTGGATGCGTTTGATCAAGAGATGCGAAAGCGAGGACATCGAATAGTCCGTTATGCCGACGACATACTGATCTTCTGTCGCAGCCGTAAAGGTGCAGAAAATGCGCAAGTACAGGCAACGAAGGTCCTGGAAAAACAGCTCAAGTTAACGGTGAACGAAACCAAATCACACATAGCGCACAGCGGCGAAGGTGTGAAATTCCTTGGAATAGAAATCGGTAGCCATTATAGCCGTATTCAGCCAAAGAAAATGTCGACGTTCAAAGGAAAGTTGAAGCGAGTGACAAGACGCAATGGCGGTAAGCCATTGTTAGAAGTCATTAAACAACTGAATCCACTTCTGAGAGGGTTCAGCCAGTACTTTCGAATAGCGAATGCCAACAGGGAGTTTAAGAAACTGGCCGCGTGGTTAAGGCGAAGACTTCGCAGCGTCCAATTACGATTATGGAAAAAACCGACCCGACTCCACCGCAGGCTAAGACAGCTAGGTTACGAAGGGTCATTCAGGTATATCTGTATGGATAGTTGGAGAAATGCTGCGAGTCCATTAGCCAGTTACTCGATGCCAAATCAATGGTTTAACGACCTTGGATTAGTGAATCTTGAACACGTTAGGACAGGATATGTGTTCAGCCATTATGCTGAATGGAAATGTGCATGAGCCGTATACGAGGTCCGTACGTACGGTTCTGTGAGAGGGATGAGGCGGAGACGCCTCACCCTACTCGATATTGCCTATTTTTCGTCTCGTGCAACACGAGAGTTATCGGGTACAGCGAAGTGCTGACTTAAACCACGATGAGAAATGAAATAACCTGCCCATAAGCCCACCAAGCATACAATGATAGCAATCCCAGTAATTTGTAGAGCTTGGCTTGCAAACCCTGCCACTAATGCACTCGCAAGGCCGCAGATACATATTTGGAAGCTGTTTTGCAGACCAGCAGCCGTTGCAGGACTCTGTTTAGCGCTAGATAGCGCACGGTTAACAACAATAGGGTAGAGCGCACCATTTGCCACGGCAATCAAACAGAATGGGGCGAGCAGTGGCAAAATAGAGGTTAATTCCCACTGAGTTGCCATGAATACCATTAATGCTGAAACCGTAAATAGAGACAATAAATTCTTAAGAACTTTCTCATCACCAAATTTCTTCACCCATCGTTTACCCAAGTATCCGCCCACCATAAACGCGATGGTTTGTGGAATGAAACTTAGGCCAATGTCTTTTGCGTCATACCCCAGTTGAGCCATGATCTCTGGCATACCAGTAAGGTAAGCAAAGAAAGCGGCAGAAGAGGTCGCGTAAATGATGACGTTACCAGTGTAGTGCTTCGACTTAACCAACATCTTGATATCAGTGCTGACGCTGGTGGTTTTTGGTTCCACTTCGTCTTTTGTTTGCACTAAAGTTGCAACAACGAGCACGGCGCCAATGACGGTTAATGCGATAAAAATGCTCGACCAACCAAATTGGCTAAGCAATAACACACCAAGTTGAGGGGCGAGCGCGGGTGAAAGTGCCACCAGCGGCATAATGGTCGCGAATACTTGTTGGCTGGTTTGGCTAGGGTAGCGTTTGATGACCATGGCTTGCCAAATAACAGCAGGAGCACATACACCAATAGCTTGCACGAAGCGTAACGACAGTAACTGCCACACTTGCTCACTGAAAGACAAACCAAAAGAAGCGAGTGAGAATATGACTAGGCCAGCGACGAGGGTGTTTCTATGACCAAATTTGTCACTTGCTAGCCCCCATAGGATTTGTCCAATGGCAAGCCCGGCTAAGAAAATGGAGAGAGAAAGCGCTATTTGCTCTGGGCCCGTTGCGAAATCGCCTTCCATTGCTTTAAAAGCCGGTAAGTACATGTCGGTGGCAATGAAGCCAAGCATTGAGAGACAAGCCAAGTAAAATAACTGACGTTTAGTGACGTTCATAAAATTTCCATTCAAAATGTTTGTTGGGTAAAAGGTGGCGCCAGCCCATATATTTCGATCAAAATGATTGTATTTTTGGTCAAAGGAAATTGGAAACGCTATATTTGTTAGTTATCGTTCAAAAAATTTGATAGCTATGTTTTCAAGACAATCATTAGAGATGTTAGATACCGTTGCTCGAATGGGCAGTTTTACCGCCGCGGCTGAAAGATTGCATAAGGTGCCTTCTGCAATCAGTTACGGGGTTCGGCAAGTTGAGCAAGATCTTGGCGTTGAACTGTTTCATCGTTTACCCAGAAAGGTCGAATTGACGGCTGCTGGCGTGATCTTTATTGATAATGCTCGACAAATGCTAAGGCAGATGGAGAGCGTAAGCGCACAAACTCGTAGAGCCGCACAAGGTTGGCAGCAAACACTAAAGATCACGTTGGATAATGTGGTTAAGCTCGACAATTTGAAGCCATTGATCGAAGACTTTTACCAAACCTTTGAATTTGCTGAATTGCAGATCAATATGGAAGTGTTTAATGGATCTTGGGAAGCAATATCCCAAGAGCGTGCTGATATTGTGTTAGGTGCGACAGCGGCGGTGCCTGTTGGTGGAGAGTTCTCAATAAAACCCATGGGCAAACTTGAATGGGCCTTTGTGATGTCTCCTGCTCATCCCGCTGCAAAGTTAACGGTATTGAATGAAGAAACACTTAACTCATTTGCCGCTATTTGTTTAGATGATACATCGAACGTGCTGCCAAAAAGACATAACTGGCATTATCCTCAACAAAGGCGATTATTGCTACCGAATTGGTATAGCGCCATTGAGTGCTTAAAAAATGGCGTTGGAATCGGTTTTATGCCATTGCATATTGCTAAGCCATATTTACTGTCTGGAGAAATTGTTGAAAGGGATCTCATCGAAAATAAACCCTTGAGTAATTGCTGCATGGTTTGGTGTGCTGATGAAAATAATCGATTAGTGAATTGGATGGTGAATTACTTAGGAGACTCAGAAAAACTGTACCGAGATTGGCTAAGAGCTGACTGAGCAACAGATAAAAAAACAGCGAGGAGAGTCCTCGCTGTTTGATTCGTTAACCGTACGTAATGATGATATTACTGGCTAGATAGGAAAAAACGATAAGATGGGTTATCGGTTTCATCTTTGCACTGGTAACCCAGCTCACGCAGGTGAGCTGAGAATCGGCTTAAATCAGACTCTTCTAATTCAAAGCCACACAATACACGGCCGTAGTCGGCACCTTGGTTACGGTAGTTAAATAAACTGATGTTCCAGTGAGTCCCTAGCGTGCTTAAAAACTTAAGCAAAGCACCAGGAGATTCAGGGAATTCAAAGCTGTATAAACGCTCTTTTAGTGGCTTTGACGGCTTACCACCAATCATATAACGCACGTGCAGCTTTGCCATTTCGTCGTCAGACAAATCGGCAACAGGGTAGCCACCGTGTTTGAGGTCTTGAATGACGCTATCCAGTTCTCTCTGACCATCTTGCAAACGCAAACCAACAAAGATATTCGCCAATTTGTCGTCGTTAAAACGGTAGTTAAACTCAGTAACAGCGCGGCCGCCAATCAAGTTACAAAACTCTAAGAACGCCCCTGGTCTTTCTGGAATCGTTACCGCCAGTAGACCTTCACGTTTTTCACCCAGCTCACTGCGCTCAGAAACATAACGCAAACCGTGGAAGTTGGTGTTCGCTCCCGACAATACCGTTGCTAGCTGTTTGTCTTGCAGTTGATTTTGCTCGGCGTATTTCTTAAGACCGGCGAGAGCCAAGGCCCCAGACGGCTCAGCGATAGCACGAGTGTCTTCAAAAATATCTTTAACGGCAGAGCAAATTTCGTCACTTGAGACCGTGATATGGCCATCAAGGTATTGCTGACAAACGCGGAACGTTTCATCGCCGATACGTTTAACGGCAACGCCATCAGCAAACATACTGACTTGATCAAGCACCACAGGTTCACCGGCATCAAGCGCAGCTTTTAAACAGGCAGACTCTTCAGGCTCAACCGCAATGACTTTGATTTCCGGCATCAGTTGCTTGATAAGCACAGCAATACCAGCAGCCAGACCGCCACCACCAACAGGCACAAAGATATAATCTAAGTGACCGTTTTGTTGCAGCATTTCCATGCCAATCGTGCCTTGCCCAGCAATCACGAGTGGGTGATCAAAAGGGGGCACAAAAGTGAAGTTATGTTCAGCAGCTAATCGTTCAGCTTCAGCTTTGGCTTCATCGAAGTTATTACCATGAAGTACCACAATGCCACCAAAACCGCGCACGGCTTCTACTTTGATGTCCGGTGTGGTTTTAGGCATCACAATAGTGGTTTGAATTCCCAGCTTAGTGCCAGAGAGCGCCATACCCTGTGCGTGGTTACCTGCTGAGGCGGCAATGACCCCAGCTTGTTTCTGCTCGTCACTCAAGCTGGCGACCATGGTGTAAGCGCCACGTAGCTTGAACGAGTGAACCGGTTGGCGATCTTCTCGTTTGAGTTGGATCTGATTTCCTAATCGAGCAGACAATCTCGGCATATCTTGAAGTGGCGTTACCATCGCCACTTCATAGACCGGTGCTCTTAGGATTTGGCGCAGATATTCTGCGCCAGTTTGATTGGAGACAGCCATACGACTAACCTTCTAACTTCGACTTGTCACGCACCGCGCCTTTGTCAGCACTGGTTGCTAAGCTTGCGTAGGCTTTAAGCGCAAGAGACACAACACGCTCACGTGATACGGGCTTCCAGCCTGCTTGGTCTTGTTCACCGCGACGCTTTGCGAGTACATCTTCAGCGACATCGAGTGTAATTGAACGACTAGGGATATCGATGGTGATGATATCGCCATTTTGTACCAAACCAATGGTGCCACCGCTAGCGGCTTCAGGAGATACGTGACCAATAGAGAGACCCGAAGTACCACCAGAGAAGCGGCCGTCGGTTAGCAGCGCACAGGCTTTGCCTAAGCCCATAGATTTAAGGTAGGTTGTCGGGTAAAGCATTTCTTGCATGCCCGGGCCGCCTTTAGGGCCTTCGTAACGAATCACAACTACATCGCCAGCGCTTACTTTGCCACCTAAGATGCCTTCAACTGCGGTATCTTGGCTTTCGAATACGATAGCAGGGCCTTGGAATTTAAGGTTTTCTTCATCAACACCCGCTGTTTTTACGATACAACCATCAAGCGCAACATTACCTGACAGTACCGCTAAGCCACCTTCTTGGCTAAAAGCATTTTCTTTGGTGCGAATACAGCCATTTTCACGATCGTCATCAAGACGATCCCAACGGCAATCTTGCGAGAAAGCTTGTGTAGTACGAATACCTGCAGGGCCAGCTCGGAAGAATTTCAGTACGGCTTCATCTTCCGTTTGCATGATGTCGTATTGTGCCAGTTGCTCTGACATGGTTAGGCCTAGCACAGTGCGAGTTTGATTATTAAGTAACCCTGCACGATCAAGCTCACCTAAAATGGCCATAACGCCACCAGCACGGTGAACGTCTTCCATGTGGTATTTCGGCGTAGACGGCGCGACTTTACAAAGGTGTGGAACACGACGAGACATGGCGTCGATATCGTCCATATCGAAATCGATGTCGCCTTCTTGAGCAGACGCAAGTAAGTGCAATACGGTGTTACTAGAGCCGCCCATCGCGATATCAAGCGCCATGGCATTTTCAAACGCCGCACGGTCAGCAATGTTGCGTGGAAGTGCTGAGTCATCGCCATCTTCATAGTAACGTTTGGTTAACTCAACAATACGAGAACCGGCTTTAAGGAATAATTGCTCACGGTCTGCATGAGTGGCAAGCATAGAACCGTTACCCGGCTGAGATAAACCGAGCGCTTCAGTTAGGCAGTTCATGGAGTTGGCAGTAAACATGCCTGAACACGAACCACAAGTTGGGCACGCAGAGCGTTCTACTTGCTCACTTTGCTCGTCAGAAATAGTGGGATCAGCACCTTGGATCATGGCATCAACCAGATCAAGTTTGATGATCTGATCGGAAAGCTTGGTTTTCCCCGCTTCCATTGGTCCGCCAGAAACAAAAATAACCGGGATGTTGAGGCGCATCGCAGCCATCATCATTCCTGGAGTGATTTTGTCACAGTTAGAAATACAAACCATGGCATCGGCACAGTGTGCATTTACCATGTACTCTACTGAGTCTGCAATCAGCTCACGAGAAGGCAATGAGTAAAGCATGCCTCCGTGGCCCATTGCGATACCATCATCAACCGCAATCGTGTTGAATTCTTTCGCAATACCGCCAGCCTTTTCAATTTCACGAGCAACCAGTTGGCCCATGTCCTTAAGGTGAACGTGGCCAGGTACAAACTGAGTAAATGAGTTAACAACAGCAATAATAGGCTTGCCGAAATCGTCTTCTTTAACACCTGTTGCGCGCCAAAGGGCACGAGCACCCGCCATGTTACGTCCGTGCGTCGTTGTGGCGCTGCGGTAAGTGTTCTTGTTAGAGCTAGACATTAATAATTCCTTTTATTTTGCAGCAGGTGCATTTGCTGGGTAAACGTAATCTAACCAGCCCCACTTATCTTCAGTGGTGCCGTTGAATAGGCCGAAGTACGCTGACTGAACTTTTTCAGTAATAGGGCCGCGTTTGCCTTCTCCTACTGTAATTTTATCGACTGAGCGAACCGGTACAATCTCAGCAGCAGTGCCTGTCATGAATACTTCGTCAGCAAGGTATAGTGCTTCACGGGCAATGTTTTCTTCGCGAACTTCATATCCCATTTCTCTTGCTAGAATCATGATCGAGTCACGAGTGATACCTGGTAAAATAGCACTGGTTGCTGGTGGTGTAGAAATGATGCCGTTACGGATGACAAACAGGTTTTCACCCGCGCCTTCCGATAAGTAACCATCGACGCTTAGTGCGATACCTTCATCGTAACCGTGACGACGAGCTTCGCCACCAACCAATAAAGAAGATAGGTAATTACCCCCCGCTTTTGCTGCGGTTGGAATGGTGTTAGGTGCGGCACGATTCCAGCTTGAAATCATGGCATCAACACCATTTTCTAGCGCTTCTTCGCCTAGGTATGATCCCCAAGGGAATGCGGCAATAATAAGATCCATTTCCGTTTCTTCTGGTGGACACACGCCTAAACCTACGTTGCCAACAAAGCCAAGTGGACGAATGTAAGCGGAATCCAATTTATTTTGACGCAGGGTTTCGCGTGTCGCTTCCATGATTTCATCAACCGTATACGGGATTGGGAAACGATAGATTTTTGCTGAATCTTTTAGGCGCTTTGCGTGATCTAAATGACGAAATACAATCGGCCCATTGGGCGTGTTGTAACAACGAACCCCTTCAAATACAGAAGTGCCGTAGTGCATAGCGTGAGTCAGTACGTGAACGTTCGCGTCTGCCCAAGGAACCATTTCACCATTAAACCAAATGTAATCTGCTGTTTTTGCTGCCATGTCTGTATTCCTTAAGCACCGAGCTTTTGTTGTAAGTTATTATTTGGAAGTTCATTACCGTGCAATAACGTAACGGTGACGCTTCTAATATCCCATAATTTTTCGATTTGGTTGGTCAAAAACGTAATTGGGCGGTCACTGTCTACGATGATTTCTACACTGGCTACGTGGCTTTCATGATTTTGTGTTGCTGCCACTTGTTTGATGATGAAACCACGGTGTCTTACTACGCGTAAAACGCGCTCTAGCAATACCGGTTTGTCATCTGCTTTAATATCTAATAAGTATCTTTCCATTAGGTATTCTCCAACATGTCTTGGTTAGCAGCACCCGGTGGAACCAGTGGCCATACATTTTCTTCTTCTGAGATTAGAACATGCAGCAAGTAAGCGGTGTCACTTTCAAGCATTTCTTTTAGAGCGGGCTCAACTTCTTCTTTTTTGGTGATGGTTTTACCCGGAATACCAAATGCGCTGGCCAGCACGACAAAATCGGGGTTGTCATCAAGAATGGTTTCACTGTGGCGACCATCAAAAAACAGCGATTGCCATTGTCTTACCATACCCAAGCGTTGATTGTTGATAAGCACCATTTTAAGAGCAACTTGCTTGCGCTTTAGCGTACCGAGTTCTTGTACATTCATCATGAATGAGCCATCACCTGAGATCAGAATCGATTGATCATCAGGACGAGCAATTTTAGCGCCCATTGCTGCAGGTAAGCCGAAGCCCATTGTGCCTAATCCTGCAGAAGTGATGAAGTTTTGTGGCTGGCGAGGTTGAATGTGCTGCGCTGCCCACATTTGATGTTGTCCAACATCAGTTGAAACAATGGCGTTGTCATCCATCATGTCAGAAAGTTGTTTTAGCATTAATGGCGCGTAGATGAGATCGCCAGGATGGTTGTAATTCCACTTGTTTTCACGGCGTAGTAATTCTGATTCCGTTAACCAAGAGTCGATTCCATGCTCTAACGTGAGTTGAGGCAAGATCACATTGATATCACCTTGAATTGGTGCATGAGCATGGCGAAGTTTATTAAACTCAGCGGCATCAATATCGATGTGAATGACTTTAGCGTGTGGAGCAAACGTACCAAGCTTGCCAGTTACTCGGTCATCAAAACGAGCGCCAACAACAATCAAAAGATCAGATTCTTGAACCACAAGGTTAGCGGCTTTGGTACCGTGCATACCGAGCATGCCAAGGTAGTGAGGGTCGTGTCTTTCTATGCTGCCAAGACCTTTTAGGGTACTGACCGATGGCATTGGGTTTTGCTTTAAGAATGCACGAACCGATTCAGTCGCTTTGGCTATTTGAATACCACCACCGACATACAAAACTGGCTTCTGACTTTGTGCCAGCAAATGCTGAGCCAGTTCAACATTTTCTACTGTTGCTACAGGGATAGCTGGCGGCTCAAAATATGGAAGTTCTGAAACAGGAGAAGCAGCCAATTGTACATCTTTAGCGATATCAACCAATACAGGGCCAGGGCGACCAGTTTTTGCTACTTCAAATGCTTCAGCAAGGGTCGAAGCAAGATCTTCAATGTCGGTGACAAGATAGCTGTGTTTGGTACAAGACAAAGACATGCCAATGACATCCATTTCTTGGAATGCATCAGTACCAATGTGGCTACTCGCAACTTGGCCTGTAATCGCAACAAGAGGAACAGAATCTAAGAAAGCATCAGCAAGGCCTGTCACGAGGTTGGTTGCTCCTGGGCCTGACGTTGCAAGACAAACCGCCACATCTTGAGTTGAACGAGCCATACCAATGGCTGCCATCGCGGCACCTTGCTCGTGTCGGCAGAGGACATGCTCAACTCCGCCGTCATAGAGGGCGTCGTATATTGGCATGATGGCACCACCAGGGTAGCCAAAAACCGTCTTAATTCCTTGTTGTCGTAGTGCTGCAACTACGAGTCCTGCACCTGTCATTGCTGCTCTCCTTGCGCTCGTACTGTAAAGCTGTACTTATTTGTTGCTCGACTCTTGCACATCGTGTGCTCCATTTCTTCCTGTTTTAACCAAGTTGCTGGTTAGTGCTAATTTAAAACTTATAAAAAAACCCCCGTACTTTTCAGTGCGGGGGTTTTAAGCATTCTGTGGTTTACCTTCTGCCCACATGCCCCCGCTCGGAGTCAATAATGACCACGATAATCAGGGTAATGAGTACGTTAATGCGAGCGGTAAAATTCATTTATGTTATTTATTCTTTTAGTTCGAAATTGTTTGCACTACTAGTGGTATCACAGTCATTGCTTACATGACAAGCAAAAACTAGGACTTTTTTCACATTTAATCAGCATTCAAAAAGGATATATAACAATTATGAGATGAAAGTTATGCAGTTATAACGTTATCAATGAAAATTGTTACTACAAGGAAGTCGAATGGGATTGGCAATTATTAACAGCCGAGCGTGCATTGGTGTTGAAGCACCAGAGGTAACGGTAGAAGTTCATATTAGTAACGGAATGCCAGGTTTCTGCTTGGTGGGCCTTCCTGAGACAACGGTGAAAGAGTCTAGAGATAGGGTACGCAGTGCGATTGTTAATTCAGGGTTTGAGATGCCCGCAAAGCGGATCACCGTCAATCTTGCGCCAGCAGATTTACCCAAAGAAGGAGGGCGGTTCGATTTACCCATCGCATTAGGGATCTTAGCCGCCTCAGATCAAATAGCCGTCACTAAGCTCGGTACCTATGAATTTGTTGGTGAGTTAGCTCTTTCAGGTGAATTGCGACCGGTAAAAGGCGTCTTGCCAGCCGCATTGGCCGCCAATAGCAAAAATCGGTGCTTGGTAGTGCCGGATGAAAACGGCGATCAAGCCGCGTTAGTGGGTGAAAAAAGGCACAAGTCATCAGCGCATTTATTGGATGTATGCGCCGATTTATCGGGTCAAAAGGTCATGTCTCTTTTCCAAACCACCCGCTATCAGCCGCCAGAAGCACCGGAACGTTGCTTGCGAGATATTATTGGTCAACAGCAAGGAAAACGTGCGCTAGAAATCGCCGCTGCTGGCAGTCATGACGTGCTTTTTTTAGGCCCTCCAGGTACCGGAAAAACCATGCTAGCTTCAAGGTTGTGTGATTTATTGCCCGAGATGGATGAAACCGAAGCCATGGAAACGGCCGCCGTGGCGTCATTAACGCAACAAGAAATTAATCAGCACAATTGGAAACAACGTCCGTTTCGCTCTCCTCACCACTCGAGTTCAATGGCGGCATTGGTGGGAGGCGGGTCGATGCCAAGACCCGGAGAAATATCTTTGGCTCATAATGGTTTGTTGTTCTTGGATGAAATGCCAGAGTTTGAGCGAAAGGTGTTGGACTCATTGCGTGAGCCGTTGGAATCTGGCGAAATCATTATTTCCAGAGCGGCGGGTAAAACACGATTTCCTGCTCGATTCCAATTGGTCGGTGCGCTTAACCCTAGCCCTACCGGGTATTACGAAGGTAATCAATCCCGTACCAATCCTCAAATCATCTTGCGTTATTTGAATCGCCTTTCTGGGCCGCTACTTGATCGATTTGATATGTCTTTGGAAATTCCGCTTTTACCTAAGGGCACCTTGGCGCAAGGAGGTGAGAGGGGGGAAGCGACATCCATCGTAAAAAAACGAGTCGTGACAGCCAGAGAAACCATGTTGTCTCGCGGCGGTAAAGTGAATGCGTTATTAGGGACGAGAGAGCTTGATAAGCATTGTGGACTAGAAAAAGCCGATGCTGAGTTTTTGGAGAATGCACTGCACAGACTTGGCTTATCGATAAGGGCATATCATCGAATCATCAAAGTCGCACGCACGATTGCAGATTTAGACGGTCAGGATTCTATAACAAGGCCTCACTTAGCGGAGGCCTTAGGGTATAGAGCTATGGATCGGTTATTGAAACAGCTTACCGCGCAAGCCGTTTAGAATTTCCAGTTAACACCGACAGAGGTGACTAAGCCAGTTTCATCATAGAACTCAATGTTTGAATCTGAGGTGTTGTAACCTGCAAAAGCAACCAACGATAGGCTGTCTATATCGAAAAAGTCGGTGTATTCATAAGCGATGAAGCTTTTTATCTTGGCGTCGGAACGTGTTTTAGAAAACACAGGGTGTTGCTCGTTGTATTCATGCTTCATGTAGCCTAGCGTTGCGGCAAATTGATGCTGACCAAAGATCATTATGCTGGTTAGCTCACCACCTAATGCTGAGTTACTCATGGCATTACCGTCGGCTTTGCTGTCTATGTATTTAATCGCTGGAAACAGTAAAAAGGTGCGAGACAGTGGCAGCATCATATCGAATTTAGCGTAGTACACCTGGCGATCTCGCTCGAGTTGAGATTGCTCTGATACGCTGTATTCGGAGCCTGATTGCTCATCGCTCACTTTGCTGTCACCGTATGCTAAATCTAGATTAAATAGCGAACCGGCTATATTTTTAAACTGCATACGATAAGCCGTGCCTTTTTCTTCTGTTTCTTCGCGCCCCCCCGTCAGTTGATATGGGTCTTGCCATACTTTGCTTGCCAGTACTGTCGGAAGTACAGAAACACTCCATTTTGTACCACCAGAGAATCTGTATTGATAACCTGCTTCTAGCGCAACAGTACCGACTGCAATGTCGGCTCTAGAGGTACCAGCAAAAAGTTGGTGGTTATCGAAGGTGTATTTGATGTTGCCGAGTGGAAATACACCGTAGCTGGTGGTTGTCGGCGTTTCATTTTCTACTCGTTGTGCTTCTGCGCTGGTGTTTAGATTCGATTTACTTTGAAAAAACGCAGTATTTAATGCAATTTCACCACTGAATCCTTGGGGTGTTTCTGATCTCGCAACACTAGGAGCAGCAACGACTGTTGCAGTTAGTAGAAGGGCAATTTGTGTCTTTTTCATCGTAATCCATTACAGTTGGTTGCCAAGTATTGATCCAGTATATGGTTTTTGGCGTGATAATCGACCATTTTGCGAGCTCTTTTGTCTAATAAATCAGTCAATTAATTAAGTGGATTACAAATTCATACAGTAAATGTACAATTCTACACCGTTCAATTCACTAATTCGGGCTTTGTGTTTTTCTGTTATGTTTGCTTATCTTATTCTTACCGCTAATCTTTTTCTTGGTACGTTAAATAATATTCTGTGCTCAACGGTGATTGTCATCTTGGCTTTAATTAAAGTCTTGATGCCGATTCAATGCTCGAAACGTTTTATCACTCGGGTGGCCAACACGGTTATGCGCTTTTGGTCGGGTATTAATGGCTTAATTATTAATGGCCTAAACCCGGTTGAATGGCATGTCATCGGTGGTGAGGACCTTAGAAAAGATCAATGGTATTTGTTGATTTGTAATCACATGAGTTGGACCGATATCTTAGTGCTATGCACCGTATTTAAAGACAAAATACCGATGCCCAAGTTCTTTCTTAAGCAAGCTTTGTTATATGTGCCGTTTATCGGCATGGCTTGTTGGGCGTTAGACATGCCATTTATGCGTCGTCATTCTAGAGAGTATTTGATACGTCACCCTGAAAAACGAGGCCAAGACTTAGAGACGACACGCCAGTCATGTGAAAAGTTTCAACACATTCCGACTACGGTCGTGAACTACGTGGAAGGAACGCGCTTTACGGCGGAAAAACATCAGAAGTCGGCACAACAATACGATCATCTATTAGCACCTAAGTCGGGTGGCATTGCGTATACGCTGGCTGCAATGGGCGAACAGTTTGATAGCATCATAGATGTGACCATCGCCTACCCAGACAATAGAGAGCAGCCTTTTAAAGACTTGTTATTTGGGCGCTTGAAGCGAGTTGAGGTTCACATTCGTACCATTCCAATGAATGAGCAGCATACCGGTGACTACTTTAACGATAAGCCGTATAAGCGCAGTTTTCAGTTGTGGCTTAATAATTTGTGGCAAGAAAAAGACGATTTGTTGAAATCAATTTACAGACGTAATTAGAACAAAAAAGGGAGCCAATTGGATTAATGCCGATCGTTTAGCTACTTGAACGATCCTCCAGAGGCCTCATAATCGGTCGTAACGTAAGTTACGGCCGATTTTTTATGTCTGAGTTTTCAAAAGAGTTACAGGTTACCGCAGAGTTTTGCCACGAACGTCCAATCGATGTGTTTAATAAACACATTCCTTGGGAATGGGTTGAAGAAGCTGTTCAACAAACTGGACGAGTATCGCTCAGAAAGCGACGCCTCCCCGCAGAGCAAGCTGTTTGGTTAGTATTAGGGATTGGGCTCCAACGTAATCGCTCCATTCAAGATGTCTGCGACAAGTTGGAGTTAGCATTCCCTGATGTAGATGGTGAACTCACACCTATGGCAACAAGCAGTATTATCAAGGGGAAAGAACGCCTCGGCGATAAACCTATGCGTTACTTATTTAAAACTACAGCCCAACAGTGGGAGCAACAATCAGACTTTGACGAAGTTTGTGGCTTAAAGCTTCTTAGTGTCGATGGAACGTATTTCAAAACTCACAATACCGAAGAAAATCAGCATTTTGGGTTTGCTCAAAAAGGTGCATCATTTCCAAGCGTGTTGGCAGTAACATTAATGTCTACACGTAGCCACCTTGTGTCCGATGCTGCTTTTGGACCAGTAACAAACAGTGAAATATCATATGCCCAACAACTTGTGGGGTCAGCACCAGATGACTCATTAACACTTTTTGATAGAGGGTTCACTTCTGCGGAGTTATTTACCAGCTGGCAGGGTGCTAGCAGTAACAGCCACTGGTTAACACCAATCAAAACCAAAATGCGCTATGACATAATCGAGAGTTATACTGATTATGATCATCTCATTGAGATGCCTGTTTCACCACAAGCTCAAAAGCAGACTCCCATATCTTGGCAAGAGATGGCAAGCACGCCTTATTCTAATTCCAACCCCTAAAGGTGAAATCAAAGGCTTCATTACTTCGTGCTTATGCCCTGAGCGCTATCTGTTTGATGACTTAGTTAAAGTGTATTGGGAGCGTTGGGAAATCGAACGCAGTTACGGCGAACTAAAGCAGTATCAGTTACAAAACAAACCAACATTACGAAGTAAGAAAAAAGTCGGGATATATCAGGAGCTATGGGGAATATTAACCAGCTATAACATCGTGAGGCTGGAAATGGCTGAGATGGCTAAACAACATGAAGTTGAGCCTCTACGGATCAGCTTCATTAATGCCTTATTTTTGATTATGGATGAGATGATTTGGGCGAGCGACACTCGAAGTCCAGGAGCGATACCAAAAAACTTAAAAGCTCTCAGGGACAATGGGAAGCGGCTTATTCTCCCCAAGAAACGGAAAAGGAAACCATACCCCAGAGCGGTTTTAAAAAAGCCAGCCCGATACCCCAATAAACATGCCACTCGCTCTTAAGCAAGTGGCATTAAGCCAATTGGATCCCTTTTAGCATGGCTTGTTTGGGTTACTTCTTCAGTAAGAAGTTAACCAATTCAAAGTACTGTTCAACGGATTCTAGGGATTCTGTTTTTACTAGGTACTTATTGTTAACGATGAGAGCGGGAACACCTCTTAAGCCGCTATTTTCGAATTGCTTGTCAAAACGGCGCACCATTGAGTCGACGGCAAACCCATTGAATGCAGCATCAAATGCTTTTGCTTTCACACCGTGGTCGAGAAAAATTTGGCGCAGTTCAGCGTCATCTTTTGGTGCTTGGCGCATGTTATGAATGCGATCAAATAAAATTGGCGTCATTTTGTCTTCGATTTTTAGCACGATAGACGTCGCGTAAGCTTTGCTCATCGACATGCCCATCGGGCCTCCCATGAAAGATACGTGTACTTTTTGTAGCTTGGCGTTGTCTGGAAGTTGACGCTTAAGTTCTTGAATCATTGGCTCAAATGAATGGCAATGTGGGCAATAGAATGAAAATAACTCAGTGACTAGCGGTGATGATGAAGCCGTCACATCCAGCACTTTATAGTGCTCATCTTGATTAAACTTCGCAGCGTAGGCAAAAACACTTAATAGCAGGGTTACTGCTAGGGCAATGATTTTTTCATGTTTTAATTTTTCTCCATTAAATCCGTATGAGCTGTTTTTGATTACCACTGAGGCATTAACGAAAGCGGTGCATCTTGCAGTGCCGCCATTTGCTCTTTGAATGCAAGCACCTGACCTTCCCAATACCTTGGGTCGTTAAACCAAGGAAAAGCGATTGGAAATGCAGGGTCATCCCAGCGCTTAGTCAACCACGCCATATAATGTACCATTCGTAAGCCGCGTAGTGGTTCTATAAGTGCCAGTTCCGCTGGGTTGAAATCACAAAAATCGTTATAGCCTTCAAGGATAGTATCTAGTTGCGCGAGTTTATCGGCACGATCACCGTTTAATAACATCCATAAATCTTGAATGGCAGGCCCATTCCTCGCGTCATCGAGATCGACAAACATTGGGCCATCTCGCCATAGGATGTTACCTGGGTGGCAATCACCGTGCAGGCGGATAATCTTCGAATTATCGGACCATTGAGCTTCAATCATTTTTATTAGCGTATCTAAATCACCAAAAAAACTGTTTTCTAGGTGCGATGGGATAACATTTGATTGCACCAGTAGCTCTCGAGGGTTGCGTAAATACTCATCTAAGCCCATCGTTGGTCTATGAGTGAAAAGTTGACGCTCTCCTACCTTGTGAATACGTCCTAAAAAGCGACCAGCACCTTCTAATTGGTCAAAGTTATCAACTTCAAACTGACGCCCACCAACACTTTCAAACAAAGAAAATAGGTAGCCTTGGTATTGATGAATGGTTTGTCCATTGATGTGAATAGGTGGAGCGACCGGGATCTCTTGTTCGACCATTTCGAGCGTAAAATCGTGCTCTTCTTGGATTTGTTCTAAGCTCCAACGCATTGGGCGGTAAAATTTGACCACGTAGCGTTTTTTGTCTTCGTCACTAAACTGATAAACGCGGTTTTCGTAGCTGTTAAGAGCCAGTAACCCCGACTCAGCGCGAATGCCGATGCTTTCTAAGGCGTACCACATAAAGTCGGGAGTCAGGGCATTAAAGTTAAAAGCATTTTCGGACATAGAATAAAAAAGGCTCATTGCTGAGCCCTTTCCTTATTAATTATATGAGGTTTATAGCTTTTTAATAAAGCGGCTTTCCACTTGAATGGAAAAATCGTCACTGTCGGTGAGTATAAACTGAATCGTTGAAATAGGAGAGCTGAGATTATCAGAGTCGACTCCTAACGATATTGGCAAGTTAAAGACTTCACCTGGCTGTACGTGTACCGCTTGAGCGCCATACCATTTGGCATCGCTTAACCCAGACACATCCAATTGATATTCTTGTATTTGTTGGGTCTTGTTGATCACTTTTAAGGTGTAAGTGTTCTCAATCAGCCCCTCACTGTTGGTTTTGAATAGCTGGTTGCGATCTCTAAGAACAGTCAAACCGGCCGGATCAACACTGATAACTTGGAATACAAATAGGCCTAGCATGGCAAGGAGCACGACTCCGTAGCCAATGAGTTTTGGTCTGACTACTTTGGTGTGATTACCGGCCAAGCGGTGTTCCGTGGTGTAACTGATTAAGCGAGTTGGGTAACCCATGCGTTCCATGGTTTTGTCACAAGCATCAATACAGGCACCGCAGTTAATGCACTCATATTGCAGCCCATCGCGGATATCTATACCCGTTGGGCACACTTGAACACACAGGTCGCAATCGATGCAGTCGCCAAGGCCTTTCTCTTTCGGATCGGCTTTGCGTGAGCGAGGGCCGCGTGTTTCGCCGCGGTTATTGTCGTAACCCACGATATACGTGTCTTTGTCGAACATTGCTGACTGAAAGCGCGCATAAGGACACATGTGTAAACACACGATAGATCGCATCCACCCGGCATTGGCGTAAGTACAGCCAGCAAAAAAGAGCACCCAAAACGCAGGCCAAAAGCTCGTGTTAAAGGTGACAAAATCCACGACTAGATCGGTGACTGGTACAAAATATCCAACGAAAGTTAACCCAGTAGCAATGGAAATACCCCACCAGGCGAGGTGCTTTAAGGTTTTCCTTACAGCAAGCTTTGCCGTGAGCTTACTTGCATCTTGTTTACGCCGTTTATTGGCTGAGCCTTCTAGCTTTTCTTCAAACCACACGAACATAAATGTCCATACGGTTTGAGGACATAAAAAACCACACCAAACTCGCCCTAAAAAGGTGGTAAGAAAAAATAGGCCAAATGCTGCGATCATAAATAGCAAAGCAAGCAGAGTGAGATCTTGTGGGTAGAGAGTAGTACCGAAAAAGCTAAACTGTTGTTGGCCTATATCTAGCAAAATGGCTTGTCTTTCACCGTATGGAATCCAAGGCACAATCGCAAACATGAGTAGCAAAAACCAACCACCGTAACGGCGTAGTTTTTGGTATGCCCCTTTACTTTCTCGGATATAAATTTGATTACTTGGGTTGAATCTGTCCTTTTTCCCTTTGTGTGTTTTCGGGTTAAAGGTTTTTGGAGTCACATCTTTGATATCGATTTTGTCCTGACTCATACAAAACGGTCCTTATTAAGCTAAGCGAGAAGGTACATTGCCTTCTGGTTATTTATTCCGACATTACTTTCTGCCTGACATGGCAATAGGGAAGTATAACGCTGCCATTAAATAAATTTCTTTAGCGCTATCAAGATTTAGCAAAAATGTTAGTAATCATGAGGAAAGCGTGGTGATTAGGTATATAGAACTGTTGCATTAATGAGAATAAGCAACAAAGCGGTGAGGGGCACCGCTTTTTAGAACGAACATTTCGTTATTCGATGATACCGCGAGCTCTTAAAATGGCGGTCTTAAAATCATCTTCCTGGTCTTTGGCAAGGCCTGGAATCATTTCTTCTTTCTGACTATTGCGCATTTTTAGGTGATAAATGAGTACATCGTCAGTCAGATCTTCGAGTTTTCCCTCGTAGCCAGCTTCTTTAGCGAGCGTTACGATGAATTGCAGTAAGTTCATGTCTGAATCTTTTTGCCACTCAGGGTGGATCAGTTCTATTAACTCATTTACGCGGTGACACTTCATTTTCTTTCTCCATGGACATGATTGCCAATTTAGCGTTAGCAAAGCGGTGTTAGTTTCAGGCAATGCGTGCTTTGGCTATTTGTAAATTTATCTTTATTGATAACTTCATATCGGCGGGTTGAGCGACCCTAGTATGAATGGGGGTAAATTAGCAGATCAATAGAAAAGAAAAAAGCGCAGTATCAAAGACCGCGCTTTTTTATTATGCCGCTTGAGTTACTTTGTTTTGTGTCGGGCTGGTTAGAGCCGTTTGCTTAACTAAGTTTACTTGTGGCGTTGCTTTAGCTGCTACTGGTGCAGCAACAAAGCTGCTACGACGGCGTGACGCACTACAACGAGTGTGCGAAAACCTGACGGAAGTTGGGCGCATTAGTTTACCTAACAGTCAGGCATATCCTTTGCCAAATTAATGGCCTAATTATCGCGTGAGATAAATCTCTTCTGGCAAGTGCCAATCCAAACCATAATTAGGTGTTTAGATATGAAATCATATCCACTAAATAGACTAGCACTTTCAAGTAAATAGGGCGACCGTTTACCCTATTATTTTGTTGGTTTTTTGAACACCACATTAATACTATGCGGGAATGGATTGAACTTGTTTGTTCAACATGCTTAATATGAAGGAGGAAATTAGCTGATCACTGCACTCTTCATCTCGGTAGTGAATTTATGGTGTCAAAACAGGAGTCTTAAATGTCTTTTTTTAAGAAAACGTTAGCCAGCTTTGGAATTGGTAGTGCCAAGGTTGATTCGGTCTTGCAGCAAGAATTTTTAGTCCCTGGCGGGAAAATTAATATTAAAATTCACGTCTATGGCGGCTCTACTGACCAAGCTATCGATAACATTGACCTTAAGTTATGCAGTCAGTATGTGGAAGAGGTCATCGACACTTCTGGCAATGATGATCGCCAAAATCGAACAAAAAGAGTAAAAGTGAAATATGCGCTGGCCAGCTGGACTTTGCCTTATGCATTTACTATTGAATCAGGAAAAGAACGAGAATTTGATGTCGAGCTAGATGTGCCATTAAACACGCCGGTGACCATTGGTGATGCCAAAGTATGGCTTGAAACCAGCCTTGATATTTCTATGGCAGTAGACCCAAGTGATAAAGACGAATTAACCGTTAGACCAGAACCTATGTTAGACGGAATTTTTACCGTTTTAGAAGATCAAGGCCTACGTATTCGCCAAGTGGAGTGTGAAGCTGCAAAAGGGTTCGAATTACCATTTGTACAAGAATTTGAATTTGTACCAACCACTGGGCCTTTCCATGGTCGTTGGCGTGAGCTAGAAATCATTGCCTACCGAAATGAAGAAAAGCTATCGCTTTGGTTTGAAATTGACAGACAAAAGAAAGGGCTTGGTGGCTTGGTAGCAAGCTTACTGGGAACCAGTGAATTGAAGAGACAACTGGATCTGCCTGTTGATCTCAGTGGCGAAGAAGCTGGAAAGCAGGTACTCGAGTTTCTTGACTCAACCAGCGGCTAAACTTGAAAGTTTAAGTGCGTAGATTTGTAAAATATTTCAGCTTACAAGTGTACTCTGAATATGTCATACTGCCATTTATTGAGTTTCAACTCTAGCTTTTAGGGCGTTTATGACAGAGCTATCCATTAATGAATACAGTAAAAAAGAAGAGCTCGCTAATACGATAACTCACGGGGTGGGTTTATTGGCCAGTGTGATTGGTTTGGTTCTTATGTTGGTCAAATCTTTCAGTTATCAAGCGGATATGCTAACGATTTTTAGCATGACGGCTTACGGTAGCAGCATGATTTTACTGTATCTTGCTTCAACGCTTTACCATGCCAACACCAATCCGTCGGCAAAGAGGTGGTTAAAAACTCTCGACCATTGTGCAATTTATTTGCTAATAGCAGGCAGTTATACTCCGTTTCTACTTGTTGGGTTGCGAACACCACTTGCGATGGGCTTAATGGGTGTGATCTGGTTGATTGCACTCGTGGGCATTATTGCAAAAATGGTATTTATCTATCGCTTTGAGCGTTTGTCGCTATACAGCTACCTGACTATGGGCTGGTTGTCACTGATCGTCATTTATCAACTGGCAATTACGATTGATATCGGTGGACTGGTATTGCTCGCTTTAGGTGGCGTGGTGTATTCGTTGGGCGTGATTTTTTACGCAAATGACCGAATTCCATACAACCACGCCATTTGGCATGGTTTTGTATTGGCAGGCAGCGCATGTCATTTCTTCGCTATTTATTTGTTTGTCACACCGATTTAACGACGCCAAAAGGCTGGGAAGAAAAGCACCAGAATGGTCAGTATTTCCAGCCTTCCCATCAGCATTCCTATGCTTAATACCCATTTTGCGCTGTCTGGCAAAGGGGCAAAATTCCCCGTTGGGCCGATGACATCTCCCATTCCAGGACCCACATTCGCGACCGCAGTCACCGCCCCTGAAATGGCGGTAACAGAATCAAGGCCTAGCCCGCTGAGAATAGCGGCAATGACGATAATGGTAATAAAAAAGGTTAAACCAAATGCGACGAGAGACCGAACAATGTCATCGTTAACTTGGCGCTGATTGTACTTTTGTACAAACACACCTGACGGATGAATAAGCCTCATCATTTGTTTGTTCAGTAGGGTTAATGCAATTTGAAAACGAAAGACCTTAATGCCACCGGAAGTCGATCCTGAACACGCGCCAGCCATCATAATAAAGGCAAAAATAACGGTAGGCAGTGCGCCCCAAGCTGAAAAGTCTTCTAAGCCAAACCCTGTCGTCGTGACCACCGAGACGATGTTGAACATAGCGACACGCACAGCATCGATGAAAAGGTAGTTGTTGTGGTAGGTGAGCCACAGTGCCACGATTAAGGTGGTGATGATCACTAGATAGAAAAACCCTCGAACTTGTGCATCACGCCATAGAGCCTTAACTGTGCGCTTTTTAAGAGCGACCACAAACAGCAAAAATGGCAGGCCACCAAGGAACATAAATAGAGTACCTACCCACTGAGAACCGTGAGAAAAGTGATTCATTGACCCATCAGACGTTGAATAGCCGCCTGTCGATAGCGTGGTAAAGGCATGATTGATGGCGTCAAATAAGTCCATGCCAGTCGCGAGATAGCCAACGATACACAGTGCCGTTAGCGTTAGATAAACGTACACAATGTTAATTGCCACGTTTTTCATTCTTGGAGAGCTTTTATCTGACCAATCGGACGATTCGGTTTGGAACAGTCGCATGCCTCCAACATTGAGCATGGGTAAAATCGCGACGCCCATGACAATAAACCCGATGCCCCCCAACCATTGTAAAATCGAACGCCACAGTAAAATGCTTGGTGCCATTGAGTCCAAACCGCTGAGTACGGTCGAACCTGTTGTCGTTATGCCCGACATGGTTTCAAAGTAAGCGTCGGTAAAACTAATATGGTTGATGAACACAAATGGCAGAGCGGCAAACGCACTGGCGATCGTCCATACTAAGGAGGTAATGAGAAACATATCTCTTACCCCTAGCCGAAATGTTGCGGTTCGGCCAATGGTTAAACAGGCAAAAGCCGCCACATGCAAGATGATCAGTGACTTACCAAATTCTAAAAACCCACCGGTACCCGTGATAAATGCAACGATGGTAGGCACGTACATAAACAGCGCTAACTTTGATAGCACAAGTCCAATTACGAATAAAATAGGGCGTAGATTAACCATAACGATTGTTCACCAGCAGGCTTGTTGGTAGTAACTCTAACGCAGGGTTACCACCCCAAAGCATAGCTCGATTATAGGAAGAAAGGACTCGGTTGGAATAGACGTTCAACATCGGGTACGTATTTTTTATCGACTAAGAACATCACAACGTGATCGTCTTGTTCAATAACGGTTCTGTCGTGGGCAATGAGCACCTCTTCACCACGAACAATAGCACCAATGGTCGTGCCCGGAGGAAGTTTAATGTCGCCTACGGCACGGCCCACTACTTTAGACGTGCTTTCGTCACCGTGAGCGATGGCTTCGATGGCTTCTGCTGCGCCACGTCGTAATGACGATACGTTAACAATATCGGCTCGACGAACATGAGTCAGCAGGGCTGAAATAGTTGCTTGTTGTGGTGATATGGCGACATCGATAACGCCACCTTGAACCAAATCAACGTAGGCACCACGTTGGATCAGTACCATTACTTTTTTAGCGCCCATGCGTTTTGCTAGCATGGCAGACATGATGTTGGTTTCATCTTCATTGGTGAGAGCGATGAACACATCAACTTGGTCGATATTTTCTTCTAGTAGCAGTTCTTGGTCAGCGGCGTCGCCACAAAATACGATGGTGTTTTCTAATTCTTCTGATAATTGCTCGGCACGATGAGTGCTGCGTTCGATCAGCTTCACGCTGTATTGCTGTTCAAGTCTTTTGGCAAGGCTAGCCCCGATATTACCACCACCTACAATCATGATGCGACGGTATGGTTTCTCTAGTCTTTGAAGTTCACTCATTACTGAGCGAATGTGATTACTGGCCGCAACAAAGAAGACTTCATCATCGGCTTCAATGATGGTTGTGCCTTGAGGTCTGATAGGGCGACCTTGACGGAATATAGCCGCTACACGAGTATCTATGTGCGGCATATGTTCACGCAAGGCAGATAAAGCGTTACCGACTAATGGGCCACCGTAATAGGCTTTTACCGCAACTAGGCTGACTTTACGTTCAGCAAAGCTGACAACTTGCAGGGCTCCAGGGTATTGAATCAAGCGTTCAATATAGCTTGTGACCAACTCTTCTGGCGCAATGAGGTGATCAACCGGGATGGCACCGGATTGAAATAACGCGTCTTTTTGAGCAAGGTATTGCGGTGAACGAATTCGAGCAATACGGTTTGGTGTATTAAATAGGGTGAACGCCACTTGGCAAGCGGCCATGTTGGTTTCATCGGCATTGGTTACAGCAACCAGCATATCGGCATCTTGAGCGCCGGCTTCCTGTAGCGTATCGGGATGGCTGGCATAACCATTAACCACGCGAAGGTCATACTTATCTTGCAGCTCTCTTAAGCGTTCACCATCGCGGTCAACAACAGTAATGTCATTGTTTTCACCCACCAAGTTTTCTGCCAGTGTGCCGCCGACTTGTCCTGCACCAAGTATGATGATTTTCATCGTTCACCTATGTTATTCGATCAGCGCGAGCTTATGCCCGCTCTGTAGTCTTAGTTGTACTTCGTTGTTTGGTTAGCTGTCTGCACGCTTAGTTAGGACTGCGTAGTAGAAACCATCCATATCTTCATCGCCAGGTAGAATCTGGTAGCCTGGGTTTTCAGGATCAGAGCCTTCTAGTTGTGCATCTTCAGTGCGCTTTAGGAAGGCGATCACTTGGTCGCGGTTTTCCTGTGGAGTTACCGAGCAGGTCGCATACACCATAGTGCCACCTGGTTTCAGCTGGCGCCACATGGCATCAAAGATTTCACTTTGTAATTCAGCCAACGCTTCAATATCAGAAGCACGACGTAGCCATTTGATGTCTGGGTGACGACGTATTACGCCAGTGGCTGAACATGGAGCATCCAGTAAAATTCGGTCAAACTGACCGCCAGTCCACCACTCTTCAGGGTAACGAGCGTCGCCACAAATTACGTCAGCTTTTAGTTGTAGGCGATCTAGGTTGTCGTAGACGCGATCTAAACGATTCACGTCACAATCAATCGCAACCACTTCAGTGTCGTTGGTGTGTTCAAGAATGTGCGCAGTCTTACCGCCTGGAGCGGCACAACAATCTAGGATTAGCTCGCCATCTTGTGGTGCTAAGAAGTCTACAGACAGCTGAGCGGCTGCATCTTGAACCGATACCCAGCCTTTATCAAAACCCGGTAGCGTCATGACATCACAAGGCGCGGCCAATTTTATGGCGTCCTTTGCTTTAGAATGCGCGACGCATTCAATGTTTTCGTTTTTAAGCAGTTCCATATACTCATCACGAGTATGGTGCTGACGGTTCACACGTAACCACATTGGTGCTTTTTGGTTATTGGCTTCTACAATGCTTTCCCACTTATCAGGGTAAGCTGCTTGTAGTGACTTCATTATCCAACCAGGGTGACCATATTTGCCAGCACTGTGGCTAACCGAAATTTCGTCTAATTGTTCTTGGCTACGTTGGTAGTTACGTAGTACCGCATTAATTAGGTTCTTTAAGCGAGGACCACGTAGGGTTTCTGTTGCTTCAACTGTTTCACCCACCGCTGCGTGAGCTGGGATTCGCATGAAGCTGAGTTGATAAATACCCACCAAGATTAGGTGATGGAATACGCGCTGTTTACCTTTTAATGGGGTGTCCATCAATTCATTGGCAATGGATTCTAAGCGAGGTAAATAACGCAGAGCACCGTAACAGATCTCTTGAAGCAACGCGTGATCACGTGGCTTGATGGTTTTCTGCGCCGCTGGAAGAGCGTGAGAAAGAGAGTGGCCTTTGTCTACCACTTGGAAAAGTACGTTTGCTGCTGCTGCGCGAACATTCATGATCAAAACCTAAAATAAATCTAATTGAGATAGGCCAGTAAACGCTGGCCTAAATGATAATGGTAATTTATGGAGCAGGTTTAGCCTAATTGGCTGCCCACTTCAAACCAAGCGGCACGGGAGTTTAAAATATCCTGTACTGACATGGCTTTCTTGCCCGGAACTTGTAATTGTTCAAGGACTAATACGTCTTTGCCTGTCGCGATATAAATACCGGTTTTGTCCGCTTGAATAATGGTGCCCGGCGCTTTGTCGCTAGTGGTGTTTTCTACACGTGTTTGCCACACCTTGATGGTGTTTTCTGCCACCGTGAAATGGCTCATTGGCCACGAATTGAAAGCACGAACACAACGCTCAATGAAGGCTGCGTCTTGCGTCCAATCGATTTTTGCTTCTTCTTTACTTAATTTTTTCGCGTAATTTGCCAGTGCGTCGTCTTGCTTGGTCGCAACGGCTTTACCTGTAGCAATATCAGCAACGCAATCAATCAAAGCTTGCGGGCCAAGATCGGCTAGCTTGTCATACATACTTGCACTGGTATCCGTTGCTTCAATTGGCAAGGTTGCAATTTTGAGCATATCACCAGTATCAAGACCAATGTCCATCTGCATAATGGTTACGCCAGTCTCAGCATCGCCAGCCCATATAGAGCGTTGGATAGGAGCCGCACCACGCCAGCGAGGCAAAATAGAACCATGCACATTGATACAGCCTAAACGAGGGGTATCGAGTACGGCTTGTGGCAGTAATAGGCCGTACGCCACAACAATCATTAAGTCGGCATTTAAGTCAGCAAGTTGTTGCTTGGCTTCATCCGACTTGAAGTTTTCAGGTTGGAATACCGGAATATTACTTTCAAGTGCGATATTTTTAACCGGGCATGCGGTCAGTTTTTTGCCACGACCTGCAGGGCGATCTGGCGGGGTGTAAACACCGATGATTTCGTGCTCCGAAGACAACAACGCCGCCAAATGACGGGCGGCGAAGTCCGGAGTACCTGCAAAGACAATTCTTAATGACTGGCTCAAGGTAACCTCGTTTCTATTTGTTTTTAGCGTTGCTGCGTTGAATTTTTTCTAGCTTATCTTTAATGCGCTTACGTTTTAGAGGCGAAAGGTAATCGACAAATAGTTTGCCTTCTAAATGGTCAAGCTCATGTTGAACACATATTGCTAGTAATTCGTTGGCTTCAAAGCTGAATTCTTTACCATCACGATCAAGTGCCGTAACAGTGACTTCGGCAGCACGCTCTACCAATGCACGAGCACCGGGAACAGACAAGCAACCTTCTTCAATACCATCTTCACCGCGTTTTTCAGTGATTTCAGGATTGATAAGCACCATTGGTTCATCGCGTGTCTCAGACACATCAATCACCACAATGCGTTGATGGATATCGACTTGAGTTGCCGCAAGGCCGATGCCTTCTTCGTCGTACATGGTTTCAATCATGTCATCGACGATTTTTTGGGTCTCTGATGTTACTTCCAACACGGGCTTGGCCACGGTGCGTAAGCGGTCATCTGGGAAAGTTAGTACTTGTAATACAGACATATACACTCGAAATATTGAACTGTGCCGAAACAGCTAAAACCTGGTTGGGTCAATTCTAGACATTTTATGACCTAAATGACAGCATCCTAAGCAAAGATTCACAATGGAGTAGTGGTATGAAAGGAGGATTTTTAAAGACAGCTCTGGTTATTTGGACCGCTGTTTCATGCTTTGCTGTCAGCGGTGTCACAGTGGCTGAAAACTTAGAGCTAAAAACAAATGCGCCATCGGCTTACAAAGTAGTAAAAGGCGATACCTTGTGGGATATCTCAGCACTCTATTTAGATAGCCCATGGTTGTGGCCAAAACTATGGCGAGCAAACCCAACGATCAATAACCCTCACCTCATTTATCCTGGAGACAAGCTGACGCTGATCTGGCGTGATGGACAACCGACGATTGAATTAACACCCGCAGCTAAATTAGACGGTCAGGCAGAAAGGGATTCAGAAAATCAAGCGGTCCCGACTTTGGCTAAATCATTACTGCTACCCTATTTACAGCAAGATAGGTTGCTCTCGGTTGAGGAGCTTCAAGCCGCGAGCAGAATTATTGGTTCTGAAAGTGGTCGTCATTTTTTAACAGCCCAAGACAATATTTATATTCAAGTGAACAATCAAAGTCGTGAATGGGGAGTATACAAAGAAGTTGAAACGCATTATCGCAAGTCAATAAACCAAAGTGCGATTTCATTAAAGTTAGTTGCGTTGGCAAAAACAGTCGAGCAGCCCGCTAATGCGTCTACTGTCAGTGCCATGACAACGCTGAAAATCATGAATCAAACTCAAGAAATCAAAGTGGGCGATATCGTCTTAAGCCAAGAACATCATACGAGTAATCGCTCTTTATCTTTCTTTCCTTCTCCGGCTCCGGTTGAACTCTCATCTTCTCATGGCCAACATTACCCTGCAGAGATTGTAGGCATGATGAATGGCAGTCAGTTCGCTTCGAAAAATGATGTGGTGATCATCAACCGTGGTGAGCAAGATAATCTGATCAAAGGCAATATGTATCAAATCGAGCGTGCGGGTGCTGGGGAGTGGCTTCGCCATGATGGCAAGCAAGAAAATAAAGTAACGCCACCTGCGACGCATATTGGTCAACTCATGGTAATACGAACTTATGAACATTTTAGTTTGGCCATGGTCACTCAAAGTAAAAGGCCGATTGATCGTCGTGTCCGTTTAACTTCTTTGTTAAATACCGTGGTAAGGTAAGTGCATGTCCGATCAAGAGCTATCGGCTTGGCTAATACTCACTAACACCCCGAAAATAGGGGCTGTGGCATTGGGCCGTTTACTGGCATTTGATAGTGCAGTGAATATTGTTGGATCCGATGAAGAGCGTCTGCAGTCTTTTGGACTCACGGCCCCACAAATCTCTCACATTCGTAAAGCTCATCATGAAAAAGTGGACGCTTGTTTAGAGTGGCAAATGCATGACAGCCACCATATCGTAACCTTATTGGATGACGCATACCCTAATCTTCTAAAACAAGTATCGTCACCTCCTCCTGTCATCTTTGTGAAAGGTGATATTGCATCACTTTCAAATCCCCAAATAGCCATGGTAGGAAGTAGAAATGCCAGTGTTGATGGGCTTCGACATGCGACCAATTTTGCCTACGCATTGGCGGAAAGTGGGTTGATCGTAACCAGTGGCTTAGCATTGGGCATTGATGGTCATGCTCATAACGGTGCGTTGCAAAGTGGCAAAACGATAGCGGTGCTAGGTTCAGGTTTGGATTGTATTTACCCGGCTCGTCATAAGAAATTAGCCAGTCGTATTATCGAACAAGGCGCGTTGGTTTCAGAGTTTCATCCAGAAACAAAGCCTCACCCGACTCATTTTCCGCGGCGAAACAGAATTATCAGTGGCTTATCCGTAGGCGTATTTGTGGTTGAAGCGGCGCAACGAAGTGGATCATTAATAACGGCTCGTTACGCAGCAGAGCAAGGGCGAGATGTGTTTGCACTACCCAGCTCAATCGATTCGCCAAATAGCAATGGTGGTAATGGTTTAATTAAGTCTGGTGCCTGCTTAGTTTTGACCCCGCAAGACATTATTGATGAAGTAGAAACGTTGGTTTCATGGTCACTATCGCAACAAACAACTATATTTACATCAGAGACCGAGCAAGAAGCATTGCCATTTCCAAAACTAATGGCTAACGTAGGACAACAAGCAACACCCGTTGATATTCTTGCACAGCGGACCCATATACCTGTGCATGAAGTCATGATGCAACTGCTCGAGTTAGAACTCTCGGGTCGCGTTGCTGCAGTACCTGGTGGCTATATTCGAAAGGGGAGGGGCTAGTTATGATGGACATATTGATGTATTTGTTCGAAACCTACATCCACAGCGATGCAGAACTGATGGTTGATCAGGACGAGCTCGAAGATGAGTTGGTTCGTGCTGGTTTCCACCAAAAAGAAATTTATAAAGCGCTTAATTGGCTTGAAGAGTTAGCGGCATTGCAAGAAAGTGATGGCCAATCTGCGATTACGACGAACTCAACGACTTCGGTACGCATTTATACCAACACAGAAATGCACCGTATTTTTATGAAATGCCGTGGTTTTTTACTCTTTTTAGAGCAGGTTGGTGTGCTTACAACCGAAACTCGCGAAATGGTGATTGATCGAGTGATGGGGATTGAAACAAGCGACTTTCATCTTGATGACCTCAAGTGGATTGTGTTGTTGGTCTTGTTCAATGTTCCAGGAAATGAAAACGCTTATACGCAGATGGAAGAGCTGTTGTACACAACCGAAACCGGCATCCTTCACTAGGTCAGTAGACCTTAATAATAGGCATTTTGTAATTGTCATATGAGCAATAAAATCGATCAGCAGCTTTTTTCGAATCATGAGCATGCACTAGAGCATGAGTCTTGCCCTAAATGTAGTAACGAAGAGGGCGGTGAACTGTCGTTAAAACACGGCAAACACGGCCCGTTCTTGGGGTGTAATCGATACCCTGAGTGTGACTTCATTAAACCACTGCATCAAAACGATGGTCACATCGTTAAAGAGTTGGGGATCCCTTGCCCTGAATGCAGCCATGAAATGGTGTTGCGCCAAGGTCGATATGGCATGTTTATTGGCTGTAGTGCCTATCCTGTGTGTCATCATATTGAATCAATGGATAAACCGACTGAACCGCAAGAGAAGCAGCCGCTATTTGCTTGCCCTGATTGCGGAAAGGGACACCTAGTAGAGCGAAAATCGCGCTACGGAAAAACCTTTTACGCGTGTGATAACTTCCCTAAGTGCAAGTTTGCGTTGAATCAGCCGCCGTATAAAGGTAAATGCGAGTTATGTGGCTTTCCGCTGTTGATTGAAAAAAAATTGGCCAGCGGCGATAAAATTCAATGCGCTGATAGAAAGTGTCAGCATACTCAAAGCGATCTTTCCCTCCAATAATCCCGACTAAATTTAAGTTTGGTCGAAACCTAAGCATCGTCGGAATAGTTGAGATACTGAATGCACAAGTCGTAGAAAGCTTGTGCCTGCGGTGAGATGGTTCTTTCTGCAAGCCGAAATATACCGATTTGACGCTTAAGAGGAGGATCAATCAAAGGCAGCCAGATTAAGCGAGTTTCATTCGTTGGAAAGGCTAATTTTGGTAATGTCGTTACTCCTATTCCTAGCTCCAGCACTGAAAATAATGATGTGATGTTTTCTACTGAGTAGAGGGCCTGCTTACTTAATGCTCTTGCGGGTGTTGGATCAAGTAAGGTGCAGGTTCCATTACGTATAAAGGGTTGTTCAAGTAATGTGTGCCATTCGATGCCCTCTCGTTTGGCGGCAATGGGGTTGTCTCGTAGGCAGACTACTCCGATAGGGTCGGAAATCAGCGGTGTGAAATCGATGACGCCATCGTCGACCTCAGAACAATTGCCTAAAGCCAAGTCTACCTCTCCCGACAACAACCTGGTTTCTACACCGGCTGCGTTATCGTCAATTAAACTCACCTCTACATTTGGGTACTTTTCACAAAAAGCACCAAGTACGCTGGGGATCAATTTAGCGGCTACAGAAGGGACACTGGCGATGCGAACTCGGCCTTGTTGACCTGCTGCCGCGGCTCGTAAGTCATTATCTAATGCTTGATAAACATTAAGAAATTGCGTGACTTTGGGTAAACAAATCTCACCAAATGGCGTTAATTTTGACGTATTGCCAGATTCAAATAGTGGCTGACCAAGTGTTTTTTCCAGTTCCTTTAAAGAGGTTGAAAGTGCCGCTTGAGAACGATTAGCTCGATTAGCCGCGGCGCGAAACCCACCTTCTTCGACTACCATCACAAAATGACTTAATTGTTGGAGCTTGATGCTCATGGGGTTATTTCCTTGTCAGCCCTTTATTCACCTTATGTTTGATAAGGTGATAAGTTTTAATTATCAAATGAACAAAATTTACCGTTAGATTTATCATATCTCAAAGCGCATTATTTAACCATATTGAAACATAGTTGTTACAAGGTTGGATAAGACGTGAATGCCCAAACAATAAAACACCCAGTCAAAACTTCTTTATTTGCTTCTAAGGCGCCACTTGAGTGGGCGATCGTAAATAACGGTACGCTTTATACTGCGCAGATACCGATTGATGAAACCGGTGCTGTTGTCGAGGGGGGGATTGAGGCGCAAACCAGACAAACGTTCAACAACTTAGTACACACATTAGAGTGTGCGGGTGAATCGTTGGACTCAGTTCTTCAAGTTCTTATTTATGTTACCGACCGTGAATATCTTAAAACAGTGAACAGTGTTTACGCTGAGTACTTTAATGCACCTTATCCTAATCGTGCGGCGATGATCGTTGCCGGTCTTGCTCGAGAAGAAATGCTGGTTGAATTTGTTGTGTATGCCGCGTCTTCTGCATCTGAGTGATGCCGTAAACGAAAGAATAGCACTCTCCCAATTTTTACGACTGCCTGACTCAACTGCAGTCCAACTGTTACAAGGAAAGAATGATGACTCATGCAAACAATATCCCATCTGAAAATGCGCTATATATCGCTGGTGAATGGCAATCAGGTGTTAGCACTATCGAAAACATTAACCCATCGGACATTAGTGAAAATTTAGGTCACTTTGCTCAAGCCAGTGAAGAGCAAGTCCATCAAGCTATTTCGGCGGCGAAAGTGGCACAGCCTGAATGGGAAAAAACGCCCATTGAGCGTAAGCAAGCAGTATTGCAAGCCATTGGCGATGAACTGATCGCCCGTTGTGATGAGTTAGGTACTTTGTTGTCTCGTGAAGAGGGCAAACCATTTGCAGAAGGGCGCGGCGAGATATATCGAGCTGGGCAGTTTTTCCAATATTTTGCAGCTGAAGTGCTTCGCCAAATTGGTGACAGTGCGGATTCCGTAAGGCCAGGGGTTTCTGTTGAAGTGACTCGAGAGGCGGTTGGAGTGATTGCTATTATTTCTCCATGGAACTTTCCGACAGCAACAGCAGCTTGGAAAATTGCACCAGCGCTAGCGTTTGGGAATAGCGTGATTTGGAAACCAGCCAATTTAACCCCTGCAAGTGCGGTTGCGCTAACGGAAATTATTCACAGACAAGGGCTTCCAGCAGGCACATTTAACTTGGTGCTGGGCGGCGGTTCTAAAGTGGGCAATACCTTAATCAACTCGAAAGAGATCAATGGGGTGAGCTTTACGGGTTCAGTCGAAACCGGACGTAAAGTGGCGACCGCGACCGCGCCTAATTTTGTCCGTTGTCAGTTAGAGATGGGCAGTAAAAATGCGTTAGTGATTGCCGATGATGCAGATATTCAAACGGCAGTTGATGCGACGATAGCAGGATCATTTTCAGGTGCCGGTCAGAAATGTACCGCTTCATCTCGTTTAGTGGTGATGGATGGTATCCATGACGCCTACGTAGAAGCGCTGATCAAACGCATGAGCGAATTAAAAGTCGGTCACGCTTTAGAAGACGGTGTGTTCATGGGGCCTGTTGTTGATAGTAACCAATTGGAATCAAACTTCAATTGGATCGAAAAAGCCCGCCAGAGTGGCGCTGAACTTGCCTTTGGTGGAGAGCGCTTGAGCCTTGAACATGAAGGTTATTACATGTCACCAACGCTATTTCTAAATACTCAAAACAGCTGGGAAGTAAACCAAGAAGAGGTGTTTGCGCCGATGGCGAGTGTTGTCCGAGTGGCGAACTTGGAAGAGGCCATAGCGACCACCAATGATACGCGCTTTGGTTTAACGGGCGGCATCATTACACAAAGTCTTCGTACTAGTGCCATGTTTAAGCAGCAAGCTCAGACTGGCTGCGTGATGGTTAACTTACCGACCGCTGGAACGGATTATCATGTGCCATTCGGTGGCCGCAAAGAATCAAGCTTTGGACCAAGAGAGCAAGGCCAATACGCGAAAGAATTTTATACCGTTGTGAAAACGGCTTACCAACGTCCTTACTAAGGTCGATTGGCCTGATGGATGAACCATTAGGCCTTTCCAAATAACCAAAGTTATCAAAAGGAGCGGCTATGTATCAGCAACGGATTGTGATTGATGGATTGCAGTACTGCAATTGGAATCGAGAGTACTTTCAAACCCTAAAAGCGAGTGGGATTACTGCGGTGCACGCAACGATGGTGTACCACGAGAATACGCGTGAAACCCTAACTCGTTTTGCTGAGTGGAATTTACGATTTGAGCAGAACTCGGATCTCATCATGCCGATTCACTCAATGGCGGATGTAGAGCTTGCAAAACAAACAGGAAGAGTGGGCATTTTCCTTGGCGCTCAAAACTGTTCACCGATTGAAGATGAAATTGGTTTGATAGAGGTCATGCGCCGCCAAGGGCTGCTTATCATGCAGTTGACTTATAACAACCAAAGTCTACTAGCAACTGGGTGTTATGAACAGAGCGATAGTGGTATTACCCGTTTTGGGAAGCAAGCCATCGCTGAAATGAATCGTGTTGGAATGATCGTTGATATGTCGCACAGTGCTGAGCGTTCAACACTAGAAGCTATCGACCTTTCTTCAAGACCCATATGCATTAGCCATGCTAACCCAACCTTTGCTCATGACGCCTTACGTAATAAATCAAATGAGGTGATCAAAGCACTGACCGCTCGTGGTGGATTGATTGGGTTCAGCTTGTACCCATTTCACTTACCTAATGGTAGCCAATGTACGTTGGAAGACTTTTGCCAAATGGTCGCAACAACAGCAGAAATGGTCGGTGTTGATCACTTAGGTATTGGCAGCGATTTGTGCTTGAACCAACCGCAAGAAATCTTGGAATGGATGAGAAACGGTCGATGGTCAAAAGCCATGGATTACGGTGAAGGTTCCGCAAACAACTCTGGTTGGCCTGATGCATTGCCATGGTTTTGTGGAAGTTCAGGTATGGAAAATATTTATAACGGTTTAATGCGTCACGGATTTAACGAATCTGAGGCGGGCAAAATTCTGGGTGAGAACTGGTTCAATTTCCTACAACAAGGATTAGAGCCTATTTCGTAAAGCTGTAGCCCGAACAAGGAACAGCCTACCCAGCACAACAATAATAGGGTAGGTGTTAAATACACTGCTTGCTGTTGCCACTTAGGTGATAGTACAAAACTCTGGAGTCAGAGCATGTCTGATTTAACCAATAGCGCGAAAGCTTCTAACTTGGCGACTGCATCGAATAGTGCGCAGTCATCAAATAACCAAGCTGCAAGTGAGAAGAGCCTATCCACCTCTAATAGCAATTCCGACAAACTTGGATTGAGTAACCCTGCCTTTTGGTATAGCGGCGGTTTTATTGCTCTTTTCGTCATGATTGCTTTGTATGACGCTAAGTTACTCTCGAGCCTTGTTAACTCGGGGTTTGCTTGGTCGGTCAAAGTGTTTGGCCCTTACTGGCAAGTCCTGTTGTTGCTGACGTTTCTGATTGGCATCGGTCTTGCTGCAGGGCGCACAGGTAAAGTGATACTGGGTGGTATTGATAAGCCCGAAATGGATGCATTTCGTTGGATGGCGATCATTTTCTGTACGTTATTAGCCGGTGGTGGTGTCTTTTGGGCTGCCGCTGAGCCTATCGCCCATTTTGTCAGTCCTCCACCCTTATATGGTGCTCAAGATAATGTTCAGCAAGGCGCGGTGAATGCACTTTCTCAATCATTCATGCATTGGGGGTTTTTAGCGTGGGCGATTGTTGGCAGCTTAACGTCTATTGTTGTGATGCATCTTCATTACGATAAAGGACTGCCGCTTAAACCTCGTATTTTATTGTATCCAGTGTTGGGCGAGCGAGCATTAAAAGGGCATGTAGGTGCGCTGATTGACGCTTGTTGTATTGTTGCCGTTGCTGCGGGAACCATTGGACCAATTGGCTTCTTGGGCTTACAAGTCAGTTATGCACTGAATGCGTTGTTTGATATTCCTGATGGCTTTACCACTCAACTGATCATCATTCTATTTGCCATTGTGCTGTATACCCTATCTGCGTTAAGCGGGCTTAATCGAGGCATGCAGATGCTAAGCCGTTATAACGTTATTCTGGCGATGGCTCTGATGGTGTACATCCTTATTTTTGGCCCTACGAATTTCATTTTTAACGGCTATATTCAAGGTGTAGGTAGCATGTTGGATAACTTCATCCCGATGGCAACATATCGTGGTGATGAAGGTTGGTTGAGCTGGTGGACGGTGTTCTTCTGGGGCTGGTTCCTAGGTTATGGGCCGATGATGGCGATCTTTATTGCTCGTATCTCTCGGGGCCGCAGTATTCGTCAATTGGTGACGACAATCAGTGTGGTTGCGCCATTAGTGACTTGTTTTTGGTTCACGATTGTTGGCGGGTCTGGCCTCGCATTTGAAATCGCCGACCCTGGTAGTGTGAGTAAAGCTTTTGAAGGCTTCAATCTTCCTGGTGCTCTGCTTGCTGTTACACAACAGTTGCCGTTCCCAATGCTGATATCCATCTTGTTTTTGGTTCTTACTACGATCTTCATTGTGACAACCGGTGACTCAATGACCTACACCATCAGTGTGGTGATCAGTGGAGAAACAGAACCTAACGCTGTCATAAGAACATTTTGGGGAGTAATGATGGGGGTAACAGCTTTAATCCTGATATCTCTTGGTTCGGGTGGTATTTCTGCACTGCAATCCTTCATTGTGATTACAGCCGTACCTGTGTCGTTGATCTTATTGCCTTCGCTTTGGAATGCGCCACAAATAGCGATCAAAATGGCAAAAGAACAAGGGCTATAAGCCAATAGACACATCGATAAGGGTGAGCGTACTCACCCTTAATTGAACATTACTACTCTTATAATTAAAAATGGTGGTGAGCAAGATGGATGCACATCGTTCTACTTACACTGAAACGTCTTTGCGAAATGCTGATGTTGTCATGTCGCCAGAAAGGCTAGGTGCAATGCACCAATCTCGAATTAGCTTCGTGAGAACCATGATTCGAAAAATGGGACAACAACAATGGAAAGTCTCTAAGCATCAATGGCAGCTTAGCCCTGATGGGTTTGGCCATGTCATCTACAAACTGGCAACGCCAAATCATACTTATCACTTGGTCGTGTTTTGCGATGAAATTGCTGATGATGAGCGTAATGATCGCGTCATTGCGGAAAAATGGGATGTAACCTTTGCATTGGTTGACGGAGATGTTGATGTCAGCCTATTGGAAAAACTTCGAGCGAACGTCCCTTTGCAAGAAGCAGGTAGAAACCCGAACAATGTGCTGGTGCTGGCACGAGCCAATAAAAGTGTGCGTGTCTTTGACCACATTGTTAGTCGGTTAGCCGACGGCGAGCAACCGAGTTCGAAAGAATTAGCCGATGTGGGTTATATCCTACGTACTACTGCAGTATATGGTAACGGTAAATTTGGCATTGCCGATTTTAAACTATTGGAACGCAATCCGGATTTTGAACAATCTTTCAGTGCCCAAATGTGTGCCGTGTATTTGCTAAGAGAATTCAGCCTCGATTGGGTTAATTATTTAGCAAAACAAAAAGGTGGCGCACAATCGGTGAGTCTTCATCGTCAATTGCAGCGCTATTTAGGGGTCGGTAATGCGACGGGGTTGGGGATGGCTCCTTACTTAATTAACCACCCATGTATCGTTGATCAATGGCTTACTACGCGAGAAAAAGCGTTGTCATCGGTATTAACTTGCACACCAGAGCTGAGCATACAACAATCGTTTCAAAACTTACTGCTTAAAGCGGTCAGCCACCTTCAACAAGTAGTGACGATTAATGAGCAACAAAAGAAACTCAATCAAACGGCAGTGGCCGACTTAAATCAGTGGTTAAAGCAAGAGTTGCCCACCTTGTTAGAGTCGCGTCAAACATGGGCACAAGTCGTAGAACAATCTCAGGGCATGAGTTTAGAAGCTCAAGAAGTGTTATTGGTTTGTTTGTTAGAGTTGTACCCAGATCGTGTCGATGCATTTCAAGAAAAAATGAATTGCGATGAAACACTGTTTATTCCTAGTGGCAAAAAAGTCCAAGATCTACTCGTGACCTTGGAGCAAAACTACCGTTGGGCGATTGATACGGATTTCACTCAGGCCGAGAATAATTATTGGTTTTGGTATCGCTCACAAGATAAAGAAGAGCCACGGCTAGGGGTTCGAGGTGAAGAGCCAGGCGAAGACAGAGAGTTGCCTTTGGATATTGGTCGGCAGATCTATCGTTTACATCAAGCCCTGCAGTCGTTTTCTCCTGACGTGTCTTTGGCTGAGTTTTTTGTTTTACAGCCACAATATCGAGCGATATCCCGTCGAGCCTGGACTCTAGGAAATAAGGCGATGGGTGACATACAGATGAATGTCTTGCATCGGTCTTCATTACCAATGCATTTGCTGCGATGTAAGTTGGCCATATTTGGTGCAACTAAATTTGATCCTCGATCTGATCGCTGGGTACAAGTAACGTTTTTCCAAGGTGCTCCGCTATTGGATGAAATTGAAGATGAATGTCAGCAAGATAATTGGATATTCCCGCTTTTACCTACCGAGAGCGAGTTAATAAATACGCGCAGCACCACAGAAGGAGAGAAGTCATGATTGTTTCTCATAATGAATTAGTGGCTTCGGTGAATAAGGCTTTTCTTGGTATGCGCCGTTGTTGTGGAGAAGCAGATGTTATCGCCACCATGGTAGCAGACCTACAAATGGTCGGCTTGCATGGGGTTCGCCACTTTAATAATGCGAGCCGTTTTATAGGGCTAGAAGAAGATTACCCCGTCGACATTAAACTCGCGACGAGTAAAGGCGTCACGGTTCAGGTTGATTTGCATAAAAGTAGCCTAGCGTGTCATTTGCCGGTGATCATGGATTATGCCGTTGAAAAAATGGTAGGGCATAAGACGCTCAAGGTTGAACTGACAAACTGCCATAATAGGTGGTTAGCTTATAGTGAGTTAGTCAAACTCGCGGCTAAGGGGATTGCGTGTACAGCGAAGTGGAGTAATGGCACTAGCCCTAACCGTATTTTGTATATCTTGAATCGTGGCTGTGTTTCCCCTGAGCTTTTTTACTCTGAGTTAAATGATGTAGCAGAAGAATCACTTCATGACATGACGATAGAGCTTTCAGTCCATGACTTTGATATAGCGTTACTTTCACAACAGTACCCCGTTCATATTACTTCGGAAGAACTATCCCAATCACAAGAAAATGCCTGGCAAAAGGGCATTGAAGTAGAAGACGCAGAATGGGCCGCATTAAAAGAAACGGCCACCGCTATTTTGGTTGAAAACAGTGAACAATCAAAAATGGGGGCTGGTGAGTTAGTATAACTTTCCATCTTTTGTAAAATACGAAAAGGCCGCAGATACGTTTATCTGCGGCCTTTTATTGTTTGGTGTTCTGTAGGCTAGATATTCTTCAGAGCAGGAAACGCATGTTCATCTAGAGTATTTGCCAATACACGAAGTGCTTCAGTGAGTGCTTCATTGCTGTTCGCACAAACATTAATATGACCCATTTTACGACCAGGGCGTTTTTCTTTGCCATACCAATGAACGTGACAACCATCCATCGCAAGTACAGACTCTGGTAATGTATCTTCACCAAGAATGTTGATCATTGCGGTCGGGCGGATGAGTTCGGTGCTGCCTAATGGCATATTGCATACCGCACGCAAGTGGTTTTCAAATTGGCAAGTTTCAGCGCCTTGCTGAGTCCAGTGACCAGAATTGTGTACACGAGGTGCAATTTCGTTAACCAGAAGCTGACCTTGCACATCAAAGTATTCAAGGGCTAGCACACCAACGTAGTCTAGGCTTTCTGCTACAGCGGTGAACATTTGCTTTGCTTGTTGTTGAAGTGCAGGCTCTACAATGGCAGTGGATAAGCTTAATACACCATCGGTGTGCACGTTTTCAGCCAATGGGTAAACAGCGATGTCACCCTGAGCATTACGAGCACCGACTAATGATACTTCGCGGTCAAAAGAGACAAATTCTTCGGCCACAATCGCTTGTGTCGCAGTGGCTGCAATACAGTCTTGCATTTCTGACCAAATATCGTCGGCATTGTCAGTGTCTTTTAAGCGCCACTGGCCTTTACCGTCGTATCCACCTAACGCGCTTTTTAGCACCATAGGTACGCCAACATAGGCTATTGCGGCATCGAAATCTTCACGAGTTTCAATAACGGCGTATTTAGCATTTTTTACGTTGGCATTATCAAGTAAGGCTTTTTCAATGCGTCGATCACCGCCAGCTTTAATTGCATCGGTAGTAGGAAAGAATTTTCCGCTCTTTTCACAGACATCGAGTACATCGTGAGGAATATGCTCGAACTCTGCTGTGATTACGTCCGCTTTCTCAATGGCGTTTTCAAGGCCGTGGCCAAGTAACTGCGCCGTGAGAGGGTGCACAATATTTTCACTGCCAACATCAAAGGCTGAAATCTCAATATTGAGTGGAGCACCGGCTAAAGACATCATGCGAGCAAGTTGGCCCGCACCTAACACCAATACGTGCATGGCGATTAATCCTCTGCAGGGTTTGGGTTAGCTAATACCGTTTCCGTTTGTGTTGCACGGAAAGCTTCAACCTTTGACATCACTTCTTCATCATGAGTACCTAGGATTTGCGCGGCTAAAATGCCTGCGTTTGCCGCGCCAGCTTCGCCAATAGCGAGAGTACCAACAGCAATACCTTTTGGCATTTGAACAATCGAAAGCAGAGAATCCATGCCTTTAAGCGCACGAGACTGAACAGGAACACCTAATACGGGAAGGCTAGTAAAAGCAGCCGCCATACCTGGAAGGTGCGCTGCGCCTCCGGCACCAGCAATGATCACTTTAATTCCGCGATCTTTAGCGCCACTTGCGTAATCGGCTAATAACTGAGGAGTACGGTGTGCAGACACCACTTTGGTTTCGTAAGCAACGCCAAATTGGTCTAGCATTTCTGCTGCTAGTTTCATTGTTGGCCAATCAGACTTAGAACCCATGATAATACCGACTTTCATCTCAAACTCCTTCAAGTGCGTAAATTAGGTGAGCGGATATTTTGCGCGCATTATACGGGTAAAAACGCTTAAGGAAAACGTTTGCGTCGCTAGTGGATGAATATTGATACATTTTATAAACAAATAGCTTTGGGCAACGAGAATGATAGTTTGTACACTTAGCTCATAAAGTGTATTCATTAGGAACTCGGTCATGGACAATTTTAAACATACAATCTCAACCCTACAGGCAGGGGAAGTCATTGCGTACCCGACAGAAGGGGTGTTTGGGGTGGGCTGTGATCCTGATAATATTCACGCAATAAATAAGCTTTTGGCGCTAAAGCAGCGCCCTGTTGAAAAAGGGCTTATCCTTATTGCATCCGATTATGCCCAGTTGTTACCCTATATTGATGAAGCTCAGCTTAATGAAGAGCAACTATCTAGAGTGAAAGCCAGTTGGCCTGGGCCAGTCACATGGATAATGCCTGCTAGCCCAAAAGTCTCACGTCATGTGAGTGGCCAGTTTGACTCAATTGCGGTTCGCGTGACCGATCACCCTTTGGTGCAAAAACTATGTCGAGAATTCGGTAAGCCAATTACTTCCACAAGTGCTAACTTAACGGGCTTGCCCCCGTGCATGACAACACAGGAAGTCCATCAGCAATTAGGTGATAGACTAAACGCTATACTGGAAGGCGCAACGGGTGGTCGAGATAAGCCAAGTGAGATCCGTGACGCAAAAACACTGCAATTGATCCGACAGGGCTAACCTCAGCAAGGAAAACTATGTCTCAAATAGATAAACAAGCCGTAAAAACCTTTTTATTGTCGCTACAAGACAGCATTTGTCAGGAACTAGAACAAGCTGATGGTCATGCCAAGTTTGTTGAAGATGCATGGCAAAGGGAGTCAGGTGAAAAGCTAGGTGGTGGAGGTCGTACGCGTGTGATGAAAGGAGGCCATGTTTTTGAGCAAGGTGGCGTTAACTTTTCTCATGTGCAAGGCCGACAAATGCCTGCGTCTGCTACAGCACATCGACCAGAGTTAGCTGGACGTAAGTTTGAAGCTATGGGGGTTTCGTTAGTGATGCACCCAAACAATCCTTTTGTGCCAACTTCTCACGCTAATGTTCGCTTCTTTATCGCAGAGAAAGAGGGGGAGACGCCCATTTGGTGGTTTGGTGGTGGGTTCGACCTAACTCCATTTTACCCTTTTAAAGAAGATTGCCAACATTGGCACGATACGGCAAAACAGTTGTGTGCGCCATTTGGTGTATCGGTATATGACGATCATAAAGCTTGGTGTGATAAATATTTTTTCTTACCTCATAGAGACGAGACCCGCGGTGTCGGCGGCCTGTTTTTTGATGATTTGAATGAATGGGGCTTTGAGCGCAGTTTCGATTACATTAAGGCGGTTGGGCTTGGATACACTCAAGCGTATCTACCCATTGTAGAAAAGCGCCATTCAACTGAGTTTGCTCAGAAACAACGTGACTTCCAACTATATAGACGTGGCCGTTATGTTGAATTCAACCTGGTCTATGACCGAGGTACACTATTTGGATTACAAAGTGGCGGTCGTACTGAATCAATCTTGATGTCTATGCCACCTTTGGCTCGATGGGAATACCAATATGAGCCGGAAGAAAATAGTGAAGAAGCGAAACTTGAACAATACCTAAAGCCGATAGACTGGTAAGGGTTTTTTCATTGCTTATATAGTGATAGGGTCATTAACAGTGACCCTTTTTACATAGAGGCAAGGACATGGCCCACCAAAATGATCAATACGCCGTTTTTGGCAATCCTATTTCCCAAAGTAAATCCCCATTTATACATACCTTGTTTGCCCGTCAAACGAATCAAAATATAGAGTACACAGCTCAAAGTGCACCTCCTGAAGAATTTGCAGCCGCTGCAAATGCGTTTTTTGAGCAAGGTGGTAAAGGGTGCAATATTACTGCCCCTTTCAAAGAGCAAGCTTATCAGTTCGCCGATCGCTTAACAGAGCGAGCAAAATTAGCAGGCGCTGTGAATACCTTAAAAAAACTTGATGATGGTGAAATTATTGGTGATACCACCGATGGCGCTGGGCTAGTTCAAGACTTGCTTTCGATGAAAGTGCCATTAGAAGGTGCTCGTATCTTACTTATTGGTGCTGGTGGGGCGGCGAGAGGGGTTATTCAATCCATCTTAGAGCAAAAGCCTAAGCTGCTAGAAATTACCAATCGTACTTATGCTAAAGCAGAACTCTTGGCCGATATGTTCCAAGCTTACGGGGCTGTTTCATCTATCGAGATGTCTAAAGTAAAACAACCTTACGATTTGGTTATTAACGCTTCTTCAGCTGGCTTGCAGGGTGATTTACCAAACATAGAGCCTGTCATTTTTAGCACCAGTACCATTTGCTATGACATGGTGTATGGCAAAGGAACCACTCGTTTTAATCAGTGGGCATTAGATAATGGTGCATTAATCGGATACGACGGACTTGGTATGCTGGTAGGGCAAGCGGCAGAAAGCTTTATGCTATGGCGCGGCCTTAGACCTGGCGGTAAGCAAATACTAAGAGAATTACGCAGAAATTTAGAAGGGCAGTAATGAACCAATCAATTTTATTTCCGGATATACAAAGCTGGAAAGCAGACAGCCAACAAATTAGTTTTCCTGCGCAGCAAGCAGGAGCCTTGATTGAGTGTATTGTCCATCAATCGGTTCTTGCCCGTATGTTTGATGGTGAGGTAGCTAATGAAGAACAAGCATTAGCCGCTTTCAGCCAACTTCGTTTTGATTTAGAAGATTTGGCTGAAGAGCTAATAGAAGAAGAGAACTTTAACGGGCTCGGCCAAATAGAGATTATCTAGCTTTCACTTCGTGTACACATACAAGGTAATCGTTTTTGTTCTGTACATAGTTTTTAGCGGACTGTTTTAAAAAAGCGCGTTCTTTTTCTGTTAAGGGGCGCGCCTGCTTTACAGGGCTACCAACATAGAGAAAACCACTTTCAAGCCGCTTATTGGGTGGTACTAAGCTACCCGCACCAATCATGACGTCTTCTTCTATATAGACACCATCTAAAACAATGGCACCCATACCCACTAACACTCTGTCTTTTATCGTGCAGCCATGCAACATAACCTTATGGCCAATAGTAACGTCATTCCCTATTAATAGAGGATAGCCCTCAGGGTTGTCGTCATTTTTATGGGTAACATGCAATACACTGCCGTCTTGTACGTTACTGCGTTTACCAATATGGATATGGTTTACATCACCACGGGCTGCAACATGTGGCCAAATGCTGGAATCATCGCCAATTCGGATGTCTCCAACGACGACGGCGCTGTTATCTATATAGACCCGCTTGCCTAATTTTGGCTGAATGCCTTTATAGCTGCGTATTGAAGTCATGATTATCTCCTTAATCTAGACTCATAATGGCGTGATACTGATGATTTTAGTAGCAGAAATAGCGGTATTTGTTTGAAAAACGCCCAAACGATAAAAAAATGCAAAATATCGTAAAAAAGGGCTTGCCAATGTGACGCTGATCTCTATAATGCGACCTCACTGACACGGAGCACACATCGAAAGATATGAGCAACCAATCAGTAAGGTCTACTAGCTAAGCCAAGTGCTTAAAAAGTTTTGAAAAAAAGTGGTTGACACTAAAACTTAAATCGCTAGAATGGCCGTCCGATTCAAGCATAGCTTAAATCGAAACGCTCTTTAACAATTTAAACCTATCAATCTGTGTGGGCACTCGTTGATGATAATCAAAACGTTTTTACCTCGGTAAAAACAGTTTCTTCGGAAACAACTTTGGTTTCAATGAACTGAGTGACCAATACGAAATTAAGTTTACTTAATTTTGGCACAGTCAATTCATTACCATTCTGTTGGAATGGTAATAGCTTTAATTTACTAAGGTAATTTAAAGTCAGTATTCATTGAGCCGACAAAATCTTAAATTGAAGAGTTTGATCATGGCTCAGATTGAACGCTGGCGGCAGGCCTAACACATGCAAGTCGAGCGGAAACGAGAAGTAGCTTGCTACTTCGGCGTCGAGCGGCGGACGGGTGAGTAATGCCTATGAAATTGCCCTGATGTGGGGGATAACCATTGGAAACGATGGCTAATACCGCATAATGCCTTCGGGCCAAAGAGGGGGACCTTCGGGCCTCTCGCGTCAGGATATGCCTAGGTGGGATTAGCTAGTTGGTGAGGTAATGGCTCACCAAGGCGACGATCCCTAGCTGGTCTGAGAGGATGATCAGCCACACTGGAACTGAGACACGGTCCAGACTCCTACGGGAGGCAGCAGTGGGGAATATTGCACAATGGGCGCAAGCCTGATGCAGCCATGCCGCGTGTATGAAGAAGGCCTTCGGGTTGTAAAGTACTTTCAGCAGTGAGGAAGGGGTGTACGTTAATAGCGTGCATCCTTGACGTTAGCTGCAGAAGAAGCACCGGCTAACTCCGTGCCAGCAGCCGCGGTAATACGGAGGGTGCGAGCGTTAATCGGAATTACTGGGCGTAAAGCGCATGCAGGTGGTTCGTTAAGTCAGATGTGAAAGCCCGGGGCTCAACCTCGGAACTGCATTTGAAACTGGCGGGCTAGAGTACTGTAGAGGGGGGTAGAATTTCAGGTGTAGCGGTGAAATGCGTAGAGATCTGAAGGAATACCAGTGGCGAAGGCGGCCCCCTGGACAGATACTGACACTCAGATGCGAAAGCGTGGGGAGCAAACAGGATTAGATACCCTGGTAGTCCACGCCGTAAACGATGTCTACTTGGAGGTTGTGGCCTTGAGCCGTGGCTTTCGGAGCTAACGCGTTAAGTAGACCGCCTGGGGAGTACGGTCGCAAGATTAAAACTCAAATGAATTGACGGGGGCCCGCACAAGCGGTGGAGCATGTGGTTTAATTCGATGCAACGCGAAGAACCTTACCTACTCTTGACATCCAGAGAAGCCAGCGGAGACGCAGGTGTGCCTTCGGGAACTCTGAGACAGGTGCTGCATGGCTGTCGTCAGCTCGTGTTGTGAAATGTTGGGTTAAGTCCCGCAACGAGCGCAACCCTTATCCTTGTTTGCCAGCGAGTAATGTCGGGAACTCCAGGGAGACTGCCGGTGATAAACCGGAGGAAGGTGGGGACGACGTCAAGTCATCATGGCCCTTACGAGTAGGGCTACACACGTGCTACAATGGCGCATACAGAGGGCAGCCAACCAGCGATGGTGAGCGAATCCCAAAAAGTGCGTCGTAGTCCGGATTGGAGTCTGCAACTCGACTCCATGAAGTCGGAATCGCTAGTAATCGTGAATCAGAATGTCACGGTGAATACGTTCCCGGGCCTTGTACACACCGCCCGTCACACCATGGGAGTGGGCTGCAAAAGAAGTAGGTAGTTTAACCTTTCGGGGAGGACGCTTACCACTTTGTGGTTCATGACTGGGGTGAAGTCGTAACAAGGTAGCCCTAGGGGAACCTGGGGCTGGATCACCTCCTTATACGAAGATTTTCACGATGAGTACCCACACAGATTGATATGGTTTAGAAAAGCAAAAGAGAGAAGAACTCCCAAGTTCTTCAAACAAATTTGATTCTACTTTTTAAAGTGGAAACAAACTTAGTGTCCCGTTCGTCTAGAGGCCTAGGACACCGCCCTTTCACGGCGGTAACAGGGGTTCGACTCCCCTACGGGATACCATTGGGTCGTTAGCTCAGCTGGTAGAGCAGTTGACTTTTAATCAATTGGTCGCAGGTTCGAATCCTGCACGACCCACCATTCTTTCTCCGCGAAGGAATTAAAACTATCGTGGGCGATTAGCTCAGTTGGGAGAGCACCTGCCTTACAAGCAGGGGGTCACTGGTTCGAGCCCGGTATCGCCCACCATTCTCTAAGTATTTTTGGAAGAGATAATCCAAACCACTCGCTGGTTGGATTTTTTGTCGCCGAAAGTCTTTAGAAAATGTGACTTCTTAGGAAGAAACTTTTGCTCTTTAAGAATTTGGAAAGCTGACGAATAACAATGTGATTTCATTGTTATTCAAATTTAAAAGTTCTCAAATCCTATGACTCTTTAAGAGTGATAGGTACCAACACACATTCAAGTGTTCTTGGGTTTTCATGCGAATGAAAACATATTTGAGTCCGGCAAAATCGAACGTCTCTCACTCATAAAATAGAGAGACAACCTTGGTTGTTTGCCATACGCTTGTTTGCTTTCACTTTTCAAAGTGAAGACAAAGAGAAACCTCTTGGGGTTGTATGGTTAAGTGACTAAGCGTACACGGTGGATGCCTTGGCAGTCAGAGGCGATGAAGGACGTATTAACTTGCGATAAGCGTAGATAAGGCAGTAAAAGCCACTTGAGTCTACGATTTCCGAATGGGGAAACCTGGCCGCATAAGCGGTCATCTCTTAGTGAATACATAGCTAAGTGAAGCGAACTCGGGGAACTGAAACATCTAAGTACCCGAAGGAAGAGAAATCAACCGAGATTCCGAAAGTAGCGGCGAGCGAAATTGGATTAGCCCTTAAGCTTTTAATGATGCAGACGAAGACTCTGGAAAGTGTCGCAGTAAAGGGTGATAGCCCCGTAGTCGACGCATCATAATCAGTGAAAACGAGTAAGGCGGGACACGTGATATCCTGTTTGAATATGGGGGGACCATCCTCCAAGGCTAAATACTACTGACTGACCGATAGTGAACCAGTACCGTGAGGGAAAGGCGAAAAGAACCCCTGTGAGGGGAGTGAAATAGAACCTGAAACCGTGTACGTACAAGCAGTAGGAGCCCACTTGTTGGGTGACTGCGTACCTTTTGTATAATGGGTCAGCGACTTAATTTTAGTAGCAAGGTTAACCGTTTAGGGGAGCCGTAGGGAAACCGAGTCTTAACTGGGCGCTCAGTTGCTAGAATTAGACCCGAAACCAGGTGATCTAGCCATGGGCAGGTTGAAGATTGAGTAACATCAATTGGAGGACCGAACCGACTAATGTTGAAAAATTAGCGGATGACTTGTGGCTAGGGGTGAAAGGCCAATCAAACCTGGAGATAGCTGGTTCTCCCCGAAAGCTATTTAGGTAGCGCCTCGGACGAATACTATTGGGGGTAGAGCACTGTTAAGGCTAGGGGGTCATCCCGACTTACCAACCCTTTGCAAACTCCGAATACCAATAAGTAATATCCGGGAGACACACGGCGGGTGCTAACGTCCGTCGTGGAGAGGGAAACAACCCAGACCGCCAGCTAAGGTCCCAAATTACTACTAAGTGGGAAACGATGTGGGAAGGCTCAGACAGCCAGGATGTTGGCTTAGAAGCAGCCATCATTTAAAGAAAGCGTAATAGCTCACTGGTCGAGTCGGCCTGCGCGGAAGATGTAACGGGGCTAAGTAGTAAACCGAAGCTGCGGCTGCACACTTTTGTGTGCGGGGTAGGGGAGCGTTCTGTAAGCGGTTGAAGGTGGTCTGTAAGGGCTGCTGGACGTATCAGAAGTGCGAATGCTGACATGAGTAACGATAAAGGGAGTGAAAAACTCCCTCGCCGGAAGACCAAGGGTTCCTGTCCAACGTTAATCGGGGCAGGGTAAGTCGACCCCTAAGGCGAGGCCGAAAGGCGTAGTCGATGGGAAACGGGTTAATATTCCCGTACTTCTTATAATTGCGATGGGGGGACGGAGAAGGCTAGGTGGGCCTGGTGATGGTTATCCAGGTTCAAGTGCGTAGGCGGATGGTTTAGGTAAATCCGGACCGTTATTAACGCTGAGACACGATGTCGAGCAACTACGGTTGTGAAGTCATTGATGCCATGCTTCCAGGAAAAGCCTCTAAGCTTCAGATTATAAGAAATCGTACCCCAAACCGACACAGGTGGTCGGGTAGAGAATACCAAGGCGCTTGAGAGAACTCGGGTGAAGGAACTAGGCAAAATGGTACCGTAACTTCGGGAGAAGGTACGCTCTTGGCGGTGAAGTCCCTTGCGGATGGAGCTACTAGGAGTCGCAGATACCAGGTGGCTGCAACTGTTTATTAAAAACACAGCACTGTGCAAAATCGTAAGATGACGTATACGGTGTGACGCCTGCCCGGTGCCGGAAGGTTAATTGATGGGGTTAGACTTCGGTCGAAGCTCTTGATCGAAGCCCCGGTAAACGGCGGCCGTAACTATAACGGTCCTAAGGTAGCGAAATTCCTTGTCGGGTAAGTTCCGACCTGCACGAATGGCGTAATGATGGCCACGCTGTCTCCACCCGAGACTCAGTGAAATTGAAATCGCTGTGAAGATGCAGTGTACCCGCGGCTAGACGGAAAGACCCCGTGAACCTTTACTACAGCTTGGCACTGAACATTGACCCTACATGTGTAGGATAGGTGGGAGCCTTTGAAACTTCGTCGCTAGATGGAGTGGAGGCAATCTTGAAATACCACCCTTGTATGCTTGATGTTCTAACGTCGGCCCCTTATCGGGGTTGCGGACAGTGCCTGGTGGGTAGTTTGACTGGGGCGGTCTCCTCCCAAAGAGTAACGGAGGAGCACGAAGGTGGGCTAAACACGGTTGGACATCGTGTGGTTAGTGCAATGGCATAAGCCCGCTTGACTGCGAGAATGACAATTCGAGCAGGTGCGAAAGCAGGTCATAGTGATCCGGTGGTTCTGAATGGAAGGGCCATCGCTCAACGGATAAAAGGTACTCCGGGGATAACAGGCTGATACCGCCCAAGAGTTCATATCGACGGCGGTGTTTGGCACCTCGATGTCGGCTCATCACATCCTGGGGCTGAAGTCGGTCCCAAGGGTATGGCTGTTCGCCATTTAAAGTGGTACGCGAGCTGGGTTTAGAACGTCGTGAGACAGTTCGGTCCCTATCTGCCGTGGGCGTTGGAAAATTGAAAGGGGCTGCTCCTAGTACGAGAGGACCGGAGTGGACGAACCTCTGGTGTTCGGGTTGTCATGCCAATGGCATTGCCCGGTAGCTAAGTTCGGAATCGATAAGCGCTGAAAGCATCTAAGCGCGAAGCGAGCCTTGAGATGAGTTTTCCCTGGCACTTTAAGTGCCCTAAAGGGTTGTTCAAGACTAGAACGTTGATAGGCAGGGTGTGTAAGTGCTGCGAGGCATTGAGCTAACCTGTACTAATTGCCCGTGAGGCTTAACCATACAACACCCAAGGGGTTTTGATTGGACTCAAAGCAAGAACATAATTGAATGTGTAATAAGAACTTTTAAGCAACAGCTTTCCGAATTAAAGAATTTGCTTGGCGACCATAGCGTTGCGGACCCACCTGATCCCATGCCGAACTCAGAAGTGAAACGCAGTAGCGCCGATGGTAGTGTGGGGTTTCCCCATGTGAGAGTAGGACATCGCCAGGCTTTAAATATCGTTTTTAGATTTACATCTAAAAACAAAACTAGATAAAGCACTCAATAAGACTTTATTTAGTAACAGTTTGTGGAGAGATGGCTGAGTGGTCGAAAGCACCGGTCTTGAAAACCGGCAGTCGTTTGTAGCGGCTCTAGGGTTCAAATCCCTATCTCTCCACCACATTAAAAAAACCGCTAATTCGTTAGCGGTTTTTTTTCGTCTCAAGAACGTGTATATCGCACAATGCTATCCGCATCCCATAAAAACTCTCTTCATTAATAAAAGTTAATCTGAGCAAAATCGTGGCTTGACCCTCATTCACGTAGTCTAGTTTCATTGTTAAATATCGAACGAGGACGCAAAGTGAACATACTAGGATATCTACAAAAAATAGGTAAGGCACTGATGGTGCCAATTGCCGTATTGCCTGCGGGCGGCTTAATGCTCGGTTTGGGTTATGCCATTGATCCCTCTGGCTGGGGAGCAAACAGTGCTTTAGCCACCATACTGGTGTATGGCGGTAAAGGTATTATGGATAATCAGGCATGGCTGTTTGCCGTGGGTGTGGCGTATGGATTAGCAAAAGATAATAACGGCGCTGCTGCATTATCCGGCTTACTAGGATTGCTGATCATTGAGATGATTGTAGGAAATGTAGCCGTTATTTCACAGATCACCGGTGTGCCAGTCGATCAAATGAGTAGCTCAGAGTTGATCGCCTCCAAGGCATCTGTCAGCGCATTCACGGGAATTGTGATTGGTATAGTCGCAGCAACACTTTATAACCGATTCCATACCATCAAATTACCTGCCGTATTGGGCTTCTTTGGCGGTCGGAGGTTTGTTCCGATTGTTACTTCACTTTCCGCGATCGCTATCAGTTTGGTTATGGTCTACGTTTGGCCTGCGGTATATGGTGCTTTAGTTGATTTCGGTATTGCGATTTCTGAAATGGGAGCTGCGGGAGCAGGCTTATATGGTTTCTTTAACCGACTACTGATCCCCGTTGGTCTTCACCATGCACTTAACCAAGTATTCATTTTCGATCTCGTGGGAATAAATGACATTTCCAAGTTCTGGTCTAGTACTGGTGAGTTAGGTGTGACGGGTATTTATCAAGGTGGTTTCTTCCCTGTCATGGGTTATGGTTTACCAGCGGCATGTTTGGCAATGTATCACTGTGCTAAGCCAGAGAATAAAAAGAAGGTTGGAGGTATCTTAGGTGCTTCGGCGTTAACTGCTATCTTGACTGGCGTAACGGAACCCATTGAGTTTGCGTTTATGTTTGTTGCTCCAGTTCTTTATGTGATTCATGCCTTTTTAGCGGCCTTATCCTTGTACATCGCAGCTAGCATGCAATGGATTGCGGGCTTTACTTTCAGCGGTGGCTTAATTGATTTTGTTTTATCGTTCAATTTACCATTGGCAGTGAAGCCGTATATGTTGATTGTACAAGGGCTTTGCTTTGCAGCGATATACTACTTTATTTTCCGATTTGCGATTCTTAAATTTGACTTGAAGACGCCGGGTCGAGAAGACAAAGAAGTTGCTGAAATAGATAAACTGGATACGAATGAAAAAGCCGCACAATATCTAAAAGCGTTAGGTGGACATGAGAATTTAACGTCGATAGATTCGTGTATTACTCGTTTGCGTCTTACTTTAAAGGATACGTCTATCGCCAACGAATCGATGCTTAAAGCCATTGGTGCTATGGGGATCGTGAAGATGGGAGATAATAATTTACAAGTGATCATCGGTACGGAAGCGGAAGAGATTGCACACGCAATGAAGCAAATCCCAAAAGATGAAGATCTTACCCAGGTTCCGGCTCCAAATCATTAGGAGATAACAGGCTGAATAACAAAAAAGGCCAAAGCTGATTTTGCTTTGGTCTTTTTTGTTTCTATGACTGGGTCGGTGATGGTGCTTCGAAGAGTCTTAGCCGTTGAAGAAGATCCTAGCTCTAAGGCCGGGCTTATTGTCCCGAAAGATTAAATGAGCATTGTGTTGGCTTACAACGGCATCGACCAAGGATAGACCTAATCCGTTTCCTTGTTCTGAGCGACTTTTGTCTGCTCGATACATTGGGCGGCAAATATGCAGTTTGTCATAATCAGAGATACCAATACCATCATCAGTAACGACAACCCCAAAGTGATCTATGATGACTTCAATTTTGCCTTGGGTTGGTGTGTATTTCACTGCATTTTCTATTAAGTTAAACAGCGCTCTAAACAGTAATGAACGATCACCAATAACCTGACATGGATAATCCTGCATGAATATTAAGGATTGTTGTTTTTGTTCGGCAATTGGGGAAATGAATTCTAACGCATCTTGTGCGACTCTTCCTAAATCGACCTTCTCTGTTTCAATACTAACTTGGCCACTGTTGAGCTTTGCTATTTCTAACATACTATTGAATAGAGAGAGAATAAGCTCAAGTTCATCATGACAGGCAGAAAATTGATGTTGTTGCTTAGTGCTGAGATCCGGTTGAGATAACACCTCTTCTAAACGTAGTTTTAATCGCGCAATCGGCGTGCGCATATCGTGAGCAAGGCCAGTTGTCAGCGATTTTAAGGTTGTTTCATTTTTTGCCATTTGCTCGATCATAAAATTCAAATGAATAGCCAATATATCAAATTCATCATCACGTTCTGATACCGAGATCTTGACGTTTCTTTCCCCACAAAGGACACGATTCATTGCTTTGTTCACTCGTTCTAATCTTTTGAGTATCAATACGGTGAAGAAGAACGCAGCGACTAACATGACTGCAATGGGTAAAATGATGCCTGTAAACACGATGGGAATGAGAGTACTGCGATAGGCATCGATGATCTGAGCATCGACACCAACTTCTAATTTAAAACTGTTACCGATAATAATGTTGGCGGTATCACTGGGTAAGGCACTGATAGGGTAATACTGAGTATTCAAAACCGGCTCGACATGATCAAGTAAACGGTAGTAGAAAGGTGTTTCTGACGCTTTTTTTGTTCGCAACAGCTTTTCTACTTCTTCGCGACTTTGAGAAGCAACGTAATTGAATTCGAGTATCTCTTCATTCAATTGACGAGTAAGTTGTTGACGGTGGAATGCATCGGAATCTTTATATACTTGGTGAATGACGATGATATTAGCCGTGGTTACTAGCAAAAATAACCCAACCAAGGTACGAAAAACGGAAGAGCGCGTCAGCGTGTAATCATCGGCGGAGGACATAACCGGCCCCTCTGACGGTATGGAGTAAGTTTGGGCAACCGGCGTCTTCGAGTTTGCGTCTAAGGTTGGCGACATGAACATCAATCACATTGGTTTTTGGATCGAAATGGTAACTCCAGATGTTTTCAAATAATCTCATGCGAGAGACGACTTGTTCGCTGTGCTCTACGAAGTACTGAATTAGTTTAAATTCTTTTGGCTGTAAGCTGACTTCTTGTTGATGGCATGTGACGCGATGAGCGCGTAAATCGATTTCTAAGCAGTCGTATCGGAGTTGGCTTTGGCTAGGGGCGTGCCAGTTACTGCGGTTGATTATGATGTCTACTCGAGCAATAAGCTCCGCTAACGCAAATGGCTTGATCAAATAATCGTCACTGCCAGCTTGTAAGCCATCGACTCTATCGGCAACACTATCCATGGCGCTCAATATTAAGACAGGCAGTTTTGCTTCTGTCGCTCTAATTGCAGACAGCACTTGCATACCATTAAGGTAAGGCAACATTCTATCCAAGATGACCAGTTGATACTCACTACTCAGTGCCATCATCAAGCCTTTTTTACCGTCTTCGGCCTGATCAACGGTATAACCATGTTCTTGTAAGCCTTTACTGACAAATTCACGCGTTGTTGCATCGTCTTCGATGATGAGTATTTTCATGGTAGACCCCTCTGTGTGGTGGATTATTTTAACGAAATGGAGACGTGAATTAACTGGAAAAAGATCGGCTCGCGTGACTAATGCGAGCCAACACGGCTTTTTCGGGGGATGAGCAGCCATGAATGTAGTTACAGGTATTGTTATGTTTGTCATGACTACTATGACTTGCTCTGCATTGAGGGCAGGTTATGGAAAGATTAAGTATTGTTAACCTTTGAAGCTGTTACGGGATGAATTTGTCTTCGGCTAATTCCCACAGCGCTTTGACTAATGGGTTGTTCATCTGTGCTTGCTGGCAGCAGATACCCAACTTAAATGGTTTAATTGAACTGGTTTTAAGTCTGATTATTTTTTCTCTTACTGGGCTATTGTTTATCACCACATCAGGGGCGATGCCAACACCACAGCCAAGAGCGACCATACTGACAATCGCTTCATGACCTGAAACTTGTGCATATATGTTTGGCTTGATCTTCATCGCTTTGAACCAAGTATTGGCTCTCTCTCTTGCCGTTCCGGATTCTGGAACAATAAAAGGAATATTCGCCCAATTAGGTGGATCTTGTTGCAGCTCTAAAGCAAAGGTATGAATACCGGCTGGTGCAATAACACTTAACGGGATGTCGCTGATGGTTTCAAAGGCCAAACGAGCGGGAAGTACATCCGGTTTGGCTGAAATGGCGATATCCGCTTCATCTTGTAAGACTCGCTCTATGGCTTGTGCGGGATCTCCGGTCGATAGTTTTAGTTCTATATTCGGATAGAGAACACGAAAGTCGCTCAATAATTCGGGTAAATGACTATATGCCGCAGTTACGGAGCAGAAAAGTCGTAGTTCGCCACATAATTCTTCTTCACGTCCAGATAAACTGGTTTGAAATTGTTGCCAGTCGCTGATCATATTGAGTGCGATGGGCAGCAGTTTTTTACCTGCGGGCGTAAGGTCAACACTTCGGTTATCTCTTACTAGAAGATTTTGCCCTATTTCATGTTCAAGTTTTTGAATTTGACGACTTAGAGCCGAAGGACTGATGTGCATTGCTGACGCCGTTTTACTGAAATTTCGGCTGCTGCATAAATGTGTAAAAAGCTGTAATGATTTTATATTCATGATGTTAGTCTGCTGTGTTGCAAATAACGCAATTACTAATTGTGAATATATCACTTTTCGCAAGCTTACGCCTGAATTAGTATGTGGTTATACGGTTTGAAACAACCGACCAACGGAAGAATACTCAAGGAATTAAAAATGGCTAACTACTTCAATACTTTAAATTTACGTGAGCAACTAGACCAATTAGGCCGTTGTCGCTTTATGGACCGTGAAGAATTTGCAACAGAAGCAGATTACCTGAAAGGTAAGAAAGTGGTTATCGTTGGTTGTGGTGCGCAAGGCCTTAACCAAGGCTTGAACATGCGTGATTCTGGCTTAGATGTATCGTATGCACTTCGCCAAGCAGCAATTGATGAGCAACGTCAATCGTTTAAAAACGCACAAGAAAATGGTTTTGAAGTAGGCAGCTACGAAACTCTAATCCCACAAGCGGATCTAGTCGTTAACTTAACGCCTGACAAACAACACACTAACGTTGTTGAAACGGTAATGCCATTGATGAAGCAAGGTGCTGCTCTGGGTTATTCTCATGGTTTCAACGTTGTTGAAGAAGGCATGCAAATCCGCTCTGACTTAACCGTTGTCATGGTTGCACCTAAGTGCCCAGGTACTGAAGTTCGTGAAGAGTACAAGCGTGGCTTTGGTGTTCCAACACTGATTGCGGTTCACCCAGAAAACGATCCACAAGGTGAAGGTTGGGATATCGCAAAAGCTTGGGCGGCAGGTACAGGTGGTCACCGTGCGGGTTGTCTTGAGTCTTCTTTTGTTGCTGAAGTTAAATCAGACCTAATGGGTGAGCAAACTATCCTATGTGGCATGCTTCAAGCGGGTTCTATCGTATGTTATGAGAAGATGATTGCTGACGGCATCGATGCTGGCTACGCGGGTAAACTTCTTCAGTTCGGTTGGGAAACCATCACTGAAGCACTGAAGTTCGGTGGCATCACTCACATGATGGACCGTCTATCTAATCCTGCGAAAGTGAAAGCGTTTGACCTTTCTGAAGAGTTAAAAGACTTAATGCGTCCGCTTTACAATAAGCACATGGACGACATCATCCAAGGTGAGTTCTCAAGCACTATGATGGCTGATTGGGCTAATGATGACGTGAATCTGCTAGGTTGGCGTGAAGAGACAGGCGAAACAGCATTTGAAAACTACCCAAGCACAGACGCTGAAATTTCAGAGCAAGAGTACTTTGATAATGGCATCCTAATGGTTGCGATGGTTCGTGCGGGTGTTGAATTGGCATTTGAGGCAATGACGGCATCAGGCATTGTTGACGAGTCAGCTTACTACGAGTCTTTGCACGAGCTGCCATTGATTGCAAATACGGTTGCACGTAAGCGTCTATACGAGATGAACGTAGTAATTTCTGATACTGCTGAGTACGGTAACTACCTGTTTGCTAACGTAGCAACACCACTACTGCGTGAGAAATTCATGCCATCAGTGAATACTGACGTGATTGGTAAAGGTTTGGGCGAGTCGTCTAACTACGTAGATAACGCGAAACTGATTCAAGTGAACGACGTTATTCGCAATCATCCTGTTGAATACATCGGTGAAGAGCTACGCGGTTACATGACTGACATGCAACGTATCGCCGTTGGTGGTTAAGTTCTACCAGTAGATTAAAAAAACCCGGCTAATTGAGTAAATTAGCCGGGTTTTTTAGTATCTGAAATAGTGAATAGCAATACGTTATGATCATCAATTCTTGATTGTGTTAAACATAAGCTATTGAACAATAAGAAAAGCCCCGATACTTGCGTATCGGGGCTATAGTCTTACTCGCAGCAATCCGGCTACTAAAGATGCTCCATGCATCAAATCCTTGATAGTTGCCAAATCCTTTAGCTTATTCCGTTCTTCGCTATCCTAGCGGTGTCCTAGTCTTCCTGACAACTAACTATCCTAGTTAGTTCACTTCACTTGGTCCGTGAGCGGTGTCCTTTACATCATCCTGATGTTTGTTCCATGCCTCATCCAGAGGTGTCCATTTCAATCCTTTGTCGCTACCATCCTAGTAACGATTGAATCCATTCATTTCCACTTCCATGAGATTGTTCATCCTGAGCAATCTTTCTTCATCCTGAAGAGTCAAAAATCCGTTAACTTCCTAATCCATGTCGATGTCCTGTCGACAAGGAAGATATTACGCTGATCCGGATTTATCACAATGCAGTTTAAGTAAAAAAAGAACCGTGCATACGTCACATTGTATATTTATCTATTTAAAAACAGTAGCTTGAGATTGTTGAGGTGTGTATCGCTACAAAGAAAAGCGCTGTGGCTTACACCTTTGTGAGATATCTCTTACAAAGCCAGTATCTAAAGGCTCAGAGTGCGTTTATGACGTGAAAACGGAAGCCAGTATTCCGCCGCCAATAAGGCAAAAAACCACACCACATAGGCCATCTATATAAATAGCAGCTTGCATCATTTTCTTTTGTAATCGAGCAGTAGAGAGCAACCACGCCAATGCGCTAAACCATGCGAAAGAAAGTGAAAACAAGATCAATAAAGCGAAGAACTTGCCTGTTAACGACATGCCAGCAGGAACTAAGCTCGACATTAAGCTGACAAAGAAGACGACGGCTTTCGGGTTGAGGATATTGGTGGTGAAACCTCGTAAAAATGCCTGGCGTTTGTTCTTGAGTAACTTCTGAGGTTGTTCGAGAGGGTTACTTCGCTGTTGCCTCAAAGACCGCAGTGCGCCAATACCTAAATAGAGTAAGTAACTGCCGCCAATCAGTTGTAGGGCAGCAAAGAGGGTTGGATGTTGGTGAACAATATAGCTTACCCCAGTTAGGCTTAGCAGTGAGTGCAATAAAATACCAACAGACAATCCAGCAGCAATGGCAATCCCTGTTGAGCGGCCGTGACGACTAGCATTTTGTACCACTAAAGCAACATCAGGTCCTGGGCTCATAAGAGCAATAAAGTGAACACTGGCTAAAGTAGCCAAGATGGCGAATTCATTCATGTAATTTCCAAAGGATTAAACGATAAGGCAGCAGTGTGCCAAGGTCGGCTAAGCTTTGCTTGTAAATTTATGACACTCATACTTTTGGAGGTAGGTGAGCGGGGGATTAGACTTGGGAAGGGGTAATACCATAACAAGTCTTAAATGCTCTAACAAAATGAGCTTGGTCATAAAACCCGACTAACATAGCCACATCGGTACTGCTTCTTCCTTGTAATAATAAACTGAGCGCTTCTTCCATTCTAAGGCGGCTCAGCCAAGCGTAAGGAGGCATTGCCATCTTACTTTTAAACTGGCGTTGAAATTGTGAAGGGCTTAATTGGCACAAAGACGCTAGCTCATTTAATCGAATAGGCTGATCTAAATTTGCCATGATGTAATCACGTAAAGACTCTATCGATTGGCTGCCTAATGAAACGGATTGTTTTATTTTACTGTTTGCGTATCGATCTACGATCATTTCGAAACAATCTAAAGGCAGGCAGTCTTGAGTTAATTGGCTGTATTGACTACTAATCATTTGACCATGAAGAAAGTTCAAGCGAGTAAATAGCTCTGAGTCATCAATGATCAGTTGTTGAAAATCAGGAATAGTCTGGATAGACGGTTGATCTAGATAGTCGTTAAACCACTGAGGATCGATGCTAAATACTTTGGTTTCATAACCTTCGTCGAGTTTTGTTTGCCCGTCGTGCAACTCGTCAGGAGGCATAATAACAAATTGACCAGCATTAGCATGATGCTGACTTCCCTTGAAGATAAAATCTTGGCTGCCTTTTGTTATCAGGCCGATATGCACATCAAGATGATAATGGCGATGGAAAGCAAACTCATGGTAATGAGCTTCAATGAGTTGGATGCCATCGTATTGGCTTTGAAAGAACCGAACGTTTTCCACAAAAATACACGACTAAAAAAAGGTTATGCTGACTACAACATAACCATTCTGGAAGGTCTTGTAAAAAAATGACAGTAGAGAATTAACGGTTTTTCTTACGGCTATTACGAATACCATCAAAACTAAAGACCACTAGAGCGCCCCAAATAAACGCAAAAGTAACCGCTTTGTCAGCCGTGAAGTTCTCACCGTATACAATAACAGCCAGCAAGAACATCAGGCTTGGGCCTATGTATTGGAAGAACCCTAAAGTAGATAACTTCAAACGAGTTGCTGCACCAGTAAAGCAAAGTAGTGGCACGGTTGTGATGACACCAGCCGCCAATAGTAATGAATTCAGCTGCATTGAATTTACAGATAGATCGGACGTGGGTGTATCGGCAATAAAGCCAAGAAATATAGCGGCAACAGGAAGTAGGACTAGAGTTTCAATGAATAGTCCAGTTTGAGCATCCAAGTTAACTTTTTTACGCAATAGTCCGTAGAGACCAAAGCTGCATGCCAAGGCAATAGCGACGACAGGAACAGAACCAAACACAAATAATTGAACAAGCACACCAGTGGCAGCGAGTGCGACAGCAAACCACTGTAATTTCCTTAGCCTTTCGCCGAGAAAAATCATCCCAAGCAAAACATTGAGTAGTGGGTTGATGTAATAACCTAAACTGGCATCTAACATGTGATTGGCATTGACCGCCCAGATGAAAATAAGCCAATTGCTACCAACTAAAAGGCTAGTGCAGATCAGAATAAGCATTTTCTTTTTATCTGCCATTGTCTTGGCGACAGAGCGCCAACGGCGACCAAGAAAAAGTAAGCCCGACAAAAAGACAAAAGACCAGATAACCCTATGGCTTAAAATTTCTAACGCACTGACACCTTCTAGGGCTTTAAAATAAATAGGGGCGATCCCCCACATGGTGTAGGCCAAGATTGCTAGAATTACGCCTTTTTGTGCTTGTTGTTGCTCGTCTGTCATATTAAAGATCGCTTATACGACATCATGTCGCTTGGTTTATTGCATAAAGTGCGAGTATATCGGGCTACAAGCACTAGACCTAATAATTTGCGGTTTTATTCACCATCAAACCCCACTACAATGTGACGCCTTGCCATCACCTGTTGGTAGAACCGCGAATAGGAACCTCATGACGAACACTTTGTTAGCCGAACAACTCGATACACCACAGCCAGATGCCAAGCAGGTACTGAGTGAGGTATTTGGTTATCAAGAATTTCGTGTTGGTCAACAAGAGGTGATCGAAGCTGCAAACGCAAACCTAGATAGTGTGGTGATCATGCCGACTGGAGGCGGAAAGTCTCTTTGCTATCAGATCCCAGCTTTGATCAAAGAAGGTCTAACGCTCGTTATCTCTCCTTTGATTTCCTTAATGAAAGATCAAGTTGATCAGTTGAAAGTAAATGGTGTGGCTGCCGATTGCCTTAATTCTACTATGGATAGGGATGACGTGATCTCAGTGTATAACCGCATGAATGCGGGTACATTGAAATTGCTGTACGTTTCACCAGAACGAGCATTAACGCGTGACTTTTTAGATAGACTTGAAGATATAAAGTTAGCACTGATCGCTATTGATGAAGCGCATTGTATTTCTCAGTGGGGTCATGATTTTCGTCGCGAATATGCCGCTCTCGGAGAACTGAAGCAACGTTTTCCATACGCCCCAATGATGGCGTTAACGGCCACCGCCGACGATGCAACTCGAAAAGACATCATTTCTCGCTTGCAGCTTGAAGAACCGCTTGAGTACTTGGGCAGCTTTGACCGCCCTAATATTCAATACACCTTGGTAGAAAAGCATAAACCCGTTTCACAAGTGATTCGGTTTTTGGGTGACCAGCAAGGACAGTGCGGCATCATATATTGTGGAAGCCGCAAGAAAGTAGAGATGCTAACAGAAAAGCTATGCGCTAATCATATTCGAGCTGCGGGTTACCATGCTGGTATGGATCATGATGAGCGTGCTTATGTGCAGGAAGCGTTTCAGCGTGATGATATTCAAATAGTGGTCGCGACGGTTGCCTTCGGTATGGGGATTAACAAATCTAATGTGCGTTTTGTATTGCACTTTGATATCCCAAGAAACATTGAATCCTATTACCAAGAAACTGGAAGAGCGGGAAGAGACGGTTTACCAGCAGAAGCGGTAATGCTGTATGATCCTGCCGATATGGCGTGGTTGCGCCGTACGGTAGATGAGAAAGAAGACGGCCCGCAAAAACAAGTTGAAGCTCACAAATTAAATGCGATGAGTGCTTTTGCTGAAGCACAAACTTGCCGTCGTCAGGTATTGCTCAATTACTTTGGTGAGTACAGTGAAAAGCCATGCGGAAACTGCGATATATGCTTGGATCCACCGAAACATTTTGATGGAGTGGAAGCGGCGCAAAAAGCACTGTCATGCGTTTATCGCGTTGAGCAAAGCTTTGGTATGGGATACGTAGTCGAAGTTTTACGTGGGATGCAGAACATTCGTATTCGTGAAAACGGACACGATCAACTTACTACGTACGGCATAGGCCGCGAACACAGTCATGATTACTGGGTCAGTATTGTGCGTCAGCTTATCCATAAAGGGCTGCTGACTCAAAACATCACGCGTAACTCAACACTCCAATTAACACCAGAGTCTCGACCTGTTTTACGTGGAGAGTTGCCTTTGCAGTTAGCGGTTCCACGTTTAGATACGTCCGTTCGTAGTGCGAAAGCAGAGAAACTGATCAGTCGTCATTACGACAAAAAGCTGTTCGCCAAATTACGTAAATTACGTAAGTCGATTGCCGATGAAGACGGATTACCTCCATACGTGGTATTCAGTGATGCGACATTGATTGAAATGGCTGACATTTTACCAACTACGAATGGAGAAATGTTAGCGGTTAATGGCGTAGGGCAGCGTAAGTTAGATAAATATGCCGACGCTTTCCTTAATTTGATACAGGAGCACTTAACTGATCATGGCTAGTTTTGGTTTACAGCAGTACATATCAGAGAAAGGAATGTTGATTCTTCAAGCGCCATCATTTGATTTTGATAGCTTTCCACTGTTAGGGGAAACATTGGTCGATCTACTTTCGGCTTCTGTAGTAGAAAAGCAGACTGACGCCGATGTGCACTCTTGGCTTATTGATTTTGAAGGATGTCAGTTGTTCCTTCGAGCAGAGCATTACAGTGAGTGTATGTGGCTTGAAGCTCTCGACGTCACTCGCAGTAGGGAAGAGTTGGATTATCTGGCTCAGCTTTTTGAGCGTGGCTTTTAAGCCTAATTTGAATAGTTTACAAAATAGTATAAAAAATTGGTTGACTAAACGTTTGCGTATTAGGAGGCCGTTGCTCGTTAAATTGATTAATGTATAATCAGCCGCCGCTCCTTTGAGCATTTATCGATCATTAATCAGAAGCATATTGCTTCAATTTGGGTTCCCTCGCCCCCAAAACAAACCAAAAAGGTACAATATGAGTAACTTTACCCCTGCGCAAATGCGCAAAGCGTTAGCATTGCTAGCGGCGTTCCACCTTACTATTATTGCTTCTAGCAATTATCTCGTTCAGCTCCCATTTACCATTTTTGGTCTCCATACGACTTGGGGCGCATTTACCTTTCCTTTTATCTTCTTAGCAACTGACTTAACCGTTAGGATTTTTGGCGCGAAAATGGCAAGAAAAATCATTTTTGTAGTGATGCTGCCAGCTCTTGCGGTTTCTTATATGTTGTCGGTGCTGTTTTTTGAAGGTCAATTTCAAGGTTTTGCCCATTTAGGTGAATTTAACCTTTTCGTTGCTCGAATTGCGGTGGCCAGCTTTATGGCTTATCTATTGGGTCAAATTCTCGATGTGCATGTGTTTAACCGTTTACGCCAAAAGAAAGCGTGGTGGGTTGCTCCGACTTGTTCAACATTATTTGGTAACGCATTGGATACCTTAGCTTTCTTTGCTATTGCCTTTTATCAAAGCCCAGATGCTTTTATGGCGGAACATTGGACTGAGATTGCCCTAGTCGATTATGGTTTCAAATTGATCATCAGCTTAGGTTTGTTTGTACCGATGTACGGCATGTTACTTAACTTCTTGATTAAAAAGATCACGTCAGTAAACCCAGACTTTAAAGCTCAGGGGATGCCAGAAAAAGGCGCAGAAGCGTAAATGAGAGAGAAGCTATTCAGCTAGCAATAAAAAAGCCTCGCAGATGAATGTGAGGCTTTTTTGTATTTGGTTGGTGATGGTTTAGGTCACAATGCTCGTTAGCAAGCATTAATGGTTAAAGGCCACCCCATGTCCGATTGACGGTGAGCTTCTATTTCTAATTCAGCTCGGGTCAGCGGGTTTTGTTCTAGCCACGATTTAGCAACGCACAACGATAAATTATCAGCTTCTGCTTTTAATGTGACCACGGGTTGCAATGTTGATGAGCGTCTATGGGTTAGAAGTACTGCAAGGCGTAATAGCCTAAGTACTCGTTTCGCGCTAGATCCAGAAAGTGCATGTTGTTCTGGCAATGAGCTTAGTTGCTCTTTATAGCGACGAGTCAGTTCGCCAAGTAGATGCTTTTGGGCTCGAGTGTAGCCAGGTAAATCTAAATGCTGCAATAGATACGCACTGTGTTGACCACCTTGCTTGTAGTCAATCGTTAGGCCTATTTCATGCAATTGAGCTGCGCTTGATAACAAATATTGAGCTTGTGGTTCCGCTATCCAGTTTTCGTTACCGCATTGGTTGAATAATGCCAAGGCGAGTTTTTCAACTAACTGGCCGTATTCAACATCTAATTGGTAGCGAGTTTGCACGCTTTGGATAGTGCGGCTACGAATGTCATCTTGACGCATCTCATCGATCATCTCGTAGGCGAGGCCTTCGCGTAGCGCACCACCTGCAAGAGTCATGGAATCGATTTCGAGTAACTCAAAAATAGCAATTAAGATAGATAGCCCACTAGGGAACACTAATGCTCTTTCTAGAGTCAAGCCATCTATCTCAAGTTCTTCTAAGTGATCGGCGAGCATCGCTTGTTTTTGTAAGCGCTTGAGCTTGGCATGAGTGATGATCTCATCCATACCCTGTGCCAGCATAATTTCTTGTAGCGCTTGTGCTGTACCACTGGCACCAACACACACATCCCAGCCTATATTTCGATACTGCTCTAAAATAGGTGCAACGGTGATTTTAGCGGCTTCAATTGCCCGATCAAAATTAGCAGCACTCAGTTGTCGATCTTTAAAGTGCTGCTCTAGCCAAGTAACACAACCCATCTTCAAGCTAGTGAGCGCTTTGGCGTCAAAACCCTCTCCAATGATGAGCTCTGTACTTGCTCCACCTATATCAACCACAAGGCGACGGCCTAAACCGCCCGAAGTATGTGCGACACCCTTATAGATGGTTGCCGCTTCTTCTTCGCCTGCGATCACTTCAATCTTGTGTCCTAGTATCTGGTTTGCTTTTTCCAGAAAAAGGTCGACATTGGTAGCGGTTCTTAGTGTTGCAGTTCCGACAATACGGATATTTTGCGCTTCAATATCTTGTAAGCGCTCAGCAAACAGACTCAAACAGTCCCAACCTCGCTGCATGGCTTCGGCACTAAGTTTATTATCCTTATCTAACCCAGCGGCTAATCGAACCTTACGTTTGATTTTGGCCATGGTTTGAACGCTGCCATCAATGTGACGCACAACGAGCATATGAAAACTGTTCGACCCAAGGTCGATTGCAGCGTACAAAGGCGATGATCCTGTCTGACTCATTATTTACTAATCCAATCCCTATTGTGGACGTGGTGCTCTTGGGCGACGTTTGCGGTTGCCACCTTGCTTGTTGCCACCGGTGTTTGTACGACGATTTTGTGGATTACGAGGACGCATGCGTAATGGCGCAGGTAAGTCTTCAAGTAATGCTGTTGCATCGTAGTCTGAAACCGGAACAACGTGCTCGATGTACTCTTCAATCGCCGTTAGGTTGATTGCGTAGTCTTCACAAGCAAAGCTGATTGAGTGGCCACTTTCACCGGCACGACCAGTACGGCCAATACGGTGAACGTAATCTTCACAGTCATCAGGCAGGTCGAAGTTAAATACGTGAGTCACTTGAGGAATGTGTAGACCACGAGCCGCAACATCTGTTGCCACTAAGATATCAACCATACCTTGAGTAAATTGCTCAAGAATACGTTCACGTTTCTTTTGTGGTACATCACCGGTTAACAAACCAACACGGTGTCCGTCAGCAGCCAAGTGGCCCCAAACTGATTCACATTTGTGTTTTGTGTTAGCAAAGATGATTGCACGATCTGGCCATTCTTCTTCAATTAGCGTTTGAAGTAGCGGCATTTTGTGTTCATTTGAAGGGTAGAACAACTCTTCTTGAATACGGTGACCTGTTTTACGCTCTGGCTCTACTACAACATGCTCAGGGTTGTGCATGTGTTCGAATGCCAACTCTTGAACACGGTAAGAAAGCGTTGCTGAGAACAGCATGTTCAAACGCTCTTTTGGTTCAGGCATACGGCGGAACAAGAAGCGAATATCTTTAATGAAACCAAGATCAAACATACGATCGGCTTCATCTAGAACAACTGCTTGAATGTTGTTTAGGTTAAAGATCTTTTGCTTGTAGAAATCAATGATACGGCCAGTAGTACCGATCAGGATATCCACACCTTGCTCTAGTGCGGCAAGTTGCTTATCGTAGCTTTCGCCACCGTAGGCAAGTGCTGCTTTAACACCAGTGCTTTCTACTAAAGGCTTAGCATCGTTATAGATCTGAATCGCTAATTCGCGAGTCGGAGCCATAATGATTGCACGCGGCTGGTTATGCTTGCGGCCTTCATGTTCCGGTGTTGTCAGTAGGTGATTAAAAGTAGCAGTGAGAAACGCTAAGGTTTTACCAGTGCCCGTTTGGGCCTGGCCTGCAATGTCTTGGCCGGTGAGCAGTACCGGCAACGCCAAGGCTTGGATAGGGGTACAAAATTCAAACCCTTTTTTGTCCAATCCTTCAATGATTTGGGGGTGTATTTCCAAATCGGCGAACTTTTGCTCTGTGATATGCGTCTTTTTCATGACTATAGAATATCAGCTTAAGCTTGCAATACGAAAGTAAATACATTCCAATAGGGCATCTATTTACTGGTTATCATCCAACCAGTTCCTAAAATACACTTTGGAGTGGAAGATGAGTGACAAGATTTTGCAGCTAACAGACGATGGTTTTGATAACGATGTAATCCAAGCTGCAGGCCCAGTGCTAGTTGATTTTTGGGCTGAATGGTGTGGTCCTTGTAAAATGATAGCGCCAATTCTTGATGAAATCGCTGATGAATATGAAGGCAAACTGACGATCGGTAAGCTGAATATTGACCAAAATGCGGGTACACCACCTAAATTTGGTATTCGTGGTATCCCTACATTGCTTCTTTTTAAAGATGGTAGTGTTGCTGCGACGAAAGTTGGCGCACTGTCAAAAACTCAACTTAAAGAGTTTTTGGATGCAAACCTATAATTAGGTCTGCACTAAAAAATCAAAAAAACCGTGCACCAAATCTATTTGCACGGTTTTGATTTTTTTAAAATCTAGACTAGGCTTATTTTTAGTGCTAGTTTATCGCACGATATATAAACAAATGTTCATTTCTTGGTCGACCCTGTGACCAAATCCCTCTAACTAACCACAACGATCCTATTTTGACTAATAAAGCATCCACAACTATGAACCTAACTGAACTTAAGAACAGACCTGTGTCTGAACTTGTGAAACTAGGTGAGAGCCTTGGTTTAGAAAACCTAGCGCGTCTACGAAAACAAGACATTATTTTTTCCACACTAAAAGCGCACGCGAAGAGTGGTGAAGATATATTCGGCGACGGGGTTCTGGAAATTCTTCAAGATGGATTTGGTTTCTTACGTAGCGCCGATTGTTCATATCTTGCAGGTCCTGATGACATTTACGTATCACCGAGCCAAATTCGTCGTTTTAACTTACGTACAGGTGACTCAATAGCCGGGAAGATTCGTCCACCTAAAGACGGTGAACGTTATTTTGCCCTTCTAAAAGTCAACACTGTCAACCACGACAAACCAGATAACGCTCGTAATAAAATCCTTTTTGAAAACTTAACACCACTTCACGCTAACGAACGTATGGTTATGGAAGTCGGTAATGGCTCAACAGAAGACATTACTGCTCGAGTTCTAGATTTAGCATCGCCAATTGGTAAAGGTCAGCGTGGTCTGATTGTTGCTCCGCCAAAAGCGGGTAAAACCATGTTGCTGCAAAATATCGCTCAAAGTGTTGCGCGTAATCACCCTGAATGTGAGTTGATGGTTCTACTGATCGACGAACGTCCGGAAGAAGTGACAGAAATGCAGCGCTTAGTTAAAGGCGAAGTGATTGCATCTACGTTTGATGAGCCAGCGTCTCGTCACGTACAAGTTGCAGAAATGGTTATCGAGAAAGCAAAACGCTTAGTTGAGCATAAGAAGGATGTTGTTATTCTTCTTGATTCAATCACTCGTCTTGCTCGTGCATACAACACCGTTATCCCATCTTCGGGTAAAGTGTTGACTGGTGGTGTTGATGCAAACGCACTTCATCGTCCAAAGCGCTTCTTTGGTGCTGCACGTAATGTCGAAGAGGGTGGTAGCTTAACCATCATCGCAACGGCGCTAGTTGATACGGGTTCTAAAATGGATGAAGTCATCTACGAAGAATTTAAAGGTACAGGTAACATGGAACTGCACTTGAACCGTAAGATTGCTGAGAAACGTATTTTCCCTGCTATCGACTTCAACCGCTCTGGTACTCGTCGTGAAGAATTGCTGACAAAATCTGATGAACTTCAGAAAATGTGGATCCTACGTAAAATTGTTCACCCTATGGGTGAGTCTGACGCGATGGAATTCCTCATTGATAAACTGGCAATGACGAAGACGAACAACGAATTTTTTGACGCAATGCGTCGTCAGTAGTTGATACTGGTTTAAAATTTTAAACGCCACCCACTTCGGGTGGCGTTTTTGTTTGGCTTTCCTAAGTTCTGCAACCATAATGACTACAGGCTAGATAGATTGTCACGGAACCGACAAGCACTTAGCCGTTTTTTTTCATTTTAAGGAATACACTATGCGACACGGATTGTTAGCATGCCTCATTTCTCTTCCCTTATTGTTGAACCCCATAGCAAGTTGGGCGAAAGAGATCACCGAACAACAAGCGTCAAAGTGGCTTGAAGACAGTTTAATTCTGGATCGTGCTGATGATATGTATCAACTGATCTTGGCGGATGATATCAGTAGTTTGGAATTTTCATTGCAACGACTAGCGCTTCCTCAACAAGAGGTTGTCCGTTACCTGTTACTTCAGCATATGGAAGACCAAGAGCTGATTTTATCTGAACCTGTGGCTCGGTTTGTTCAAGCTCAGCTCGGTGTCATTGCTACTTACCAGATCAAAGAGCAAGGTGATGGTTATGAAATAGTGGTTCCTGCCTTTAATAGCAGTGTGATTGCAAGTCGGCTGATAAAACGCCGAGAAAAAGACAAAGGGGTACTCGACTTTATTCTCGCCGCAGAACAGAAAAAATTGAACCTAGAACATTGGCTAACGGGTGAGGAATATCAAGTTAGCGAAAAAGAGAAACTGCTGATTGCAGAGTTGGATGGTTTGTCGCCAAGAGCGCTTGATGCATTAACTCAGCAATTAACCCAAGAAGCGATCACTCACTGGCTTCCATCTAGCTCTGTTGTAACTCGTATGGCACAGGTAAGCAAAGATCCTGAAATGTATGCGCTGCTCTGGCGAATGCGAGCGGATAATTACAGTCACAATGAGATTAAGAGGCTAGGCAAAGAAGCTGATCCATTCTCAATAGAGCAATTACTTGCCGCAACAAGTAACCCTTCGTTAAAAGCGCAAGCTACAGCAGAACTCACCAAGCTAAATCCGTTACCGATAGAAGTAAAAACCTATCTAGTGAACGAATTGAGACTTGAAGAAGACGAGCAGACCCAATCTATTGCTAGGCAGCTGGTGGATCATGGGCATCGCTCTTGGCTTGAGCAGGTTGTGAGCAGTAAACGAGGCGTGAATTCAAATATTTTGTTGCAAGTATTGTCGGTAAGTAAAGAGAACTGATCGATTTCTCTACTTTTTGCTATACTACGCGCAGTTTAATTAGCCATTAGAAGCCCTATGAGTTTTAAGGATTTGCGCGATTATGTCGATCATTTAGAGAAATCTGGTCGGCTCAAACGTATTACTCACCCAGTTGACCCTCATTACGAAATGACGGAAATCAGTGATCGTACTTTACGAGCTGGTGGCCCTGCCTTGTTGTTTGAAAACCCAATTGGTTACGACCTTCCAGTACTGACCAATCTTTTTGGTACCGCAGAGCGTGTCGCCATCGGGATGGGAAGATCGGAGGTGAGTGAACTGCGTGAGGTTGGAAAGTTACTCGCTTATCTAAAAGAGCCTGAACCACCGAAAGGCTTTAAAGATGCCATCGATAAGCTGCCAGTATTTCGCCAAGTTTTAAACATGCCAGCAAAAAGGCTAAGAAAAGCAGCCTGTCAGCAAGTTGTTTGGCAAGGTGATGACGTCGACTTAGATAAAATTCCCGTGATGAGTTGCTGGGCGGGCGATGTTGCTCCTTTGCTTACTTGGGGGTTAACCGTTACGAAAGGCCCCAATAAGAAACGCCAAAATCTGGGAATATACCGCCAGCAAAAGTTAGGCAAAAATAAAATCATTATGCGCTGGCTTGCCCACCGTGGTGGTGCGCTCGACTTAAGAGATTGGATGGAAACGCATCCGGGTAAACCTTTTCCTGTGTCTGTTGCTTTTGGCGCCGATCCAGCGACGATACTTGGCGCAGTGACACCAGTGCCAGATACCTTATCTGAATATGCCTTCGCGGGCCTATTACGTGGCAGTAAAACAGAGGTCGTTAAATCTCTTAGTAACGAGCTAGAAGTGCCAGCAAGTGCAGAAATCGTGATGGAAGGGTATATCGACCCTGCTGAGTTTGCCGACGAAGGACCATATGGTGATCACACTGGCTATTATAATGAAGTAGAAAAACATCACGTCTTTACCATTACGCACATTACCATGCGTAAAGACCCGATTTATCACAGTACTTACACTGGTCGCCCGCCAGATGAGCCTGCGGTTCTTGGTGTCGCACTTAACGAAGTGTTTGTTCCTATATTACAAAAGCAGTTTCCTGAAATAGAAGACTTTTACTTACCACCGGAAGGGTGTTCCTATCGGATGGCTGTTGTGACCATGAAAAAGCAATATCCTGGTCATGCTAAAAGAGTCATGATGGGAGTTTGGTCTTTCCTAAGGCAATTCATGTACACCAAATTTGTTGTTGTGTGTGATGAAAGCGTAAATGCGCGAGATTGGGAACAAGTGACTAAAGCGATGAATGATCACATGGTACCCGCTAGGGATACAGTGATGATTGATAATACCCCGATAGACTCTTTAGATTTTGCTTCCCCGGTGGTTGGTCTTGGCTCAAAGATGGGCATAGATGCGACGATAAAATGGGATGCTGAGTTAGCGATCGCAAATCACATCAGTGCAACGCTGCCTTTATGGGAAAGTGAAACCATAGTCGATGTCTGCTCGCAGATAAAAGCAGAGTACCCTGAAATAGTAGAATTGCACATTCCATCAGCTGAAAGTTCAAGTAAGTTAGCTGTCGTGACAATTTGCAAAAGTGTCGAAGGGCAGGCTATCAAAATTATGAAAGCCGTGTGGTCTCGTTTGCACCAGTATGCTTACATCAAATTTATGATCGTTTGTGATGATGATGTTAGCGCGAAAGACTGGAATGATGTTATTTGGGCTATTACCACTCGCATGGATCCTTCACGCGATACGATAATGCAGGAATCTGAATACGGTTCTCAAATGGGAATGGATGCGACCAATAAAATGGGCGCTGAAAACCAGCGTGAGTGGGGAACTCCTATAAAGAAAGATCCAGCGGTAGTCGCTAAAGTAGATGCCATGTGGGATGAATTGAATATCTTATGAGTTATCGAGTGACTTTGCTACCTAGCAATATAGAATTCGAAGTACAAGAACAACAAACGATACTGGAAGCGGCGCTCAATAATAACATTAGCTTCCCGCATCGTTGCCAAGTAGGTGCATGTGCTATGTGCATGTGCCGCAAAATAGAAGGCAAAGTTAGCTATAAGCTAGAGCCTATGCTCACAGAGAAGGAGCAGAGACGAGGATGGATATTTCCTTGTCAGGCGTTTGCCGACAGCCATTTAGTACTTACTTTTGACGAGTAAGTTAGAGGAAGACCATGACCATAAAATGTAAAGTGAAGTCGATAGAGCCTTTAGCATGTAATACCTTTGAAATTCTATTGCATCCTGAAGCTCCCGTAGCCTTTCAAGCAGGGCAGTACCTGTTAGTTGAAATGGGTGAAAAAGATAAACGCCCATTCTCTATTGCGAGCAGCCCTTGTCGCCATGAAGGTGAATTAGAGCTTCATATTGGTGCTGCTGAAGAAAATGCTTACGCACATGAAGTCGTGGAAGCAATGAAACAGGCGTTAGCAAATAATACAGATATTAATATCGATGCCCCACACGGTGACGCAGCAATAGTCGATAGTTCTGAACGACCAATGTTATTGGTCGCTGGTGGTACTGGATTTAGCTATGTGCGCTCTATATTAGATCACAGCATTAGTCAAAATAGACAGAACAATATCTACCTCTACTGGGGAGCTAAAGATGAATGTCAGCTTTACGCTAAACAAGAGTTGCTAGATATCGCGAATAGCCATAGCAACATTCACTTTATTCCTGTGGTTGAGCAAGCTGCAAAAACCTGGACAGGTAAAGTAGGTAATGTGCTGCAAGCAATAGAAGCAGACTTTGAAAGCTTGGAAGATTACGACATATATATAGCAGGCCGCTTTGAAATGGCAGGTGCAGCGCGTGAAAGATTCGTCGAGCACCGTCAGGCGAAGCGTGAACATATGTATGCGGATGCGTACGCTTTTATTTAGTTGTAATTAAAATGTTGCCCAAAGGAGAGTATTTATACTCTCCTTTGTCGTTTTTGGTCTAAAAAACAGCAAACAAACTCTTTTTGGTGAAATCTACAAAAAAGGGGTTGCGCCTGCAGTGAATCTCCCTATAATGCCCAACTCCAGACAGCGAGGGCTTATTATAAAAGGCTTCGCAGGCTGAGAAAGATTTCCCGGTGTTTTGTGATTAACTTCAAAAAGTGTTTGACACGACGAGTTAACTCGCTAAAATGACCGCCTCTTCAACGAGAAAGTCGAAAGGCTTCAAAGTTAGAAGAAAAGCTCTTTAACAATTTAAACCTATCAATCTGTGTGGGCACTCGTTGATGATAATCAAAACGTTTTTACCTCGGTAAAAACAGTTTCTTCGGAAACAACTTTGGTTTCAATGAACTGAGTGACCAATACGAAATTAAGTTTACTTAATTTTGGCACAGTCAATTCATTACCATTCTGTTGGAATGGTAATAGCTTTAGAATTACATGTTTACTTCGGTAAATATTAGTTTTGAAGTCAGTATTCATTGAGCCGACAAAATCTTAAATTGAAGAGTTTGATCATGGCTCAGATTGAACGCTGGCGGCAGGCCTAACACATGCAAGTCGAGCGGAAACGAGAAGTAGCTTGCTACTTCGGCGTCGAGCGGCGGACGGGTGAGTAATGCCTAGGAAATTGCCCTGATGTGGGGGATAACCATTGGAAACGATGGCTAATACCGCATAATGCCTTCGGGCCAAAGAGGGGGACCTTCGGGCCTCTCGCGTCAGGATATGCCTAGATGGGATTAGCTAGTTGGTGAGGTAATGGCTCACCAAGGCGACGATCCCTAGCTGGTCTGAGAGGATGATCAGCCACACTGGAACTGAGACACGGTCCAGACTCCTACGGGAGGCAGCAGTGGGGAATATTGCACAATGGGCGCAAGCCTGATGCAGCCATGCCGCGTGTATGAAGAAGGCCTTCGGGTTGTAAAGTACTTTCAGCAGTGAGGAAGGGGTGTACGTTAATAGCGTGCATCCTTGACGTTAGCTGCAGAAGAAGCACCGGCTAACTCCGTGCCAGCAGCCGCGGTAATACGGAGGGTGCGAGCGTTAATCGGAATTACTGGGCGTAAAGCGCATGCAGGTGGTTCGTTAAGTCAGATGTGAAAGCCCGGGGCTCAACCTCGGAACTGCATTTGAAACTGGCGGGCTAGAGTACTGTAGAGGGGGGGAGAATTTCAGGTGTAGCGGTGAAATGCGTAGAGATCTGAAGGAATACCAGTGGCGAAGGCGGCCCCCTGGACAGATACTGACACTCAGATGCGAAAGCGTGGGGAGCAAACAGGATTAGATACCCTGGTAGTCCACGCCGTAAACGATGTCTACTTGGAGGTTGTGGCCTTGAGCCGTGGCTTTCGGAGCTAACGCGTTAAGTAGACCGCCTGGGGAGTACGGTCGCAAGATTAAAACTCAAATGAATTGACGGGGGCCCGCACAAGCGGTGGAGCATGTGGTTTAATTCGATGCAACGCGAAGAACCTTACCTACTCTTGACATCTACAGAAGCCAGCGGAGACGCAGGTGTGCCTTCGGGAACTGTAAGACAGGTGCTGCATGGCTGTCGTCAGCTCGTGTTGTGAAATGTTGGGTTAAGTCCCGCAACGAGCGCAACCCTTATCCTTGTTTGCCAGCGAGTAATGTCGGGAACTCCAGGGAGACTGCCGGTGATAAACCGGAGGAAGGTGGGGACGACGTCAAGTCATCATGGCCCTTACGAGTAGGGCTACACACGTGCTACAATGGCGCATACAGAGGGCAGCCAACCAGCGATGGTGAGCGAATCCCAAAAAGTGCGTCGTAGTCCGGATTGGAGTCTGCAACTCGACTCCATGAAGTCGGAATCGCTAGTAATCGTGAATCAGAATGTCACGGTGAATACGTTCCCGGGCCTTGTACACACCGCCCGTCACACCATGGGAGTGGGCTGCAAAAGAAGTAGGTAGTTTAACCCTTCGGGGAGGACGCTTACCACTTTGTGGTTCATGACTGGGGTGAAGTCGTAACAAGGTAGCCCTAGGGGAACCTGGGGCTGGATCACCTCCTTATACGAAGATTTTCACGATGAGTACCCACACAGATTGATGTGGTTTGTAAAATCAAAAGAGTTTGATTGTTGGGGATGTCGCTCATCTGGGTAGACCGCTCGCATGATGAGCGGGAGGTAGGTGGTTAGAGTCCACTCAGACCCGGCCATTTCTTTCTCAATAGTTATTGGCAATGACGTTGTAGATCCGGGGCTATAGCTGAGGTGCGAGAGCGCCGACCTCGCCCGCAGGAGATGTGCGGTTCGATCCGGCACAGCTCCGCCATATTTTTAAGCATAAGTGATAGCGTTTTTAAAAAGAGTTTCGATTAGAAACGTTTACTCTTTAACAATTTGGAAATCTGAAGAATTACAATAACTTGTTTGTTTACATGAAAGGATGTTAATTAAATTTAAAAGTTTTCAAATTCTAAGACTTTTTTAGAATGATAGGGACCCACCCCCCTTCAAGTGGTTTTGGGGTTTCAAGGGAAAGAAAACATATTTGAATCCGGCAAAATTGAACGTTTTTCCCTTATTAAAAAAAGAGACCACCTTGGTTGTTTTCCAAACATTAAGACCTCTTGGGGTTGTATGGTTAAGTGACTAAGCGTACACGGTGGATGCCTTGGCAGTCAGAGGCGATGAAGGACGTATTAACTTGCGATAAGCGTAGATAAGGCAGTAAAAGCCACTTGAGTCTACGATTTCCGAATGGGGAAACCCGGCCGCATAAGCGGTCATCTCTTAGTGAATACATAGCTAAGTGAAGCGAACTCGGGGAACTGAAACATCTAAGTACCCGAAGGAAGAGAAATCAACCGAGATTCCGAAAGTAGCGGCGAGCGAAATTGGATTAGCCCTTAAGCTTTTAATGATGCAGACGAAGACTCTGGAAAGTGTCGCAGTAAAGGGTGATAGCCCCGTAGTCGACGCATCATAATCAGTGAAAACGAGTAAGGCGGGACACGTGATATCCTGTTTGAATATGGGGGGACCATCCTCCAAGGCTAAATACTACTGACTGACCGATAGTGAACCAGTACCGTGAGGGAAAGGCGAAAAGAACCCCTGTGAGGGGAGTGAAATAGAACCTGAAATCGTGTACGTACAAGCAGTAGAAGCCCACTTGTTGGGTGACTGCGTACCTTTTGTATAATGGGTCAGCGACTTAATTTTAGTAGCAAGGTTAACCGTTTAGGGGAGCCGTAGGGAAACCGAGTCTTAACTGGGCGCTCAGTTGCTAGAATTAGACCCGAAACCAGGTGATCTAGCCATGGGCAGGTTGAAGATTGAGTAACATCAATTGGAGGACCGAACCGACTAATGTTGAAAAATTAGCGGATGACTTGTGGCTAGGGGTGAAAGGCCAATCAAACCTGGAGATAGCTGGTTCTCCCCGAAAGCTATTTAGGTAGCGCCTCGGACGAATACTATTGGGGGTAGAGTACTGTTAAGGCTAGGGGGTCATCCCGACTTACCAACCCTTTGCAAACTCCGAATACCAATAAGTAATATCCGGGAGACACACGGCGGGTGCTAACGTCCGTCGTGGAGAGGGAAACAACCCAGACCGCCAGCTAAGGTCCCAAATTACTACTAAGTGGGAAACGATGTGGGAAGGCTCAGACAGCCAGGATGTTGGCTTAGAAGCAGCCATCATTTAAAGAAAGCGTAATAGCTCACTGGTCGAGTCGGCCTGCGCGGAAGATGTAACGGGGCTAAGTAGTAAACCGAAGCTGCGGCTGCACACCTTTGGTGTGCGGGGTAGGGGAGCGTTCTGTAAGCGGTTGAAGGTGGTCTGTAAGGGCTGCTGGACGTATCAGAAGTGCGAATGCTGACATGAGTAACGATAAAGGGAGTGAAAAACTCCCTCGCCGGAAGACCAAGGGTTCCTGTCCAACGTTAATCGGGGCAGGGTAAGTCGACCCCTAAGGCGAGGCCGAAAGGCGTAGTCGATGGGAAACGGGTTAATATTCCCGTACTTCTTATAATTGCGATGGGGGGACGGAGAAGGCTAGGTGGGCCTGGTGATGGTTATCCAGGTTCAAGTGCGTAGGCGGATGGTTTAGGTAAATCCGGACCGTCATTAACGCTGAGACACGATGTCGAGCAACTACGGTTGTGAAGTCATTGATGCCATGCTTCCAGGAAAAGCCTCTAAGCTTCAGATTATAAGAAATCGTACCCCAAACCGACACAGGTGGTCGGGTAGAGAATACCAAGGCGCTTGAGAGAACTCGGGTGAAGGAACTAGGCAAAATGGTACCGTAACTTCGGGAGAAGGTACGCTCTTGGCGGTGAAGTCCCTTGCGGATGGAGCTACTAGGAGTCGCAGATACCAGGTGGCTGCAACTGTTTATTAAAAACACAGCACTGTGCAAAATCGTAAGATGACGTATACGGTGTGACGCCTGCCCGGTGCCGGAAGGTTAATTGATGGGGTTAGACTTCGGTCGAAGCTCTTGATCGAAGCCCCGGTAAACGGCGGCCGTAACTATAACGGTCCTAAGGTAGCGAAATTCCTTGTCGGGTAAGTTCCGACCTGCACGAATGGCGTAATGATGGCCACGCTGTCTCCACCCGAGACTCAGTGAAATTGAAATCGCTGTGAAGATGCAGTGTACCCGCGGCTAGACGGAAAGACCCCGTGAACCTTTACTACAGCTTGGCACTGAACATTGACCCTACATGTGTAGGATAGGTGGGAGCCTTTGAAACTTCGTCGCTAGATGGAGTGGAGGCAATCTTGAAATACCACCCTTGTATGCTTGATGTTCTAACGTCGGTCCCTTATCGGGGTTGCGGACAGTGCCTGGTGGGTAGTTTGACTGGGGCGGTCTCCTCCCAAAGAGTAACGGAGGAGCACGAAGGTGGGCTAAACACGGTTGGACATCGTGTGGTTAGTGCAATGGCATAAGCCCGCTTGACTGCGAGAATGACAATTCGAGCAGGTGCGAAAGCAGGTCATAGTGATCCGGTGGTTCTGAATGGAAGGGCCATCGCTCAACGGATAAAAGGTACTCCGGGGATAACAGGCTGATACCGCCCAAGAGTTCATATCGACGGCGGTGTTTGGCACCTCGATGTCGGCTCATCACATCCTGGGGCTGAAGTCGGTCCCAAGGGTATGGCTGTTCGCCATTTAAAGTGGTACGCGAGCTGGGTTTAGAACGTCGTGAGACAGTTCGGTCCCTATCTGCCGTGGGCGTTGGAAAATTGAAAGGGGCTGCTCCTAGTACGAGAGGACCGGAGTGGACGAACCTCTGGTGTTCGGGTTGTCATGCCAATGGCATTGCCCGGTAGCTAAGTTCGGAATCGATAAGCGCTGAAAGCATCTAAGCGCGAAGCGAGCCTTGAGATGAGTTTTCCCTGGCACTTTAAGTGCCCTAAAGGGTTGTTCAAGACTAGAACGTTGATAGGCAGGGTGTGTAAGTGCTGCGAGGCATTGAGCTAACCTGTACTAATTGCCCGTGAGGCTTAACCATACAACACCCAAGGGGTTTTGATTGGACTCAAAAGCAAGAACATAATTGAATGTGTAATAAGAACTTTTAAGCAACAGCTTTCCGAATTAAAGAATTTGGGGGGCGACCATAGCGTTGCGGACCCACCTGAACCCATCAAAAGGGGTCAGAAGTGAAACGCAGTAGCGCCGATGGTAGTGTGGGGTTTCCCCATGTGAGAGTAGGACATCGCCAGGCTTTAAATTTGAGAAGCCCGTTGGAAAACGGGCTTTTTTCAGTCCATTTGACTGAACAGCAAAATTAAGTGTGCTGGTATGGCTCAGTTGGTAGAGCGCACCCTTGGTAAGGGTGAGGTCCCCAGTTCGACTCTGGGTACTAGCACCATTTATTTTGTTTGGCGACCATAGCATTGTGGACCCACCTGATTCCATGCCGAACTCAGAAGTGAAACACAATAGCGCCGATGGTAGTGTGGGGTTTCCCCATGTGAGAGTAGGACATCGCCAGACTTCTATTTCGTTTTATCTTTTTTAAAGATAAACAAAAAATAGCGATAAGCTGAATAGACACTGCGGAGTGGTAGTTCAGTTGGTTAGAATACCGGCCTGTCACGCCGGGGGTCGCGGGTTCGAGTCCCGTCCACTCCGCCACTTATATTAAGCCCAAGTCTTACGACTTGGGCTTTTTTACGTTTGTGGTCTTCTATTACGCTACCTTGCTCGAACGGGTCGAAATTGCAGTAGCAACGGCATCTCCTAGTTCTTGAGTAGAAGCGACTCCTCCCATGTCTCTAGTCCGAAGTTTTTCGTGTTGAGTAACGTCTTCTATTGCATTGATTATACTGTCGTGTACCGAAGTAAGCCCAAGATGCTCCATCATCATAGCGCCTGCCCATATCGCACCTATTGGGTTTGAGATGTTTTGGCCGTAAATGTCTGGAGCTGAACCATGAACGGGTTCAAACATACTAGGGAACTCACGCTCTGGATTGACATTAGCGGAAGGTGCAATGGCGATCGTCCCTGTGCAAGCCGGGCCAAGATCAGACAATATGTCTCCAAAGAGATTTGAGCCAACGATAACGTCATAACTTTCCGGTTTAGTCACTAAGTTTGCGGAAAAGATATCGATATGGAATTTGTCGGTTGTTACTCTTGGGTAGTCTCGGGCGATAAGATCTACTCTGGAGTCCCAATAAGGCATACTATGAAACAAGCCATTTGATTTCGTTGCTGAACTCAGGTGTTTTCTCTGACGTTGATTCGCGAATTCAAATGCATATCGAATAATCCGGTCTGTTCCTTTCCGGGTAAATATACTTTGTTGGACACAGACTTCGTCATCGGTACCTTCATATTGAATTCCGCCAATATTTGAGTATTCACCTTCCACATTTTCTCGGATCACATAGAAATCAATATCACCGGGCTTTTTGTTGGCAAGTGGAGACTCGATCCCCTTAAATAGGCGTACTGGTCGAATATTCGCATATTGATTAAATGCTCTTCGAATCGGTAATAACAACCCCCAAAGTGATATGTGATCGGGCACTCCGGGGAAACCAACGGCGCCGAGATATATAGCATCAAAGTGGCTAAGGGTTTCAATGCCGTTATCTGGCATCATTTTTCCCGTTGAATGATAGGTTTCGCAACTCCAATCAAAGTAAACCCATTCAATGGTGATTGGCATATGGCTGATCGCAGTTTCAATTGCTTTTATGCCTTCAGGGATAACTTCTTTGCCTATACCATCACCTTCAATGACTGCTATTTTAATATGTTTCACTTAAGCCGGTCCTTATAGATACATGTTTGTTATATGATGACTTTTAATAAAAATATAGCGTTCAAAAAAACAGACAAGCCACATTGCCACGAACTATTTGATGGGCAATGTGAACTCGACTGATTTATTTAGTGACTATTTTAAGTGGTTGTTAATTCAGCGACTTTCTCCGTGTGTTGTTCTACCTCAACCACCACCATTCCTTCACCATCCAGCACAACGTGCTTTTGGGTAGAAATTTCAGGGAAGTCTTGTTTAAGCATTCGAAAGAAAGAGACGACCATAATCAATATCACAGGGATCATTGGAAGCGCTGCGACCAAAGTGGATGTTTGCGCTGACTTTAAGCCACCTACCGTCAGCAAACCAACGCCGACAAATGCTAAGGTTAATGTCCAAAACGCACGATTCATTCGTGTTGGTTCTTCATTAATCTTAATTTTTTTGGATGTGATTAGCGCCAATGTATAGGCTGAAGAGTCGACGGTTGTCGCCAGGAAAATGAAACATAAAATGATGAATAATGGCGCAATTATTGATGACCATGGCAAGTTGTTTACTATGGCCGTTACGGCTTTCGGTATGCCCTCTGAATTTAAAATATCGGCGACAGCAAGGGTGCCAGTCATATCTAAATGCAAAGAATACCCGCCCCAAACCATAAAGAACACGCTCGTTCCAGCGGCACCCCAAAGTACTCCGTTTAAAATAAACTCACGAATGGTTCTGCCTTTAGAAATCGTAGCGACAAAAATACCCATCATAGGTGCATAAGCGACCCACCACGCCCAATAGAAAATAGTCCAGGCACTAGGGAAGGAGTCCTGATCTATCGGTGAAGTCCAAGTGTTTACTCTGAAGAAGTTATCGAGAAACAGACCTAAACTATTGGAACTCAGTTGTAGGATAAATAATGTTGGTCCTGCAAATAAAACAAAGGCCAATAGCAGCAGCGCTAATACCATATTGATATTAGATAATATTTGTATTCCTTTACCTAGTCCTGAATAAACGGACCAACCGATCATGACAATCCATGAAGCCAACACCATGAATTGAACAAATAGAGAGTCGCCAATACCAAACATTGAATCAAGCAAACTGGTTACTAAAGGAACCGATAAACCTAGTGAGGTACCCACAGCACCAATGATTGATATGATCACAATCAGGTCGATGACTTTTCCAATAGGGCCATCGACTAAGCCTTTTAAAACGGGTCTACAGGCTTCACTAAATCGCATGATAGGCACACGTCGAACGTAAAAGTTATAGGCCATCGGTAGTGCAGGAAGAAGATAAATAGCCCATGGAACCACGCCCCAGTGTAGTAATGGATACATCGCACCCCATTCAATTGCGGCTGATGTGCCTGCTTCGATATCAAGTGGTGGCGAGGCCATAATATAAATTGGCTCAATAAAGGCCCAGTTACACAGTGAAATGCCGATACCTGCGCAGAACAACATTGATATCCATGAAGACTTTTTAAAGTCCGGAGTATCATTTTCTCTTCCCAAGCGTATGTTCCCATAGCGAGAAAATGCGAGATAAAGCATAACGCCTAAGCAACTTATTCCGGTTAAAAGATAAAGCCAGCCAAAGTTTGATGTGACCCAGCCAAACAGTAGGTTGATGATCTCACCAGCAATCATGGGGTTCATTGCTAAATAAGCGCAGCTTGAAAATACAATGATAATAGAGGGTATGAGCAAGCTCACGTCCATGTTCCACTTACTAAAAGATTTCACTTTTATCTCCGGTTGTTTGTTAACTGTTAATTTACAGATTTGAAAATAACGCAACAAAAGTCAAATTTGATCGAGTTTGGGATTTCTCTCGAAATAATTATTTATTTATTTGATTTATATAAGTTTAATTGGTTTTTAGATGTGTCTTTATGGTGTTTTTATGGTGAATTTAGTTAATAAATTGTTAATAATTGTGATTGTCATCGTCTTTTGGTTATTGCTTGTTAAGGGGAATAAACCGTATATTGCAAACCACTGGTTAACAACTTTGAGTTTGGACATAACATGAAATTTTCAACCGATATCATTCCTGAGCACCATGAAGATCTGGCTAATGCGTGGACAATTCCTTCAAGGTTTTACACTGATGAGTCTATCTTCGAGAAAGAAGTCGAAGCCTTTTTTGTGAATAGTTGGGTTTGTGTGGCTCACGTTAGTGAAGCGAGTAGCAAAAACAGTTTCATTCGTCGCGAAATGTTTGGAGAAAGCCTCGTAGTGGTACGCGGTAGAGACTCAGTGCTGCGCGGGTTCTACAACGTATGTCCCCATCGTGGGCATCAATTGATATCGGAAGAAAGTGGAAAGACGAAGAATGTTATTACGTGTCCTTACCACGCATGGGCGTTCAAGCTTGATGGCGAGTTAGTTCATGCGACTAACTGTGAAAATGTGAATAAATTCGAAAAAGATGTCTTGGGCTTATCCGCCTTTCATGTAGTGGAATATGCCGGCTTTATATTTATCAACTTATCAAAAGAAGAGCCGAATCCAATTGAAGAGCAGTTACCGGGTTTGGAAGAAACGGTACTAAAACACATGCCTAGAGTGCATGAACTCAAGCGAGCAGCTCGTTTTGTCTCTAAAACACCCGCCAACTGGAAGTCTATCGTAGATAACTATATTGAGTGTTATCACTGCCCAACCAATCACGTTAGCTTTGCTTCATCCGTTGACGTTACACGTTATACACAAGAGTTTAATCCTAACTGGACCTTACAAATTGGCCATGCTGTTTCTTCTGAGCAGTCGTTCAAATTTAATGAAGGCACGATCGATCCTAAGTTTCTTGGGTATTGGTTGTGGCCATGCACCATGTTTAACATGCCTCCGGGCGGTGACTTTATGACGGTTATCTACGAGTTTCCGATAAGCGCGAATGAGACGCTTCAATTTTATGAGATCTATTTCTTTAACGAAGTGCTTACGGATGAACAGAAAAAACTGGTCGATTGGTATGAAAACACATTTCGACCAGAAGACCTGAGATTGGTTGAAAGTGTTCAAAAGGATTTAAAATCAAGAGGATATCGAGGTCAGGGGCGCATTATGACTTGTTCTGAAGGTTCGGGTATTACCGAAGAAGGTTTAGCATATTTTCACAAAACCCTAGCAAACAGATACCTAGAAGAGGGTGGTTTCAATGATTAATCAACTCAAAGATCGCACGCTTTTTAAGCAGGCTTGTTTTGTCAATGGTCGCTGGGAGGACGCGACTTCGGTGACCAAAGTGACGAATCCAATTGATGACAGTCTGATCGGTTATGTGCCTGATTTAAATAAGAATCAAGTGCTTGAGTCGATAGAACTTGCCTCAAAGGCAATGGCGACTTGGAGTGCAACGACAGCTAAAGAAAGAAGTTCAATACTGCAACGTTGGTACTCGCTTATTATCGAAAATGTGGACGATTTGGCGTTAATCATGACATCGGAGCAAGGTAAGCCTTTATATGAAGCTCGTGGTGAAATTACGTACGCGGCGTCGTTTATCCAATGGTTTGCAGAGGAAGGGAAGCGCATTTATGGGGATGTCATTCCCGCTACGATTGCCTCGAATCGTATCCACACGATTCAACAGCCGATCGGTGTGTGTGGGGCGGTTACCCCATGGAATTTCCCTGCGGCCATGATTACTCGTAAAGCGGCGCCTGCATTGGCCGCTGGTTGCTCTATCGTCATTAAGCCAGCCACAGAAACCCCTTTTACTGCTCTGGCATTGTGTGAATTGGCGTCACGAGCGGGCTTACCGGATGGGTTGATCAATGTCATTACGGGCAATTCTCGAATGATCGGAGAACAATTAACAACACATCCTTTGATTGCCAAATTCTCATTCACCGGTTCTACGGAGGTCGGTCGCATACTTCAGGCTCAATGTGCATCCACAATTAAGAAAACGTCGATGGAACTAGGGGGCAATGCGCCTTTTATCGTATTCGATGATGCAAATATTGAGAAAGCCGTTGATGGCCTAATGGCAGCGAAGTTTCGTAATGGCGGGCAAACATGTGTTTGTGTGAATAGAATTTATGTCCATGAGAAAGTCTACGATGAATTCTATCAAGCGTTTAAAGATAAAGCCTCACAACTTGTTGTGGGTAAAGGGACGGATATCGGTGTGACTGTTGGCCCGATGATCAATCAAGCCGCCATAACCAATATGACGAGTCTGCTAAAAGATGCGCAGAGCAAGGGCGCGACTGTTGAGCCCGTTGGTATCTTACGGGAATCGGGCGGAAACTACTTTTCTCCCGTCCTTGTTTCCGATGTGACCGACGACATGAACCTAGTTCACGATGAAATCTTTGGCCCAATCGCATCCATTATAAAGTTCTCTGATGAAGAAGAAGTCATAAAGCGCGCCAACAATACTATTTTTGGGCTCGCGGCTTATTTCTATACCACAAATATCAATCGAGTTTATCGTGTTTCCGAGAAAATAGAGTCGGGTATGGTCGGTGTAAATACCGGAATCATATCCAACGAAGTTGCGCCTTTTGGTGGCGTCAAACAGTCAGGTTTGGGTAAGGAAGGCTCTAAGTATGGAATTAGTGACTATCTAGAAATCAAATATGTCTGTGTGGATTTAGAGTAAATAACGATGAAAAATACAGTTAGAGTAGCCGAGATTAATGATGTCACTGAGCAGGTTAGGCAGTTTACATTACAACCAACGGCCGGTGGTCCCATCTCGTTTAGTGCCGGTGGCCACATAAGTGTCACGATGAAAGAGGGCATTACGCGTGCCTATTCATTGATTAATCATGAAACAGATGGCCACTACCAAATTTCGGTTCAATTAGAAAAGGAATCGAAAGGTGGCTCGAAATATATGCATGACTCTGTTGCGGTTGGCGATGAGTTGGTCATTGAGTCCAGTGACAATTACTTTCCATTGCAGAATGCCGCTAATGACAAGCATGTTTTTGTCGCGGGAGGGATTGGAATTACGCCATTTTTATCCTATTTGGCGCAGCCCTCTCTGGGTGAGTTGAATTACGAACTGCATTTTTGTTACAGCAATGCGCAGCATGCACCTTACTTAGCGCAGTTAAGAGAAAAGCTGGGAGATAGGCTATTTACTTACGAAAGTTGCCAAGATGAACGGCTAGATGTAGAGGCACTAATGACGAGTCAACCAGCGTCTACTCATGTTTACGTTTGTGGGCCAGAGAGGCTGATTAACGCAATCGATGAACACGGTTCCAATGCGCTAGGTAAGGAACGTATTCACTTTGAGAGCTTCACAGAAGCAACCTCATCAGGTGAGGCTTTTGAGGTAGAACTCCATCAGTCTGGCTTTACTCTGCGGGTAGCAAGCGATCAAAGTATCTTGCAAGCCATAGAGGCTGACGGCCGAATCAGTGTTGATTGTATATGTCGAAATGGCGTATGCGGCTCGTGTGAAACCGACATTATTGAAGGTGAGGCGGACCACAGAGACAGCTATTTTGATGAGGAAGAAAAAAACGCGCAAACCTCTATGCTGGTGTGCGTTTCAAGAGCGAAATCAAAGAAAATTATTCTAGATTTGTAAGGCTGTTGTGTTGCTCATCTAAGGGGGCGCACAGTGAGATCGGCGAAAGAGCCGGTGGTCTATTTAGAATAATGAATGCCCAGTTTTTCTGGGCATTCATTTTGGTTAGGTTTCAAAGTAGAAAACAAATAGACCATCACATTGAGTTATGACTGCGTTTGTCCCGTCCCAAATCATGGTGTGTTCATCGGCGGGTGAACGTTCAAATTGGCTAACAACGGACTTAAAATGATTAGCGATTAACGACTCGAACCGCAGCTTTTGTTCCAGGTAATCTTGGTTAGCCGCTTTGAGATTACAGTGGATAAATTCGCCGTTCTTACTTGTAATGAACACCGCGTGAGGGTGTTTATCGAGGATGAAAAAAAAGAGTGTTTGATATCGGCTTGCCTTGTACTCAGCCTCAACCCTCATCGTATTATCCATACTGATACCAACGATTTTTTTTATCAAATCATCTTCTGTAATACCGGTCGCTCGTGACGTGATCCATTTGGATTCGTTATTCACTTGGATCTGAAAGTCCATTTCAGTTGATCCGCCAAACTGAATAAGGCGTTCATAGATACGATTAACTTCTTCTTTATCACTTGGTTTGAGCAGTGAAAAGAAATCGTCATTACAGTGGATATCTATGCCATAGACTTCTTTTACGTTGTCAGAGTAACTCACGGTATTATGAGTAACATCCCACTCCCAAGAAACAATCTGGGCCGCATCTGGGTTGATAATAATGGATTCTATGCTTTTTTCGTCGGTATTGTCGGCGACACTAAAAGCGGTTTCTCCGTACCTTAACCAGTTTGGGGTGACCGAAAAGAAACTCGCAATTTTGTCGACATTAGATTCTTCAATACTGCCCCCCTTCACCCATTTGCTCACCGCGGCACGAGATACCCCACAGGCTTTGGCTAAATCGGCTTGAACGATTTGATTCACTTTGATGAGGTGTAAGATTCGGGTGGAAATACTATCCATTGTCATGCTGTGTCGTTCTCTAAAGGAATAAATAATCGATCCATGAGTGAATGAAATTCCTGATTATTCATTCGATTACTGGCAAGTTTGAAGCGGTTAAGATACCGAGATAGGAACACAAAAGATAGTCGCGCTCTGGCATTTCTCTTACTATTAGACGTTTTGGGAGGCAGTGCTCTTTGCGTCGTGGTGGTATTGAATGTTGTGAAGAGGCACAAAGGGAGAAAAAAGCCAGTAGGTTTTTCTACTGGCTTATCAGTGACGGAGAGTTAGGTGGTTTCCATTAACGCTAACGCTTTGCGTGAGACATCATTCGCCGCTTGGGTCAGCTTCTGTTTTTCTAATACATCAGCTAAGTAAGCGTAGTCCGAAACATGAGGGCGTTGCTTCAGAGCATTTTCAAGATGCTGTTGAGCTTCCGGCCACTTTTCTTGGCGCATCAGCAACTGAGCTAAGGTACTGTGTGCTGCGGCGTTATTTCCATCTTTTTGCAGTGCGGCTTGTAGAAGAACAATGGCAGGGTGTATATCCGGTAAGTTCATCTCTGCAATAACATGGTAAAGCTCATCACTTTGATATTTCTTAAGGCTATCACGAACAACGATATAAGCTTGAGAGTCAGCTTTACGAGCTATTAACTGCTTCACTAAGCATAAAATCAGTTCTGGCTCTTGTTTCGTTTTACGAGGGAGGCGATTCCAGTGTGCTAATAGCCCTTCACTGCCTTGTTGCTCCGAGATCTCTTTCATCGCTCCGCCTTGAGCCGCTAGGTTGAGCTGATCAAATTCTTGCTGCGCGATGAGTTTTGATTTTTTAAGCTTAGGTAACAATTGAGTGAGAAGTTGCCACTTGCCTAGGTTTTGGTAAGTGACTTTTAACAGCTCTAGCGTGATTGGGTTATCTGGAGTATCAGATTGCAATTCATCTAACGTAACCAGAGCAAGATCATATTGGCTATCTGCAACCAGCAGTTTGGCTCTTGTTAGAGCAACGGCTAGTTTTGAATCTTGTTGCTCAGCAGCCAGTTCTAGGTATTGATCTCTTTTTGCTCTATTACCAGAGCCTTGAGCGGCTTCAGAAGCGATCAGGTAGCACAATAACGGCATATCATGGTGCTTAGCAGAGCGCAGTACTTTCTTTTCTGCACCTAGCCAGTCACCTTCGAGTAATAAAACCATACCGTCATTAGTATCTTTACGAGCTCGTTTCAGTTTTCGGACACCAAACCAATTCCATGTTGCACTGCTAGCACGTAGAACCTTTTTAATAAGATACTCTAAGCCGAAAAGAGCGGCTAATAACGCTACGATAATGAGAACTAACGTAGTGACACTCATTTCTATCGTTTTGTTTGCGATTGAAATGAGCACATAACCTTGCTGACCTGAAAACTGCGTACCTGCGTAAAGGCCAGCACCGATTAGAATGAAGAGAATTATCAGACGAATCATTATTGCTCCTCCGATACTAAGGTGGTTACTTCTCTACGAAGGCGGTCAGTGATTACGTCCGAAAGTTGCTGCTGAGTCTCAAGCTTTTGTGGGTAATTCACGTTTATGTTTTGTTTTGAGAGTTGCTCTAGGCGTTGTTGGAATTTGGCAACACTGGCGTCGTCTTGAGTGAAGAACATATGAGACCATTCATTCGCGACCTTAACGGCGGTTTGGTAGATTTCACCTTGTTCAACGTAGACGCCTTTAATTGCAGTTTCCAATTTGGCTTTGATGTTTTCTCTTAAATAAAAATGTTGCTCTGGTGAAAGAAGCGGAACGACATCGCCGTCACGAGTTCGGAAGGTAATAAACTGCTCGGAGAAATCTTTCAAAGAGGTTGTTAGGTTATTTTGCCAATCATTGATGTCTTCAGATACAACCTGTTCTATCACTTCGGGCGCATCCGGTAATATAGCATTAGCTAGTGGTAGCTTATCGACTTCTTGCTGAAGACTAGTGAGCGCTAGAACTAAGCCTTCACGGTCGATCAATGGAAGTGAGCGTAGTTGGGTAATGTCGTTGGCCATTGATTTACGCAGTGTCACTAGACTCGGGTCATTTAACGCAGCAATTCGCTGATCGGCGCTCTCCATTAAGCGAGTTGCGCTCACAACATCGTGCTCTAAAAACAGTTTTCTACCTGCCAATTTAACTAAGTAATCAGCTTCAGCAAGTAGCCAATCATTCGGTCTTCGGCCTTTTACGTCAGCAAGAGCAACTTGTAAGCTCTCTATACTGGTTTGTTGTTGATCAAGCAAGACTTGGCTACGGTGTACCATTTGCTCGGTTTGAGTTAGCACATCTTGTTTTACTGAATTCAGCTCTTGATTGGTACTATTCGTTAATTGCGTCATTTCGCTTTTTAGTGAATTGATCAACGCTAAGTGTTTTTCGTTTTGCTGTTGGATGTGATAAGTCAGCCCGCCACCAAACAGTAAGCTCAAAATAATGGCGATGGTGCCTAGTTTCTTACCGCCATCTTTTTTCTTTTCGGTTTCATTATTATCAGATGACGATTTAGATATAGAGGATTCTTTTGAATCGGTTACTTTTTTCTCTGTAGGAGTATCGGTGGCGTCCACGGAGGCGTCAGCAGAGTTAGAAAGGGTTGAGGTTTCTTCAGGTTCAATATGATCATTATTGTTTTTTTTACTTGTCATGCTCTTGTCCTGTTATTAACGGTTACTTAGTGCCCTAAGTAAGTCTGGGTTTGCTGCGCCTTGTGAATTAATAATATGTTGAAATCCATGTCGTTGGGCCATCTCTACAATCCTTTGACTTGGTACAACTAGGCACAATTGTTGTAGCCAGGCTAAATGCTTTGGAGAAAGGCTACGGACAAACTGGTTTAATTGTTCTCCGCTGGTGACTACGAGTGTGTCGATACCGAACTGTTGCCACTGCTGAGTGGATTTATCTACATTGAAGGCGACGTCTATACGTTGGTAAGCTTCGCAGTGTTGAACCAAAGCTCCGTGTTCTGCCAAAGTGCTGTAGATCAAATCACGACCGCCATTACCACGTAGGATCAGTACTTGTTTTTGCCCTACATCGGTAAGTTCGGTCATAGCCAGAAGATGTTCACTGTCGCTGACTTCTGGATATTGTACTTTTTGTTGTGATGCTTTGCTTAATTTGTGTGCTGTTTTTTGACCGATGGCAACATATCTGCTTGAAGTTGGCCACTTTTGTCCCACTTTTTCAAGAGCATGATTTGCCCAATAGACGGCATGTTGGCTTACGGCGATGATGATTTGAGCTTGTTGGATCAGATCAACAAGCTCAGAATATTGGCGACCTGCTTCAATTCTAATGAGCGGTTGGTGTAATGCTGGGATTCCATATTCGGATAGCGAATTACACAAATTTTGGCCTTCAGGTGAAGGTCTCGTCACTAAGCAGGTCGGCATTATTACTCATGCTCTTGATATAGTTTTTCCAGTATTTCTTTTGCGCCTTCACTCAGGAGTTGTTGTGCGAGTTCGACGCCCAGTTTCTCGGCATCGGTACGCAGACCTGATATCTCTCCTCGAATAATTTCAGAGCCGTCGGGCTCGCCAACCAGTGCGCGTAGCCAAATCTTATCGCCATCGAGCAATGCATAGCTTCCGATTGGAACCTGGCAACCCCCTTCAAGCGTTAAATTCATGGCGCGTTCACACATTACACGGTCTGCCGTATCGGCGTGGTTCAGTGGTTCGAGTAGTTTTATCAGTCTTTGGTCATCTAAACGACATTCAATCCCAACAGCACCTTGACCTACCGCAGGTAAGGATTGCTCAGGTTCTATATAGCTTTGAATACGTTCTTCAAGTTCTAAGCGCTTTAGACCAGCAGCCGCTAAAATGATCGCATCGTAATCACCATTGTCTAGCTTTCCTAGGCGCGTACCCACATTGCCGCGCAGTTCTTTGATGATGATATCGGGTCTGGCTTCTTTAATTTGGCATTGTCGGCGTAAGCTACAGGTACCAACAATAGAGCCTTCTGGTAATTCATCTAGATTGTTGTAGGTATTGGAAACAAATGCATCTCGCGGGTCTTCGCGCTCGCAGATGGTGACAAGTCCAAGGCCTTCAGGAAAATCGACGGGCACATCTTTCATTGAGTGAACAGCAAGATCGGCACGACCTTCAAGCATGGCTACTTCAAGTTCTTTAACGAATAAACCTTTACCGCCCACTTTTGCTAATGGTGTATCTAGGATGATGTCGCCTTTGGTCACCATTGTAACCAGTTCCACTTCGAGGCCCGGATGCGCAGCTTGCAATGCGTCCCTGACATAATAAGCTTGCCAAAGAGCTAGAGGGCTTTTTCGTGTTGCAATTCGAATTGGAGAGCTGTGTGACATAATGGTTCCATCTGAAGTAAATAACTGACTAATCCTACCACCGAGCAGGCCAAAGTATTACTGTTTCATCGCACGGCAATGCTATCAAGTTCAGATTCTTAGGATTGAGAAAAAAATATGTGAGCAACGTCCCAAATGTAGAGTGGTCTATTATTAGTATTAGGTGAAAAAGGAAGACACTATGGGCGTTGCCATAGAAGTGTCAAAGACGGTTAGGATTGGACGCTTCTCACGCTATTTCTTTACCCTTGTGATTAAAAGTGTTAAATTGATCACGTTTTTAAAGTTATTGTGAACACACTTTAAGCGAAAACATCAAATTAATCAGAGATCAAGGATCGCCCTTTGCCGGCATTTACTCAAACATTGATACATCGATTAGACTCGCTTAACCAGCAGCGAATCGAGCGTGCACTTGCCTTAATGGACGTGCAAGGCCAGCGTGTATTCCAGTTGTTACCTGTTCTCCTACATTATAATCACCCTTCTATTCCGGGTTATTACGATCGCACGGTTCCTTATGGTGTTGTTGATCTAGAGCTGACTGCTGAGCAGCAGCAATTTGTCGATGACACTGAGTTAACCAGCGGTGGTCCGCTTGCTACCTTAGAACAGCCCGCTATTCTTGGTTTGTACACCATGGGAAGCACTTCCTCTATTGGTCAAAGTACATCAAGTGATTTGGATGTTTGGGTATGTGTGTCACCTTCGATGTCATCGAATGATCGCTCCAGCCTTAGCAACAAGTGTTTACTGATCACTGATTGGGCAAAAAACATGGGTGTTGAAGCGAACTTCTTCCTTATGGATGAAGAACGTTTTCGTAGCAATCAATCGGAAGAAATGACCGGAGATAATTGTGGTTCTTCACAGCATCTACTGTTATTAGATGAGTTTTATCGTTCCGCAGTCAGGCTAGCAGGCCAACGTCTTCTTTGGCAGATCGTTCCTCCAGAGATGGAAGAGTGCTATGACGATTATGTCCGTCAATTATGCGAAGAAGGTAAGATAGACTGTAGCCAGTGGATAGATTTTGGGCAAATAGACCGAATTCCCGCTGAAGAGTACTTTGGTTCAAACTTGTGGCAGCTCTACAAGAGTATTGATGCGCCGTATAAATCTGTTCTCAAAGCTATCTTACTTGAAGCGTATTCTTGGGAATACCCGTCTACTCAGCTTCTTTGTATTGATTCAAAGCGCCGTTTTTTCTCTCATGAGCCTGATTTATATGGGATGGACGCCTATTATTTGATGCTTGAGAAAGTAACGCGCTATCTTGAACGAGTGCAAGATGAGAAACGTTTGGATTTGGTGCGTCGCTGCTTTTATTTGAAGACTCACGAAAAACTATCTCGAGTGCCGGATGTCGGTTCTGTCGCATGGCGACGAGAAGCGCTAACGGATATGGTACAAAAATGGCAATGGTCCGATGCGGTTATTGAAGAGTTAGATGATCGTCGTAATTGGAAAGTGGAACAAGTTAAAGTTGTCCATGACCAATTGCTTGATGCGTTGATGTTGAGCTACCGAAATCTGATTCAATTTGCTCGTCGCAATGAAATTACCTCTGCGATTAGCCCTCAAGATATCAGTATATTGGCGCGTAAATTGTACGCGGCTTTTGAAGTATTACCGGGTAAAGTGACACTGCTTAATCCTCAAATCTCCCCTGATTTGCATGAGTCAGACTTAAGCTTTATCCAAGTTGGAGCCGGACGCACTAACCGTGAAGGTTGGTATTTGTATAAACAACCGATAGATCCTGTCAGTATCTTAGGTCGCCCATATTTAGAACATAACGAATACTTGAGTAAGCTAGTGGCATGGTCATTCTTCAATGGCATGATCACGGAGTCAACTCGCTTACATTCGGTTGTACGTCAAGCTGATCTCGACATTGATAAGTTTTATCAGATGGTCAGCGATCTACGTAATACCTTCTCGTTGCATAAACGTCGCCCGAGTATGCAAGCTTTGGCCAGTCCATGTGAGATTAGCCAATTAGCGATGTTCATCAATTTTGAAAATGATCCGACGACAAAATTGCATGGTAAAGCACTAAAAGTTGATCTGAAGAATATCGATATATTCAGCTTTGGCGAAGAAAACTTGAGCCTAGTGGGCAGTGTTGATTTGGTGTATCGAAATTCTTGGCACGAAGTACGTACTTTACATTTTACTGGTGAAACCGCCATGTTAGATGCATTAAAGACGGTGCTTGGAAAAATGCATCAAGACGCGTTGCCTCCTGAGTCGGTGGATGTGTTCTGTTATAGCAAGAACTTACGTGGTGTGATGCGTAACTTGGTGTATCAATTGCTCGCGGAATGCATTGAATTGCGCTTGAAACCACTAGAGCAAGAAAAACGTCGTCGTTTTAAAGCGATCCGTATTAGTGAACAAGTTTACGGCCTGTTTTTTGAGCGTCGTGGTGTTTCGGTACAAAAACTTGAAAACTCAGTCGACTTTTATAGCAGTATCTCGACGAATAAATTGAATGGTTCGCCTTTGATGATGCTGGATAAAGACCAAGATCATCCATTACCAGAATTGGTAGACAGTTTTGCGAGCGAAGGACTGATTCAGTTTTTCTTTGAAGATGTTAAGAACGGTTTCAATATCTATGTATTAGATGAATCAAATCGAGTGGAAGTGTATCACCAGTTCAGTGGTAACAAAGATGAAATGGTTGCTAGCGTAAATCGGTTTTATACGTCTTACCAAGATGATCTAGAAATTAGTGCGACCTTCATTAATTTCAATTTGCCGCAATACTATCAAATTGTCACCCCTGAAGAAGGCAGTAGCTATGTCGTTCCGTATCGCAGTGATACTTCTCATCAGCAACGGGCTCGAGCTGTAAATCTGTAGCGAGCACTCTTCTTATTCAACTTGACTAGAATGTTAAAAAAAGGCGCCTTACTCGGCGCCTTTCTTGTTTTTATGTTGTTAAACCCAGTCAATCTTTTCTTGAGCCTGCTTTTCACATTCAGCTTTCACTAGGCTGATCAGTTCCGACCCTGTTTTAGAGCAAATCCATGCTTCTCCGTTGTGCTTGAAATGAAACCCACCCGATTTTGAGGCTAGCCATACTTCATGCATGGGCTCTTGGCGGTTAATTATAATTTGGCTACGGTCTTCAAATTCCAGAGTCATCACATTACCAGATGTCTCAAAATCAATATCCGCGCCAGAGTCATCAATGGCTTCTTCGATGTTTTGTAGAGTGACATCGACCAATTGATGAAATTCAGTATCATTCATCGTGCTCTATCCTATTGCTTTTCCTGATTGTGGTGCGATTATAGGAGGCATTGAGTTATTAATCACGAATTGCAAAATGAAAAAGTCACTTATCGCACTTTTTTTGTTGTCCATACTCGGTTTAGCGGGTTGTGGGCAATCGGGCGCACTTTATTTGCCGGACGAAGCTCCACCAACAGAGCAGCCTCAACAGTAACTATTTAATTACAGGGAATGAACATTGGACTACTTTAACTATCAGGATGATGGCCAACTTTGGGCCGAGGGTGTTGCACTGACCGAGCTTGCTCAAAAATATGGCACACCACTTTACGTGTATTCACGAGCAACGCTAGAGCGCCATTGGAAGGCATTTGATAGCTCTGTTGCTCAACATCCGCACCTTGTATGTTATGCCGTTAAAGCGAACTCAAACATAGGCGTATTGAATGTGCTTGCACGCTTAGGCAGTGGCTTCGATATTGTGTCTATGGGTGAGCTAGAACGTGTATTAGCCGCGGGAGGCGATCCAGCGAAAGTCGTCTTCTCTGGTGTCGGCAAAACAGCGCTAGAAATGAAGCGAGCTCTAGAACTGAATATTAAGTGCTTTAATGTAGAATCCGAACCTGAATTAGAGTTGCTTAACCAAGTTGCGGGTGAAGTGGGTGTGGTTGCGCCAATTTCTTTACGAATCAACCCAGATGTCGATGCAAACACGCACCCATATATCTCAACCGGTTTACGTGATAACAAATTTGGCATTGCCTTTGATCGCGCTCCAGAAGTTTACAAGTTCGCACAAAGCTTACCGAACCTGAACGTTCAAGGTATTGATTGCCACATTGGCTCTCAACTCACTGACATTGAACCGTTTATCGATGCAACGGATCGTCTGCTTGCTTTAATTGATGAATTATCAACGCAAGGTATAAAAATCAAGCATCTTGATGTTGGTGGCGGCCTTGGTGTTGTTTACAAAGATGAGTTACCTCCACAACCGTCGGATTACGCTAAGGCACTGCTTGCGCGTCTTGATAAGCATCCAGAGCTTGAATTGATTTTTGAGCCGGGTCGAGCGATTGCGGCCAATGCCGGTATTTTAATGACTCAAGTTGAGTTCTTAAAGCATACTGAGCATAAAAACTTTGCCATTATTGATGCGGCGATGAATGATTTAATGCGTCCTGCCCTGTATCAAGCGTGGCAAGACATTGTTCCTGTCGTGCCTCGTGATGGTGAGGCGACAAGCTACGATTTAGTTGGACCTATTTGTGAAACGGGTGACTTCTTAGGTAAAGATCGTGAGTTAGTGTTAGAGCAAGGTGATTTACTTGCTGTACGTTCCGCCGGAGCTTATGGTTTTGTGATGTCTTCAAATTATAATACTCGTGCGCGAGCAGCAGAAGTGATGGTTGATAACGATCAGTCTTATGTTGTGCGTCAGCGCGAAGAACTTGCTAGCCTTTGGCAGTTAGAGCAAGTACTACCGGAGTAAAGTGTCTTACTATGCATTTTCATTTCTCTAAAATGCACGGGTTGGGTAACGACTTTATGGTCGTAGATTGTATTACCCAGAACGTGTTTTTTTCTCCAGACCTGATCCGTCGCTTGGCGGATCGCAATACCGGAGTTGGTTTCGACCAACTCTTGGTCGTTGAAGCACCATACGATCCTGAAAGCGACTTTCACTACCGAATTTTTAACGCTGATGGCAGTGAAGTAGAGCAATGTGGCAATGGCGCCCGTTGTTTTGCACGTTTTGTTCGCATGAAAGGCTTAACCAATAAGCACACTATTAACGTCAGTACCAAAAAAGGCAAAATGGTGTTGTACATTGAAGATGGCGATATGGTCACCGTGAACATGGGGGAGCCAGTCTTCGACCCTGGAAAAATTCCGTTCAAAGCGAAACAGGTTGAGAAAACCTATATTCTTCGCGCTGGTGAGCACACCCTATTTTGTGGTGCGGTAAGCATGGGCAATCCACACGTTGTTACCGCTGTTAGCGAAATCAATGAAATGGACATGGAAACTCTTGGGCCATTATTGGAATCTCATGAACGTTTTCCAGAGCGTGTTAATGCTGGTTTCATGCAGCTACTCTCTCGTCATGAAATTAACTTACGTGTGTATGAGAGAGGAGCCGGGGAAACTCAGGCTTGTGGCAGTGGTGCATGCGGCGCCGTAGCGGTTGGGATTCATCAAGGCATTCTGGATGAAGAAGTTACGGTACATTTACCGGGCGGCGATCTTGAAATTCGCTGGAAAGGCGTTGGTCATCCACTATATATGACAGGGGCTGCGACATACGTTTATGACGGCCAGTTAAGTTGCTAGTGCATGAGCTTAACCAGTAAAACAAAGAAATAAGAGGAAGAGTTTTGTCACACCCAGAGGCTGATGCCCTAACGGCTCAAGTGGTCGCCGATTATCTGCGCGACCACCCAGATTTTTTTCATCATAACCAAGACTTAGTTGCGCGTTTGTCCATTCCTCATAGAGAGCAGGGCGCAGTGTCCTTGGTGGAAATTCAATTAAAACGCCAACGCACGCGCATTGAAGAACTAGAAGAAGAAATCACTCAATTGATGTCTTTAGCGGCGAATAACGATCGAACGTTTCATGACTTTATGCAGTTGCAAGAGCAAGTCTTAGGCTGTTCTCAGTTGAGTGATGTTGTGGCTTATGTAGAGCAGACCGCACGATCACTGGGTCTAAAAGGTTATTTAAAGTTGTTCGATGCACCGACAGATGCGAATACATTGAGCAGAGAAAGCTACAGCCGTTTTGCAACCAATCACTTAAATGGTAAAGACGCTTATCTTGGCCGTATGAAAAGTGCCGATCGAGAGCTTCTTTTTTCTGGTCAAAAAGTACCAGAGTTGGGTTCTTTTGTGGTATTGCCTATTATTAGAAAGAAGCCATTAGGTATAGTGGCTTTTTCCAGTGACGATGGTGGTCATTTTCAGCCTAATTTGGATACGTTATTTTTACGCCACCTTACCTTAGTGCTTAGCCAGTTGGTGGAGCATTTGCCTTGGCACAAAGAATCGGAAGCTCATGTCGTCTGCACCTCTGCCTAGTGATCTAGCGAAACCGTTAGAGCGTTTCTATCAATATCTCCATAGTGAGCGAGGGTTGAGCTTGCACACCCAACGCAACTATAAACTGCAGTTATCTCATATGGCTGGGCAGTTGGTTGAGCTGGGTGTGAGTGACTGGAAACAAGTTGATGCTGGTTGGGTTCGCCAGTTAGCCAGTAAAGGCATGCGTGAAGGAATGAAGGCGAGCAGCATTAGCACTCGTTTATCATCGTTGCGTAGTTTCTTTGATTTCCTTATTTTGCGCGGTGTTTTACAGGCTAACCCTGCAAAAGGGGTCTCAGCACCTCGTAAACAGCGACCGTTACCAAAGAACATCGATGTGGATGAAGTCGGTCAGTTGTTGGAAGTGAATGAAGACGATCCATTATCCATTCGTGACCGAGCGATGATGGAATTAATGTATGGGGCAGGTTTGCGTTTGGCTGAACTGGTCAGCATTAATGTGAAAGACATTTCCTTAAGCCGCGGTGAGTTGCGAGTTATTGGTAAAGGAGATAAAGAAAGAAAAGTTCCTTTTGCTGGTAAAGCTCGTGAATGGGTAGGCCAATGGCTCAAGGTTCGTAATGAACTTGCAAGTTCTGATGAAGCCGGTTTGTTTGTGTCTAAGCTGGGCCAACGGATATCACATCGTAATGTGCAAAAGCGCATGGCCGAGTGGGGGCAAAAGCAAGGGGTTTCTAGTCATATCAGTCCGCATAAATTACGTCACTCTTTTGCAACGCATATGCTTGAATCTAGCGGCAACTTAAGAGCAGTTCAAGAGCTATTAGGGCATGAGAACATTTCTACTACTCAAATCTATACTCACTTAGATTTCCAGCACCTTGCGCAGGCTTACGATCAAGCGCACCCTCGAGCCAAGAAAAAATAACGAATAACTAAGGTTTCTATTTATGCGTTTTTACCGTCGAGTTCCTACCATCAAAGCCATGACATTTGATTTGGATGATACCTTATACGACAACTATCCAGTGATCATGCGGGTAGAAAAAGAAGTCGCGGATTGGCTAAAAGCGCAATACCCTCAATGCCAGCAGCTCAGCATGGCGCAATGGCATCACATTAAAAAGCAGCTAATCATTGAAGATCCAGCCTTAGCTCATGATGTGACATTATGGCGTTGGAAACAAATAGTCACTGGGTTGGTCTTATCGAGTTATACCGAATTACAGGCGAAAGATGCGGCTAATGAAGCCATAGAACAAGTTCAGTATTGGCGTAATTTAGTTGACGTCCCGCGTAACACTCATGATGTGTTAGAGCAGCTTGCCCACGCGATGCCTCTCATTGGTATTACTAATGGCAATGTTGACCCTGAAAAAATAGGTTTAAACCAGTATTTTTGCCATGTGTATCGAGCGGGCCGAGATGGCCGTTCAAAACCTTATCCTGACATGTTTCAACTCGCTCAGCAGCAGCTAAATATTCATTCTTGTCATATTTTGCATGTTGGCGATCATCTTCGTAGCGATGTGTTGGGCGCCAAACAAAGTGGTTACTCCGCTTGTTGGCTGCCTTACGGCGCTCAGTCTCTTAAACATGCAGTGACATTGCCTGATGTAGAAATATCGGAATTGAGCCAACTTTTAAACTTTATCCGGTAACGAATAATAATTCACAGAATAAGAATAACCTCTGTTTTATAAGGCGTATTCAGCCAAATTGTTTCAAATACTAAGCTCAATATACGAGCGGCCTCACAACACGGCTATTTGGTTTGGGCTAAATGAGCAAAAGTTGATCATAGGTGTTTTTCAGTCAGTGACTCTGGCGCTATAGTGATTCACCTTAAATTCTGTTCATAATATGTAATATGCGCTGTCACTCAATATTGGTACAAGACTTACCACAACTGCATGCCGAATTAAAAAGCTTCGCGGTGGATAATAATGCCACTTATTTAGTACAAATATTTTCTACACAATCGGCCGATATTGCGGTTGAGTACAGTCGCGTCTTAAATCAGACTTTCGAACGGGTCACCGTTATCGGTCAAAGCTCCACGCACACCATTAAAAATAGCAGCGTCGTTAACCTAGGCACATTGATTATTATTACAGAGTTGATGGCGACTCATATTACCTCTAGTGCCGTGTTTTATACTGGTGATCAAAAGCGAGACAGCCAACATTTGGTTGAACAATTATTAGTCAATCGAACCACAAAAGTCGCGATCAGCTTCGCTGATCAAGTGGATGCTAACGACTACCCGCTATTCAGTGCATTCAATCAGTTGTCTTTTGACCTTCCTGTTGCTGGTGGCTTATCACATGCGAATTTATTTGGCCGTTGGGTCATGCTTAATCAGCAAATCTATCAGCATGCATGTGTTGCGGTAGCGCTGCACAATGAAAACTTACAAGTGTGGCGTAATGCTTATGCAGAGTGGAACCCTGTTGGTCGCAAGTTTCGGATTACGGAAGCGAACAATGGCCGACTTGTCAGCCTAGACCACAAGCCCGTCCAAGAAATTTATAATCGATACTTAGCTGACGGTAACGCGGTGACTTTCGAACAGCTGCAAGATTTCCCTTTAATGCGCGGCGAGCAAAGTCATCAGTCTGTCCACTTACCAAGGGAGTTGTACTCTGACGGTAGCATTGAATTTAATGCAGATTGGAAAGTAGGCGATGAAGTGCGTTTTTGCTACAACCACCCTTCCTTGACTCAAGAGCAGGTGCGTTTAGGGGCTGAGCAACTATTCGTGCACCATCCTGAGAGTGTTTTTATCTACAATTGCGCATCTCGACTCGATTTTATGGACGGTGCCGATGAACTGACGCCATTTTCTGAATTTGCTAACGCGAATGGTGCTTATTGTATGGGAGAGCTGTTCCGAGATGATAAAACGCAGCTGATCATGCACCACAGCTTAACTTATCTCGCGATGCGAGAAACAGCGCTAGAAAAGCCTACGCTTGAACACATGAAGCGCCATCAGCCTCACTCTGTTTCCCCTTTATTTTCTTTGATCCGTAATGCCATTGCAGATGTGGATGAAATGAACAATAACATGGAGCAGAAGCTGTTAGAACAAGCGCACAAGCTAACGGAAAGCTATCGTTTTGATCGCCGAACCGGTTTGCTTAATCGTACCGTTTTAAAAGAGCGGTTAACTAAGATAGTACAAAGCGAGCACTTGCTAACGCTTAAACTGACTAATTTTAATCAGGTGAATGAAAAGTATGGTTATCAAGTGGGTGACCAATTACTTCAGGACTTAAGTCAGTATTTTCAAGAGCAGTTATGGCAGCGCTTTGGTGGCAGTTCTGAACTGTATAGTATTGGCATTGGTGAATGGGCTGCCGTATTTTCTTCAGAGCGTACCAGCGCATTTATTCGTCAGCGCTTTACCGAATTCGTGGATGAAATTGAACATGTAAACTTTGAACCTTATGGTTTGCCAGATCTTGATTACCTATCGGTTTCACTGTGTGGGGGGCTCGCGAGTCGTCGAGACTTTCCTGATATAGGCATTGAGGAGTTGTTGCTTAAATCTATAGAAGCGCGTCGTCATGGCATGAAAAATAATCGCCACATGTGTAATGCAAAGCTACTCACGGGTGAAGAAGAAGCTAGGCAAGCGCAATTGAGCTGGTTATCTTGCGTGAGCCGGGCGGTATTAAACCGGAATGTTATTGCCTATTCTCAGCCAATATTTGCAGCTCACTCTCATAAAAAAGTATCACAAGAGTGCTTGGTTCGAATTCAAGAAGACGATCAGATCATTCCACCGGGTAAGTTCTTGCCTATCATCGAGGATACTCACCTGTATACTCGGCTTAGTCGTCAGATGATTAAGCATACGTTTCATTGCATGGCGAGCAGCGATGAATCATTTTCCATTAACCTATCACCACAAGATTTAATGAGTGATAAGACTCTTTATTTGTTAGAGGGTGCGATACAGGGCTTAAAAATGCCGACCCGCGTTGGGTTGGAAGTGTTGGAAAGCGAGCAGATCAAAGACTATTCCAGAATGATTGAAGTGTGTAATCACTTTAGAGGGTTAGGCGCTCGGATTATCGTCGATGACTTTGGTTCCGGGTATTCAAATATCGATGAAATCATCAAGTTAGAACCTCAGATTATTAAACTCGATGGCAGTATTATTCGTAATATTGATAAAGATAAGCGCCAACGACAGATAGCCCAACAATTGGTTAGGTTGTGTAATGTCTTTGAGGCGAAAACAGTGGCAGAGTTTGTTCATAATGAACAAGTCTGCCGAATTGCTGAAGATATTGGTGTTGATTATCTGCAAGGGTTTTATTTAGGTGAGCCTGAGCTACTAAAAGCGCCATCTTTAGAGCTTTGCCAAAGGTGACCACTTTTGTCTGCCTGAAACACTTGTAAGTAGTGCTGGAAAAACTCGTTAAGGCTGTCGGCAGCTTGTGGGTTATGGGTTGCTTTAAGCAGGTGAATCCCCACTTCGCAGGTACATAAATTCCCTTGTTTTTGATTGCGCCTTAGCGGGTAGCTAGAGGCTTCCGTTATTGCTAAATGACAGTGAGGTAGTGCTTGCAGCCAACTGCTTCGATTATGCATTTTCTTGGCTTCCTGCCACGTCCCATCCAATAAAATAAACAGCCAAGTTTTGTCATCTTCCTCATGAGTCTTGGTTGCGAGTAGCTGACTGGTGTCGCTGGGAAATAACACCACTGGTTTTAAATTGGGATCCTGCATGTAGTGAAGTAGTTGGGCTGGCGGCTCTTTTCTATGCCACTCCATCACTTCACAATTACCTATGCTGGTTGCTAACAATTGCCCAGTGTTGGTGTCTCTGCGAAATTCGTTAGGGTGCGTTAATAGCACCAAGCGCCAGTTGGGTGTTAGCTTTGGTCTGATCTTGCAAACGCACTGATGCTTTAATCCGCAAGTTGAACAGCCATTATTACTCATTATTGAAAGCTCTCACTTTGCTCTGAGACCATTGGCATTAATTCTGTATTGAACAGTTTCATTCCGCCGCCGTGAAGAGGGTAAATTTTATCGTTTATTTTCTCTTCTTTGGTGATTAGCCCGTCGCCATCGAGAGTAAAAATTCGCTGCGCAATTAAGTACTGTTGCTGGTGGTGCGTCATGGTCACTTGAATCTGCTGGTCATTGAGCTGTTGCCAGAATCCAACCTCAACGCGCGTAGGTTCACCATTTTGATAGTGATAGCGAGTGGTCGCGCTATGATCGCCGTTGAGTTGCAAAGCAACTTGGAAGCTCTGATTTTCGGTCGATTGAGCGCGATACTTACCTACCCAGCGTCGACTTGAGTCAAGGTTGCTTAACATAGCGCAACCTTGGAATTCTTTATTATCAAGGGTTAGCGTAGACTGCCAGCTGAAAATATCACCGCTCATGGTATCGGAGCAGTGTTGTTTCGTAAGCTTTAAATGGCCATTGTCCAGCTGGTATTCTCGAATAGAACTAGAGATGTGACTACTTTGGCGAGCTGACTGAGTTGTCTCGGCTCCTGGTTGACGAAATTCTACATTCTGTTTAGTTAGTTGAGCATTCCAAAAAGGCTCATTGCCCATCGCTTGGGTTGGATGCGCGGGACGATGACATGCGTTCGCGGCTTCAACACTGAGGCGATTGACTTGGGTGACGACAAACGTGGCGTCGTAGTCTGCTGCGAATCCATCCAGAGGTGGTGGAACTAAATAACCAATTAACTCCCCATATAGAGGCTGGTAGGCCTCATGCATCAGCTTTTGCGCTCGTTCAAATTCACCACTTGGTAAATGAACCCAGTATTGTTGGCTGCTGTTGCACGGTTGAATAGATCGCGCTTCATGACCTATGACGACTTCACCACGCAGAATGAAAGTTTGTGGCTGAGTTTGCTGACTTAGATTAACAAGAGCGTCAGGCTTAGCGGTTTGTTTAGGTGGTGGGGATTGGCTACAGCCTGATAATACGATACTGGCTGCCGCGAGTGCGATCATTGTACGTAGGGTCATGAGTCATCCTGAGACTTAAAGGGAAGTAGGGGTATTTTACCTCAATTTGTTGTGTAGACCGCAGTCGATTTGTTTAATTCCGGGCAGCGTGTCGGTTATCGTGCGATTTCGATGGGGAGTAATAAAAAAGCCGCTCATACATAAGCGGCTAATGAATATGGTGGGAGTCGCTGTTATAACAGGTGTTCGCGTAAGTAATGAGCGACGGCATCATCGGCATGGCTACCAATGATCTCATTGCTTGGTAATGCTTTTTTCACTTTATCGTGAGAGGTTTCCATAACCAGCCCTTTACCTGCCATAGACAGCATTTCAACGTCATTCATGCCATCACCAAATACGATGCAGTTTTCCAACGTTAGGTTCAGTTTTTCGGCTACCGCTTTGAGTGCTTCGCCTTTGGATACTTCCGCAGCCATGACTTCTAAACACCATGGCGTTGAGAATACGACATTAAGTAGGCCTTCAAATTTTTGATTGAGCTCTTGTTCGTATTTCACCAAGTATTCGTGATCTGGGTAGGTGAAAAAGAGCTTTGCGACTCCGGTAGTCGGCGCATTATCAGCGTCAAATAGCTGATAAGAGAAGCCAGATTCTTCATGAAAATTCTTTAGGCGCTCGTCTTCACGATCGAGTAGCCAAAGCTCATCTTGGTAGATATGAATGATCACTTCAGGGTCAGCCTTGATGACATCGACCACACCTTGTACCAACTGCTCTGGAACGTTTTGACTGTACATCAAGTTATCATTTTCATCATGAACACGAGCACCGTTTGATGTGATCATGTGAGCCGGAATACCTACTTGTCCACGAATGCCTGCTACATCGACATGATGTCGCCCTGTTGCAAACACAAAATGAAATCCTTGTTGGTGCAAGTCTTTCAATGTTTGTTTAGAAAATTCGGTTAACTGATGGTTTGGAGCGAGAAGGGTGCCATCCAGATCAGAGGCAACAATGTTAAATGAAGCATTACTTTTCACTTGGGTCATAGCGTTCTCAAATTAATACAAATAGGGTGCTCAAATTAATACTGATTCATTTTAGGGGATAACAAGATTAAAAAAGAGGGTAAACCCGCATTTCCCCTTTTAATCGACGCTTTCTAACGATGTACTTCGCATTGAGCAAGGTGCGTGAACAATGAATGCAGTGCTGGAGTTCGAATGGCGTCTATTTCAAATAAAATCTCGTGCCTCGCGTTAGGGATACTTTCTAATCTGACATGCGGTCCGGACATTTTAGCAAAGCGTACGTGGGAAGCATTATCAACGATTTGATCGCATTGCGCCTGCATCAGTAAGGTTGGCGTTTGCAGCATGCTTGCATTGTCTACGCACTGTTGTGCAGCATTTAAGCTCTCGGCTACCCAGTGTGTACTCGGGCCACCAAGCTTCAATTGGGGTAACTGTTCATACAGGTCACGAAACCACTGATAACGAACAAGGCTTTGGGTTAAGCGGTTGTCGTCGAATGGTTTTGGATAATAATTACGATGACCCGGGGCATATTTGGGTTGAGACGCTCTGGCTGCCATCAATTGAGCCATTTTTTGCGCTATTGGGCGAAAATACCAAGGCAGTGCTACGCCAAACATAGGTGAGCTTAAGGTCAGTGAGTCAAATGGATGATGTTTATGCTGTTGTAGGTATTGAGCGGCAATGGCTCCACCCATTGAGTGGCCGATCAAGTGGCAGTGCTGATATTGTTTTAGAGGCCAGTGATTAACAAGCAGCGCCATATCTTTGATGTAGTCGTCAAACTCGTCAACAAACCCCATTTCAGGATCATGGCAGAGGCGTTCTGACGCTCCTTGACCGCGATGATCATAAGAAAAAATGTCATAGCCCTGAGAGTAAAGGTCGAAGAACAGCTCTTGGTATTTCCAGACACTTTCAATACGGCCATTAATAAAAACAATTGCTTTGGTGTTTGTTGGTGCAGTCATGGACGACCAGTAGAGAGATGAGCTCTTCGTTCCGGTTAAAAAACCGTCTTGCCTTTGTTGCCAAAAAGGCGCAATCTTGCCCTTAAAGAAGGCTTGATAATCGGCCTCTTGGCTAAATGTGAAGTCGGCAGTCGGATCGTTTGGCATGAGAGTTCTACTTAATACAGGTGCAAATTAGTGCTTAGGTTCAGTATATGCGAATGCACAAGAGTGTCTACGCTTAAGCCAGTGAGAGAGTGATTATGGATTTACAGATTTGGTTAGCTTATGTACTAACCGCCATTGTGTTTAGTTTAGCGCCAGGGTCTGGCACAGTAAATTCAGTGAGCAATGGCATCAGTCATGGCATGAAAAAATCATTACCTGCCATTGCTGGATTGCAAATCGGCCTAATGATTCATATTGCTTTTGTAGGGGCTGGTATTGGCGCCTTGGTTGCTCAATCTGCTACTGCTTTCACCATCATTAAATGGGTGGGTGTCGCGTATCTAATTTGGCTTGGTATCAATAAGTGGCGCGACTCATCGTCATTATCTGTCAGCGAAGCGGGTGATGAAAAGTCAGGTTTACAGTTATTGCGCAGCGCCGTCGTTATAAATTTAACAAACCCTAAATCTATCGTGTTTTTGGTGGCGTTGTTTCCTCAATTTATAGACCCTACAGCCACTCAATTGCCTCAATTAATGATATTAGGCGTCACAACAGTCGTTATCGATACGGTTGTTATGCTCTTTTATACTGGGTTAGCGTCTCAGTTAGGTCGATTTATTCGTTCAGAAGCGATGATGGCAAGGCTAAATAAAGTCTTTGGCAGTATGTTTGTTGGTTGCGGTCTATTACTCGCGACTGCTCGCGCATAATCTAAGGTATGGCATTGCTTTTTGTTGGTATTCGCTATTAAATGTGTACTCAATTCGTCAATTAATAAAGACATCTCAGAGCTTTAGCAGGTTTTCGGTATGTATACCTATGTCGCAAGACAACCGATTCTTAACAGCAAGTGCCACACCATTGGTTATGAGTTGTTATTTCGTGATGGTGAAAAAAATGCCTACCCTGAACATGTGGGATCAAACCGTGCGACGTACCGTTTAATTGCCGAGAATTTCCTCTCTTTTCAGTCTTTAACGACCAGCCGTCAATCGAGCTATTTCATTAATTTCCCTCAAGAGAGTTTGATTCGCTTGTTGCCTATGGCTTTGCCTAAAGAGCACATCGTGGTCGAAATACTAGAGACGTGTGAGCCGACGGACGAGCTATTGCAAGCTGTACGTTATTTGCATCGTAATGGTTATGTTATCGCACTTGATGATTTTGATCTTGGCGTGGAATGGGAGCGATTTGTCCCCTATGCCCGAATTATCAAGATCGACTTGATGCAAGTCGGCGTTGAAAGAGCGTGTCAGTATGTGCAGGAGCGAACCAAGCAAGGCAGTAAAAGTCGCTTCTTAGCCGAGCGGGTCGAAACTCAGCAAGAATTTGATATGGTTAAAGGGGCGGGTTTTCACTTGTTCCAAGGTTACTTTTTTAGTAAGCCAGAAGTCGTCAGAAATCATGCTATCAAGCCAGAACAAGTGCTGGCGATGCAGTTATTTCATGAAGTATGTAAAGTCGATGTCGACTATAACAAGGTCGAGCTCCTTATTTCGAGTGACGTTAGCTTAAGCTATCAATTACTTAAGTTTGTGAATGGCTTCTCTACTCGCATAATGGTGCCGATTTCGTCCTTTAAGCAGGCTTTGGTTTATTTGGGTCAAGATAAGCTAAAGCAGTTTGTCTCTCTAGTGGTTGCGTCTTATGTTTCCGTTAGCAAGCCGGGGGAGCTACGCAAGCTCTCTTTGCAACGGGCTCGGTTTTGCCATTTGATGACGCGATACCAACCTTTTTCTGAACAGCGTGATCATGCATTTTTGCTCGGCCTATTTTCACTGCTCGATTCATTTTTAGATCATTCAATGGATCATTTATTAAAGCAGTTACCATTGAGCACTGAGATTAACATTGCATTATTGGAGCGACGCGGCCCATTGGGGTTGTTGTTAGCGATAGAAGAATGCTTTGAACAAGCTGACTGGCAAGGTGTTGAAAAGCTTTGTATTACCCTGCGTCTCGAAGTGGATGACGTTCGGCATGAACTGGTAGAAGCAATGACTTGGAGTGAGCAAATACAAAGCTCTTTAATTGAATCCTCTTCATGAAGAATTTGTGACAATAGAAACACGCGTATTGACGCGTGTTTTTTTTTATCTAATATATATGGATATGCGTATATGAGGTTTTATTGTGATGTTACCCAATCAGTTTTTTAAGTTGTTATCGGATGAAACGCGTTTGAGATGTTTGCTTCTTATTGCCAGAGAAGGCCGCTTATGTGTCTGTGAATTGACGCAGGCGCTACAAGAGAGTCAGCCTAAAATCTCACGCCACCTCGCACAATTACGCCAGTCAGGTGTGCTCAAAGATGAAAGACAGGGTCAATGGGTATATTACGATGTGGCAGATTCATTGCCTGGGTGGATGCGTAAAGTCATAACCGGCTTGCAAGAATCAAATTGTTTGGCAACACAATATGAGCAAGATACATCACGTTTACTTCAGGCCGAAAAGCCAGTGTGCAGTTAGGTTCCAATTTACAATTAATTCAATTTACAAAGAGAGATGTAATGACTATCAAAGTAGGTATTAATGGTTTTGGTCGTATTGGCCGCTTAGCACTTCGTGCTGCATTTAATTGGCCTGAAGTTGAGTTTGTGCGTATTAATGATGTAGCCGGTGATGCTGCAACGTTGGCTCACCTGTTAGAGTTCGATTCAGTTCAAGGGCGCTGGGAGCACGCTGTTACCTCTCAAGGCAATAGTATTCAAGTGCTTGACCATCGTATCGCGACAACACAAGAGAGTGAAATATCAGCAGTTGATTGGTCGGATTGTGATGTTGTAATTGAAGCAACTGGCGTTAACCGCGATATTAGTAAACTGAATCAATACCTCGAACAAGGTGTTGGCCGTGTCGTTGTTTCTGCGCCAGTGAAAGATGCCAATGTCGCCAATGTGGTTGTTGGCGTTAATGATGCGATTTTTGCACCTGAAAAGCACCAGATTGTAACGGCAGCGTCGTGTACGACGAACTGTATTGCACCTGTGGTTAAGGTGATTCACGAGAAACTGGGCATAGCGAATGCGTCGTTTACGACGATTCATGATTTAACCAATACTCAAACCATTCTTGATGCCCCTCATAAAGACTTGCGTCGCGCACGAGCTTGTGGAATGAGTTTGATCCCGACCACAACGGGCAGTGCTAAAGCGATTATTGAAATTTTCCCAGATCTTGACGGTAAGATTAATGGCCATGCCGTACGTGTTCCTCTCGCGAATGCTTCTTTAACGGACATTGTGTTTGAAGTAGAAAGAGACACAACAGTAGAGGAAGTGAATGCGTTACTTAAAGAAGCATCACAAGGTGAGTTAGCTGGTATTTTAGGCTTTGAAGAGCGTCCGTTGGTTTCTATTGATTATCGTGGCGACAAGCGTTCTACGATCGTAGATGCGCTGTCTACGATGTTGGTTGGTAAGCGAATGGTTAAGATTTACGCTTGGTATGATAATGAAATGGGTTATGCGACTCGTACCGCTGAACTCATGCGCACTGTCGGTTTGGCTGAAGGAAAATAACCATGGAACATCCAGTCTGGAGCCTGGCAACAGGCCAACAACAAGCGGCATTGATTTTAACGCCATGCCCTGGAACAAAAGGTGTTGAGTTGGCTAAATCGTTAGGTCAACTAAAAGCACAAGGTGTTAAAGCGGTTGTAACGGCCATTAATAATGAAGAAATGCAGAGTAAAGGGGTGCGTGAACTTGGTGCGCTAACAGAAGAGCTGGGGATGGCTTGGCATCATATCGTTATTGAGGATGATCAAGCTCCGGGGGAAGATTTTTCTGCTAAGTGGCAACAAGCTAGCCCTAGCCTACAAGCTCTATTGGCGAACGGTGATAAAGTCGCACTGCATTGCATGGGAGGATCTGGCCGTACTGGTCTTCTAGCCGCCCATTTATTATTGGAACAAGGTTGGCCGCTAGACAAGATTATTTCTCAGGTGCAAGCATTACGCCCAGGTGCATTTACCAAAGCGGTACAACAAGACTATATTCAGTCTGTAGCTAACTCAAAGTAACCGAATAGAGCTTTAGGAACATCATGATCCTAAAGCTTGAATACCTTTCTCTTCATCATTAGAGAGTGACCCTCGTATGTTTGCAAACTTAAGCCATAGTGTGCGTCAGTACATGTTAGTGACTTTTAATTATTGGAATTTTACTCTTACCGACGGCGCTTTACGCATGTTGGTTGTGTTGTATTTTCACGACTTGGGTTACGGGACATTAGCGATCGCTTCACTGTTTTTGTTCTATGAATTTTTTGGTGTAGTGACTAATTTAGTCGGAGGTTGGCTAGGCGCTCGCCTAGGTCTTAATCGGACCATGAACGTTGGTTTAGTGATGCAAGTCCTGGCGTTGCTCATGTTGGCCGTTCCCAGCGTTTGGTTAACGATTCCTTGGGTCATGGCTGCGCAAGCTTTATCTGGTATTGCTAAAGATCTGAATAAAATGAGTGCTAAGAGTTCAATTAAGGCACTAGTACCAGATGAACAGCAAGGGGCTTTATATAAGTGGATTGCGATCCTGACGGGCTCGAAAAATACCTTAAAAGGTGTTGGGTTCTTCATGGGGGGGGCGTTGTTATCGTTAGTGGGATTCCAATATGCGGTATTAGGCATGGCTGCTGTTCTGTTTGTGGTGTTCATGGCAAGCTTGATAATGCTTGATGGTGATATGGGGAAGGCAAAATCAAAACCCAAATTTACACAAATGTTCTCTAAGTCTGACAGTATTAATCGGTTATCGATTGCTCGCATGTTCTTGTTTGGTGCTCGCGATGTGTGGTTTGTCGTGGCACTGCCAATCTATCTCGGTAGCGTATTTGGCTGGGATCATTTTTGGGTTGGTGGCTTTTTGGCGGTTTGGGTCATGGCATACGGTGTTGTGCAAGGTTTTGCTCCTAAAATCACTGGCAAAGCAGAAGGTAAAGTTCCAGATGGACGCTCTGCTCTCTACTGGGTGAGTATTTTAGCCGCTGTGACGGGGACAATTGCATATTTGATGCAGTTAGGTTGGCAACCTGAGTGGGTGATCACTATCGGCCTATTAGTCTTCGGTGCCGTCTTTGCGATCAATTCCTCTCTGCACTCCTATTTGATCGTTAGCTATGCTAAAGGTGATGGTGTCTCGCTGGATGTCGGTTTCTACTACATGGCCAATGCAATGGGAAGATTGGTCGGTACTATATTGTCTGGTTGGGTGTTTCAAGAAGCCGGTTTAGTGGCGTGTTTGTGGGTTTCTTTCGGGTTTTTGCTCATTACGGTATTGGTTAGTATTCGGTTACCTCGCCGGCTAAACGCGAAGGATGTGAGCGCGCGTCAAGGTTAACAGGAAATTTACCTGAATTTGTCCTGCATCTTATAGGCTTGTTGTTATGCTTAGTATGGTCTATTGATGATAGGAGGCCATGTGACTCAACGAGTTTTATTTTTTGACCTATTACGTTGCCTTGCGGCAATTGCTGTTGTCTTAATTCATGCTTTAGGTCCATATCGCCACTTAATGGGTGATATCCCCTTTGAACACTGGTCTATAGCGGTTGGCTTAAACAGTGTGAGCCGCTGGGCTGTTCCTATTTTCATTATGATCACCGGGGCTCTTTTACTGAGTGATGCTCGACCTTTCCAAGCTAAGGTGTTTTTTCAAAAGAGATTTGCAAAAGTGCTGATCCCATTCTTTGTTTGGTCGGCTTTTTATGCAGTATTCTCTGGCTGGACGAGCGGTGGTTTTGATTGGCAGCCCGTCACTCAGGCGCTAGGTGAATTTATACATCACGAAACTTATTATCATCTCGGCTTTTTCTACTATTTCTTACCGCTTTATTTCTTAGTCCCAATTTATCGATGGATTATCACCCAGCATGGTGAAACGGGGATCTGGCTATTTATTGCAATTTGGTTGTTTACGACAGCCTTGTTTTTGTTGGATGTCGATGGACCTTGGTCAAATCAGATCTGGTTGTTTTCTGGTTATTTAATGCTTGGGTATGCTTTGTATCAAGTGACTCCCCTTACCGGCCGTAACTTGTCGTTGGCGGTTTCTTTCGGTGTCTTTAGTTTGTTAGCAACGATTTATTGGGTCATTGCTGGCAGTGTAGAAAATGGAGAGTATACAGTAGGGCGGTGGCTTTCGTATAAAACGCTTAATACCGTTCTGGCTGCTAGCATGATCTTCATTATGTGCCGAAAATTTGCGGATGGTCTATCGAGATCAGCCTTGAAGGTTATCGCGTTTATCAGTCGTTATAGTTTGGGGATTTATTTACTTCATCCGATCTTTTTGTGGCCGCTATATCAACTGGAGTTACCGCTACTCCATCCTTTGGTTGGTTTGCCGTTATGGGTCATATTCAGTGGGGGAGCGGCTCTATTTTCTAGCTGGTGGCTTTCAAAATACAAAGCCACCGCTTGGTTAGTGCCTTAAGAGCGTTTTAAGGCAAAATGCATGAACTTATCACCTTGATAGGTGAGCATGCCTTTGTCTCCGGGGTTCAATGCTGAAAAATAGTGTATGCCAACTTGAAACTCTCGTTTAGGGCCAACTCGGCCCTTTTGCACGTAAATCCAATATTCTTGATCTTCTTCACCAGGTTTGGTGTTTTCAATTTCAATGGATTGTTTATCTAATATGGTTACAAGCGCTGTCTGCTCTGGAGCATCTTCACCAAAAGTGTGCTTGCGTTGGAAGCCAACAAAAAACCAGCCAGCACCAATAGCCAGAAGCAACATGAGTCCAAAAATAGAAAGTGGCATGTGTTATATCCTTATAAATTCAAGATCAGTTTACCTAGAGCGGAAGTCTGGGAACAATGCAGTCATGGATTTCGTGATCCAGTTATTGATTTTATTGAGCTAAATTTAGGGTATGTTGGTCTGAAAGTAAGTGCATGAAAATAAAGAATCGGTTATGACAATACAGGAGGTGCTGAATGTCTGATATTGAAAAGGTAGTCACTCGGACTCGCCAAATAGAAAAACTGTTGCGAGTGCAATATCACGCTTCGGGCAAAGGACTGCATCAGTTGATAACCAGTACTGAAGAACGTTTGCCTCATGATGTCATCAAGAAACTGCGATATGTAGCAACCATTCGAAACAAGATTGTTCACGAAGAGGACTTTGTTCTTGAAAATCGAAAGGAATTTTTGAAAGTCTGCGATGAATGCGAAAAAGAGCTAACACCACGAAGTGGGCGGTTTGTTTGGGGGGTGGCGTTGACATTGATGGGGTTAATTACATTGGCGGCGTTAAGCTTTTATTACGTCCATTGGAATGAGTTAAGTAAACATTTGTAGGGATTGATTTATTTAGCTAATTGAACAACATATCTTCATTTTTTGACAAATCTGAGCGTTAAATAGGCACAAATAAAAAAAGGGACGCATTAAGCGTCCCTTTTTTTAAAAAGGTCTTTTGTGATGTTGATTAGTACATCATCGGCAGTGTCATTAAACCAACTACTACCGCAATCATCACAAGTCCTTGTTTTTGAGAGGAAGAAATCATAACACTGCTCCTAAATTCTTTGCTATAAACCGTTGACAAAAAGAATAGCATGGATTTTGGTGTTTGATCAAGTAATATCTTCTCTGGCCTCTGAAAGTGCAGCTTTACATGATGGTAATTGGTGTTTTTTGGTCAGGTTTGTGTCATGTTTTGATTGTTTGATTATCAAGCATATGTCACAAATTGTCATTTATGTGCACTTAACCTGTTGATATATATATATTTTAATGTCGATCTGCATTGTTCATTATTTGTAATATTTAAAATGATCGATTTTTTGCGTTGGGTATATCTAGCTTCAATAAAACGCTGTTTGTTTTGTTTTTATGCTGCTTGAATTTGCTGGTGGAGGGGGTGAAGGTAATATAATGCTGTTTTATTCTTCCTTTTCTCCTTGTGTGGGATTCCTGGTTGGGTGAAGCTTCGGGATGGGTTTAAATCCCATTTTTTAATTTAAGTTATTGTTTTAAAGTTATTTATTTCCTGCGTTTTTCATTGTTTGTCTAAAGTGGCAAACGGTTGCTTTTTGATGGTGTTGAGTTGTGCGCAACGACGGTTGTTTTCGGTGGGCTTGAACAGTGAAAGTTTATTGAAGTTATCATTAAGGCTGATTTTTAGTGGTTGAAAGCACTTTGATGAAACTGTGCCATATCCTTACAGAGATCCAATTATTTGGTATTGTTGCTGGACTTAAGTTTTGCCAACACTAAACTGTGCAAATTACTAAATAAGCATGACCATTTAGTGGGGGATTCATTAGTGGGAATATCAAGTTTGATTTCTACATCAACTAACCAGGTATTGGCGTCGAGTTTGACTCGGTTTCGTTTAAGTAGCATTGCTTTGTTATTCAGCCTGTTGATATTTTTTGAACCATTTTCCTCTACAAATGTGTGGATGTTGCTGGGTTTAGGGTTGTTGGCGATGAGTGAAATGTGCAATGCATTCTTGCCGACCAAGAATACAATCTCCTTTACTATCGCAATGTTCGCTTTTACGTGTTTGAGTAAATTCTATTGGCTGCAGCTGCATAGTGATATTGTTTGGTGGCTACCCGCTTTATTGGTAGCAACGGGTGTTATCTTGTTGCTGCTCTTTCTACCTCTGCTTGATTCTCTTATCTTCCCCGCCACCATTATGGGGGCAATACTGCTCCAACTGTCCTGGGCGTCTGGTGAGGTTTGGTTAACGGAAAATAGCTCATTAAGTTTGGCAGGTTTTGTTGCTTGTCTTATTATGCTGGTTTCTAAATTATTGTTTGCTATTCACCATTGTCGTAAGCCGTTTCGATACGGCGAGGTGATGATATCTGGCCTGTATGTCTTTTCGTTGACGTTAATGGCGTGTGCGGCAATGATGGCTTAATTCTTTATTTTAGGAGCCAAGTGCTTATGTCGAACTCAACCCACGGCCACAGAGTGATGGAGTTGTTGCGTGATAGCACGCTTACTCTTGAGGCGCTGCAGCAAGAAGTGAATCATCGTTTTGGCGCATCTACACGTTTTCATACGTGCAGCCAACAAGATCTTACTTTGACACAGCTAATGACTTTTCTCATAAGCAAAGAAAAAGTCGTTGAAGTAGATGCGGGTCTGACATTGAATCAAGAAAAAATCTGTCATCATTAATCCCAGCTTGTCTAATACAGAGCGTTGCGCTTTAAACGACTAGAAAACTCAAAAAAATGCGATAACCACTTTAGTGATTATAATCATTAGAGTGGTTGTTTTATTTATGCGCTTACCAAAATGTAGAGAGTAAAAATGGAGATAATTTCCGCAGCGGTGATGCTGTTTTTGATAATGGATCCACTTGGCAATTTGCCAGTATTGTTATCGATACTAAAACATCTAGAGCCTAAAAGACGTCGTTTTGTCTTGGTGAGGGAGCTAATCTTTGCGCTGATTATTTTGATGTTATTCCTCTTTGCAGGGCAAAGTATTCTTAACTTTCTTCATGTTCAGCCTGAGACCTTGAGTATATCCGGCGGTATCATTCTGTTTATTACAGCTATTACCCTTGTAAATATAACTTTCACTATCGAGGAATATTCAGGTTTTTGTTTTTTAAGTAGTTTTAGAGGCAAAAAAAATGTTACACATAATATTTATGCATAACATTTTTGGTTCTGAATCATAAGGTAATATAAAAACTATTCTATTGAGCGATAGCCCCGATTTGCTGAAAGTAACTCTCGATACCATTTAAAAACATCTGTACCGCAATCATTAGCAACAACATCCCCATAAGCCTTTCTAGGGCTTTAAGAATCTTATCTCCGACGATTCTCTCGATAAGCTCACCACCACCTAAAATCAAGGCAGAGGCAAACCAAGCTAAAAAAACGGCTAGAGACCAGTCATACATGCGGCTCGTGTCTTGTTGGGCGAGTAAGATGAGCGTAGCGATTAAACTTGAACCTGCAAGCAGAGGGGTAGCAAGAGGCACTATAAATGGATCTTCACCTGCAGCTACTATTGGAGAGCTTGAAGATGGGAAAATCATTTTTAATGAAACCATCAGTAGTATTAATGCACCACTGATGGAAACAGCTTGAGAACTTAAGTTTAGAAATTTAAGTATTGAATCTCCTGCCCATAAGAACGTCATCATGATTGCTAAAGCAATTAATAGCTCTCGGATTAAGATAATTCTACGTTTTTTAGGAGGTATGTGCCTCAAGACAGAACTAAAAATTGGAAGGTTACCAAACGGGTCCATGATCAGGAACAGCATTGTAGTAGCGGCGATAATATCCATGAGGACTCCGTATTGTTGTTAGCTTATAGGGTTTAGCGGGGCGCTATTCTAGCTTAGCAACAATGACTTATACACAACTCTATGAACTCGAGTTATTCGGAGTAGATGGCGTAGACTAGTTCGGTAGGATACCTAGATATTTTGAGCTTTTATGTGTTTGTTTTTTGAAGGTTAGAAATAAAGTCCATAAGTACCTTTCTTTCCTCGATAGATAGTTTTGATATAGCTATAGCTAGATCTGCTGAAGTTTCATCTTCACAGAAAAAGTAATTCAAAGGCACACCAAGTTCATCAGCAATTTTTTTTAATGTGCTGACGTCAGGAGTATGTCGGCCTTTCTCATATTGATTCATTCGTGCGCTTGCCGAGCTCTCATCTATACCAATTTTTACTCCTAACGCTTTTTGCGAGAGTTTAGCTTTCTTACGAACATCTTTAAGCCGCTGCGGTATGGGGTTGTCGATTGACATTTCACTTTCATAATTTTTTCAACTCATAACTAAGATTTTCTTAGTTTTACTGATTTCTGTATACTAAGCAATACTTAGCTTTTTATGGTGTGCGGTCGATATATGAAACCTTCTAAAAAAATTAGTGCGGATATGCATAAGCTGTTGATAGAGAAAAGAATGGATGGTTTTTCAATTGTTGAGGCCAGAGAAGCGTCACTATCTGGGAAAGCTATGCCAAATGAACTAGGTAAATACCACCAACGAATTTATCGTCAAATATGGCAACTTGAAAAGAAAAACTGGCTCAGAAGTGAAGGGTATGGGAAGAGTAAAAGATACTTCAAGACAGCAGTCTTTGAGAGCTTCCAATTTCATTTGAAGACAAATAATAAACGCTCTTATGCTGCTGAAAACATAAATTCAAACTACTCAGTTTTAGTGTATGAACGGAATGAAGCTCAAGGAGAACTAGAGGTGGTTTTAGGTGAGATCGAAGAATACCGCTCACTCAAGAATCGCTTTCCAGAACTAGAGTCTAGATTAACCCCCTTCCAAGAGGATGCTACAGAGCGATCTGCTCGATTGTTAAGTAGGGTCAACGTACTAACGAAAGTACTGAAAACACTTACGGAAGGTGCCAAAGAGTGTTAAGGCAGTGGCAGATTGAATGTTCAGAAAAAGCTCTACAAAAATATCACTCGAATGAAAGACATTTTTTTTGTCAAGCAACTCCGGGAGCTGGAAAAACGGTATTAGCTGCGACTATTGCTTCTAGGCTTATATCCGAAGGTATGATCGACCTTGTCTTATGCTTTTCACCATCTTTAACTGTTTCAAATGGTATAAAAAAAACGTTCGCGAAGACTCTGAACTGTTCATTCAACGGGGGATTAGGTTCAATTGGAAAATCACTTACATACCAATCCATACAATTTCTAAATGATGAATTTTGGGAGACATTGAGAAATCACCGTGTATTTGTGGTTTTTGATGAAATACATCATTGCTCTGGATCTGAGGTTGAAAGTGCAAATGTTTGGGGGCAGCAAGTCCTTACTAATATTCAAGGATTAGCAACATATACATTGGCTTTATCAGGAACGCCTTGGCGTTCAGATGCTATACCGATCGTTATGAGTGACTATAGCGAGCCTAGTGGAATGGTGTTTGTTGATTATCAATATAGTTTAAAGCAAGCCGTCATAGATAAAGTATGTAGAACTCCAAAGATAGTGTTGGTTGATAGCGAGTATTTGGCAGTAAGAGATGGTAATGAGAAAGCATCTTTTTCTTCTATATTAGAAATGCTCAAGAACACTAAGACATCCTATCAAAGTGTAATTCATAACAAAGAAGCGATGTTGTACATACTGGATTTAGCTTGTGAAAAACTAAAAGCGATAAGAGTTCAATCTCCAAATGCAGGTGGGTTAGTTGTTGCTTCTTCTGTTGAACATGCTGAACAAATTTTGCATCTTTTATCTCAAGAATATGGTCAAACAGTTTCGATTGTTACGTATCGCCATGAAGAACCAATAACTGAGATTGAGCGATTTCGCCAGAGTACTACTCAGTGGATTGTAAGTGTTGGGATGATTAGTGAAGGGACTGATATTCCTCGGCTTCAGGTTTGTTGTCATATGAGCTCAATAAAAACTGAGTTGTTTTTTAGGCAGGTGTTAGGGCGTGTCCTTCGTGTAAATAATTCTCTGAATCAAGAAGCATGGCTTTTTACGTTCGCTGAGCAGAGTTTTATCGATTTTGCTGAACGAATTGAACAGGACATCCCTGACGTGTGTGCTTTTTCCAAAATGGCTCCCTTTTTAGAAAGTGCGTATTTCGGAGCATTGCGATCACCTATTTCGGCATTATCCGATCACCTGTTTCGGTTTAAACCGATCGCTCATTCCGCAATAATCCGATCACTTTAGCCCAAACTCCGAAATGGGCGATCGGAATAGCGAAATCACTGATCGGATACTCCGAAACCCTCCCTTTTTCTCTTTTAAATCAACCAGTCGCTATCCTTGTTAGTAGTCGTATACAACTAGGAAGTGATGATGCCAAAAAAGAGAACACCAATGACAAAAATCAAAGAGGTTTACGCCTTAAATTCGAGTGCGGATTGTCACACAGAAATATCGCTTCCTGTCTGAAAATTGGTTGTGCGACCGTATCTGAAATCATCAGTCGTTTTAATCAAAGCCAAATAGGTTGGCCGCTCCCTGATAGTTGTTCAGATACAGAGTTAACCAATGCGCTTTATCACCCAAAAGGAGCGAATAAAGCCAAAGCGATGCCAAACTTCGCTAACTGTTGTACGGAACTAAAAAGAAAAGGCATGACGAAACTGCTGTTGTGGGAAGAATATTACGAGCAATATCAGGAGCGAGCCTACGCTTATACTCAGTTCTGTGAACATTACATGCGTTGGTTAAAGAAGCAGAAGCGTAGCATGCGACAGACCCACATCGCAGGTGACAAGCTGTTCATTGATTACTGTGGCCCAACGATCCCAGTCGTTAACCCTGACACGGGAGAGATCCGTCATGCCCAGGTTTTTGTTGCCACTCTTGGTGCATCCAATTATACCTACGTGGAAGCAAGTGAGAGTCAAAAACTAGAACACTGGCTGGAAGCCCATGCCAATGCCTTCGAACACTTCGGCGGGGTTCCAAGGTTGTTAGTCCCTGATAACCTGCGTTCGGCTGTCACTAAACATGACCGCTATGAACCTCAGCTCAACGATAGTTACCAGAAACTATCTAACCATTACCAGACGGCTGTCATGCCTGCTCGACCATACAAACCTAAAGACAAAGCAAAAGCTGAAAATGCAGTGCTCATTGTTGAGCGTTGGATAATGATGCGACTACGACACAATACCTTCCACACGTTCAAAGAGTTAAACCTAGCCATCCGTGAGCTAATGAATGATTTGAACCAAAGGGAAATGAAACAGCTAGGAGCCAGCCGTCAGGCACTGTTCGAGCAGTTAGATAAACCAGCATTGAGACCACTTCCAATCCAACGCTACATCTATACCGAAACTAAGCGGGCGAAAGTTGGGCCTGACTACCACATAGAGTACAGAAAACATTACTACTCTGTGCCTCACCAGTTAGTGGGACAACATGTTGAACTTGAAGCCACTTCCCGCTTGATACGCATTTATTATCAAGGAAACCTAGTCTCACAACATCCATGTAGCCCAAAAGAACGAGGGATAAGCACTTACCCCGAACACATGCCCAGCAACCATCGGTATCAGAAATGGTCTCCTGAACGATTATTGCGCTGGGGAGAACATATTGGCGCTGCAACTCGTGAAATGGTGAATGTTCAATTGATGAAAAAGGCACACCCTGAACAAGCTTATCGTAGCTGTCTTGGCTTATTGAACCTGAGTAAAAAATACGGTGATGTTCGTCTAGAGCAAGCCTGTAAGGATGCGCTTCTAATCAATAAACCCTATCTTAAGTTCGTCAAAAACTTGTTAGTAAACCATCGGGAAGGCCAACTCTCATCAGAAACTCAAACCACACCCAACATAGAGCACAGCAATGTTCGTGGCCCTGACTTTTACCACTAGGAGTACGTAATGAACCAGATAAATGAACAACTAAAAGCACTTCGCCTTGGTCATGCAGCACAAGCTTTAGAGCAGCAACGTGAGCAGCTATCCACTTACGCAGAGCTAGCGTTCGAAGAAAGGTTAAGCTTACTTCTAGAGAGTGAGTTGCTTAACCGAAACCAAACTAAGATCCAAAGGCTCAAGCGACAAGCCAAGCTCAGAGTAGATGCGCAGGCAAGCCAAATTATTTACAAAGAAGGGCGAGGTCTAATGCGGAGTCAGATGAGTGAACTTCTGACAGGAATCTATCTGCACAAACATCAAAATATCTTGATCACTGGCCCTACAGGAGCAGGAAAAACCTATATCGCTTGCGCTTTATCGGCTCAGGCTTGCGAGCAGCAACATAGCGTTCGATATTACCGTTTGAGTCGCTTACTGGATGATCTAAGTTCAGGCCGTCTTGACGGCACATATCAAAAACAGCTACTGGCACTATCGAAAAAAGGCTTACTCGTCCTAGATGACTGGGGAATGGAAAAGCTCACTCAGGATCATGCAGGTCATTTACTGGAGTTACTTGAAGACAGATATCAGGTCAGCAGCACGATGATGATAAGCCAACTTCCTGTAAAAGAATGGTACAACATGATAGGTAACGCCACGGTTGCTGATGCTGTTTTAGACCGATTAATCCATAACAGCCACCGATTAGAACTAGGAGGGGAATCAATGAGAAAACTGGCGCAATCCGATCAGTTAGAGTAAAACTAGAGGTAGAGAAAAACGGCAGGGTCAGGTGATCGGATTAAACCGAAACGCCCGATCGGAATCGCCGAAATACGCAAGAAAGGAGGAGGGAAGAGCTAATTAACTATTTAAAGAGTGGAGACGACGTCAAAAGCGATGACAATCTAAGTTTAACTTTTTCTGAAAAGACTGTGTTGAGTTGTAATGAGCGTAGAACTGGTAGCTCTTCTACTACGATAAAAAACCTTGAGTTAGATAGGTTTAAGCAGAGAGTTATTTCTGCTTTTACCTTATTAGGTGAAAAAGCAGAAATTTAATTGTTCATGTCTTTTATATGCGGCCCTAACTTTTATGTTGGATATGTTTTATTTGTCTTAAAAAGTGGTAAACAATTTATCTTTAGGCGAGTATAATCGGCCGGTATTTTATTGTATTTATTAAAAATCAAGCGCTTAGGTCAATTATGAATGGTAAACTCATATTAAAAATCGTTGAGTCGGCGTTAGCTGGGCGCTCTGATGAGTTAAAAATGTTAGTAAATGTCCTGAGTCACGAGGTTAGTCGAACTAATCCAGATTTGAGTCGGGAATTAAGTAAGCTTGTCTTGTCGAAGGGCAGTTTAAGAAGTAAAGCACAAAGGGTTAACCCTAATTTACTGGAGCCTAAAAAATCAGGCCTGATAGAAAACAGCTTAGTGAACATAAACCCTTTCCCATACTTAGAAAGTGCGCCGGTTTTGCCGGACTCAATCAAAGATACTTTTGAACAAGTTATTGTTGAACATAACAATAAAGCTAAGTTACAAAAAAATGGATTGGAACCAGTAAAGACCCTTTTATTTGAGGGGCCGCCAGGCGTAGGGAAAACTATGTCTGCTCAATGGCTAGCTCAAAAATTAGATGTACCATTACTCGTTTTAGATTTGGCAACCGTAATGAATAGCCAATTAGGTAAAACAGGTAACAACCTAAAGTCCGTAATAGAGCATGCAGCCTCTCAGTCATGTATTTTGTTGTTAGATGAGTTTGATGCGATTGCTAAGAAGCGTGATGACGAAGGGGATGTCGGAGAGCTTAAACGACTAGTTACTGTATTACTGCAATCAATAGATGCTTGGCCTAGCTCATCGATCCTTGTTGCTGCTACAAACCATGCTGAATTGCTTGATCCGGCAGTTTGGCGTCGATTTGAAGAGAAATTTGTTTTCTCTCTTCCTAATGATGTGCAGGTTAGTGATTACTTAGAAAGTATTACTGGAAATAAGCATGTAGCAGCTCTGTCACTTTTGTTTCGAGGGATGTCATACAGTGATATAAAAACTTTGATACTCAAGTATAAGAAAATTAGTTTAATTCATGATATACCACTTGTTGAACAGTTAATAGCTGCGCATGTGTCTAATATTTGTTTAGAAAAACTATCGATTAATGAAAAGAAGCAACTAGCAGTGGCCTTAATCGGTGCGAAACTTTCACAACGAAAAGTTTCTGAACTTTTGAATATATCAAGACAAACAATCAAAAAGGCAATCGACAACGTCGAATCTAATTAGAAGCGAAACTTGAATGAGTCCCAAAAGACCTATTTTGTCCAAAGCAGAGGCCTACTCACAAGCAGTGGTCAGAAAGAATCCACCTCCAGGTGATAAATTGGTTCCATATACTTACTTTCAAGCTAAGGGAAGAATAGGACGACAGCTTACAGAAACAATTTCTAGAATTGATACATTGCCACCGGATACTACTCCGAATGAAGAAGTTGTTACGAAGTTAACTTTACATCCTAGCTTTTTGGCCAGGTCATTTTTTCCTAAGAGCATTCTGGAAAAATATGAACTGAAATGTGTCGGTAGTAAGGAAGTTTTCATTACTCCTGAAATGAAAGCAACAAAAACACAAGAGGAGCAGGGTGTTCTCTCTAGTTCATTATTATATGTTGCTGGCCAAAAAGAACAGTTTAGTAAGTTACTTGATGATATTGCTTGTGATGTTCTTGATGACGACTCTTTAGATGATTTAATCAAGTTAGAGGATATTTCACTATTTGAAAGCTTAGAGAAGTTGGCTCCTTCAACTGAGACAGGACCTTCAACCTCTGAATTAGTGTATGAGATAGTCCTACATGCATCCTCATCTCAAGACTATATTCTTGAGAGCTTTTGTCGATACATTGATAACTTAGGTGGGCATGTTTACAAAGATAAAACTAGAACTGTCAAAGGTTTAACTTTTTGTTTTGTTAAAACTTGCGCGAGTAATATAACTCCACTCGCTAATTTTGCGTATGTACGAGTTGTAAGGCCGATACCTGAACTGACTATTAGCGAGCAAGGCTCAGATTTTAAAAAAATAGATAGTTTGAGTTTTGGGACTGAGAAAGATTTAAGCTCTGGTCCACATTCTAATATTGCGATTTTTGATGGGGGGCTTTTTCAAGGCGATTGTAATAACCCTTATATTCGATATTTTGACCTTACACACCAACATGTTGATATAGAAGATAATTACTTGCATGGTTCTCGTGTTACGTCAGCCATTGTCTATGGTGACGTAGGTGATACCGATTCTCAATCGCGTAACATTTTATCTGTGGATCATTATAAGGTTTATTGCCACCAAGATAACCTTGATGTCGGTTTAGTTGATGTTCTTGATAGGCTTGTAAACGTCTTGAAGTCGAGGAAATATAAGTTTGTAAATATTAGCTTGGGACCTAAAGTCCCATGTCCTGATGATGAGCCTAGTTTGTGGACCTCAACACTAGACGAGCTAGCGGCTACAGGTGAAACACTGTTTGTAGTTGCAGTAGGAAATGAAGGTATATATCTAAATACTGATTTAAAGGGGCTTGCTCGAATCCAACCTCCGGCCGATATGTTAAATGGATTAAGTATCGGAGCTGCAAACTCAAGAAACAAGAACTGGGAGAGAGCTTCATATAGTTGTGTAGGTCCCGGTCGTCGTCCAGGTTATATCAAACCTGACGCATTGTTTTTTGGTGGGGAAGAAGACGAAAAAGTTAAGTTACTGTCTTTAAGTGATTATTCTACGAATGAAATCACGGGCACTTCTATTGCTGCTCCGCTCGCACTTCGTTTAGCTGCATTGATTGATATGACAACTAATGGCGAGCTAAATGTAGCGACTATTCGAGCTTTGCTTATCCACTCAACTGGAAAAAATGACGTTGATAGGAAAGAGTGTGGCTGGGGAAGAATCGAAAGCAACATAGAAAATATACTGTATTGCGATGACAATAAGGTGACTTTCATCTATCAAGGGGTGTTAACGAAGAGCAGTGGTATTCGAGCTTCAGTACCATGCCCGCAGAATACTCCTTATATCGGTGGAATGATCGAGATGGATGCGACAGTGTGCTTTTATACCGATATAGATCAGCAGCATACGGTTAGCTATACCAGGGCTGGATTGGAGATCACTTTTAGACCAAATTTTGAAAAGTTAGGAAAGGATAGCTCTGAAGCGAAAACTAGGTCTCTTTTCAATAAAAAGAATATCTTAGGTGATGAGCCGACTTTTAGGCGCGATGCCCATCTATGGGAGACGTGTTATAAGGTACATGATAGAATGAGGGCATCTTCGTTGAAAGAACCTATGCTAGATATCAAGTATTTAGCCAGAGACGAAGGGCACTCTCGCTCAGCTGCGGAGATGCGTAAGCTTCCGCCACTTTACTACTCATTGATCGTTACCGTACAAACTAATACTGAATATGATTTGTACGGTGATGTTGTGAATGAATTTCAACTATTAACACCCTTAGAGGTAGATTTAGATGCTATTGTTAACGTATAGAGAGTGCCGACAACTATGAGGGGGCAGCTAGCTATGAATAGATCTGAAATACATAATTTTTCCTCTTTGAGGACCGCTGATACCAGAGCAGATCATGACTTTTTTAAGCAACTATCTGATAAAACAGTCATAAATATCGATAGGTTAGGCGCTCAAGGAACAGACGGGGTTTCATTGTCAACTTTGAAGTCTTATATGGGTATTAACTATCAAGTGCTTACTAAAGTAATTAAAACACTGCACTCGAAGAAGTTGGTTGCATTACGTCGACGTTCTGGAGTCGAAAGCGCAGACTCTACTACGTCAGATGACATTATCCTTAAGTTAACTGCTGAAGGTAGTACGTATGTGCGTAATGTCTTGTATGCGATGCAAATAACAGAATAATCCTAATAAAACTATTTAGTTGGCTACCTTACGTGCTTGAGATTCTTAAAAACGTGCTTGAAACTCTTAAAAAACTATTCACTAATCACATCACAAATGTTGTCGTCATTGTTCATATCGCTGTTGTTTACGGAATTTACAATTACGACCCAACTCTTTACCCAGACTTTTTTATAGTTTGGTTTGCCGGCATTATTTTAAGTGCGGTTGAGCTTGGTTCTAGATACAAAGATGAGCCAAGCTCAGTTTTGACAAGCTCTCCAGGTGTAATGTACTTGGTCATTAATGGACTTATTTGTTGTTTTGGCTTCTTCTTGATCCAGAACTTTAGTTGGCATTTCGAAGTTGATGAAATCCTTCCTCTGATGGCTCAGCGTACGATGGATATAATGCAGGCTGCTTTAGGCAGTATGATGATTATGCGAAGCTCATTCATTAAACTAGGTAACGATTCCCAGACTGATCTTGGCCTAAATATTGTTCTCAAAAAGCTCCTCGCAATGGTAGATCGAGAAGTAGATAGGGTTCGAGCGACCAAAAGAAGCAAAGATGTTACCGCCCTTTTGAAGGGTACAAGCTATTCTGATACCCGAAACAAAGTAATTACATATTGCCTTGATGTGATGCAGAACATCTCACCAGATGAACGCAGGAAGTTAAAGTTTGAGTTGAATGCTATTGATGCACAAGATGAGTGTGTAGACCGCACCACAAGGAAATACTCGGCAGGACTACTGATATACAATATTGTCGGGCAAAGTGTCTTAGAAAGTGCTGTGCGTGATCTGGGGCTATATAGCTCTGTCGAATGTAAAGAGAGTGAACTTTCGGTTGACCCTCAAGAAGAGTTTGAATCTGTCCGAGATACTTTTGAGGATATGCTTGATACTCCGTCTCCACCTCCTAATGGCAATTCAAAGTCTGTTGAAGAAGGCTCGGAACCTACTGAAACTCAGGCAGATAAAGCGATTGAATAAAATATTTATCACCTATTTAGCAACCTTCTTGCTGTCAGCTCTATCATTTCGCTCTTTTGCTATGGTCGATATAAGAGTTGTTGATGTTGGCCCAGGTTTATGTGTTCTCGCGACTGATACTGTGAACGATAAGCATGTTCTGTATGATGCTGGACGCTGGACCAATAGTTATTGCTATGACTATGTTGTAGATAAAGTCGAAAGAGATATATCTCTAGTTGTGATTAGTCACTTGGATTCGGATCACTTTAGTAACTTGCCAGATATATTAGAACAAAAGAAAGCTGAACTTATTGTTCATACTGGATATAAACGAAGAAAGACAACTTGGCATGCTGCAAACCATGCAATCGCTATGGGAGCGAAGAGGGGCTCTACGGTTATTAACTTGCAATCTACCTCATTAGATATGATGGTATCTCCAATAGTCATTGGTGATATGACTATCGATTTTGTGTACGGGCTAGGTGAGTGGGATGTGAACAAAGGACGACTTTCAGAAAGTCATTTACGTAATGCTCTAAGTATTGTCGTTAGGTTGTCTGCTCATGGTAAAGAAGTTCTTTTGGCTGGAGATACAGTCGGTAGACATGATGGAGACCCTCAAGATTCATGTTTGTATGCTGAACAAGATATGGTTACAGCTGTTACACGTGACAAATTAGAGGCTGATGTTCTTATTGCTCCTCACCATGGTGCAGATAATGCGAGCTCAAGTTGTTTTCTGGAAGCAGTGAGCCCTACATATGTGATTTATTCTGCTGGTCATAGCTATAAGCACCCCAGAGAGGTAACTGCTAGAAGAACATTAACAACTCTTGGAATTCCTCAGACTAATATGTTTAGAACAGACAGAGGCGATGATGAGGGAGACTTAGAATGGGATTTTCAAAGGATTCCTGGCTGCTCAGACCAAGCTGGTGATGACGATGTTGCCATAGAGCTCTCGGCTACAAGTTTACACGTTTCTTATGTAAATCCTCTTAATGAATGTGGATAATCTGGCAGTAAATGGTCAACTTGAGGCATGTTGTAGCATCATGGGGTTGTCGTATTTCATAAGATAACCAAGCCCTAGTTCTCTTCACTGTTGTTTAATTTGAGTGTTTTTTCGATAGCACTAAAAAAGCCCGGCTTAAAGATTACAAAATCGTTCATGTCTAAAATTTCACCAAATTCGCCAGTTTTGAGACCTTTCATATCAAGGTATTTAGGGTCTATTGATGATTTTAAGGCGTTAGCTTCTGAACTAGTAAGTGTAATGGTATTTGATAATTGATTAAGCTCACTGTGAAGGGGGGCGGTATCAAATACTTGAACCGGTACTTCAGCATTCAATAAGTCCACTTTTAACTGATTCACTTCCGCAATCAATTTACTCTTGTCAGCTATCAAATCTCGCACAAGCCACCTTGCAGATGGACTCTCAATATCATTGACCCAACTATGCTCATTTAGACGAGAGTTGAACGTTGGTTCTTTCTTGAATGTTTCTGCGTATGTTTTTATTAAGCTATGGTATAGATGCCCTGATTTGTTGCGAATAGCCTGTGTTGAAGGGCCTAAACTCTTTGCTGAAAGCTCCCCAATATTGATGATGGAAAAGTTCTTTTGTCCGGTTTGTAATTGTTCTAAACAAACCTGGTTAATGATCTTTAGGCTTTGCTTAGCTTTCTTTGATTTTGCTTCTTTCAATAATGTCTCATATACCTTCTTAATATCGTTCAAATGGTTCATTTACTCTTCCTCCAATAGTTTAGTCTTTGCAAGAATCATCTGAATCTCCTCAGATAAAGGCACTAATTTGTCACTTTCTTGTAGGGATATTGAGTCTATGGGTCTCTTACCATCAAGCACATGATTGAGTTCTCCCCAACCTCCTAATCGAGCAAGCATTAGCTGAGTCATTTGGTTGCCAACCTTTAGCTGATTGTCTTCGCTTAAATGGATAAATTGTGCAGGGAATCCATTACGCAATAACATCTTGTCTAAACTGGAACTTCTACGAGGGAGTGCTGTATTTGAGTCTGCAGATAAGAATATTTCAGCGTTCTCACAGACTTCCGCTAGTGCTTGATGATGTGATACTTCTTCCAGGTTGATTGATAAACTGTTGGTGTTTAGAACTAGGGGAACTTTGCTCTTTGATTGCTCTTCCTTATCAAACAAAGTTAACGTTTGTCTTAAGAGTTTGAATATCGATAAAATATCGCAGCCCAATGCATCGTGGCGTACTTGCTCCTGTTCTAGTAAGTTGCTTAAACGTTTGTGCTTGAGTCTAACTTCAGGGGAAACAACTTGTCCTTTTGATTCTAGTTTGTAGATCATCACATCCATATGCTCAATTTTTGAATTGAGACTGCACACTTTATTTGAGACGTATTGTCTTGCTTCAGCGATTTCATTTCCTTTTGCTAGCAGCCCGATGTAAAAAGGGATACCTGTAACAAAATGCCTACACCTGAAGCAGTTCTGTTTACCTAAATAGCCAGCTGAAACTGCGGAGTATGCGGGGGTACTTTTTGAGGAAGAGGAAACATCTCTATCACCGCCGTTCGAACATTCAGTTGCTCCATATGGACAAAGGCCATAATCAAAAAATAGGACTGATGATTGTGGCCAATCGGGGTTCTTTAGAGCGGAGTTAACAGGAATTACAAGCTCTTCTTTGTGTTCGTGAATTTTGTTTTCCATCATCAATGCTTGTTTATGTTCTGCCGAACGCTCTAGAGCTTTTTTCTCTCCAATCGTGAGTACACTTGCCATATTGGAATGTGTCATTTTTGTATAGTGCAATGTCATCATGATTTGAGAGTGACCAACTACTTTCATTAGAATATGTAAGGGGACATCACCATAAAGAACTAGCGATGTAATAAGACTTACGCGCATCGTATGAGGGCTATATATCGATGTATATTGAGAACCCCTTTTTCTAGCTAAAGGAGTTTTATCATCCTGAATTTCATAAAGAACTTTAGCAAGTGAGTTGGCGAATATGTTCTGTTTTAACGGCTGGTAGTTGTTTGTGTCAGTGTTTCTATTCCCAGCCCCTGGATTTCGAAATAAGAAGCATTGTGTCCCGCGGTTTGTGAGCACTGCATTCGATGGCTTTATATGTTTATCAAAATGTACGTCAGTCCAACGGGTTGGTTCTTTGATAGGGTTGTACTTCGTTTGCCAATCTCTTAATCGGATAAGCCATGGCACAAGTCTTTCTGGGATATATGGAGAGTAGTATGGCTTACCTGTTTTGTTTGTGTTGACGAACATAACGAAGTTATCTCCATCTTTATGTAATACACCTTGATTGTCTGTTTTTTGAAGCCCTACAAGAGGGTTATCGTTTTTGACCCATTTAAAGTCAGGCACAATATGAGATTTATCATCTAATTCTATAGACTTGTAGCCGTTACAAATTAGTTTGAATTTATCTGCCTCACCTGAATCTAACCAAAGGATTTGCTGCCCTCTTGTAGGCAGGTTAAATAAGCAATACAACGCAATAGCCCTTGCTGGAGACCACATTTCAAATATAGTTTCTCGGTAGCACCTACTCCCCTTATTTCTTTTTAGCTTAACTGCTTTTCGCCATACACAATTGGGGTCGTTTTTATCTATCAGGGCTTCATCGACTTCATACCAATCTGATTTGTTTAACTCATGAGCTACTGTTAGTTGATTAAAATTTTCACAACGTATTTTTCCTGAGTTGTTGTAACGATCTATAAATTCGGGAATGAGGTGATTACGTCCTTTTACAACGTATTCATATGGCAAGGATGGTTTATGTGTTTCACTTTGATTGACTTTGTTGTTTTCAATAACGTGGTTGATATAGGGTATTTGGTATAAGCCTATTTTGGGTATTGGTTTTCTTTTACCTGTCGCTTTATCTTCTACAAAAAAAAGTATCGCTATAAACTGATTTTAGAAATCCTGCTATCTGATTTTTTGTAGAGTTGCGTTGTAGGCTTTCGGGTAATGTTGATAAATACTTATCCATTGATGGAGGCGGGTTTTTACGCTCAAAGAATGGAGAAATGTTATTTGAAGCATTGATATTATGAATATGAGAGGAGCAGTACTTTAGGTAGTGGTTTAGTCGCAACTTAGTGGCTCCAACACTTCTTCTAAGTTTCATACAGTAGTTGCTAGCAAGTGCTGCCCATCCGAGACTGTCTCAATTTCTGTGTAATTGCCTAAACTAAGCCTTAAAGGCTAAGGATAGGCAATATGAACAAGAAAGAGCTTGAAGCTTTCGCCAAGGAAGCAGCAAAAGGAATTAAAACCCCTGAGGACTTAACTGAGTTCAGCCAAATGCTGAAAAAAATTACGGTTGAGGCCGCACTCAATGCGGAAATGGATGAGCATCTTGGCTATGAAAAACACCAACCCTCTAGATCGAATAATAGCCGCAATGGAAAGAGTAGCAAACGCGTAAAAACCGAAGATGGCGAGTTTGAACTCGATACACCTCGGGATCGCCTTGGCTCGTTTGACCCCAAGCTAGTCAAAAAACACCAATCACGATTTACCTCTATGGATGACAAAATCTTGTGGCTCTACGCCCAAGGAATGAGTACGCGCGACATCGTAAACGCTTTCGATGAGTGGTACGGTGCGGAGATATCACCCAGCCTCGTATCGCGCGTCACAAATGCGGTGATAGAAGAAATAGTGGAGTGGCAATCAAGGCCACTCGATGCCATTTATCCTATCGTTTATCTCGATTGTATTGTGGTCAAGATCCGTCAAGACAAGCGTATCATCAATAAGTCGATTTTCCTTGCTTTAGGTATTAACACCGATGGTCAGAAAGAGCTAATGGGCATGTGGATAGCCGAAAACGAGGGGGCTAAGTTTTGGCTGAGTGTTCTAACTGAACTCAATCAACGTGGTGTTGAAGATATCCTTATTGCGTGTGTAGATGGATTGAAGGGCTTTCCTGACGCTATCAATACTGTCTTCCCCCAAACGCATATTCAGCTTTGTATCGTCCATATGGTGCGGAACTCATTGAAGTATGTGTCTTGGAAAGACTATAAGGCGGTGACTGCCGACCTGAAACGAGTGTATCGCTCTACTACAGAAGATGAGGCTCTACTCGAACTGGAGCGCTTTGGCGAAGTCTGGGATGGGCAATATCCGCAAATATCTAAGTCCTGGCGCAATCACTGGCAGAACCTCAACACGCTCTTCAACTACCCAGAAGATATCCGTAGAGCCATCTACACAACCAATGCTATTGAGTCTCTCAATAGCGTGATCCGTAAAGCACTAAAAAAGCGGAAGATCTTCCCTAACGATGAGGCCGCAACCAAAATGGTGTACTTAGCAATCAAAGACGCCAGCAAGAAATGGACGATGCCCATTCAAAACTGGCGTCAGGCTATGAGTCGGTTTATTATCGAGTTCGAGGAACGTCTCGATAAACACGTTAACTAAATGGCAGTTACACAGAATCTGTTACAGCCTCGCCCATCCTTCCATTTCCAGATCTATCAGATTCTGAAAATCATGAGCTTTCCACAATATATCGTTAGCATTCTTATACTGGTCAATCTGTGTTGGGTTGACTTTTAATCTAGGGTGGTTGCGTGCATGGCTTTTGTACTCTCCGAGATTACGAATTCTTTTCAGGGCACAATACTGCCTAGTTTCTGCTAGTGAAAAGTAGTGCAGTTTTAGAAGTTCAGCATAAGACTTATGGCCATAGAAATTAACAGGCCGTTTAGGTAACTGATTGTTATATTTTGCCTTTTCTAAATAGCTTTTGAGTGTCCATAATTCGTGCTCATAACAATAATCAATAAGCTCTGCTTTCGAGAGAGCTTGGGGGATAGGCTGAGCTAAAAAGGTGCTCCAACCCGGGAAGTCTGAATAATGTTTATCTGGATTAGATGGAAGTTTTGGGTCTTGCTTATAGTGTTCAATATAACGAGATTTTGTTAAAGGATACTTCTTTAGAAGGTATAAAGCTGCTTTAGATGCCTCTTGCCAAGATTGATAAAAACGTTGCCATAAGAATGCTTGCCAATGAGGTAGGTTATATTGAAGTTCAGGATCTTTGGGGAGTTTTGTGTCTAACTGGTAGATGGCTAAGTATGCTGATTTAGTTGGCTTTGCCTTGCCTATTAGGTTTCTAAAACTCTCAAGTGTTTCTTTTGCTGTTGGATAACTTTTATCTGTGCCTAAGAATGTCAGCCATGTATTGAAATCAGTGTAATAGGTCTCGGGACTCGAAGGTAATTTAGGGTCATTTTTGTAATGTTGCCTATAGCTCGAGGCCGACCGTTTATGAATAGACAGGTTATCTAAGAGCTTGATAGCAGCAATGGACGCCTCTTCTATAGTTTTGTATTTGTTATTCATTTTGAGCCTGCATTTTATTTTCTGCTTTGAGCATCCTTTCTTTGATTGAATCGTGAGAGAGTTCTCCATAATCATTCTGAGAGTTAATGTTTTTATGATGCATCATTGATCTTATGTACATAGGTTCTAAGCCTAATTCATTTAGTTCTTGTTTATACAAGTGCCGCAGTCCGTGAGGTGTAGTCCCTTCGCTTTTAGAGCTTATTAACCCAACTCTCTCAACGGCTCTCTTTTGACCATCTAGGAGAGCTTTGTAAGAAAGGGGTTGTCCATCTCTTAGGTTCGAAAAAGCGAAAGGATGACTCTGATTTTTTGGTGCTTGAAACTTTAAGTATAATTGCCAATAAATTAGGAAAAGTTCTGCCGCATGAGAGTTATTGAAGTATGCAATCATATAGAACTTTCTGGGGATTAAGACTGGATTCTTCCATCCGGTGTACAACCTTTTAGGGCTGTTCTTGTTGCTCCTGGGAAGCATACTATATTCAGTTTTTAAGAATTCATCTCTGCGGGCATATGGTTTGTTGTATGCCTTACGCCATTCATTTGGAGCAATCCCTTTCTCAGGATGGTGTACTTTTATAAGTGGTATTTTTTTATCTAGATGAATCTTCGTTTGAGAGGGGTCAAGAGAGATGTCTGATATATATAGGTTGGGCACTTCTGATATCCTCAATCCACAAAAGCGCATTAGTAAAAACGCTAAGACTTTAGCTAAATCTAAGCGTTTATATAAAGGTTCGTTTGCTTTAGCCCCCCGAATAACAAAACCTTTTTCTACTACGTCCCAAGTTCTTTCTTTTGGGAACGTATATGTCATTTGAAATGTTTGAGGCTCTCTATGCTTTGAGATGAAAGGTGTACGTTTTGCGTCTTTATATGCTTGAGAATCGTCATGGGTATGCTTTAGAAAAGAGTTGTTCTTTCGATGATGGTAAGCCGCCAAGTTGAGCATTTCTTCATATGGAGTGGCTTTGACCATTGGATTCAACAAGGCATTTTCTCCTCCTGTTTTTTCCAATAAGAACTCAGAGTATGTGGATATGTATCTGACTAGCTTGTTAGTCTGTTTGGCTGTGCGAGGTTGCCATCTCAAGTCTGTGTGGTCTTCACCTGTTTCTTGAACTGTTCCGGAGAATAGTGCATTTGAAAAAGCTTCGAACATAAGTCTTGGAGATTGGAATACCCCTCGGGTAGCCTGCCAATAATCAAGAAGTAGACATAATGCTTGTGCATTTTCACGATGCCAGCTTTTCCCTTTGTTTTTCCTTGCCAACTGGTAGAGCAAAAATGATTCAAGTATAAATCCATTAATACTAATCACTCTTAGTTTAATCACTTGGAACCCACTTTGTGCTACGTATCTATCTCTACAGACAATTGTATATTTACCCATTGGTACACTCGCAATTGTTATAAATATGATCATCCATAGGGGTAGTATAGGTATGTATTGCTTACTTTGTGAACGATGTTGATGTGTTTGTGGGTAGAGTAATCGCATAAATAGTACATTTTAAAAGGGGTATCTTTCATTGCAATTAAGATGATCTTTCCTCAGCCCGGTGGCGTTACTGGCCTTGCTGCCGGTGAGGAGCCCTATATTGTGCCTATTGCGATTCCAATGATTGCAGGCCCATCGGTGATTGCTTCTTTGCTCTTGTTATCGAACCAGCAGCCAGATCGTATGATGGATTGGTCGTTAGCTGTATTGTTAGCTTGGGGAGCTAGCTTCCTGATACTGATGTTCTACGACTTCTTCCATAAGTTATTGGGAGAGCGAGGACTGCGTGCTGTAGAGCGTTTGATGGGATTACTTTTAGTGATCATCTCGATTCAAATGCTACTCAATGGCGTGAGCAGTTATTTTAAGCTCGCCTAAGCCAAATGTTCGCTGTCTAGTTTGTTAGATTGAATATAAAAAAAGAGCCCAAAGTGCTATTCGACTTTTTGGGCTCTTTTTGTATCTGGTGTTGAGATCAATACAGGGCTTAAACTCAGTGCTGAACTAGGTCATGTATTTTCTACGAATGTCTAGCATGGCAAAAATACCAAAAATTAATATCGACCATTTCTCCCAACTAGTGATTTTGACTTTGTCTCCAAATGCACCAAGGAAAATCAGCATTTGAAGTGCATGCATAAACAGTAGAAACGCGGTCATGATGTACAGTGCGATAGCCGCTTTTCCCGGAAATGGAGAGAAGATATTCACTAAGAGAACAAACCAAACAAAAGCAACCGCGGCTTTTGCTAATATCAGCAGAATTTTCATTGAACTTTCCTTTCAAATAAACGGTAACTGACTTGCCCAGCAGTTTTTTCTCTATGGGCGTACCAGTGTGGTGGTAGTGAATCGATAGCGAGTGCTTTCTCTGTCTCGATATAAATCATAGCATTTGGTGCTAACCAGCCATTTTGCTCTAAAAGTATGATAACTTCGCTCAATAGGCCTTTGTGGAAAGGTGGGTCGATAAAAACCACGTCGTAGGCTTCGCCTTGTTTGGCTAAGTACTGCAAAGTGTCGGTTTTTATCACATCGATATTATTCGCCTTTAATGCTTGGCAGTTATCGCATAATTGTTGATATGCCTTTGGATTCAATTCTAACATGGTGACAAGTTCAGCTTGACGCGAGGCAGATTCAAAACCAAGACCGCCGGAGCCTGCAAATAGATCCAAGCATTTGGCGTGAGGGATATCCTGAGCTAGCCAATTAAAGAGTGTTTCTTTAACGCGATCTGTCGTTGGTCTCAATCCTTCGGCATCATGAACAGGAAGTTTTCGACCACGCCACAAGCCGCTAATGATGCGAACAACGCCTGTAGAGTTTTTATTTTGTGATGGGTTTTGCTGACGACGTCTTTGCATAGATTTTTTGACCGCAAATAAAGTGATAGTATAGATAAGTTTTGTACCGCTAAAGTGTACCAGAAAAGTTTTCTCAGTTTGTTGCTCAAGTTATTGAGTGACCAATAAAGTAATGTTTAGGATTTTCGATGACAGAAAAGAAAAAGCGCGGATTGTTGTCTTGGCTTGGTTTTGGTGATGAAGACCAAACTGATAAAAAAGAATCAACGCAAGAGAACAGCCAAGAAGCCGAAAACACGGTAGAAGCCATTGATGCTGACATTAACGTAGCCTCTGCCGACGTCGCTTCTCCAGCAGAAGAGCATGTTGAAACTCCAGTAACCGTTGATGAAGTAGTGGAGCAAGATAACCTGACCGCTGAAACGGAGCCTGAAGCTGAAACCGAAACAGCAGAGCCAGAGCGCGTACAAGAACAAGAAAAGCCAATGGAAAGCTTCTTTACTCGTTTAAAGCGCAGCTTAAGCCGCACCAAAGAAAATATTGGCGCTGGCTTTTTTGGTCTATTCAAAGACAAAAAAATCGACGATGACTTATTTGAAGAGTTAGAAGAGCAACTATTGATTGCTGATGTAGGTATGGACACCACGGTTAAGATCATCGAAAACTTAACAGATAAGGCCAACCATCGAGATCTAAAAGATGGTGAAGCCCTATACGGTTTATTAAAAGAAGAAATGGCCGACATCCTTAGCCATGTAGAAAAGCCTCTGGAAATTGATACCACTAAAACGCCTTACGTTATTTTGATGGTGGGCGTGAATGGTGTGGGTAAAACAACCACCATTGGCAAGCTGGCTAAACAATTCCAAGGCCAAGGTAAAAAAGTTATGTTAGCGGCGGGAGATACTTTCCGAGCAGCAGCTGTTGAGCAATTACAAGTTTGGGGTGAGAGAAACCAAGTTCCCGTCATTGCACAACATACAGGTGCAGACAGTGCGTCTGTTATCTATGACGCGATCGAAGCAGCCAAAGCTCGTGGTGTTGACGTTGTTATCGCTGATACAGCAGGTCGTTTGCAAAACAAGAGCAACTTGATGGAAGAGCTGAAAAAGATTGTTCGTGTTATGAAGAAAATCGACGGCTCAGCACCTCATGAAATCATGCTAACCTTGGATGCAGGCACCGGACAAAATGCGATTAGCCAAGCGAAGTTGTTCAGTGATGTGGCACCGATTACCGGTATTACTCTGTCTAAGCTCGATGGCACAGCGAAAGGCGGCGTGATCTTTGCGATAGCCGATCAATTTCAGATCCCAATTCGTTATATTGGTGTAGGTGAAGGTATTGAAGACCTTCGTCCGTTCGTTGCACAGGATTTTGTCGACGCGTTATTCAGTCGCGAAGAGTAAGGGTTTCATCGTGATTAATTTTCAGCAAGTCAGTAAAGCATATCGTGGTGGTCGCCAAGCCTTACAAAAAGTGGATTTTCACTTACGTCGTGGCGAAATGGCATTTCTTGGTGGGCACTCTGGTGCGGGTAAAAGTACCTTGCTGAAATTAATTTGCGCCATCGAGCGCCCGACCGATGGAAAAATTAGCTTTAATGGTCACGATATTACTCGGATCAGCGGTAAAGATATTCCCTTCCTAAGGCGAAATATTGGCATTGTGTTTCAAGATCATTGCTTGTTAATGGATCGCTCTGTTTATGACAATGTCGCCCTACCGATGCGAATTGAATCTGTGTCTGAAAATGAAATTAAACGCCGTGTGTCTGCGGCGCTTGATAAAACGGGGTTACTGGACAAAGCTCGTTGCTTACCTAACCAGCTATCTGGCGGTGAACAGCAACGTGTTGGGATCGCTCGTGCGGTAGTTAATCGACCGACGCTCTTACTCGCTGATGAACCAACGGGTAATTTAGATCAAGAACTTTCAAACCGTGCATTGAGCTTATTTGATGAATTTAACCGTGCAGGTGTGTCAGTTTTATTTGCTACACATGATGTTGATTTAATGAATACTCGCCCGCACGTTCGTCGCTTAGAGCTCAATCAAGGCTTTTTAAGTGAGGTATCAAGTAATGGGCAATAAAAACAAACCTAAAAAAGACGGTTTTTTGGCTGCCCACATTAAGCAAGCTAAACGCTCTTTGTATGAATTAACCCAGCGCCCGCTAGGAAATTTACTCACACTTGCGGTGATCTCCGTTGCATTGACTCTTCCTGCTTGTTTATATCTGGTAGGTAAAAATTTGAGTGTGGCAGCAGACAGCATGAGTGCTTCTTCGCAAATTAATGTGTTTTTGGTAGAGCAAACGCCAGAAGCTCGTATCATGGTCATGAAAGACGAAGTAGAAGGTTGGAGTGAAATCCAACAAGTTGAGTATATTTCATCTCAGCAAGGCCTTGCTGATATGAGTGAGCATGCTGGTCTTGAGCAAGCCCTGTCTATATTAAGTGATTATGCATTGCCGGCGGTTCTGGTCATTACCCCGACAACGGACAACAACGCAGATTTGCAATTACTGACCACCAAATTGCAGTCGCTTCCAGCGGTAACTGATGTACGCATGGATGAAGACTGGCTGGAGCGTATCAGCGCAATTAAACATGTCGCGATGGGCTTAGCCGTTGCACTTGGTGTACTGATGCTAGGTGCGGTATTCCTTATTGTCGGTAACACACTTCGTTTCAATATTATGGAACATAAAGAAGAAATCAAAGTGATGAAGCTAATAGGTGCAACCGATAGCTTTATCTTACGACCGTATTTGTATACGGGGATGTGGTTTGGTGGATTAAGTGCCATATCTGCATGGATTTTGACAGCAGCGGTGACGATCTTATTAAATGGCGCTGTGGAAGATTTAGCTAATTTGTATGACAGCCCATTTAGGTTGATTGGAATGAATTGGGATGAAACCGTCGTTCTTTTAGTGATTGGAACGTTATTAGGGTTGATCGCAGCAAAACTGTCAACGCAGCGTCACCTAAAAGAAATTGAACCTGTCTAAGATCTTTCGGTCAAAAATGGAGATTACGTCCCATAGGTAACACGTTTGTTACTTGAATGGGGCGGATATCTATGGATAATGTCCTTCCCTTTCTTGAAAGCTGTTCATTTTCAGTTCAAGATAGATGGGGTAGATTACATATTCGCTTTACAGTTATAAAGAATCGAACGAGGAATTGAATGGCAAAGGCAGCGTATCCAATGGCTCTAGTGACACAAGATAGCTTAGACAGCTACATTCGTTCAGCAAATAGCTACCCAATGCTAAAGGTTGAAGAAGAACGTGAACTAGCCGAAAGATTACACTACAAAGGCGAAATCGATGCTGCAAAGGGGTTAATCCTTTCACATCTTCGATTTGTCGTTCATGTTGCACGTGGATATTCAGGCTACGGCTTACCTCTGGCAGATTTAGTTCAAGAAGGTAATATCGGCTTGATGAAAGCGGTGAAGCGCTTTAATCCTGAAGTGGGTGTTCGCTTGGTTTCCTTTGCCGTGCATTGGATCAAAGCTGAAATTCATGAATATGTGTTACGCAACTGGCGCATCGTGAAAATCGCGACCACCAAAGCGCAACGCAAACTGTTCTTTAATCTTCGTAAGAATAAAAAGCGCCTGGGTTGGTTTAATAACGGTGAAGTAGAAACAGTAGCAAGAGAGCTAGGTGTTGAGCCTTCAGAGGTTCGTGAAATGGAATCTCGTTTAGCCGCTCAAGATGCTGCGTTTGAAATGCCAACAGAAGACGATGATTCAAGTGCTGCTTATTCTGCGCCAGTTTTATACTTGGAAGATAAGCAATCAGACATCGCCGACAATATTGAAGCGGATAATTGGGAAAAACACACCAACAACCGTTTAAGCAGTGCTCTTTCTACATTAGATGATCGTAGCCAGCATATTGTACGTTCTCGTTGGTTGAATGATCAAAAGTCAACATTACAAGAATTAGCGGATGCCTATGGTGTATCAGCTGAACGTATTCGACAGCTAGAAAAGAACGCAATGAAGAAGCTTAAATTGGCCGTTGGCGAATTTTAATCTCTTAGATTCAGAACACGAAAGCCGAGATCAAATGATCTCGGCTTTTTTATTATCTGATGATCTTAGCGGCAAAAAATATTGTGGATAAGTCTGTGGGGTAATTATTATTAACAGAGGGTAGAACCGCCTATAACGGGGCATTGCGCCCAAGTGACGCGTGGGGATACTTTTTGGTTTACACACAGATAAACAAAGATCATTACTACATGTAGTGGATCTAAGATCCTAAACCTACTTTATCAACGCAATCCACAGTGTTATCCACAAATGCCTAACTTTTGCACAGCCTTATTCAGGGGTAACTTAGGCATTCACGTTCAGCCTCTGGATACGTTACAATGGCCGTCACTTATATGAATGAAATTAGGGATAAAGATGGAAACTTTTCAGCACATTGATGTAACAGCGGCATACAAGCTAATGAGCGAAAAAAATGCTGTATTGGTGGATATTCGAGATCATCAATCTTTCACGTTATCTCATCCTGAAAATGCCTTTCAATTGACTAATGAATCTATGGCGACGTTCATGGCACAGCATGACTTTGAGCAGCCTGTATTAGTGCTGTGTTATCGCGGGATCAGTAGTCAAGGACTTAATTAATCAAGGTTATGATGAGGTCTACAGTGTCGATGGTGGCTTTGATGCGTGGCAAAAGCTAGAACTTCCGATGGTGACCCTAGCTTAGGAGGCAGTATGATTCGACTGATTGCGATGAATAATCCAAGAGTTGCTCAAGCTTTTATTGATTATATGGCATCTAGGCAGATAGAAATCGATATGATGCCTGAAGGTGAGGGTAATTTTGGGCTTTGGCTCAAAGACAGCCAATACCAAGTCGAAGTTGAATCTGAACTGACTCTGTTTTTGGACAACCCAACCGCCAGTAAATACCAAGCGGCGTCATGGGATATGGCAGAAAGTCGAACCCGCCAGTTTAATTACCCAATGCCGAGCTTTTTGGCGATGATAAAAAACAAAGCAGGGCCCGTCACTATATTGGTGATGCTGCTGTCTATTGTGGTTTATGGTCTACTGCAGTTTAGCAGCGCTCAATCGATATTGAATTTATTGCATTTTCCGGCTTACGAAGGCCAGAAATTTGAACTTTGGCGCTGGGTCTCTCATGCGATATTGCATTTTTCAGTAACCCATATCGTATTTAATTTACTGTGGTGGTGGCAGTTTGGTGGAGACATCGAGCAGCGCATCGGCAGCGGAAAGTTGGTACAAATATTTATGGTGTCAGCGGCGCTTTCTGGTGCGGGGCAGTTCTGGGTTGAAGGTGCTAACTTTGGCGGCTTATCCGGTGTTGTTTATGCATTGATGGGCTATTTGTGGATGTTGACTATTAAGGCTCCTCAAAAAGGTTTGCTCATTCAAAAACCGATCATTGGGTTTATGCTGGTTTGGTTAGTGTTGGGGTATGTACAACCTTTCATGGCGATTGCTAATACCGCTCACCTTGTTGGTTTGTTGTCGGGAGTAGGGCTTGGGTTGTTTGATGCTCAGCGTTTTAACTCTCAGAGTACGCACTCATAGTGTAAAAGCTAAATACCAAAATATAATCATTAAAAAAGACGACATGAAGTCGTCTTTTTGCTAACTGAAGTCCGTTTGAATGTAGTACCCAGCTATTGGTATAAATACTTGGTAAACAACAAATCGGCAATGAGCGTTTTTCCTGTTTCCGCCAACAAAATTTCATTTAGCTGGTCGATCATTTTCTTTCTAAGCTCTTCGCGGCCAGAAAGAGACTTAACGACGTCTTCAGTTTGTCTACCTAACATATCCACAACCGCATCACGAATAAGTGGGTTGTGTTGTTCTAGTAACGGAACAAATGTTGTGTCGTTAACCATTATATCAATGCGAACTTGCAAGTAACCCAGCTTTTTTCCGCTGGTATGAAAGTTAGTCGTGAGATCCGGTTGCAATGTGTAGTAGGCGAATTTAGGCCCAGCGGCTTCTTCTTCCGCCATACTTGGAAAAGAAATTAAGGCGATAAAAACCAGTAAAATTTTTGCGAGCAATTGTCGATGCATAATTGTGTCTTTTGTTTGTGCCAATGACGACATTCGAATAGGATTTGTCTGTTACAATAGTGAGTCAACAGTGACGAAATTGAAAGAAAATTCTCTTAAATAGTACGTTATTGTAAACCAGATCGTGATGAATAGAATATTGGTATGGATGAGTTGAAATCGTTGTACTTTACCGCGCTCAAGAAAGTGAAATGGCAGCAGCCCGAAACATTTTCGTTTGAAGATGAAAAATCACGTTTGTGGTTATTAGAGGAAGGCTCGCTTTCTCGCCTTTTGGCAAAAGAATGCAGCAAATTGAGTGTGAACCTGCTGAAAAATGAAACCATCAACCACGCTCAAGTATCTGAGCACGAAAGAGGTTGTTTGGTTCAGGAAGATTATTTGCTTCGAGAAGTTATTTTATCAGGGGATGAACATGAGTGGGTACTTGGCCGAACACTCATTCCGCTGTCTTCGTTGGAGGGTCAGCAACATGATTTGACTCGCCAAGGTGATATTCCATTAGGTCTAACAGTGTTTAATGCCGAGTATGTTAAGCGAGATGAGCTGGAAGTAGGCTGGGCTGAAGTACCAGAAGGCCGATTGTTAGCTCGGCGCTCACGATTATGGATGAACCATAAACCCATGTTAGTGGCAGAGTTATTTTTGCCAAATTCTCCTATGTATTCTTGTTCGGTGGTAATGAAATGACAATGGCGAAGGCGCGTGCATACCTTCAGTTAATGAGACTTGATAGGCCAATTGGTACTTTATTATTAATGTGGCCAACGTTATGGGCGTTACTGCTGTCGGCTGGTGGTATCCCAAAGATTGATGTCTTAGTCGTGTTTGTTGCTGGTGTTTTTTTAATGCGCTCGGCAGGTTGCGTTATCAATGATTACGCCGATCGTAATTTTGATGGTCATGTTGAACGTACTAAAGCACGTCCGTTGCCTTCTGGTTTGGTTTCAAGTAAAGAAGCGTTGATCTTATTTTTGGTTCTTGCGCTGCTCTCTTTTGTCTTGGTGTTGAGCATGAACACGCTCACTATTCAGTTGTCATTTGCGGGTATAGTGTTAGCGTTTATCTACCCATTTATGAAACGCTTTACTCATTTACCTCAGTTATTCCTAGGCCTTGCGTTTAGTTGGGCGATCCCGATGGCGTGGGCGGCACAATCAAATGAGTTGCCGCCACAAGTGTGGTTAGTCTTTCTGATTAATGCGTTATGGACGATCGCTTACGATACTCAATATGCCATGGTGGATAGAGACGATGACCTGAATATTGGCATAAAGTCGACCGCGATTTTATTTGGTCGTTCGGACAAGCTCATTATAGGTCTTTTGCAACTAGCGGTGATTGCTTTATTGATCGTGCTGGGAGGTTGGTTGTCACTGGGTAGTGGGTTTTATTGGGGAGTACTCGTTGCTGCCGCTCTTTTTGTTTATCAACAACATCAAATTCGTAGTCGAGAGCGCCAACCGTGTTTTCATGCATTCCTTAATAATAACCACGTAGGCATGGCGATTACGCTAGGGATTTTAGTGAGCTTCTGGTGGTGATATCTCTCTAACTCAATATCCGTTTACTATGTATAAAAAAAGCGACCTCATGTATGAAGGTCGCTTTTTTTGAGAGCCAAGTTTAGTTGTCGGCTTGAGAAGCTATCTCAATCAACACTTACTTCTCATTATCCAAGTGAATGCTCTCTTGAATCGTTAATTTCACTTCAGTTGAAACCAATGCAGAAAGCATATCGGCCAGTTGCTGAGATTTTGCTAAATCGCAGCCACCATCTTGATTAACATAGCCCTCTTGCTTAAGTGTGCTAAATAGCGCAGAGAAGACTCCTTTGTCGAAGAACTCCGGCGCATTCACCCCATGCAATTGACCTAAACGCTGGGCGACAAGTTGGCTCTTGAGTTCCAAATCCGCTTTGCCTAGATCGGGTTCCGCCACTAACTGGCAAACAGCAATAGAATAGCGCTGCAGCGTTTCCAATATCGTGCGAGAAAGCAACATTAATGATTGGATGTGTGCTTGATTTAGGCTTATGTTTTGCTCGGCTTTAGTCACTAAGCCCTGTGCTGATAGCTCATCAATCGTTTTGCTGACGACATCATTGATGTCTTGCAGTTCATAACGTAAGAAGAGCTCTTTTTTCAAGAACGGATAAAGCGTGGTCACCGCGCGCTGAATTTCAGTAATCGTCAGAGTCTGATGTTGAATGACCATCTGAGCAATCAAAGAAGGGATAGCGAATAAGTGAATGATGTTATTTCTATAGTAAGTCATCAATATTGATTGCTGACGATCAAGAGAAATAATGTCACCCATGCTATCGGCTTCTATAACAAACTTATCGAGTGACTCTGCATGCTCTACTAGTTCAGATGCCGTTTTGTCTGGCAATGTTGACGTCTGTGAATAAGGAACATTCTTCAGTAGTGACATGTAGCATTCGATCTGAGCGACCAAAGTATCTCGTGATAATGCTCGTTGGCGCGATGCCAAGAGAGCTGTGGCACAAAGCGTAAGAGCATTGGCTGCCGCCGCATCATTAATGTGCGTCATCATCTTGTCTGCAAGTGAAGTCACCACCGGATTCATCCATTGTGGTTTTTGTGTTTCTACAGAATCAATGTCGTTAGTCCAATTAGGCGCATGTTCATTCAAGTACTGGTTTAACTGAATGGGCGCACCAAAGTTGACATAACCTTGGCCAAAATTGCGTAACTTACGAATGGTGCGAATGACCAAACTCGCGTTTTCTTTTTCTTTGCGCTTGCCACGTAACTCTTTAGCGTAAGTCGAGACCTCCATTACGTGTTCGTAACCGATGTAGACCGGAACTAAGGTAACAGGGCGGTTCAAACCACGTAGCATCGCTTGAATGGTCATCGCCAGCATCCCGGTTTTAGCCTGCAATAATCGGCCTGTACGAGAGCGACCCCCTTCACTAAAGTATTCAACCGAGTAGCCTTTCGCGAACAACTCAGCCAGATATTCACGGAAGATAGTGGAATAAAGTTTATTGCCTTTGAAGCTACGACGAATAAAGAACGCACCGCCACGACGGAATATTGGGCCAGCAGGGAAAAAGTTTAAATTTATGCCTGCTGCAATGTGTGGTGGCACCATGCCTTCACGATAAAGGACGTAAGACAGCAGTAAGTAATCCATATGGCTGCGGTGACAAGGTACATAAACAATTTCATGACCATCTTGTGCAAGTTTACGCACAGTAGAGGCATTACTGATATTCAGGCCTTGATAAATGCGATTCCAAAGCCAACCAAGAATGCGTTCACCATTTTTGACCAATGAGTAAGAGAAGTTCGCCGCCACTTCATCCATGATGGATTGCGCCTCTTTCTGCGCTTTCTCTATGCTGATGTCTTTGCTTTTCGCTTCTTCTTCAATGGCTTTTTTGATGGCTTCTGATTTCAACAGGCGGTCAAATAAAACCTGGCGATTGGGTAAGCTAGGGCCTGATGCTGCAATTTTCTGACGAGAGAAGTGAATTCGAGCAACACGAGTCAGCTTATGAGCAATGCCTTTATCAACCCCATGATTATCGGCCATGTAACGCAAAGAGACGACAGGGCTAAAACGAACCAAACAGTCACGACCGGCAAAGGCGATAGCGGCCATTTTTTGTAAGCCGTTCATTGCTTCAAGATAAGGCTTCTGTTTTTCTTCTTTTCCAGGTTTTCTTCCCCACATCACAGTAATAGGCAACACTTGAATATCTAAGTCATTGTCTTGTCCGTGAAGTTGCAATAAGTCTGAAAATAGTTCGATAGACTCGTGTGGTGCATCACTGTCACTTTGCAGTAATGTTGGGCGGGAAGTAATAAATACAAACCGTCCAAACGCTTTGCCGTTTATCTCAAGCGGAGATAGCGGGTCAGGTAATCCAAACTCCGATGCGTATTTTTGCAATGTGACTAAATCCACATTAGAGCGGAAAGGCAATGCATATACGATAGGCTTGGTAATATCGATGCCTAGGTCGGTAACCGGATTCGAAGGGATCGTGGTGCCTTTTACCAAAACGGCCAACGGCAGTTTCAGTAGTGAGCGGGAAAAAGTGTCTCCAGAAGACATAACAATAACTGCCTCAGCGGTGTGTAAATTTTGCTTTAACGTTTCAAACGCTATTGCATCACTAGATTTTGCGCTGCAAGGATATCAGAAACTGGTCTAACCTTTTATCAATAATGCGCAAAAACTGATCTGTTTGTTGTGACGATAAAGGCCGACTCATTAAGAATAGGAGCAAAGCGTGACTTAGGCGGCTCTATGAATTCAAAATGCGTTAAAAAATAAACAATTGTGTTTGATCTATTGCTGTTACTGGATATACTCACAGTTAACTGTATAAACAGACAGGTGACCTAATGAAGCCTTTAACGGCGCGACAACAACAAGTCTTCGAGCTTATTAAAGATAAGATCGAAGTATCAGGAATGCCTCCAACGCGAGCAGAAATCGCGAAAGAGTTAGGTTTTCGCTCCGCTAATGCGGCAGAAGAGCACCTAAAAGCACTGGCTCGTAAGGAAGTGATTGAAATTATTCCTGGCGCTTCTCGTGGTATTCGAATTCTGCTAGAAGATCAATCCGAAAGCGGCTTGCCATTAATTGGCCAAGTGGCAGCGGGTGAACCTATTTTGGCGCAAGAGCACGTAGAGACTCACTATCAAGTAGATCCATCGATGTTTAAGCCTCAAGCCGACTTTTTACTACGAGTTAATGGCATGAGTATGAAAGACATCGGTATTATGGACGGCGATTTACTTGCAGTACACAAGACTGAAGACGTGCGCGATGGCCAAGTTGTCGTTGCTCGTGTTGACGATGACGTAACGGTAAAACGTCTAGAGCGTAAAGGTGCGACGGTTCTATTGCATGCTGAAAACGAAGAGTTCGAACCGATTAAAGTTGATTTAACGTCTCAACACCTTGCTATTGAAGGCATCGCTGTTGGGATCATTCGCAGCGGCGATTGGATGTAACCTGGTTTAAGAAAATAAATCAGGACAAGAGTAAATCGTTTCTTGCAAAGTTAAATGATAGTCATTATCATCTTTATAGTATTATAGGGAAGATGATAATGACACAATTGAAATCCCCTCCTAAAGCGCAGTACCAGATCCCCAAACATCTATTACAACCTATGTGGCTTAGAAGCCGAGAAAGCATGGTTGATGGTGGCTTGGTGTTTGATCCTATTGCTGCCAATGCTTGTCGTCGTTGTCATCTCGCCCCAGACTGTTTGGCCGGAGACATCGATCAACAGCAACTTCTTCATGCTTCTCTTACTCAACTATGCGACGATGCCGTCCGCAATTTTCTTCACCGCCACCCCGATGCATGGGTTCTCAATGTTGGCGCTGGATTGGATACCCGATTCTACCGATTAGACAATGGCCGCTGTCATTGGTTGGAGTTGGACATCAGTGAAAACCTACTGTGGCGGCAAAGGCTGTTTCATCCAAGTGAACGTTACCAACTTCGTTGTGGCAGTGTGACTCAGACCGAGTGGCTTGATGAGCTAGCCATTCCTGAAGATGCACCTGTCTTGATTGTGTCGGATCACGCATTGCTCAATTGCAGTGAATCCGAAATTGGTAAATTTATGTGCATGCTTGCAAGGCGCTTTATTCATGCTCAAAGCTGTTTTGTTGTCGCCGGAGATAAAACGCAATCTTGGTTGGGTAAAAAGTTGGGGACAACGGAATATCAGTACGGCTTTGCCAATCCCGCCGAGCGTTTTGGCAAATGGTTACCCTGGTCTCAATGGATAAAAGTACAATCGCCAGTAGAAGGGCATTGTATGCGCTGGAAGATGTGGCAAAGATGGCTTGCTAAAATGCCAACCAGTCACAGTTATACGCCTCTTGTTTTGCAAATGCGTTGGTGACCGCACCTAACATAGGGTGATTGCAACTGACATAGATAGTGGTTAACCTCATCAGATCTACTGATGAGGTTAACGTGAACAAATCCCTTTTATCATCCCTTTCGAATCTGTCGCTTCATAAGCAAGTACTCTTACTTGCTATTCCTATGGTGCTATCTAACATTACCGTGCCCTTGTTGGGTTTGGTGGATGCCGCGGTGATTGGCCATTTAGAGCATTCTTGGTATTTAGGTGGTGTCGCACTCGGTGGCACTATGGTCAGTGTGACATTCTGGTTGCTTGGCTTTTTACGTATGGCGACAACAGGGCTTACCGCGCAAGCTTACGGGGCAAAAAGCAAAGAAAAACTTGCACAGGTGGGTATGCAAGGCATGCTGATGGCAATGATCTTTGCGTTGATATTTCTAATATTTCACCAACCGATCGCTCACGGAATCTTTGCGTTAAGTGATGCCAGTGAGCAGGTAAAGACATATGGATTGCAATATTTCAGCATAAGGGCTTGGAGTGCCCCAGCGGCGCTAGGTAATTTTGTCATTCTAGGCTGGTTACTCGGGACTCAAAATGCCAAAGGTCCAATGTGGATTGTTATCATTTCCAACCTAGTGAATATCCTACTTGATGTTGTTTTTGTACTTGGTTTTGATTGGAAGGTGGAAGGGGCTGCGTTAGCGTCAGTTATTGCAGATTATTCGGCGCTGTCTCTTGGTTTGTTCTTTGTATGGCGTACATGGCGACGATTAGAGCTGCCTTCTCCGCTACAGCATCGTTCAGGGGTAACTCAAGGTTTAGCGAGATTCGTAAAACTGAATCGGGATATCTTTTTACGTTCACTATGCTTACAAGCCGCCTTTAGCTTCATGACCTTCCAAGGCGCGAGCTTTGGTGACGATACCGTTGCGGCTAATGCGGTGTTGATGAGTTTCTTGATGATCATTTCGTATGGCATGGACGGATTCGCCTATGCGATGGAAGCCATGGTGGGTAAAGCCATTGGTGCAAAGAATCGCGAAGCGTTGTCAGAAACACTGATAGGAACAACCTTTTGGAGCTTAGTGATCACTATGATCCTAACGCTCATTTTCTGGCTGTTTGGCCACAACTTGATCGCGTTGATCACCAGTATCGATATTGTCCAACATGAAGCTGCCCGTTATTTACCTTGGTTAATCGCAATGCCGTTAGTGTCTATGTGGTGTTTTTTACTTGATGGTATTTTTATTGGTGCAACGAAAGGACGAGAAATGAGAAACAGCATGTTTGTGGCGTCTGGTGCGTTCTTTGTGGCTTTCTTTGCATTTGAGCATATGGGCAATCACGCGTTATGGATAGCCATGCTCAGTTTTATGGCCATGCGTGGCATTGGTTTAGGCGTGTTGTTCTTCCATCAATGGCGAGCCAATACGTTTCTCGTGTAAGTATGTTAACAAGCGTGAAACTGTATTTTCGTGCTGGTGAGTGTTAAATGGCTACAAACCAAAGGAGTACCGATAGCGATCGGTACTCCTTTTTTAGTTCGTTTCAGTGTTCAGTTCGCTAAAACAAGCGGTTTAAGCCATTTAACGCCGCAACACGATAAGCCTCAGCCATGGTTGGGTAGTTAAAGGTGGTTTGAACGAAATACTCAATGGTATTCGCTTCACCTTTTTGTTCCATGATGGCCTGGCCAATGTGAATGATTTCAGCAGCCCTTTCACCAAAGCAGTGGATGCCAAGGATTTCTTTTGTTTCTCGATGGAACAGTATTTTCAATGAACCAAGGTCTTTACCTGCAATTTGAGCTCGAGCAAGGTGTTTGAATGAAGAGCGACCTACCTCATATGGTATCTTGGCTGCAGTGAGTTCTTGTTCTGTCTTACCAACGGAGCTGATTTCTGGAATCGTGTAGATACCTGTTGGAATGTCTTCAATCAAGTAATTGTAAGCTTCACCTTGAGTGGTTATAGCCTGTGCGACAAATCGACCTTGATCGTAAGCTGCGCTGGCAAGGCTTGGGTAGCCGATAACATCACCTACTGCATAAATGTGTTCACACGCAGTTTGGTAGTTATTATTTACGCTAAGCTGCCCGCGTGAATCGGCTTTTAGACCAGCGGCTTCCACATTGAGCTTGTCGGTATTCCCCGTTCGTCCATTGGCATAAAGAATGCAGTCTGCTCGCATCTTTTTACCAGACTCTAGGTGTACGACGACCCCATCTTCTGTGGGTTCTATCTTTTCGTAAGTTTCGTCATTGCGAATGATCACACCACTGTTCCAGAAGTGATAAGAAAGCGCATCGGAGGTTTCGTTATCAAGGAAAGAAAGCAGTCGGTCACGGGTGTTGATGAGATCGGTTTTAACACCTAAGCCTCGGAAAATTGAAGCGTATTCACAACCAATAACCCCTGCACCATAAATGATGATGTGTCTAGGGTCGTGTTCCAGAGACAGAATTGAATCACTGTCATATACGCGAGGGTGGTTGAAATCGACATCTGCAGGTTGATAAGGACGAGATCCTGTCGCAATAACGAACTTGTCGGCTGTGTAGTGGTCTACACTTCCATCGGCTTGTGTAACAGCAACAGTATGTGCGTCGATAAATTTGGCAGCACCGAAGATTAATTGGCACTCATTGCGGTCATAAAAACCTTGGCGCATTCGAGTTTGTTTGTCTATTACGCTCTTAGCATGATCCAAAATGGTAGAAAATGTAGCGTGGAGGCTGCTGTTGTTATGGCAGAAAAGTGGGTTGTTATTGAATTCAATGATGCGACTAACTGCGTGGCGCAATGCTTTTGAAGGTATGGTGCCCCAATGGGTACAACCACCACCAACATTAGGTTCACGTTCGATGATCGCAACATTGAGCCCGGCTTTGGTGAGACCCATAGCAGCACCTTCGCCTCCTGGGCCACTGCCAATTACAATTGCGTCAAAGTGAGTCGAGGTCATAGTTCTGCCTTTTGCTTAGTGCTTAACAATATATTATCTTTATCTTAACCTATTCCTTTGATGGATAAATGTTTGTGCTATCAGACAGTGGAAGGGATCACGTTGCTTCTGCAATAGAAATTGTGAAGTGGCTAATAACTCCTGCTGTTGAATCAGCAATTCTTACAAAAATCCGTAAAGTAGTCGTTGCCTACAAATGGACAGCCGTTACTTTCACGGTATAGTAATTGGATGCGCGACAGTGCGTGTGCAAAATTACTAAAGACAAAGTAGAAAATTCATGGGAATCCGAGCTCAACAAAAAGAAAAAACTCGCCGTTCATTGATCGACGCGGCCTTTCGACAGCTAAGTGCTGATCGCAGCTTTTCAAATTTAAGCTTGCGTGAAGTGGCCAGAGAAGCGGGAATCGCTCCAACTTCTTTTTATCGCCACTTTAAAGACATGGATGAACTGGGTTTGACGATGGTCGACGAAGGAGGCCTTTTGTTACGCCAACTAATGCGCCAAGCAAGGCAGCGCATTGTAAGAGAAGGCAGTGTTATTCGGACTTCAGTGGAAACATTTATGGAGTTCATTGAAAGTAGCCCTAACGTATTTCGTTTATTGCTACGTGAGCGCTCAGGCACATCCGCGGCTTTCCGTGCAGCAGTTGCTCGTGAGATGCAGCATTTCGCAGCCGAATTAACAGAATATTTGGTGTCAACGGGCATGGCTCGAGAAGAAGCGATTGTTCAAGCTGAAGCGTCTGTAACGTTAGTATTCAGTTCTGGGGCGGAATCACTAGATTTAGACTCAGAATCAAGAAAGGAACAAGTTGAGCGCTTAGTCGTTCAACTAAGAATTATTGCAAAAGGTGCATTCTTGTACCGAAAAGAACGTGAATCAACTAAATAGTAAGGCAGGTTAAACAATGTCTAATGAAGCAACTCAAAAAGACTTCGGCTCAGAAAAGAAAACGCTACTTTTAGCTTTGGTAGCAGGTATGTGTGGTAACGCATTATTAGCAGGATTAACAGTTAGCGAAGTTTCGTTCTCTATTTTTCCTCTGATCGCTTTGGTTTTGGCTGTTCAAAGCTTATATCAAGAGTACTTACGTAATCCGGTTGCAGAAGAAATCCCATTAGTGGGCTTAGGTTGTTTCTTCGTAGGTGCATTTGGTTACTCGGCATTCTTAAAAGCTCAGTATCCAGATACAGGTTCGAATTTCTTTGCCATTCTAGTTACCTTGATATTGATGCTTTGGGTGGGTAAAAAACTGGGTTATATAGTCAAACAAGGCTAGCCGTGTAAATAAGCTTAGCTAAGTACACAACAAGAATGAAAAAAGCCGCTATCACTAGCGGCTTTTTAACATCTGCATTTTGCGTTTTCAGTTTATGCTTTTCGTTCTAAAAATACGCCCGCTTCCATGTGGTGGGTATATGGGAACTGATCAAATAAAGCAAAACGGGTGATGTTGTGGGTCTCACCAAGTACGTCTAAGTTCTCTTTTAGTGTTTCAGGGTTACAAGAGATGTACATAATACGCTCGTATCCTTGCACCATTTTACAGGTGTCAATGTCCATACCAGAGCGAGGTGGATCAACAAAGATGGTGTTGCAGTTGTAGCTGCTTAAATCGATGTTTTGCTGTTTCAAGCGGCGGAACTCTCGTTTACCTTCCATTGCTTGAGTAAAATCTTCTGCTGACATGCGAACAATCTGAACGTTGTCTATTTTATTAGCCGCAATATTAAATTGTGCTGAGTCAACGGATGGTTTCGCCAGTTCAGTCGCCAGAACGCGTTCAAAATTTTGCGCAAGAGCCAGAGAAAAGTTGCCATTGCCACAGTAAAGCTCAAGTAAATCGCCTTGACTGTCTTGGGTGCAATCGACAGCCCACTCCAACATCTTCTGAGCAACGATGCCATTAGGTTGAGTAAAGCTGTTTTCTACTTGTTGGTAGATGTAGCTGTCACCGTTCACGTTGAGCTTTTCAATCACGTAGTCTTGATCGAGTACGATTTTCATTTTACGAGCACGGCCAATCAAATTCAAATTGAAGCCTTCGTCGTTAAGGCGCTGTTTTAGTGCTTTAGCATCGGCGATCCAAGCATCATCCAACTGGCGGTGATAAAGCAGTGACACAAGGATCTCACCGCTTAATGTCGATAAGAAATCCACTTGGAATAATTTATGACGTAGGGTCGGGTTGTCTTTCATCGCATCAATGATCAGTGGCATTAAGTCATTAATAAGACGACTTGCGGCAGGGAATTGATCAACGCGATACTTTTCCTTGGTTTCTTGATTGAACATGGCGTAGTACATGTCGTCACCGTCATGCCAAACACGAAATTCAGCGCGCATGCGATAATGTTGTTCTGGTGATTCGAAAACTTCTAATTCAGGCACGTTATAAGGTGCAAACATCTGCGTAAGACGTTCGGTTTTCTCTTCCAGTTGCTCGCGGTAGCGGTCTGGGTTCACATCAAGTGTTGCCATGAGGTCATGCCTATTGGTTTCTAGAAACAAGGAGCGCAGATTTTATTCAATCCACTTCGTTTGTCCAGTTTTGCGTGATTTTAGTGTCTAAATTCAACATATAGACGGGTGCAGTTAACATAATAGCTTATAGCAATAACATCTAGACAACAGACACAGGTCACACTACTATCCGTACCCATGCTGGTGGCCCATAGATGAACATTGTTTCAATGCTTCAGATTGTGAGCCTGAAAAGGGAATCTGGTGAAAATCCAGAACTGACGCGCAGCGGTAATAGAGAACGAATACCTTGGGTAAGACCCGAACACTGTTTAGCTTGCTAAGTGGGAAGTGAGGTACTAGGCGCTTATAGTTTATAGGCATGCTCTTAAGTCCGAATATCTGCCAGTAAATAAAAACACCTAATGTACCTATAAAAAAACAATTAACGGGCATTGGGTGAGGATTTCTCGCGAATTTAGGACTCTAAATAATGAACAAAACAGTTTTAGCGGCCGCAGTGGCGTCGCTGATGACACACATCCCTACATCTTTCGCACAAGAAGCGGCAGATTCCACTCCAAAATCTCAAACTCAAGAAACCATGGTCGTGACAGCGAACCGTTTTGAGCAGCCAGTAGGAAAAGTGACTGCAACAGTCGAGTATGTCACCAAAGATCAACTTGAAAACCTTCAAATAAAGTCTCTGTCAGAGGCTCTTGCGCTTTTGCCCGGAGTACAGGTTGCTCAGAATGGTGGCCGAGGCCAATCAAGTTCTGTTTATATTCGAGGCAGCGCATCTAATCATGTAGTGGTTCTTTATAACGGTGTACGAATAGGCAGCGCTACGACAGGAAGTGCTAACTTTACCGCGATACCTCTTGCTGGTGTAGAGAGAATCGAATTAGTTAAAGGTGCTAGAGCAGCAGTTTACGGAGCAGATGCTATTGGCGGTGTTATAAACATTATTACGAGCTCTGGTGCTAGTGAAAATACTGCAATTATTAAAGCGGGGCTGGGGTCAGACAAATATCGTCAGGCTGGTGCTGGATATAGCGGTAAGCTAGGGGATAAATCGTGGCTTAATCTGTCCGTAAATACTGAAGCGGCTGAAGGGTTTGATGTAGGCGGGACAGGACCAAGCCAACCAGATAACGATGGTTATAGTCGTAAGGACGTAAACTTTGAAGTCGGAACTCTTATTTCTGATTCTTGGTCGGCCAATTTTATGGGCTTCTATCATCATAGTAATAGTGACTATGAAAGCTATGATGGTAAGGCTCCTGATGAGCAAGAATCAGAGCTTTATAATTACGCAGGGTCAATTACTTACGATATAGGTCGCTTTAGTTCGGTTTTGTCGTTATCGACCAACAAAGATAGCAGTGATAATTTTGGTGGCACGACAAACGGAAGCCATCTTGTGACTAAAAGGCATGCTGCTAGTATCGTTAATATATATCGGATTAACGCTCAGTGGGTTATGAATGCAGGCTTAGATTTTACTCAGGACTCAGTCGCAGACTCAAATATTTATAGCAGCGGTAAGTATCAAAAATACGGAAAAACGGGTAGAAGTAATCAAGCTATATTTGTTTCATCTCTGTGGGGTTTTGATAGTACTCAGCTAGAAGCGAGTATTCGCCAAGATGGAAACAGTGTTTACGGTCAGAATACTACTTGGCAGTTAGGTGCGGGTTATCAGCTAAACCAAAATATTAGATTTGTAGCATCAGGCGGAACAGCATTCCAAGCACCAACCTATAATAATTTATATTGGCCTGGTTATGGGAATGAGGATTTACAGCCTGAAGAGTCACTTAACTTTGAAGCTGGCGCGGAAGTGTACACTGAATTAGCTGATTTTCGAGTGATTGGATACTCAAATACAATCACTAACTTGATTAATTATCAGTCTAAAGGTGAAGACCTTAAAAACTCCGACGCACATATTAAAGGAATCGAACTCAGTTCTACATTTGATACGGGTAATTTAAGTCACTCAGTATCAATGGATTTCTTAGATCATAAGAATAAAGTGAACGTTGCAGGCTGGGGCAAGCCGGAAGACATTCAAACTAAGAAGCTTAATCGCCGAGCAAATTTCGTGGCGAAGTGGTTTGTTAGCTATGAATATAATGCTATTCGGACGGATTTATCTTACCAATACCAAGGTAAGCGATTTGATGATACCAAAAACACAACGGAGCTAGCTCCTTATAGCTTGGTTAATTGGTCCTTGTCTTACCAAGTCGACCCTAATTGGGTAGTTCGAGCTAAAATTGATAACTTACTTAACGAGCAGTATGAAACAGCTTATAAGTATAACACTCAAGATCGTGCTTACTACTTAAATACAGCTTACCAATTCTAATTCGACCTAGAATATCAAAACCGCCTACGGGCGGTTTTTTCCTAAATGGAGATACCAAATGACCAAACCAAAAAGAGTGATCGTGAGCTGGTCATCAGGTAAAGACTCAACATTAACGCTGATCAAGCTACTAGAAGATCCGTGTTATCAGGTTATTGGGCTATACACCACTTATGTTGGTAACGAAGTCCCCTTTCAAGTAACGCCCATTGATGTCGTTGCAATGCAGGCTAAATTGACTGGCTTACCATTGATCACCATCGAATTACCTGAAGTCTTCCCGTCTAACGAGATCTACCAAACCAGCGTTGTTGAAGGTCTAGAACATTCGGGACTTGATATAGAAGCCGTCGCATTCGGTGACATGTTCTGCAATGGCATTGTGGAATACCGAAAGAGCTATATAGAAAAAGCGGGTTGGAAATGTGTATTTCCATTGTTAGGAATAGATAGCCAGCAACTCGCGAATGAAATCATAGATAGAAACATTAAAACCTTTCTCGTTACTACGGACAATGAGCGGTTACATAGGAGTTTCTGTGGGCAATGGTATAGCAAAACACTTCTTGAAGACTTACCTAGTGAAGTTGACTCTTGCGGTGAAAATGGTGAGTTTCACACATTAGTTACCAGCGCACCGTGTTTCGATGGCCATTTGAATGTTGTCTTCAATAACCTAGATTCTGGTGAACGCTTTACTCACCAAAGATACACGGCAAAGATTGGCGAATAGATAGTGAAGCAGTATGATTAGCTCGAATATTAAGAGCGAGTATAAAAGTGGCCACTCAAGATAGTAAAACTGTATTGGTGTTTGATTCAGGCGTCGGAGGGATTTCTGTATATCAGGAATTGTCACAGCTGCTTCCTCAGCTTAATTACGTCTATTTATTTGATAATGCCGCGTATCCATACGGTGAACTAGACCAATCGATATTGATTGAGCGAGTTTTGAAGCTTGTCTGTGAATTTGTTCGAGAACATAAAGTAGATATTGTGGTAATTGCTTGTAATACCGCGAGCACAATCGTACTGCCTCACTTGCGTCGTGAGCTCTCTATTCCTGTGGTTGGTGTTGTACCTGCAATTAAACCTGCGTCTCTTCTTTCTTCAAAGTGTATTGGTGTTATTGCTACTCCAGCAACCGTGACTCGACAATATACCCATGACCTAATTAAGAACTTTTCAGCGAATAAACCCGTCAAACTTGTAGGTTCGACAAGGCTGGTGGATCTAGCTGAAGAAAAGCTCAGAGGAAAAGCCGTCTCTTTAGATGAGCTGAGAGACATTCTTTCTGAACTCCAAGGAACCATTGATGTTGCGGTACTTGGCTGTACTCATTTCCCATTATTAAAAGAAGAAATTGGATTGGTACTAGGGCCTGACGTTGCTTTGATTGATTCGGGTGCTGCAATAGCAAGAAGGGTCGCTGAATTATTAGATATAAAGAGTGGTGGTAAGCAGGAATTAGAACATTTGATTTTTTCCAGTGCACCACCCTGGGAGAGTGATGCACTGAATCATGCATTAAAGCAAAGAGGATTCTCTAAGATTCAGATTCTTCCGACTCTGGATGTTTAGGATCGTTAGCAACGCGAACTTTTAAAGTGCGCTCCATATAATCCTTTTCATTTAAGCTAGAGATTATGTTCTTGGTGTCGTTACTAGCAACAACCACAAAACCAAATCCACGTCGCTTTCCTGTACGTTTATCTTTCATAAGGCGAACAGCGAACACTTGCCCATATTCAGAAAACAATTGGCGAACGTGAGATTCGTTTGCTTTATAAGGTAAGTTACCTACATATAGCGTGGTGGTAGCTGGTTTATCATCTTGTTCTTTCTTAGAAGAAGATGCAGGAGTTGAAAGTGAGAGAATAAGAGCGCAGGTAAATACACCAATAACAAAAGTTATTGCGGGAGACACTGCGATCTTGGAGAAAGCCACTGCACCTAGTACAGCGAGTGCGATGACGAGTAAGTACGATTTTTTTGAGTTCATATTCGAATACTACATTAGATTGTAAATTAAGAAGACGTATGCACTATTAACAAAATAGACACATGAATCTTACGTTTAACCTCGATGAAATTCCAACCAATTGATGTGATAGCCTTCAAATGTTGAAATTTTATTCGATAAACAAGCGATTGGTCTCTTTTTGACCGAACAGAATAAGATTTTAAAAAAAGGGTTGTCATCTTTTTAAAGCTCTCTATAATGCCGCCTCACTGACACGGAATGAGGCGCGAGTCACATTACGAAAGTCAGGGAGAGAAAAAGAAATCGAAAAGAATTCTTGACTCTCAAAATGGGAAGCGTATTATTCGCACCCCTAGCGGCAAGGCTTCAACGCTGAAATCGCTAAGCTCTTTAACAATTTAAACCTATCAATCTGTGTGGGCACTCGTTGATGATAATCAAAACGTTTTTACCTCGGTAAAAACAGTTTCTTCGGAAACAACTTTGGTTTCAATGAACTGAGTGACCAATACGAAATTAAGTTTACTTAATTTTGGCACAGTCAATTCATTATCGTTCTGTTGGAACGAAGCAACACGCCTCATTGCGCCCGCTCATCTCGACATGGCTTGCCATTGCTTCTAACGCTATCTTGGGCTTGAAGGCCGATGACAACCGGCGCATTTGGGTCATCATGGATGAGATGCCAAGTTTACATAAACTGCCAGAGCTGGATAACATCATCTCAGAGGTGCGTAAATTTGGGGGGTGCTATGTGATTGGTCTCCAGTCTTACGCTCAATTGGTTAAGACTTACGGCAAAAACACCGCGGATGTGATTTTTGATTTGCTCAACACCCGCTTCTATTTTCGCGCACCGTCGGCGCAAATGGCGCAGATTTCCTCTAAAGATTTAGGGGAGCAAGAAGTTGACGTATCAAGAGAAAACATCTCTTATGGTGCTAACGCCTTGCGTGACGGGGTCTCCATTGGACATCAGACCGTGACTCGCCCGGTGGTGTCGAGCAGTGAAATACAAGCCATGGATGATTTACAATGTTACTTGCGCGTACCAGGAAGCAGCTTCATCACTCAACTGGATTTACACTTTGATAAGAGGCGCGATGTCACGCCCGCGTTCATCAAGCGAAATTACACGCTCTCGCCTGCGATGATACGGGCGTATCAAGAAGCGGTGTATTGTGAATGTGTGGCGCCTGGACTGTTTCTTAATGAAGAAGACCGGGATGTACTGGCAAAAAGGCAATCTGAGCAGTTTGATACGCCCGAAGAGATGACGCTTGAGACCGACCAAATCAAAGCGGCCACTCAAAGTGACGCAGTCAAACACCTCGCAAGCGAAGAAGCCGCTAAACTCAACGTCGAGAGTGACTATCAAGAGCGCGCTCAGGCAGAGCTTGAAGAGTCTGCGATATCTCAAGATATCGAGATGGAAACAGGAGAAATGATTGAGTGAACCATGATGACGTCGTACTTAATAACAAGTCCTCTTTTTTAACTGAGATCAATACAAGGAAGTTCACATGGTAAAACAGCCCTTACAAGATCATCAACGCATCACCATTAAATCCAAATCAACTCACAGTGAGTCTCCCATCAAACCCTTATCAGAAGGAAAAAAAAGTGAACACAAAGTGCGGCGGCGCATTGAGGATTTACTGGACGAGCAAGCTTTTCACCAATTATGGGACACATTTGAATAAGCATTGACACCTCAAACGATAATGATTATCATTTATCTCGACATTGCTCACATTGCTTCCAGTGTGATTTGGGCGCGGCTGAATATAACGCCCCAACCTTGCTCCATTTAACGACGCCACTTGGCGTCGTTTTTTCTGCTCCGCATCGCGTATCCTATCCCTTGTCTTTTTTCATTCCTGTTTTGCATGGGAGGCCACATGAAGCCAAGAAAACACCAACAAAAAAACCAAAGACAACATCAGCCCCGTCCCGCATCATCTCAAAAAGAGATCCAAGCAAAAGCGTTGTTCGTGCTTGATATGCTCGATGGCAATGACTGGCGACACCTGACATTGACGCATGAAGCCGCATTAAAGCTCATTCGACGAACCAATCACCGAGGGTATACCTTGACCCCTTGCACGCCCGCCGATTAATCACTCCAACACCAAGCCTTGCCATCGCAAGGCTTTTTTACGACACGCAGCCAAAACGCGCCATTTCACACATTTTACCGACCGACTCGCCGCTCAGCTTTGCTGCTAGCGGCGATTTGCGTTGCATAAGGAAAATACTCATGCTTTCTATTAGCCCATTAAAATCCGCCTCTGGCGCTGCCAAATATTACCTAAGCGAAGAAAACCCAAAAGACCTACCTGACGTCTCTTTAGAAAAAGACGTCGGTGACAACTACTACCTCAAAGAAAAAGACCAGAGGAGAACACCTTTTGGCATGGCAAGCTCGCCATCGAAGCGGGACTGGCGGGCAAAGCCGTAGAGCAAGCCACCTTAGAATCGGTACTCTCAGGCAACCTAGGCGGTGAAACCATTAAAGGGAAACGAGATGACCATAAGTGCGGTTTAGACCTTACCTTGTCAGCCCCAAAAGGATTCTCCATTTTAGCATTAGGGGGCGGTGACACTCGTTTAAGGGATGTTCTCAAAGACGCCGTCAAGTTTGTGGCCGATGAGATTGAAAAAGACACCGCGCAAGTGACGGCCATCAATAAAGAAGGCGAACGTGAATATCACAACACAGGCAACATGATTTTCGCAGCCATCGGTCACAAGACCAGCCGTGAAAATGACATGCAACTGCATTACCACTTGTTGGCTCCAAACATGACGCGAGACCAAGAGGGGCAACTGCGCTCACTCGCTTCAACCATTAAACAAAAAGGGGGCGTCATCAATGGCACAGGTGAACGCATCTACACCTTCCAAAAATATTACACCGCACTCTTTCACAGCAAGATAGCGAATGAAGTAGAAGCCATTGGTTATCAAACTCACGGACTGGGCAATGGCCAGATAGACATATCGGGCGTACCACAAACGCTTATTGAGGCTTCGTCCACCCGTAAACAACAAATTGACCAGCAAGCCCTCAATTTTGGTGACACGCAAGCGGCAAGAGACACCGCCGCCCTTGATACCCGTAAAACCAAAACTTATGAGACAGACAGTGCGCTCAATACAAAGTGGCAGCAAAAAATTAAAGAGGTGGGGTTTAAGCCAGAAGAGTTAGTGAAAAACGCGCAGCAACTCACCAAACAGGAACAACAACCGACCTTGATTGCTCAAGAAGCGTTAGCACGAGCCGTTTCTCACCTTGAACAAAACAATACCGCCCTTCATGTAGAAAAAATCATTGAACTTGCCGCGTCTGATTTTACCAAAGGAGGCGTTCAAGCCAATGCGATTGAGCTTAAAGCCACCCTAGACCAACAGATAAAAGAGGGCGCGCTTATTCCTTTAGCCGATAAAGGGCAATACACCACCCAAACCCTGATTGATAATGAGCAATCACTCATGAAAAGCACCCAAGGACGGGCGCACCACATGCGCACCCACGTTGACCCCTCGCTCTTACATCGCCTTGATATTCCAGCCAACCAGCAACAAAAGCTCACCGACCTATTTCAGTCCACCAAGCAGTTTCATGTCGTCAATGTGCATGGCTCATCACAGGGGATCGCGCAGCAACTGCTTAATGTCGGCAACCACAGCGGCAAACGGGTTCAGTTCGTCTCCCAAACCGCCAAAGCCAAATCAGAAGGCGTGGAGAATATTCAGCGCCACAGCCACACCTTAGGCGCATGGATAGCCCATCACTTTTCACCTGAGCAGCGCCACACTACCCAAAGCTTGCTCCAGGGCGCAACGCCGTTCACCAACAAAGACATCTTGCTCATCGACGACGCCAATAAGATGAGCGCTAAGGAGCTGATGAGTCTCACCAACCAAGCCAAGCAATCCAACACCAAGGTGGTGATGCTGAACCGCGTCTCCAGTCGTCAAGGCTTTAAAGCCAACAACGCCATTGAACTGTACCGCAAAGGCAACGTAGAGCGTCATACATGGGCGGGTGGGAAAAGCGCCCCCACCGACATCAAGCTGCATGACAACGACACCGATAGGATAGCAAGGGTCTATGCTGACTTGCCGGACAAAGCCAACACCCAAGTGATTGCCACCTCCGGCGTCGAGCAGCGGCGATTAACCGAAGCAATACGAGGGCAGTTAAAAAACACCGGCGCCCTCTCTCGTCATGAAACCACCCTATTCACTCAAACCCCTCACTCTCTCTCCAAAGCGCAGCAACCGCTTGTCCAACACTACAAACCCGGCATGACCCTCACCCATTGGGAGAAAAACAAACCTCAGAGTTTTGTCATCGCCAGTATCGACAAAGAGAGCAACACCATGACCGCACTCAGCAAACGCGATGGACAGTCACACCGCTTTGACCCGTCCAGTCGCGCCTTTAAGAATATGAAGATGCAAATCAATAAACCGCAAAGTCTCAACATCGCCCAAGGCGAACGCCTTCGCACACTGGGTAAGCACTTTCCTTCTGGCTTAGAGGGCAACCAAAGTTACCTTGTCACTAGCGTGAATAAAGAACACATCACACTGGAGAATCAAGGTGATAGTCAAGGTAAGTCACAACACCTACGCCTAGAGAGTCTAAAAGACGCACCCCTGCAATACGATTACGTTCACGGCGCCAACCATATTGAACAAAAAGCCCATACTTTACTGTCAGGAAAAGCGTTTACTCTGTCTAAACCCCTGATAAACGACCTGACCGAAAAAACAGCGCGCCTTGATGTCTTCACCGACAAGCCAAACAAAGCCCAAAGCGCCCTAGAAAAAGAGCAGGTGTCCCCGTCAGCCATTGAGCGCGTCTTGCACACGCAAAACGTCAACGACCGCTACCTAAGCGGCGCCACCCAAGCCTTGTTAACACAAGACGTCAGTCAGGCGCTTTCCGCCTTGGCAAAAGCGCAAAACGCCCCACTGATTGAAAAAGCGGTCAGCTTTGCCTTAAATCATTTATCTGAGCGTGAAGCGGGATTTAGCCAAAAAGCGTTAGTGGTGGAGGCGGTACGCTACGCCTTTGAAGAAGCCGGTGGCGTTATTACCAAAGACCAGATTGACACGGAGCTTACCAAGCGACGTGACACCCTTTCAGCGGAGTACAGTGACGGCACGCGCTGGACAACACACGCTGCGCTGGAGACTGAAAAACGCATCTTGCAAAACATCACCGATGGCAAGGGCCAACATCCGCCTTTTTCGACAACCAAGCAGGTGCAAGCCTTTCTTGAGACCAAGCCTCGCCTCACTCAAGGACAACAAGGCAGCCTTACCCTGATTTCAACCACCCAAGACAGCTTTGTCGCCATTCAGGGCTTAGCCGGTACGGGGAAATCCACTATGCTCGAGTCCAACATTGAACTTATCCAGTTAGCAAAACAAGTCAGCCAACAACCCGAGCAAAACGTCATTGGTCTTGCCCCCACTCACGCCGCCGTTTCTGAGCTGGAAAGCAAGGGCGTGAAAGCGCAAAGCCTAGAGAGCCTACTCAGCGACGTCCGACAAGGCAACCACCAAGCCAGTGACTATCAAGGCACTTTGTTCTTTCTCGATGAAAGCTCCATGGTCAGCAACAAACAAGCCGATGAATTCACGGCGCTGGTCAATGCCAGTCAATCCAAAGCCGTACTGTTAGGGGATAAAGAGCAGTTGTTATCTTTAAGCGCCGGTAAACCCTTTGAGCTGGCCATGCGTCAAGGTCGCCTCGATACCGCTTACATGACCGACATCATTCGTCAGCAAAACGACACCCTACTCAATGCCGCGCAAAACACCATTGATAAGCAGCCCGAAAGCGCCTTGGACAAACTCCAACGCCAAGCGCCTGACGCGCAAGGCAATCACCAACATGTCATCTCTACGCTGGATGAAAACAATAAAGACCGACGCCAAGCGCAATTAGAAGCGACTGAAAAGCTGCCCTTTGTCGTAGCAAAGGATTATCTAGCGCGCACACCTGAAACCCGCGAAAACACGCTCATCATCGCCTACACCAACCAAGAGCGTGATGACATCACGGCCTACCTCCGGGTTGGCTTAATGAAAAACAAGGAAATCGGCAAAGAGAACATTGTCGCCACGAGATTACGCTCCATCGGCGCGACGGGTGAAGAGCTCACCACCATGATGCCGTACCAAAAAGGCTTAGTGCTGAGCACCAAGCCAGGTGAGTACGCCACCATTACCCACGTGGATTCGGAGCACGGCGTGGTGACGCTTGAAGACGCCAGCACAGGCAAGACAAAGCCGTTCTTACCGCGTAACCGTGACCATCGTTTCACGACGCTTTTCAGTGTGTCAGAAAAGCCGCTGTCTACCGGCGATAAGATTGTCACTCGCTTTACCGACAAAAGCCGCGACATCAAAGCCAATGTGGAGTACCGCATCACCCAAGCAAGCCCGGACAGCATCATCGCGCAATCAAAAAGTGGCCAAACGCTCACCATCAACCCGAATGAGTTAACAGACAGTCATTGGGATTACGCTTACAGCCGAACCGCGGATATGGCGCAAGGGGCCACGTACCCACACGTCATTACGGCCATCAAAAGCAAAGGCGCATTAACCAACCTAAGACGTGCTGGCATTGATGTCACGCGCGCCAGCCAGCACGTGAGGCTCTATACCGATAACACAACACGCCTGCTCAAAAGCTGGTTATCCACAGAAAGCCATAAAGCCAGCGCGATAGAAACCGCCAACCAAACCCCAAGACACCACCTACTTTAACCGCAACGCCCTGCCCCATGAGGACGTTCGCTTCCAAAATAAAAGCGGTGACTTTGACTACAACACCTTTAAGGAGCACATCAATACACAACTCCCAAAATACACCGAAAGCCTAGCCATGCACTTATTAGGCAAGCCCAACCAGTCCAAATCCGACCGCGACTATTTAACCTTTGGCATTGGCAAATCCGCCATTAAAGTGACCCTAACAGGCGAGCATCGTGGTTATTTTAAAGACTACACCACGGGCGAGAAAGGCTCACTGATTAACCTCATCATGAGCCACAAAGACATGGGCTATAAAGAGGCCATGAAGGAAGCCAATAACCTGTTAAATGAGCCAGATAAATACCAACTGGAGGAAAACAGCAAACATGATAAATTGCTCAATACCACCCCAAAACATATTGCGCAATTTGAAGAGAGAGCCAAGGAATACATCAGTCAGAGTAAACCGATAGAGAACACACTGGCCCAAACTTACTTAAACAAGCTAGGGGTAAATCACACCCACAATGACCAAGTTAAATTCCACCCGGCAGTCTACTCGTCCGAAGACAAACTCTTCCATCCGGCCATGGTTACCAATATTCACAACAAACAAGGCGAAACCAAAGCCATTGAAGTGACCTACCTTGACCATCAGGGAAATAAAGACGATGCCTTAGACATTAACCCAAGAACGCTGGGGACAAAATCCAAACAATTAACGACCTTCCATCAAGGGGAGCATGTAAACACCACCCTCATCAGCACGTCGATTGAAAACTCGTTTTTAATACGCGAGCACACTCAAGGCCAAATGGACATTATTAACGTCAACCACAAGAACGACATTCAAAATATACCCACGGATGAATTAAGACAGAATGTCATTGTTGTCTTAAACCAAGGCAACCACGATTTAAACCCGAACAACATCGAGAAGATTGTTGAGAACTTTAATGGTCGAGACATTCAATTCATGTCAGACGACCATTTAAAGGAGGACATTAAAACCTGCATAGATAAATTAGACCGCGATAACCGCGCGCATGATATCGAATTAAGCGAACCCCATCCCACTCATCAAGAAAGAGAATTAAACGCACTGAACATGGATGAGAAAAAAGAACGGGACAGTCAATCCCTTGAACACTTTGAAACCAAAGCGCCGTCACCTCAACACGAGATGGATTTTAATCATCCAGAGAAAGAGAGCGATTGGGAGAGCAGAGAAATAGACAGAGAGTTAGAGCGATAATAGAGGGTAGCCATAGGGCTACCCTTTTTTTTCGCCGGTAAGATAATCCTCGACACTTTTATCAACCAAGGCCGTATTGGATTTTCTTTGCTCAATGGAATCGGCTTTATTTTTGTAATACCTCTCACCATCAAAGCTATGCGCTAAATTTAAATTTAATACCCCTTGAACTTGCCTAACTCTGCGATACGTCTCTTCCATCAACTCACGGTTTGATGGACGATCGTCATCGCTATCATTAAGTTTGATCCGCAACGCCAACGTCAAAAGCTGGCGAGCGGCTTCTGCATCACTCAACTTCTCTCTCTTTTTAAACTTAACGAAATCTTGCTCTAACTTCCCATTAAGGGAAGTTTGTAAAGGGTAAGAACGCGACATAATTTACCTTTTTTCCTTCAATGAATGTCAATGAACGCTTACTTTTAGCCTCAATGAACCCCAATTAAATCACAATGAAAATGCATTGTACATGACCATTATCATTCACTCTAGACCCACAGCATAAAAGGGATGAATATCAATCCAATCAAATACCATTGATATTACATTGAAATCACTCACAAGCCTTTTCCTAAAAGGCATCAATTAGAATTCATTCTATCTGCATGTTTTTTAATTGGGATTTCAGCGGCTAATTAATTGAGATTTTGAAAATTTTTCTTACCTATATAGACGCACCATAAATCAATTTAAGTTGTTGTTTTTAGTGTTTTTATATTTTTAACAGACAACCATTCTCATTGAAATCAATGCGCCGTGGGGTGTGGTAACTTTCAGAGAAAGTAAAAAGTCGGGGCGGCTTCATCAGCTAGAGTGGGTAGAGCTTGAGGAAATAAAACCAGGGCAAAGCAAAAAGACGAACCCATGGCGACTGAATCGGGGATGCAAAAAGGGATGAACTGGCAAGAGCAAAGAGGAATGAGAACGTTGGACGGCAAGACGCATTGCACCAGAGTGGTGCAATGCGGGTTATTTTACGTTTTGCGAATAATAAACAGATTGGACTTTTTGGATGTATATTTTTCTGGCGGTTTCGGTACGTTTGGAAAACCCTGCGTTATATGCCCCCACGCTGTTCCAGTTATAACCGTGACTGGCAAAGTTCGCGCTTAATACCCATGCACCTAATGACACGTTAAAACACGGTTCATAAACATTCTGATCATTCACATTAAAATCAGAAAGCTTGTCGAACCAGATTGAGTTAATTTGCATTAGGCCATAATCGCGGCTCACGACCTCACCGACGTTATTTTTATTTTCATTGATAGCCTTAGGGTCTAAGTTACTTTCAACGGTTGCAATGGCTCTGAGTAAATCTGGTGACACATTATAATGGTTGCCAGCCTCATTAAAACAAAAAGCAAACACGGGGAAAGGGAAAATAAGTGCCCATAAAAATAGTGTCTTCATATCCTCTCTCTATTAATAACAATCCAGCCCGAAGGCTGGATGATAACACGATAAATAATGACCGTTAGTATTCGAACGGGAATAATACGGTGGTCACACTTCGATCACCTTCGGTAATAATCCAAATCCTTTGATTGCAAATTTGATAACCTGACATGATACGAGCGCCTATTTTTGTCGCTTCATCATTGGCAATTTTATCTTCTATTGGCATATTCCCCCAATCCCCATTTTGATGACGCATTAAGTAAATACGTAAATTGGCTCCGATGTTGTCACTCAATAACATTTTTACGCCTTGTGTCATCACCACCGCTCCCAATTCAAAAGGTTGGGCGCTGCACACATACGGCTCTACTTCCATTTTTTTATCTTCTATTGTAAACTCTAGTTCGCTCATTATTGGTTTTTCCTTTAGGTTTATATAATGGGTCGCGCCTTGATATTTATTACCGTTGATATCAAGGCGTTTTTTATTGGCTGATTAACACACCTTTTCGGTCTGGCAAATGTGGCGATAGACTTGATGAATATCATCAAAGCAATAGCCGTACTCGGTGAGGTTTTCGACGCAATCCATAATGTCCCCGCTATAAAAGCATTCGTAGTTAAATAGCTCACGGCGAATAATGGCGTCTTTCCCATTTTCTTTGATGTCTTGCTTAATTCCTTCTTGGTTAATGGTGGCGAGACGGTTAATTAATTGTTTGGCTCTGTCGGTAGGACAAATTAATCCAGCCCCTATTGAGACGTATTCAATCCCTTGTTGTTTTGCTTTGGCAAACTGCTGATTAGAAAAAGCAAAAAAAGCCCCTGCGTCATTAAACGCTTGCGTTTGTTTATCTTGGATGTAATGAGATAACGATTTCATGGTTTTAATATTCCTTGTCTTAATTAAAAACATCGCCCGTCATTAAAACGGGCAACGGTCAAATGAATAAAGGGTTTCAAAAGGCGTAGACACATCCAGCACAACAAAACAGTCCGTTAACGTCCCGATTTGAAATTGGCGCATGATAAGGGCGCGTACCTCTGCCAGCGTGAACGGGAAGTACTGAGCCTCACGCTGAACAAACCCTGCGGCCTTGAGTTCTTCTGCTGTAATATCACTCCAAGGCGCAATCGAAAATCCTTGCGGTGCGCTCTTGCTTTGCTCTAAAGAGACATCATGTTTTGGTGAGCTTTCGCCCGCCAGCGGCGAGACGCTGGTCGCTGTTTGGCATGTAGAGAGAGTTAGGGTTGAGTTTTGTTGCGCCATGGGGAGTTTCCTTTTTGTTTGAGTATCACCTTTCGGAGCCGCTTAGCTGTCCATCGGGCTTTCATGGTTCTCAATAACAAGGGCGCGAAGCGTTCATATACCCTTGTTATTGAGGTTCTGAAAGGTCATGGTTAACAGCTTGCGAGTCCGTAAGGTGATGCGAGTAGAAAGGAAAATCGGCGCATAAAAAACTCGGCCCTTACTCTGTCTTAATGCCATGCAGTGAAAGGCAACGAGGAAGAATGACGAGGCGTAGCGAACGCAGTGAGTGGAGGCGTTGGGTGATTGTTCGCAGGAACGCAATGGCACATCGAGCTTTGCTCGATATTCGTGTCATGCGTTATCGCGGGAGGAGCGAAGCGACGGAATGAACGGAGCGAAGCGAGAACGCCCAAGAAAACGGCCAACTCTGCCTAACCCCGCCTCCCCTGAATGCACGCCTTACTCATAAACAAAGACCGCCCCATAAAAACCCGCACTGGGACAGCGCTTGCTCGTGTTAACGAGCCTTTCTTTTGCTTTCTCTGATCTTATTACGGGTAAAGGCGCACACACGGTTGGGGGTATGCAGTCCGTCAGGACTGCATATTGAGGACATTAAAAGCCAACGGGCATCCACTGAGCGAAATGTGCTCTCTGTGGCTCTGTCAGTGAGTTGTCTCCCCCATTAAGCCAGATATCCAATTGCTTCACCAAATCACTCTTCTTGAGCGATTGGGCGCTCTGTAACCACGTTTCTGACATCACGGGACGGGCAATATCAATCAGCGCTTCTTTATTGATGCGTTTGATGAAGCTGTCCGTGGTTGGTCGCCAGTAATCGGGGGCATCAAAGGCCAACGTTTGATAGAGGAAATCATGAGTGGAGCGGTTATCCCCAACCAGACAAGGCACGAGCATTAATGACGTGGCGAACGCTACTTGCTTGTGTTTTTCTTCACTATCGAGGGCAACGAACGCTTGAAAGCGTTCGTGCTCACCGCTGGCCTCATACCACGTCATGTCCAAGCTTTGCTTATGCTGCTCGATACGCTCAAGTGCTTTGTTCTCATTAAAATCCCCTTGCTTTGGCTCAACAGCGCTGTGATTTAGGGAGACATTAATGGGCGCACTCAAGTACTGATTTTGGGCTTTCATGCACAAAGAGAAGTGAAGCGCATCGAGCGCAAGTGACGTATTTTGCATCAAGGCATGTTTTGCGATAACAAGGCGGTGCGCGTTTAAATCGTCAGTAAGTGCGCCGGAATAGGGTGGCTCTGACGCGACAACGTCACTTAAACTCTCTCCTCGTTCGGCATCCTCTTCACGGTTTGCTTTCTTGGCGTATTCGGCTTGCAAGGCTTTGAGCGCTTTACGTTCGGATTTCGCCACCAAACCTTTAATGATGCAGATATCCCCGTTGTGGCCTAACGCGAGAATGCACCCTGCTAACGCTTTCTCGGCTTTCTTATATTTACCTTGATTCCCCGTCAGTTCAACATAGCCACGCGATTCATCGTGAGTACGCGTGAGCAGTATTTCGGTCCATTTCCAGCCCTGCGCGGTCAGTTTATCCGCTTCAAGTTGTATCTTAGCAATCGCCAGCGACTCCATTAAGGAACGATCTTCAAAATAGATTTTGTCAGAAAACAAGTCCGTGGTGACGATCCCCCCTGCTTGTTCGTAAGACGCTTGACCAACAAACGTGACGAGTCCGCTTGACGCTTCCAATGCGGATTCTTTGAGCATGTGGCGTACTTGATGATCAGAATACCAAGACTTCTCTTTCATTTGTTCCCACACGTCACGTTGACGTTCTGGACTGGCAAGGGTGAATAACATGACACGCTCAAGAGAAACGCTGCCCTCACGGTATGCCCCAAGGATAGCCGACTCGATCGCAGCTAACTTCAGGCGCTGATGGACGTAAAGTTGTGTTTTACCAAAGCGTTGTGCAACCTCGGCCACGGTTGCGCCGTCTTCGACTCTTTTTGAGTACGCCTCAAACTCATCGACTGGGTGCATCGAGGCGCGTGTGACGTTTTCAGTCAATGCGATTTCAGTGGCATCGTGCGACACGGTGGACGCATTTAAGATTTTAACGGGCACAAGGTGCTCAGGGGTGATTTTCTTTAATTCAACCAGCGCTTGGAGTTGAATTAAACGACGCCCCCCACTGATGACAGGATACCGACCTGACTCACAAGGCAGCGCGACCAAATTTTGGATGATGCCATGCGCCAAGATGGACGCTTGTAGAGATTCATCATCGGCTTTACTGGCTTTGCTCTTTCGCACGTTTAAATCCGACACCACCAATTGGTTAACAGGCAGCATCACAATAGAAACATCATTTTGTGCAATTGCCTGAGTGTCCAGCGGCGATACGCTGGTCGCGTCTTGACGGTTAGAGGGCGCTGAGATTGGGTTGATTGCGTTCATAACGGTTTTCCTTTTTGGTTCGTTGAGTATCACTTCGCTTATTGCCTGATTTCATCGACTCAACTTGAAAGACCGCTTTGACAAGGGCGCGAAGCGGCGCAGCCTCCCTTGCAAAGAGGGCGAACGTTGAGAGATTAAGAAATCAGCGCGGGTAAGCAAGTGAGCTCAAATCAAAAAGTAAAACAAAATGAACGAAGCACCGAAGCGATGACGCCCTCTTAGCGTAAAGGCGTGAAATAGAGCGGAGTGCGTCGCTTCAGACGCCTAACGACGCGTTTGCGTGAGGGATTGTCTATCTGGAACTTAGAAGCGCATTGAGCTTGCTCAATATGGGCTTCAAGTTAGCGATAGGAGGAGGAACGACGAAAAGCCCGACCGCTTGCGGTCACGCCCTGACGGGAACGGCTGCAGGAAGAGCATAAAGTGTGTTCATTTTGAGCGTCAGTTGAATCGTTAGAGAGTGGCTGGCCAACTCATTCTGCCCTTTATCAGACAGAGTAATTACTCATTAACAAGCCATTCATTTACATTTCCCTTACTAAAAATTATCCGGTGTTTAATAGATATAAGCCCTGAACATTTCAGGCCTTATATTAGCTAATCTCAGGCTTGTTATTGTGTGGGCCAAGAAATGGATTTGAAAGCTTTCCCAGAATGAAGATAGGAAAGTATGATTCGGCATGAAAACGGTAATTTGTGTATGATTTTTGTTTGGCGACTAAACCATATCACCTACTACCGTTTTTGTTTTTAGTTCCCGCTAGTCCGCGATGAACCAAAATTAACTCTATTGAAAAGCTATCTATTGAAAAAGTAAAAGTTGCCCTGCATTTAAAGAGCCTAAATCAGAACCTAAGAAAGACAGAGACCCAAACAAGCGGTGCGGCATGTACCAAATGTGCAATCAGATATCAGAATAACTCTCTCCACTCTAGGTTAAAAAAAGCCCACCTCTCGCGAAGTGAGCTTTTTATCATTTAAGCGCTATTTTTTGGTTCTGCGTGCTTTTAGCGCAGCAAAGTAAGCCTTTAGCTTCTCGAAATCATCTGCAACTTCCGCAAAGTCAGGCACGCCTTCATGCAGCTCAGGCGCTTGGTCATGTCCATACATAAAAGTACTGCACTTCGACATGCCTTCCTCGATGGCAGCATAGTCTTCTGGGGTGATACCTCCCTTTTCGACAACATCCTTGAGGCTTTGTGTTTTCACACTTCGGCCAAATCTTTCAACGACTTTCTTGAATAGCCATTCCTCAACAAGCCTTTCCCATGTTTCACGCATCTTGTTATACGTTAACTTGGCCATAGCTTCGTAGCCGTCAACATCTCCGGCATCTTCAAGCTGCTTCAAAGGAACCATTATCTTGTTTAGATCTTTGACTCGTTCGCCTGTTGATTTAACATCCCACGGCGGCTCAGATGTAGGAAAACCAGCAAGCTTCCCACGTTTAACAATTGAAATAGCCGAGTACTTCGAATTGGCCTTTTTAGTTGCCTCTCCGAGCATGACTAAAAATGACATGTCATGGGTAAATACAATGACCTGACGGCTTTGTGCTTCCTCTGCGATGCGGGCAACAAACTTTCTTCGCCACTTATGATCGAGAGAGTTAATTGGGTCATCAAAAACAATCGCTGATTTTCGGTCATCCACAATAAGTTCAGCCATGAACCCAGCCAAAGCAACGCACTTTTGCTCGCCTTCACTGGCGATGTCAGAAATGTTGTTTCGCTTGCCTGTCATACTAAACTTTAACATTTGCTTGCCGCGAGAGCCGCGGGTTTCAGTACCTACATCGAAGTTTCTAAACTCAAGTTTCTTCAACTCAGCCTCAAACACTTTGCTAAGCTCGCCAATAGCACCCATTTTGGCAATGTTATTTGTTTGAGTGGTTATGATTGTTGATAAGCAAGATTGAGTGACAGCGTTATATAAACCAATCATTCTCAGGCGATCAATCTCGTGGAGAATGTTTTGCTTAGATAATGTAAACAGCTTTCTATCATCAAGTTCGTTAATAGCCTGTGACGCAGTAACGATCTGCTTAGTTAAACCCTCATTGGTATTAACTGCATCTTCTTTGGCCTTTAAGGAGACAATTTGCCCGTTGATCCAATCTAGCGCTTTGTAATCAATTGGAACAATAGAGAAGTCCGGCACCTGTTTAGTAAGATTCGAACAGAGAACCTTGAACGACTCTTCCAGTGCGATAAAACTCTTACTGATTTCTGGATTAAATTCAGCCACCTTGCCTAGCATAAACTCATAAGGCTTTATGTTGAATGATAGTAGCCTTAGAGCCGTAATTGAACTGTCAAATTTAACTTTGGCCTTGCCGGCTTCCATCTGAGTTTTATCTTGCAGATAGTCGTTAAATAGCTTTAGTTTTTCGGCAGATGCTACCGAGACAGGTTGCAAGCAAGTAGGGCAGGCTTCGCCCGCTGCTGCTGGGAACGATAATTCCGCATTATGTTTTAGTACGAATGTCTGAACGTGATTCCACATCTCTCTCCACTCAGGTGAGCAAATGCCTGATAGTTCGTGACCTTCAATTGCCTGCTTGCGAGCTATCTCTGCTGCTGCCTGTTTGGTTTGATAGTCATCGTAATTGAGTTTTATCGTCTCAAACTGCTTTTCATCGAGTTTGGCTCTTAGTTGATTAAAGTAAGTACTAAGAGGGGTTAGCTCTTTTCGACTGTCACTAAACCCTTTTCTAAGTTGCTCAGGTGTACTGGTCTGCAGTTTAACAAGCTCTGCTTTTAATACTGGGATTGATTCATCTTCTTCTTTGCTCAGACAGATGGCATCAACGGCCTCTGATTTTGTGGCGCCAGACAAGCCAGATATAAACGCTGCTGTTTTACCTCCAGGTCTACATTGAGGTAACGGAACGGCAACGTTATATGGTCTTTTCTCTGACTCGTTTGCGGCTCTAACATGATCACAAGCCCTCATTAGTTGAGACAATAATTTCATTCCCGCAGGCTTGTAATCAATCGAGTCCTCGTTAGAGATGTAATGTGCCGCCGAAGTGTTGTCAAAAATTCGAATCGACTTTAAATCTTCATGTGAGTTTCCAGAGAGAATCCATGGAATGTCGTGCTTATCCTCGCCAATAAAAAGAGAGATGTCCGCAGCAGGCTCACCGGTTTGAGTGTCGTAGATGTTCGAGAGGATTTTTGGAGTACTACCGCGAGTAAGACAGGCGTTCTTTAAAATCTTTGCATAGCTAGATTTACCCGAACCATTATCGCCATAAACTGCGGTCAGTCCTTCGCTTTCAAATGCAATAGATTTGTTCGGGGCAAGCGCTGAAACATTAGCAACGTTGCTAATACATGCCAATTTTACTGGATGCTTTTCTTCGCCAAAGCCTGCTAGATCTAGCAAAGCTATGCTGGCCGCATAAGCATCACTTTGTGGTTGCAAACCTGCTTCTTCTTTAGAAAGAGCAAACAGTAATTACAAATCACCGTCATCAAGTTCGCCTTTATTTGCTGCCAATCTGAGAGCGTGACGCCACCAGAAGCTCTTCTTTAGCTTGTTAGCCCAACCAACAACGCTTTCTATCGACATATTATTCTCCAAACAGGTTATGTTTCGGGAATATATACGCCTATTTTCATTATAGTCAATTGGTTGCAATCACCTTTGAGGCAATCGGACACAAGGAATATTCAGCCAGTGCGACATAGATCCCACACTTGTAGTGTGAGGATACTACGCTTTGCTCTAATTGATACCCCATTTTGATATTGTTATAGTTCTTAAGCGGTTAGGGGATGATTAATCACTAGACCTGTTTAGCTGCCGCGATATATGCAACAGAGGTAACTAGACCGCAGCCACTTATTTCAAAAAATCACCTCATTGAATACGACGGTAAGATGACCACAACTCACAAATTGTGGCAGCAAAAAATGCTGTAGGGAAGCTAATCGACAAGCGAGGAGCTACCACCAAAACAGCAAAGCTATCACCCAGGGAGGTGATTAGCATTTACGTGACATTATTTAGAAAAGAGAAAGGTCAAGCGGTGTTAGCTACAGAGTTTGATGTTCTATTAGGGAAAGAGTTAATTGAGTAAATTGTCTTGTATAGGATGTATTAGGTAGCGCTTCTCTTTATCTTCGTTGGACGTCAAGTTCAGCTATTTGCCTTACTTTTAATTATTCATTAATCGCTAATATTCAATTCTCTGAAACTAATTTTTGTCCAGAGGCTGCTGACCAAAAAGGCTGCAATTAAGCGGCCTAGTTTAAAGTCTACAAATCAAATTAAAGCATCAACTTGAAGCTCTTTAAGTGTGAGACGAAGCTTGGGAGTCTCTGTTTTTGTAAGCAAGCTAAGAACTCGTCTTGGCTCATTGGTGGTCTTTTTAATGAAGCTCTTTGTTGCTGAGCAGCCTTAACGCATGCGCTACTGTCCAATTCAAACATATCGCACAGGAACTCGTCTGGATGTATCGCTGATAGACCTAAAGGCTCGAGTTCGCTAGAAGGAAAGTCTTTTAGGTTGAACGTAATGATAGACTCAGCCTGACCTTTAATAGCGGCAGCTACAACATGTCTATCATTAACATCGGGTAAAGTAAGGCCATCAATTAAAGGCTCAAACCCTTCAATCAAACAGTCTGGAACATTCGCGTTCATTAACTGTCGAGTTCTGTGCAGTTGTTCTGCATTTAGCTCTGGCCTATTTTTCAGTAGATTTCGAGTCCATTCATCATGTATTTGTTCTGTCCATCGCGCTCTAAACAGGCCAGTATTGGCCAAGAACATTAGGTAGCTTCGGAGTGGAGCTGGGTACATTACACATGCGTCTAGAATTACTGTATATGACGCCATTAATATCCCATATCCATTTCTTGGTCTAATGCAGATAGTTCAGCAAGAGCAGCTAGTCTATTCTCTTCTAGGCAGTTCTTGTACTCCATAAGATCAGCATAAGCTACCTTTCTACGGTTGCCAGTACGACTAAACGGAATATCACCTGAATCAAGAAGCTTAATGAAAGTAGGACGAGACATGTTTAGCATATCAGCACCTTCTTGCGTTGTGAGTTCCGCATGAATAGGTGTGATGCTAACAGAGTTGCCTTGACCTAATTGAGTAAGCACCTCGATCATCATATTTAATGCGCTTGCTGGAATAGTTACCTCGTGAGTCTTACCAGACTTATCGACAACATTAATCCTTTGAGCTTCACCATTAATTTCTATAACGGCTGACAACTCTTGGCTACCAAGCTTAGCCAGTGCCATTTCTTCAGCGCTTGGCAATTTTGTAGCAGTATTCATTGTGTTTCTCTCTAGTTTTTAGTTTCTGATGTCATGGTATACAAATCTGCATACCATGATATTATCCGAAATATTCGAAAAAAAGTCAACATTCGAAATATTCGAAAACAAAAGAGTGTCACATTATCGTTGGACTTAGTGCTCGTAGTCGGCCTAGTTTAAGGTCTATCAACGCATGCTTAACTATCTTTAATCATAGTACTTCGATATGTAGTGGATGAGTAAAACTAACCACTAGTTCGTAGGTGTTTTGAATAAATCACCTTAGCAATACTTATCCAAGACCTCACAATCACCACGGATTCGTAACAAGGTTTTGTCCAAAAATTAGCTAGAAATTGAGCATTGCTTAATTTTTATCATGTTCTTGCTCCTCTCGGCGGTGACACGTCATAACTGACCGATCCAAGCGAGTTTGACGTCCTTGATGATTCGATATGAATGACTGCACAGCCAATCGCCCCACATGGAATAGGTCTCCACAAAATAGAGTGTTTTTTTATCAACGCAGGACACGTTTAAGCGCAAATAGATGTGCGTTTGGTATTCGCTTGACCAATTTATGACATTACAGGCTTCGCCGTTATCATAGATATCAAACCGACGTTTAGGGGTGATCACTGCTTGTTTTTTAAAGTCACGAGCCGTGAGCTCGGAAAGTGCGACAAAATGAGTCGGCGTTTTCATCGGATGCTCCTTATTCATGGATCCAATGGATGAGGGTATGCACACTGTTCAATCCTTTTTGACACAAGATGTCTTGCACGTTATTACGCGCGATACCTTGGCTCCAATAAGGAAGATGAAGCGGAGTGCGATCAATATGATATGAATCACGATGGGTTGGCGAGCACCACCATGACGTGCTTTTACTAAGACCAACGCACCAGTCACAAAAATAGGGGGATGGGCTGTTCCATTTTTTCTCCATGACAATCAGATTAAGAATTAAGGCTAAGATGCCAGACGGATATCAAAGTTGAACCCGCGACAGTGGTAGCGCTCACCCTGCTTTTGAAAACGCAAACCAGGGAAAACAGAGCCATAAGAGGCATACACAATGACTTCTTCACAGCTTTCTCGTAAACGCCACTCACCAAGTCCAATACGGCTATCGAGATCCAGTAAAAGCTCATAGAAGTCATGATGCTGAAACGTTTTCTGTCCGATGCCAGGGAACTGAGTGTTGATGGCCTCCCGGACCCTTTGTTCTTTTAATTGAGCGATATCATCCAATTGCTCAGGAGTCTGACCACGACTGAACATTTTCAGGTGTTGCACGCGCTGCACAATCGCGTGACGCTGTGGTGATAGGGTTGGCGCCGATGGCGCTCCCATTCCCTTAATCGACTGACGCAACGCCTTCACTTGGCAGCGAAGCGCCACTGGCTCTATCGTACGGCTTGATTGTTGTTTCATGTGAGCGCCCTCTGGTTAACATTCCGACGTGCCAATCCAGCGACCGTCGCTATCAAAGGCATCCCATGGTTCGGTCGTCGTGTCGTTCTCTTCCCATTGCTCGGCCAGCCCTTCCCAACATGGCTTGATAGACACCGGCTCTTGATCCGTCAGTTGGTTGAGGTAACACTTAGCCAGGGCCTCTTTAGGGAGCGCACAAAAGAATTTCGTGGGATGAACATGATCCGTTTGCGCCACAAACTGCATGGTCACCTGCTCGCTCATGTTCCACACATACTTTTCTAGATACTCAAAAGAGACCTCATCATTTGAGCCTTCACGCTGCGCTAAGATCTGTTTTGAATCGGAGTCAATCAGTTGAATGAAGCCCCTTTCGCCCTCGGACAAAGAGACATCATGTTTTGGTGAGCTTTCGTGCTCCAGCGTCTCGCCGCTGGTCGCTGTTTGGCATGTAGAGAGAGTTAGGGTTGAATTTTGTTGCGCCATGGGGAGTTTCCTTTTTGTTTGAGTATCACCTTTCGGAGCCGCTTAGCTGTCCATCGGGCTTTCATGGTTCTCAATAACAAGGGCGCGAAGCGTTCATATACCCTTGTTATTGAGGTTCTGAAAGGTCATGGTTAACAGCTTGCGAGTCCGTAAGGGGATGCGAGTAGAAAGGAAAATCGGCGCATAAAAAACTCGGCCCTTACTCTGTCTTAATGACAGGCAGTGAAAGACAACGAGGAAGAATGACGAGGCGTAGTGAACGCAGTGAGCGGAGGCGTTGGGTGATTGTTCGCAGGAACGCAATGGCACATCGAGCTTTGCTCGATATCCGTGTCATGCGTTATCGCGGGAGGAGCGAAGCGACGGAATGAACGGAGCGAAGCGAGAACGCCCAAGAAAAGGTAAGGATTTGCGAAAAGATCTCTCAAAAAACACCGCATTGATGCTTGAGAATTCTCAGCCCCACCTTAGACAAACGGGGTTGTTGCAAAAAAATCAGCCAAGACTCAGAATTCAGTTCTGTCTTTTCTGATCTAGTGACTCAATGACCAATCCCGCATTCAAATGGAAACACTTTGCCCCTGAAATCATTCTTTGGTGCCTTCGTTGGTATGGTTCGACCCCAATGAGCTACGCCAATCTCAGCGACATGCTGGCAGAACGAGGGGTTTCGGTTAATCGCTCGACCATTTATCGTTGGTTCATTGAATATGCCCCAGCATTACGCAAGAAGTTACGCCGCCATCAGTTCATCCGAACAGACTCTTCGTGGCAGCTCGATGAAACCTACGTCAAGGTGAAAGGGAAATGGCACTATCTGTATCGAGCTATCAACAAGCAAGGCGAAACACTGGACTTCTATTTCTCCCAAAAACGTAATAAAAACGCGGCTTATCAGTTCTTGAAACGGTGCCTAAGATACTATGATGTAGACACTCAGCCTAAGACCTTGAACACGGACAAGCATTCCTCGTATGCTCATGCTATTTCGCGCCTGAAGAAGGAGGGGCGGCTGCGAGCGGATGTCGAGCAACGGCAAGTGAAGTATCTCAATAATGGTATCGAGTCCGATCACGCCCCCATCAAGAAGCTCGTTGTCAACACAGGCGGTTTTAAAATACGAAAGCGAGCCTGGTCAACCCTCGAGGGATTCGAATCACTTCGAATGTTGAACAAAGGCCAGTTTGATTTTTGGCTTCGTCATGATGAACGTAAAACCCTTGTTCGGGAGAGATCTGCATTCTCTGATTAGTTGCAACAGCCCCCTCTCTGATTAGTTGCAACAAGCCCGTTAGGGATGCCCAATAGCTACCGAGTCGCTTGACCACCTAGGTTGAGCACAGCAACAAAGCCTCTTGCATTCGATTTACTTCCTGTTTGTTATCAATTTGAAAATTTCACCATCAATTCCTTTTTCCTTTTTTTATCTTTATGCTCTTTTTCTATGCAAGAAGGAAGTAGCATTTCCGCTTGTTTGGGAGACAGTATAAAAATGCCATCATCATCTCCTAGCACAATATCACCTGAGTTTATCCTATTACCTGCTATTTCAATGGCCGTATCAAATGTACCATACGGCGCTTTGGCATTGGAGTGAGTTGTTAGAGCACTGACTCCAGCTGAAAATATTGGCAACCTTAATTCTTGAAGCGCATGTAAATCAGTGACTTTTCCGGATATGACTATCCCAGAGAGCCCTTTAATTTGTGCGGCCAAGGTACGCAGCTCTCCCCAGCAAGCATAATCAGTATTTCCGGCACATTCAATAACCAAAATCTCATTCGCTTTTGCTTGGACGAGTGCCTCTCTAAGCACGTTAGCATTAGGTAGGTGTATTTTGGCAGTGCGAACACTGCCAACCAATTTAACGCTTGTCACTATTGGACGAATACCTGAAAGGTAGCCATCACTTGTGAGATGTCCCAGAGTTGAAGCCGATATGGCTTTAAAGGCTTCAACTAGCTCATCTGTCGTGGGGTTATGCGGGTATGGCATCTGAAGATTCTCTTTTTACTCTTAATGTTTTTGCGCGTATGAATGGATTTACTACGTCACCTTTTCCAAAAGGCATACTACCGGGCCCTCCTGCGCGATCTATCATAGGGCTCAGGAGATATTTTTGTGGCCAAGTCTCTTTTTCAAACAGCGTTTCAATAATTATACTCCTAATTCTGTCACTGAAATCAATGACATTGATTTGCTCCAAAATGCAGTTTTCCATCAATGTCCAAAGCTTTGACTCTTCAATGTTATAAGTTAGTGAGAGTGTTTCAATTATTGAACGCATGTTGACTTGAATACCAAGCGTTTGAAGCCAAAACAGCAAAGCTTCTGGTGTATCGTGATAAAGGGTATTTGCATGACCGGGTTTAATACAATATTTAGGGTCTTCCAAGCCATTATTTTCTAATTCAGGCACACAGATCCGAAGTGAATCATGATCACGTAGTAATAAACCAGTTGTTTGACCTTTCTTAAAGACAAGCACTGCGTTTTGCCCATGAACTTCAGCTACCATACCCAGTTTGAACATTCTCAGGTTGACTTCAAAGAAACAATGACACAATTCGTTGAACAACAAAGACACATTACGTGTATTTACTTCTAATTGACGATAAGCCAGCCACTCATTAAAAAAATGGTCTTTATTGCCTAAAAGCTGTGTACCCAAGGCCGCCATAGGAAGCAGTTTGGTATCTGTATCATTTAGAAGTGGTTGTGGGTAACGTCGGACCATTGCTGATAAATGTCGTGGCGCTTCATCAAACAAGGTAGCGTTTGGCGGCATAAATGCCCACCACCTTCCTTCCTCACATAAATGCATTTTATTTGCCAATGCAGAGTCACGTTTCTGGGCTTCTCTCAAAAGGGACTCACTAAATTCACCATTTATCATTTTAACGGCTGGTAAATAGCGAGATGCCCCGAGAGAATATATCGCCATAGGGAGTTTCAAATGGTCACAACTGTCGAAGCAAGGAGTCATTGAACGCAGTGACGACGTGGCAAAGAAGTTGTCGGATGAATAATCCAATCGAATACAGGTATTGTTTGAAAAATGCTCCCCTAACTGCTGTTCTAATATATTGTCGTATTGCCAAGGGTGTACAGGCAATGCTACGTGACTGGAATCAATTTCCTTTTTGTTCAGTTCGGCATCCAACACCGCTAGCTGATCTGATGGTAAAAGAAAGTCTTTTGGGGTATAGGGTTGAGCATCATTTAACTCTGTGCCTTTTCTAAGCCAATCTTTACGAACGGCTACCCAGTTTAAGGTTATGGGTTCACCGAATTCAGCTTGGTAAGTCAAATAGTCAGCATCACATAGACCTTGTTTAGCCTTAGCTAATGGGTGGTACGGACGGTCTCGAAGAGAGGCCCATTGTTCCATGGCTAGGAAAAAACCGGCATTGTTTTTTGACAATAAATGAGTACTAGAAATATTGTGCTGCTGTGAGAGCGCTGTTTGGCGAAGGCTGATAGCAAGCACATCTTTAAATAGTTTCATTCCTTTCGCGTTGTCTTGATATTTATTTTGTACCCCTTGAAGGGCAAGCTCTAAGAAAACCTGAGGAGAAATCTCTTCAATCGCTTGGTTGTCTCGGCAAAGGTAGACGGGTGTGCCAGCAATACGCTTCCATCGCTGAGTAATGGCCGGTTGCAAAGCCACAATGATTGATTTCGCTCCCGCAAGATCGAAGTTCCATTTCCAAATAGACTCTGTGATTGATGGGTATTTTACGTCTAAATGACGATAATCAGAGGTAAATGATGATAGTGTAAAGAGCGCCAACTCCCCAAAAAATTCTTCAGCCAATAGACAATCGATCAAATCCTGTGTCACTTGCTCTATTGCATAGTAGTTAAACATACGTTTCTCCTTTATTTTTTTAGAATGTCTATTTTTTGTCGTAGTGCCCTAAACGCTGTACCACGTTCGTCACCGAGTACGAATACGTTCATTCCTTCGTCCTTCCATGTGTTGTGGTCTTGAGGTGTTCGGGGGATAACGCCATACCAAATCTCGCCCTTTTTTCCTGCCTTCCGACAATACTGCAGTGCGTCGTTAACTTTGGGGTGCGAGGTTTCCCAAGGTACCCCCAGAGATTGAGAAAGATCGGCGGCGCCTTCTAGAATCATATCTAACCCTTCGGTTGATACGATTTCTTCGATATTTGATACGCCCGTAGCACTTTCAATCATAGCGATAAGCATGATTTCATCGTTAATTTTCTGTATGTACTGCTTCAGAGAGTGATGGCCAAACGATCCCGGTCGTCCCGCATTTAAGCTTCGATGTCCTACTGGGTGATACTTGCAGGCTTGTATAGCATTGAGTACTTCGGTCGCGTTTTTCACATCAGGCAATACGATACCTTGTGCGCCGCCATCCAAGAGCCGAAGGATTGTTTTTACGTTAAAATCGGCGACTCGTACCAATGGGGTGATCGAATAGCTTTCGGCGATGCGGATCATATTTTCAACCGTTTCTGGATTGATAAGTACATGTTCCATGTCGATGATGACGAAGTCATAGCCCGCTTCAGCAATCAACTCAATCATTGCAGGTGCCGGAATCGAACAAATGATCCCGTACACCGTTTCATTATTCTTGAGCTTCTGCTTTAGTTGATTTTCTCTAAGCATTTGACTTCCTGAACTTGTGTAGTGGGTTTAGAACCTGCTTAAAGCGACGCTCACCATCACCGAGTAATCGTCGTTTCGTGAGTTCTTCCACTTCATATGTGGAAGCAAAGAGATCAAATAACTCAAAGCGCTCAACCAGCTCTGGGTGGTTTTGTTGGTAGGTATATATCACGTCTGCGACTTGCTCCCAGAATAGCGACTCTGATAGTTCAAAGTATTGCTTAAGGAAAATGGCTAGATCGGAGAGGCAAATAAAGAAGAAACAGTCACAAGAAAAGTCTCTAACCGCGTCCACATCATCGGTAATAATGAAAGAGTTGCGGTTTAGCTTTTTGTGGCTTTCCGGCATATCGACAAGTGTTGGGGCGAGTTCAGGACGAGATAAGTGTTCGGTAGAATAGCGAACTCCATCATGAAAATCTTTTAATGCGATTCTTGTCGGGACACCATCACGCATGATCAGAACAATATTTTGACCGTGAGATTCCATGCCAATACCTTCAGCGTACAACATATGTACGATAGGTTGCACGGTGACATTCAACAGTTGACTAACCCAGGTACTGAGCCCGTGTTTTTCTATCCAAGGCGCAATAAACGGTGCTGAATCGGAATCATTATATTGGTTGTCGAGATGACTCAATCCATTGAATGGAACAGCAGACTCTCCTTCATCCAAATATGAGTGAATGCTTTCTCGCCAGATAGCGCCAAGCGAACCATAGGTTTGGGGTTTTCGTGTATCATTGATTTGATCTTGATTGAAGCTGATCCCTGCAATTTCTTTCAAAATAACGAATCTGAGATTTCTGGCGGTATCATTGGTTTCAATGAGTGTTTGTAGCCAATCGGTGATTATTGGACCGTTTAATACAGTGTGATTGGCGAGTATTCGAGTACTTGATGTGTTCGTGAGGTTCATCGAGAGTTTCAGATATTCTTTCGCCGGATCATGGCTATTTTGGAGTGTTCGAATGGATTGCTGAGCTTGATATTTCTCGTTTGACTCACCTAGGTAAATAAGTTCGCCACTGGACAGTTCATGAGCAAAATTCGAAATGATCGCTTGCTCCCATTGCCAAGGGTGCACGGGAATTAATCGATAATCGGTGGTGTTTTTTTTATGTGCATTCAACCTTTCTTCAAACAATTTTTTTATTGAGTGGTCGACCGTATCAAGGAAAAAACGGTCAGCATTAAGTTTATGAGACACTTTACAGTCAGAACGTGTTTTGCTGATAGCCAGCCAAACAACGTTGAAAGCGTGACCAAACTCAGGACCGTATAATTGGTTATCACTGAGAGAAAATCCCATGCGTGACTTGTAGCAAGGGTGGTAACTATGGGCATCCATGAAATGACGTTCTAAGTCTTCTGGTGATAATTGAGTAGCAGGGATTGAGGGGTGGTATTTTTGCACTCGTGACTGTACATCTTTAATGAAAGTTTGCTCTAGTTCTGCTACAAAGCTAGCAAAATTCGGGCTCTGTTTTTCTTTATCTAATAACTCTTCCAACATTTGGTGAAGATGAGCTGGCGACTTTTCTCCTGAGCTGGATACACGAACCAAAGTCGTATGGTATAAACGAATCAATTGAAAGCTCTCGCTCAACAAGCCAGAGCACTCATAGATGACGGTATCTCCGTTATCATCAACGCCCATGGCCTGAAAAGTAGTGCCAGAATTTAAATGACAAACTTTATAGTTCACGATCTCTTCATACAGCAAAGTTTGCAATAATTGGCCTAAGAGTCGATATTCAACGATGAGCCGTTGTGTGTTTTCTTGTGCAGAAAAAAAACAATGCGTCTCTGGGTTGCCAACTCTTGTTTGTTCTATGGGCATAAGTAAAAATCCTAATCTATTTATGATTACGAGTCGTAGCGACAAGTGAATTGGTATTTAAGTGAGGTTGAATTGTTTTCTGTATCGTGTTGGCTGGAAAGCGCCATGCGAGTGGAATTACAGCGATGCATAAGACACCGACGATAATAAACACGTCGCTGATTGCCGAAGCATATCCTGTACTTTCTGGTATATGATTAGGCTTTGTCCCGAGCTCTATCCATAAAGCGCCAGCGAGCAAAGCGATGGACGAGCAGAGTCGTCGAGATAGGTTATTCATGACAGCACCTTGCGTGATCATTTCCTCAGAAAGCGTGTTGATGCCTGCTGTGGTTATAGGGATATAAGACAACCCGACGCCGGCTCCTCGGATGAAAGCGAGGACGCCGAAAATCCAAAATGGGACATCTTTGGTGACAAAGCCAAAGCCAATGGTTCCCAGCCCTGTCATCAGTAAGCCAATTGAGACCAGTTTATTGGGCCCGTTTTTATCCAATCGTTTCCCACCAAGTTGACCAAATGTGCTTGCACTGAGTGCGGTGATCAATAAAACCACGCCGGTGAATATTGGGCTATAACCCAAAACAACTTGTATCAATAACGGAAGAAGAAATAGGGTTTCAAACATTCCAATTGCCTGAGTGGTCGCGACGAGAACGCTGCTACGGTATCCCTTGGTTTTGAAAAGCCTTACGTTTAATAGCGGGACTTCGGTATTCAGTGATTTGAAGACAAATCCCCCTAAGCACATCAAGCCGAGCAAAAAAGGCGCAATAACGGTGGGTTCAGAAAGCGCATTTACCGTCGTGATTCGTCCTGTTGTCACCAATATAGCGCCTAGACCAAGAGCAATCAGAAGGTACCCAATCCCATCAAAAGGAGGCGCCTCCTTGTTGTTTGAAGACGGCAGTATTTTCAAAGCCACAATGATCGTGATGAGTGAAATAGGAAGGTTGAAAATAAACAGTCCATGCCAGTCATACACAGTCAAGATAAGGCTACCGACTAACGGACCAAAAGCGGGGGCTAACATGACGGCCGCCCCCCACAACCCTGTAATGCTGCCTCTTTTGTCTTTGGGGTACACTGAGTAGATAATGGCAAGTGAAAGCGGAATCATCAGCCCACTGGCAACACCTTGAATCCCTCGCGAGATAAGCAGTTGTTCAATGGATTGAGCGTAAGCACCAATAACTGAACCGACGAGAAATAGCGAACACCCAATGATGTAAATCCATTTTCTATTCCATTTGGTCGCAAAGTAGCTAGTTAGGGGCATGGTCATTCCCATGGTGGTCATGAAAACAACGACGATCCATGTAGCAAGTACAGTGCTCAAATTAAAGTGGTCAATAAATATTGGTATGGCGGGGTTAACCATACTGTTGTTTAGACTGACGGTCGTTGTGCCTAACATGACACAAATGACAACCCAGATGGGATTGTTCATGCAGTTTCCTTATGACTACGTTCAACCGGCAAATAGCGAATTTGAGGTTGGGGATGACATAAAAAGTTTATATGCGAAATGTTGTACCCATAAGCGCCTGCAAGTGGTAAAACCAAGACGTCACCAATGTTGACATTGTTCAATTGCACGTTGCGGCTCAAAATGTCTTTTGGAGTGCACAATTGCCCGACAACCGTCCATGAAGATTCGAGGGGGACTTCGTAGATGTTTGATGGTTCACATGCGAGGTGCATGATTGGGTGATTGTGGCCTTGTGCTGCGGGTAAGCGGAACTGGTGAGTTCCACCTCGACAAACGAGAAATGCTTGCCCATGACTGGACTTTTTATCCAGTACTTCTATTACATAGTAACCGCAGAACGCCGTGATGAATCGACCTGGCTCAAAACGCAATATTGGAATATCTGTCATGATCGCTAAAGCGTTGTCTAAATATTGGCAGAAATCGAACCAATTAAATTGCTCTTCATTTAAATAATTAACACCCATCCCTCCACCGACATTAAGGTGTGTGATATTTTTTGGTTGTGTCGACATCGCCTTCCATTCTGGCCAACGGGATAAATAGAAGTCGATCAGTGTTTTGTGTTTATCCAGCGATTGTTGATGGGACATGGCATGGATGTGAAAGCCTTTCAGCGAAAGGTTTTTGGAATCCTCAACCGCGTCAATCGCCCTTTTAAGATCCACTTCATCAATACCAAAAGGTGTTGCTTTCCCTGCCATGGTGAGTCTGCTTTGTAAGGTACCTGGAAGAGTCGGGTTGATTCTTATAAACACTTCTTGTGTTTTATTTAAACGAGCAGAGATCGTTTGTAATCGTTTTATTTCACTTAAACTTTCAATGTGTATTGCCTGAACGTTATTTGTAATGGCATCTTCAAGTTCAGAATCTAATTTTCCAGGCCCTGAAAAAACGAAGGGTACGGCCTGGTTACACTGAGATATTTGATGGATCTCTCCTCCAGACGATATTTCAAAACCGTTTACCCATGGTGCGAGAGTATCCAGAATTTGTTTGTCGCTGTTGGCTTTAATGGCATAGTAAAGCTCGACGTTTTCAGGTAGGTGACTCATCAATTGGCGAATATGATCTTGCAAATCAGCTAAATCATAAATAAATAGTGCGATTGGGTCTGAACTTGTTTCTTTTACGTCCAAAATTGCGTGTTTTATTTTATGAGGTACATTAGGCATAAACCACCTCCTTAGACCAAGGTGCTGTAAGGGGGACATATTGAACTTGCTTGTCAGCTTGGGCTGCGAGTCTTACTTTAAAATTGCATTTACAAGCGACTTCCCCTGTTGCAATCAGCTCATCAATTTCTGGAGCTGGCTTAGACAAGCTTGACTTGAGACTGATAAGCTCATTTTTCACCATGTCCCACATAATCCTTTCAAGTTCAGGTGCATCCCAAGTTAGGGATAGAATCGCCTCACTAATGTTGTTGATGAAAAGGCAGTAGGAAATTCTTTGCCACCCTTTGTGCCTTGAGTAAACAAGAGCGTCTTTAACCTTCTGATTTAATGGTGTATTAACGTGATGAATACCTAATTCATCGGTAAGCTTTACGCCTTCAAAATCTCTTAATAATAGAGAGATCGGCGTACCATCATTATGGGCAAAAACCGTATTCTGTAGGTGTGGCTCGGTGACGATACCATAGTCAAAAAATAGGCTGAGTACTGGCTGCAAAAGGAGTTGTTGATATTTTTTGAACCAATCTAAACGTTTTTTTTTGGTCGCGTCGTGACCAATTAATGACCCGATCATCGGTTTTAATTGGTGATCCCGTGCAAATGCAGTTGCTGCGATTGCAAATTGAGTTTCAGGGTTTGTCGAGCAGAAATTCTCACGAAGAATGACGCTTGTTTGTTCTTTGAACCAGACCTTATCTTCTTCACTTGCATTCTCCGGCATCCAACTTAGCACGGCTGGTTCTGCTGCAATCATTGCGCCTCGAAATGCTGAAGGGGTATGTTTCATTATGCGACTAAACAGTTTGTCTATAACTAGAGTGCTTTCCAATTCATACCATGAATTCTTTCTCACACAGTTGGTGATCCGTATATTCAAAGAACCTTTAATGAAATAAGGCATCTCTTCAAGGTACCAAGTTCGAATGGACGCTGTTGGTGCGGCTGAGTACCCAGATAAACCCAAATCGCGAACCTCGCCGTTGTTGAGCAAGTGTTGCATTCTCGAGTCTTTTTTTATTTGTTCGGCTTGCGCGGGGTGCATTGCAATGATTGCATGTCTTTCTGTGGCAGAAACCTGTGAAGCGAGCGCATTGATCGCGTCTACTTTGGATAGGCCATTTGTCTGTATGCAAAGACCGTTTTCGGGTACTTCAAACTGATAAAGCGGAGTACTTGCCTGAAACTCCGGAGTGACGTCTTCTTGTGGAATGCTATTTGGCCATACCCTAGCTTTGGGAGCTGGGTGTGACGGGTGTCCAAACCATAGGCTTTGCTCACTCGCAATGTAGGATGAAAAAGGGGGGGGCGGTGGATTTTGACCATGAAACGTGAGAATTTTTTCAACCAGGTTTCGGCTTGAATCGATTTGTTCATGGAGTTCTTGATTATCCACCGTACCGTGAGATGAATATGCTTCAAGAATAATACTAGCCAATTCTTTAAATGGGTAATGTGTCCAGCCTTTCTGTTTATTTTTTAAATAGACATTGGATAGGTAACGTTGGCTTCCTACCGAGCTTTTTCGATCAACCAGTACAAAGATTTGAGTATGTTTTGGCAAAGTGATTAGCATTGGGGTTGCTCTTAGGCTTAATTCAGACAAGTGACTGTCCGTATCAAGTTCGTTTCTTTTTTCAGGCCATTGATACTGTATGTCTTGATTAGGCAATGCATATTCTTTTGTTAGGCAGTTTAAGAGTGCGTGTGTCATCGCAAGGTCACTGACGATTTTGGGGAGTATATTGATGGCACTTTTCATTATTTTACCTCCTCAGGAAGAGGGTTGTTTCGTATCTGTTTTATGGCGGAGGAGAGTGATTTTGTAAATCTGGTAACGACTTCACTGCATTCATGTTCATTAATCGTTAGTGGCGGTAGGAATCGAATGACGTTACCGTTTTGGCCTCCTCGCTCTACAATCAACCCCTGATTGATACAGTGCGTTTGTATTGATTCAGCTAGTTCAGAATCTTCTGGGTAGGCACCTGAGGTGTCTGGCTTTGCTTGTTCATCTACGATTTCTAGGCCTAACATTAGACCTTTACCTCGGACTTGTGCAACGGCTGGAAATTGTGCGCTTAGTTGAGTTAAAGCCTCAATGAGTTGTTCGGATCGAGCGGCAATATTCTGAGTAATCTCTGGTGACTTTAACATTCTGATTGTTTCAAGGCCGGCTGCCATCGCAAGCTGGTTGCCACGGAACGTTCCCGTGTGATCTCCGGGTTTCCAAACATCGAATTGTTTTTTTATTCCTAGTAATGCGAGGGGAAGCCCGCCACCAACCGCTTTCGACATTACGATAATATCAGGCTCTATTCCGGACTCCTCGAAGGCGAACATTGAACCTGTTCGGGCAAAACCAGTTTGCACCTCATCAACGATCATTAAAATGCCGTACTCTTGGGTAAGCGCTCTGATTTTTTTTAACCATTGCAATGGAGCCGGGTTGACGCCTCCCTCTCCTTGAATAATCTCTAGAACAACGGCTGCTGGTAAGGAGGCGCTTTGTTCAAGTTCCTCGAAGGATTGTTGGATGTCGTCTATTAGTGAATTAATACTATTTTCATCTATTTGCTTGGCAGTACTGCGGTATAAATTTGGATAGGGTAAAAACTGAACATTGGGCATCAGGCCCTGAATGTTTTCTTTTGGAGAGCGATTACTTGTGACGGCGAGTGCACCGTGAGTCATGCCATGGTATCCACCTGAAAAACTCAGAATATGACGACGACCTGTGTAACGCTTCGCTAGTTTTAATGCGGCTTCAATGGCATCGGCACCTGATGGACTACAGAACTGCAAACAGTAGTCGCGTCCAGAGTGAGGCAAGAGGGATAAAAGGGATTCACTAAAAGCGTCTTTAACCGGTGAGGTTAAATCGAGCAAATGCATTGGCAGCCCAGACTCGAGAAAAGACCGAATTGCCGCAAGGATATTGTCATGATTATGCCCAAGAGCGAGAGTGCCTGCACCAGATAAACAATCTATGTAGGTTTTACCTTCAACGTCCGTTACCCAAGCGCCTTTGGCGTGCGCTATGGCCAATGGTATTCGGCGAGGATAGCTTCGAACGTTTGATTCAAACTGTGATTGCCGATTGAGAAAATATTGATTTTTCGCGGGGATTTTCTGGCCCAATATTTCTTGAGTAGTCAGAGTCATAGATTCATCCTTGGTGTGGTTAATTACATTGTTAATGATAATCACTCTCATTTCATTATGCTACTCATTGATCAAGTTCATTTCAATATAAAATTATTGTGCGTGTTTCTTGTGCAAGTAATCAGCATGGACAATGCCTATAGGAGTGCTTAATGGACAGCGAGAATTGGTGTGGGATCTGGGAGGTAAGGAGGAACTCGCACTGGAAAGGTTTCTTCGTTGCAAGTCTTTATTACGAATTTTGAGAACGAATGAGAAGTTTAAGTATACAAAACTCTTGTTATGATTATGATAATAGGTATCATTTGCATTAGTTTGTTTTTTGGAGGTTGGCTTTGTTACTTTCTGTTCTTAAAAGAAAAAAAGTATTTTTCTGTCTACTGTTTTGTTTATCTTGGCTAGTAAGCACCACATCAAATGCGTCCTCTGAGCACACTCGTTTAATCGAGCACTCTATGGGGCAATCGGCTGTTCCATTGAAAGCTAAAAGGGTCGTCACCTTGTTTCAAGGAGCAACAGACAGTGCTGTCGCCTTAGGTGTAAACCCCGTAGGAGTAGTTGAGTCTTGGGCAGAAAAACCGATGTATACGTACTTAAGAGAGGCTCTTGGGGAGGTAACGTATGTGGGATTAGAGACTCAGCCTAATTTAGAAGAAATTGCTACGCTGAAGCCGGATGTCATCATAGGAACGAAAGCCCGACACGAAAAAATATTTGAACAATTGCAAAAGATTGCGCCAACGGTTCTAGCAACCAATGTTTACGATTTTAAGTACTCTCTTGAATTAACGGCGGAAGCCACAGGGAGACAACAACAGGCCGATGAAATCTGGAATCACTGGCAACAACGAATTCAATATGTACAGAAGCATCTTCGCCAAACACTACCTAAATGGCCTCTTACCGCATCCATTTTGAATGTTCGAGCCGATCACTTACGTCTATATCTACACAAAAGTTTCCCAGGTGCGGTGTTGAATGAGATAGGTTTCCAATTTCCTATTGAAGATAATCGTCGTTTTGGGTGGGGGATGAAAATCAAAACAAAAGAAGCACTACCCAGTGTGAATGCTGACGTCTTTTTTGTATTTCTTCATTCCGAGCAGCCTTTGGTTGAACAAAACTATCAGTCTTGGCTATCTCACCCACTGTGGAATATCTTAACGGCTCCAAAGAATAAACAGGTTCATACTGTTGATAAAGTGACATGGATTTTATCTGGTGGGATTTTAGGTGCCAACCAAATCCTTGACCAGCTCGTTGAGATTTATCAAGTGCCAGAACGCGAACAAGAGTAACGGATGTTACTCGCTAAGGAAAATAACCAAGCACGTTGGGGAATGGTGGTACTCTCCATTTTCGTGCTCGTGTTGGCTTTCATTTCCAGTATGACATTTGGCCAATACCCTATCTCATTCGGGAATGTTATTTCTGCAGTTTTTCAACCTGAACCTACGTCGATTGAATATGTGATTATTACAACGACTCGGTTGTCTAGAAGCCTTGTCGCTCTTTCCGTGGGCGGTGCCTTAGCGGTGGCAGGTACGTTAATGCAATCACTCACACGTAACCCTCTGGCTTCACCTGCGATATTCGGGGTAAATGCTGGAGCCATATTTTTCATCGTATTACTTTCTCAAGTGTTTATTTTAGATTCCCCCAATGCCCTGTTTTGGGGGGCGATGATTGGAGCGGGAGTGGCGGGATCACTGGTTTATGGTTTAGGAACGATGGGCCGAGATGGGGCGTCACCGGTAAGAATTGTGTTAGCGGGGGCGGCGATATCAGCGCTATTCATTTCCTTTACTCAAGGTATTTTGGTAGTAGGGCAGGAGGGCATTGATAGCATTCTCTTTTGGATCGCAGGGTCGGTCTCGGGTCGAGAACTAGATGTAGTCATACCGGTATTGCCCTATTTAGTGGTTGGACTTATTTGTGCTCTGTTGCTCGCGCCACATATCAATGTTCTTTTATCTGGCGATGATGTTGCGACAGGGCTAGGACAAAATACCGCTCTTCTAAAAATTGCGATAAGTGTTTTGATCATTGGTTTGGCGGGTACGTCTGTCGCTATGGCTGGCAATATTGGGTTTATTGGTCTAGTTGTCCCGCATATGGTTCGAGCATTCGTTGGGAATGATCATAAATGGTTGATATCGATCAGTGCTCTTTGGGGCGGAATTCTGTTGCTATTTTCTGATGTTATAGGGCGTTCCTTGTTGGCTCCTGAGGAAGTGCCTATCGGCGTGATGACGGCGTTGCTAGGCGCGCCTTTTTTTGTTTACTTGGCTCGGCAAGGAGGAAAGAGTGAATAAGCATATCGTCATGCGGACGTCATGGTTGTCTTTTTCCGTTATGCCCAAGTCCATCTTCGCTGTTCTGGTCATCCTGGCGATTACTTGCGTAACGATCCTTGCATCACTTTCATTGGGCTCTCAATGGCTAAGTCCTTCGAGTGTCCTATCAGAATTATTCTTAAATACCCATTTAGACAATCATATTATTCTAGATACCTTTCGGTTACCACGCACCTTGATGGCTGTGATAGTGGGGGCTGCACTCGGAACGTCTGGGCTGATTCTTCAATCGGTTATTCGGAATCCATTGGCATCGCCAGATGTTGTGGGGATGACAAGCGGAGCGTCGGCATTTGCTATTGCATTTTTGGCTTTTTTTCATCCTCATTACAGTATTGATTGGCTACCAGTCTTTGCTATTGCAGGGGCGCTTTTAGCAACGGGCCTTGTTTATTTACTCGCCTGGCGAAACGGCGTTAACCCGATGAGGATGATACTAGTCGGTATCGGTATTTCGGCCGTTATGGGAGCCGTGTCTACGTTTATTATCGCCATCAGCCCGACAACAACGAGCATCTCGGCTTACATCTGGTTAACAGGCAGTGTCTATGGAGCAAGTTGGTGTGATGTGAAATCACTCTTACCTTGGTTGAGTGTGAGTTTAGTCGTTGCTCTTTTTTTTGTTCGTCACGTTAACGCGTTAGAACTTGGAGATAATTTGGCGACCGGGCTCGGTGTCTCTGTCCAAAAAACTCGTTTGGTACTCATTCTACTTAGTGTCACCCTTGCAGCTCCGGCTATTGCGTACGTTGGCACAATCGGATTTGTTGGACTGATTGCTCCCCATATAGCAAGACGTTTAGTGGTTAGAAGCTTTGTATTGTTAATGCCGGTCAGTGCATTTGTTGGCTCTTGCTTGGTTGTGCTCGCCGATCTTTGTGGACGTATGTTGTTTCAGCCGCTGGATGTCCCTGCTGGTGTGTTTGTTTCCGCTATCGGTGCGCCTTTTTTTGTTTACTTGTTATTTCGTCAACGATTATAAATATGGAAAAACACGCAATGTTTAGCCCTTTGGCAACACAGAATCTCGTCCTTGGTTATCACAGTGATATTATTATTAAATCACTTGATCTAAACATTAAACCGCATCAGATAACGGTTTTAGTTGGGGGCAATGGGTGCGGTAAATCTACGCTACTAAAATCCCTAGCCAGACTATTAAAACCAAAGACTGGCGAGGTCACTTTGCACGGCAAGGACATTAATCGACAGTCGGGTAAACATGTTGCGCGTCGTTTGGCCATTTTGCCCCAAGGGCCAAAAGCACCCGAAGGTTTAACGGTCGAACAGTTAGTCAGGCAGGGGCGCTATCCACATCAACATTGGTTGCAAAATTGGACCGAGAAAGATGAAGAATTGGTAGCCCGAGCGCTCTCTTCGACGAACATGTCAGAGTTGGCGCAACGGTCAGTTGACACCTTATCTGGAGGCCAAAGGCAGCGAGCTTGGATTGCCATGGCATTGGCACAAGATACCGATATCCTTCTACTTGATGAACCCACTACGTATCTAGATTTAACTCATCAAATTGAAATTTTGGATCTACTCTTTGAATTAAATCTGAATAATAAAACGACCATTCTTATGGTATTGCACGACCTCAATCTTGCTTGCCGTTACGCTCATCAAATGATTGCCCTAAAAGAGGGGGAAATCTTTAAGCAAGGCGCTCCAGAAGACATCATGGATGTTGAGATGATAGAAGCGGTTTTTGGTATGGAGTGCTATCTTGCTCGTGATCCTCTTTTTGGTACACCAATGTGTGTCCCAAAAGGCAAAGGTAGAAAGGTATCGTGAACCAATGAGTAGCGCCTCAAATAATGGAACGCTATCCGATATTGAGTGGGAAACGCTTACTCAATTAGGATTGAAAAAATATCGCTCAGAATCCGTTCATCCTCTTCATATATCATCACGGCTTCTGTTAGATAAAAAAGAGTGCTTATCCATTCTAAATGCCATTATGCCAGAACTTGGAGCGCCCGATCTTAAAGTGACGGCCTCACTTGTTATCAAGCGGATGGCCTTTTTGGTCCTTGCTCCAACACTCTATGCGATGTCGGTTTACAATAAAGGACTGAACCTAACCATCGATAATAGTGTGTTTGAATACCCGTTGAATGAACGAATTTGGCAAAATGGAATGCCCATATTTGATACCCAAGTGAGCCTAGCACTAGATGAGCGAGCCCCGTGGCGAGAGGGGGTGCTGCGTCAGGCTTTTTCTGAACATTTAACGCCACTAGTCAATGTGTTTAACGAAGTGACTGGGGTTTCAAAAAGAGTTCTCTGGGAAAATGTAGCGGTTCGTATCTTTAGTGTCTATGAACGGCGAATATTACCTAACGTTGCGAATGAGCTTAAAGCGGTGGTAGAGGATGACTTGCGGTTTATCGTCAATGCGCAGACGCACGGTATTTTTTCTGTTGAAGAAAACCCGGTAACTCGTTTTTATGGAAAAAGAAAGCCATTGGCTGAGCCCGCAGACCCCGTCAGAATGCGAAGGACTTGTTGTTATTATTATAAGGCAACGTCACCTGAGGTTTATTGCTCGAACTGTCCATTGCTTCTAAAGAAAAAACACAGCTAACGCTGTGTTTTTTCTAATCGTGGTCTACTAAAAATCTAACTTATAGGCCAATGTGAACGTTCGGCCTCTTCCTTTGAAGTAAAAGTTGTCGTTCTTGTAGGCACTTTGAGAGTAATAAGTGAAGTAGTCTTCATTGAGTAAGTTGGAAACAGAAGCATTCAGTTTTCCGACCGGTAACTGGTAAGATAATGTCGCATCAAACAATGTATAACCTTGAAATTCTAGCTCTTTATCATCAAATGTTCTGCTAAAGGCATGATTGGCTTGAATCATGGATGTTAACCCATGGTCCCATTGCGCTGTCCATGCCAACCTTAGCTTGTTCGCTGGAATATCGGCACCAGTTAGCTTAGTGTCAACGTTTCCATCGCCATTGGTGTCGGAAAATCCTTTAATGTATGAGTAGCCAGCATCTAGATTGTGAGAGTCACTAAGACTATACCCAAGTGAGGTTTCAAACCCCTGAATCTCTTTTTTCTCTCGTTTTACGGTGTAAAGCCCGTTATTTTCAACGATTCGGCTGCCAAGATCGGAATTCGATAGGTAGTAACTGATTTCAAAATCAACATCGCCATTATTAAAGCGAACCCCACCTTCATAGTTGTCCGTTATGATGGGAGATAAGTCGATAAGCTCGTTCACCTTTTGGCCTGGTTTATTCACGCCTCTTAGTACTCGTCCCACATCTGGCATACCAAACCCTTGAGAGTAGTTAGCAAATAGTCGAACGCTTGGTGTAAGCTCAAACACAGCACCAGCGTTGTAGACCATTTCGCTAAATGACGGTTTTCCGCCTTGAACCGTTACCCCGTTTCTAGCAGCGACAGTCTGATACGTGTTGATATCCAGTTTTGCATTTTCATAACGAGCACCGGCTTGCACAGACAACCTTTCAAGTGGATTGAATGTTAGCTGAATAAATGGTGCGTAATTAACATAAGATGTCTTAGGTACATAGGTTCGATTCGTCAAAATAAGTTTTTGACTGGTTGTATCTTTGAGCAAGTCTAAACCGGCAGTCGCGTTCAGTTTTCCGTCAAAAAGATTGCTTTTCGAAACACTGAACTTAGCGCCTATCTTCTTAGATTCATTTTGTGACTGGTCGTAAATGGTTTCTGCTGTATTTGGGTCTTGGAAACTGCGTGAAGTAGAGGCTCCGTATCTTCCTGAAAAATCTTGAAGGAACCCTTGAGAACTTAGCTTCATTCCAAAAAAGTCGTTGTGGGTATAGGCGACGTTAAACGTTTGGACAATGTTTGAAGGAGCAGCCCCTTTGGGTGTCCCTTTTACTGAAGACGTGGCCACGCCCTTGTCTCGGTCCCCTTTTACGGATGCGTAATTCATTTGACCTTTAAGTTGATAACGATTGTATAAAAACTTGATATCTTGCTCATCGTCTATCCAATAACCTATTTTGGTCATAAAATCATAACTTCGAGAGTCCATAATGTCGCCCCTAACGGTTGCTGCACCAACGTACTGTCCGTTGGCATCAAGGTAAACACCCTGGACTTCACCTGTTAGTCCGACCAAATAATCTAAACGCTCTGTCGCACCTTCTAATTGGTAGCTGGCTTTATAAGATAAAGTGTCTGTGCTTACACTGGTCGTAGGAGAAGTCAATTGAATGCTGGCATGTTGATTGACATCGTCAGAGCGGTTGGTTTTGGTGATGAAGTTAATTATTCCTCCCGTTGCACCAAGACCATGAATGGCACTTGCCCCTTTAATTACTTCGATTCGTTCCACCATAGAAAGGTCTATTGTATGAGCAGCACGACTGCCTTTACGTAAAGAATTGGATTGTGGAACACCATCGATCATATACAGTACATCTCTACCTCTGAAGGTTTGGCTGCTATTGTTCAGCTTCTGTGTATTCAGGGCATATCCAGGTAGCAGGTTCGATAATACTTGTGAACTGTCGGTTGATATTGATAGCTGCTGTTCAATTTGTTCTCTGGTGATGATGGTGACCGATTGCGGAGAGTCTTCTTTACGGATATCAATACGACTTGATTCGACTACCATTATCTCTGTTTCTGAGGCAAAGGAATGTGACATTTGTACAGCTAAAATGAATGGCACCGCATATAAAATTTGTTTTGTGTAAAGCATAATTTATTCGCTGAGTTATGAGTTATGAGTTATTCCTTACATTATCACAAATGATAATAACACGCATTACCATTGATGTGTGGTTGATTTGAATATCCACATAGAACTAGGCTTTGTTGCAATACTCAATCTAGGTGGTCTTTTAATACGGTTAAGCGACTCGGTAGTTATTGGGCATCCCGAGCTAAGGGAAACAATTTGAAATGGCATTGTTGCAACACTAAAACTTTGTGGTCTTTTGATACGGTTAGGCGACTCGGTAACTATTGGGCATCCCGAGGTGAGTAAAGCGATTTAAAATAGAACAACCGAGTAACATTTCTTTTGACTGATTTTCAAACTCCCTGCTGTGTAATGTATTGCCGATTATCTTTTTGTAACGTTGCATGGCTGTTTCTGAGATATTCCTTTTTCCGTATTGCCGCACGCTCTGCCAACCTATAATACCAAGGGCGAAGCAACCTATCAGGTTGCTCATCCTCTTAGGATGATGAGCCTCATCGGCAAACGTATTATCTTTCGGCGGAATAACAATCTCAGCATTCGGGAAATGATTTTCTAATGTTTGGTACACCGCATTGGTATCATACATTTTATCGGCACTGACGTGCTCGACATCCGTAATGATGGACTGACATAACACCCCGACAACCTGATCATCCATCGTTTTTTTATCGGTGAGGACTGCGCCTTGAATGAAGTGAGCTTCATCAACAGCAAAGTGCGCCTTTCGCCAGCTTCGTTTTGCATTAACCTTATGTTTTTCCTGGAGCCATTCATCCATACCAAACCGTTTGAGTCCCGTTGAATCAATGGCTATAGCTGCAATTTTGTCATCTGGCCTTTCATGCTTTCTAAAGCGTGGCGCCGTGAAATTGAGCTGCTTCAGCCGTTTTGACAGCAGCGTATAATCAGGGCATTGAAGGCTGGTCATGCCAAGCTTCGTCAGTAAACATTCAATCAGCCCCTGAGCTTGACGTAAGGGAAGTTTATACACCAATCTGATGTAATGGCAGGCTTCGATGGTGCTGTCAGGATACTTAACGGATGAGCCGGTACCGTCATAAACGCGTTCGTCGTGTTGCCAATTATTGATAATATCTTCAGATATCCAAATATCAAACCGCCCGCGTTGCTTGAGAGTCTGATTGTACTCACCATAGTTATTTAAGGCGTAGGTATGCTTCTTAAAATGATGGTGTTTGGCGTCATTGTATTTGTAAGGCATTTGTTAATCAGCCAACCTAAATGAAAGACTGACGATGATAACTGAATTCAAATGTTATGGAAATAATTGAGTGTTATCTGAACGATTCCACAAAGCCAAAGGAGAATGGGCAACGTTAGGTATTACATGATTTTTAAGCAAAATATGAAACTCAAAGATTATATGGCAGTCACCCAACATATTTTTCAACTAGTAAGCTTCCAATGAAACCAACTTGATTTTTGGAAAAATTAGGTGGCTGGTTCCAATTTATATCAAAAAATTGGAGAATCTCCCCCCATGTCCTTGTTGCGTAAATCATTTATCGGGTAAAAACCCCCCTTCAGCAATTGTGAGAGAACCGATTCCCTGGTAGGGGTTTGTATTTTTTCTTCGCAATCAAAAGGTGTTTTTACTCAATATTTCTCGTGAATCGAAACCCCAGTGTAAATAAATATCTATGTTGTTTTTGTATATATTACTTTTCTAATTTGTGTTGTTTAGAAACCCGTTCTTTTGTGGTTTTGTACACATAGTTATTAGCTTCTTTTTGGCTATTTATTTTAAAACCCTTGTACTTGGTATTATATAGTCAACTATTCTAATATTCTCTCTTTTCTATATTATCTTGGGTTCCTGTTGTTTTTTCGCTGATTATATACCAGATAACTGCGAATATATCTATTGGGGTGCAATAGCACTTTTTTTACTATTCTTATGTTTTCGTTCTCCTTTGCCTTCTATTATTGATATTACATCTCTCCTTTTCTTTTACTTAGCTGTTAACATAATCGTTCTATCTACTCTGATATCTTTCTTTATATTCGATACATATTTTTCTTTTTCTTGTCAGTACATTTTGTTGATAATCGTCTCGAATTATGATTAAACGTTCAAGCCAATGCGATTGAGCTTAAAACCATCCTAGACCAACAGATAAAAGAGGGCGCGCTTATTCCTTTAGCCGATAAAGGGCAATACACCACCCAAACCCTGATTGATAATGAGCACTCACTCATGAAAAGCACCCAAGGACGGGCGCACCACATGCGCACCCACGTTGACCCCTCGCTCTTACATCGCCTTGATATTCCAGCCAACCAGCAACAAAAGCTCACCGACCTATTTCAGTCCACCAAGCAGTTTCATGTCGTCAATGTGCATGGCTCATCACAAGGCATCGCGCAGCAACTGCTTAATGTCGGCAACCACAGCGGCAAACGGGTTCAGTTCGTCTCCCAAACCGCCAAAGCCAAATCAGAAGGCGTGGAAAATATTCAGCGCCACAGCCACACCTTAGGCGCCTGGATAGCCCATCATTTTTCATCGGAGCAGCGCCACACTACCCAAAGCTTGCTCCAGGGCGCAACGCCGTTCACCAACAAAGACATCTTGCTCATCGACGACGCCAATAAGATGAGCGCTAAGGAGCTGATGAGTCTCACCAACCAAGCCAAGCAATCCAACACCAAGGTGGTGATGCTGAACCGCGTCTCCAGTCGTCAAGGCTTTAAAGCCAACAACGCCATTGAACTGTACCGCAAAGGCAACGTAGAGCGTCATACGTGGGTGGGTGGGAAAAGCGCCCCCACCGACATCAAACTGCATGACAACGACACCGATAGAATAGCAAGGGTCTACGCTGACTTACCGGACAAAGCCAACACTCAAGTGATTGCCACCTCCGGCGTCGAGCAGCGGCGGTTAACCGAAGCGATACGAGGGCAGTTAAAAAACACCGGCGCCCTCTCTCGTCATGAAACCACCCTATTCACTCAAACCCCTCACTCTCTCTCCAAAGCGCAGCAACCACTTGTCCAACACTACAAACCCGGCATGACCCTCACCCATTGGGAGAAAAACAAACCCCAAAGTTTTGTCATTGCCAGTATCGACAAAGAGAGCAACACCATGACCGCACTCAGCAAACGCGATGGACAGTCACACCGCTTTGACCCGTCCAGTCGCGCCTTTAAGAAGATGAAGATGCAAATCAATAAACCGCAAAGTCTCAACATCGCCCAAGGCGAACGCCTTCGCACGCTGGGTAAGCACTTTCCTTCTGGCTTAGAGGGCAACCAAAGTTACCTTGTCACACACATTAACAAAGAAAGCCTCATGCTTGAGAGCAAAGGTAAAACGCAGCGCCTAAGTTTAGAGAGTCTAAAAGACGCACCATTGCAATACGATTACGTTCACGGCGCCAACCATATTGAGCAAAAAGCCCATACCTTGTTATCAGGAAAAACCTTTACTCTGTCTAAACCGCTGATAAACGACCTGACCGAAAAAACAGCGCGCCTGGATGTCTTCACCGACAAGCCAAACAAAGCCCAAAGCGCCCTAGAAAAAGAGCAGGTCTCCCCGTCAGCCATTGAGCGCGTCTTGCACACGCAAAACGTCAACGACCGCTACCTAAGCGGCGCCACCCAAGCCTTGTTAACGCAAGACGTCAGTCAGGCGCTTTCGACCCTGGCAAAAGCGCAAAACGCCCCACTGATTGAAAAAGCGGTCAGCTTTGCCTTAAACCATTTATCTGAGCGTGAAGCGGGGTTTAGCCAAAAAGCGTTAGTGGTGGAGGCGGTACGTTACGCCTTTGAAGAAGCCGGCGGCGCTATTACCAAAGACCAGATTGACACGGAGCTTGCCAAGCGCCGTGACACCCTTTCCGCGGAGTACAGTGACGGCACACGCTGGACAACACACGCGGCGCTGGAGACTGAAAAACGCATCTTGCAAAACATCACTGATGGCAAGGGCCAACATCCGCCTTTTGCGATAACCAAGCAGGTGCAAGCCTTTCTTGAGACCCAGCCTCGCCTCACTCAAGGACAACAAGGCAGCCTTACCCTGATTTCAACCACCCAAGACAGCTTTGTCGCCATTCAAGGCTTAGCCGGTACAGGGAAATCCACCATGCTTGAATCCAACATTGAACTTATCCAATTAGCGAAACAAGTCAGCCAACAACCCGAGCAAAACGTCATTGGCCTTGCGCCCACCCACGCCGCCGTTTCTGAGCTGGAAAGCAAGGGCGTGAAAGCGCAAACCCTAGAGAGCCTACTCAGTGACATCCGACAAGGCAACCGCCAAGCCAGCGACTATCAAGGCACTTTGTTCTTTCTCGATGAAAGCTCCATGGTCAGTAACAAACAAGCCGATGAATTCACCACGCTGGTCAATGCCAGTCAATCCAAAGCCGTGTTGTTAGGGGATAAAGAGCAGTTGTTATCTTTAAGCGCCGGTAAACCCTTTGAGCTGGCCATGCGTCAAGGTCGCCTCGATACCGCTTACATGACCGACATCATTCGTCAGCAAAACGACCCCCTACTCAATGCCGCGCAAAACACCATTGATAAGCAGCCCGAAAGCGCCTTGGACAAACTCCAACGCCAATCGCCTGACGCGCAAGGCAATCACCAACATGTCATCTCCACGCTGGATGAAAACAATCAAGACCGACGCCAAGCGCAGTTAGAAGCCACTGAAAAGCTGCCCTACCTGGTAGCAAAGGATTACCTAGAACGCACACCTGAAACCCGCGAAAACACGCTTATCATCGCCTACACCAACCAAGAGCGTGATGACATCACGGCCTACGTTCGTGTTGGCTTAATGAAAAACGAGGAAATCGGCAAAGAGAACATTGTCGCCACGAGATTGCGCTCCATCGGCGCCACCGGTGAAGAGCTCACCACCATGATGCCGTATCAAAAAGGCTTAGTGCTGAGCACCAAGCCCGGTGAGTACGCCACCATTACCCACGTGGATTCGGAGCACGGTGTGGTGACGCTTGAAGACGCCAGCACAGGCAAGACAAAGCCGTTCTTACCGCGTAACCGTGACCATCGTTTCACGACGCTTTTCTCTGTATCAGAAAAACCACTCTCAACAGGCGATAAGATTGTCACTCGCTTTACCGATAAAAGCCGCGACATCAAAGCCAATGTGGAGTACCGCATCACCCAAGCAAGCCCGGATAGCATCATGGCGCAATCAAAAAGTGGCCAAACGCTCACCATCAACCCGAATGAGTTAACAGACAGTCATTGGGATTACGCTTACAGCCGAACCGCGGACATGGCGCAAGGGGCCACGTACCCGCACGTCATTACGGCCATCAAAAGCAAAGGCGCATTAACCAACCTAAGACGTGCCGGCATTGATGTCACCCGCGCCAGCCAGCACGTGAGGCTCTATACCGATAACACCACACACCTGCTCAAAAGCTGGTTATCCAAAGAAAGCCATAAAGCTAGCGCGATAGAAACCGCCAACCAAACCCCACCCCAAGACACCACTTACTTTAACCGCAACGCCCTGCCCCATGAGGACGTTCGCTTCCAAAATAAAAGCGGTGACTTTGACTACAACACCTTTAAGGAGCACATCAATACACAACTCCCGAAATACACCGAAAGCCTAGCCATGCACTTATTAGGCAAGCCCCAAACAGTCCCAATTCCGACCGCGACTATTTTAACTTTTGGCATTGGCAAATCCCGCCATTAAAGTGAACTTTAACAAGGCGGAGCATTCGTGGTTTATTTTTAAAAGACTAACACCCAGGGGGCGGAGAAAAGGTTCTTTGAATTAACCTTTATCTTGAGACCCCAAAGAAACTTGGGGTTATAAAAGGGGGCCGTGGCCGGAAGGCCAATTAACCCTGTTTAAAATAGAACCCAAAAAAAAAATTTTTAAACCGGGGGAGGAAAAAAAACAGAAAAAAATATTTAAAAAAAATTTTCTCTTACACCCCCCCCCCCCCCAAAAAGGCAAAATTATTTGTGCCGGCAAAATTTTTTTGGAAAAAAAAAAAAGAAGGCGCCCCCAAAAAAAGAAAATATTACTCTCTTCTTTCTTTGTGGTTTCACAAATGAGGCGGGGCGAAAACAAAAAAAAAAAGGGTGACCACACACCTTTTAAAAAAAACACCCCCCCCCCTTCCCTCCTCTCTTGTTTTTAGGGAAAAACTTCCCCTTTTTTTTTCCGCGGGGGGTTTTTGTTTTTTTCTCTTGGGGGCAATATATTTCGCGGCTTTGGCCAAGAGGGCTTTTGAAGGGCCCCTTTCAAAGGTTTGCGGAATTTTTTTCCCCACCCCAAAACCCTTTAAAATAAAAACAAAAAATTCCCCCGTGTTGGGCCCAAACCCGGAGAAAATCCCCCCCCGGCTAAACCCTTTTTTCGGCTTTCCTTAAAATTTTACCTTGAATTTGGCCGTCAGTTTTCAACAAAAGCCACGCGAATTCATTGGGAAGTGGGTTGTAACCAGTATTTTGGGTCCCATTCCCAGCCCTGCCGGGCTCAGTTTATTCGTTTCAAGGTTGTTTCTTAGCCCTCGCAAGCGATTCCATTAAGGCGCGGTCTTCAAAATAGATTTTGTCAGAAACAAAATCCGTGGTGACCATTCCCCCTGCTTTTTCGTAAGACGCTTGACCAACAAACGTGACGAGTCCGCTTGACGCTTCCAATGCAGATCCTTTGAGCATGTGGCGTACTTGATGTTCAGAATACCAAGATTTCTCTTTCACTTGTTCCCACACGTCTCGTTGACGCTCTGGACTGGCAAAGGTGAATAACATGACACGCTCAAGAGAGACGTTGCCCTCGCGGTATGCTTCAAGGATAGCCGACTCGACCGCCGCTAATTTCATGCGCTGATGCACGTAACGTTGTGTTTTACCAAAGCGTTGCGCGACTTCGGCCACGGTTGCGCCGTCTTCGACTCTTTTTGAGTACGCCTCAAACTCATCGACTGGGTGCATCGAGGCGCGTGTGACGTTTTCAGTCAATGAGATTTCAGTGGCATCGTGCGACACGGTGGACGCATTCAAGATTTTAACGGGCACAAGGTATTCAGGCGGGATGTTATTTAATTCAACCAGCGCTTGAAGTTGAGTTAAACGACGACCCCCACTGATAACAGGATACCGACCTGACTCACAAGGCAGCGCGACCAAGTTTTGAATGACGCCATGCGCCAAGATGGACGCTTGTAGAGATTCATCATCGGCTTTACTGGCTTTGCTCTTTCGCACGTTTAAATCCGACACCACCAATTGATTAACAGGCAGCATCACAATAGAGGCATCATTTTGTGCAGTTGCCTGAGTGTCCAGCGGCGATACGCTGGTCGCGTCTTGACGGTTAGAGGGCGCTGAGATTGGGTTGATTGCGTTCATAGCGGTTTTCCTTTTTGGTTCGTTGAGTATCACTTCGCTTATTGCCTGGTTTCATCGACTCAACTTGAAAGACCGCTTTGACAAGGGCGCGAAGCGGCGCAGCCTCCCTTGCAAAGAGGGCGAACGTTGAGAGATTAAGAAATCAGCGCGGGTAAGCAAGTGAGCTCAAATCAAAAAGTAAAACAAAATGAACGAAGCACCGAAGCGATGACGCCCTCTTAGCGTAAAGGCGTGAAATAGAGCGGAGTGCGTCGCTTCAGACGCCTAACGACGCGTTTGCGTGAGGGATTGTCTATCTGGAACTTAGAAGCGCATTGAGCTTGCTCAATATGGGCTTCAAGTTAGCGATAGGAGGAGGAACGACGAAAAGCCCGACCGCTTGCGGTCACGCCCTAACGGGAACGGCTGCAGGAAGAGCATAAAGTGTGTTCATTTTGAGCATCAATTGAACCGTTAGAGAGCGATCACAACAGTTAGACCTTTAACTCTAAGAAGGTTTTGCCCCAAAATCGTTCAGAGCTAAAGCTCTACACATTTTAGGGAACGTGCGTTTTCCCTACCAAATCTAATCGATGAAAGAGGGTAAGAGCATGCTCATTTTAGTTTGAGCAGGCGAAAAATCATATTGCTCAGACACCGCTGGAATTATACGGAAATTTTCGGCAATTTCTGAAGTTCATATCTTAGACGCTAGGCAGAACAGGCTTTCGATTGAGCGTGAGTATAATTAGAGTTGACTGATGATTGGTTGCATATAATTAAAGAATAAATCCGTTTAATAAGCGTCATAGCTCAAGTCAGACTTACTGCTCCAAAAATTATAGCCACGTTAATCACGTATAGTTTTGCTATCTGTACGTTACTTGCGTATACTTTGCGTATGAGAAGTATATTTGTCGAATCGACCATATTTGAAAAGTACCGTTATGAATATCTCAGCGATGATGAGTTTAGGCTTTTTCAAGCTGAGTTAATGTCTAACCCGAAGCAAGGTGACGTGATTCAAGGTACAGGTGGTTTGCGAAAGATTCGAGTTGCAAGTAAAGGTAAGGGCAAGCGAGGTGGCTCTCGCGTTATCTATTACTTCCTCGATGAGAAACGTCGTTTCTACTTGCTGACGATTTACGGCAAGAATGAAATGTCCGACTTAACCGCAGACCAAAAGAAACAACTAAAGGCTTTTATGGAGGCGTGGCGTAATGAGCAATCGTGATCTATTTGCGGAGCTAAGTTCAGCACTTGTTGAGGCTAAAGAGCATTCAGAGGGCAAGCTTACCCTTAAAAATCATCAATTTAACGACATCAGTGAGTTAAATATCTCACCTGATGAAATCATGAGAATTCGAGAGCATTTTAATATGTCTCGTGGTGTTTTTGCTCGTTTGTTGCACACATCATCTCGTACGTTAGAGAACTGGGAACAAGGGCGTAGCGCACCAAATGGACAAGCAGTAACCCTTCTAAAATTGGTTCAGCGCCACCCAGAAACTCTGTCGCACATCGCTCAGCTATAAAGTTTGTTAGCTTTTCCTCTGTCAGTCCACTTGGCAGAGGTGATGCGAACCGACTATAGCAAACACGCTTTGCCCCATTCCTTCTCAGCGCGAATATCTACTCAAAATCTTAGACTGTACGTTTGCCTTATCTGTAGTTATTCGATGAAGTGCCGAATTAAGCTTTTTAAAAATTATGCGTCATTTGGCGGTCTAATACTCAACACATCTCATTAACTTATTGATTGTTAATTGAACTTTGATTGGAAAGGCTGCATTATAGGACGATAAAAGACGACCAAAAGTCGTATAGAAAGCGTTATGTTAATTGTCGCTCAATATTGAGGTGAATTTCAATAGGTTGAGTATTAACTTGAGAAAGAAATTACATTGCGTATCATATGTTTGCGTCGGTTTTATAAACTAGGTAAATAATATGAAAGATAATGTTCCTGCTAAAATGAGCGATTTGTACGAATACTCAGGCTTTTGGCCTCGAGTTGGTGCTAGTCTAATCGATACTGTGATAATTTGTGTCCTTACATACCCGATTCTAGTAGCAGTTTATGGCTGGGCATATTTTGACAATGATGCATTAGTGCAAGGTTTCGCTGACCTGATTTTAAGCTGGATTTTTCCATTGGTAGCGATCATCGGTTTCTGGCTTTATCGTCAAGCGACTCCAGGCAAAATGGCTATATCAGCTAAAATTGTAGACGCTAAGACTGGCGATAAACCTACCCTTCAACAGTATATTATAAGATACCTTGGGTATATCCTAGCGACAATCCCTCTTGGTCTAGGTATATTTTGGGTTGCGTGGGATAAGCGTAAACAGGGGTGGCACGACAAACTCGCCAATACTGTAGTTATATGCGAAAAAGATCGCAATATACCTCAAGAAGTTGAGTTCTCGTCAAAAAATTAACATAACAAGATAATTGGACTCCCCACCTACTCAGTCTATTCTGAACCGTGAAGTGTTTAAGGGAGTCTAATTATGAAAAACTGATCTGCTCCAATCAGACTGGGCATTCACTAAGCGACTTTCCCATACCTGACGTTATCTGTATTTCCCTAATTTAAGCAATTGCTCTAAGTAATTTTTGCCCCAAAATCATTTAGTGCAAAAGATCATACACATCCTATTAATACGTATTTTCCCTACCAACATTTATCCGAAAGGGGTGTGCTACGAGCATGGAAAGAAATTATGCCTCATGTCGAATCTAACCATCACTTCGTCATGCTAACTTATTGATTGTCAATTAACTGCTGAATGAAAGACGGCATCTGCGTATTTCGGAGCATTGCGATCACCTATTTCGGCATTATCCGATCACCTGTTTCGGTTTAAACCGATCGCTCATTCCGCAATAATCCGATCACTTTAGCCCAAACTCCGAAATGGGCGATCGGAATAGCGAAATCACTGATCGGATACTCCGAAACCCTCCCTTTTTCTCTTTTAAATCAACCAGTCGCTATCCTTGTTAGTAGTCGTATACAACTAGGAAGTGATGATGCCAAAAAAGAGAACACCAATGACAAAAATCAAAGAGGTTTTACGCCTTAAATTCGAGTGCGGATTGTCACACAGAAATATCGCTTCCTGTCTGAAAATTGGTTGTGCGACCGTATCTGAAATCATCAGTCGTTTTAATCAAAGCCAAATAGGTTGGCCGCTCCCTGATAGTTGTTCAGATACAGAGTTAACCAATGCGCTTTATCACCCAAAAGGAGCGAATAAAGCCAAAGCGATGCCAAACTTCGCTAACTGTTGTACGGAACTAAAAAGAAAAGGCATGACGAAACTGCTGTTGTGGGAAGAATATTACGAGCAATATCAGGAGCGAGCCTACGCTTATACTCAGTTCTGTGAACATTACATGCGTTGGTTAAAGAAGCAGAAGCGTAGCATGCGACAGACCCACATCGCAGGTGACAAGCTGTTCATTGATTACTGTGGCCCAACGATCCCAGTCGTTAACCCTGACACGGGAGAGATCCGTCATGCCCAGGTTTTTGTTGCCACTCTTGGTGCATCCAATTATACCTACGTGGAAGCAAGTGAGAGTCAAAAACTAGAACACTGGCTGGAAGCCCATGCCAATGCCTTCGAACACTTCGGCGGGGTTCCAAGGTTGTTAGTCCCTGATAACCTGCGTTCGGCTGTCACTAAACATGACCGCTATGAACCTCAGCTCAACGATAGTTACCAGAAACTATCTAACCATTACCAGACGGCTGTCATGCCTGCTCGACCATACAAACCTAAAGACAAAGCAAAAGCTGAAAATGCAGTGCTCATTGTTGAGCGTTGGATAATGATGCGACTACGACACAATACCTTCCACACGTTCAAAGAGTTAAACCTAGCCATCCGTGAGCTAATGAATGATTTGAACCAAAGGGAAATGAAACAGCTAGGAGCCAGCCGTCAGGCACTGTTCGAGCAGTTAGATAAACCAGCATTGAGACCACTTCCAATCCAACGCTACATCTATACCGAAACTAAGCGGGCGAAAGTTGGGCCTGACTACCACATAGAGTACAGAAAACATTACTACTCTGTGCCTCACCAGTTAGTGGGACAACATGTTGAACTTGAAGCCACTTCCCGCTTGATACGCATTTATTATCAAGGAAACCTAGTCTCACAACATCCATGTAGCCCAAAAGAACGAGGGATAAGCACTTACCCCGAACACATGCCCAGCAACCATCGGTATCAGAAATGGTCTCCTGAACGATTATTGCGCTGGGGAGAACATATTGGCGCTGCAACTCGTGAAATGGTGAATGTTCAATTGATGAAAAAGGCACACCCTGAACAAGCTTATCGTAGCTGTCTTGGCTTATTGAACCTGAGTAAAAAATACGGTGATGTTCGTCTAGAGCAAGCCTGTAAGGATGCGCTTCTAATCAATAAACCCTATCTTAAGTTCGTCAAAAACTTGTTAGTAAACCATCGGGAAGGCCAACTCTCATCAGAAACTCAAACCACACCCAACATAGAGCACAGCAATGTTCGTGGCCCTGACTTTTACCACTAGGAGTACGTAATGAACCAGATAAATGAACAACTAAAAGCACTTCGCCTTGGTCATGCAGCACAAGCTTTAGAGCAGCAACGTGAGCAGCTATCCACTTACGCAGAGCTAGCGTTCGAAGAAAGGTTAAGCTTACTTCTAGAGAGTGAGTTGCTTAACCGAAACCAAACTAAGATCCAAAGGCTCAAGCGACAAGCCAAGCTCAGAGTAGATGCGCAGGCAAGCCAAATTATTTACAAAGAAGGGCGAGGTCTAATGCGGAGTCAGATGAGTGAACTTCTGACAGGAATCTATCTGCACAAACATCAAAATATCTTGATCACTGGCCCTACAGGAGCAGGAAAAACCTATATCGCTTGCGCTTTATCGGCTCAGGCTTGCGAGCAGCAACATAGCGTTCGATATTACCGTTTGAGTCGCTTACTGGATGATCTAAGTTCAGGCCGTCTTGACGGCACATATCAAAAACAGCTACTGGCACTATCGAAAAAAGGCTTACTCGTCCTAGATGACTGGGGAATGGAAAAGCTCACTCAGGATCATGCAGGTCATTTACTGGAGTTACTTGAAGACAGATATCAGGTCAGCAGCACGATGATGATAAGCCAACTTCCTGTAAAAGAATGGTACAACATGATAGGTAACGCCACGGTTGCTGATGCTGTTTTAGACCGATTAATCCATAACAGCCACCGATTAGAACTAGGAGGGGAATCAATGAGAAAACTGGCGCAATCCGATCAGTTAGAGTAAAACTAGAGGTAGAGAAAAACGGCAGGGTCAGGTGATCGGATTAAACCGAAACGCCCGATCGGAATCGCCGAAATACGCAGGCATCATAGCAATATAGAAAACGGCTGGCAGCCGTATAGAAAGCGTGATGAGTTAGAGGTAATTATGGAATCTTCAGCAAAGCAAGGATTTAGATTTGCTCGCTTTATGAGGCTACTTCCCGTAGGCGAAGATAAGGTCTTAGTTGTCCTTAAAGGGCATTTATTAATCGAAGAACTTTTGAGTGATATTTTAACCCTCCACCTGAGCTTAGATAATCCTCTAGGTATAAAGATCACTAATAATATGATGTTCGCCAAAAAATTAGAGTTATGTTGGGCCCTATCGAAATCTACAGAGTTACCCGATGAGTTCTGGGTTGCAATAAAAAAGCTGAATACGATTCGAAACAAATATTCGCACAACATTTCACCTTCAGGGATTGATGTAACAATACAAGACTTCACTTGTGAAGTTGAGCGACTTGACCCCTTTGGTTATATAAAAGATGGTGGAGACTCTAAGTTTGAAATTTCAATCAGTTGCTTATACATTATGCTAAATGAGCAATTAGGTGCTTTGCGAAACTCATAACAAGAGCTAAGGCAGATTCCCAACCCTTGGCATTCTCAGTTCAAGGTTGGGTTTTGGGTTAAGGTGCAATAGGTTAGGTGGTGGCGTTGCAACTTAACGCGACTAGCCTTCTTAAGGAGTATATAAATCAAATGTCAGTTCAAAAAATGCATGGTGGGGCGACCCATACAGCTGAAGAGTTTGTGTTAGCGGGTTTAGAGGCCTCAAAGAGTGTTGAAAATAATCGTTTAGTAGCTCCTGTTATGGTCTGTTTTGCTTTTGCATCAGAGTTATTCCTTAAGGGGGAGTTAGCAAATCAAGGAATTGACCCTTGTAAGGAACATAGCCTTTGGAGCTTGTATAAACTACTTCCAGAAGATAGGAAAAACTGGGTAAGACGAATGTATGTTCACCTAGTTGGTGATATTGAAAAAGCTAGTTTTGAAAGAGAAATACAGCGTTGGTCTAAATCATTTATAGAGATTAGGTACTGGCATGATCAAACATCAAAAGAGCAGGCATATTTTGATTTTTCTAACTTCATACCAAATCTCGCGATCAGTTTATATAACGCTTACTCACACATAGACGAATTTCCAATATTTGAGTTTCCGCAACTTCGAGGAAAACATATCAAATAACAGAATGCTAACAAGCGTTTAGATTTTCAAGATACTTTTCCTAATCAATTGAAGTAATTTTGTCCAATGTCACTAAATTACTTCTGTCCAGAGACGTGCCAGCACGATCACTGCTAGAACGTTTATGCCCCAAAATCAGCTAGATCAAATACTCTAACGCACTTAAGCCTGCAATCTTTCTCAGCTTCCTCACTGCATAACCATTCAATTTATCTCCTCTAAACTTAATAAGGCCACTTCTAAAGTCATACTGGAGGTCAATTATGTGGACAAAGAAAGGTCATTTAACAGGGCAGAAAAAACCCTTCAAACTTGAAGATATCTGGCGAATTCGCACTAGACTCGAAATCGAAGGAAACATCATGGAACTGGCCTTGCTCAATCTCGCCATAGACTGTAAGTTACGTTCTTGTGACTTGCTTAGAATGAAAGTGAGGGATATCTCTTCTGGTGGTGTGATTCAAGATCGCGTGCTTTACAGCCAGAGTAAAACTGGTAGAGAGGTCCAGTTTGAGATCACATCTCGTACTGCACAGTCATTGGCTCAATGGATAATGAAGAGCCAAATATCCGCATCAGATTACTTGTTCCCTAGCCCTCGCAAGCAGGGTAAGCCCATGAGTTATAGTCGTTACGCAACCATCATTCGTCGTTGGGCCACTGAACTCTGTTACGACCCATACCTTTACGGCACACATTCAATGCGTCGAACGAAAGCGACATTAATCTATGCTCGCACCAAAAATATCCGTGCAGTTCAATTACTACTTGGTCACGTAAAGCTCGACAATACCATTCGTTATCTAGGTGTCGAAATTGAAGATGCGCTCAATATTTCAGAGGGGATAGACTCTTAATGTAGGTCAAAGCTTCCTTTTCTTTATGGTGCCACGGATGAGGTGTTGGTTTATTTTAACTTATAACAATCACTTATGTTTTTTGATCTTATTTTAATACCGCTTTCTTTCAACGCACAGTGCCGTATTTATTCCTTGTTAAAATAAGTTGAGTTATACTGTTTTGAATTAAAGTTAGGAGGTTCAAATGACTGCGGCAGATCGTATTTATCAGAATATAAAGCGTTCAAGACGCTATGTCTTTGAACGCAAAGACTTTGATGGGTTTGCCAGTTATGATCAAGTAGGTAGAGCATTGAGGCAATTAGTAAAGCAAGGTGAACTAATGAAGCTTGGCTATGGTTTGTATACCAAAGCAAGGGTTAATAGCCTTACAGGAAGACCCATGCCTACCAACCCTGGTGGTAGCGATGCCCTTATCCGGGAAATATTAAAAATGAAGGGCGTTGACTTTGAGATGGATAGTTTGTCTCTACAGAGCTTTTCAGGTGAAAGCACACAAGTACCATCATCCGTTCATTATTCATGGAATCCTAAGCAGTTTAATCGCAAGCTGGTAGTAGGTAATCGAGTACTGAATTCTCCGAGTTAACGATGAAAAAACTAAAACAACAATTCCTTGAGGTTTCCGATGCTTTAGCGCTAGGAAACCCAGCCATTATTGAAAAAGATTACTGGGTTGTTGCTCTGCTTGCTGAGCTAGAAAAACTTACCTTTGAAACTCACCAATTGGTTTTTGCAGGTGGTACGGCATTAGCCAAATCTAATGTCAAAATCCTACGGATGTCAGAAGACGTTGATATTAAACTGATCCCAAGTAAAGAGTTTGATGCGTTGAGTCGTGGTAAAAAGAAAACCGCACGTAAAATGCTTATCGAGCAAATAGAGCAGGTGATTGCGCGATCTCAGCAATTTACAGTTGAAAGCCGACTTGTTCGTGATGAATACCGTTATGTGGAGTATGAACTTAAATATCCTCAACAATTCAACCAAGCTCCATGCTTGCGACCAATCATCAAATTAGAGCTGATGGAAACTATTCCGCTTCTAGAAGTAGAAGACCGAGGAATTCAATCGTTAGTTGCAGAGCTTTATAAGCAACCACAAGAGGTCAGCGCATTCGCTTGTGTTTCTGTTTACGCAACATTAGTGGAGAAAGTACTTTCTATGTTACGTCGTACTATGTTGGTTAAGCGTGACACCGAACGTAAAGATGATGTCACGTTGGTCCGTCATATCTACGACGTTCATTGCATTGATACAGCGCAGACGCTAGATATTGAGTCACTAACCTCATTATTTCTCACAGTATTGAAAGAAGATATCGACCGCTTTGGTAACCAGCATGCTGAGTTTGTCGCTGCCCCTATTAAGGAGCTACGCCTTGGCTTACAAGAGCTAGAAGACAACCCGATTTTCCGCCAACGCTTTCAAGACTTTGTTACGCCAATGGTGTTTAACACCGAACCCCATGATTTTGATACCTGCTTTGCCTCATTTAAACGCATCGCTGAATCATTGATTAAAACAATTTGAGTAGATAATGAATAAACAACAACTTGCCGCCAAAATTTGGGAATCGGCAAACCAAATGCGTTCTAAAATTGAAGCGAACGACTACAAAGATTACATCTTGGGTTTTATCTTTTATAAGTTCTTGTCAGATAAGCAAGTTCAGTTTCTGATCAATAACGAATTTGATGAACAATCAATCAAAGAACTCAACGAGCAAGACGAAGACACCCTGAATTATGTACGAAATGAGATTGGCTATTTCATCGCCTACGACAATCTGTTTTCTACTTGGGTAGAAGACGGACAAGATTTCGACATTGCCTACGTCCGTGATGCATTATCAGCGTTTGGTCGCTTGATTAACCCTGCCCATAAAGATCTGTTTGAGGGCATCTTTAACACGCTAGAGACTGGCCTTAGTAAGTTAGGGGAAAATGCCGCATCACAAACTAAAGCGGCGAGAAGCTTGATCCACTTGATCAACGACATCCCAATGAAAGGCAAGCAAGACTATGATGTACTCGGCTTTATCTACGAATACTTAATCAGCCAATTTGCTGCTAACGCGGGGAAAAAAGCCGGCGAATTTTATACGCCTCACGAAGTCTCGGTACTGATGTCAGAGATCATGGCTGACCACCTTAAGGACCGAGAAAAAATTCAAATTTACGATCCAACCAGTGGCTCAGGCTCGTTGCTGATCAACATCGGTCAATCGGTAGAAAATCGTCTAGGTGGTGAGAATAACATTCGTTATTTTGCCCAAGAGCTCAAGAAAAACACCTACAACTTAACCCGTATGAACCTATTTATGCGTGGGATTTTGCCTAACGACATCATCACCCGCAATGCAGATACGCTAGAAGATGACTGGCCAATTGATAGCAATAAAACCCATGAGCCGCTGCGAGTGGATGCCGTCGTTTCAAACCCGCCTTATTCACAAAAGTGGGACCCGGAGTTTAAAGATAAAGATCCGCGTTATTCGCCATTTGGCCTTGCGCCAAAAACCAAAGCGGATTACGCCTTCTTGCTGCATGACCTATACCACATAAAACCCGATGGCATCATGACCATTGTATTGCCTCATGGGGTACTGTTCCGTGGGGGGGATGAAGGTAAAATTCGTGAAAACCTAATAGAAAAGAACCACATTGACGCCATTATCGGGCTGCCTGCCAATGTTTTCTTTGGTACGGGTATTCCCACTATTGTTTTGGTGCTCAAGCAAACCCGAAACAACGATGACGTACTCATCATTGATGCCTCAAAAGGCTTCGTTAAAGAAGGAAAAAACAACAAGCTACGTGCCTGCGACATCAAGCGCATTGTGGATACCGTGGTTAGCCGCCAATCTCAGCTAAAATTTTCTGCACTGGTCAACCGACAGACGATCCGAGAGAACGGTTACAATCTGAACATTCCACGTTATGTCGACTCATCTGATGAGGCTGAAAGCTGGGATATCTACGCATCCATGTTCGGGGATATCCCCAACAGCGAACTTGCGGCGTTAAGCCCCTATTGGCAGGCAATGCCAAGCCTTAAAGCGAGCTTGTTTACTGCAACCTCTAGCGAATACTCCGCACTAAGCGTGGAAGATGTGAAAGCCGCCATCACCGCCCATGAGGACACCCAACGGTTTAACGGCCAATATAAACAGGCGTTCGGCGACTTTGAAGCCTACCTAAAGCAAAGTTTGATCACCGAGTTATTACAGGTAAAACGTTCGCGACAGCGAGGTATTATCAGTGATGAGATCTTCCGCCGTTTGCAAGGCATTGCCTTGATTGACAAATACGACGCCTATCAAATGCTGGATGCCAAATGGCAGCAGCTTGGGGCAGATTTAGAGATGATCCAAACCGAAGGCATGGACACCTGTAAAAAGGTGGAGCCTAAGATGGTTACCAAAAAACAGAAAGGCAAAGAGGTACAAGTACAAGAAGGCTGGCTTGGTCATATCTTTCCTTTTGAGTTAGTTGAGAAAACCTACTTTAAGGAAGAGTTAAAACACATTCAAACCATCAGCGAACGTCTGCAAACCATTAATACCGAGATTGAAGAACTCTTTAATGGCTTGAGTGAAGACGATAAAGAGTCCGCTTGCGTCAATGAAGATAAAACGGCTTTTGTGAATGTTGAACTAAACAAAGAAGTGAAGCAAATCAAAGCTGATAAAAAGCGTGGTGAAACCTTTGCTAAAGACGGCTTTGAGAACACATTGTTAGCCGTTTCAAAGCTGCAAAGTGAAGAAAAAACGCTGAAAAAGAGCCTTAAAACTGCAGATGAAACCTTGCTAGAAGCGACTAAGAAAAAGATCACTGAATTGACTAAATCAGAAATCGAGCACCTACTGCTACTTAAATGGGTGCAACCCATCGTACAGTCATTAGCACAGTTGCCACAACAGCTCATCCAACGCTTAACTAATAAACTGCAAGCGTTAGCAGACAAATACGCCCAAACCTATGGCGATATAGCCAATGAAACCCAGCAAGTCGAGCAGCAACTAGCTGAAATGATGGGTGAGCTACAAGGGAGTGATTTCGATATGCTGGGCATCAAAGCGTTAAAAGGCTTCCTGCAAGGTAAAGCATTAGCAGGTGGACAGCATGAGTAAAGGAAAACTCGCTTTACCTACTATACGTTTTGAAGGATTTGAAGATGAGTGGGAAGAAAAGCCACTTGGAGACGTTTTATCATTGGCAAATGGCTATGCGTTTAAAAGTGAGTATTTCTGTAAAGATAAAACTGGTTATGAAGTATTGACACCGGGAAGTGTGCATATTGGTGGGGGTTTTCAATATGGGAAAGGTCAAAATTATAAACTAGAAGGGAAAACACCCCAAAAGTTTATATTTGCAGCTGGTGATGTTTTCATCACGATGACAGACCTAACTCCAACTGCACAAATGTTAGGGCTTCCCGCTATTGTCCCTGATGATGGAACGACTTACTTACACAATCAGCGTTTGGGTAAGTTAATTCAATACAAAGGTGACTATGGATTTCTTTTTTATCTTTTAAGTACGGACACATATCGAAACCAAATAGTTGCAACATCCTCTGGCACGACTGTTAAGCATTCTTCACCAGATAAAGTAAAAAGTAGCAAGTTTTTTTTTCCAAACAAAGTTGAGCAAACATCCCTAGGTTATTATTTTCAAAATGTCGACAAGCAACTAAAGCTACACCAAGACAAGTTCGCCAAGCTGCAACAGCTAAAGAAAGCCATGCTGGGTAAAATGTTCCCTAAAGCTGGACAGACGGTGCCTGAACTGCGTTTTGCTGGGTTTAGTGAGAAATGGGAAGTTGAGCCTTTGGGAACAAATGCCAGCTTTAACAAAGGAAAGGGGTTTACAAAAGGCGACTTGAATACGTTTGGAGTCCCTATCGTGCTGTATGGTCGTTTATATACCAATTATCAAACAATCATCACAGAGGTCGATACATTTGTTAGCTCTGAGAGCAAAGGTATTATGAGTAAAGGAAGAGAGGTCATCGTACCTGCGTCAGGGGAAAGTGCGGAAGATATTGCTCGTGCTTCAGCGGTTTTACAACCTAATGTAATACTGGGTGGAGACTTAAATATAATTTATCCAAATAATAAAATTCTACCTAGCTTTTTGGCACTCATCATAACTTATAGTTGTTGTCAGGCTGAGCTAGCGAAAAAAGCTCAAGGAAAATCAGTTGTTCATGTTAGAAATAGTGACATAAAAGATTTACTTGTTCCTATGCCTACTATAAAAGAACAAACCAAAATCGCTGAGTATTTCCAAAACCTTGACCGTTTGATCAACCTACAACAGCAGCAGATAGATAAGCTGAAAAATCTGAAACAGACGTATCTGGCAAAGATGTTTGTGTGATGATTTTCATCCATTAAGTTTAATCGCTTGAATCTCAGCGCCCTCACATCAAATCTGGTGTAAGCGCACAAACAGACCAGCATAAAATATATATTTAGCCCCTCGCGTCAACCTCTGCAAATAGACGGCGGATTGCGAGCCAACGTCAGCAAGGACAGGTTGTGACCTACACCAAAGAAGCTTTATTCGAACAGGATGTAATTACCGAACTTTGTAAAAAAGGCTGGGAAGATACTGTTCTAAAAAACCTCACTGAAGCGGATTTACTGCAAAACTGGGCAGATATTCTCTTTCAAAATAACAATAGCATTGATCGCCTCAATAACGCACCGCTAACCGGCAGCGAGATGCAGCAGATTGTTGAACAGATAACCTCGCTTAAAACGCCTTTAAAACTCAATGGCTTTATTAACGGTAAAACCGTATCCATAAAGCGAGATAACCCCGACGATGCGCTGCATTATGGCAAAGAGATCAGCCTGCATATCTACGACCGCCAAGAGATCGCGGCGGGTAAGAGCCGGTATCAAATTGTTCAGCAGCCAAGATTTAACCGCAAAAGTGCCGTGCAGCATGACCGCAGAGGCGATCTGCTATTGCTGATTAACGGCATGCCTGTCATCCATCTGGAGCTAAAACGTTCCGGTGTACCCGTGATCGAAGCGTGCAACCAAATAGAGAAATACACTCATGAAGGCCACTTTAGCGCAGGCATTATTGCACTGGTGCAAGTATTTGTGGCGATGACCCCAGACCACAGCCTCTATTTTGCCAATCCCGGCAAAGATGGCCGCTTTAATCACGATTACTACTTCCAATGGGCAGATTTTTCTAACGAGCCGGTGAACCATTGGCATAAAGTGATTACTGATCTGCTTTCTATCCCTATGGCACACCAGTTAATAGGTTTTTACACTGTGGCCGACAATGCTGATGGCGTATTAAAGGTGATGCGCAGCTATCAGTACTATGCCACTAACGCCATTTCCAGCAAGATAAGTGGCCTTGACTGGTCGGTGAAAAACAAAGGTGGTTATATCTGGCACACCACAGGCTCTGGTAAAACCATGACCAGCTTTAAATCCGCGCAGCTTATCGCTAACTCAGGGGATGCCGATAAAGTCGTATTTCTGATGGATCGTATTGAGCTGGGCACTCAGTCGTTGGAAGAGTATCGCAGTTTTGCCGATGCCACGGATGAAGTTCAGGGCACGGAAAATACCCATGTATTAATCACCAAGCTAAAAAGCACCAAGCCTGGCGATTGCCTCATTGTTACCTCTATCCAAAAAATGAGTAACATTCAGGATGAAGGTCAGTTAAAAACCGCCGATATTGAGAAAATTAACCAAAAGCGTATTGCCTTTATTGTTGACGAAGCGCACCGCTCTACCTTTGGCGATATGCTAACTGACATTAAAAAAACATTCCCTAATGCGGTGTTTTTTGGCTTTACTGGCACCCCGATTCAGGAAGAAAACCAAAAGAAAGACAGCACGACCAGTACGATTTTTGGCGATGAACTACACCGTTATAGCATTCGCGATGGCATTCGTGACGGCAACGTGCTGGGATTTGATCCCTATAAGGTGATGACCTACAAAGATAGCGATTTACGGAGCGCTGTTGCCCTCGAAAAGGCCAAAGTGAATACACATGCGGAAGTGTTTGGCGATCCAGTAAAAGAAAAAGCTTACGATAAGTACATGGACAGTGCACGAGTGCCCATGGCTACGTCCGAGATTAACGGCAAAACCGTGCGTGGCATTGAGGCATTGCTGCCAGCCAGTCAATATGACCGCATCGAGCATAAGCAAAAAGTGATGGATGACATACTGGGTAACTGGACACGATTCAGCCGCGCCAACAAGTTTCATGGTATTTTTGCCACCCATAACATTCCCGAAGCGCTGGAATATTATCGCCTATTTAAGCAACAAGCCCCTCATTTGAAGGTTACAGCTCTGTTTGACCCGAATATTGACAATAAAGGCGGCGCGATAGCAAAAGAGGCCGGCTTAACCGAGATTATTGAAGATTACAATAACACCTACAACACCACTTATACCCTGCCAACCCATGCGCAGTTTAAAAAGGATATCGCGGCACGACTCGCCCATAAAAAGCCTTACCAACACGCAGAGCAGCAACCAGATCAACAATTGCACCTGTTGATTGTCGTTGACCAAATGCTGACGGGGTACGATTCAAAATGGGTGAATACCCTCTATCTGGATAAGACGCTGGAATACGCCAATATCATTCAGGCGTTTTCACGCACTAACCGTCTGTTCGGTTTGGATAAACCTTTCGGGAATATCCGTTATTACCGTAAACCACATACCATGGAGCAGAACATCAATAAAGCGCTCAAGCTTTACTCTGGGGATCGTCCTTTTGGTGTCTTCGTCGATAAGCTGGAAGATAATCTTAATCACCTCAATGAGGTGTTCGCAGACATTGAAGTGCTGTTTAACAATGAGCAAATCACGTACTTTGGGCAGCTGCCGAAAGACGAGGCTGTTCAAGCTAAGTTTGCGAGCTTATTCAATGAGTTCAATAAGTATTTAGAAGCGGCCAAAGTGCAAGGATTCGACTGGCAGGAAAGCAGCTATCAGTTTGAGGATACGGGCAGTGCGGTAGATGTGGCCTTTACCGAATCGCAGCATCAAACCCTATTGCAGCGCTATAAAGAGCTATCATCTGGTGGTGACGGTGGGGGGAATGAGCCCGCCGTACCTTACGCCATTTGGGGTTATTTGACAGAGCAAAACACGGGGCGAATTGATCATAACTATATGAATGCACAGTTTTCTAAGTTTCTAAAACAGCTTAGCCAACCCAATGTTACGCCTGAGCAGATGCAGCAAACACGAGATGAGCTACACAAATCTTTTGCGAGTTTAAGTCAAGATGAGCAAAAGCAAGCCCATAAACTGCTTATTGATGTACAAGCAGGTAACTTGATTATCGAATCCGGGAAAACATTGCAGGACTACATTACTAGGGCGCAAGTAGAAGAAGAAAATGAAGCTTTGCAAATTATTGTCGATGCGTTGGGGCTAGATGGGCAACTGCTAAAATCACTGAAAACAGGTCAGGTTACTGCTGCAAACCTGAATAACTTCGGACGCTTTGACACACTGAAAGCCAGTGTCGATAAAGCCAAGGCAAAGGCTTATTTGGAAGCAAAGTTAGATAAAACGTTACCGCCACCTAAGGTGAACATCGAGCTGGATAAGCTTCTAAGAGAGTTTGTTTTACAAAAAGAAGATTAAAGTACAATTCCATATAATTTTTATGCAAAAAACAGCCTATAAAATCACATGTACTTGTTGGCGGAAAAATAAAGCCCGAGTAAACATATTTACTTGGGTTTTTACTCTAACTGATAATTGTCCAGAGACGTGCCAGCACGATCACTGCTAGAACGTTTATGCCCCTTTTTGCGTTAGAACAAATGCTCTACACCCTCTAGGGAGCGTGCGTTTTCCCTATCAAATCTAATCCGATGCAAGAGCGTTAGGCCGAGCTTATTTTGGGCGTTTGTAGGTTGAAAATCGTATTGCTTGCTCAGAATCCGCCGGAGTTATACGAAAACTTTCGGCAATTTCTGAAGTTCACATCCTAGTCGCTAGGCAATACGGGCATTAGATTGAGCGGGAGTATAATTAGCGTTATGATTAGTCGCATATAATCAGAAAAAATGCATCTATATAGCGTTAAATGGATTTGATTTGATTTATCTTGCACCAGAAAAGCGAAAAGCACCCCGCGGGGTGCTCTCTAGAGTGCTCAAGTCAGAGTCATTGGCGAGAATTTTATTACCAAAACTTTAGTCTGACGAGCTAGTGACTGAATTATGATACATAGTGGCTCTAGTGTCAACTATACAACTCCAGGTAGGATTGTAACGACCCCACGCTTGCCCACGATCTCGTATACTTTTGAACTTTTTATGATGGAGTTAAACTGTCTTTTCGCTTGAGTCGGTGTAAGCATATTACTATAAGAAAGTGATTTATATACATTCAACGCTTCTAAACTAGTTAGCCAGTCAAAATGAGCTTTGTAATGAGATTCGAGGTAGTCATTCTTCCTATCTTCAGAAATCCAACCTAACAATCTGCACATTCTGTCATTAAGCGTTCTCATGCGTTGCATGCTTTCTTCTGGTGTTGATGCTGCAGGATAAATTACGGTGTTTGTACGATGATGCTTAACTTCTGTAAATTTCCATATAGGTTCATGATGAGCAATACGATTCCTCAGCTCATTTACTTGGCTTAAACGGTTGAGAAAATCGTCTATTGCATCTTGAGTCCAATAAGTTGAGTGCACTGCAAAGTGCCCCTTTAGTCCATTAAATAGAACATTTTTCCAGTCAACAGTGTTATTTCCTACAGTATGAGTAATCAAAAAACTCCAAAAGCCAAAGCTTTGTGCCGCAATCACCTTTCCCGGTGTGGGAACTGGGTGTTTGGCAGTTAACCTTCGTCTTCTCGATTTTAGGTGAGTCACCTTTCTAATTAGATCTATAGTTTTTGGGTGTAAATGATTTTGTGCAATTAGGTGCTCATACCAATCATTGTCAAATACGTGCCCTTGTTGGCGATTTGCTTCAAGTTGACGAGACAGCTCTCTATGAATAGTATTTCGCAAGGCTACTTCAAATATACTAATTAGCTTAAAAAATGATGCTGATAGTGCATCATTCCACAAGTATACACCTAAGCATTCCTCATCTGATGCGAGGTTAAAGTAATTACGATAACTGTTAAGGCGATCTGATGATATCGTATTGATGGTTTCACTAATATTGTTAGGTTTCATATGCTTGTGGTTAGAGAGCAAAAGGAACATTATATGCCAGTTATGCAAAGGCGTCTAAATGCATTTAACAGATAAGGATTAAGCGCCGCGTAGCCAACGTTAAATCCCAAGTGTTGAATAAGCCCGAGCCTCTATAAAAGTAAATTGAGCGATCTGCTCTAGAAGGGTGGCGGCCTTAATACTTTTCTCAGGCGAGTGCGGTCTTCGTAAGGTAGATGTTTCGACACATCATCCGGTGCGTCCTGCACGTCAATTGTGCTATTTGCCACACCTGTAGTTATTCATGATTTGCTAATGTATGGTTTTCCGAAACTGATTTATGCCCCAAAGTTTGTTTCGACCACTAAAGAAGACATTACTAAACCTAATAGTAAGCATCTCCAATAACGATGATGCTCTATAGTTCTGTATAAACTTTACTTTGGGTTGATACGCATTCGATTCCATAGTTTAATATACGGAATTGATCCGCAGATAAATCGTTAGTTGCTAAGGTTTCAATATTAGTCATCATGTTTTCTGTTCTTAATGGTTGGTTAGAATTTAATAAAAATAAAGATAGGTAGTAGAATGAATCAAAAAATTATAGAGTTAAAAAAATTATTTCTTGAGAAGGTGTCGTTAGGTAACGACGTTGATGAAGATATACTAAAAAAATAGATGAAATATTATATTTAATTAATGGATCAGAAGTTGATGATTTAAGACAAATGTCTGCTAACTTATCACATGAACTTCATGAGATAGGTTCTAACTCTGTCCCTTATTTACTGATGTTGCTTCTTAATAAGGTCGAAGCTGTTAGCTATAAACCTAATTATAAAGGAAGCAATGTATCACATGAAATTGATATGGAACTATTCATAAGCTTTTTTAAAAGGTGTTTTGGAACGTGTGAAAAAAGGTATAAGAATACTAAATTTTAAACTACCATATTTAGATGAAAGTGAGAAATTAAATATATATTGTTGCACAAGATCTATGCTGGATAAGTATGTTAGTGAACCAATAGATGTTAGTGAACTAAATGCAGAGATGCCTCCAAGAGCTATTTGCCTAGGGATATCTAAAGTCCTATCAAAAAAATATGATTGTCAACACGAGTTTTTTATACAGTTTAGTTCTATTTTGGAAAAATTAGAGTGGACGCGGGCTATCTGCCAAGAAGCCCGGGTTCATGCAGAGGAGACATATTGATTTGCTCTCATGCTGATGACGTTTTGTATTATGGTCATTACGCTAGATTTTCTATTTATACTAGCCAGACTAATGTTATAGATTCACTATTAAATGGTTGTCTACTTTTTACGTCACTGTGCAATGAAGAATCTATTTGTGCAGAATTTATGGAAAAGGCTTATATTACAATATTTTTAGCCTTAAGAACTTTTCAGTTTTTCGAATTGGCAAGAAGTATATACAAAAGATATATATCAGATCTAAATCTCGATGAATATAATAAACAAAAGCTAGATCTTGCTAATTTTTACATGCAAATAATGGAAAATAATTCAAGCGTTGTTAAAGACACTGAACGATATCTTGGTGAAAATAAAGATAAAATATTAGAATTTGGCAAGTCCTCCTTGATACCATGGTACGCACTAATTTGTAATATGAATACACTCTTCAATCAAGAGTATAAAACAACAAAAAATATTATAGAATTTGAATCTATAGTTGAATCTAAACTTACAAGCCAAGAAATTCAAGGCCTTAGAGCGAAGATTTTAAAGGGGAACTCAGAAGGGAAAGCTGCCTTGATTGAAGGGCTTGTTAACCTATCTCGCACAAGGAATAAGGCAGACTATGTCCATGAAGTAAATCAGTTAATCGTTACGGCTAATCGAGTGATTGAAAGTGCATTTAAATAAATCTGACATTGAAGGTCGTCTAATTGGGACATCAAATAAATTTCAGATGCAGTAGTTCGGTTTTGTCGGTAAATCCCATAAGAATTCTGGTTAGTTGCAATCAATCCCTTCAAACTTTTAAATCCAAGAAAGGTAAAAAAATTCATTTAAGATTTAAAAAAAATTTTTTAAACGTTACATTTTCCGGATAAAAATTGCCCAGGAAATTAAATTCCCCTAATTTGTTGAATGGCCCTTGGGGCCTTAGAAAAAATTGCAACCCAGGTTTTTAAACCCCTTTTTGGGTTTTTTGGGAGGAAAATTGGGAGAGAGAAATTCTCCCCCGCCTTTTCTTGGGTATATTTTTTACCCTTTTTGTGAAAGAGTTCCCAGACCAAAAATGAAAAGAAAAAAAAAAGGGGGGGGAAACAATACCCCCCCCCTCCCCCGTGGGGGTTTTTAAAACACCAACATTTCCCCCCCCCCGCCCGTTGCCCCCAAAAATTCCCCCAAACAACAACCCGGGGGGGCAATAAAAAAAAAGGGGCCCGGCCCCACTGGGTTTTGGGTGTGGTTGCGGGGGGGGTTTTTTTTTACCCCATTTTGTTTCTGCCCCCCCCCCTTTTCCCAAACCAAGGGGCTGAAAAAAAAACCCGGGTTCTAGTTTCGGTCAATTGGGTTTGAAGTAAAAATTTAACAAGGGCCCTTTTTAGGGAGGGCCACAAAAAAATTTGGGGGGAAGGAACCTAATCCGTTTGCGCCACCAACAGCAAGGGCGACTGCTTGGCTCATTTTCCACAGGGATTTTTCTAGATACTCAACAGAGGCTTCATCATTTAAACCTTCCCGGATGCGCTTAGATCTGTTTTGAATAGGAGTTAATCAATTGAGTGAAGCCCCTTGCGCTCTCGGACAGAGAGACATCATGTTATGCTGAGCATTCGTGCTCTAGTGGCGAGACGCTAGTCGCTGTTTGGCATGTAGAGAGAGTGAGGGTTGAGTTATGTTGCGCCCATGGGGAGTATCCTTTTTGTCTGAGTATCACCTTTCGGAGCTGCTTAGCTGTCCATCGGGCTTTCATGGTTCTCAATAACAAGGGCGCGAAGCGTTCATATACCCTTGTTATTGGGGTTCTGAAAGATCATGGTTAACAGCTTGCGAGTCCGTAAGGTGATGCGAGTAGAAAGGAAAATCGGCGCATAAAAAACTCGGCCCTTACTCTGTCTTAATGACAGGCAGTGAAAGGCAACGAGGAAGAATGACGAGGCGTAGCGAACGCAGTAAGCGGAGGCGTTGGGTGATTGTTCGCAGGAACGCAATGGCACATCGAGCTTTGCTCGATATTCGTGTCATGCGTTATCGCGGGAGGAGCGAAGCGACGGAATGAACGGAGCGAAGCGAGAACGCCCAAGAAAAGGTCAGGATTTGCGAAAATATATCTCAAAAAACAGCGCATTGATGCTTGATAATTCTCAGCCCCTCCTTAGACAAACAGACCTAGACCTAGACCTAGACCAGTATGAGGTGAATAGTAGACAACATTAAGATTCAGAAAAAAGCCACTCATCAGCTTCATTAAACGCTTGCTCAACAATGTTATTTGCGAGAGTTTTTTTATCTTTATGTGCATAAATATCGAGTCGATTACTCGTGCCAGCACGTACACGGACTTTTGCATCAGGAAAGATCCCATGCAGCCTTTTCTCTAACTCAACCGTGATCAAAGAGAGCCCGTTTTTAGGTAACTTATCCTTTTGAACCATCATTTCAACTCGCATAATTAACGCCTCCAGAGCCACACGTAATACTGTATGAAAATACAGTATCATACCGCGTATTTTTATGTAAAGCGCTTTAATATTTGCCTATTAATCTCAAAAAACCTGCCCGTTCCTTTTGAACTGTCTGGAGAGCGGATCAGTCGCTCTCCAAAAGCTCGACCAGTTTAATGTATTCATTTATGGTCAGCGGCTCCGGTGACTGTAGAACGGTTTTTCTGATCAGCTCTTTAGTCATATCAAGAGAGCCATTAAGATATTGCTGAGTAACAAAGAGAAGTCGCTTGAAAATCACCGTTGTTGGCAGGAACGCAATGGCACATCGAGCTTTGCTCGATATCGGTGGCATGCGTTATCGCGGGAGGCGGGAGGCGGGAGGCGACGGAATAAACCGAGCGAAGCGAGAACGCTAAGAAAAGGCAAGGCTTTGCGAAAAGAACAAAAAACACCTCACTGATGCTTGAGTATTCTCTGCCCCAAAGCCAAAGCCAAAGCCAAAGCCAAAGCCAAAGCCAAAGCCAGCATGCACCGAGTTCAATTTTTATCCGTAAACGAACCAAAAATAAGGATTTGAATCGCCATAGGCACTAGAATAGTGCTGGTTCGTGTAAACGAACCCTTCTTTTCGCTTTCCCCAGGGGATCCGCAGCGCCAAGAGCGCCATAGATAGAGAGTCAGACCAGCAAGCATGCAAATAAAACGCGATTTTAATTACTATTATCATTTACACGACACGGTGACGCACGCGTTACTTCACTTGTTCTTTCAGATATCAACGACGACCCGTTATGTTCCGGTGAATCGCCGTAATGAGATACTGATTAAATATCTCAAGCCTAAATTAAGCGACACATCGTTATCAAGCATTAAGAAAGACATTAAGCTCATGGTAAACTCAGCCAGAAAGAGCGGAGGGAACTTAGAAATGAAACTGCATGAGTTAAACGCCCTGGCGAAGCAATCTAAGCTTAAAGGAGCGGAGAAGCTTTATCACTTGTTGGTCTGCCTTTATGATGAAGAAGGCATCGAGTCTCAACTGTTTGAAAAAGGGATGCAAACCAAGCCCGGCATACTGTATTTACTTGAAGAGCAATTAGAGCAGGGCTTTGATGCTGAGTACCGGCAAGTGAGCCCCATTTCAATGCTCATCGAGTTAGAGCGCGCGCCTGAGCTGATTGAGTGCATCAACCGACACGGTTTATTTGTGGCGGAGATGAAAGAATGGAATGAGAAGACACACCAAGCGCACCTTTTGGTTCATCCTTTAGACATCAATCTGGTTGAAGGCTAACGGGAAGTGCGATGAACGTATCACATTAACAATGAGATAACGCAACGATGGCAACGAACAACCCTCACGACGGTTTATTTAAATCCTTTTTAACGCTGCCTGAGGTGGCAAAGGATTTTCTAGAAATCCACTTACCGCCCGACATTCAGGCATTGTGCGATCTTTCCACGCTGCAACTGAAATCGACGTCGTTTTTGGGGGCTGTTGCAACTAATCAGAGAATGCAGATCTACCCAGTAATGTGCGTAACTGAAGAGGCGATTCATGAAGGCGGATCTCTCCCGAACAAGCGTTTTACGCTCATCATCACGTAACCAGAAATCAAACTGGCCTTTGTTCAAAATTCGCAGTGATTCGAATCCCTCGATGGTTGACCAGGCTCGCTTTCGTATTTTAAAACCACCGGTGCTGACGACGAGCTTCTTGATGGGGGCGTGATCGGACTCGATACCATTATTGAGATACTTTACTTGCCGTTGCTCGACATCCGCTCGCAGCCACCCCTCTTTCTTCAGGCGCGAAATAGCATGAGCATACGAAGAATGCTTGTCCGTGTTCAAGGTCTTAGGCTGAGTGTCTACATCATAGTATCTTAGACACCGTTTCAAGAACTGATAAGCCGCGTTTTTATTACGTTTTTGGGAGAAATAGAAGTCCAGTGTTTCGCCTTGCTTGTTGATAGCTCGATACAGATAGTGCCATTTCCCTTTCACCTTGACGTAGGTTTCATCGAGCTGCCACGAAGAGTCTGTTCGGATGAACTGATGGCAGCGTAACTTTTTGCGTAATGCTGGGGCATATTCAATGAACCAACGATAAATGGTCGAGCGATTAACCGAAACCCCTCACTCTGCCAGCATGTCGCTGAGATTGGCGTAGCTCATTGGGGTCGAACCATACCAACGAAGGCACCAAAGAATGATTTCAGGGGCAAAGTGTTTCCATTTGAATGCGGGATTGGTCATTGAGTCACTAAATCAGAAAAGACAGAACTGAATTCTGAGTATTGGCTGATTTTTTTGCAACAACCCCGTTGCAACAGCCCCATCCGAATTGCAATCTAGATGAACATATAGGCTGGAATATTAAAGCGTTCCGACAAGGATTTAATATGTCGGAGAGTCAAAGAACGTGAACCACTCAGAATCATTGATACTGTAGATTTTGCTCCAATTTCATCTTTAAAATCTGATAGAGTCATTTCATTTTGATCAATGATCACTCTGAGCATTGCTAACCCAGGCTCTAACTCACCAACAACACGGTTGAATTCATTGAACTCTTCAGATTCAGATTCATATCTTTCGATAACGGGAAATAAAAGGTCAATAAGCACTTGATTTCCTTCGTAGTCTTCGACCAACTCATCCATTAACTCGATGAGTTGGTCGTATTCATCAGAAGTAGAGATACCATTAATCCAAGGCATAACTTCAATCATTTGGTTAGAAAACTCTTTCATTCGTGTAATATTCATGAGGTCCCCTACTTTTTCTTCTCACTTCGATAAGATTTAATTATCTTGTCATACTCCGCATGAGTAACAATATGCTTTACGTAAAATCGCCCTTGCGTAAATTCAATGTAAGCCATCAATCGCAATTTGTTACCGCCAATGTCAATAACATACAACTTATCCCTGTACTTACAATTATCTAATGATGGAAACAAAGCTTTTAATTCCTCCGGTGTTTTAGCTCGACTTATACGCAATACTTTATATGCTGCATCCAAAGCTTCGGCACACGTAGGAAAATTTTTCTTAGCATCATTAAATGGTCTTTTACTTATTACGTGCATCAAGCTACCCAACATTCACATTATGTGAACAGTATAAACCAAAACAACCGCGTTCACAATTAGTGAACCAGTCCAAATTAAGTATACTTAATGCGAACTAGTGTTTAACGACCCAATATTAGTTCGCATATTGTTGATTTATAACCCTATGCGAACTAATATTATAAACCAGACTCAAAACAGACCAAGACTTAACATTATGTTCATAAGAGCCTACCTAAGAGCATCAACTGGTGAGCAAGACGCTAATCGTGCAAAATCTGAACTTATCCAATTTACAGACCAAAAAGGTGTACGGATAGCAAGTTTCTATACTGAGAACCAATCAGGTTCAAAATTAGAGAGAGCCGAGTTATCGCGCTTAATTGAGGATTCACATAAAGGAGATATATTGCTCATCGAAAAGGTGGACAGGCTGTCACGTTTACCTTATGAACAATGGAACCGGCTCAAAGACCATTTAGTTGAAGCTGGCTTACATATCGTAGTCGTCGATCAACCAATGACGCATGGTGTACTCAATAGTAATGATGAAAGCTCAATGCTCTCAAAAGTGCTGACAGACTTCATGATCGACTTAGCCGCGGCAATGGCGAGAGATGATTATGAGACACGGCGAAAACGTCAAGCTCAAGGGATAGAAAAAGCCAAGAAATTAGGGAAATATCGGGGTAGGAAGCCAGACCATCAGCTAAGAGAAAATATCTCTTTACTACTAAGCGAAGGAAAAAGTTGGTCGCAGGTTCAGGAGCTACTTGGGTGTAGCCGTTCAACGGTCGCTAAAGTAAAGAAACTAAGCGAGCCTAATTAACCATCCAAAAATTCGAGTCACTACGAATGTTGAACAAAGGCCAGTTTAATTTCTGGTTACGTCATGATGAGCGTAAAATGCTTGTTCGGGAGAGATCCGCCTTCATGAATCGTCTCTTCAATGTTGAGGTAGCTTACCAGTAATCGTTAAGCCCATGACTGGGTAGATCTGCATTCTCTGATTAGTTGCAACAAGCCCGATTAAACATAATGGGGTTCTACGCCGAAACCGACGAAATTTCCGATATTGAGCCAAAGAATATATAAGCAATTGATTGCTATAATATTTATATTTGATTGTGCACTCTAATATCATTGATAACGAGTGACCTCGATATAGAAGGTAACGAATCATCTTTGTTTTCTCACTCTGATTTTGGGAGAAGCTGTTGCCAAACTTTTTTGCTTTAAGGCAAATCTCAAACCAATTACATCGGTATCTTCAAGCTCTTGTTCTATCACTAAGGACTCGAGCCTTTTTGCCTTAATTCTTGGTTAATACGAGAGACCCCATGGTATTTAATTGCTTTGCGATTTCCTTTTCTGTCAACCGAACGTCATCGAGATAATGGAGTTCCGGCGCAGAACCCCATCATATGATCTCTTATTCAATAATTCGCGATAGAATTAAACATTAATGAAATGGTTGATAAATGTACTGATTGTGAGATATGTATCACTAATTGTTTTTGTTTTTGAGGTTTTTTCACTGAAAAAAACGATTCTATGATTTATTTTGATACGTAAATTTACTATCAAAAATAATAAGGTGTAAAAATGAAATTAACAAGCATTGCTGCGGTTATAGGGTTTATAGTTCTTTCCTCTTCAACTTTAGCTTTTGATCGCCTCATGGATGGTCCTGCAGATACCAATAGTATTCGTGTTGGGTCATATAACATAATGGCCTCTAGAATGGGGAGTACTGATGCCATTGTAGAAGCAATTCGTAAAATGAATGTTGATATTATTGGACTGCAAGAAGTTGATAACATGACTGGGCGTTCTGGTAAGAACTTTAGTAAAGAGGGTTCTAACCCAGTTAGTCAAGCAGAGTATATAGCTAACAAGTTGGGAATGAATTATTACTTCTGCAAGGCTATAGATCATGATGGTGGGGAATATGGTACAGCAGTGCTGTCTAAGTATGATTTGAAATTGAATAAAAGGATGGAACTACCTAACATCAAAGGTGCGGAGCAAAGAGCGGCTTGTGCTGTAGAAGTTGATGTCCCTAATTATCCTGCGCCTGTTATGTTAGTAACTACTCATTTGGACTTCACTACGCAGCCATTACGAGCAGAGCAGGTAAGAACTCTTCAAACAAAATTCTCTTCTTGGCAGTTTAAAAATGCACTTCCAATTATAGTGGGTGATCTTAATTTACCACCTCAATCAACAGAATACTTAGATTTGACAGCATGGTTCAATGACACTGATAAGGAATTGAAGTACACAGCACCGTCATGGAATCCAGACAGGAAAATTGATTATATACTTACATCAAATGCTCAAAAATGGGACATTAAAGAGGTATATATTCCTAAACCATCAGATAGAGCAACCCCTGAAAGTAAGCCATATGCATCTGTCTCAGATCATTTACCTTTACTTGTCGAAATGAAGTTAACTGAACAATAATTCGGATAAGGGGTTCTGGGTTCTACGCCGGAACCGCCTAAATTTCCGATCTGATATTTTAATGATCTTTAGGAACTTCAATTACACCATCAACAATACCCTACGCCAACCGTTCCATCGGGGTTGTTGCAAAAAAATCAGCCAAGACTCAGAATTCAGTTCTGTCTTTTCTGATCGAGTGACTCAATGACCAATCCCGCATTCAAATGGAAACACTTTGCCCCTGAAATCATTCTTTGGTGCCTTCGTTGGTATGGTTCGACCCCAATGAGCTACGCCAATCTCAGCGACATGCTGGCAGAACGAGGGGTTTCGGTTAATCGCTCGACCATTTATCGTTGGTTCATTGAGTATGCCCCAGCATTACGCAAGAAGTTACGCCGCCATCAGTTCATCCGAACAGACTCTTCGTGGCAGCTCGATGAAACCTACGTCAAGGTGAAAGGGAAATGGCACTATCTGTATCGAGCTATCAACAAGCAAGGCGAAACACTGGACTTCTATTTCTCCCAAAAACGTAATAAAAACGCGGCTTATCAGCTCTTGAAACGGTGCCTAAGATATTATGATGTAGACACTCAGCCTAATACCTTGAACACGGACAAGCATTCCTCGTATGCTCATGCTATCTCGCGCCTGAAGAAGGAGGGACGGCTCCGAGCGGATGTCGAGCAACGGCAAGTGAAGTCTCTCAATAATGGGATCGAATCCGATCACGCCCCCATCAAGAAGCTCATTGTCAGCACAGGCGGTTTTAAAATACGAAAGCGAGCTTGGTCAACCATCGAGGGGTTCGAATCACTGCGAATGTTGAACAAAGGCCAGTTTGATTTCTGGTTACGTCATGATGAGCGTAAAACGCTTGTTCGGGAGAGATCCGCCTTCATGAATCGTCTCTTCAATGTTGAGGTGATTTATCAGTAATAGTTACGCCCATGACTGGGTAGATCTGCACTCTCTGATTAATTGCAACATACCCTAACTGACCAAAAATCCCATTGTTCAGATAACCTAAGCATTTGAAAATCTATAGGGGACCACATATAAACATGGAGTACGGATCTAGCTTATAATCATGACATACATACGTTGCCATCAATCTGAGAGACTGATAATTCGCACAAACGATTCTGGGTATCTTCCCCTAGAACCGCAATCAATTATCATAGCAAGCTCATTCATCCTGACGACTGACGAACACACGTCCCACAAATCCCACGACCCCCAACTCCATCAGTGTTGGATGCAAAACATCACCCTAGATACCTAAGGTCAGTACAATCCGGCTCACACGACCACCTCAGTAACCCATTCTTCAGATATCTGAAGACATCATTCCTCACTGACAATACAACGAAGTCGTTACTGATATAGCCAGCTCACCCCTAAAGCTCCCAGACTCCACCATCTGAGCCCGCAAATAAGCGCATCCGTTTATCAACTCCCCTACATACAGAGCACAGCCATATGGAACTCCAACAGACAACCTAGACATGACCGCTCTTTATTTCCATAATTATACCCTATTGAAACAACTGAGAACCAGCTTAAAATCACAGGAGAACCTGTTGTCTTTTTTTTTAAAAAGTTTTAATAACAAAGTGGTATCGAATGAGCCTTATTTTCTTCCGGACCTCAAAAAAAAAAAGGATGGGTTGGGCCACAAGTAAAAACACAAACCTTAAAATAAAAATTAATTTTGGGCCAACACCCCCAGATCCCCGGGAACAAAAAAACACCAAATCCCTCTCTTAGGGTTATATCCTTTTTTGTTTTAAAAGCCACAAAAGGGAGAGGGGCGGGCCGGCGGGGATGTTTTAGTTTATCTCCCCAAGAGCCAATTAAATGTTTCTTCTTATAGTGCGGGGGTCCCCACACAAACACCCTCCCCCTTCCCCCAGAACCAAAAATATTTATTTTTATTGTTGGGAAATATTGTGTTTTAAAAAAAAAAAAAACACACACCCAATGGGTGTGTGGCACCTCCCCCCAACAGCAAATCCCCGCGCGCCGCTAATTTTTTTTTTCCTACTATTATTCTGGATTTGTCGAGAAAAAAAAAAGAGAATCAGGAGGAGAGAGGGGGGGGGGATGTTGGTTCTTATTCCTTATTATTTTATTGCTCAATCAACATTAACTACCACACCATCAACATTATCAAATACATACACCTCAGTGATCGTAAACCGCATGGTCACACAAACACAGACAGTTTACTATTATTAAAACATCAAACCTTATCGTCGAATAGTATCAAGAAAAAAATAACCAAGTAACAATTTGTATGCATTCTAAGTCTAACATCATGACAAATCTAATAAGATATAACACATCTCCTACAACACACCATGCATAGCCAACAAACACACACAAAACGTCACACCTACTAAAACTCCCACAGCTGACCTAACGCCCTCCCCTCAATACTTCATCGCGCAACGAAAACATTAACCTGGGGGCTCTAGAACAATAAATAATAAGTCTCGACGATTGTATCTCTATGCACAGGTGGAAGAATTCATCACCTATACATACCTCCCTGAACCCTCCCCCCCTCCTCTCTTATACAGCCGGTCACCTTATAACAGTGCCCGCAAACTATAAATAAAGTATAAGACAACACACACCAGACATTCTCAACAGACTAATGAAACCAACATACTCATCGTTCACTTTTTCCCTTCAATCATGCGTTTAATCGAGTTTTCAATACAATTATAGTTACTGAATAACCCAGGGTTCGTCTTTTCTCCTGGTGTATTTGGATTCCACTCCATTGACCCACGGCTTATTTCCGAATGGTATAAAAGAAATTCCAATCTGTCCCACCAAGACCGGGCGAGTGAGTGATGTTAGCTGGGGTCCGAACCATCCCCATGATCACACTAAATCATTTATTCGGCTGCATAATGGTTTTTATGTAACGCGGGCAAGGGTCGGTGAATCTTTTCTCCCCCCACGATAGGGGAGAAATCGGAGTCCAGGGTTTCTCCTTGCAACAAAACCGCTCGAAACAGATAGCGCCGTGTCCCTTTGACCTTGAAGTAGGTTTTACTAAGCATCCTTGAAGAGTCAGATCGGAAGAATTGACGGTGCCGTAGCTTCACCCGTAACCCAGGGTCATATTCAATGATCCATCAATAACTGGTCGACAGATTAACCGAAACCCTTCGTTCTGCCAGCATGTCGCTGAGGTTGCGGTAGCTCATTGGGGTCGAACCATACCAACGAAGGCACCAAAGATATGATTTCAGGGGCAAAGTGTTTCCATTTGAATGCGGGATTGGTCATTGAGTCACTAGCTCAGAAAAGACAGAACTGAATTCTGAGTCTTGGCTGATTTTTTTGCAACAACCCCCAATTTAATGACCTCCAGCCGTGTTCGTTTGATGAACATCGTCCAAATTCGATTTTGTTCGTATTTTAGATGATTGCTCTAAGGTTCTTAATGCCTTAGCTACTTGGTCTGTATTTCTAGCTGAGAAAACAAACTCTGAAGCTTTTCCGTTACTGTCCTTGTATTTAACTGCGTATTGCTTCGGCATTGTCTTGTTTAGAGTAGTTCGAGTGAAGGCTCTCACTAGCGTAACAATAAACGGGTACGCAATGATGAGTCCTATCACTATCACTGTACCTGTATCCATAAAAAGCCCTTACTGGTCAACATGCCAGTGTTTATTTACTTTATGTATGGTATATGTGTTAGTTTTTCTTACACCTTTTCGTGTAACGTCCTTTTCGAGTAAGACTTCCATCTTGTCTTTTGTTCGGAATGTAACTGCACCTTGATCAATGCGATTTTGAAACGCTTCATCAACCATTGTAGCTGTTACTGCACGTTTGTGACCATGCACGTATACTCGCCATTTGCCTTCGGGAGTCAACGATACTTGCTCCACAGAAACAAGGTGATCTAATGTCCAATTATCTAACTGCTCTTCAGTTGCACCTTCAAAAAGAGTTTCAGCCCTAGTTTTAGGGAACGCAATGGTCGTTTGGTTGTTTTGAGACACGAAAACCCTATCTAGATCTAGGCGCTCAAACGGTTCAACAAATATCCTCTGAAGCTGGGCGGTGATTGTACTATCAGAAGAAAGCTTTACAACCTCATTCGTTGTTTTTTTAACCTCTCCTGAATCTAAGTCTTTTACTTCGACTTCACCGTTTTCACCCTTTATGACGTCTAGGTTTTTTCGTCCTTTTCTCCAGTCAATGTAGCCTAGAATACCGCCATGACCGATAGCAGTGATACCAATAAGCCCCATTAAATGAGCAGCAGTTATTTTGACACCACCCAAGATAGCCAGTTCAATAGCAAAACAACCTTCTTTGAAAGCTTGGACATCGACGACAATATCTTCATCTTTATCTGTTTTTTACTTACTCGCTGAACAAGGATATCTAGCGCACTAAGTACATCCCTTGTAACAGAAATATCCATTGAATGATTTTCAGTAGCATTACCTTCATAGTGCAGTTCAAAGTGATCTGGTTGCATCAAAAAAACAGTTCCTTGTATCCACAATTTATATGCATCTATATTAGATGTGGCCAGATAATAAAGATAGTAGATAAGTCAAAAAGTTAGCGAAGGAATACTGAAAAGTGTATAGGAAATCTGAGAGTTTACAGGCTGATGATTTCGAATCGCTTTATTGAACATAACTACACTTAATCCGTACCAAAAATCAAACCTCCAGCACGAGCAGTTTACTGCTCGTGCTAGCTCTTCAATCATGTGAGCGAATCGGATGAAGTTGGTAATGATAATTTCTTAATTCTTCACTGACTTGATACTGCTCGAATTTAAAGTAACGTTGATCTGTTAAGCAGTGAGTAAACTTGCCTAATTCATTGGTATGTATGAACAACGAGATTGGTGCAACTTAGCGATTATCATCATCGAAGCAATAATCAATGTGTGCTCTATCGAGATAAACAACGTCTCTATCCTGAGTCGGCGTCTCTTCAACAAGTTTTGTCTTTTCTGGTTACGTCATGATGATCGTAAAACGCTTGTTCGGGAGAGATCCGCCTTCATGAATCGTCTCTTCAATGTTGAGGTGATTTACCAGTCATGGTTACGCCCATGACTGAGTAGATCTGCATTCTCTGATTAATTGCAACAGCCCCATGACTTAATTCCTTGAGTTTTTAATTAACCGAAAACACTTAACCCTTTGTCGGATATACGCCAATAGATTTTGGCCGTGTTTCTTTGGTAGCTATCACCAATAACGACTTGGCCATCTTTATCTAACACTCGTCGCTCAATAAAACCCGCATCGAGTAGGAAATAGAGCACCTTATGAGAGTTACTAAGACTCGGCACATCGAGTAGTTGCTCTTTCAGTGAATTAGCCTCATAGAAAAAGGTTTCATCATCTGATTTCAATCGTTCGACCTTGCCATTATCCAAGTTGTGATAACAAAGATTCATGATCGTTAAAAGCTGAAAGCACAACGATTGTCTAGGCAATTGAGAAAGCTCATGTAAGTACTTAATTCTTTGTTCATATGAAAAACTCATGACGGATTCTCTTGTTTTTGTTTTTTGATGTCATTCACTGCATTAACGCAAACCTTAAGCCACTGCTAACCTAATTCACCTTCTAGGTTAGCAGGGAGGCTTTGACTCAGAGCCTCATAACTTGGTGTATCACCACCAAACTCACGAACGTAAAAGGCCAACATCACAAACCATTCACTGTTTTTCGTAGGAGTCCAGTTTCTAGCCATAAGGCAAATAGTATGCAGATTTAGCTATCCATTGGGGTAGGTGCTTATATTTTAGAGGTTGGTAAACACGATTGCACAACCAATCCGCACTCATTGATTCTTTGTCAGAGAGTGATTTGGATTTAGCCATTTCAAACAGCATACAGGCGCTAAGTTCGCGGTCTTCACGTTACTCTCAACGGTATTAAAAAATGCCACAACTAATGTACGGTATTCATCTTTAAGAGTTTCATTGTAGTTATTCGTATTCATCTGAGTTCTCTTTTTGTGCTTGCTTGGCAAGTTCTAACCACTCGCCTAATAACGCTTTCCAACTTTCATTGATTGGGTAGTCATTCAAGAGAAGAAAGCGAGCTGCAATAGCTTTTTCAATATCAGTATTTGGCAACCAATTAAGTTCAATCAACAAGTCAAAGGTGGCTCTACAAGCCCATTGAGGAGCACGACTTTCAATAACCCAAGCTTTCATTACTTCACCCGGGGGAGGCGGCCTATGACTAACATAGGCCCGTTCAACCGCTCTCGTCGTTATTTGTTCAATGGCTTGAGTAGCGCTGCCTTCAAAGTTTAATGAGTACAACTTAATTAGTTTGGCTCGATGTGTATTCACGACTCGAGCCAACTTCTTTTTATTAGTAGACATGCTCTATCGAGTGATACCCAATCACTGAGATATCTCTGGCTGGTACGGTCAATTTCCCAGGACTAGCATCAAGTACAATAACGATTTGTCCACTTTCAGCTTGGCCATTGAGATCAATGAAGCCTTGCTCCCCCTCAAACGATATTCTTATTCCATTATTTTGCGGAGTAGGCGTAGCACCTGATACTGTCGTTTGAGTGACTTCATTTAAAGGCGTCTCATTCGTTACTTCTTGATGTTCAGGGGAGGATTGTTCTTCATCAGCTTGTTTTGATTTAGCCTTTTTCTTAGAAGCCTTTAGGCTTTTTACAAGCTCTTTAGCTTCTTTACGTGAAACAGGGGATTCAAGAAGTTTCTTTGTTTCTAACTCGCTGAGTTCTCCTGCAATACGTAGAGAGTTGACCGTATCAACATCACGGATAATACCATTGTGATAAGCAAGCTCAATATAAGGAGGACATTGAGCCGCCTTTCGAAAAGCGCTAATACGAGACTCAGATAAGCTCACAACATTGGCTAGATCTTTGTTCTCAACAATCCCTTGTTCTTCCATTAGCAGCTCTAAAGCGCGGCCTGTTTCAAAAGGGGTAAGGTCGCTTCTATGAAGGTTTTCTGATAGTTGTGCTAATACTGTTCCCGCGTCACGCACCAAACATTCTACGTGAGTGATTTTGTCACTCAGGTTGGCCGCCCTCCAACGACACTCACCCACTTGTATTTTGTAGCCACGAATATCTTTACGAGTCACAACAATGGGTTGAAGCTGGCCAATATCGTCCATGTTTTTAGACAGATCGGCAATGTACTCTTTATCAAAGAATTTGCGTACCTGTTCGGATGAATAAATCTCCTCTTTAGGAATCAGAACAACGCTCTCACCAGGTTTTACCTCGTTGATTTCTTCATCGAGCAACGATTTGGACTTGTTTTTCATTAAGGCTTTAAAGTCTTTTTTATTACTCATGACAACACCTCCGCTTTCAACTCAAACTCTTGCATCAAAGCATCGATATTGATGTATTCAGCTTTTTTCGCGTCATATTCAATAATGCTTTGCTTGAACGCTGAGGCTTCTGAAACCCTAGTTGTATGGATCACCTGAGTCTTGAATACCAGATCGCCATAATCCTCAGATAACTTAGTAGCGAAGTAATCTTGCAATTGAGTTGGGACTTTTTTCACCATGTTTAGATACATACCTAATACAGATACATCCAAACCATAAGTGCTTTTGATACGCGCTACAGATTTAAGGATCTTCGATACACCTTGAAAACTGTCTTCTTCTGCTGTGGTAGGAATCAATAAACCATCACACCCGATAAGGGCCGAGTATTGCAGGTTTCCAACAGAAGGGGCGGTGTCGATAAATACGTAGTCGTATTGTGCAGCCAGTTTATTGATGTTTTGGGCAAAGAAACCAATTTCATCATTTGTACAGTTGTTAAGACTGCTGATGTTGAAAGTAGCACCAAAGATATGAAGATTAGAATTGAGTTCGACAGGCTCACCATAGAACTCTTCATCAAAGAATGAAATGACATTCGCCTCACCGACTTTTCGAGTGATAGAGGCGGGTTTCGCTTTACTCTCATCATTTTGGTCAAAATACTTATCCGTCAAATTACATTGCGGGTCCATATCTACAACCAACACTTTTTTATTGCGCACATGAGAAAAGTAGTAAGCTAAATTCACAACAGTAGTCGTTTTACCGACTCCACCTTTTTCATTACCGATTGCGATGATTTTACCCATTGTATTACTCCTTTGAGACTGGCGTTAACGCCTGATTACAAGGGTCATACTACGGGGAAAACATAAAAGGTCAATAAGAAAAAACAAGATTTTGCATGCAAAAATGAACTTGAGCCCCCTATGATAATTTCATAAATGTCCTTTCTAACACAGTAAACATTGAAGTAGCCTAACTGCAGAATAAAATAAATACGGGTCTTGGTGTTACTGAACTGCGCCAGAGCCGTCCGTTCAAACTGCGTCAGTGTGAAATAAAGACGTCGTTCATGGGCATTGAACTCCGGCCGCACATAAAGCTCTTCAAGACGGAAGCGGGAGCCACCATTGGGCAACTGGCCCGGGAATTCAGGCTGGGAGAAGCCTCAATCTACCGGGCACTTAGCACGGTCAGGCAATCGAGTATTGAGCCGGAATTGAAGACGACCAAAGTGATTCTCTGGTTACAGGTGGAAAACAACAGCAAATTGGCTATTTTTGCCCATCCCCCGATATAGTTCATTCTGAATGTAAAGCAAACGGTCGTTTAAATTACAATGAATTTTTGAAGGTTTAGCTTTAGGTATTCTGTCAATTAACCCGTTAATTAATCAATGTGTAGTAAACGTTAAGCTAGTCTGGTCGATATCGGAGGTTGGGCAAAAATGACCATTGGTGCTCAAACCCCTTAACTGGAGAGTACCGTTGGCCAAGCCCTTAGCGTGGGATAATTTACAAATTCCCTGTCTACCCTTCAAACCCCATCTAGCGATTAACACATTACACTGTAACATTGAGAGTAATGTAGCATTCAGCAGCAAAACCTTTCATTTGTTTAAGATCTGAACAGATCAAACTTGATCTTGTGCTCTGTCCCTTTTTATTTCATGAGTCGCTGTGCGACGAATACCAGAAAGCGCGAGCGAAGCGAGTAAGAGAGGTGATGAAGCGTCCGCCATTTCTTTTTTATCGCATGATTCTCCCCCACAAAAAAAGACCTCGGCCCTGCTAAGCCTGATGAGCGGTTTAGGTTGACGGGAATAAGGAGCTTAAGGATTGGTTTCACAAGAGTGGGCGTATGAGTGAGAAAGGTTCCTGTCGTATGACAAAAGAAAGATCCAGCGCAGCCAGCTAAGAATAATAAGGTGGCTTTAACGATGTCTTCATGCTGGCTGAGACAACTTTGGAGCGAAGCGACGGTTTAGGATCGATCAAGTAAGCTGTGGGGGATGAGACTGACGCGCTAACGCTTGTCGGGTTTGCACTGTCTCTACATGCAAGCATATAGCAGCCAGTACAAACCTTGAGTAGAGAAATCGAATTAAATGAGGTTACATTATCAGTATATACGTAGTGTAAGTACGGAGTACTCCTAACCGCAGTCCAATATACAGAGCCTTTTTAAGGGTAACGTCTACCCTCCATTTCTTGCACCCTCTTTGTAAAAAGAGCCTATGATTACACACGTTTGTCTAAATACAGTTCAATTGTTCCGCTAAAACCTAAGACATAACGCCGTAAAAGTCCTCGTTAGCTCACTTTTTTACCCCAGATTAAACGCCAGACGTGACAAATCCTCCGCCGTGAAGCGGATACCGGTTCTAATTTAATGCGGGGAAAGGTGAGCTTGGCTACGCTGAGAGGGTAAGAACCAGCCCGAAACTAAAGACGCCGTCTTATTTAACTTGTCGGCATTAAAGATCTCTTGAACGCCCGCAGCGATGGTACGAAACGCAAGCCATTCAAACCTCAAGCCCTTCTTTTCCATCCGTTGCCGACTGGCCATGATGAGATCAGAAATGTTGCGGTAACTGACGACTTTTAAATCTCTGAAAAACGTCGCGGTAAACTGCTTATACGCGGCCGCGCTGCGAACCGTGCCCTCATCACTGTCCACACACACATTAATGCGCTCAGAGGTGAGATAAGACGCTCGTTGCAAGTATTTCACGACTTTAGCAAACGCCTTAGGAGAAATAAACTCCCCCCAACGCAACGCATAATCTTCTTGCAATTGATCATAACTGATGGTTTTTAAGCCCGCTTCGGTCGGTAAACCGATGCGGCCACCAATCAAATCCGTGTTTGGCATCATGCACGCCAACACCTTCGCTATCAAAGTGCGGCACTGGACATTATGAATGGCCGCGCCCCCCCATGCAAACAAACTGGCAAACCGTTGTGGGTTGGTAATGAAATCCTGGCACGACTTTAAGATCACCGCATACTCAGGCGGCAATTTGACAATCTCACCACTGCGAAGCAAACGATAACATCGAAATCCAATGGTAAAATCCGGAGACTCTTCTTGTTTTTGTGTCACCACCGAGTGGCACAGCGCAATCAGCTCATGCTTACGCGCTTTGCGTTTGGCGCGATACGCTTTGTCGTATTCCGGTTTGGTGAGGCTTGAGGCGTTGTTATCGGCAAACATGAGACTCGCCCTCAAGTTCATCACCGAAACGGGCATCACACGGAATGCCATCGTCATTATCGGTCATTACTTGGGTGCTGAGTCTCAAGGGAGCTTGCGCAGGGCAAGACAAAATAAAGCGATTCATAGTTTGATTCCAGAAGATTTTTAGGGTTGCTTGGTTCTCACACCAAACAATGAGCCTTTAATTTACACAAGATCCGATGAAAGATCAAATGCTTAAATTTCAGGCACAAAAAAGCCGTTCACTTCTGGGAGAACGGCTTTTTGCGAATGCTATGTGGTTAGATTGAGAGTCCAACACATTCTGCTTTAACTAAGAACACTATACAGAATCTTCTATATAGCGAGTGCTCTATATAATGCACTATGTTGCTAAAGTTGACTTCATTATAAGAAATCCCGCCTCAGTTATCAAGAACTCAATGTGTGATAAGTCACATTTTCACTTTTGCATTTAACACTATGTGCATTATACGCATTGAAATCAATCACTTAAGTGCCAAGTCGTCCAATCTGTGATTTGTCATCACATATTGTACGACTTGGCAAAAAAAGAACAGTTTTTTTACATTCTATTTTTTCGCAGATACGCCCTTGATTATCAAAAGCATAGAAATTAATCATTTTTAATCAACCACTTACATCGGTAAAGTGTTTCCATTTGAATGCGGGATTGGTCATTGAGTCACTAGCTCAGAAAAGACAGAACTGAATTCTGAGTCTTGGCTGATTTTTTTGCAACAACCCCCTCAAAAGTGCTGACAGACTTCATGATCGACTTAGCCGCGGCAATGGCGAGAGATGATTATGAGACACGTCGAAAACGTCAAGCTCAAGGGATAGAAAAAGCCAAGAAACTAGGGAAATATCGGGGTAGGAAACCAGACTATCAGCTCAGAGAAAATATCTCTTTACTACTAAGTGAAGGAAAAAGTTGGTCGCAGGTTCAGGAGCTACTTGGGTGTAGCCGTTCAACGGTCGCTAAAGTAAAGAAACTAAGCGAACCTAGTCAACCAACCAAAAATTCGAGTCACTATGAATGTTGAGGTGGTTTACCAGTAATCGTTAAGCCCATGACTGGGTAGATCTGCATTCTCTGATTAGTTGCAACAAGCCCAACCAAACCATGTATTGTTGTGGCAGGGTTAACAGTGTTATGTGTTAATTATTTTTTTGTTACTAATCGCATGTATGACCGGGATTATTTGCTACTTTTAAAAGACAACAACAAAAGTAAAAGATATAAAGGTTTTTCTTGTTAACGGAGTAAATAGAATGAGTTTAGACAATATATCAATCTCCAAGAAGCTTTCAATTTCCCCCGCGGTATTAATCACAATTTTGATTGCAATGGCTGTCATCAGTTCAAATTTGTTGAGTAACCTATCCGACGGTATGAAAAAAATATCGTTTGATTTAGCACCAGATACAGAATTGGCCGCAGAACTAACTGATGCGGTGTATGGAATGAGGCTGACAGTAAAAAATTACATTAAAACAGGTGACGAAAAGTTCGTTGATAAGTTCAATGAACAAGCGGCTTTGTGGTCTAAAGACCTAGAGAAAGCCTATAGAGAAATCCAAAATCCTGAACGTGTGGCTCTATTAAAGTCGATAGACAACATGAAAAAGGAGTATTTTGGCACCTTTACGGGAACCGTTATCTCAAATATGCGGAGCCGTAACGAGTTGGTTCAGGGAAGCTTGAATATAAATGGGCCGGAAATAGAACGTAAACTCACTCAGGTGATGGATTCAGCCAAGAGAGACGGTGATGTTGTGGCCGCTTATCATGCAGGCTCGGCGGTTCGCGCTTTATTACTATCCCGTCTGTATGTATCTAAATATTTAGTTGAGAACCAGCCTGATCAAGTTGAACGTTTTAATAAAGAATTTGCGGCTTCTGAAGAAGAAATGGAAACGTTATTAAGTACCTTGGAAAATCCGGGCCGACGTCGATTAACAGAAGAAGCAAAAACACTGCTGAATCAATATGAATTGGCGTCTAATAACGTCGCGGCCATGATTTACGATCGTAACGAAGGCATTCAAACTCTCGATACGCTTGGCCCTCAAATTGCTGGCAAAATCGCTGTTCTAAGGGCTTCTATCAGCGCATCGATGAAACTTGCCGCCACGACTTCTCAAAAGCATACAGAAGAATCAACATCTATGTTGTTCACCATTGCCGCTGGTGCCATCTTATTAGGGATTGTGGTGTCGTTCATGGTGACAAAAGCGATTGTGACGAAACTTGCGGGAACGAATAACGTCTTGGCAGGCATCGCGCAAGGTGAAGGCGATTTGACCATCCGAATACCGGAACATGGGCGCGATGAGTTAGCGCAATTGGCTAAAAACTACAATACTTTCGCAGATAAATTGCAGAACACAGTGAGCAAACTCAATACGGCGTCCGGTAGTATGTTAACGTCGGCGCGCGAACTTACAGACAAAGCCAATAGCACCCAAGTAGAAGTCCGAGAGCAACAGTCTCAGGCACAACTGGCCGCGTCAGCCATGACACAAATGTCGGCCAGTGCGCAAGAAGTGAGTAATAGTGCCGTTCAAGCTTCTGAATTATCCCAGTCGACCGCTAATGCCGCAAGTGAAGGAACAAAGGTTATGGTAGAAGCTGCGACCTCAATGCAAAACTTGTCTGAGCAGATATCAGATGCAAGTGACACGGTAGAGCAACTGCGCGCGGACAGTGAGCAGATTGGCTCGGTGTTGGACGTCATCAGGAGTATTGCTGAACAGACTAACTTGTTGGCCTTGAATGCGGCGATAGAAGCAGCGCGTGCAGGGGAGCAGGGCCGTGGGTTCGCAGTGGTTGCCGATGAGGTGCGTTCGCTTGCCTCTCGTACTCAAGAATCAACGCAAGAGATCCAAAATATCATCGTTAGCTTGCAACAACGTTCTGAAACGGCCAGCCAAGCAATGACCAAAAGCCGCGCAAGTGCAGAAGAAACAGCCGCACAGGTACAATCAGCAGAAGAGTCGTTAACATCCATTGATGGCTTTGTTGCCCAAATTAATGACTCGATAGGTCATATATCAAGTGCCGCAGGGCAGCAAGCAACGGCAGCGGATGAGGTAAGTATCAACGTGAATACTATGTCTGATATTTCCGATAAAACATTGGCTCAGTCGATAGAAACAACAGAGTCGGCAGAACAACTTAACCAAGTGGGTACGGAAGTAAGCGGGTTACTTGGGCAGTTTAAAGCTTAAGCACTGTTAAGCCTGTTTCATTGCTAGTGCAGTAAAAAAGGGCTTGTTGCAACTAATCAGAGAGTGCAGATCTACCCAGTCATGGGCTTAACGATTACTGATGTGGTTTGTTGTTAGTACCATAGCGCCAGCACTCACGGCCTGCACGAAGTGCAGCCAGTAACATAATGTGCATAATGAGTTACAAAGAATCTCCCCTTAATTGATAATGTTTAAGTTAAACGTTATCAATTAAGAAGTTTTCTTTGAAAAGTAGGGAAAACTTTACTATGATCACAGAGGTAAGATGATTGATTTTTACATCATGTCATTACAGAAAATAGGTGTAGTAATTCTAACGTCACCACACCTGTATAGTTTACATAATTTTAAGTAATGCTTTGATTAGACTCGTAACTGCGATTACAAGTTTTGTCAAAACGACTAACAATGGTAGCTATTTTATAAGTATTCCTTATTTTTGGTTGCTGTTTAAGCAAGTATTGAAACCTAGTCGCCAAACTCATTTTCATACTTTGCTCGATTATGACGGTCATTCTTTTAGTAAGAATGACCGTTTTCTTGTTTATAAGTATCCTTCTTAGGGTAGCAGTAGGGCAATTACTTTTTTCCCTAAGTTGACCCCTAGACCCCCTTTAATAGTTATCTGAATATCTGCTATGTATTTGAATCATCAATGAATTTGCATCCGTATTTCGAGGATGCCCGATGCTTGCGAATCCCCTCATAATTAACCATAAAAATAATGAGGTAGACGCGCACCGCCGCCTTTGATCTAATGAATATCGCCAAACACACATTTTGATCAAATGGGCTCATGATGCGCGATATTCAGATTCTACAGCAAACCTTACAAAACCAATGTCCCTCGATTCACAAAAAACGGCTTAATTCTCTGATACTTGCCACAAAGAGCATGCTTGATGGCTCTGATTTAACGCTCACTAAGCTAGGTCGACAACTAGAAACGAATACCACGGTAAAGCATGCAATTAAGCGTGTTGATAGTCTACTTGGAAATCGCCAACTACACCGTGAAAAAGACCTTATTTATAGGGGTTGTTGCAAAAAAATCAGCCAAGACTCAGAATTCAGTTCTGTCTTTTCTGATCGAGTGACTCAATGACCAATCCCGCATTCAAATGGAAACACTTTGCCCCTGAAATCATTCTTTGGTGCCTTCGTTGGTATGGTTCGACCCCAATGAGCTACGCCAACCTCAGCGACATGCTGGCAGAACGAGGGGTTTCGGTTAATCGCTCGACCATTTATCGTTGGTTCATTGAATATGCCCCCGCATTACGCAAGAAGTTACGCCGCCATCAGTTCATCCGTACAGACTCTTCGTGGCAGCTCGATGAAACCTACGTCAAGGTGAAAGGGAAATGGCACTATCTGTATCGAGCTATCAACAAGCAAGGCGAAACACTGGACTTCTATTTCTCCCAAAAACGTAATAAAAATGCGGCTTATCAGTTCTTGAAACGGTGCCTAAGATATTATGATGTAGACACTCAGCCTAAGACCTTGAATACGGACAAGCATTCCTCGTATGCTCATGCTATCTCGCGCCTGAAGAAGGAGGGACGGCTGCGAGCGGATGTCGAGCAACGGCAAGTGAAGTATCTCAATAATGGGATCGAGTCCGATCACGCCCCCATCAAGAAGCTCGTTGTCAGCACAGGCGGTTTTAAAATACGAAAGCGAGCCTGGTCAACCATAGAGGGATTCGAATCACTGCGAATGTTGAACAAAGGCCAGTTTGATTTCTGGTTACGTCATGATGATCGTAAAACGCTTGTTCGGGAGAGATCCGCCTTCATGAATCGTCTCTTCAATGTTGAGGTGGTTTACCAGTAATGGTTACCCCCATGACTGGGTAGATCTGCATTCTTTGATTAGTTGCAACAGCCCCCTTTAGTTTGGGTTATATCTAAATTTGCTTACAAAAATTTATGTAACACGACTTATATATAGTTAGTCACATTGCCCTTACTTATCATTATGTTAAGGTTGCTGTAGTTAAACCTTATGGTTCAAAGGAAATACAGAATGGCTTTAGATGAAGTTAATGTGAAACTTGCTCAAATCGCATTAGATAATAGCGAGGGATTCCCTTTTGAAGATTTCGCCAATGATTTTTTGGCTGCTTTTGAAGAAAAAGATTTTATCCCTGTAGGCGGAACTAATGATGGCGGAGCCGATGGCATTAGAGAACCCGGCTTATATAGTGTGGACAACAATAAAATATTTTATCAAATATCTATCGAAGAAAATCACCGTTCAAAGATAAAGAAAACAATTGATCGCTTAGAAGAGTTTGGGCGAGCACCTAGACGACTGACTTACGTTACATCTCAGACAATTCGAGTATTTGACCAAGAAGAAGAAACTCTGACTGATAAGCACGATGTATTTGTGCGAATCAGAGATGCAAAATGGATTATCTCTCACATTAACCATAGCGAAGCTACTAAAAAAGCTTATTACACTCACTTGGCCCGATTTACCGACTTTTTGAAAGATATTGATAACGGTAAAAGTATTAGGAAAACTGAGCACGTAGAACACCCATCAGTCTATGTTTTTTTACAACAACAAGTAGAAAACAGAGAGCAAGATAAGCACTTAACAAAAACTGTCGCTGATAGTCTCATATTATGGGCATTAAATGATACTGACCCTGACCAAAATTTATTCATGACCCGTGAGCAAATAGTAGAATTTATCAGAACAAACATTCCTTGGGCTAATAACATTGTCGGTGGGTTACTAGATTCACGCCTTAAAGAATTAGTCGACAAAGGCAGTGTTGGTGGTAAAAAAATCAACGTTCATAAAGAACCCATTCAGGCAACACTTGGACGCAAGAAAACTAAAAAATACATAAATAAGTATTGCCTTCCTTTTGAAACTCGAAGCAAAATTGCAGAAGAAAAGGCAATAGAAGAAAGTCTTCACCTAGATGTCGAAAATGAAATAGTAGCAATGGGGCTTCTTTTTGATTTGACTCCCTCTCACAGAAAATTGGTTGCTTCTCTTACTATTCGCGTGGCGCAGCTATTTTTTGAACGAGAGGGACTTAACTGCTCAAGTTTCCTTAATGGTAGTCAATTAGAAAAAGAATTTGACTCTCTAATTGAGAACTCAGTCTTTGACCGAGTAAAAGATGCAATAGAGGAAGCGAATATAGACCATAGAATAAAAGGCATTATAGAGTGCGTATTTCGGCGATTCCGATCGGGCGTTTCGGTTTAATCCGATCACCTGACCCTGCCGTTTTTCTCTACCTCTAGTTTTACTCTAACTGATCGGATTGCGCCAGTTTTCTCATTGATTCCCCTCCTAGTTCTAATCGGTGGCTGTTATGGATTAATCGGTCTAAAACAGCATCAGCAACCGTGGCGTTACCTATCATGTTGTACCATTCTTTTACAGGAAGTTGGCTTATCATCATCGTGCTGCTGACCTGATATCTGTCTTCAAGTAACTCCAGTAAATGACCTGCATGATCCTGAGTGAGCTTTTCCATTCCCCAGTCATCTAGGACGAGTAAGCCTTTTTTCGATAGTGCCAGTAGCTGTTTTTGATATGTGCCGTCAAGACGGCCTGAACTTAGATCATCCAGTAAGCGACTCAAACGGTAATATCGAACGCTATGTTGCTGCTCGCAAGCCTGAGCCGATAAAGCGCAAGCGATATAGGTTTTTCCTGCTCCTGTAGGGCCAGTGATCAAGATATTTTGATGTTTGTGCAGATAGATTCCTGTCAGAAGTTCACTCATCTGACTCCGCATTAGACCTCGCCCTTCTTTGTAAATAATTTGGCTTGCCTGCGCATCTACTCTGAGCTTGGCTTGTCGCTTGAGCCTTTGGATCTTAGTTTGGTTTCGGTTAAGCAACTCACTCTCTAGAAGTAAGCTTAACCTTTCTTCGAACGCTAGCTCTGCGTAAGTGGATAGCTGCTCACGTTGCTGCTCTAAAGCTTGTGCTGCATGACCAAGGCGAAGTGCTTTTAGTTGTTCATTTATCTGGTTCATTACGTACTCCTAGTGGTAAAAGTCAGGGCCACGAACATTGCTGTGCTCTATGTTGGGTGTGGTTTGAGTTTCTGATGAGAGTTGGCCTTCCCGATGGTTTACTAACAAGTTTTTGACGAACTTAAGATAGGGTTTATTGATTAGAAGCGCATCCTTACAGGCTTGCTCTAGACGAACATCACCGTATTTTTTACTCAGGTTCAATAAGCCAAGACAGCTACGATAAGCTTGTTCAGGGTGTGCCTTTTTCATCAATTGAACATTCACCATTTCACGAGTTGCAGCGCCAATATGTTCTCCCCAGCGCAATAATCGTTCAGGAGACCATTTCTGATACCGATGGTTGCTGGGCATGTGTTCGGGGTAAGTGCTTATCCCTCGTTCTTTTGGGCTACATGGATGTTGTGAGACTAGGTTTCCTTGATAATAAATGCGTATCAAGCGGGAAGTGGCTTCAAGTTCAACATGTTGTCCCACTAACTGGTGAGGCACAGAGTAGTAATGTTTTCTGTACTCTATGTGGTAGTCAGGCCCAACTTTCGCCCGCTTAGTTTCGGTATAGATGTAGCGTTGGATTGGAAGTGGTCTCAATGCTGGTTTATCTAACTGCTCGAACAGTGCCTGACGGCTGGCTCCTAGCTGTTTCATTTCCCTTTGGTTCAAATCATTCATTAGCTCACGGATGGCTAGGTTTAACTCTTTGAACGTGTGGAAGGTATTGTGTCGTAGTCGCATCATTATCCAACGCTCAACAATGAGCACTGCATTTTCAGCTTTTGCTTTGTCTTTAGGTTTGTATGGTCGAGCAGGCATGACAGCCGTCTGGTAATGGTTAGATAGTTTCTGGTAACTATCGTTGAGCTGAGGTTCATAGCGGTCATGTTTAGTGACAGCCGAACGCAGGTTATCAGGGACTAACAACCTTGGAACCCCGCCGAAGTGTTCGAAGGCATTGGCATGGGCTTCCAGCCAGTGTTCTAGTTTTTGACTCTCACTTGCTTCCACGTAGGTATAATTGGATGCACCAAGAGTGGCAACAAAAACCTGGGCATGACGGATCTCTCCCGTGTCAGGGTTAACGACTGGGATCGTTGGGCCACAGTAATCAATGAACAGCTTGTCACCTGCGATGTGGGTCTGTCGCATGCTACGCTTCTGCTTCTTTAACCAACGCATGTAATGTTCACAGAACTGAGTATAAGCGTAGGCTCGCTCCTGATATTGCTCGTAATATTCTTCCCACAACAGCAGTTTCGTCATGCCTTTTCTTTTTAGTTCCGTACAACAGTTAGCGAAGTTTGGCATCGCTTTGGCTTTATTCGCTCCTTTTGGGTGATAAAGCGCATTGGTTAACTCTGTATCTGAACAACTATCAGGGAGCGGCCAACCTATTTGGCTTTGATTAAAACGACTGATGATTTCAGATACGGTCGCACAACCAATTTTCAGACAGGAAGCGATATTTCTGTGTGACAATCCGCACTCGAATTTAAGGCGTAAAACCTCTTTGATTTTTGTCATTGGTGTTCTCTTTTTTGGCATCATCACTTCCTAGTTGTATACGACTACTAACAAGGATAGCGACTGGTTGATTTAAAAGAGAAAAAGGGAGGGTTTCGGAGTATCCGATCAGTGATTTCGCTATTCCGATCGCCCATTTCGGAGTTTGGGCTAAAGTGATCGGATTATTGCGGAATGAGCGATCGGTTTAAACCGAAACAGGTGATCGGATAATGCCGAAATAGGTGATCGCAATGCTCCGAAATACGCACTTGCAGAACAATTTTCTGATAATGATAATGATAATGATAATGATGACGAAGATATAGAACTAATTAATCAAGACTTATTAGATGTCAATCGTTCTTATCGAGCTCTTGAGATTCTAGGGCAGATTATAAGAAATAGAAAAGGCTCACTACCTAAGCCATTGTTAAATAAGCTTGGTAATGAAGCTTACACTGTTGGCTTGAGATTTCTTGGTTATTATTTAGGCGTAACACAAGAACTAAAAGAAGAAATTGTTCAGGAAATACATAGGTTAATCTCGACTAAGAGAAGTTGGGATGATAAGAAAATTGAGCAAGAAGCAAGGTTTTATTACTGGACTTTTGTCTATTCTATGTCTTTGAACGTTATTAGAAAAACAGCTCTATCAGTTGGTCACAAAGATTTGCAAGTTTTTTATGAAGAAATTGCCAATAATATAAACACTGAAGTAGCTAAACTAATAGAAATTCAAATTGATATCGAGTTTACAAAAAAAATACCAAAGAAAAAATTAGAGTCTTTATGGGGAAACCTAGGAGACAATATTGTAACAAGAAGGTTACTACAAGATATTTTTGTAAGGCATTTACATTTAAACTATGTTGAGCATACAGACAAAAACTGGATATCAGATAATTTGGAAATCCCCTTATTAGAACAACAACGTCTTCAACAAAAAGTTAAGATTCCTTTATTAGATAGAGGATAAGTCGTAATAATTTGTCCAGCTAGCGCAAGTTTACTGCTCGCGCTAGCTCTTCAATCATGTGAGCGAATCGGGTGAAGTTGGTAATGATAGTTTCTTAATTCTTCACTGACTTGATACTGCTCGAATTTGAAGTAGCGTTGCTCTGTTAAGCAGTGAGTAAACTTGCCTAATTCATTGGTATGTATGAACAACGAGATTGGTGCAACCTGGCGATTATTATCATCGAAGCAATAATCAATGTGTGCTCTATCTAGATAAACAACGTCTCTATCCTGAGTCGGGGTCTCTTCAACAAGTTTTGTCTTTAACCCCGCCTTTTCAAGCTTCTCTAATAAGGCATAAAGCTTATCAACGTCGTTTTTGTTCTCTATTGCCGAATATTGTCTTAAAACGCTTTCTAATCGCTTTTCGATTGAGCCAAATTTATCCTTCATCAAACAAACCGTTTTCAGCTTTTTTTTGATGGTGCTGTATCGAGTTTGTTTCACTTTTGGCTTCAAGAAATCGATAACGATCTTGTTTCGTTGTTTTTCGTTAACAAAACGAGGAGAAATACTTACGCTGAAGTAAAGATGAAGAAGAGCGTTCTCGAAGGTCGATTTAAGCAGTTGATGATATGAATATTTTGCCATTAGTGATGCTTAATCATGACTTTCTTATTTGATGGGGGGTAGATATCCCCTGTACCTAAATCAACTCTATATCCTTTTTTTATCCAACGGCTTAACTCTGAACCTATTATGTGTTGGTTATCATTTAAAAATGCCTTCCTATTACCATAAGAATCCTTACCGTACTTGCTTTCTATATAGTCGATGATTGTTGAGGAACTCATAAAGAACTTAACTTGTTAATGTTAGTAACTATTATGAATCTTTTAAATCAAGTTGTCGATGATATTAGGTATGACAATGAAACTTATTGCCTATAACGCTCGCCGCAGTGTTGGAGCTAATCTGAGTCTTTTTTCAGATTAGTCGGAAACCGAGGAAGCGGAATTAATAGTTAACTTAAACTATGGCACGGTCACTGAAAATTTAAACATTACATAGGATCGATCAAGCTAACCCTGGGGGATGAGAACTGACGCACTTCGTTTGTCGGGTTCGCACTGCCTCTACATGCAAGCATATAGCAGCCAGCACAAACCTTGAGTATGGATATTCTTATGTTAGTTAATTCTTTTGTTAATTGTTTCTTTTGTTTTGCCTACTTTCAATTCTTTAGGGATACATCTATTTAATCAGTAGGGATTCCTACACATATTTCTTTAGGGGGTAGGAATATTGTGAGATTTGTACCTTTGATTAAGGGAATAATTGGAATTATTGTGCTAGATAGAGGCGTTTGAGAGATGGTTTTGCGATTGTTATCACGTTGTTTTTTTTACAGATGTAGAAAAGCCTACCGAGTTAACGGCAGATAAAAATGTAACTTCTATTTAGTTAGGGGGAGCATACTCTTCTAAGTAATCGTAATCATAAGAAGTTTCTGTATGATCCTTCTCTATCACTGGTGCATGAATAGGTTTTGGATTGGTATGTTCTGGTTTTTGTTGCTGCTTATTTTTTTTGCGTAAATTTCGGTTCAGCAATGCTTTGGTTTTGTTGTAATACAACCCAAATTTGTCTAGGACAAATTCGTATTTATTGGCAACTTGACGAGGAGAATCTTCACCTTGGATATGAAAAAACTGAGCTGTAGATTTAATGAGCCCTAATTTCTTACTTTCTTTGATAAGCGCTGTGATGTGGTTTGAACAGTAACCAGTTCTCTTGGCTATTTGGCGACGATTTGGGAATGCACATTGATTCGTCACGTTAAAAAACGTAGCAAGCCCAACAAGAAAGTTTTTAACTCCACGAGGTATTGATTCGTCACGAGCAATAGCATCAACAAGCTGATTGTGGTGTTCTAAGAGGTTTAATTCATCTTTTTTCATCAGAAGTAACCTCAACAGATAAGTCATTGCTTAAAATGGCGCAATAATTCTGTCTAAAGTTTCTGATGATCAAATGGGGGGAAACATGAGGTTTTCTAATAAAAATAGTTTGATTAGATCTAGATATATGAAGTTTCATTTCAACAGTTCCGAGTGGTTATGGGCTGTTTGGGGTCTCAATCCAAACAATGAGTTTTTAATGTACAAAAATATTTAAGAAAGATCAAGGTTTTGGATCTCAGATACAAAAAAACCGTCCACACTCGGAGGGACGGTTTTGTTTGCGAATGCTATTTGTCAGATTGAGAGTCTGACACACTCTAACTTTTGAAAAATACACTACATAGAAAACTATGTAGTAGCGTGCTATGTAATGCACTTTAAGTATCAAAAGTATGTTTACAGTATAACTCACATATTATGAACTTCTCAAGCATTAGACTCAATTAAGGTGGCTTTTTTATTGTAAATCATTATAAAATGCATGTAGTCTAGTCTAGTCTAGTCTAGTCTAGCGTGTTAGCAATAGAGGGCAAAATGAGATCGTATGAAGAAGCTGCTTGGAAGGTACTTGATGCAGAAAGCAAAGATAGAAAAAACTCTGTATCTTCTATTAAGGTCAATGATTATTCAAAGTGTATTCTTAATGAGCTTAAGAAACGAACGGAGATATCTGAACGTCGATGGTTAACAAGGATAGTTGAGAGAGGGCTTAAGGATTTAGCTAAAGATATGGAACAGAACAAAATTTAAATATAAAGATCGCTGGTAGTTAAGGCCGCCACCTTAACTACCAGCTAACCCACAACCTTAAGATACTAAGGAGTGAGCTATGGCTTATGGTACTTTGAACATTATGCTTGCGCAATCTCGCCCTTTTAAGGGCGAGTCAAGCAAGAGGTAACTAGTCTTTTCTCTGACTTAAAGCGCGTGACGTTTTTACGGCGCTTTCACTTGGTGGTGTACTTTGGTTTTCGATGTACTGTTTAACAACGTCCAAACTCGCACCACCACATGACACAACACAATAGCTAGGCGACCAAAAGTGATTACCCCAAAGCATTGTCTTTATGCGCTCCCAATACTCGCGCCTTAGCATGTATGACGATTTCCCTTTCAGCTTACCAACCAAGTTCGATACAGCTACCTTCGGGTGAATAGACACCATCAAGTGAACGTGATCATGTTCACCACCGAACTCTAATAGTTCACAATCCATTTGCTTACACGTTTCCTTCATTATTTCTTTGGTTCTATCCAACATCTCTTTGGTGAAAACACCTCTACGATATTTAGTAACAAAGACTAGGTGCGCATTGTTCTTAAAAAGGCAGCTTCTGCCTGTTCTCCATTCGTACATATTAACCATAGACTTGATTGACAATTTACCATTAAGTGTAATAATATTCGCTGCGAATGACAACCAATGGAACTATCATGCTAACTGGCATCAAGCTACGCGCTAACCCTACACCAAATCAAAAACTGGTACTAAGCCAGTGGATGGGCTGTGCGCGTAGTATTTGGAATGCCAAAGTCGATGAAGAAAGGTATTACCGTACTTTTGCGCGTAAGTATTATCCAATTGGCACTTATGCCCCTATTGATCAGAAAGCATCGCAGTTCAAATCTAAAGAGCTATCACCTTGGCTCTATCAGTGTCCTAGCCAGATAATCCGCAACAGTGCTGTTAACTGGTATCAGACTTACCAAAAGTTCATGAAAGGCGCGTGTGGGAGACCTAAGCGCAAACCTAAGACTGATCGCGGAAGTATCTACCTTACTCGTGAAGTGTTCCGCTTCGACCGTTGCGAAGATGGCAATTTACGCCTATTTATCGGTACGAAGACCAATAATATTGGTTACTTATCTTTTAAGGCTCATAGTAAGTTCGAGATCCCAAACTCGCTTTATGTGCGCAAAGAGCGTGGTCAATATTATGTGTCTTTCTGCTATGGGAACGGCAAGGATGAGTCAGAGCTACCTAGCAATGCTGAACACTTAGCATTCCTGCAAGGCTCAACAAAAGAATATCTGGAAGAACACACCATTGGCGTAGACCGTGGTGTGGCTATCCCTGTACACGCTGACTCTATGACGTTCGACTTTTCTGACGAAGAAGGCGATAACCAGAAAAAGAACATGACCAAAGCTGATCGCTACATTAAGCGATTACAACGCAAATTGGCGCGTCAAACTAAAGGCTCAAATCGCAGAAATAAAACCAAGTACCGCATTGCTACGCACCACGCTAAAAAGGCGAATATCCGTAACGATTTCGCCCACAAGACAAGCCGCGAGCTTGTCGATAGCAAAGCAAAGGTTATTGTGTTCGAGGCTTTACGAACCTCAAGTATGACGCGCAAGCCAAAGGCAAAGCAGGACGAACAAGGCCGATATGTGTCAAACAGAGCCAAGCAAAAGGCAGGGCTAAACAAGTCCATCTTAAACGTTGGTTGGCACATCATAGAAACGTACACCAAATACAAGGCTTACCAAGCAGGAAAAGCCGTATTCAAAGTAAATCCAGCCTACACCAGTCAGGAGTGCGCCAAGTGCGGTCACACTCACCCCGACAACCGAGACTCACAAGAACTATTTGTGTGCGGTAACTGTGGAAATTCTGACAATGCAGATAACAACGCATCACTGGTCATTAAGAAACGGGCAATTAATCTAATATTAGACACTGGAACGGTGTTGTCTGGCGATGGGGTTCTAAGAACCAAGTCAGATAGTGGACGTGGAGGCAATCGTAAGACTAGCCGAGCCAAAAGCTCGACTAGCGGTGTCCAACGAAGCGTCAAAAAAGAAAAGTTAGCGGCTTAGGTTGTTATCTTAGAAGCTCGCTGCTTTAGCTGCGAGTAGTTCACTGGAAGTATTTGTCACATCCCAATTTATATAATTACATGTTTTAACTGTAATTTTACTCGCTTAATAAAGACTTTTCCGAGAACACAAAAATCGGAGGGGGACTTATGCCTGATCTAAACACGTCTTTTTATCAAATATTCCCTGAGCTTACGTTAAAGCAATTCTCTTGTTTTGAGATGTACTCAATGGGCTTGTCAGTAAAGCAAATCGCAAATAAAAAAGCCATTTCTGAAATGGCAGTAAATAAACATTTGAAGGTTGCTAGAGATAAGTTTGATTGTCAAACATCAAGTGAATTGAGAACTATATATCTCTGTCGAGTTTTGCGGACTATATCTGTCAACATACCATATGCAACCAATTTGGTTTAGGTTGCATATACTAACACACCTGTTTCATTGCAATTACAATGTATTCCAGCTTGGATATATCACCCATAGGTATATAAGCATTACATATCTACTACATAAACGTAGGTATTGGTATCAAATATGAGTAATAGCAACAAAGAAAAAGTAATCGTACAAATTACTTTGGAAGGCGAAACAGCAAGGGTGTTTAGAGATTCTACTTTACGCTCTAATCGTTCGCTCAGGGCAGAAGCACAAATACGATTAGAGGATCATTTACATTTGGTCGATTCTGTTGCTTCTGTTGGCATTAGGGAATTGAAAAAGCCATAACCTTGTTCATCCATATTCTCTAAAACTGTTCTTTAACATTCCGTGCCAGTGGCTAGTAACTCGCCGCATCACCAACGCTGATAAGCGTAGGTGTTAGAAATAGAGCTACTTATGATGAATGCCCATAATAATTCATCGATCACACCTTCCGTTAGAAGACGGGGCTGGTGCTGAATCGCGCGTTCAGCTTAATGTGATAGCGCACTTGTCAGTTATTTTAGGGAAAAATATGAAACGTATAAGGGTTAGAACTTTTCGAGGAACAACACCTAATCGTCGATTATGTGCACGTTCAAAACTATCCAAAGTTGAAAAGGCTTTATTACAAACCAATTGTTTTGACAAAAAAATAGTGCTTTGAAAACCTTATCTATTCCACCAAAGCAACTTGAATAGATTTTTTAGAAGATGAGTGAACAAGTATTGAATGACCACAAAAATCCGCAACTAAAAAGAGGGCTGTCTGAGACAGTCCTTATTTTTTGGGGTTTACCTGTGAAAGTGTTTGCCCTTGCAGCGCTATTTTCAGGCTTCGGCCTCTTTTTACTGATAAGCCAGCTTGGGTGGATGTGGGGAGCGTTACTTGGTGGGATATTTTCCGTGATGGTATTTGCTCCGCTCCGTTGGATACACAAAGAAGATGCTCATGCCTGGATATTATGGATTGAAGCATTTTCTAACTCCGGCTACACATCAACTCGTCTTATCAAAAAACGTCTGTTCGTTATGCGAAGAGGCAACGTTCTACACTTTAAACAATGGAAAAAAGACCATGAATAAACTAATTAAGGGCGGGGGAGCGCTCGCTCTCTACTGTACCTTCCTTTCTCCTGCTAGTGCAGCGGTTAGCTTAGGCTCTGGAGGCAGTGGGTTATTTGCAAAATTCACTGCATTCTTACAATCAATTGTTAACTTCCTTGGTGGAACAGGGACACTGTTTGTTGTTTTCGCCGCTGCATCAGCCGCGATTATGATGTGGATCTTTATGCCCAAAAATGCAGGGCCGGCCATCGCTTGGTTATTCCGTATTTGTATCGGAGCAATCATGTTATTTGGTGTTGGGTTACTGATCACTATGTTGCAGGGGTTCTAATTATGCACAAGCCCCTCAATAGTACCATTTCAACCTATGCCAGCCTCAATGATACGGCAGCATTGACTTATCGGGGGGGCGTTTTGGGTGCAATTGAACTATCTGGCGCGGAGCCGGCGTTACTAACGCCGAAAGAGAAAACACTTCTAACGCAGCTTTTACGCAACGTCATTCAACGACTTCCCGTTGACGTTACGCTTTCTCAATATTATGTGCACAGCGATTGCGCCCCCATCAAATTTCGAAAAAGAGATAATCCTCGATCACAATTGGTTTCAGAACGTCGAGCCCGGTTCCTTAATGAAAAGCGACAACTGTTTCAATCTAGCTTGGTTTGGGTTCTCGAAATACATTCGATAGTAAATTACAGTGAAATAGGGGGCGACCTTATCACGCTTTGTTTGCAAGCCATTGTCGATAAACATAAACGAGGCAAGTTAAGGCGAGCGTTATCGCACCGGCAAGCCACGCTATTAGATGAGCAAGAATTGCTAGAACAATGTGAGTCCCTTGATGAAGCCTTAGCCTCTATGATGCTAGGGCTTTCTTTTCGCTCTTTGGACAACAGAAGGCTAAAAGGAGGAGAGCTCTTTCATTTACAAAAAATGCTCACGACGATGGAGCCTGATTATTTAAATCACGCCGCGAGTACTGCACCGTTAGCCGATTGGGATCGCTTGTTAAGTTGTACTGAAGTCGAGCCGGTGATCAGTGATGATGGTATTCACTATCTTAAACTTACTCATGAACGCACCATTTATGCTCGGATTGCCTCCGTTCAAGGGGTAGGGACAACTCATACCCCTGAATGCGCCTGGGCGAGCGATCTTTGTCCCGTATTGCAAAAAGGCAATTACCTGTATTTCACGCGCTTTATTCCTTATTCAAAACAAAAAAAGCAAGCGATGGTGAGCGACGAAGAAAACGAAATCTTTCGTTCGCAACTCGGCATCACGGACTTGATTAAAGGCGAAGCCGATCCTGAATCGATTCGAGCCAAAATAGAGGCAAACCCTCAACTGAGTGCCGTATTACGTGAGCTGGAGCGGATAAGCGCAGACGACGATAAATACGGGGAGTGGCTGTCATACATTGTTGTTTTTGATACGAACTTACCCAAACTGAAACAACAAACGAAAGCGCTCAATGTGGTGCTTGAAAACTCGGATTTTCATTTGTTATGGGAAAGTGTCGGTCTATTGAATGCCTACAAAACACTGTTACTTGGTTACGATGGCCACAATATCAGGCACAGCCGGATTAACGCGAGCCAAGCCGCCGCACTTTCATTGTTCTACCGCAGTAATGAAGGGTTTCCTACCTTCAATTTAGGTGGCAAAACAGAAGAAGCCTTGTTTGTGTTAGAAAGCGATGACGGCGTTCCCTTCCATTACACCCCGTTCATTGGCGATAAATGCTTAGTGATTGGGGTAGGTCCGACGCGAAGCGGTAAGACCTTCCTCAAGCAGTGTGTTGCGAATCACTTCACTAAAATGAATGGGATGTATTGTGCTCTTGATATCGATGAAGGCAGTGAATCACTGGCGCGGTTTTTTAAAGAAGACGCGAGCGTTTTCTGTTTAAAAGACACCAATAGCACGAAGGGGTTTAACCCTTTTTCCATGGCAACTGGCCGCGATGATGATGAATTTGCTCGTCATATGATGAAACTTATCCGTTTGATGCTTCAAGAAAATGAAGCCCAAGAGCTGCAAGTTTTAGATGCGGATGAGCAAGCCAAATTGGAAAAAGCCATCAGAGACACAATGGGACAAACGGGCAAACTCAGTCATTTCTCGGCCATGTTGGCGAAATGTCCGAAAACCTTGAAAGAAAAGTTGGCGAAATTCAAAAGAGGGGGCGTGTATGGCAACCTGTTTGATAACGATGAGGATGCGATTGGTGTTTTAGATAAACCGTACTCTGTCTACAACACCCAAGGTGTGAAAGATAGCGAAACGTTAGCGCCCATCGTCAATACCGAAATATTCTTTCGCGCCGTTCGATTATTCGAGAGTGCTCAATTTCGTACCCGTCCTAAGTTTTTCGAAATCGATGAATGCCAATACGTGCTATCACAAAAGGGAGCGGCTGAGTGGGCGATTGCGAAAGCAAGAACTTGGTTTAAAAGTGGCGGAGGAATGGGGTTTTGGACGCAATCGCCAAAACATTATTCAGATTTGGAAGAATGGGGAACACTTCGAAGCGCCGCGACGACCTTCATTTTTATGGCTGATGCTGAAATGGAAAAAGGCGAGTACCAACATGCCTTCCCGTTCCTAACCGATGCAGAGCTTAACGTGATCCAATCCCTTAAACCCAAGCAGCAAGCTTTTATTAAGCAACCCGATAAGGGGATCGCCAAAGTGGTGAATCTGTTTGCGGAGCCTGAACAATATGTGGTGGCCACATCCAATCCACATGAAGCCACGATTGTAAAAGAGGTGTTCGCCAAAGAAGAGAATGTGGACATTGCCATTGATGAAATCATACGCCGTTTCAAAACGGAACTAAGGAAAGAGCTGTGAGAAAAAAAATGCTTGTTCTAGCGTTAACTTTGAACCTGGTAACACCCGTTGGTCACTCTGGAGGTTTTCCGGTTATAGATGTGGCCAATATCACCCAAATGATGACGCAATACAGCACCCAACTCAAAGAGTATTCGCAATTACTCAAACAGACCGGATTGGATACGAATCAGTTACTCACTGCGGTTGAGCAGTATGAACAAACGCTTCGTGAGTATCAGGTCTTTCTTAATCAAGTCGAGTCGCTAAAAAACAAAATTGATCGCCGTGATTACTTAGGCATCGAACGAGACATTCGATCATTGAACGACTTAATGGGAGTGAACCCGCCAGCCAAATCTAATGACTATGCCAGTGCGCGGTATGGGGATCTTCCTCAAAAAGAGACATTTGAAACGTTAGCAAAAGAAAGCTCGGGAGAAGTCAGTAATACGTTAGCGCAACAGTACCGCAATGCCTCTGATGTTCATGTGCGGGGGGAGCAATTAGAGCATTTTAGAAATCGAAATGAAAACCTGCGCCGCAACGCCGCGCAGCTTGACAATGAACGGTTAGCTTTGGGTGACCAAAGTGAGTTGGCCACACTGCAATTACTGGTTGAACAAAATCAGGTATTGATTGATCAAAATAATTTACAGGCTGACGTTAAATTGGCCACTTACGCGCAATCTAATCCTCTACAAAGCCAACAAGCGCTAGCGGTATTGGAAGCACAAGAGCGACGTTTAAAACGCATGAAAGCGGCAAGAGAGCGGGAGATTGACGTTAATGAAACCCCTATCCGATAACCTAACCGAAATATCCTTTCATCCATCACTTCCCAATAAGCTTGAAGAGTTAAAGGAGCTTGAGAACGTCAAACACGATTTGGATCGCAGTTGTGAAGTGATCCAAACCTGGCTTGAGGGAGGGGATGTCGATAAACATTACCTGATGTATATCCATCAAACGTTATCGTCATTAAAACAACGCATTCAACTACCAATGAGCTAAGGAGGCCGTTATGAGTGTAGACACTGTTTTTCGACAACAATTTGTGCTTGCGGCGAATGAATTTGTCGAAAAAGCAACTCAGCACCCTGATATTCAAACCCTCAGTTTTGGGTTGATGATGTTTCTTATTGTGGTGGTGTATTTTCAGGAAGTCGTTCGATTTATGACTTCTGGTATTGATCTAGAAAAGATAGTCACCGCCACGCTGATGGTTTTTGTCTCTCTTGCCCTTTATAAAGGCTACAACACGGCCATCGATGTGTTGATAGAGACCTTTGATAATGTGGGCTTGCTTTTGCTGAAAATTGGCACGGGTAACAGTGATCCAATGTTTCTTTTTAAGTGGGTCAATCGCGCCTTTATCGGCATGTATAACGAAGAGGTCAGTTTTTGGAGCATGTCCACTGGAGATGCCTTCAACTATTTGGTTTGGCAAGTCGTTACGATGATTATTGTCGTGGCGATGTATTTTACGGGCTCTTGGGCGACCTGGTGTTTGTTACTGGGAAAGATACTCGCTATTTTCTTTGTCCCTTGCTTAGTTCACCCAGGGACTCGCACGGCCTTTGATGGATGGTTTCGTTATTTAATAGGAAGCCTGATGTTGCTTATTGTTCTGCGAGCTTGCGCGGTGTTGGTTGCTCTGGCCATCAAAGCTCAATTCACCGCATCCGGGATATTACAATGCGCAGGGAGTACGACCATTTCGCAGTGCATGAGTTTTGGCCAACGTAACAACATCTTATCGACCGCTGATTATATTGAGTTGGTGGTGACCATGATCATTTCCTTTTTGATGATCAAATCCAGTGTCGAACTCTCTAAAGCTTTGATTGGTAATGTTGCTTCTCCAAGTGCGAGCGCGGCTAAAGGGATGAACAATCTGGCTAAATCGGCGCTCAGTAGTCAATCTGGTTCGAAAATAGCAAAAGTCATTATGGCTAAGTTTGGAGGATAGCCGTATGGATGAACCGATTGTTATAGAAGAGTCCCATCGAGAAAAACGAGACGAAAAACCGCCTTTGAGAGCCGAACGCAATCGCTGGTTTGTTATGTCTCTTTCTTTATCGGGCGTCATCGTCATTCTTTTGCTTTTCTTGTTTTATGCCTTTGGCCAGGCGCAGCACACCAAAGAGGTGGTTTACGTCAAGCTTGAACCCAATGGAAGTTGGTCGGTGTTGTCATACAGCCCAAATGACAGCCAGCTTTTTTACAAAACGACCATTGATTCTATGTTGCAACGCTTTGCCATTGCCCGTTACGGGATCACTCCTGAAACCATTAGTTCTGATTGGGGAGAAGCGCAAAACTTTATGGCTGAAAAGCTGGCGACGGATTTTGTCAGCTTGCGGGGTTTTAATGCGATTGAAAAGATAGAAGCCATTAAGAAAAGTAAAAATAGCGCTGACATCGTCATAGAGCGGGGGATTGAGCACTACGATTCAATTGATTGGCAGATGGCCGACGAACTCAGTCGAGAAGCCATTCGAAGTAACCTCTATCTAACCCGAACGCTCACGGTGAATGGTAAAGAACGTGACCCAGAAAAACTGGTGCTTAATGTTCAATGGCGGCTTAAAGAGAAAAAAGAGTTAGCCAACAAATCCATCGATGAACTCAGACTGAATCCAATTGGTCTTGAGATCCTTACCTATAAATTATCTAAGGAACGAATCTAATGAAAACACAGTTCTGGTCACCGCTGCTTGTGGTGATGGGCTGTCTTTCGGTTAATGCCTATGCCAGTGTTTGTCAGCCACTTGATCACAAGCCAGGTGAAATCATTTCAGTAAAGACAGCAAAATACATGGGAGGGCGCATTCAGTTGCCTTCTAATTTGATAAGCGCTCCTTCCGTTTCTAATCCCCACTTGTGGGATGTTGAAGGGGTCGTGGGCTCTAACCAAATCATGGTTAAGCCCAATTCAAGCTCAAAAGAAGGCATAAGCACGATGATTTATGCCTTTACGGATGATGGCTCGGTGTATGACATCATGGCCACGCGCACGACCACGAAACAAAATCAGCCTTGTGTGTTAGTGAATGCGGGGCGAGGCACGATGAACAAAGAGCAACAACAAGCGATTTCCACGTTTGTGTTGAGCAAAAATAAAACGGCACCGGTGATGATGAATTCTGGTCGAGTACAAGACTTGGAAAAGCAATTGGCCACAATAAAAAGTCAGTCATTGGATAAACAAAAACGTGCCGTCATTGACGCGTTGAGAAAATATCGATATCGGATTTATACCCGTTACGAGTGGACAAGCCAGGATAGCTTTGTCGGTAACAACATCATTTCTGATGTGTACGATGATGGCCAGTTTACCTATGTTCGACTTTCCAACCCAAGTCGAGGGATATTGAGCATTGAAACAGAAATAGGCGGTAAGGCGGCCATTGCACCAACCAAATACGATGATGCTTACGGCATGTATAAAGTGACCGGTATTTACGCCAATTTACGGCTTCGCATCGATGACGTCGTGATTGAAGTGACACGAACCGACAATACCACGCACTCAAATACCTAAAGGAGAGGGATGTGAAAGCCGCTAATTTTTCCGAGAAAGGAAAAAAATACGCTGCTGTCATTTTTATCGTCATTACTTTTATTTTCGGTCTGGTCTTAGCCATTGAAAAAATGACCAGCAAACCCGAAGAACTTAACAATAATGACGCTACAGCAGAAGAAGTTGAAACGATTGATAGACCCGATAATGTGCTTCCTGATGATTCTACGGTGACCAACTTGGTCACACAGCGAGAAGAGGCAAAAGATTCTTACACTATCAGTCAAGTTGCCACCCCTACGGTCGCAGAAAGAGCAAACGCACTTATCGACCCCATAGAAAAAGAAAAGGAGACATTTAAACTGGTTGAGTTACGCAGGGCAAGAATAGCCGCCCAAAGCCATTGGAATGTCTCAGCCATCACCACCGTACCCGCTTCCCAAAACCAAAAACACGTCAACGTAGCCACACCCACTAATCATTACTCAGAACTCGACGAAGATCGCTTATCAACGGATGAGCAACGAATAATGATTGGCAAGCGGCTTGATGAGTTGGCCTCACTCAAGCAACGGATCTTATCGGGTAATATTTCAGAAGGCAGCGACACGCCAACGAAAGTAACCCAAATCGAACAAAGTTTTTCAGCACCGCCTGAAAACATTGTCGGGTTTACTCAAGAAAACAGCTACAACGCATCAACGGAAGGGTTATCAAAATTACCCATCGGCACCATCATTCCATCCGTGACTCGAATGAAAGCCAACAGTGACCGAACGGGCACATTCAAAGCCTGGGTGACACAAGATGTTCTTGATGCCAGTGAAGAGTATGTGCTGATCCCGACAGGCTCCGAAGTCATTATCAAAAGTTTTCGAATGAGCACCGTTAATGAAAGCATTAACAGCGTGATAGGAATGAGTGTGCCTTGGGTCGTGTTGCCAAATGGCAACAAGATAGACACCTCGAAATCATCGGGGATGGACAGAGAAGGCATGACCGGTATCAGCGACCAAGTGGATCATCACTGGATGGAGCAGTTCTTAGGCGTTGCCGCCTATGCCTTAGTTGCGAGCAACACGAGTTATCAAGGCACAGGAGAGGGAGAGAGCAGCTATTACGGTGACGTATCTTCTGGCGTTCGTGAACAAGTCGCGCCACACGCTCAAAAATACTTACAACTGCGGCCAACCAATATCATCCGAGCTGGCCAAGCCATGAATATCATCATTGAAGATGAAATTTACTTAAAACCTTGGAAAAACCTTTATGAGGATTACCTGTGAAAATCAAATCACTTTGTTTTATCGCGCTTTGTCTGGCCGCGCCTGCGAGCCCCATTCCCGATGTTGATACCTTGCAAGTTTCTGCGCGAACCATTTACCCCCTTGAATTGAAAACGGTAGGGCAAGCGGTGCAATGGCTAATGGAGCCCCTTGGGTATCACATACTCACGGAATATTCCGCTCCTTCTAGTGCAAGAACATTACTGGAAAGCCCTATTCCAACAGCGGCAAAGATGCATCGAACCATGCCCGTAACTCATGCCTTACAACTGCTGATTGGTGAAGGAAACACCATCATCGTTGATAAAGGCCATAAGCTCATCACGTTCTCTAAGGGGGTGATCCTGTGAAAACCCACATTACCTATCTAGCCATCGCGTGCGCGGCCTTGTCTGGTTGCGCCTCGAAAGAATACAAAGGGCAAGGCGAGTATTTCGAGCTAAGACACGTCAACATTGTCGAGCGTGATTTGTCCCCTTTAAAACCCACCATTATGAGCGAAACCAAACTGACGGCTAAAGTGGTGAAACCCAAAGCGAAACCCGTACCAAAACCGATTGAAACGTATTTGATTCGAGAAGGTGAAAGTTTTGAGAGTGCGATACGTCGATGGTTGAAACGCGAAGGCTATCGGAAAGTTGCCTGGAGCATGAACACGCAACATCAATTGACCTTGAGTAAACGATCGTCGAAACAGCAACGTTTAGATGGGAGCTTTAAAAAGGTGTGGGATGAGCTCAGTGCGCAGCTAGGCGTACCCTTAAAACTGGTTGAAGCCAACCAAAATAGACAAAAAGTGGTCGGTGTGTATGACTTTGACGGCAAAGCACGCATTACCCACGTAGGCGGTCAATCACTCAAAGCGGTGACTCAACGGGTGGTTGAAAACTACGAATACATTTGGGTTGATACGGTTGATCAAAAACGCAGTTGGCTATCTCCTAACGACTACAAATTCAGTGCTGATTACTACTTATTAACGGCGTGGGATGATGTGGAATACGCCCTTTCAGTGGTACTCGAAGGCTACCCAGTGAGAGCGGCCATTCTTGACTCAACGGGACAAGTCTTTATACAAGAGGACATTTAAGTGAGAAAACGACTTAGCTTGCTACTTATCGTAGCCATCGCGGGGTGCAGCTCCCCGCAATACGATGAAGCGGTGAAACACAATGACAAGGTTCACCAAACCATCACTGAAAAAACCACGTACATTCCCCCTCCAAAAATCAGTCGTATCACGAAACCCCCGCAAGTCTTTTCTCCTGTTGAACCACCAAGTAACACGCAGTGGTTAAAAGAAAAACTGACGGTCAATTCAAGTGATATGCCTTTGTCGGTGGTCTTGGAAGAGGTCATGTTTGGAGTCGAAATTCCGATTTATTTTGGTGAAAATGCAGACCCAAATAAACGAGTGACCTTAAATTTTTCTAACACGCGAGAGAACGTACTCAACTTACTGTCTCGTGAAGCCGGTTTTGGTATTGAGTTTATCAACCAACGTCTTGAAGTGACCGAAACCGTCACTAAAACTTTTTTTATTAATCTGCCAACCGGTACTCAAAACGGCCAACTTGGTTCTGAAGGGGGCGGCTCTAGCGATAAGGAAGATAAAGCGAAAACTCAAGGTCAATACTTAAACATCAGTTACAGCTCGGTTGAAGTGATCGCAGAAATTGCCGCCAATATTGTCACCGTACTCGGTGGAGAGGAAAACGCTGAAAAAGCGGTGTCTACATCGGCCAATATGAGCGCCATCACCGTCACGACAACCCCTGACAAAATGCAGGAAGTTGAGAAAATTGTTGAACGGTATCAAGAGCAACTCACGAAACAAGTTGTGCTGGATGTTCGTGTCATTGAGTTTCGCTCTAACTTAGGGACTGAGCGCGGCATCAATTGGAACCTGGTTTATAAATCCGGTGGCGAAACGTTAAAGTTCTTTGTTCCTGGTACAAACCTTGTCTCTCAACAAGCGGGGTACGGTTTCGCTTTCCAGGGCAGCGGAAAGTGGTCGGGATCAGAGGCGCTGATTAAGGTTCTGGAAAAACAAGGCAGTGTGTCAACAGAAACGCCGATTACGGCCTTACTGTTAAACAATCAGCCAGCTCGTATTACGCAACAATCTATTGTGCCGTATTTGTACTCTACCTCATCCGAAAGCAGTGAAGGTGTAGTCAGTGCAAGTGTTACCCGAAAAGAAGAGGTGGAAGGGGTCGATTTTATGGCCAGTGCCAATGTGCAGTCTGAGCATGTTTGGTTACGTCTCTCTGGTCAATTACAAAAAATCACCAAGAAGCGTACTGAAAAAGTCGCTCAATTGGAGCTTGGCTTTCTGGATAAACAGAAATCTGAGATCACCTTTGCCAATAAGCTTCGTTATGGCCAGACCTATGTTATCGCCTCAGTGAAACAAAGTTCTAAAACGGCGGAACAAAACAAAAGTTTTTGGACAACGTTGTTTGGGGGAACGGGCAGTGAAGATCTGACCACTGAAACCTTGGTGTTACTCACCCCCCGTAAAGCGTATTAAGGAGGAACGATGCAATTAGCCAATCGTGCGACCTGTCCTTCTGAGAAATCTCTTAAGCAGGAAAGAAAACGCCATTCTGCGCCGTTTGAACGGGTTATGGTGCACTCGCAAGGGAAGCGGCGTTATTACAGTGAACATCCAGCGGTTCTGCTCGGTGAAGCACTCAAAACAAGACTACAAGAATCAGGTGAGCCCACAGAGCGCCTGATTTTTTTTCAGCCCTTCGATGATAAGTGGTATGCCTGTGTTATCGATAAAGGAGAGGTGGAAACGGAAAGCTTGGCCACCATCGGCGAGCTGGAAGAAGAATTAGGCTACTGGCTGTATAACTGCGAGCACATCTTGGTTGCCAGCTCGGAAGCCTCTGAGTCATTAACCTTCCACAAAAACAAACAAATCCTGGTTAAACCGTTAATCGAGAGCGATTGGCAAGGGTACATACTCACAGCGAAAGCCGGTACACCCAAATTGTGGATAGGCGTACTGGCGTTGGTTGTCGCTTCACTGAGTTTTGGCGGCTTTTGGCTTGGCCAACAAGAACCACCGCCTAAACCACAAATAGCGAAAACCACACCAGAGGAAGTGCTCATTGAGTCGCTTCGTAATAAGCCTTTAGCCAGCCCTGCGCTTCAGCTCGCAACTAAAATCATGCTCGAAACGCACTTAATGCCTGATGGCATGAATGTAAACGAAGTGAATTTGGTGGATGGAGCGCTGACGGCCAAGTTAGATCTGACCGCGCGAGACAAAGTTATTCGTCAATATTTGTTGGCCAATCCTGAGATTGACGATTGGCTAAATGAGGAACGTTCTTTGTTAACCCTAGATGTGCCTAAAGCTGACCATTGGCGTGCATACGATGTGTCTACCTATCTCACGGATATGCGAGACGCACTTGAGTTAATGGACGTGTCGGTTACCGAAGATGGCCAACGTGACGTTGGGCGATTTTCAGTGGTCAGTTTAACGCTCACAACCACAGGTCGGCTTGGAAAATTGCCGCTTATCATGCAGATATTAACCCCTTCATTTGTTACAACACGCAAGCTTACGTTGTCTTGGAACGATGAGGATATTACTGAATTGTATCTCGAAATTGAAATTCAAGGAGTCTACAGTGAGCCAAATTGAAGTCACTAAGAAACAAAGAAAGCCGTTACCCAAACCGCTGCTCGCGGCGATGTGTGTCGCTATGTTGGCCATGATTGTTTTTTTGGTCTGGTCATTTCTACCCAGTCCCCCACCCTCCACACCGGCACATGAGCAAGAGATATTCGACGTACCGGAAAATATTGTTCCCGTAACGCCGCCTGTCAAGGTAGAAAAAAGTAATGATGATCACTTAACCATGACGGCCTCTACCCCCACAGAGCCTTTGATTTCAGAGGCTCCAGCACAAAAAGAAAAAGAGGTGACCCCCTTTAAGCTTTCGCTATCGGAGTCCGCTCAAACCGCGCTAGATAATTTGGAAACCCGTTATTACAGCGAAATTCGAACTCAACTTCTTGCCGCGCAAATTAAGGAGAAAAAGGAGAGCCGAACGCTAAATTCTTACAACCCACCCCCGAAAAAACCGGTTGTTGTGCCTAAGAAAGTAGTTAAGAACCCCGCTCGAATAGTCGAACACTTAAGCCTAAAAAGTGTGGTGTTTAACCCCAATCAGACTAGTGCCTGGTTTGAATTTGAAGGGGCGTTAATTCCAGTTAAGCAAGGGGCATGGATTGATGAAGTCAAAGTGTATCGAATCAACAAAGAGCACGTCATATTGATTGATAAATATGGCAAAACGTACCGTAAATACATGCCAAAAAGAAAGGTGGTCATCGATGAACCCGACTCTCAATCGAAACGTCCTCGTCAGTGAGGGATTAAAAAGTATTTATCTTGAGCACCATTCGGCGGTGTTAACCGATACAGGGGAAATCATGACGGCTTCGTATGAGTCTCCCGCCGTCGAACTCATTACCGATATTATGCAAAGAGAGTACGTAACCCTTGGTTTCGACGTTCTACCTGAACGAAAAGTTAAGATGTATGAACCTTCTCTTATTTCATCCCTACTCAAGGAAGTCGCACAAAGAAAGACCGACGAAAAAAGTGCCAGCGATGCCAAAAGTGAAACGTATGGCATTGCCATGCGAATGCTGGAATACGCCGCTCAACATGAATGTTCTGATATTCATATTGAATTGTATAAAACGGAAACTCGTATAGAAATGCGAATAGATGGCCGAATGGTGGTTTATGGCCAAATTATTAAAGACTATGAGTGGGGGCAACATCTTATAGCCATTTTGTTTTATCACGCAGACATTAAAGATGACGATTTTAATGTCACTAAACCAAACAATGGCAGGATCACCGCTTTACTTAAAACGGCGCAAGGAAAGAGGGACACCGACTGGCGAATGAGTTATATGCCAGCCTTAAACAAAGGCGGACAAGCCACTCTTCGATGGCTGAATAAGTCCATGGAAATTCCAACACTGGAGGAGTTGGGATGGGAAGCAGGGCAACGCCGAGAAGTTCGCAACTTTATGTACAGTAAAGCCGGTGTGTTAGTTTTTGCAGGTCAAACAGGCTCAGGGAAAACCACCTCGATTGCGGCCATGCTTAACGAAGTTAAGCGAAAAGGGCGCTCTATCAATACACTAGAAGATCCCGTTGAATTTGATTTGGGGGTGATCCAAACCTCGATTAATAGCCAGGGGGAAGGCAAGGCCTTAACAACCAAAGTGGGTGTGCAATGCCCGACTTGCCAAAAAGGCGAACTAAGGCGTTTGAAGGGGAAGAAAGGTCACTTTTGGGCGTGTAACCGTTACCCCGATTGCAAAAGTGTCTTTCCTGACAACAAAGGAAAACCCAACTTAAACCCTGCCCCTAAGCAAAAGGTTAAGCCAAGCGAAACGGAACTTTGTAAGTGCGGAAAAGGGTTAGTACGTCGAAGTGGTAAGAAAGAAGGCTCATTCTGGTGGGGATGCTCTGGCTTTCCTAAATGCAAAGTTCGTTACTTTGACAAGAATGGCCATCCAGATAGAGATGCCAGCGAATTAAGTTAACAAAAAACGGTGTCTTCTACGTATAATCTACTGCGTTTTTGGGGCTGCAGCGCCTAAAACGCAGCATAAAATATTGAAAACTTCATTAGTGAATTTGAACACCATTCTCTGACATCCTATCAACCCAATCTGAGGTTAACGAAATCTCGGTTCCCCCTTCAGAATAATGCTTCTCAACTCGATGCAAAGCATTGGCTCTCACGTCCAAGCTTTTTCCTTCCAAACTGCAATAAATATCGTTTATCAGATCAAAAGAAGTTTTATAAATAGAGCTATAAAACGTTTCCTCGACTTCAAAATCTTCATTAAGTTTCTTCACGTTTTTTAACTCATAAATTTTATTCTTCAAAATGTCACCTTAATTACCACATACAATTGCAGACTGACGCACTTCGTTTGTCGGGTTCGCACTGTCTCTACATGCAAGCATATAGCAGCCAGCACAAACCTGTATTTTTAACGTTCCTGTCATTCGTTTCTAGATCACGTTCACTATCAGAATCGAAACAGTTGGGTGATGTTCTATGTCCAATACAATACCACCACTACTGCCGTTTTCATGATCCCAATAAATCTTGTCGCTTTTACCTACTGGATTAGAAAAATGCGCAGTAGTTCCGTGTGAGCGATCAATTTTATCATTTGTCTCTGATGCATTGATAACAATGAAATATTTAAAATTATTGGACACAATTTTCTCCTACTTATCAGAACTTCTGTTACTCCAAGTGACACCATTAGATTCAATGAGTTGTGTTATGTACTCTTAGTTGGCGTTTGATGCCAATGCTGATTTGAATACCTCATCGATCACATCATCAAACATTCCCGACATATAGATCTCAGTTGTCAGCAATGGTTCATAATCTTCTTCGATAACACCTTCTGGCAACTCAAATGGATAACCGTCAATGGCAAGAGCCATATCAAACCGTATACGGCTCCCTCCAACACTTAATTCATCAAATGTTTGTGATTGAAGACGCTTGTCTAGGCGCTCTTCTAAATCTTCTTTAAAGGCTAATTTTAAAAATCGGATACCTTCATCTGTAACCGTCACTTCCTCTGGATTGTACCTAATATCTTTTGATTTATGTTTTACAACTCTTTGATTTTTGGCTTTTAACTTTGCGCGTTTCGCGCGTTTTTCTTTATTTGCCATGTCTAATTACCTTTTAAGAGTTACTCGCTACCGATTTCACAGCCTTCGCAATTGAAAATGGTCTAATTTCATCATTGCTAAAATGCACTTTATAACAAGCATTTGTAACCCACATGCCACTGATCTGACGCTTCTCATAGGCGACACTAAATGCAGTAATCAATCGGCCATTAAGTTCATAACCAGAAGAGTTGTCACAGTATCGCTCGTATACATCCTTAAGGGCATCATATAACTCTCCCTCTTTAATTAGACCAGAAGCTAACCTTTCTTCCTTTTGCTCTACAAAATAGCTTACGGCAGCTCCTTGTTTTTCAAACAAACGTCCTGAAATTATGACTGGCTTTGCTCTACCCATTATTTTTCCCCGAATCTTAATGAACCATCAATGCGAGAAATGTAACATCACCAGACCTGATGATATCTAACGCCTCTTGTTTTAAAGTTTTGTCATCTTTAATAAGTTCAAGGAACTGCCCGTGATATTTTTCTGAATTAGATAAAGCATCTAAACGAATAATAATCTCTGTCCCATGATCTTCATTCGTGAAACAAAAAGCCTCCCCCTCAAAAACAGTAGCAATGGCATCAAATGTTAACTCTTCGACTTTTAATACAAGCCCTTTAAACTTAACCATGACTTTTTCCTTGTTTATTACGAACATCAACTTTTTGTCATGACGAATACTATACATCTTGATGTATAAAAAGCAAACGACTTGACTTAAATATCGTCATGACAGAAAATGGTAAACATGACAAAAAAAAACGGAAAAAGAGGACGACCTAAACAGGACGTAACTCTTGATAAAAAACAAGAAATTCGCTGTACAGAGGATGATAAGTTACTGTGGAAATTAGCAGCTAATGATTATGATTCTGTTAGTGAGTGGGCTAGAGAAATACTTACTCGTAGCGCGAAAAGGACTGTAAATAAAAATGGCTCAACTAAGGATTAATGGTAACGTTCGAATCGGGCATGTTTATGACTGTAATTTCGGGCAATTCAAAAAAAATGGTGGAGGCTGTACTGTAAGTAGAGATGAAGCCGAGATAGATTACAATTACCGAATTCCCAATGAAATGATTAAAGTTAGATCTGTAATTGTGATCGGAAAGCATAGAGGCGCGTACATTGTTGTGCCAATAAGCGCAACTAAAGAAGAAGCAAAGAAGAAGGAAAAAGAGCCTGAGTTCCAAGGTTTTCATGTAAAACTTGAGCATACTGATATACCGACTACTCCACGCTATCCATATGGGGTAGATCGTTGGGCTTTGTGTAATCTGGTTACGACCGTAGACGGAGGACGACTACAAGACCTCTACAATTCTGAAAGCCGCTCATTTGTGAAAGCACAAAAAGTGTCTGATGAAACCCTAGATAAGATCAGAAAAGGGGTTGTTATTGCGATTGGCTTGAGAGATTTGGTTAAATAACTTCATTAGGCTTATTGGATCTATTGACGTTACCCTAAAATAATCCTAATATAGTTATACAGCCGCAAGGCAAGTTTAAGTTTTAGCCGCAAGGCAAGTTTCGAAAAGCCTCGTCATTAGACGGGGCTTTTTCGTATCTGGCTCTGGTGTTTAAATTATAACTTTAAGATCCAAGTCTTGTCTTTGTCCTCAATGAGTGTTGATTAGCTTTAGAGGAGAATAAAAAAAGCCCAATAGAAACTATCGGGCGATTTAGTTAAGCAGCTTTCGAAACCTCAAGGTTAACGAACTCCTTCAAAAATTGATGTGCCTTACTAGCTTGAGTTGCAGCTTTAAAAACATAACGTTTGTCATTTTTTAAAACTTCAAGCCAACTGGCTATATACGATTCGTGTTGAACATTACCAACTATACCAAAATCAGCCATTAGAAAAGCCGCTCCAATCTCTGCAATCAACTCCTCAAACGCATAATCTTTACTACCAAAACTACCTTTGTTATCTCGATCTAGGCGCGACTTATGTCCCGTCCAATGAGTTAACTCGTGCATAATCGTAGCGTATAGATCCGCATTTTCAGAGAAGCGTGAGCGTTCTGGAATGACAATTTCATCTGTTGACGGACGAAAGAAAGCCTTTTGTCCACTATAGCTAATTGAAGCGCCGGTACTAACCAAGAACGTTTCTACTTCATCAATCAAAGTTACGTCGTCACGAACATTTACAACCGGTGTATCTGCTCGTTCAACGCCTTCAATCTGATCAAGGTTGAACACCACATAGGTCTTCAAGCAAGAGTAGGTTTCTTTTTCTTCCTGGTCAGATGCACTGTTCTTTTTCTCAACTACCTTATAGAAAAAGATATGCGTCCCCTTTTCACCTTTTCTGACCTTACCCCCAAGCGCTTTTGATTGCTTAAAAGTGAGCCATTGAGATGATGAGAAACGATTCATCTGAGCACTCATCCAAAGCAACATTACATTCATGCCCTGGTAATCGTTCTGAGTAGAAAAGTTACTCGGAATACCTGAAGCCTGAGTTACATCCCAAGGACATTGCCAAGGTTTAATCCCCTGCTCTAGTGCCTCAATTATTTGATCGGGCTTGTTACAACTAATTAGAGAATGCAGATCTACCCAGTCATGGGCGTAACCATTACTGGTAAACCACCTCAACATTGAAGAGACGATTCATGAAGGCGGATCTCTCCCGAACAAGCGTTTTACGCTCATCATGACGTAACCAGAAATCAAACTGGCCTTTGTTCAACATTCGCAATGATTCGAATCCCTCGATAGTTGACCAGGCTCGCTTTCGTATTTTAAAACCGCCTGTGCTGACAACGAGCTTCTTGATGGGGGAGTGATCAGACTCGATCCCATTATTGAGAGACTTCACTTGCCGGTGTTCGACATCCGCTCGCAGCCGCCCCTCCTTCTTCAGGCGCGAAATAGCATGAGCATACGAGGAATGCTTGTCCGTGTTCAAGGTCTTAGGCTGAGTGTCTACATCATAGTATCTTAGACACCGTTTCAAGAACTGATAAGCCGCGTTTTTATTACGTTTTTGTGAGAAATAGAAGTCCAGTGTTTCGCCTTGCTTGTTGATAGCTCGATACAGATAGTGCCATTTCCCTTTCACCTTGACGTAGGTTTCATCGAGCTGCCACGAAGAGTCTGTTCGAATGAACTGATGGCGGCGTAACTTCTTGCGTAATGCAGGGGCATATTCAATGAACCAACGATAAATGGTCGAGCGATTAACCGAAACCCCTCGTTCTGCCAGCATGTCGCTGAGGTTGGCGTAGCTCATTGGGGTCGAACCATACCAACGAAGGCACCAAAGAATGATTTCAGGGGCAAAGTGTTTCCATTTGAATGCGGGATTGGTCATTGAGTCACTCGATCAGAAAAGACAGAACTGAATTCTGAGTCTTGGCTGATTTTTTTGCAACAACCCCCTTAAATCAGTGTCCAAAACTGCTGAGTCGAATCAGGTTTGAACGCTATAAAAAATCCAAAAAAACCTGTTTTTGGTTAATATTTACAATATAATATTTTATCTAAAATAAATATTCGAACATTTTAACTTGCTAAGTATATGTTTTAAAATATTTATTTTTATTAAAAATAAATATTTTAAATAACTCAACAATCAATTACAATTGATACACTATAACATGTGTAAGATTATAAAAATCCAGAAAATAGCATTTTCTTTACTGAAAAAGAAAAATATTATTTATGTGGTGCAAGAAATCCTTTTAGATATATGAAATGTTTTCATTTAAAGCAGGTGTTAAAATTGTCAAAATCACATATTTTTAAACCTATAGTTACTAGTAAGATTGTTATTGTGGAAGATGATGACAAATTTAGGGAAATGCTAGCAGAGTATTTTCAAACAGAAGGCTTTAAAGTCGCAACTACGAGACTTGGCTTAGAAGCGCCAGCTCTGGTAGAGAAAGTTTACCCTGACCTGGTGTTATTGAATTTAATGCTAAAAGATCAAGATGGCCTGACAATTTGTAGACAGATCAGGACATGGTTTACTGGTAAGATCTTAATTTTAACAGCCAGTGACGATGACTTCGATCATGTTGCGGCATTGGAGATGGGCGCAGATGATTTTGTAGTCAAGCCAATTAAGCCAAGAGTGTTGCTGGCTCGAATTCGAGTACTGTTAAGGCAAACTTCTTCTTTCGACACAACGCCTCAGAATAGGCAACTCGAGTTTGGTCAGTTCGTGTTAAGTCAGTCTAACCGAAGATGTGTACTTGCTGGTAATACCATTACGCTTACAGACTTCGAATTTGACTTGCTTTGGTTATTAGCACAATCGGCGGGCAATATCTTGTCTCGTGATGTATTAACTAAGGAGCTTAGAGGAATCGACTACGATGGTATTGATCGAAGCGTTGATAACCGAATCGTTGCGCTAAGGAAAAAGTTGGAAATAAATCCAACTGTTCCCCAAGGTATAATAACCGTATATGGGAGAGGGTATTTGTTTGTCTCAGATGCTTGGTAATTAACGGATTGTTCTGCATTGAAGTGCTCAGTTAATCATCAATATTGACTAACGAGGCTGTAGGATTTCTCCTAAATCCATCTCAATTCTGATCCTACCGCCATTTCATCACGATATGAACTTGAACGCACTAACTCTTTGTGATCTAATCTAAATTATTCGCCACGAGACACGGTTATGCCCAACATCAAAACCGATTACTCGAACCAGAACATGTTTGTCCCTATCATCATTGATGAACAACTCATACCCAGCACCATCGAATTCGCCATTTCTCACATCCTCGATAATCACCTCGACCTCTCGCCCTTTGATGCGCACTACCACAACGACAAAAACGGAGCGGCGGCTTACCCTCCATCATGCTTAAGGTTATTTTTTACGCCTATTCCTTCGGCATGTTATCTAGCCGTCGCATAGAAAGGGCTTGCGTCAACAACGTCACCTTCATGTGCTTATCGGGCGATGAACGACCACACTTCACCACGATCGCGGCTTTCATCGCACAAATGAAGGACACCATCGAACCACTGTTCACTCAGGTTCTCATGATATGCGATGAACAAAGCCTAATTGGCCGTAACATGTTTGCTATTGATGGCTGTAAAATCTCATCCAATACCAGTAAAGAATGGAGTGGCACACACGAAGAGCTTCACCGTAAAAAAGAAAAACAACAGTGAGCGAGCCAACGCATCCTAGAGCGTCACCAAAGCTAAGATACTCTCCCAAATGAGGTTATCGAACAAGACCTAAGACAAAAACAAAAGCTTGATAACAGCGCCGATAAAATAGGTGCATTTCTGGCGAGCACTAAAGACAAATTGGGCAGCAGTAAAAAAACCGTAAAAAGCAACATCACGGACAATGACAGCGCTAAAATGACCATCTCAAAAAGCACGATTCAAGGTTATAATGGCATCGCCATCACGGATGACAAGTACCAAATTATTTTACACAGCCAAGTATGGGGAAACGTTGGTGAGCAGCAAACATTAAAGCCTGTTACTCCATTTCTATGTTCGAGTTCAACCAAGACGAAATAACTTGCCGATGCTCTGCAGGAAATATGATGCGACTGAGCAGCAAGAACGCCGTCATCCGTGGGGAGCGCGTTGCTCAGTTTTGTGGATACCTAAACGACTGCAGACAACATCTTATCGACCGCTGTGCATGAGAAAACCGCCTGGCAGACAAGTCTTCTTCATCTACAAAAACACAAAAGACTTTGACCACATGCAGACCATGAAAGACAAGATTTATAGTCCAGAAGGAAGGCGGCAATACAGTAAACGACTTGGGTGTGTTGAACCTGTTTTTGGCAACATCACCGTCAACAAACAGATGAATCGATTTACGCTAAGAGGACAAAAGAAAGTAAACGCCTAATGGGCGATGTTCAGCATGCTTCACAACATAGAAAAGCTACGAAATTTCATTATCTAGAGGGTAAAACCTCTCAAATCAACGAAAACCCAGATTACCTCTCATCCTGTCACTCTATCTTTCCTGACCATGATAAAGGTCGCTATCATCGCGCAGCATTTAGGCCATTATCGGTAGGATAAATGACGATAAAAGTAGAGGGAATCGGCGAAAAAGTGAGAAATTCTACAGCCTCAACGTGTACTTTCCTTTATTATCAAACGTCATCGATTCTTGTTCTAAACAACATGTCCCACAAACACAACTTACCCAAATGACACCACTTCAAAAAATACACCTATCGACAATATAATTATGCCGAATATAACCAAAATCGGGATTGTTGCAAAAAATCAGCCAAGACTCAGAATTCAATTCTATCTTTCCTGATCTAGTGACCCAATGACCAATCTCGCATTCAAATGGAAACACTTTGCTCTTGAAATCATTCTTTGGTGTCTGGGTATGGTTCGTCCCAATGAGTTACGCCAACCTCAGCGACATGCTGGCAGAACGAGAGGTTTCGATTAATCGCTCGATCATTTATCGTTGGTTCATGGAATTTGCCACAGCATTACGCAAGAAGTTACGCCGCCATCAGTTCATCCGAACAGACTCTTCGTGGCAGCTCGATGAAACCTACGCCAAGGTGAAAGGGAAATGGCATTATCTGTATCGAGCTATTAACAAGCAAGGCGAAACACTGGACTTCTATTTCTCCCAAAAACGGAATAAAAACGCGGCTTATCAGTTCTTGAAACGGTACCTAAGAGATTATGATGTAGACACTCAGCCTAAGACCTTGAACACGGATAAGCACTCCTCGTATGCTCATGCTATCTCGATCCTGAAGAAGGAAGGACGGCTGCGAGCGGATGTCGAGCAACGGCAAGTGAAGTATCTCAATAATGGTATCGAGTCCGATCACGCCGCATCAAGAAGCTCGTTGTCAGCACAAGCAGTTTTAAAATACGAAAGCGAGCCTGGTCAACCATCGAGAGATTCGAATCACTGCGAATGTTGAACAAAGGCCAGTTTGATTTCTGGTTACGTCATGATGAGCGTAAAACGCTTGTTCGGGAGAGATCTGCCTTCATGAATCGTCTCTTCAATGTTGAGGTGGTCTACGCAGTAATGGTTAAGCCCATTACTGCGTAGACTTGCATTCCATAATTAGTTGCAACAGCCCTAACAAAAGAGACGAAGAAAGCAAATCCGCGCGTTCACGTGTTGGCGTCTTGGCGCCTATCCCCATAATGCGCGCTAGAACCGAGCACTGACCCCGCTTAACGCAGCAATATCAATCACGCGATCCGCGGAATCGATTGTGCTGGGACGGTGAGCCACAATCACACGGGTGATCGCGGCTTGGTCATGGATCATAGTGTTGATGTGTTGCTCCGATTGGGCATCCAAGTGACTGGTTGCTTCATCAAAGATCAGGATGTCTGGTTGTCGATATAAAGCTCTGGCGAGGAGCACGCGTTGTTTTTGTCCTCCGGACAATGTTGCCCAATTCACCTACCAAGGTTTCATATCCCATCGGTAATTGCTCAATGTGCTGGCGAATGTCGGCCACTTCCCTTACTCGCTGCGTATCGATATGGAGGTCGAAAAACGAAATGTTTTCTTCTAGTGAGCCAGATAACAGGGTGTCATCTTGCATTACGCTCCCTATCATTTGGCGATACTCGCTCAAATTCAGCGAACTGAGTGGCGTGCCGTCGATGAATATTTGACCTTGGGTGGGCGTTAACATACCGAGCATAAGCTTAATGACGGTGGTTTTACCACACCCTGAGGCGCCAATCAGGGCGACGGCTTCACCCGCGAGGATCTCAAAGCTGAGATCCTCGATCACGCGAGGCTCGTGCTCAGAATACTGATAACTGACATGTTCAAAACGAATGCTGGGTGACAAGTGTGCAACGTCGACATAGGAACGCTGAGGCTCGTGCTCCTCTCGTTCAGTCAATACCACATCTCCAACACGCTCTAAGTGTAAACTCAGCATCTTGAGCTGAAACAGAGTATCAATAAAGCCTGAAACCCGGCTAGAGAACTGATCTTTAAACGATAACCCCGCTATGAGCATCCCTACAGTCAGATCCCCGGTGAGCGCCGCAGCGGTGCCGACCCAAACGATCATGAGACCTTCAATACCAAAAATCAGAGTACTCATCGACTCGAACATAATGCCGAGTTTCTGCTGTCGAATGTCGGCATTGCGCTCATTGACCAAAAGGTTTTGCCAGCGAACCGCGCGATTGTCAGTGCCGCCAAACAATCGGATGCTCTGGATGCTTCGGACGGTTTCCAGAAAATACGTTTTTTCTTTGGCACTAGATAAAATGAACTCGAGATTGAGTTCGCGAAATCGTGCGAACAATCCTTTTCGCAGCAGGAAGTAGACACTCATGGCCCCCAGAGCGATGGCGGCAATTGTAGGATCATAACTCAATAGCATGGCCAACGCGCCTATCGCCAACATCCCGTCTAACAGCGCTTCGACAATTTGTTTCGTAATGGCACTTTCGATAACGTCCAAGGAATCAAACCGTGACGCAATATCGCCAAGGTTACGCTTTTCAAAAAATGGAATCGGTAAGTGTATCATGTGCTGAAAGACGCGCGCGCGCCACTGCAGGTTAAAACTGGTGCTGACCGCCATGACGGTCCAGGCGCGCAATGCGCTGGCACCTACGCGGATCAGCAACAGTAAGCCAAAACCCACAATGACCAGGGACAATAAGCTGCTATCTTGGCTGGGGACAACGTGGTCAATCACCACCTGGGGCAGAAAGCTGGCTCCTAAGACACAAATCTCATACATCAGTGCTAACGCTACAATTTTCGCTAACGAGCCGATCAAACCGCTAGGGCGGCCGAACACATCGCGCAGGGTAGGTTGATGGATGTCATGGTGCGTGATGGTCATGCTGTTGAGCGGAGTCAGCTCTAAAATCACTCCCGTGAAATGCTGAGAAAAAACCGCGCGTGACAGACGACGGCGGCCAATATAGGGATCGTGAATATAAAAATAGTTCCGGCTGACCTTCACTAAGACGACAAAGTGATTGAGATCCCAGTGCAGAATGCACGGGGTGGTGACACTCGCCAGATCGTCAACTTCGACACGCAGTGGACGACCACTTAAGTCAAGCTTTTTAGCCATAGTCATCAGATCACTTAGCCTGCTGCCATTGAGCGACACCGACATATCGCTGCGCAAGCGGGTTAGATTCAGTTTGTGCCCCCAGTACTCGGCGATCATACCGACACATGCGAGCCCACATTCAGCGGCTTCGGATTGGTAAAAGAGAGGGATCTTGCGCGAAAAGCCGATCTGCAGGCGTTCCGCTAAGTCATTCAGTACTGTCACTGTGTTACCTTAATGTATTCTTGGATATTTTTGAAAGGATCTAGGAGCCACTGATAGATTTTTCGTCGTTCAACTTCTAGGCTCGCTTCGAGGTTCATTCCAGCACGAAGTGAGGTATCGCTCCCATACACATCCACTGATTGCGACATCAGAGTCACTTTGACTAAGTAGACAAACGGAGGCAAAGGAGTCTTTGATTGGGAACGCGGTTGGTATTTAAGATCATCCACTGCGACAGTTGTAGCTGAAATGGTGTCAATTACTCCCTCGTATTGACCAAACTTTTGGTAGGAAAACGCTTCATATTGCAAACGCACGGATTGACCTACGGATAAAAATCCCACCGCCCGACTCGGAACAAACAACACCGCCTGCAGAGCTTGACCTTCAGGAATGATGCTGAGTAAAACACTGTTTTTCGACACGGGCCCTTGCGACACATTGAGTGCCGAGACGGTGCCGTCAAAAGGCGAGGAGACGACCGTATCTTTAAGCGCATTGTTAGATGCTAATTGTTGCTGGACTCCACCGACACGGCGCTGCAATTGGGCCCGTTCTAAGGCTAATTGATAGCTGAGTTCCTTGATTTCAGAGCGTTTTTGCGTTTTCTGATAACGAATGTCTTCCAACTGCAATTGTAATTGCTGCAAGTTAGCTTCAATGGCCAGCATGTCACTGCGACGTTGGCGAAGCTCTATTTTACTGATAGCTTGTTTCTGTTGTTCGGTGACGAAGGACGCCAGTGTATCCTGAGCCAGTTTGAGTTGCTTTTTTTTGAGCGCGATGACCTGTTGGTGACCTTCGGCATTGACCGTCAATTGATGGATTTCCCGTTCCAGCGACTGTTGCTTCTGGTCGGTTAAGGTTTCGTTGATTGAGACCTGCTGCTTGACCAGTTCGACATTTTTGTTCATCAGTGCCCCCAAGTGCTGGCGTAAGTCGCCATCGGTGGGGTTGGTGGACTCGGTGTTGATGACATACAGCGCTTGTCCGTGTGTTACCTGCTGTCCTTCTTCTACCAGCCGCTGGCTGATGATACCGGACTCTGGAGCGAAGATGTCGGCAATGCCTCCTTTTGGTAGCAACATCCCTTGCACTTTCTCGTTTTGGCTAAATTCTCCCCAGAGAGTGAAAGCAACGACGACGATCCCCACTAGGCTAGTCAGGATAATCAAGCGCGTAAAAGTGGGCGGCAGCACGATCAAAATGTCACCATAGTAACCATGCTGACGCTCGGTCACCTCATTTAGAAATAGGCTCATTGGCACTCCAAAGCGGCGTGATATTCATGAAAGTAGACCTCGGCGTTACGCCAAAACCACCAACCTTGTGGGCTTATTTCTATCAATCGACACATGGCGTCGGCCTTGGCTTGCACTATGGCCTCGCGTGACAGGTGCTGCGTCGGGATGGGCGTCACCTCCAGAGTTAAGCGATCCCGCTCGACCAGTCCGGCGACGTGCAAATTGGCCGCCGTTTTGTCGGCCAGCAAAGCTCCTGTATTGGTGACAAAGGCGCGGTGATGCCACATCGTACACGCCGTGAATGAGCGTGCCACCTGGAGACCTGACGCCTCGTCTGAAACAAGCAACGGATTGCCATCGGCAAACATAATGATGTGTGCACCTGCCCGAGCCCGCTTGAGCAGTTTGAAAAAAGAGTGTTTACCTGCGGGAGGCAAGATCTCCAATGTGCGTTCATGGCCTTGGTCAGCGAATGCTTGGTGACACACAGTGATCATGGTGTCATCCCAAGGGTTACCGTAGACCACCACATCCCGATCAGAGGGCAGATTTTGCAGCACGCTGTATACGGCGCTAATCGGATCAAACTGGTGGAGTAACTCAATGATACACTGACCGATAAACGGTGATTGAGGAGTAGACAGCGGAGCCGAGAAGACGCGGTGTGCCCACTCAACTGAGCGAGGACGGCGCAACTTCCGCAATAGATGAGCGGTGTAGCCCATATTGATCGCCAGTTGCGCTAAGTTGTCTCTGGCCAGGTGGCGTGCTTGTTCGTTGGAACACGCAAGCATGCGCTGAATATTGTGTCGTGGCGCAGCAAAAATATCAGGTTGAACGCATCGATCCCACCACCCAGTCAGCAAGCGAAGGAGCGCGCGGGTCGGGCGTTTGCCAACAGACGATATCATCAAGGCCAATGAAACTAAGTGCTTGTCCAGCGTGCGCTCTTGGGCTTGCTCTCGCTTGCAGACTTGCGCCAGTGGTGAGGGACGTGAGTGGGGCTCGCCTAGCGATAGGACGTAGTTGACGTAACCGGGCTTTTCATATAGATCGAAAAATTCCATGCAGCGATAATGTCGCTCACCTAAGTACGGATCCCACACCAGCAGTCCCTGAACGGAGACATCGATGACGACAACGCAGTGGTGCAAGTTCCAGTGAACCAGACATGGCGGCGACAACAACTCCAGATCCGACTCCTCCTGAATTGCGGTAGCGGAAAAGGGTACGCCTTGTTCCGTCAAATACACCGCTAAGCGTTCGTGCAGGTACAACGAGGTAAACGAAGACAGGCGTTCAACGTGCTCTTGGGAGAGAGCGAGCCCTAGTTTAGTTAGACACTGAATCAATGGGTGTGGCGCGTCGGGCAACTCATGATTGAGTGAGTTCATAACAGTAGTCCAATTTGGGTAAGAGAAGAAGGCGGAGCTAAATACCCCGCCTGCGCCGATTAGTTTTAAATGCGGCGGCTGTTGCTAAAACATTGTGTTTGGCCGCTTTTTGGTTTTTTTGATGGACGGGTTACGCCTTCAACACCAAGCCCTGCCGATTCTAATACACGAGCAAAACCGTCCGCAAGCACACCAGCCGACTCTATTGCGCCACTCCCGCCGCTCACTTGTTTTGTTTCTTCTTGAGTCAATAATTGTGTATTTTTCATAATCTAATTTCCTTAATTTATTTTTGATTAACAAGTCAAGTTTTAATGGATTGTCAAACTAACCGTTCTATAAAACTTAAATTCAAACTATTAGATCTATTTTTTGAAAACAATGAAATATATAACGAATGTCTTTTTTCTAATGTAAATACAATCCAAATAGTACTGATAAGTAAACATCTAATTAAGCAGTGAGGCCTTATTCGGCCTCATCGATTTCTAAGTTCCAAGGCACTGACGGATCCCCTCATAATTCCCCCAGTCCTGAGTTATGCGTCAGCCTTTGATATTCGAACATACCCCATTGGTATTGAGACTCGTTAATTTGGTATCGCCGATGATTCCACACTTCTCTTCCGAGGCGAGGAATTGATAGGACACGGGATGTTTAATGCATTCAAGCTTGCCCATCGCTTGAATCAACTTCCGAAGCGCTTCTTTCATATTCACTAACATCAGCACTTAAGATGCTAGCTCGTCGATGGCAATATCTGACTGATGAACTCCATACAATAGACAAAGCATTACGAAAGCTCACTAAAGAAAGTGCCTCTACATTAATGGAGCAATTTGGTGTTGGACCATGCGTAGCAGCAACACTGCTGGTAACAACAGGTGATACCCCTCAGCGGATAGGCAAAGAGTCTGCTTTTGCAGCTCTCTGTGGAGCTAGTCCACTACAAGCTTCATTAGGAAAGACGTCCCGACACCGATTAGACCGTGGTGGCTCAAGAGAGGCCAATAATGCATTATGGACTGTAGCTTTATAAGAATGAGAAGTGACCCAAGAACAAAGTTATATGTAGCGAAAAAAAGCGGAGAAGGACTTTCGATAAAAGAAATACAACGGTGTTGAAACGCTATATCGTTCGTGAACTTTACCCCATTATATTGAAAGATCTTTCAGTTATGACATAAATATTGACATAGGAGCGTCAATGCTTGTGTTGAGAGCTTCTTCCATTCGATGAAAGTTGAAGCAATCCAATATGAGCCGATCATGACAAGAAACGAGATGCGCCAAACGATCTTCGAGTACATAGAGGTTGATTATAATCGGACGAGAAAGCACAGTGCTCTTGGGTATCTAAGCCCAGTTAACTTTGAAAAGCAAAATGTCGCTTAATGAAGTGTCCATTCTGGCTCGAGCAGATCAAACATTAGAAGATCATCGGAAACCAATTACACAGTAGAAAGTTAACCAATCAGCTGCAGGAAATGTTAATCGGTTGTTCCATTTTAAATCGCTTTACTCACCTCTGGATGCCCAAAAGCTACCAAGTCGCCTAACCGTATCAAAAGACCACCTAATGAACGGATTAGCCTAGATAAATGTATCTTTACATATGACGAGTGTTCAGTGGAGGAGGCTAAGCTCGGAACAGGCCACTGATGAGCTGTATTTCTTCATCGGTAAGAATAATTTCCGCCGATTCTTCATGTAACTTGCCTACAATTACACTTCTCAATATCAATAATTGCTGCGGCGGCAATTCTAGAATTCTCGTCATCAGTTGTTCAAATCGAAGTTTATCCATTAGGTTATTCTCCTCCTTCGTTAGAGCTTTTTTGTGATTGAAGGGCTGGCCACTCTCTCGAATTCACGAGGGGAGTGGCCAGCCTCAACCAAAGCTAGTTGACTTTGTCCCAAGCCAATGACCAATTAGATCCCGTTGCAGGTTCAAATTGGGTCTCTCTTTCAGACCACTGCCCGCAATAGCCGGAATATGGGAACACTTTACATTGATAGATGTTACCATCACTGGCAAGCACCTTGGTTCCTGCCGTATAAGTTTTAGTGCCGCTAGGGAAGACGAAATCGTACTCGTCGACTGACGATGTTAGGTCTGGTGTTACACCGACGTACTCGTCGACTGACGATGTTAGGTCTGGTGTTACACCGACGTACTCGTCGACTGACGATGTTAGGTCTGGTGTTACACCGACGTCCTCAGCGATCACTTCGAACGTGAAGGTTTTCACACTCTCGCTCTCAACCGAGCTAGCGATAAATGACAAGGTTTCATTCTCTGTAATTAAAGTAGTATCAACTAAAATTGACGCAGTGCCGTTGTTTTTAATGCTGACTGCAGTGCCTTGTGTCTGTGTTAGAGTCACAACTTCGCTTGTTACAATCACAATTTTATCACCAGTATTAACTACGTTATCACTCTTCACTAACTCGTAGATATCTCCTTTTAATGGCTCAACACCAACACCTTCAATCAGTGTCAGTTGACCTGATACACTGCTATCCTTTGAATGAAAGAAATTACGTGAAAGCTCTTTTTGGAAGTACATATAGTGCTGCATTTCATCATGCCAATCACCAATGAACACTGCACCATTTTTAAACTCTTCATGCCAGCCGTTAATTTCGGAAGCCAACAAGCGAGCCCATTCGTTAACGTTTGCCTCATCGATTACGATGTCGAAGCTGCGCGCAACTTCACCGTACTTGTTAATAATATCGAACTTAACGGTATCACCAACCTTCGGCGTTCCAAACTGTTTTGAAACAAACAGGTCAGCACGTACTAGATCAGTTTGTGGTGTAGGCTCTGTCGGAAGAGTCTCACCGCCTGTAATAGTGATATCTGAACAGTTGTAGAAACCTTCACCTGCTGCATCGATACGCTGCCAACGAACAAATAGAATCGCGTCGCCAGATCGGTCAGAAGGGATCGTCACGTTAAAGCGATACTTGCCACTGTTTAGCGGAACATTTTCCTCTTTCTGGATAAGTTCTAAATCTCGCCACGCTAGGCCTTTGTTTAGGTCCGCGTTTGGTTTTGTTAGGTATAACTCCCAAAAAGAAGGGCTGTGTGCCGCACTCGCATTGAATATATATTCAAATATACCTGTGCTCAGCTCTGTACGCGTCCAACCGGTATGAGGAGTACCCATGCCGCGCTTTTGCGAATCGTTAGCATAACACAAAGTGCCATCAGGAATCGCAGCCTTTACAGCATTTATATTTTTGAAATCTAAGACATTTTTTGAGTATTCGTTACGTTCAGTGAACGGATATGTACCTGAAGTATCCTTAGCTTGAGCACACGCGGCATTAGGTGGTATGCCCGACCAAATACCGCCTTGCTCGTAACACGTATTCTGACGTGCACTTGGAAATTCAGACCATCCATGAGCGTTTGCAATTGACGGTAGGCTCGATAGCATAGCTATACTTACTATTATTTTTAGAATATTATTTATTGTGGTCACTTTATCTCTCCTTCATTATTTCAATCTGGATACAATATTAGCTAATCATTCACCAAGTTTTTTCCTTATTCGAGTTCAGATAAAATGCAGCTAGTATTACTAATTACGAGTGCATATTAAATGATTAATTGTTAGTATTATGTATATTTTTCGTATGAATTTGTTATATTCTGTAATTATAAACTTTATTGCACAACTCTATGCACTCGGTCTTTTGACGTTATTAAACCACTCGGTAGCTATCGGGCATCCCAAGCTGAGTAAAGCCGTTTAATATCGATGCGTCTAGTATCATTTCCTGTTGTTGATTATTAACGTCTCTTCTGTGTAATTTGGGACCCATGATGGATTGGTAACTGCGCATCGAGTTTTCCGACACATTCCGCTTTCCATACCCTTTTTCCTTTGGGCATCGAATGAGGCCTAGTTCGGAATACGCCGCCAAATAGCTCATCCTTTTATACCCGTTATCTTTGGGAAAAATGATGATATCGGATTTTTGAAATGCTTTAGACAAGGTGTCATAAACGTTATCCGCTGAGACGTGCTCAACTTCAATATCAATCTGCTCACAAAGCTCGTCCACAACCTGAAAATCCATGGTGATCTTCTCTGTCAGAGCCGCAGCGTGAATAACATGATTATCCCACACACCAAAGTGAGCTTTTTCCAACTCCGCTTCGCGTTAATGCAGTGCTTTTCCTGATGCTACTCTCCCTTACTAAACTCTTTGAGGCCAGTAGAATCAATAGCGATGGCCGATAATATCTGATCCGATTTATCTGTAAATTTGAATGCTGGTGTCTTAAAACCGAGTTTAAACAATCGTTTTGAAAGAGATGAGTAGCTGGGCAGGCGAGCTCCGTGTGGCCTATTTATTTTAAGAGACTATCGATAAAACCTTGAGTTTGGCGGAGAGGTTTCTTGTCAACGCCGACTTAAAACTGACCCACTTTACGGCGTTATCACCGATCTAAAACTGACCCACTCACATAGTTAATGTCACTTATTTCTAGTGTCTAATATTGCTGGTACGACACCTGATGCCTTTTTGCCTTTCAGCCGATAACTTTCGCCACTGATCTGAACGATATGAGAGTGATGTAATAGACGGTCGAGTAAGGCCGCCGTTAGGGTTGTATCATTAGCGAACGCATTAGACGACCATTGTGAGAACGGTAAATTACTGGTCACTATAATACTGCCTTGTTCATAGCGCTTGGCGATGACATTGAAGAACAAGTTGGCTTCTTCTCGACCAAAGGGTAAATAGCCAATCTCATCGACGATGAGAAGTTTTGGACCCAGCACGCTTCGTTTGAGATAACTCTCAAGCCGATCTTGCTTCTTTGCTGTGGCTAATTGCAGCATCAAGTCCGCAGCAGTAATAAAGCGTGTTTTTATTCCTTTTTGCACCGCTAAGCTACCAAGGCCCAAGGCAAGGTGGCTCTTGCCAACGCCACTGGGACCAAGCAGCACGATATTTTCTTTCTATGAAGGCGAGACCGGTCAACTCCCTAAGCTGATTTTTTGGCGTGCCAGTGGCGAACTTAAATCATATTCTTCGAAGGTTTTCTTCATTGGGAAGCCTGCGAACTTCGTGAGAGTGGCCCGAGTTTTTTCGGCTCTCAAGTCCAACTCTACCTTTAATAACGATTCTAAGAAGTCACCAAGGGTCTGCTCTTTATCGAGTGACATTTTAGCTAACGCTGGCCATTCATTATTGATGGCGTGGAGTTTTAGGGCATCGCAAGCCGCTTCGATACGCGTCATTTGTAAGTTCATAATCTTACCTCTAGTAAGGCATCATAAGCCGCCAGCGGATGTTGGAAACTCTCTATTGGAACGACGGTATGAGTGGTCATCCGCATGCTTGGTGAGAGTGACACGCTAGGCAGTGCTTGAAAAGTAAAGCGCTCTTTCTCAGCAGAACTTGTGGCTTTGCGTCAGTAGTACCGTGTATACGTTGATGCGCTACGGTTTCAAGCCAAGCACCGATATGTCCATTCGCCACATCGACGGTGAACTCAAGTCCATGTTGCTTTAATGTCGCCGCTAGCGAGGTAATGAAACTGCTTTTAAGATAAGAATTAAATCGCTCAACTTTGCCTTTGATTTTTGCGCGGTAAGGCCGACATGCCTTGGGTTTAAATCCGTATTTTTTGGGGGGTTGTTGCAAAAAAATCAGCCAAGACTCAGAATTCAGTTCTGTCTTTTCTGATCGAGTGACTCAATGACCAATCCCGCATTCAAATGGAAACACTTTGCCCCTGAAATCATTCTTTGGTGCCTTCGTTGGTATGGTTCGACCCCAATGAGCTACGCCAACCTCAGCGACATGCTGGCAGAACGAGGGGTTTCGGTTAATCGTTCGACCATTTATCGTTGGTTCATTGAATATGCCCCTGCATTACGCAAGAAGTTACGCGGCCATCAGTTCATCCGTACAGACTCTTCGTGGCAGCTCGATGAAACCTACGTCAAGGTGAAAGGGAAATGGCACTATCTGTATCGAGCTATCAACAAGCAAGGAGAAACACTGGACTTCTATTTCTCCCAAAAACGTAATAAAAACGCGGCTTATCAGTTCTTGAAACGGTGCCTAAGATATTATGATGTAGACACTCAGCCTAAGACCTTGAACACGGACAAGCATTCCTCGTATGCTCATGCTATTTCGCGCCTGAAGAAGGAGGGGCGGCTGCGAGCGGATGTCGAACACCGGCAAGTGAAGTCTCTCAATAATGGGATCGAGTCTGATCACTCCCCCATCAAGAAGCTCGTTGTCAGCACAGGCGGTTTTAAAATACGAAAGCGAGCCTGGTCAACTATCGAGGGATTCGAATCATTGCGAATGTTGAACAAAGGCCAGTTTGATTTCTGGTTACGTCATGATGAGCGTAAAACGCTTGTTCGGGAGAGATCCGCCTTCATGAATCGTCTCTTCAATGTTGAGGTGGTTTACCAGTAATGGTTACGCCCATGACTGGGTAGATCTGCATTCTCTAATTAGTTGCAACAAGCCCCGTTATATGCCCCCACGCTGTTCCAGTTATAACCGTGACTGGCAAAGTTCGCGCTTAATACCCACGCACCTAATGACACGTTAAACACGGATCATAAACATTCTGATCATTCACATTAAAATCTGAAAGCTTGTCGAACCAGATTGAGTTAATTTGCATTAGGCCATAATCGCGGCTCACGACCTCACCGACGTTATTTTTATTTTCATTGATAGCATTAGGGTTTAAGTTACTTTCAACGGTTGCAATGGCTCTGAGTAAGTCTGGTGACACATTATAATGATTGCCAGCCTCATCAAAACAAAAAGCAAACGCGGGAAAAGGAAACCATAACATCAATACGGACAGCTTATTCATTTTACCCCTCTATTAACTATCCAGCCCGAAGACTGGATGATAACACGATAAATAATGGCCGTTAGTATTCGAACGGGAATAATACGGTGGTCACACTTCGATCGCCTTCGGTAATAATCCAAATCCTTTGATTGCAAATTTGATAACCTGACATGATACGAGCGCCTATTTTTGTCGCTTCATCATTGGCAATTTTATCTTCTATTGGCATATTTCCCCAATCCCCATTTTGATGACGCATTAAGTAAATACGTAAATTGGCTCCGATGTTGTCACTCAATAACATTTTTACGCCTTGAGTCATCACCACCGCTCCCAATTCGAAAGGTTGGGCGCTGCACACATACTGCTCTGCTTCCGTTTTTTTGTTTTCTATTGTAAACTCTAGTTCGCTCATTATTGGTTTGTCCTTTAGATTCATATAATGGGTAGCGCCTTGATATTTATTTCCGTTCATATCAAGGCGTTTTTTATTGGCTGATTAACACACGTTTTCGGTCTGGCAAATGTGGCGATAAACTTGATGAACATCATCAAAGCAATAGCCGTACTCGGTGAGATTTTCGACGCAATCCATAATGTCCCCGCTATAAAAACATTCGTAGTTAAATAGCTCACGGCGAATAATGGCGTCTTTCCCATTGTCTTCGATGTCTTGCTTAATTCCTTCTTGGTTAATGGTGGCGAGACGGTTAATTAATTGTTTGGCTCTGTCGGTAGGACAAATTAATCCAGCCCCTATTGAGACGTATTCAATGCCTTGTTTTTTTGCTTTGGCAAACTGCTGATTAGAAAAAGCAAAAAAAGCCCCTGCGTCATTAAACGCTTGCGTTTGTTTATCTTGGATGTAATGGGATAACGATTTCATGGTTTTACTATTCCTTGTCTTAATTAAAACGGGCAACGGTCAAATGAATAAAGGGTTTCAAAAGGCGTAGACACATCCAGCACAACAAAACAGTCCCTTAACGTCCCGATTTGAAATTGGCGCATGATAAGGGCGCGTACCTCTGCCAGCGTGAACGGGAAGTACTGAGCCTCACGCTGAACAAAACCTGCGGCCTTGAGTTCTTCTGCTGTAATGTCACTCCAAGGCGCAATCGAAAATCCTTGCGGTGCACTCTTGCTTTGCTCTAAAGAGACATCATGTTTTGGTGAGCTTTCGCCCGCCAGCGGCGAGACGCTGGTCGCTGTTTGGCATGTAGAGAGAGTTAGGGTTGAGTTTTGTTGCGCCATGGGGAGTTTCCTTTTTGTTTGAGTATCACCTTTCGGAGCCGCTTAGCTGTCCATCGGGCTTTCATGGTTCTCAATAACAAGGGCGCGAAGCGTTCATATACCCTTGTTATTGAGGTTCTGAAAGGTCATGGTTAACAGCTTGCGAGTCCGTAAGGGGATACGAGTAGAAAGGAAAATCGGCGCATAAAAAACTCGGCCCTTACTCTGTCTTAATGACAGGCAGTGAAAGACAACGAGGAAGAATGACGAGGCGTAGCGAACGCAGTGAGTGGAGGCGTTGGGTGATTGTTCGCAGGAACGCAATGGCACATCGAGCTTTGCTCGATATTCGTGTCATGCGTTATCGCGGGAGGAGCGAAGCGACGGAATGAACGGAGCGAAGCGAGAACGCCCAAGAAAACGGAAAGCTCAGCACAAGAAGTCACCTCCACATGCCTCACCGATACTTAAGTATTCTCACCCTAAACCTAAACCAGCATGCGTTGAGTTCACGCCTTGCCCATAAACAAAAACCGGCCAATCAAAACAGGCCCTGGGACAGCGCTTGCTCGTGTTAACGAGCCTTTCTTTTTGCTTTTGCTTTCTTTGAGCTTATTACGGGTAAAGGCGCACACACGCTTAGGGATATGCAGTCCGTCAGGACTGCATATTGAGGACATTAAAAGCCCACGGGCATCCACTGAGCGAAATGCGCCCTCTGTGGCTCTGTCAGTGAGTTGTCTCCCCCATTAAGCCAGATAGTTAATTGCTTCACCAAATCACTCTTCTTGAGCGATTGGGCGCTCTGTAACCACGTTTCTGACATCACAGGACGGGCAATGTCAATCAGCGCCTCTTTGTTGATGCGTTTGATGAAGCTGTCCGTGGTTGGTCGCCAGTAATCGGGGGCGTCAAAGGCCAGCGCTTGATAGAGGAAATCATGAGTGGAGCGGTTATCCCCAACCAGACAAGGCACGAGCATTAATGACGTGGCGAACGCCACTTGCTTGTGTTTTTCTTCACTATCGAGGGCAACGAACGCTTGAAATCGTTCGTGCTCACCGCTTGCCTCATACCACGTCATGTCCAAACTTTGCTTGTGCTGCTCGATACGCTCAAGTGCTTTGTTCTCATTAAAATCCCCTTGCTTTGGCTCAACAGCGCTGTGATTTAGGGTGACATTAATGGGCGCATTCAAGTACTGATTTTGGGCTTTCAAGCACAAAGAGAAGTGAAGCGCATCGAGCGCAAGTGATGTATTTTGCATCAAGGCATGTTTTGCGATAACAAGGCGGTGCGCGTTCAAATCGTCAGTAAGTGCGCCGGAATAGGTTGGCTCTGACGCGACAACGTCACTTAAACCCTCTCCTAGTTCGACGCCCTCCTCACGGTTTGCTTTCTTGGCATATTCGGCTTGCAAGGCTTTGAGCGCTTTACGTTCGGATTTCGCCACCAAACCTTTAATGATACAGATATCCCCGTTGTGACCTAACGCGAGAATGCACCCTGCTAACGCTTTCTCGGCTTTCTTATATTTACCTTGATTCCCCGTCAGTTCAACATAGCCACGCGATTCATCGTGAGTGCGTGTGAGCAGTATTTCGGTCCATTTCCAGCCCTGCGCGCTCAGTTTATCCGCTTCAAGTTGTATCTTAGCCATCGCAAGCGATTCCATTAAGGCGCGGTCTTCAAAATAGATTTTGTCAGAAAACAAATCCGTGGTGACCATCCCCCCTGCTTGTTCGTAAGACGCTTGACCAACAAACGTGACGAGTCCGCTTGACGCTTCCAATGCGGATTCTTTAAGCATGTGGCGTACTTGATGTTCAGAATACCAAGACTTCTCTTTCACTTGTTCCCACACGTCACGTTGACGCTCTGGACTGGCAAGGGTGAATAACATGACACGCTCAAGAGAGACGTTGCCCTCGCGGTATGCTTCAAGGATAGCCGACTCGACCGCCGCTAATTTCATGCGCTGATGCACGTAACGTTGTGTTTTACCAAAGCGTTGCGCGACTTCGGCCACGGTTGCGCCGTCTTCGACTCTTTTTGAGTACGCCTCAAACTCATCCACTGGGTGCATCGAGGCGCGTGTGACGTTTTCAGTCAATGAGATTTCAGTGGCATCGTGCGACACGGTGGACGCATTTAAGATTTTAACGGGCACAAGGTGCTCAGGTGTGATTTTATTTAATTCAACCAGCGCTTGAAGTTGAGTTAAACGACGACCCCCACTGATAACAGGATACCGACCTGACTCACAAGGCAGCGCGACCAAGTTTTGAATGACGCCATGCGCCAAGATGGACGCTTGTAGAGATTCATCATCGGCTTTACTGGCTTTGCTCTTTCGCACGTTTAAATCCGACACCACCAATTGACTAACAGGCAGCATCACAATAGAGGCATCATTTTGTGCAGTTGCCTGAGTGTCCAGCGGCGATACGCTGGTCGCGTCTTGACGGTTAGAGGGCGCTGAGATTGGGTTGATTGCGTTCATAGCGGTTTTCCTTTTTGGTTCGTTGAGTATCACTTCGCTTATTGCCTGATTTCATCGACTCAACTTGAAAGACCGCTTTGACAAGGGCGCGAAGCGGCGCAGCCTCCCTTGCAAAGAGGGCGAACGTTGAGAGATTAAGAAATCAGCGCGGGTAAGCAAGTGAGCTCAAATCAAAAAGTAAAACAAAATGAACGAAGCACCTAAACGATGACGCCCTCTTAGCGTAAAGGCGTGAAATAGAGCGGAGTGCGTCGCTTCAGACGCCTAACGACGCGTTTGCGTGAGGGATTGGCTATCTGGAACTTAGAAGCGCATTGAGCTTGCTCAATATGGGCTTCAAGTTAGCGATAGGAGGAGGAACGACGAAAAGCCCGACCGCTTGCGGTCACGCCCTAACGGGAACGGCTGCAGGAAGAGCATAAAGTGTGTTCATTTTGAGCATCAATTGAACCGTTAGAGAGCGATCACAACAGTTAGACCTTTAACTCTAAGAAGGTTTTGCCCCAAAGTGTGTTTCGAACGATGAAACACTGACTTCCCCAAAGCAGCATTTGACTTACTTTTCGTAATACCAGTAACGTGTCTAAAGGGTAACTTGAGATTAGGCTAGATAGTGACTAGTGAATAACTTGATTATTTGACCTAAATCACCCTGAATACACTTGCGATCCCCCTTGTTAAGTACCATAATCAACAAAAATACGTTGATTATGGTGTTTCCGTGTTAATAAAATTTATCTGTAAAAATTTCTACTCTTTTGGCGGTGAGCAAGAAGTATCTTTTGAAGTTGGGAAAAAACCATCAGCTTCCTACTACGACATAAACCTAGACTCTGGTGAGCGTCTGAACAAGGTATTGGCTGTTGTTGGTGCTAATGGTGCTGGTAAAACTCAGTTGTTGCGTCCACTTGCTTTCCTTGGTTCATTTATATCGACTTCTGTGTTCGATTATAAACCATCTGAGAATATCCCATACATGCCACACCGATTGTATACCGATAAGTCTACTGATTTTGAGTTGTACTTCATGCTCGGAGGGGAGCAGTACAAATACAACTTATCGATTACAAAAAACGATGTATTGTTGGAATCACTGTATAAAAAAACAAGTCGTAGCTACTCGTATGTGTTCGTCAGAGAGAGAACTGAGGATGGATACAGCTACAAGCAAAAAGGCTTCGGCTTTTCTGTAGCTCAAGCCAAGAAAGTGAGAAGTAATGTCTCTGTTATTTCAGCAGCATTCCAACAGAGTGTGTCTAACGCATCTAAGTTCTATGAGTACTTTGATAGTTTTATTTTCAATGTGAATATGATGGGGCGCAGACATTTCAATGATGGTGATATTCTGGAAGCGACCGAGTTTTTAAAAAAAGATAGTGGGTTGAAACAGAGATTACATCAAGCTGTCTTTGACTTCGATTTGGGAATTCACGATATTGAATATAAGTCGCAAAAGCTTACAGATGAGAAAGGAGACGAAATAGAGTTTGATTTTCCTTTCGCTATCCATAAGTGCGAAAAAGGTGAATTTACACTCCCACTCTTCGAGGAATCTAGCGGTACTAAAGCTCTTTTTGTAATGCTTCGTAGGGTACTTCCAGTACTACAATATGGTGGTGTTGCTATTTTAGATGAGATTGATAACGACCTCCATCCTCATATGCTCCCAGTCATTCTGAATTGGTTTAAGCACAAAGAGACTAACCAGCATGATGCACAGCTTATCTTTACCTGTCACACACCAGAAGTGCTAAATATACTCAAGAAACACCAAGTCTACCTCGTAGAAAAAGAGTGCCTTGAAAGTGATGCTTGGCGTCTGGATGAAATGGTAGGCATCCGTGCCGATGACAACCTTTACGCTAAGTACCAAGCTGGTGCTCTAGGTGCAGTACCCAACGTATAGGAGTGTTGAAGTTGGCGAAGAAGAAAGTTAGAAAGGCTAATATTGCGTCACTTATCGTCGTTGGTGAAGGTATACACGACAGAGCGTTCTTGAATCACATGAAAGACAACTATGACGGCCGAAAAACTGGCCAAGTAGTTAAAATCGAATCATCAGATGGTGGTTCACCTAGAAATATTCTCATGTCTGCTAAAAAGAGCCAAGAAGCCGCTTACGACAAACGATATGTGTTGATGGATAGTGACGTAGCAATACAACAACAAGATTGGGCGTATGCGGAAAAGCATAAGATTGAAGTGATTTTATCTACACCTGTATGTCTTGAGGGGATGTTGCTTGATGTTCTTGGTGTTAAGCCTGGAACCTGCGGTGACAGCTGTAAAACTAAACTCAAACCTTTTCTTGGTGGCTGCCCTACTCAAAAAACTAGCTACCAAAAATCGTTTTCCAAAGAAGTTTTAGATACTACTGAAAAAGATGCGATTGTTAGTCTTAGAGAATTGATTTCTAATCAAAAATAAATACAAATAGCTTAATTTGTCATTACAAGGATTTACGGACAAAATATCCACCGTCGGGAGATTGTTGCAGAAAACGTTACGGGATCTATTCTAAGCTTTCATGGTTTCAAGATACTTTTTCTTATCTGAAACAACCTTGTTAGATCAAAAAATCTAACAAGGTTTTGTCCAAAAATTAGCTAGAAATTGATCATTGATTAATTTTTATCATGTTCTTGCTCTTCGTAGCTGTGCCACATCATAACTGACCGATCCAAGCGAGTTTGACGTCCTGATGGTTCGATATGAATGGCTGCACAGCCAATCGCCCCACATGGAATAGGTCTCCACAAAATAGAGCGGTTTTTTATCCACGCAGGACACGTTTAAGCGCAAATAGATGTGCGTTTGGTATTCGCTTGACCAATTAATCACATTACAAGATTGGCCGTTGTTATAGATATCAAACCGACGTTTAGGGGTGATCACAGCTTGTTTTTTAAAGTCACGAGCCGTGAGCTCGGAAAGTGCCGCAAAATGAGTAGGCGTTTTCATCGCATGCTTCCTTATTCTTCAATCCAATGGATGAGGGTATACACACTGTTCAATCCTTTTTGACACAAGATTTCTTGCACGTTATTACGCGCGATGGGTTGGCGAACACCACCATGACGTGCTTTTGCTAAGACCCACGCACCAGTCACAAAAATAGGGGGGATGGACTGTTCCATTTTTTTCTCCATGACAATCAGATTAAGAGTTAGGGCTAAGATGCCAGGCGGATATCAAAGTTGAAGCCGCGACAGTAGTAGCGCTCACCCTGCTTTTGAAAACGCAAACCCGGGAAGACGGAGCCATAAGAGGCATACACAATGACTTCTTCACGGCTTTCTCGTAGACGCCACTCACCAAGTCCGATACGGCTATCGAGATCCAGTAAAAGCTCATAGAAGTCATGATGCTGAAACGTTTTCTGTCCGATGCCAGGGAATTGAGTGTTGATGGCCTCCCGGACTCTTTGTTCTTTTAATTGAGCGATATCATCCAATTGCTCAGAACTCTGACCGCGACTGAACATTTTCAGGTGTTGCACGCGCTGCACAATCGCGTGACGCTGTGGTGATAGGGTTGGCGCCGATGGCGCTCCCATTCCCTTAATCGACTGACGCAACGCCTTCACTTGGCAGCGAAGCGCCACTGGCTCTATCGTACGGCTTGATTGTTGTTTCATATGAGCGCCCTCTGGTTAACATTCCGACGTGCCAATCCAGCGACCGTCGCTATCAAAGGCATCCCATGGTTCGGTCGTCGTGTCGTTCTCTTCCCATTGCTCGGCCAGCCCTTCCCAACATGGCTTGATAGACACCGGCTCTTGATCCGTCAGTTGGTTGAGGTAACACTTAACCAGGGCCTCTTTAGGGAGCGCACAAAAGAATTTCGTGGGATGAACATGATCCGTTTGCGCCACAAACTGCATGGCTACCTGCTCGCTCATGTTCCACACGTACTTTTCTAGATACTCAAAAGAGGCCTCATCATTTAAACCTTCACGCTGCGCTAAGATCTGTTTTGAATCGGAGTCAATCAATTGAATGAAGCCCCTTTCGCCCTCGGACAAAGAGACATCATGTTTTGGTGAGCTTTCGTGCTCCAGCGGCGAGACGCTGGTCGCTGTTTGGCATTTAGAGAGAGTTAGGGTTGAGTTTTGTTGCGCCATGGGGAGTTTCCTTTTTGTTTGAGTATCACCTTTCGGAGCCGCTTAGCTGTCCATCGGGCTTTCATGGTTCTCAATAACAAGGGCGCGAAGCGTTCATATACCCTTGTTATTGAGGTTCTGAAAGGTCATGGTTAACAGCTTGCGAGTCCGTAAGGTGATGCGAGTAGAAAGGAAAATCGGCGCATAAAAAACTCGGCCCTTACTCTGTCTTAATGACAGGCAGTGAAAGACAACGAGGAAGAATGACGAGGCGTAGCGAACGCAGTGAGCGGAGGCGTTGGGTGATTGTTCGCAGGAACGCAATGGCACATCGAGCTTTGCTCGATATTCGTGTCATGCGTTATCGCGGGAGGAGCGAAGCGACGGAATGAACGGAGCGAAGCGAGAACGCCCAAGAAAAGGTCAGGATTTGCGAAAATATATCTTAAAAAACAACGCATTGATGCTTGAGTATTCTCAGCCCCTCCTTAGACAAACAGACCTAAACCTAGACCTAGACCAGTATGAGGTGAATAGTAGACAACATTAAGATTCAGAAAAAAGCCACTCATCAGCTTCATTAAACGCTTGCTCAACAATGTTATTTGCGAGAGTTTTTTTATCTTTATGTGCATAAATATCGAGTCGATTACTCGTGCCAGCACGTACACGGACTTTTGCATCAGGAAAGATCCCATGCAGCCTTTTCTCTAACTCAACCGTGATCAAAGAGAGCCCGTTTTTAGGTAACTTATCCTTTTGAACCATCATTTCAACTCGCATAATTAACGCCTCCAGAGCCACACGTAACACTGTATGAAAATACAGTGTTATACCGCGTATTTTCATGTAAAGCGCTTTAATATTTGCCTATTACTCTCAAAAAACCTGCTCGTTCCTTTTGAACTGTCTGGAGAGCGGATGAGTCGATCTCCAAAAGCTCGATCAGTTTAATGTATTCAGTTATGGTCAGCGGCTCCGGTGACTGTAAACGGTTTTTCTGATCAGCTCTTTAGTCATATCAAGAGAGCCATTAAGATATTGCTGAGTAACAAAGAGAAGTCGCTTGAAAATCACCGTTGTTCGCAGGAACGCAATGGCACATCGAGCTTTGCTCGATATCGGTGGCATGCGTTATCGCGGGAGGCGCGAAGCGACGGAATGAACCGAGCGAAGCGAGAACGCTAAGAAAAGGCAAGGCTTTGCGAAAAGAACAAAAAAAACAGCTCACTGATGCTTGAGTATTCTCTGCCCCAAAGCCAGCATGCACCGAGTTCAATTTTTATCCGTAAACGAACCAAAAATAAGGATTTGAATCGCCATAGGCACTAGAATAGTGCCGGTTCGTGTAAACGAACCCTTCTTTTCGCTTTCCCCTGGGGATCCGCAGCGCCAAGAGCGCAATAGATAGAGAGTCAGACCAGCAAGCATGCAAATAAAACGCGATTTTAATTACTATCATCATTTACACGACACGGTGACGCACGCGTTACTTCACTTGTTCTTTCAGATATCAACGACGACCCGTTATGTTCCGGTGAATCGCCGTAATGAGATACTGATTAAATATCTCAAGCCTAAATTAAGCGACACATCGTTATCAAGCATTAAGAAAGACATTAAGCTCATGGTAAACTCAGCCAGAAAGAGCGGAGGGAACTTAGAAATGAAACTGCATGAGTTAAACGCCCTGGCGAAGCAATCTAAGCTTAAAGGAGCGGAGAAGCTTTATCACTTGTTGGTCTGCCTTTATGATGAAGAAGGCCTCGAGTCTCGACTGTTTGAAAAAGGGATGCAAACCAAGCCCGGCATACTGTATTTACTTGAAGAGCAATTAGAGCAAGGCTTTGATGCTGAGCACCGGCAAGTGAGCCCCATTTCAATGCTCATCGAGTTAGAGCGCGCGCCTGAGCTGATTGAGTGCATCAACCGACACGGTTTATTTGTGGCGGAGATGAAAGAATGGAATGAGAAGACACACCAAGCGCACCTTTTGGTTCATCCCTTAGACATCAACCTGATTGAAGGCTAGCGGGAAGTGCGATGAACGGATCACATTACCAATGAGATAACGCAACGATGGCAACGAACAACCCTCACGACGGTTTATTTAAATCCTTTTTAACGCTGCCTGAGGTGGCAAAGGATTTTTTAGAAATCCACTTACCGCCCGACATTCAGGCATTGTGCGATCTTTCCACGCTGCAACTGAAATCGACGTCGTTTTTGGAAGAAGATTTACGGCCTTACTACTCCGATGTGCTTTATTCATTAGAAACACGTTATGGTACGGGGTATGTCTACACGGTGATTGAGCACCAAAGTAGCGCAGACGCCCGCATCAGCTTCCGGTTGATGCGTTATGCAATAGCAGCCATGCAGCAGCATTTGGATGAAGGAAACGAACGCCTCCCTTTGGTCGTGCCATTATTATTTTACCACGGCAGCCAGAGTCCTCACCCTCATAGCATGAACTGGCTGGATATGTTTGCGGAGCCTGCGGTAGCAAAGGCACTCTACAGCACACCTTTTCCACTGATTGATGTCACGGTGATCCCCGATGAAGAAATCATGGGACATCGAAGCGTCGCGGCGCTAGAATTGGTACAAAAGCACGCTCGCACGCGAGATATGCTAGAATTTGTCACACAACTGGGCGTGTTGTTCATGAGAGCCGAGTTAAATGATGGCCAAGTCGAAAGACTGGTGAGATACATACTGCAAGTCGGGGAGACAAAGAATGCCCCTGTCTTGTTAGAAGGGTTAGCGCAGAGCGCGCCAGAACATGGAGAGACTATCATGACCATAGCCGATCAGCTTCGCCAAGAAGGTCGCCAAGAAGGCGAACAAAACGGGTTACTACGAGGCCGCCAAGAAGGCGAACAAAACGGGTTACTACGAGGCCGCCAAGAAGGCCGCCAAGAAGGACAGCAAGAAGAGCGTAAAGCCATTGCTCGGAAGATGCTGCTTTCGGGTCAATCCGTTGAATTTATCAGTGAATTGACGGGATTAGAGCGAAGTGTTGTTATCAAATTAAGTAACTAGAAACAACGTGAAAACGATCCTATATTGGGATCGTTTTATTCCTCATGAGAAACCGGTGTAGGATCTAATTCTTCGGCCAGCCCCCGCAAAAAACCCGCCCACGCTTTACGTTTATGGGTCGAAAGATTTTCGTCTTTAAGCATGGCCTCAAGGAAAAAGGTTTGCTCGGGGATATCAGGTGACAAATATAACACCAGCTTCCCTACTTTCTTACTCTCTAACTCAGGGGTTAACGGCCATGACAATAATTTAGTATCAATAAAATTTCGCAAAATAAAAGAGGACTTTACACTTTATTCATCGTGTCTCTGATTCTAACAAAAGATCCTAAAATAGGATCGCTATTTCTTCTGTGTATACAGAAAACCACGAAGTAACGGGTGGCATAATATCAACGACCCAATCTTTATGCTTGTTATTGATTTAATGGACGTTTGTTTCGCCCCAAAAGACCCGCCGCCCGCTTGGAGCCCTCATCCAAGAAAGCAGATGACTCCCTCTCCAGAAATTCGACCAGTTTAATGTATTCAGTTATGGTCAGCGGCTCCGGTGACTGTAAAACGGTTTTTCTGATCAGCTCTTTAGTCATATCAAGGGAGCCATTAAGATATTGCTGAGTGACAAAGAGAAGTTTAGAAAAAGACGGATGATTAATAACTAAAGGCTTCTTACCTTTGACTCGAACTTCAAAGCGTTCGATGACGTAATCGTCTTCGCCGTCCTCAATACAAACCCATTCATCGGATTTCATTCGTTACCTCACAATGAAACATTCATTCTTTAATCGTGCACACCCCATTACGCGTCCTTCTTCGATAATACTGTCATGAACTTATCATTGAGCAAGGCATAGCTATCGTTCGCCTTAACGAGATCGCTCTGAGCTTTATTTCTTTGCTCTTTGTGATCGAGCATCTCCACTTCAAGTTTGGACACCGCGTCATTCGCGGATTGTGCACTTTGTTGTGCGGCATTTAGGTGAATTTCAAGCTCTCTATTGGTGAGAGTAAGGGTCTCCATGGCCACTTTCAGCGCCTCTTTATCTTCAAGCTCTGCGCGTAACTGGCCGATGATTTCTGATTTTGATGAAGATTGTGACGTCATGTCAGTAAGATGATTCGATAACTTGTCAATATCAGCACGGAGCTGCTCTTGAATGGACGAATGAGACTGTTTTAATTCGTCTATATTGCCATTATGCACATGACTCAGCTCTGCGATACGTTGAGTGTGCTCAGATTTTAATTCTACGAGGGCGTGTTGATGCTGCTCTTTCAGTTGTTCAACCATCAGTTGATGGCTGGCCACCTGTTCAGTTAATTTTCCCTCTAGTTCAGCGTAAGCGTGCTCCGCGGCTTTTAAGTCCTCTTCCTTTTCCCGTTGAACTCGTGACACGGTCGCCTCAAGGTGGGTGACTTCTTGCGTTTTCGTGGCCAGTTCACGCTCCAATTGAACGTTTTTGTCGGTGGCCTCAAGCAAATTTAAGTCAAGCGTTTCATTCGTTTGTAGAAGCTGCGCGGCACTCTCTTGGGCCTCTTCAAGCTCCACCCGATTGACGTCCATTTCATCATCACGAAGCGCGTTAAGAGAAAGCATACGGGCGTTAATTTCTTGGTGTAACGCTTTGACCAGCACATCGCTCATTGATGTTTTTTTTAGCTCATCAGCTTCAATCTTGTATTGCTCTTCACGCCAGTCTTTTACATAAGGCGTCACCGCGGTATGAGAAAAATCGGTCTCTTTGGCCACAAGTCGGCCGGTGATTTTTTTCAGCTCAACACCGCCGGTTTGGTACAAAGTTTCACACACCTTAACGACTTGTTTTTTGATATCGGATGTCGTTGTCATTTTTATATCTCAACCTAAAATTACACATTAACACAATTGTAATCCACTTTACGTAAAGTGTAAACGTAAAGCCGCAACTTTAAAGCTTTCACTGGATTTTTTAGGGTATACCTTTACTGCACTAGATAATTTCAGTGCAGTAAATAGTGAAAATATGTGTATAATGCACCAATATAATTAAACCAATGTAAAATGCACCAATGAACAACAATATCCGAATTTATGGTTACCTAAGGGCTTCAACTGACGATCAAGATGCTTCGCGTGCAAAAAATGACCTGATTGAATTTGCAAACAAAATGGGTTATCAAGTCGCCTATTGGTTTGAGGAGAACGAATCGGGAGCTCGCTTACACCGCCCTGAATTGTTCCGTTTACTCGATATAGCGATGATGGGTGACATTATCTTAGTTGAACAAGTTGATCGGATCAGTCGCCTTAACACCAAAGACTGGGAACTATTAAAAAACATCATTGCCAGTAAAGGATTGAGGGTAGTAGCATTAGACTTACCAACCAGCCATCAATTTATGCACACAACTGACGAATTTACGGACAGAATGCTCGCCGCTCTCAATAATATGATGCTCGATATGCTGGCTGCTGTTGCCAGAAAAGATTATGAAGATCGTCGTCGTCGCCAAGCACAGGGCGTACAAAGAGCGAAGCAAGAAGGGAAATACAAAGGTCGCCCCGTTAACATCAAGCTACACCAGAAAATTGAAGGTTTACTTCGAGAGGGAAAAAGCTACAGCCAAATCGAAGCATTGATAGGGTGCTCCAGACATACCATTTCTAAAGTATCTAAGTTACTGAAAAAGCATCACAACAAAGCCGAGAACGACTTTTTGACCTAGACATTAAGCTTCTATAGAAGATGCTAATTGTCTTGAACATTCATTGCCGCAGTTCAAAGAAAACGCTCAATAATATGATCTACACACCCTTGGTCAAACTCTTCAAAATCAACAGCTTTACCCATGTCAATAAGTTGCTCTCTGGTTGGGTAACGTAATGTCCTCAGATCCGTAGCGTTTACTTGGGTATGACCGTTCATTTGACGGAAATACTTATCTACTAGCGAGCTATTCAAAAATACCCAAAGACCTTTAGCAAGACCATCATGTAATGGTTCGCCTAATGCGTGAAAGTAGTTAGTTTTGTTTTCAAAACCTACAACTTCGACGTCTGCTACATCAGCTGTATAAATTGAAGCTACGATTCTACGTTTTTCTTCTTTAGCTGTTAATCTGCGTGTGAGAACATAAGTGCCATTAGGAACCATCAGGTTAGCGGTACTTTTATTGTTCAGCAATGCATTAGGCTTTTTAGCATTTTCAACTGGCCATTTAATCGCACATTTTTGTAGGTGTTGAGGAAAAATCAAAGGAACTGAACCATCAACAAAGTCCGTGCTTAAATTTTCTCTAGTTCGGAAGTCTACAACTTTACCTGTACTTGCCTGAATACCAAGATCTTCAAGTGAGCACGGTAAACCACCTGCTCTAGTTGCTACATTCTGTTCTTCTTCATCAGTGATAATATGAATAAACCTGTCAGGATTGTTATCACTCACTATTTTTTCAAATGGCACTTCATAAACAAATGGATTAGGGTCATCTGCACAAGAGCTAGAACTAACAGTTACAGTATCTCGTTGTGGCTTACCTTTCGTTAAGTGATACACAACATTCTCTTGAAGAACCTTATCTGCTTTGAATGCTGATTTACGACTGTTAAAAACATGTATCTTGTTTATCGAACAAGTATCTAATAGTAGCTTGCGGAAGTCATTGAAGTAAGGACCGTTACAAAATGAGCGTGGTGTGATTGCAACAAGTTCACCATCGTCTTCTAGTAACTTAATCGCTAGTCCTACGAATGCGGAGTATAAATTACCTGTTTCGAAATTAACTTGTCTTAGAGCATTACGCTCCTCGCCTTTAGCAGCAATTTTTAAATAAGGTGGGTTTAGAATCGCTTTGTTGTAGCTAGGTACGAAATCCTCACTAAGAAGCATTTGAACAGAATGTTGAATAAAATCTTCTTCAACTACCGTTTGGTCCCATTGAACGTTATTTGCTTCACAAGTATTGGAACATTGCCCTAAAGTATCGGCCAAATAGTGATTCATTACGCTTGATAGTTCAAAACAAGTCGACTTAATACTTGTAGCATTACCTTTAACTCGTTCTACAAAAGCAGCTGTTAAGGAACCAACACCGGCTCCTGCATCCAGCAGACGATGTTCGCCCTCAATATTTTCAAACATTTCTGCAAGAAGCAGAGATACGGAAGAAGATGACATAAACTGTCCTAATTTACCTCTCAACTTTTCATCAAGTTTTCCATTTGCTTCAACTCGATTTACATCTGCAATGTCATTCAGATTGAGGGGGATGTTTAGAGCTAATTCTGTCATGCTTGGTCATTTATACAGTAATTAATTGACTGAGAAGTATCGCAAAAAACCTGCACAAAAGGAAGAAAAAAACCTGCACATAGGTTACATTGTGGAACCAATTGGTTTTATGGCTAATAAATCAAGAAAATGAAAGAAAAAAAACTAGAACAAGCTAAAGAAATACTCAAAGCTTTAGGCTTACCAAAACAACAATACAACGATAGGTCGGCTTGGGTCTTTCTGGCTCTTGCTAACGTGAGACCAAATGACGATTGGAATGTTGCAACCGCACCACTTTTACCAACCGTTAATATTATGGACTTTATTCGTTCAGAGTATGGTAAGGATTACAAACCAAACTCTCGTGAAACGATTCGAAGACAAACGTTACACCAATTTGATCAAGCTCAGATCGTTGATAGAAACCGAGATAACCCTGCAAGAGCTACAAATAGCAAAGACAACAATTACTCATTGAATCAATCGATTATCGAGATTCTCCACGCTTACCCTAGTGGGGGTTGGGAAGAGTTGGTTCAAAAATTCCTCGATGAGGTTCCTAGTCTACAAGCGATGTATGAACGAACTATCAATAAAGAAAAGATTCCTGTTCACTTGCCTGATGGCAATGAGATAAAACTATCCCCAGGTGTTCATAACCAACTTCACGCTGATATTGTTCATGAATTTTGTCCGAGGTTTGTTGGTGAGGGCGGTAAAATTCTTTATATCGGTGATACAGCAAGTAGCCGTGATGAAGGTGGTAAACATATGGTTTTAGAAACTGAATACCTAGAGTCACTTAATGTCCCACCAATGTCTCATGATAAATTACCGGACGTTGTTGTTTATGATGAAAAACGTCAATGGTTGTTTTTAATAGAAGCTGTAACAAGTCATGGACCAGTAAGCCCCAAACGATGGATTGAATTAGAAGAAGCTCTAAAGGGTTGTACTGTTGGGCGTGTTTACGTCACTGCTTTTCCTCATAGAGCAGAGTTTAGGAAGAATTCTGCAGATATTGCATGGGAAACTGAAGTTTGGATTGCTGATAATCCCGACCATATGATTCACTTCAATGGTGATCGTTTTCTTGGACCACACGATAACAAACCTGAGATTGTCTAACATGGCTTGCCCTGAGTTTTTCGGGGCTCATTTCTAATTAACGCCGGCAAGGTAAGACGATTGGTTGTCGACATTATTGGATTCAGATGCATAACGGTACTGGAAATACACTTTTAAATACAATTACTTAACCTTCTTAGCGTTGTTTTCTGTTCCATTGGTGCTCAAACCCCCAATAGTGGTTACGTACATGACTGGGTAGATCTGCATTCTCTGATTAATTACAACAGCCCCGATTAGTTGCAACAGCCTCCATTCGTATGATTTGCAAAAAAATAGTTTTAAAAAAAGCCACCAAACTGATAACTCCGGTGGCTTTTTAATACTTTAAAGAGCAGCCATTATTATAAAAAACATGGTCGCTCTTATTACTAAAAATCATAGAATAATTTATCAGTAATAATTAAAACATTATACACCTAAATAATTTGTATATAGATACGCAAAGCCATAACGAGTTTTGTTACCTACCATATAAGTAGTAATAATTTTATTAGCTAAAAGAACTTGTTTACATTCTTCTACTGTAGAGTTTTTAATTACAGCTTCATCTTTATGATTAGATCTTATTTGTATAAGTAGGCTTTCAAATGTCTCTTCATATAGAGTATTTTTCTTATATTTAGAATCTATATTATTATTCTTTGAAAGGTCTTCGCAAAAGAACTTAACAAATTCGTTACCTTTTTCATTCCATAGATCAGTTAAATAATTAATAACAGCGCTTTTTCGTGACTGATTACTTGTACAATAGATTAGGCTTAATATTGATTCCTTTCTAAATTTTTTAATATGGTCTTGTTCTTTTTGTTCCTTTATTGCTGAAGAAATTAAGTCTATAAACGGACGCAAATTAACGGTTTTATCAGCACTTTGAATGTTTCTATATAGGTCTTCGTAAGCTAATCTAATTTTCCCGTTTTTTCTAGATTTTGGAGAACCAAAAAATAAATTTATAATTGGTTGAATTAAGTATGTATCTAATGGTAATTGATTATGTTGATGATTTTTAGTTTTTAATTTTTTCTCAATTTGCTTAGTGTTAATTGCTGTCGTTGAAGAATATTTATTTAAGTATTCGAAGAAATCCTCCTTACAATACAAAAATATTAATTTCAAAAAGTATGAAAACATTTCATTTTGACTCCATTCCAAATCAATCACTCTAGCTGCAAATGAATGTTTATTTGTTAAATTACCAAGACGCTCATACAAATCTCGTCGTAGAAATAATTTTGGGAAAATCATATCCCATGGGCAATTAATACTAAGTTTAACTAGCGGAGAAACGATGTCGTTCCACAAATTAGGTTTTACAATATTATCTAAACGATCGAAAGTTAAGATTAATAAATGTTGAGATGAATTTAACTGTGCATTTATATCATACAACTCATCCTCTATTTTATCTAGTAAATCAGCATTGTTAATCAATTTTATTATTTTATTTTGAGCAGTAGTTCTAGATAAATCAATGACAGGAATATCTATTTTACTTGAATAGTCACCGCGAGTACAAATAGCTTGCCAAATAAAGAATACCCAAAACCTTTTAACAAATAGCTCATCCTTTAAGTAATCATCAAACTTCAAAACTTCAAAATTATCATTCTCATAATTTGTAACGTTTAATACTTTATATTTTAAATGCTGCTTCTGAGATTTGGTTATTAATCGATTGAAAAAATGTTCATTTTGCAATGCCTTATAAAAAGCTGTCTTACCTGTTCCTTTATCTCCAAGTAATATGCTTTTTTCCGGAATTAAAAAATCTTCCATACAAGGTCTAAAATAAAAAATATTATTTATATAATCAGCATTATACTCTGTCGTTTCGGCATATAAACTTGGCAGATGATCTGATAAGTTATCTAATATTCTATCTTGCAAGCTTTTCCGTGGGGATACAGCTTCAACAACAGGTTCAGCTTCAACAACAGGTTCAGCTTCAACAACAGGTTCAGCTTCAACAACAGGTTCAGCTTCGACAGCAAGCTCTATTTCAGTTTTTTGATCTATAATGGACTCAATATATTGAAAAAATTTATGATATTGAATTGAACCGTTCTCACCACTGATAAAATCATTTAAGTCATCTTCATCAGATAAAGATGTTCCTATATACTCTAATGTGTTTTGACGATCAAAATAGAACGTATCAGCATCAAAGTTATATACATTTTGTATGTATTGAACAAAGTTATTGAATATATTTCGGTAATTGCTACTTAAGATCGAAAGAACAAATGTTGCATTAATACACTTATCACCTAATAGATTAGAAACGTATTCAGTACCAGGCTGATTTTGAATATCATCACCCGCCAATATAATAACATGTTTAGATAATTTAGTTAATGTTCCAAAAAGATTATTAAAACCAGTTCTTGAATCAATTAATATAATATCTGGTTGATACTCAGACTGAATATCATTAATTAAATGATTCAGTACTCTAATCAAGCCTACGCCTTGAAGATCCAAGCGCGCCAAGCCTTCTAGGTAGCTATCAAGATCTCTGTTGTCACTTGACAATATATTTCCAGCAGGCATTAAATTAATAGTACCACTTCCTGAATAATCTTTTCCTATTTTGTAAATGTAATTATCTAGTTCAATCGATTCTATAAATAATTTATCATTTAAGTATTCAACTAAACCACTTTTTTGCTTTGAGGATTGTGCGCTATTGAAAAAATTAAGCAAACCTGGGGCTTCTAAATCACTATCTATAACGAATACATTTTTCCCTTTTCTAGATAAATATGTCGCAGTCAAAGCCAGGGAAGTCGTCCTACCAACACCACCTTTATAACTAAAGAAAGTCATCACATTTCTTTTTATATCTATGTTATCTTTTTTATGGTCAAGTAGTGTATTTAGAGATCTTCGCAAACCTAAAGAAACTTTACCATTTTCAAATAAATATTTATAATCATCATCTTCTGATTGTGCAATGGATAAAAAAACAAATAAAATATTTTTATTGTTTATCTCTGTTTGTGAAATTTCTTTAAAAGAAAGGCCATCAATTCCTTTTACAGTATCACTAACAATATACACATTAACTTTCTGATTTATTCTTAATTCAAGAAAAAAATTATTAACGGTATCCGATTCAATGTTCCCCATCAAATCAGCTTCTAATCTATTCATAAAATCTATTGATTTTAACATTTTTTCCCTTACATATTTCTTAAGAAACTTCTTGTATGAAGATAGAAATCTTTAACATCAGAATAAGGTAAATCTATATCTTTATACCTTATCGATGGATCCCAATTAATCAATAACTGCTCTATTTGAGAATTATTACTTTCATATGTTAAGTCACTTATGAGTGAGCTTAATCGATTTTGTAAATCATCAAATTTATGTGTCGCAATCTCATTGTACTTTATGATGCCTGAACCATTACAGCCTGACTTATCTACATTTATGTTAATATCAAACCCGAGAAGATCCAATATTTTATATTTTAGTGAGCATTCAACGATGTATCCAGATAGATAATACAGACTAAGCACCAAATTTTGAAACTGTAAACTCTGTTCTTGATCAGCACTTAAGCAAGCCTCTATTCTTTCTTGTAAAACTTTACAAGTCTCACTGTGCCTTTTAGCTGCTAATAAATATTCGGGGTATTTCAAAATAGCTCCTGATTTAAATTGTCAACTAAGATCTAACAAAATCTTAAAATATGTAACCTTTTCAGTTTGTTAAGGTCAACAAAAGACACGATAGATACAAATTACTCAGCCCTTAGACTTGAGATTTACTTTTTATTTTACCACTAGTTAATACAAGAGAGATATGGGAGATTTATTTTTTCAGATATTAAAGGACGTGGCATACTATTGAACTTCAAGTAATTCGTTACTCACTAAATGAGTAAAACTCTTCGCTAACACTTGTCCATAGGTATGTTACAACTCGAGGGCTTAAATTGTGATCACCAAGCAGCTCTGTCGTATCGTAACTACCAAGCAACATTGACGTTATTAAAATATGGCTCTGGAAACAAACCATAGCTGTCAGCCTTTATAAATAAAGAGCTAGCGACTCACATTGGACTTTTCGCTGAAATGAGCGCAAACCTCATATAAAAAATCACTATTAGGGCCAATTTTCTCCAATATCATTGAAGAGTCATTTAACATTTAACGTAACGTCCCTTAATCCGCACCAAAGATCCATTTTTAGGGTAGATTGGGGGTTTTGAATAATCATCGAAAGGTTAAGTTTAATGCCCATTGTTACTTTAGATGAATACAAACTAATTCTTCAGAACTTTGAAGAGTGTTTTCTTCCGCTCAAGACAGACCTTGAAACGTTTAATGACGAGTTCTTGGAGATGTTGCTGGCTAAGTACACTAAAAAAACCGCTCATAAGCATACTTCAAATATAGAGCTATTCATTATATATCTTGAGAGCTCTGGGGATGTTCTGGGTCTAAACGATTTGAGTAAAGGTAAATTGAATAGTCGGTTTAGAGCTTGGTGTCGAAGTAAGGCGTGGGGAGCTGACTCCGATCATGAAATCAAAACGTCCCTTAAAAAGTTTTTTAAGTTTGTCGCAAGTCTTAAAAATGAGCATGAGGTTGAAGCGAAAAGGATACTTCTTTTGCTGTAGTCCCTTAAAATACGTATCTAGCTTAGACAGAAGAACGGCTTCAAATTGGAAGCTGTTCTTCGTTACATGTAATCTAAGTAATCAGAACATATGGAGAAATATTATAGTTCAGACTCCTCAAGGAAGTTTTTTATGGCTTGTCGTCCAATAAATGCGGCAATGACTTCTTGTTGGTTAGGACGGAAATAGTTCCGCACCATAAGGCTTGCTAACATCTCAAGCTCATCGTTGGTGGCGGTTTGGTTTAGGATGTGGGTTATGCTACAGTTCAACTGCATCTTAATTCTCCTTTGAGTTGCGATGTGCGCCTCCTGATATTCGTCGACCAAACAATATCAGGAGGCACTTAAATTGTAATACTTTTAGTATTACATTGAGTCAATCATTTTAACTAATTCGTCTTGATCTATAATACCAGTATTGTTCAAACGTACTAAAGCACGAAGCAACTTAGCTGGCGTCACCTTTGTAACGACATGAACCTTAACATTAGCAACAGCTAAAGCAATTTCAGCTTTATCATAATCATTGAACCTATAGCATGTAGGAGCACTTTGTTTTGCTTTTGCTTTACTAACATTAGTAATAGTTGTGATGGGTTCAGCAACTTTTTCACGGTCGCCTCTTTTCTTTCGCTTACTTAAATCCATACATATGTAATACTATTAGTATTACCCTCCTAAAAAATGTAATACTAATAGTATTACATAACATTTAAAACTTCCTTAACTAAAGCTTTGTAATCATTGATAGCAACAGAACCTTTCTTATATTTACTTAATGGAAGTGACATAAAGGAAGCTTGTCCGATTTCTTCACATCTTCGAACTGATGTATTAAGCACTCTATTGCTTGCTATATATGACAAATCTTCATCAATCGCGGCGTTTATTTTCTTGTTCGTTACGGCAACTTCATTTCGAAAAACATAATAGTTAAGCATCTCACCTTGACCCACTTCATTCAATGCATCTAAAAGGTCTTCAAGGCCATCCAACGCAAATACACCACTATTAACAGGCATCAAAAATAAATCAGCTGCAACTATCGCATTTGTTGTGGTTAATGATAAATTAGGCGGGCAATCTAGGATGATGAAATCATATTGTTCTTTGATTTTATCGAGATGCTTACTCAAGCGGTGTTCTCGAAAACTAAGAGTTAGGCCAGACTCTATAACTCGGCTTAGTCGTATATCGGTAGGGATATACGAAAAATTATGAGTATCTTTGGATATAGTAATTAGCTGAGAAATATCAACATTGTTATCCTTTAGGAAAAGTTGCATCACATTTTTTTGGAAACTAGCTTCCCCACCAGAGACCACTTTCGAAAAATTTCCCTGTGGATCAAGATCTATACCCAGAACTTTAAAACCTTGATTTGCCAATGTATCGGATAAATTAATGGCTGTAGTTGTTTTTCCAACACCACCCTTCTGATTTAGCAAAGCTATGACTTTTGCCATAAAAACCTCATGTAATACTTTTAGTATTACATATCATGACACAAGAGCGACTCCAAAGCAACAATGTAATACTAAAAGTATTACATTTTTCACGTCTAATAAATCTATCCAGTCCTGATATAGTCTAATCTGCAAATTGGCAGTCTCAATAAATGAGGATTTTTTGAGACTCAATCCTTCATCGGGGGTTGAAGCCCAATGGAACGAAAACGTACGCTAACAAAAAACAAGCATGTCATTTAAGTCATGGCACAGCCAGTGGTGATATATAGGTTATTTTATATACTGATTTTGTTTTTTTACCAGTGATCATAAGGTTTACCTAAACGTCATGCAGCTCTAACTTATTAATTTAATGCTTAACATACAAAACCGTACCGTTGGGCTTCATAACCCTTAAATTATAAAATACAGAACCCTAACCCTCTTGACGTTGTTTTTTTGTTCCATTGGACTTCAAATCCCATCTAGCGATTAACACATTACACTGTAACATTAAGAGTAATGTAGCATTCGGATAGAAAGCCTTTCTTTTGTTTAAGATCTGTACAGATCAAAATTGATCTTCTGCTCTGTCATTTTTTATTTCATGAGTCGCTGTACGACGAATACCAAAAAGCGCGAGCGAAGCGAGTAAGAGAGGTGATGAAGCGTCCGCCGTTTCTTTTTTATCGCATGATACTGCCGGCCCCAAAAAAGACCTCGGCCCTGCTAAGCTTGATGAGCGGTTTAGGTTGACGGGAATAAGGAGGTTAAGGATTGGTTTCACAAGAGTGGGCGTATGAGTGAGAAAGGTTCCTGTCGTATGACAAAAGAAAGATCCAGCGCAGCCAGCTAAGAAGAGTAGGGGGAATTTAATGATGTTTTGGTGCTGGCTGAGACAATTTTGGAGCGAAGCGACGCTTTAGGATCGATCAAGTGAGTTATGGGGGATGAGACTGACGCGCTAACGCTTGTCGGGTTTGCACTGTCTCTACATGCAAGCATATAGCAGCCAGCACAAACCTTGAGTAGAGAAGTCGTATTAAATGAGATTACATTATGAGTATATACGTAGTGTAAGTACGGAGTACTCCTAACCGCAGCCCAATATACAGAGCCTTTTTAAGGGTAACGTCTACCCTCCATTTCTTGCACCCTCTTTGTAAAAACAGCTCGTGGTTACAAACGTTTGTCTACATACAATTAAATAATTTCAATAAAACTAGGGAAATAACGCCGTAAAAGTCCTCGTCAAGGCGCTTTTTTACCCCGGATTAAACACCAGACGTGACCAACCCTCCGCCGTGAAGCGGATACAAGTTCTAATTTAATGCGGGGAAAGGTGAGCTTGGCTACGAGGAGAGGGTAAGAACCAGCCCGAGACTAAAGACGCGGTCTTATTTAACTTGTCGGCATTAAAGATCTCTTGAACGCCTGCAGCGATGGTACGAAACGCAAGCCATTCAAACCTCAAGCCCTTCTTTTCCATCCGTTGCCGACTGGCAATGATGAGATCAGAAATGTTGCGGTAACTGACGACTTTTAAATCTCTGAAAAACGTCGCGGTAAACTGCTTATACGCGGCCGCGCTGCGAACCGTGCCCTCATCACTGTCCACACACACATTAATGCGCTCAGAGGTGAGATAAGCCGCTCGTTGCAAGTATTTCACGACCTTAGCGAACGCCTTAGGAGAAATGAACTCTCCCCAACGCAACGCATAGTCTTCTTGCAATTGATCATAACTGATGGTTTTTAAGCCCGCTTCGGTCGGTAAACCGATGCGGCCACCAATCAAATCCGTGTTTGGGATCATGCACGCCAACACTTTAGCAATCAAAGTACGGCACTGAATATTGTGAATGGCAGCGCCGCCCCACGCAAACAAACTGGCAAACCGTTGTGGGTTGCTAATGAAATCCTGGCACGACTTTAAGATCACCGCATACTCAGGCGGCAATTTGACAATCTCACCACTGCGCAGCAAACGATAACATCGAAATCCAATAGTAAAATCCGGATACTCTTCTTGCTTTTGTATCAACACGGAGTGGCACAGCGCAATCAGCTCATGCTTACGCGCTTTGCGTTTGGCGCGATACGCTTTGTCATATTCCGGTTTGGTGAGGTTTGAGGCGTTGTTATCGGCAAACATGAGACTCGCCCTCAAGTTCATCACCGAAACGGGTATCACACGGATAGCCATCATCATTATCGGTCATTACTTGGGTGCTGAGCCTTTTTTGCCTTTGGCAAGAAAGTTCTATGGTATACATAGTATTGATTCCTGAACGATTTTTAGGGGAGTCTGGGTTACTAAGCCAAACAGTAGAGCACTAACTTACACAAGATCTATTGAAAGATCAAATTCTTAAAATTTATAAACAAAAAAGCCGCCCACGTTCAGGTAGGACGGCTATTTGCGAATGCTGAATCGTTAGATTAGTGGTCTAACACATTCTAGATTACTGAAAAATACACTACATAAAAAACTATGTAGTAATGTGCTATGTAATGCACTTTTAACTTCAAAATCTAAACGTATTTTAGCCATATCTGTCAATAAATGCTAGCCTATGCACAAAAATATATAAAAGTTTATTGATAAAATGAAAGTTGCAAAACTACTGCACCTACAATGCAAAACTGTTCAAAGTCATCAACCAATACATCGTGATAGTTTGAATTAAAGCTACGCAATAATACTCCCTTGGGAGAGTGTTCTATAAATTTAATCCTTAGCATACCCTCATGATTTACAACGTATGTTTTCCCATCAATAGATTTTTTATTTTTAATATCAATGCAAATTATAGAGCCATTCTTAAACTCCGGTTCCATGCTATCTCCTAAAACTCTCAAGCAAACTAAATCATCACTAACATGCACATTAAAAAAACTTTTAGGTATCACCAATTCAAAATCAGCACGCTCTGTAGCTATAAAACAACCTTCACCAGCCGCAGCTTCAATATTTTCAAAATATGGCACAGTTAACAATTCATCGTTACTCATATGCTTAATGCCAAAATTTATATCTGAGCTACGCCCATAAGTTAACCACTCCGAATCCACATTAAATATCTTACATAATTCAAATAAACTATGCGCTTTAGGTTGAGAAGCTTCCAATTCCCATTTTGATATAGTTACAGCAGTAACTCCTATTTTTTTACCTAATTCTCTTTGAGTGAGCTTAGCATTTAACCTCAAGCTTTTAATTCTATCCGCAATTGTTTGCATATCTGTAGGTATTTTTTAATCTTATGATTCTACTATTCTCCCCTACATAGCAGAAACTTATGTTTATATTGAGGTAAATAAAAGGTAACAAATACTATTGAAATAATCCTTTTGTTTACTTACAATGGCACCATGATCATCCATACAGCTATTATTTTCATTCCATTAGGCTTGATACCTAACTAGCTTTCGGTGATTCAGATTTTTTATACAAACCAAATAGGATCAACCTGTGCCTAACGAATCGAAGTCCATTAACGTGAATGTTGCCGTTAATGAACAAAACAATCGACTTTTAATGGCATCTGCAAAAAAAATGGACGTGCAAAGCTACGCGAAGCAGAAGCAAGGCTGGCGCATCATTTAAACTTGTTTGGTGCTGATTGGGCGCAAGAGAAAACGCCCCGTAAAAAATAGTTTTTTTGCCGCTGATTAGCTTATTTTCGGCTTAAAGACCAAGACACTATCTATGGTTAACACTATTCCTTGAGCGCCAAGAAGGGCGCGGGCTGGAATTAAAATGAGTCCAATAAATGCGTGCAAAACATTAAATTGGCTGAACCATAGAGACTCGCTGCTCTGGCCAAGTGGTATGAATTGTGTTCATACATAAGCAAAGAAACACAACACGGGTATTGAAAGATACCCGACTATTTTGAAATGCGGGTACTGCCCGCATCTCAAAGTAGGCGCTTTAGGAATCATCATCATGCTCAGAATTATGTACGGCATACTCCCTTTTGACAGCCAGCTCATGCTTGGCGACATGACACAGAAAAACCAATTTAAAAAACTAGCGGGGCTTTCTTTTCAAGAGCACGCCATCATCAATGTCAAATTTATTGCAGATACGACCGAAGGGCTCATTTTCGCCGCGTTGATTGCGCATAATAACCAAGTCAATTATCCCCCCTTTCATGGAAGAATTGACACGATACACATTGATGGTAGGCAGCGTCGGTTTTCTACCAACCCGATGAAGCAAACAATCATTCCAACCCCCACCCCCATAACACCACACAAACCAACACGTAAAACAAATCGTGGACAAGGGGAGTGTCAATGCCTGAGTAATGCAGAAAAAAAACGATACCGAAAAGAAAAAAATCTCACGTTGAGTAAGAAAAACTGGAAACAATTTCTGCGAAAACGTAAATCAGTGATCGACCAGATCAACAAGAACAAAGAAATACATTAACCCCCTTACCCTTCAAGCTCGCTTTTGGCTGCGATAACGAGGCCACGCCTCTTGTCGAGACAAAAGGAGTACCGAGTCAGCGGAGCACTTAGCTCAATCGCAATAGAAAGGCCAGGTGAAAGGGGCCGCCTGCGCGGCGCTTTTCACATGGTATTCATACCCCTCTTTCACGCACACCCAAGCCTTAAGGCTTTTACTCATAAAAAAGGAAATCATCCCATGAAATGTAACTCACAACGCGCTCTGGCTGTTGGCGTGGCCGTCGGGCTTGGCGCCCTCTTGGTCACTCAACCCACGCTCGCCGCCGATTTGTTTGCCGGTGGCAAGCAAGCGGTCAAAGACACCGCCGGCAAAGGCTCTTTGGTCGAAACCGCCATGCTCGGCACTGGCCTACTTGGCGCCGTGGTGACCGGACTCATGACGCGTAACTGGTTCGCCGCCCTCGGCGGATTTGCCGGAGGCTCCATCTTATGGAACGTCGGCGCCCCAATGGTCGGACTCGGCTAAGGAGATCTCATGGAAGATCCTCATCAGTTTTTTGCGGTCCCCAAACACATGAACAAAGGACGCCGCCTCGTCGGCTTCCCCATGGATGAAGTGCTGCCAGCGTTTGTCACCTTTGGCCTCGCGTTTTGGCTTGGACACGAAATGATTGGCATGGTGATAGCCATGGCGTGGTTCGGGGGATTGCGCTACATCAAATCCCAATACGGGGATCACATCATCGCGCAAGCCAGCTATTGGTGGGGGGCTTCCTTTATGAAGCGCGTGTTATTCACGCGCACCCCCGCCGCCTCCAAACGCTACTGGATATATTAAAGGCCGTTTATGGACAGTTTCATCAAACAAGACAAACTGGCGATAAAAAGCCTGCTCAATCTTTTTTTGAGCCTCGGCTTTCTTGCCATGCTCCTCACCAATCTGGTGCTCGGTTTTTCGGTGTACCAAGCCCTCACCCATAAAAGCCGCACCCTTGTGCCCCCGGTGATATCAAAAGCCTTCTCTTTGTCGGACTCCCAAGTGGATGCGCCCTACTTAGAGCAAATGGCCGATTACTTTTTGTATCTCAAACTCAACGTCACCCCAGGCAACGTCGGTCGGCAATACGGCCAACTGCTGGAATACGTAGACGAAGGCAGTTGGGCCACCTTTCAACCCAATCTGCTGCGAGAAGCGGGCGCCATCAAAAAGGGCAACATCAGCAGCCAGTTCGCTGCAAGCACGTTCACGATTAACCTTGATGAGTTGAAAGTGCACGTAAAAGGAACGCTAACCAAACACGTAGGCACGCGCACGCTGCCCGCGGAGAGTAAATGGTATCAAGTCAACCTGACCTACCACCATGGCGTACTCGCCCTTCAATCCATCCAAACTCTAGAGGCCACCGACCATGCATCGCCCTAATGTCTTTCCCCCAACGCGCACTCGGTTTTATCCCCCGTTTTACACACGGTTGTGCTTACTGCTCTTTCTCTTGAGCACTCCACTCATGGCGCAAGCCCAAAACGCAGAAAAAGTGACTTACCCCTTTAGTAATGGCGACACCATCCCTTTATCTCTGTCTTCCATTAACCTCAACCGGCTCGTGGTGGCCAATGACCGAATTTTATCCATCGTGTGCCCGCAAGGCTTTTGCACCTCATCGGGCAACCAAAAAGACGCCTCCGGCTCCATCACCTTAAAAATCAACATTGCTCTGCCCTTTACCGCGCATTTGACCACCGAAAAAGGGCGCTTGTTCGCGCTGTTCATCAGCCCCAAAGCCACCCCGGGCTTCGTGTCCGAATTTACGTGGGCGCAGTCTCATTTAGAGCAAGACAGTGTCATGCAAACCAGCGCCGATTACCCCAAGGGCCTGACACGACTCACCAAGGCCATGATGCGCTTTGTCCATGACAAAGCGCCGATTGAGGGATTTAGCCAGCACCCGGTAGATCCCGCCACGTTACCAGACGATGACGCAGCGCTGGCCGTCATCCCCACCACCGTGTTTGTCGGCCGCGATTACTCGGGCATCATTTACACCCTGCGCAACCAAACCCAAACCCTTATGACGCTCACCACCGCGCAATTTTACAGCGATTCCGCGCGCAGTGCGGCGCTTGAAGCTTACGAGCTGGCTCCTGGAGCCAGCACCACCTTATACCTCATCACCGGGGGAGGCGCCGCGCATGTTCGATAACACCAAAGACCGATTAAGCCGCGTGGGACGCACCTTCTTTAAAGACCGTGACGGGGACTTTGACCAAGGCGAGCGCATCAACCAAGCCACGCACTCCCGCAACCTCATCATCACTGTGGTTATCTTGGCGGCGCTCGCCTTAGCGGGCGCGCTGGTCTGGCAAATGACGCGAGAGGCCACCTCGGTTGAGCCCGTCACCCAAGTGGGCTTTGGCGCCGTGGTCGGTGACGACTTCACCGAAAAAGACAACCAATCCGCCCTCACCGCGCAGCAGCTTAAAATCAACCAGCTAGAGCAATCCCTGATTAAGTTTGAAAGTACGCTGGGGCGCTTTGGCGACAGTCTCACCGCAGAGCTTAAAAACATCGAGCAGGCGAGCGCGCGCAATCAAAGCTCGACCTTGAGTGAGCTTGAGCGAAAAATGCAAGACAAACTGGCGGAAATCGACGCCCTCAAAACGCAACTCACCACGCAGTGGCAAGAGGCGAAGAAACCGGCAGGCCAAGGCGCGTCAGCCGACGTCTATTCTGGCCGAAATTTGTGGGGAGAATGCCCCTGCCCCCTCGCCCGTCGGGTCGTGGAGGGCAAAACAACTCCAAACAGGGGGGAATTTCAATACCAAGGGAAAAAACAACGTCCCGTTTTGCCCCGGAAGGGTTTTGAACAGTTTTCAGGTTTCCACTGGGCCGGCCCAAGGAAGAAAGAAAACGCCCCCCCTCCGCGCCCCCGTTTAAAAAACTTCCTGGGCCAACCCCACCCCCTTTTTTTGAACCCCCGGGGGGGGCCACCCGGGGGGGCCGGGGGAATAGCCAAAACCCCCGGGGGTTTTTTTTAAGGCCAAAGGGGAAAATTCCGGGGCCCCCCCCTGGGTGTTTTTCCCCAAAAACCCCTTGAAAAAGCCCCGGGGTTTTTTTTTTGCCCCAAAAACGGGGTAAAAAAAACCCTCTCAAAAAAAATTTTACCCCGCCGGGCTGGGGTCCCCCGCCCTCCCCCCCCCCCCCCCCCTCCTCCCGGTTTATTTTAATGGGGGGGGGAGAGAAAAAAATCTTTCCCCTTCCCCTTCCCCCCGGATCCGCTGGCGGGCGGGGGGGGCCTGTCTTGATATTTTTGGGGCTTTTTTTCCCTCCGGGGGGGAGAGAGAGGGGGGGTGGGGGTCAATAAGTTTTTTTTTTTTTTTTCTTTTTTTTTTTAGGTGTTTTTTTTTTCTCCACCCCCTTTTTTTTTTTCCCAACTATTTTTTGAAGAAAGAAAAAAAAAAAAAAAAAACCAACATATTTTTTTCAAATGAAGAGAAAAATTTTTCGCCCCCTTTTTTTAAAAATTTTTTCTTCACTTTTTTTTTTTTTTTTAAAACAAAAGTTTCAGGGATTTTTGTGTTTGTGGAAGGCCCTTTTTTTTTCCCTTTTTCGGAATTTTTTTTTTTTTTAAGTTTCAAAACCTTTTTTTTGTAACTCCCCCTTTCCAACCAAAATTTTTTGATTTAAATCCTATTTGAACAAAAATTTTTATTCCCCCCAGTTAGGCAAAGGGAAGGGTGAATAAGTTAAAATCTTTTAGGACCTTGTTTTTGAATTTCTTTAATTGGCAGGGGTATTCTTATATTAACCATTCCTTAAAGTAAACCAACTTAAGGCCCTTTTAGGTAGGGAACATAAAATTGCTGTGGCCAGATAAAGGAATCTAGTGTAGACCTGCTCAATTACCAATCCATAAGCAAAGCAATCATAACATTACTTAGTGATCAGCAAAGGCTACCTGTCTCTATCGGTATTCATGGTGATTGGGGTGCTGGTAAATCATCTGTTTTGTCTATGATTGAGCAGTCCTATAAAGACGATGAAAAAACGGTATGTGTTAGATTTAACTCATGGCTATATCAGGGTCTTGAAGACGCTCAAACTGCATTAATGCAACAAATTACAAGTGATTTGGTAAAAAGCAGATCATCTGTCGAGGGCTTAAGAGCATCAGCAGACTCCTTTTTAAAAAGAGTTAATTGGTTTAAAACAGCAAAGACAGTCGCTAACTGGGGAGTTACAGCTTTAAGTGGAGTTCCGACACCAGCCACAATGCAAGATTTATCAGCAATAGTGGATAACCTAACGAACAAAGCAGAAAACTTAGGAAAAGAAGAACTTTCGAAAGGATTGGCGGAGCTTAAAGGGTGTATTGGAAGTGCCGACAATAAGCAAGTTGTAACTGAAATAACAGAGTTCAGACAAGAGTATAAAAAACTACTAAAAACTGCGGAGATAGACAGACTAATAATCTTAGTCGATGATCTTGACCGCTGCTTGCCTGATACGGCGATAGCAACATTAGAAGCAATGAAATTGTTTTTATTTATGCCAAACACTGCTTTCATTATCGCAGCAGATGAAACAATGATCGAGTACTCAGTCCGTCGCCATTTCCCTAGTTTGTCCGAGGAAGTAGGTGGAATGGCTTATACACGAAACTACCTCGAAAAACTGATACAAATCCCATTCAGGATGAGGCTGTAACAGATTCTGTGTAACTGCCATTTAGTTAACGTGTTTATCGAGACGTTCCTCGAACTCGATAATAAACCGACTCATAGCCTGACGCCAGTTTTGAATGGGCATCGTCCATTTCTTGCTGGCGTCTTTGATTGCTAAGTACACCATTTTGGTTGCGGCCTCATCGTTAGGGAAGATCTTCCGCTTTTTTAGTGCTTTACGGATCACGCTATTGAGAGACTCAATAGCATTGGTTGTGTAGATGGCTCTACGGATATCTTCTGGGTAGTTGAAGAGCGTGTTGAGGTTCTGCCAGTGATTGCGCCAGGACTTAGATATTTGCGGATATTGCCCATCCCAGACTTCGCCAAAGCGCTCCAGTTCGAGTAGAGCCTCATCTTCTGTAGTAGAGCGATACACTCGTTTCAGGTCGGCAGTCACCGCCTTATAGTCTTTCCAAGACACATACTTCAATGAGTTCCGCACCATATGGACGATACAAAGCTGAATATGCGTTTGGGGGAAGACAGTATTGATAGCGTCAGGAAAGCCCTTCAATCCATCTACACACGCAATAAGGATATCTTCAACACCACGTTGATTGAGTTCAGTTAGAACACTCAGCCAAAACTTAGCCCCCTCGTTTTCGGCTATCCACATGCCCATTAGCTCTTTCTGACCATCGGTGTTAATACCTAAAGCAAGGAAAATCGACTTATTGATGATACGCTTGTCTTGACGGATCTTGACCACAATACAATCGAGATAAACGATAGGATAAATGGCATCGAGTGGCCTTGATTGCCACTCCACTATTTCTTCTATCACCGCATTTGTGACGCGCGATACGAGGCTGGGTGATATCTCCGCACCGTACCACTCATCGAAAGCGTTTACGATGTCGCGCGTACTCATTCCTTGGGCGTAGAGCCACAAGATTTTGTCATCCATAGAGGTAAATCGTGATTGGTGTTTTTTGACTAGCTTGGGGTCAAACGAGCCAAGGCGATCCCGAGGTGTATCGAGTTCAAACTCGCCATCTTCGGTTTTTACGCGTTTGCTACTCTTTCCATTGCGGCTATTATTCGATCTAGAGGGTTGGTGTTTTTCATAGCCAAGATGCTCATCCATTTCCGCATTGAGTGCGGCCTCAACCGTAATTTTTTTCAGCATTTGGCTGAACTCAGTTAAGTCCTCAGGGGTTTTAATTCCTTTTGCTGCTTCCTTGGCGAAAGCTTCAAGCTCTTTCTTGTTCATATTGCCTATCCTTAGCCTTTAAGGCTTAGTTTAGGCAATTACACAGAAATTGAGACAGTCTCTTCAGGATTCCAGCTCTTAACGAAAATGAAACGTCGATCTACCTAGCTCTACTTATATCCGAAAGTGTCTGTAAACAAGATAGCCATGAATTCGATATAGTTCTTGAGCATGCCCGCACAATCATGAAAGAACCTTGGGCTAAAGGAAGTATTTCTACTGAACAATTTGAGAGTTGGACAGGAAAAACTTTGTCCAAAGAAAATAAAGAACTGTTTTTCATGGCATCACAAATTGCTCCAGCCTTAAACTTAGGTACGAAGGGGAATCCCCGTCAAATCAAACGTTTTTTAAATGCATTTATGACTAGGCTTTTAGTTGCCGAAAGCGCTGGCTATAAAGATGCTATCAAAGAAAATATACTGATTAAACTGATGCTATTAGAAAGATTTAATCCAAACGCATATGAGCTACTTAGGCTAGATAGCTTGAGCAACCATGAAGGCTTGCCTCTTTCACTAAAAATTCAAGAACACTCCATTTTCAACAATACAGAAGAAATATCTGATCCACTATCGACTCAGAAACCACTATTTGATACTGAGAAAGACTCTTGGCTTGCTAACTGGATTAAAATTGACCCACCATTATCCGATATAAATCTAGCCCCATACTTCTTCCTGACAAGAGAAAAAGTAAGATTTGTAGGCTTAACACACAGTAATGAGTTAATTGAACGATCACTCAAACTTCTCTCAGGTAGCGCTTTAGAAGTTTCCAGTGCACAAAGTACTGTAGAGCAACTATCGGCTGATGATGCCGAAAAACTAATGGAGCTTTTAATTACAAAAATCCATGGATCTTCGAATCCACAAAAAACCCCCGACTACTACTTTGGAGCAATCCTTATATGTAAATGCTTCAAAGAACTCCAATTAAAACTGCTTCGAGGCATTGCAGATATTCCTGAGCGTAACATTGGAACATGGGCGGTTTCTGGTTGGGAGCGAGCAGAATTAAATGATGATGCTCGAAAAGAACTAACAGAATTGCTCAAAAATTGGTCAGACGCTGACAATGCAATCCTTGCCGCAACCGCTAAGCAGCAACTAAAGAAGGATAAGTAATGGGTACATCTACGCCAAACAAAGGCCCCAATAGTAACAACCCTCTAGTTCCTACATGGCTTGAAGGTGGGAGCGGCGAGCAACAGCAACAGCAAAGTGCACCAAAAAAAGCAGACATAAAGCCAGAAAGTGGGCAAAGATTCAGAGCACCTAGATCTGATATGAATCGCTATTTCCGAACGGGCGATACTGATTCAATGAAGCGGGGAATAAGCCGTTACGTTAAAAACACTGGAGGGAAAGGATCATCAGTAAAAAGAATGGGGGGCTCCACAAAAGCTGCGGGCAACTTACTCTCGTTCTTAACAGATGCTGCAAAGCAAGGTGCAGATGCTGCGGCTAAGAATTTTAACCTCACATTAAAACCGAATGAAACAGCAGATCAATTGCTGCTGCGTGTTTCAGACAAAATCTGCGAAGTAACTACAAGCAACATCCCTGACGCTGTAGTCAGAAGTGCATACATCGAAACTGTCATTGAAATGACTACCACAATGGGGATTACGGACTTAAGTCAAATTACGTCTGAACAAATAAGCGCAAGCCTTAGCTGCTTTATAGGTAAAAGCGTCACAGAAAGAATCATTAATGACATTGGTAATAATGTGGTTGCTGAAAAAGCTAACCCAGAGCAGTTACACAGTACTCTCAAAGAGCTTGGAGGATATATTGAAGGCTGCGCAAGTGATGCCATGACCTCTCTACTCGCGGATGGCTTAGATATAATGGACACAGAATTAGTTGATCAAATAGATGACTTATATGCAAATATTTTCGAAATTTTAGAATCAGTTGGTGATGAATAATGAAAAGATGTTCAGTAATTGGTTTAAGCACCGCCAAAGACAACGTTGTTTTGGATGATAATGAAAGTTTAGTCGTGTCTGTAGACTTACCCAAGAATCACTCGAAGACAAAATATGGTATCGGAGCATTTGTCAAGAAAGCCCAAAAACACCTCGTGGAATCAAACATACGCGCATCAGAATTACTAAATCTATCAGCTCTAGTCTATGCTGCTGACACAAGGGTTAGCAGAAAACAACATTCTCAAGATGGGTGGACTCGTGAGTTCGACATCTATTTTCCTGTAAACGACACCACCCTGTGGGAACCACTTCTAGGAAAAATAGAGGAGGTTCTTTCATTTATCACTGGTGACTTTTGGAAAATAAAATTGCGAGAACGCGATGAAGAAAACCTCCTTGAATGCTCAGAGAAAACTGAATCCCCTATACCAGTACAAGCCGTCTCACTTTTATCTGGAGGATTAGATAGCTTTATCGGTGCTATTGACCTACTGAGTGAAAAAACAGACTCCTTATTTGTTGGGCATTACACAGCCGACGGCACACAAAACTATCAAAACACGATAGAACATATATTAGAGAAGCAATTTCCTAAGCACTTTAAAGGGTATGTAAAGGGCTGTTTAGCTTTCGACAAAAATGTATTTAGAAATAACAGTACACATGCAAGTTCAGAAAACAGCCAACGATCTCGTTCATTTATGTTCGTATCAATGGCCGCCTACTTGGCTTCCAACATGGGAGAAACGTGTAAGCTTATCGTACCTGAAAATGGGTTTATCGCTTTAAATGTACCCTTAGACCCACTTAGGCTGGGAGCCAACAGTACAAAAACCGTACACCCTAACTTCATGTGTAAAATGAAAGAAATTATCCAAGGACTAGGCTTAAACATTCAGTTAGAGAATCCCTACCGTCATATGACTAAGGGCGAGATGATGAACAACTGTAAAAACAAACATTTGTTACTCAATCATGCCCATGAAACTTTATCATGTGCTTCCCCCACAAAAATGCGCTGGGATAAGAATGGGCTAAAGTCCAAAAGATTAGGGGGTGTGGGTGGCCTTGGCAATTGTGGGTACTGTTACCCATGCCTTATCCGTAAAGCCTCTTTTCAAAAAGCATCCATGATTGATAAGTCCAAATATGTAGCAATATCAAGCTTTAATGATGCAAAAATTAAAGTCGGAAAAAGAGGTAGTGTATATGCTGAATCAAAAGACATTTTATCCGTACAATATGCAGGATTTCGATTAGAAAACAAACTAATCAACCCGAATACTGAAATCCATAAATCTGGCACGCTAGTTGGTGTATATGATGAATGGAATCAAATCGCGAGCATGTACGAACGTGGACTAAACGAAGTGTATGGGTTGGTCAAAGAGGTAACAGTAACTAAATCGTATTAAATTAATGAGTATCAAATGCATGATTAGCGATAAAATTAAATATATCGACTTTCATTGTCACTGTGACCTACTTCCAGGCTTTGAGAGTCGCTCACTTAGGCTCGACCCTGAAGTGGCAGCAGTCGCTGTCACTACTACTCCTTTAGCTTGGCCTAAAAATGTAGAAGAGTCTCAACATATATCTGGGATGCTTCCAGCGTTAGGTATGCATCCTCAACTTATTAGCGCTCGATATAAAGATCACGATTCATTTTCTAAATATGTAAAAGACGCTTTTATTGTAGGTGAAGTTGGATTAGATGGGTCAGCGGCATTCAAAGATAGCTTAGATTCACAAGAAGAGGTTCTCTCGAAAATACTAAAGCTAAGCTCAGCAAGCGAAACAACGAAAATACTGTCAATTCACAGTCTTAAAGCAGAAAGTAGAGTTATAAAAATTCTAAACACAGAAATGAACACGGCTTCATTAACACCAATAATGCATTGGTTTACGGGCTCGTTATTACAAGCTAGCAAACTTTTAGATCTTGGCGCTAAATTCTCTTTCAATCATAAGATGGTCAAAACTAAAAAAGGTAAAAGCTTACTTGCTCACATCCCAAAGGAAAGTATTTTGATCGAAACCGATTTACCCTTTACTGCTAAGACCTATGACTCCAGTTTCCACAAATCCTTACTGGAAGAAACAACTATAGAACTAGCAATATCATTGGGTGTTTCTAGTGACGATTTTACAGCGGATCTTCTGAAAAACTCTAAACAGTTGCTAGGTAGTACCTAAAACGAATTAAACATCTTACAATCAGGGCAACACTTGTTGCCCTGATTAATAGCTCACGATTAGAGTTATTCATTCAGACCTTTGTCTTTCATTTCATGCACTGAAAAGCTCAACTCACCCTGTAACTCATAAACACGATACATCAAAGTATTGTTGATACTTTCCAGCTCTTTTAATCGAGCATTGAGCTCATCTCTCTCTTTTCTATATTTCACCTTGAGATTCTCTTCTCTTTTCAGATCAGCTTTAAATTTATCGACAACGCTCGCCTCCACTGAAGTTGGAGCGGTTGATAAACAATCTGAGGTAGGGTTGTTCAGATTATTGTTGTATTTCTCAATTGTGGGGTTGGCTGTCTCATTTATAAAGGTTTTGAATTTATGAATGTAGCTTTGTCCTAAACCTGCTTCTCGATTAATCTTATTTAATGTAAGTCTCCCCGTAGCTTTTACTCGCTCAGGCTTACCTTCTAACAAACGTTCCAGAGCGTCTTGCAGACGCTCTACTGCTGGTTTATTCATGTGATCACCTCTGTGTCCATAATTTCCCCCTGAAACGGAATGAACGCTATCCCATGCTTTTTCAGCGTTAGTTCTTCTATCTGAATTTTTTGTTTGAGACCAGCTAAGATTGAACTTTTTAGTTTGTCACCAGTGTTAATAGCTTGAAACTTAGCAACCAATCGCTCCCTTTGTTTTGCTATTTTTTTCGCACCTTTATCTGTGACAACTTTATGAGCACATTCCTTCACCTCGGCCCTGAAAGGCTCAGTGCCGCACACGCGATCACATGATGCATTTGTACAGTAGGCTCCACTGGGTAGCTGAATTATGTGGAAATCGCCAGAGCGAATATGCTCCTCGATATCCTCTCTAGTCATTATGATACTTTGACCACTATCGAGTATTCTAAGTCGTTCTTGCTTAATACTCTCTCCTTGAGCACCACTTAGGTATTCGCTGCCGTTATATATATCATCAAACAAATCGACCCCTAAATCTATTCCTTCCTCATCCATCTCGTCCAACAAGTCTTCATCAAGTAATATATCATTCATCCTTGCGAGGTAAGCATTGTTAGCATAGTAATCACTCATATTGATGTTCGCATGTTTGTATTGAAATTTGATTCCTGATGCAGAACCAAAACCATACCTAACAAACAGTACTGCAAATGTTCTTCTAAAGTCATGAGAACTCATATAAGCAAATGTACTTCCTAGCTTTAATTGTCCTTCCCGAGCTGGGTTTAACTGATCGAATTCATCTACATCTTCTTGAGTTGCCTTGTAGTTGAACCACTTATTCATAAAGTTCTGAAGATGTTTAAAAACATAAAATACGTAATTATCTGAGTCTTGATGTATTGCGGTAGGAACCAAAAAAGCCGATTTCAATTGCTTTCTCATATGCTTGATATTCTCAGGTGATAAGCCTTGCTTTTCTTTTTCATTCACCCTGTTCATATAGAGAGCACGAGTAGATTCCATCATATCGTAAGCAAGTTCCAGTGCAGATTGGGCAATAGGATGTGATTGCCACGTTACGACTTCAGGTATCCCATCATTACCTTTTGTAGTCTCTCCTTGTAACAACACAACACGCTTACCATTTATGAGAATAGGTTTAATGCTATCTTTATTCAGACTCAAAGCTTCACCAATTCTTGCTCCAGAGAACGCTAAAACCACGATGATACAATTCGTCAAAATCTCACTTAAAGACTGAGCCTTCAGGTTTACGGTAAAATCAGGGATGCTGTGAGAAATGCCTTTGACAGCTCTAGCGAATCTCTTATCAATGGCTTTGGAACTATTAGCCAAGAATTTAGCTCTGCTACTTTGTTGTACAACTTCGCCATTCGCTATTCTTTCTTTTAAATCATAAGCCTCTTCCATGACGCGTGATATTTCATGACGATGCCCATAATACTTTTCGACAACTCGAAGGGAATGGTTCAACATACTCTGGAACATCTTTGAAGGGATAGCGACACTTTGCTTAACTCCCTGTTGTTTTGCACATTTGAGCAAAGCCTTCGAATCAACAAACGTCTCAATTACTCTCAAATGACTAAGTTTATTTAGTACACCGATTATTGGATATACTACTCCCTTACCAAGCTTGAGCTCTTTCAATTGACGTAGGAAATTTTTAAATTTTCGTGGGTCATCCAAATCACGCCATGATGTACTATTCAAACAGTTTGCAACGTGCTGTAAAGAAAACTTATGCCTATCCATCATACTGACAGATAAAGGTAAAGTTTGCGTTTGTCTTGAGTCGTGATAGAGCTTATATAGTACGTCTTGAATTTCCCTAACATGTTGTTGATTAGTAGCCCTGAATGTCATTTTAAGTCGCTTATTTACAGCAACAACATTAACTGTTGAGAAATCCCATTCTTCGACATGATAAGGTTTATCTGTTGAACCCAGCTCATCTAACCCAGGGAGTAAAAAAGCAACCTGCGATTTTTGCAAAGGAAATGGCGACAGAATATCTTGTGTCACTATTTTTGTATGATCAACCATCAAAATGTCTCCAGCAAATCAATTAAGCTGTATGCATCGCTATAGAGCGGGTGGGGAGCTTCTCTATGCATCTCTGAAGCTTCTGCGTAATTTTCAGGCGAAACCTCACTGAACCGCCTTAAGATGGATGCAATAGTGTTGCACAACCTGTGAAACTTATCCGTTGGTAGGCTATTTATAGATGGATAACCTTTCATTTCGTCGAGAGTATCGTTGAAAGAAAGCATCAACCAAATATCTTCAACCTCCGCAACTAAACGATGATGAGAACACTCAAAACAACCAAGGAAGTCAGTACATACATCTTCTGGCAGGTCGATTCCATTAAGTTCTAAATTTTTTTTTATACTCTTGGCTTTGCCTTGCTTAGCATCTTTACAGCGAGTACCTATCGGTGTTTGTCGGTCATTTTCTGTATCCCGTAATCTTTTGTAATCGTAATTACTAAGAACATCAGAAAATTCGTATTTCGCCTCATTTACGGCATCATGAATACTCTTAACACCTTGAGCGAAATCAAACATAGCCGTATGTGAGGCAGCAATATTATTACGATGATCCGTTTCGTGACCACTTCCATAACTTGCCGCAATCACCGACACTGAATTGTTTGCAGACATAGAAACTAACCAAATATCTTCGGTAACTTTCATTAATGTATCAATTTTAGTTTGACGTAATTTCGATGGATTAATATGGGCAAGACCTAACAGCTTCGTTAATTGATTGATGTGCTTCTGAGGGGTACTTTGCCCTGCCTCAATAAAACTTTTCACGGTTCCTGATTCACTGAAGTAAGGGAATAACCAATCTGTACCAGATTCTATTTGTAAGCTCTGAGAAACCTCTAGCCACTGATTAAAAAACGCCTGAACATGCGGTTTAAAACCGAGAGAAGTATCGAAGCCTAGATAGTTAGCTCTCGCCTTATTCATGTCAAAGTAAACTTTGCCATTCATTCTCGTAGCAAATCTGATATCACCAAAACGAAGGTTTAGAATTGGTGACGTATTTTGTCCTGTGAGACAAAAAGTCAGCATGGTGGCAAGCCGAGAGAAGTGGTTATAAAAGGAAAAAATCCCATATCCATTCTTCACAGCTCTTTTGAATGTAATTTTGTTCTTTCTTTTTGCTAGGCTACTCCACCCTTCATCATCCGCAGTTTTGTTAAACAGGCTTTCATTCCAAAAAGGATGTACGTTAGGACTAGAACCTTCTTTCAGGTGCTTAACAAACTTAGCAAACGCAGAAAAAAACACTTTTATTAAAGGGCGAAACTCCTCCTTCAGATCGATTCCCTTATGTGAATCAGTATTTTTTTTTGTGCCTTTGATCTTTGGCAGTTTTACTTTAGCTTCATGCTCGCGGCCTTTCTCTTTGAGTATGAATGTCAACATACTCCTAGCCTTGCTCCATGAAGACTTTTTTCGCTCACCTCGATTTACCTGGCCTTGATAGTACTGCATATACGCCGTATACAGTTCAGGGTGAAAGTAATCATCGTTAATGTCTGTCAGATCGCTTTCATCAAGCCATCGAATATACTTTCTCAGCTCTACAAGGTACTTCTGAGTAGTTAATCCCCACTTAGGTTCAAAGAGCTTATACATTTCACGCACAAAGCTTTCGCGCCCCATGGGAGCATATTCAACATTATTTCTCTTTTGACCATTTCCTTTATTAGAGTAATTTGGAGCAAATCGATAGTTAAGCTGATCAAAATATGACGTATATTTATCGGTTCTCAGAATCAAACTTTCCAGACGAAGCGGCTCTACAATAGATTCTCGTTGTCCGAAAATACCATCATCGACAACAATCGACTTTCTGCGACTCATGATGATGTAACCTCAGAATTAGGTTGTATAGGATCAGCCAGTAATTCATGCTCAATGTCATTAAATACATCAAGATAGTCCAGAACATCCTCCCAAATTTCATCGCCCGTCGGATTATCTTCTGCAATTTTCAAGTAGAGCATCGTAGTTGCTAAATCATCATGGCCCAAAAATTCAGAGACTATCGCTAACGCTTTTTCTGAATCTTTAGTCTTCAAAAGCATTCTAAAAATGGCTACAGCAAATGTAGAACGAAGATTATGGATAACCGCATCGAAAGAACTTGAAAGGTTGAGGTTGGCAGTTTTTCTAATCTCACTCCAACGACTATTGAGTTCAGTTACCTTGAGGAAAAATGGAACGCCTGTTTGACTTAAAAATAAGTATTTTTTGGTTTCATCCACTCCATCAATCATATCAAAGAAGGCATCATCACCCGCCTCTCTTTTGGCTTTACATAACTCCCTAAACTTCTGCAAACGCTTCTTATACCGATCAGATTGAGTGTACCTGTACAGCATAAGCATAACTGAGCTAGGTATTATTGTACGACGAGTCTTATTGAATCCATCACTACCTTTGGTAAAAGAACCATACTGTTCACCGACGCCTAGCCGTAACATCGGTTTGCTCATATCTGGGGGGAAGATCTGCCCTAAATGCAAACTCGCCCCTTCTTCTTTTCGAAGCCCTGTGAATCGGATAGTTAAAAAGAATAAGCAATACTCTTCAGCAAGGCTCACCAATTTTTCTTGCCCCTTTACACTCTTAACTACCCTTTTGGTTTGCGTTAATATACTTTCTACTTCTTGCCACTCTACCTTTGTCAAAGGCTTCAGATCTCGCCTAGCATTAGGCAGACTCCCTCCATTATTTTTCTTAGATTTTGCAAAAGTAAGTTTCAGATCGGTAGATTGAACAATTTTCTGCCTATGACTTCGCATATACGTAGCCCCAGCACTGGTATTAATTATATGCGTTTCGAACTTGAATGGTTCTCTGTTGAATCGCTTCCCTAATCGGAGATGGTACGAGTAAAAATTGATCACATTACGCATGTAAGAAGTAGCAGTTGACTTTGCTAGCCCTGTACCATCAATAGCCCCCTTCTTAATAGCGCTATGATACATATAAGTCGCACGTTGATTCTTCCTGACACTAAAGCTATCCCACGCAGGTCGAGAGGGATCGATAATTGGGTCATAATCTTCATTGTTATACTTTTCATCCCATAGGCGTTGTAAATCTAGAATGAATGAAAAATAGTGAATCAGCGCCTTAGAGTCCTGTGCAGATTCCTCTTTACCTTCTTCTATATGCCGAGACAATATGTATTGATTCACATAATCCATTGGCTCGTATGAGACAATTTGCCCTTTTTCAGATTTACCATCTGTCTCTACCTTTTCGTATCCAACTAGGTTTAAGAAAGTAAGACTCTTAATGTGGACATAACTGGACTTATCCTTCGAGTAAGCAACTCGCAATTCGCCATTTTCATCACACTCAACTAATGGAATCTTGTAAGTGAAACCTTTAATTTCTGTTGATTTAATCTCGTAAATCACGCCTGACATATCAAATACTTCCACTCAAACCATTCATTAAACCTATAATATCACACATTCACACCTTTTATATGTGTACAGTTAAAAAATAAAGTTACATGCGAAAAAAAACCTTGCTATAACTGCAAGGTTTTCTCAACTTTATTCGTCTTCTAAATCGTATGGTTCGTCACTATCATCAGAATCGTGGGGGTGTTCGTAAAAAGTACCCCAGCCATCATAAATAATGTCGTACTTCTCTGCTAAGTTCACTAGTTTCTCAACTTGAGCATCGATAAGCTCAGGATCTAGAGTCGACTCCATAACAGCGTCGCAGCAAAGTAGCTTAGTGCCGTCGTCATCTTCAACTTCTTCCGCTTCTGCCACTTCAAAGCCCATTTTAAAAGCTTCAACAACGGCTTTTTCTAGCGTCGCGAAGTCTTCAGCAAACAAATGGTGTTCAATTTCATACAGAGCATCGGGCTCACTGCCATCTTCTAAAAGTGCAGTAATGATCTCACGAGTATCTTCTTTTTGAATCTCGAGTAACTCTTCTACCGATACGTAATCATCTTGTTGAGGCGTGCTCATGCTTCGCTCCGATTTATTGGCTATCAAATGGTTAAATTTATCGCGCTGAATATCGCATGGATCGTGCAAAATTACCACCAACAAAGCCGTGATCCTTGATTTTATTGTTGGATTAAAATGCCGACCTTAATCACAGAAACAAAATATTAACAATTTTTCCTGACCGTCACTATTCAGAATAATAGCCGTACTGAGTCTGTTTGCCAGTTTGCATTCAATAAATGGAAATCGCCCGATAAAATACTAAGAACGCTTTGCGGTAAAACTGCATAACATTTCAACCTAAAGCACATTATCCGCACTTAAGTGAATTGCCATTCAACCCGCCCCTACCGTTTTCTAACGAAAAACAGACGCGATATTTTTGATCCAGCAGTCAAAATGACCAGTATGAATGATTAAAATTTGTCCCCCTCATGCTATAAAATGTGGCTTTTAGCCTAAATTAGTCAATAATTTCACTATACGAGAAACTTGCAAGTTGATTTCAACCTTGTCATAAATGTGAGGTAGCGCTCTTTTAAAGAGCACCAAAGATCAATATAGAAATAAGGACATTTCCATGAGTAAGTTGTATGTCGGCTCTGAAGTCGGTCAATTACGTCGTGTTTTATTACATCGCCCAGAGCGAGCGCTGACCCACCTTACCCCATCTAATTGCCAAGACCTTCTGTTTGATGATGTCCTCGCAGTAGAGGCTGCAGGGGAAGAGCATGACGTATTTGCACAAACACTTAGAGACCAAAACGTGGAAGTGCTTCTATTGCATGACTTATTGGTTGATACCCTTGCGGTCGTGGAAGCAAGAAATTGGCTACTTACCAATCAAATATCTGATTTTCGTTTTGGTCCTACTTTCGCCAAAGAGTTAAGATCACATCTAGAAGCAATGGATAACGACACGCTTGCAACCATTTTGCTTGGCGGTCTTGCCTATTCAGAGCTGTCACTTAACTCCTCTTCGATGATGCCAAAACTGCATCAACCACTCGATTTTGTCATAGAACCTTTGCCTAACCACCTGTTTACTAGGGATACTTCATGCTGGGTATACGGTGGCGTTTCATTAAATCCGATGATGATGCCAGCCAGACAAAGAGAAACAAACCACCTAAGGGCGATCTACCGTTGGCACCCAATTTTTGCAGGGCAAGATTTTATTAAGTTCTTTGGTAATGAAGACTTACATTACGACAATGCCAACATTGAAGGCGGTGATGTTCTTGTCATTGGTAATGGCGCCGTATTAATCGGCATGTCCGAGCGCACTACCCCACAGGGAGTAGAAAATCTAGCAGCCAAGTTGTTTAAATCAGGTCAAGCCAAAAAAGTTATCGCTATTAGTTTGCCAAAACACCGTTCATGCATGCACTTAGATACAGTCATGACCCACATGGACGTTGATACGTTCTCTGTTTACCCGGAGATCATGCGTAACGATCTCGAAACATGGTGCTTAACACCAAATGGCCCTGATGATATGACGGTAAAACAAGTACCAAGTTATATCCATGCTATTGAACTTGCCCTTGGTGTGGAGAAATTAAAAATCATCACCACTGGCGGTGACAGCTATGAAGCAGAGCGTGAACAGTGGAATGACGCTAATAACGTTCTTACCGTAAAACCTGGGGTTGTTGTTGCGTACGAACGCAACGTCTACACCAATGAGAAATACGACAAAGCTGGCATACAAGTGCTGACCATTCCAGGCAATGAACTGGGTCGAGGTCGTGGTGGTGCGAGATGTATGAGTTGTCCTATCGAAAGAGATGGCATTTAGTTCACAAGCTAAATGTGATGACTCAACGATTAAGGGCCGCTGCATGCGGCCTTTTTGTTATTTATCGTCATTAGATTGAAATATAAATTCACAAATAGTGAATTTATATGTATAAATACTTCATGCATCTCTATTTGATTTAAAGGACGACCGATGGCTTTCAATTTGAGAAATAGAAATTTTTTAAAACTTTTGGATTTTTCACCAAAAGAAATACAATTTTTACTCGATCTTTCGGTCGATCTAAAACGTGCGAAATACGCAGGTACCGAAACTCAAAAGCTTGTGGGTAAAAATATCGCATTAATATTCGAAAAATCATCCACGAGAACTCGATGCGCCTTTGAAGTCGCAGCTTATGATCAAGGTGCGCACGTTTCATACCTAGGCCCTTCAGGTTCTCAAATTGGCCATAAAGAGTCGATGAAAGATACCGCGCGTGTACTCGGCCGCATGTATGACGGCATTGAATACCGTGGCTTTGGTCAACCGATCGTTGAAGAGCTCGGAAAATTTGCAGGGGTTCCAGTCTGGAATGGCTTAACCGACGAATTTCATCCGACCCAAATTCTTGCTGACTTCCTAACCATGTTAGAACATGGCCGCGGTAAGCAATTACACCAAATCAGCTTCGCGTATTTAGGTGACGCTCGTAATAACATGGGCAATTCCTTATTAGTTGGTGCCGCGAAAATGGGGATGGATATTCGCCTTGTGGCTCCAAAATCGTATTGGCCGGAAAGCTCACTGGTTGAAGAATGCCAGAATATAGCACAGCAAACAGGCGCTAAAATAACGTTAACAGAAAACGTTAACGAAGGTGTTCTCGGTTGTGACTATCTCTATACTGACGTTTGGGTTTCTATGGGTGAGCCTGCAGAAGCATGGGATGAACGTGTCGCTCAAATGACACCGTACCAAATCAACCAATCGGTCATAGAAGCAACGGGCAACCCTCAAGTTAAATTCATGCATTGTTTACCCGCTTTCCACAACGATGAAACGACTGTCGGTAAAGAAGTGGCTGAAAAATACGGCATGCAAGGATTAGAAGTTACCGAAGAAGTATTTGAATCTCATCACTCTATTGTGTTTGATCAAGCAGAAAATCGCATGCATACCATTAAGGCGATCATGGTCGCGACATTAGGCCAATAGAGAGCACGATAGAATTGATGTAATCGCTTGCGCTCCCATTTCTTCAGAGTATAATTCTCCGCAATTTGTCTGAGGTAACATAAATGTCGCAAGCAACAACACATTCAGTGATTGTCCGTGTTAAGCAATATTGCTTATCGCGCTTGCCTTTTTGTTGCTACTTGAATTTTTAAAGCCTCCCTTTATAGGGGGGCTTTTTTATGGCATCACCATAGGGAAGAAGAACATGGCGAACTCGCTCTATCAAAAGCATATTATCTCTATTTCTGAGCTGTCTCGCGAAGAATTAGAACTGGTTGTCACCACGGCTAAAAAGCTAAAGTCGGAGCCTAGCCCTGAACTCATTAAAAACAAAGTCATCGCAAGTTGCTTCTTTGAGCCTTCCACTCGTACTCGCCTTTCGTTTGAAACCGCGATTCAACGCATTGGGGGGGCGGTCATCGGTTTTGATAATGATGGCAACACGTCTTTGGCAAAAAAAGGGGAAACTCTGTCAGACTCTGTTCAAGTCATCTCTTCGTACGTTGATGCGTTTGTTATGCGCCACCCTCAAGAAGGCGCTGCTCGCTTAGCTTCTGAATTTACCAATGGTGTTCCTGTTATTAATGCTGGTGACGGTGCAAACCAACACCCAACTCAAACGCTATTGGACTTGTTCAGTATCTATGAGACACAAGGCCGTTTAGATAACTTAAACATCGCCTTTGTGGGTGATTTAAAATACGGACGTACCGTTCATTCATTAACACAGGCACTGGCCAAATTCGATAACAACCGCTTCTACTTTATCGCTCCAGACGCCCTCGCAATGCCTGACTACATCTGTGAAGAATTAGACGACGCTGGCATCGAATACAGTTTGCATCTAGAAATGGAAAGCACTATGCCTGAACTGGATATTTTGTACATGACACGTGTACAAAAAGAACGTTTTGATGACTCAGAGTACGCACACATTAAATCGGCTTATGTGTTATCGGCTTCTATGCTTAACGATGCCAAAGAAAATCTAAAAGTACTGCATCCACTTCCACGTGTTGACGAGATCACAACAGATGTCGATAAAACACCCCATGCATACTTTTTCCAGCAAGCAGAAAACGGGGTCTACGCTCGCGAAGCCCTACTTGCTCTTGTCTTAAACGAAACGCTGTAATCGAGGAGAATTCATCATGACTAAAGAGACTCAATTGCAGGTAGAAGCGATTTGTAACGGTACGGTTATCGACCACATTCCTGCTCATATTGGTATCAAAGTATTAAAGCTCTTTGATATGCACAATACAGAGCATCGCGTGACCGTTGGCTTAAATCTACCGTCTTCAGCCCTTGGTGCTAAAGACCTGCTTAAAATAGAAAACGTCTTCATCACGGAAGCGCAAGCTCAAAAGTTGGCGCTGTATGCACCTAATGCTACCGTAAATCAAATCGAAGATTATACAGTTGTTAAAAAACTGGCTCTGACTTTGCCGGAAACAATCAGTGGTGTTTTTGAATGCCCTAACACGAACTGTATTTCTCACAACGAACCCGTCGACTCGAGTTTCACTCTGATCCCTCGTAAAGAGGACATTCGCCTTAAGTGTAAGTACTGTGAAAAAGCGTACTCTCGTCAAATTATGACTGAGCTGTAGGGGAAGTGCTAAGTCTAAAGGCTAGAAGCTAAATACAATTAAAAGGTCGATGCTTATTCGACCTTTTTTGTACCCTAAAAATGTGTTTCTTTTAAGGTTCATCAAATTTCACATAATATTGCTTGCAGCATAATTGTTATGTTATTACATTGGCATCACGAGTTGGTGAGAGTGAATCTAGATGAATACGCAAAAGAATCAAAAGTGGATCGCGCTATTTGCGACGGTCGCACTGCTTTGGCTTAGTGCTGCTTTTGTTAGTCATCATGTAGATACGCATCATATGAGTCATGAAGAGCCGTCACACTCATGTGAATTGTTCTCTATTTGCAAAACGAGCCTACACTCTCATATACCTATTCTTGATATTCCAAATCAATTCATCATCTTATTCGCTTTTATCACCTATTGTTTTTTATCTTCACCCGCACCAAACAGAGTTGCGCGTTCTCCCCCACAATACCGTTTAAATTAATCTACGTTTTGCCCTTTAAATTAGGCCTAATCGCTGAATTTAACACCAGCAAAACACACTAAATTTCACTTTATATTATGATTCAATTTATAGAACTATTGAGGTATTCCTATGAACCGCACTTTTTCCCTAACGCTTCTTAGCACCGCTATTCTTTGTGCTCCAGCATTTGCTGATGAAAGCTTCCGTCAACATGACGCCCATGTACATGGTGTTGTTGAGTTTAATATGGCGCAAGAAGACAATGTGCTTATGGTAGAGATCACCGCTCCTGGCGCAGACGTAGTAGGGTTTGAGCACGCACCAAAAACGGATGAACAAAATGCAGCACTACAGCAGGCAGAACTGCTATTAACCAAGCCTAGTAATATTTTTATGCTAGCGGAAGCCGCGAGCTGTAAAGTCGTTCAAGCGCACGTATCAAATACTCTTGAAAACAGTAAGCCTTGCACATGCCACGAGAAAAACGAGGATCATGACCATGCTGAACACAAGCATGAAGAACATCATGATCACGACCATGGCGAACACAAGCACGAAGAACATCATGATCACGACCATGGCGAACACAAGCACGAAGAACATCATGATCACGACCATGACGACCACAAGCACGAAGAGCATCATGATCACGACCATGGTGAACACAAGCACGAAGAACATCATGATCACGACCATGACCATGACGAACACAAACACGAAGAACATCATGACCACGACCATGGCGGTCACGGTGAGTTTGTTGTTGAATACCAATTTAAATGCGATAACGTCGACGCGTTGAAGCAAATTGAAACTAAATGGTTCACTCACTTCCCATCAACAGAGAAAGTTAACGTTAACTTAGTTACCGACGAAAAGCAGATCGCGACGGAGTTGAGTGCAACAAACCATCACATTAAGATGTAACACTTAGCTACATACCGGCTATTTTAGTAAAATGAGAGAGCTTACTCGGCAGAGTTAGCTCTCTTATTAATTCATCAACATTGAGAAGTATCTTCATGTTAACGTCAACACCCCCTGCACCGATGATTGAATTGAACGATTTGGATTACCGTTGGGCCGATCATTTACCCAGCACCATCACCATCGACCAACTTTCAATTACCACAAACGAAAGAGTATTTATTAAAGGACCAAGTGGCTGTGGTAAATCAACGTTACTTGGATTACTAACAGGGATCATCACCCCACAAAAGGGTGAACTCAAGGTACTAGGCCAAGATCTAGCGAGTTTAAAACAAAGCGAAAGAGACAAATTTAGGGCCAATCATATTGGCTATATTTTCCAGCAATTTAATCTTCTACCCTACCTATCCGTGATCGACAATGTGCTTTTGCCTTGTCACTTTTCATCATCAAGAAAAGCAAAAGTAGAAGGTGACCTAATCGAACAAGCAAAGCATCTTTTAGGGCGACTGCACCTACCGAGCGCACTCCTCAATAGCCCAGTGACCGACTTAAGTATTGGTCAGCAACAGCGCGTTGCTGCGGCCCGAGCTCTCATTGGCCACCCTGAACTGCTCATTGCTGATGAACCCACATCCGCATTAGATCATGATAACCGAGCCGCATTTATTGAGTTGCTCATGGAAGAAGCTCAACAAACAAATACCAGCCTAGTTTTCGTGAGCCACGATCCAACATTAGAAACGTTCTTTGATCGCAGCATTGACCTTACCCAATTAAATAAAGCGATGGAGGAAAGCGCATGAAAGCCATCATTCATCTCGCATGGAAAAGCTTAACTAACCGTAAAATGACCGCCATACTCACCATCATGACCGTGGCCATTTCAGTTGTCTTACTAATGGGCGTTGAGCGAATTCGGACTCAAGCAAAAGCCAGCTTTGCCAATACGATATCCGGTACTGACCTCATCGTAGGCTCACGTTCAGGGCAAGTAAATTTATTGCTTTATTCTGTTTTTCGAATTGGTAATGCAACCAATAACATCGACTGGAAAAGCTTTGAAGAGTTCAGTAATCACCGCTCAGTCAAGTGGGCGATTCCTATGTCTCTTGGTGATTCGCACCAAGGCTTTAGAGTATTGGGGACTAACCAAGACTATTTTGATCACTTTCAATACGGTAAAAAACAACCGTTAACAATGCAAGATGGAAAGCCTTTCTCAAGTCTATTTGAAACCGTCATTGGGTCTGATGTTGCTAAAGAACTGGGCTATAAAATTGGCACTGAAATAATCATCGCTCATGGCATCAGCGATAAAGCATTCAATCGCCATGATAATTTGCCATTTAAAGTCGTAGGCATATTTAAACCAACCGGCACCCCCGTAGACAAAACAGTACACGTTTCATTAGAAGCCATTGAAGCGATTCATGTTGGTTGGGAGTCTGGCGCAAGAATGGGAGATACCCCTTCAGCACAAGACTTAGAAAACGTTCAGTTTCACCCTAAGCAAATCACCTCTTTCATGTTAGGCTTGAACTCCAAAATTCAAACTTTCTCACTGCAAAGACAAATCAACACCTACAACAAAGAGCCATTAAGTGCCATCCTTCCGGGGATTGCGTTGCACGAGCTTTGGGGCATGATGTCTGTTGCGGAGCAAGCGTTACTTGCTGTATCAGGGTTTGTGGTAATAGCGGGATTATTAGGTATGCTAAGCAGCCTACTGACCAGCTTACAAGAACGCCGTCGAGAAATGGCCATTCTTCGAGCAATGGGGGCTAGGCCAAAACACATTTTCTTTTTACTGATCAGTGAAGCAAGTACACTTACCTTTGCAGGTATTGCTAGCGGTGTCGGATTGCTTTACGTATTACTCGCGATCATTAAACCCATCGTCGCACAGTGGTACGGGATCAGCCTAGAATTAACGACAATAAGCCAGCATGAATGGATGCTATTAGGCTTAGTACAGGTAGCTGGCATTGCGATCGGATTCATTCCGGCATTTAGAGCATACCGTCAATCACTGGCTGACGGCATGACAATAAGAATTTAAGGATATAAGTTAATGAAAAAAGTACTACTCATTTTATGTTGTTGGTTTGGCGTGCTGCTACCAGCCACCGCAGAAACACCGCCTCAAGATATCCTGACATTAGACTGGATTGATCTCATTCCTGAAGCGGAAAGAAACCAATTCAGTCATAACGGTATGCCTTTAATTGATCATAACAATATGGATATCAAGCAGAACAAAGTTGGTAGTGTGCGAACTGAATTAAACGGCAGCCAGGTCAAAATTCCAGGCTTTGTTATTCCGCTTGAAGGGGATGATAAGTCAGTAACTGAGTTTTTATTGGTTCCTTATTTCGGAGCGTGTATCCATGTTCCGCCACCGCCACCAAATCAAATCATTTACGTGAAGTTTGAGAAAGGCGCGCCCATTCAACAACTTTGGGATGTTGTTTATATTATTGGCACACTAAAAACAGAAACGATCAATTCTGATCTAGCCGAAACCGGCTACCTAATTGAAGGTGTTGCTCTAGAAGATTACGACGACGCGTAATAATGCTAGCCTGAGAGGCGTTTTGACTATAATGGTTAAGGCGTCTCTTATTAGATAATAAATTGCGCCAAATACACGATAACCACCCCGTATATCATCAATAAAATAGCCATTGATAAGCGTTTTTTTGTTTTCGCACTTAACTTCATCACGCCTCCTTGACTCACTATTCCCGCTCAATACAAGAAAACACACATAATCTTAACAAATCATTATCACCGCTAATAGTCAAAAGCTTGATTAACTTCTAGGACAGACATAGGCTTTGTGCATATTGTATGAATCCGTCATTTAGCGTTTGGGATAATCTTATGGCAGAAACTCGTCAGCCTGTTGTTATTGATCAAGACAAAGAACCTGTAAAAGCCACTAACAACAATAGAAAAAACAGTTACATTCTAGACAGTGCGAGCCGAGTAATGCAAATTGCTCAGATTCATGGACTAGATGCAAGGCTGCAAGAAGCCGCACCAGAAAAAAGCACCATAGAACGTGCAATAGAGCGCCAGAAAAAGCGTCAGGAGCAACGTCAGCTTAACCTAGAACAAATCCTAAAATATACCCATGGCAGTTGCCGAGACGAAACAGCAGGCGAACCAGACGCTGATTGGCTACATCGATTTTTTGATATGGCCCAAGATATTCATAATAGCTCTATGCAAAAACTGTGGAGCCAAGTTCTAAAACGTGAAATCACCAACCCTGGCTCAACGTCAATGAAAGCGCTTCAAGTCCTAAAAGATATGTCGCCTAAAGAAGCACAAACCCTACAACGCGCAGCTTCGCTTGCCTGTAGCTTTGGCGGTGATAACAGTAAAAAGTTACTGCTTGGATTTAAAGCTCAAGGCGGATTTTTGGGGTTTAAAAAAGAAGCGACTAACGCCGTAAATCTGGGTAGCTATCAAATGCCCTACTCTAGCTTACTTCATCTAATAGAGTTGGGTTTATTGCTAGGAACCGAATTAGAGTCTGGAGAAGTCGGGCTTGATCCCGCTGTCGTGGTAACCTACCAAGGCAAACAATTGGCATTACAACCAATGAGCAAAGGCATGCGGCTACTATATTATCGTTTTAGCCCAACCGGTGATGAACTATGCAAGCTATTAGGTAATAAGCCTAATATGGGTTACTACGATCAACTCGTGGCCTTGCTTTCGCAGAAATTCACTCTGCAAACAGAGACAACAGGGTCAGTTGATCATACGGTTTAAGTGCGAAAATTTTGAAACCGACATACACCAACGTCAAGCTTTTCTCTTTCAATCTTTAACTTAGCTTTTAGTACTTAGCTTTTAGTACTTCGTTCCAAACACATCGAGTAGGGTGAGGCGTCTCCGCCTCATCCCTCTCACAGAACCGTACGTACGGACCTCGTATACGGCTCATGCACATTTCCATTCAGCATAATGGCTGAACACATATCCTGTCCTAACGTGTTCAAGATTCACTAATCCAAGGTCGTTAAACCATTGATTTGGCATCGAGTAACTGGCTAATGGACTCGCAGCATTTCTCCAACTATCCATACAGATATACCTGAATGACCCTTCGTAACCTAGCTGTCTTAGCCTGCGGTGGAGTCGGGTCGGTTTTTTCCATAATCGTAATTGGACGCTGCGAAGTCTTCGCCTTAACCACGCGGCCAGTTTCTTAAACTCCCTGTTGGCATTCGCTATTCGAAAGTACTGGCTGAACCCTCTCAGAAGTGGATTCAGTTGTTTAATGACTTCTAACAATGGCTTACCGCCATTGCGTCTTGTCACTCGCTTCAACTTTCCTTTGAACGTCGACATTTTCTTTGGCTGAATACGGCTATAATGGCTACCGATTTCTATTCCAAGGAATTTCACACCTTCGCCGCTGTGCGCTATGTGTGATTTGGTTTCGTTCACCGTTAACTTGAGCTGTTTTTCCAGGACCTTCGTTGCCTGTACTTGCGCATTTTCTGCACCTTTACGGCTGCGACAGAAGATCAGTATGTCGTCGGCATAACGGACTATTCGATGTCCTCGCTTTCGCATCTCTTGATCAAACGCATCCAGATAGATGTTCGCTATCAGTGGGCTTATTACTCCACCTTGCGGACTACCTATCTCGGTATGCTGCCACTCTCCATCAACCATTACGCCACTTTTCAGGAACTGTTTGATGAGCTCCAGTACGCTACTGTCTGTGACTCGTTTCTTAATGCTTTTTAGAATAAGCTCGTGGTCGAGCTTATCGAAGCACTTCGATAAGTCCATATCTACGACGTGTTGCATTCCGTATCGACGGATGAACATCGTCGCTTTGTTTATAGCATCGTGACAACTTCGATTCGGTCTATACCCAAAGCTGGATGGGTGAAACTGCTCTTCGAAGATTGGGGTTAATAGATCATTTAGAGCTTGTTGGACAACTCTATCCCGTACTGTTGGGATCCCAAGTAATCGCACCCCACCATCATCTTTCGGTATTTCTACCCGTCTGACGGGTTGAGGGGTGTATCGCTTGGTTTTGAGTTCCAGAAGAAGTTGATCTAGGTTATCACTCAGATTTTGGGCGTAGTCGCTTAGGCTCTGCCTATCTATTCCGGCCGCGCCTTTCGCTTTCCACACTTTTTTAAATCCTTTATAGAGTCGCTCTTTGTGGAGCAAGTGACCATATAAACTGTAGTAAACTCTCAACTTTTTCCTTTAGATTGTGTGCCGTGTGGGGACAAATGCTCTCTCACAGTGTTGGTGTATTTCACTCCACTCTCTAGCCTTCTAGCTCAATGGCAATTTACTAGAGTGAGTCAGAGTTACTCCCTTGTACGGTTTCTCGCTTCAGTGCTTTGCTTTCACAAAGACCGAGACGGAATACCTCGATAGCTAATCAACTTGTATACCACTGAAAAAAAAACATCTGCTCATCACAGACTTAAAATGTACTTCATCCCTTCGCAACACCAGATTGCTTTTGGCAAAATGTTGTCCCATCAGACGTGTTACTGATGGTCAGCTCAGTTTTATCCTCCACACCATTACTGGGCTTCACCGGCCGAGCTTTACTCACTACTACGGATTCATCTGCCACCTCGCACCAACATAGATCTTGGCTCTCGCCTTGAGTTTATGCTTCCGACGTTTGCTCGGATGTGGTGTCAGGCTTCCCCAGTTACTGCACTGGCTCCCTGTTAACAATGCCACCCTCAAGCACAATCTAGGTCTGATTGAGTATCGGGCTTCACGCTATTTTGCACGCTTACCCACCTAAATTGCCGAATCAGGTTCACTTTCGTTGTGTACTGTTAACTTCCTATCGCTTCCTTCAAACCCTGCCGTTGGCCAGCAACGCCCTTGCGATTCGGATTATCTTCCCCTCAATCAGGGTGATTTAGGCTTCTTTCAGCCTAATGGGTTTGCCAGCTTCGCTGGGCAAACAAAAAGGAGAGCCTAAGCTCTCCTTTTTTAAGATGCGTGCTCTTCTAACGAAGAGAGTGCAAAATCAATCGCGATTAAGCGAAGATTTTAGCAACAACACCAGCACCTACAGTACGGCCACCTTCACGGATTGCGAAGCGTAGACCTTCGTCCATAGCGATTGGAGCGATTAGCTCAACCGTCATTTGAACGTTGTCACCAGGCATTACCATTTCAACGCCTTCAGGAAGCGTGATGTCACCAGTTACGTCCGTAGTACGGAAGTAGAACTGTGGACGGTAGCCTTTGAAGAACGGAGTATGACGGCCGCCTTCGTCTTTAGAAAGTACGTATACTTCAGACTCAAACTTAGTGTGTGGGTTGATAGAACCTTTAGCAGCAAGTACTTGGCCACGTTCAACGTCATCACGCTTAGTACCACGTAGAAGTGCACCAACGTTCTCACCAGCACGACCTTCGTCAAGCAGCTTACGGAACATTTCAACACCAGTACAAGTAGTAAGAGTTGTCTCTTTGATACCAACGATTTCTACTTCGTCACCTACACGTAGGATACCGCGCTCGATACGACCAGTAACAACAGTACCACGACCTTGGATTGAGAATACATCTTCAATAGGAAGTAGGAACGGTAGATCTACAGCACGCTCTGGAAGAGGAATGTAAGAATCTAGTGCTTCTGCAAGCTCAACGATCTTGTCTTCCCACTGCTTTTCGCCGTTTAGAGCGCCAAGAGCAGAACCTTGGATTACCGGAAGGTCATCACCTGGGTATTCGTACTCAGAAAGAAGTTCACGAACTTCCATCTCAACTAGCTCTAGAAGCTCTTCATCATCAACCATGTCACATTTGTTCATGAATACGATGATGTAAGGGATACCAACTTGACGACCAAGTAGGATGTGCTCACGAGTTTGTGGCATAGGGCCATCTGTCGCAGCAACAACTAGGATACCGCCGTCCATTTGCGCAGCACCAGTGATCATGTTTTTAACGTAATCGGCGTGTCCTGGGCAATCTACGTGTGCGTAGTGACGTTCAGGTGTATCGTACTCAACGTGAGAAGTAGCGATTGTGATACCACGCTCGCGCTCTTCTGGAGCGTTATCGATAGATGCGAAGTCTTTCGCTTCACCGCCGTATACTTTTGACAAAGTAGTACAGATAGCAGCAGTTAGAGTTGTTTTACCGTGGTCAACGTGGCCGATAGTACCAACGTTTACGTGCGGTTTCGTACGTTCAAATTTTTCTTTAGACA